>NZ_JBGAKA010000069.1:0-37995 GCF_044224635.1 Reyranella sp. | reverse complement strand
CGTGCACCTGGAAAACGCTCTTCGATGTATCGACCCCTATCCGTGCTATCTTTGCCATGGACGGCTCCCCTGGTGTGAGATTTCAACGACCTCACCTTGGCACATCGATGCCGTCGGGGGGCCGTCCACACCAACGAGCGTCTCGCTCGCTCATGAGCTTGAGCGAACGAGACGCTCGCGGTCCGGAAGACAATGAGCGCCACAGGAGTGGCGCGCTTCCAGCGATGAAGCTCAATCGGTCAGGCCGGCGAGCAGGCGACGCCACGCGGCGATCTCGCGTGCCGGCCGAAAGAGCGGCGCGCGCTGGCGCAACGCTTGGCGCAGCGTCGCGACAAAGGCCGGCTCACACTCGATCCGCCGCATCAGACGGGCAAGCTTTCCGGTATCGCCGACGGGGAAGTAGCCGCGATAGTCGCCGCCCAGGAGGCCGACATTGCCGTCAACGCGCGAGGCGAGAACCGGGACCCCGGCAACGATGGCCTCGGAGACCACGTTGGCGCCGCCTTCGCTCAACGACGAGATGACCATGGCGTGGCTGCGGGCCAGCAGCCGGCGCACCGCGGCGGCCGGAACATCATCGCACCAGAGGTAGCGTGGATTGGCCGCCATTTCCGCCGTCGCCTCGGCCGCCCACGTGGCGGTGTAGGCACGCCCGACCTGCTCGACGCGAATGCGACTGTCCGCCGGCAGGAGACGCGCAGCCTTGGCGGCACGCAGCGGATCCTTGACGTCACGCAAGTGACCGATCACCGAGACCACCACGGCCCGTCGGCTGGGCTGATTGCCGTGCGGCAGGGATGTCGCCGACTGGTGAATGACGGAGAGCCGCGTCCGCAGACGCGTGGGCACGACTCGCCAGGCAAGGTCGTTCAGCCCCACCAGGCGGTCGGCGAGCTCCATGGAGCGCAGCGTCGGCCTCGGATCGCTGGTCAGGTAGTCGTAGATGTCGGTGCCGCTCAGCTGCAGGATCAGCGGCCGCGCCGGGTGGCGCGCCTTGAAATCGGCAATCGGCCCGGCGCTGCGCCAAGCGTGCACGGCGACCATCAGATCGGCGGGGCGTCCGTCATAGTCGGCCGCCAGGCCCACGCGATGGCCGAGACGGCGCAGGATGCGCGCCCAGCGGGTCGCGGCGATCCTGTTGCCGGTACGTGAAGTCGGACCGGACGGTGTGATAAGGACGATGTTCATGGACCACAGCCAAGCCCATCGGCCGACCAGCGGGGCATCCGCTGCCGAACTTGGGGCGCAACTGCGCGAGGCCCGTCTTCGCACGCGGCGTTTGACGGAAGATCTGGCATCGACCGAATTGTTGGGTCCGCGCCTCGACATCGTCAATCCCGTGCTGTGGGAGATCGGCCATGTCGCCTGGTTCCACGAGCATTGGACGCTGCGCCACGTCGCCGGCCGCGCGCCGCTGATCGAGCGCGCCGACAGGCTGTGGGATTCGAGCGCCGTGCCGCACGCCACGCGCTGGCAACTCGATCTGCCCGATCGCGCCGGCACCTTCGCCTACATGGCCGATGTCCTCGCCCGGCAGGAAGACCTGCTGGGCACGGCCGACGAGGACGCGCGCTACTTCTACGAGCTCGCCATCCGCCACGAGGACATGCATGTCGAGGCCCTGACCTACACGCGCCAGACCCTGGCCTTTGCGCCGCCGGTCGATCTGGCTGGTACGCCCGTGCCGGCTGCCGGAGCACTGCCCGGCGACGCCGCGATTCCCGGCGGCACCTGGCGGCTTGGCTCGACTCCCGCCGACGGTTTCGTCTTCGACAACGAGAAATGGGCGCACGACTCCATCCTGTCGCCCTTCGAGATCGCCCGCGCGCCCGTCACCAATGCCGACTTCGCCGCTTTCATCGAGGCCGGCGGCTATCGCACGCGAGAGCTCTGGAGCGCGGCCGGATGGGCGTGGCGCGAGAGTCGCGACGCCGAGCATCCGGTCTACTGGCTGCCCAAGCGGGACGGCGTGTGGACGCAGCGCCGCTATCGCCAGACCGAACAGCTTGCCCCAGACGCGCCGGTCGTCTTCGTGTCCTGGTTCGAGGCCGACGCGTGGTGTCGCTGGGCCGGACGGCGCCTGCCGAGCGAAGCCGAATGGGAAGCCGCCGCGGTCGGCATGCCGTCGGCCGACGGCGCGCGCCTGGCGCGCGACCGGCGGCGTTGGCCGTGGGGTGATGCGTCGCCCTCGCCGCGCCATGCCAATCTCGATTTCACGCACGACGCACCGGCCGATGTTGCAGCCTTCCCGGAAGGCGACAGCGCCTTCGGTTGCCGGCAGATGATCGGCAACGTCTGGGAATGGACATCGTCCGACTTCCTGCCGTTCGCCGGCTTCGCCGCCGATCCCTACAAGGATTACTCGCAGCCGTGGTTCGGCTCGCGCAAGGTGTTGCGCGGCGGCTGCTGGGCGACCAGCGCCCGCATCGCCCGTCCGGCCTATCGCAATTTCTTCACGCCCGACCGCCGCGACGTCTTCGCGGGCTTCCGCACCTGCGCCTTGTGACAATCGGCCCAGTCGATGCCCGACAATGCCTCGGCCCTGCAACTCGTGCTGAGCGGCGATCCGGCGCTGTTCGCCATCGTCGTGCTGGCGCTGGTCGTCAGCCTGTCGGCGGTCCTTCTCGCCGCCCTGATCGGCGTGCCGCTGGGCGCCTTGATCGCGCTGACGTCGTTTCGCGGCCGCGACGGCGTCGTCGTGCTGCTCAACACCCTGATGGGGCTGCCGCCGGTCGTGGTCGGCCTGGTCGTCTATCTCGCCCTCTCCCGTTCCGGTCCGCTCGGCGCGTGGGGCCTGCTGTTCACGCCGCAGGCCATGGTGATCGCCCAGACCATCCTGGTCGCGCCGATCATCGCCGCCCTGTCGCGCCAGACGATCGAGGATCTCTGGCTCGAGTATCGCGACGAGCTCACGGCGATGAACGTGGGATGGATGCGCCGCGTCGGCACCCTGGTCTGGGATGCCCGTTTCAGCCTCATCACCGCCCTGCTGGCGGGCTTCGGCCGCGCCGCGGCGGAGGTCGGCGCCGTCATCATCGTCGGCGGCAACATCGAGGGCTACACGCGCACCATGACGACGGCGATCGCGCTCGAAACATCGAAGGGCAACCTGCCGCTGGCGATCGGACTCGGCATCGTGCTGATGGCGATCGTGCTGATGGTCAACGCCCTCGCCTGGGCCGTGCGACGTGCCGCCGAGCGGCTTGCCGGATGAGCGCGGACCTGCCGATCCGGTTCGACAATGTCACGATTGCCGCCAACAACGCGACGCTGCTCGACGGCATATCCCTTACCATTGCCGCCGGCGCGCCGACCGTGCTCATCGGACCGAACGGAGCCGGCAAGACGACGCTGTTGCGCGCCGCCATGGGCCTGGTCGCTCCGGTGCGCGGCACCATCACCTGGCAGGGGCGCGAGCATGTGCCGCCGGTTCGACGGGCCATTGTCTTCCAGCGCCCGACGATGCTGCGGCGCAGCGCAGCCGCCAACGTTCGCTATGCGCTCCGCGCCGCACGCATTGCCCGCGCGGAACACGACGAAGCGATCGACAGGCTCCTCGCCCTGGTCGGGCTCGAGCACGCCGCCGAGCGCCCGGCGCGGCGCCTGTCGGCCGGCGAGCAGCAGCGGCTCGCCCTCGCCCGCGCGCTGGCGCGCGAACCTGACGTGCTGTTCCTCGACGAACCGACCGCAAGCCTCGATCCTGCTTCGACCAAGGCGATCGAGGACGTCATCCGTACCGTCAGCCAGCGCGGCATCAAGGTGCTGCTGTCGACGCACGATCTCGGCGAGGCGCGGCGCCTCGCCGGCGACGTCATGCTGCTCAATCGCGGCTGCATCGTCGAAACCGCGGCTGCCGCCCGCTTCTTCGACTCGCCCCTCACCGATGAAGCGCGCAAGTTCATCGCCGGCGAATTGCTCGTCTGATCCCGTCAACCGGAGCCATACCATGAAGATCGGCCGCCGATTGCTCGCCCTGCTGACCATCGCCGTGCTGTCGTCCACAGCCACGGTGCCCACATCGGCCCAGGACACCTCGATCCTGGTCGCCTCGACGACGTCGACCCAGGACTCCGGGCTGTTCGGCCATCTGCTGCCCCTGTTCAAGGCGGCGACGGGCATCGAGGTCAAGGTGGTGGCGCTCGGCACCGGACAGGCGCTCGACGTCGGCCGGCGCGGCGATGCCGACGTCGTATTCGTCCATGCCAAGCCCGAGGAGGAGACGTTCCAGGCCGAGGGCTTCGGCGTCAGGCGATATCCCGTCATGTACAACGACTTCGTGCTGATCGGTCCGAAGAGCGATCCGGCCGGCGTGAAGGGCTCCACCGACATCGCCGCGGCGCTGCGCGCCATCAAGGACAAGAGGGCTCCCTTCATCTCGCGGGGTGACAGGTCGGGCACGCATGTCGCCGAGTTGAGGCTGTGGAAGGACGCCGGCATCGACATCGCCGCCGACAAGGGCGACTGGTACAAGTCGATCGGCCAGGGCATGGGGGCCGCGCTCAACACGGCGGCCGCCGCCAATGCCTATCTGCTGGCCGATCGCGGCACCTGGCTTTCTTTCCGCAACAAGGCCGACCTCGCCATCGTCGCGCAGGGCGACAAGCGCCTCTTCAACCAGTACGGCGTCATGCTGGTCAATCCGGCGAAGCATCCGACGGTGAGGAAGGAGGCCGGCCAACGCTTCATCGACTGGCTGATCTCGCCGCAGGGCCAGCGCGCCATCGCCGACTACAAGGTCGGCGGCGAGCAGCTGTTCTTCCCGAATGCCGGCGATCCGAATGCGTAGTGTTTTTCCTCCCCACGCAGTGGGGAGGTGTCGCCGTCATACGGCGACGGAGGGGTCATGGCTGGGAGCGCGCCACTCTGTGGCGCTCATCTCATTCTCCTCCCCAGCTTTGCTGGGGAGGTGTCGGCGTCTAAAGGCGTTTGGCCGCTTTGCGGCCAAAAGCCGATGCCGACGGAGGGATCATGAGCAGCGGGACTGAGGCTCATGACCCCTCCGCCCCCGATTACGGGGGCACCTCCCCAGCGAAGCTGGGGAGGGATAAAGAGTAGAGTAGATACCGACCGGAGGGGCTGGGGAGAGCATGTACAAATCCATCCTTGCGATATCCGAGGGCGGGCCGGATGCCGTGGTGTCGTTCGGCCTCGCGGCGCGCATCGCGCGCATGTTCGACGGCACGGTCGACGCCATCCATTTTGCCGAGACCCATCAGGGCGATCTCGATATCGCGTCTCAGGCCATGCCGTTCCTCAAGCGGCTTTCCGACGACAGGCTGAAGTCACGCGCCGCCGAGTCGGAGCGGGCCTTCCACGACCTCATCGCGCCGCTCGATGGCTCGACCTTTGCCGGCGGCGGCGACATGACGCGCGACCGGCTGGTCGCCCTGGGCCGCTACGCCAGCCTGGTGCTGCTCGGCCGGCCGGGAGCCGATGCCGAGAACATCGCGCCGTCGACCGTCAAGCACGTGCTCTATGACTGTGCGCGCCCCGTCGTGATCGCCCCGCCCAACCTGCCCTCCAATCCGCCATCCTCGGTGGTCGTCGCCTGGAACGGCAGCGCGCAGGCAGCACGAGCCGTCGGCGCTGCCCTGCCCTTCCTCGAGAAGGCGAGCAAGGTGACCGTCATGGCCGGCGCCGAGCCGGCTGCCGCCGGCGCACCGCGTCTCGTGCGCTACCTCGGACGCCGCGGCATCGCCGCGACGGTCGAGGCGATGGATGCCGGCACGATATCCGGGCGCGCGCGAGGCCGCGCGCTCATCCGATATGCCCGGGACAAGGAGGCCGATCTCCTGGTGATGGGCGCCTACGGCCACGGGCAACTGAGCAACTTCCTCGGCCTCGGCGGCGCCACCGCCAAGGTGATCTCGTCCTGCCCGATTCCCCTGTTGCTGGCTCACTGAAGGAGTCACCGATGGCAAACGAGAGCGACACGCTGCCGACTGCGACCCGGGTCGCCGATCCCGGTATCCGCGCGCTTTATCGGTTGGAGAACCGCTGGCAGGCCTGGCTCGACGTCGAGGCCGCGCTGGCGCGCGCGCAGGCCGAGCTCGGCATCATCCCGGCCGCGGCAGCCGAGGCCATCGCCGCCAAGGCGAAGCTCGAGCTGATGGACCGGACGCGCATCGACGAGGGTTTTGCCCGCACCGGCCACACGCTCGTGCCGCTGGTCTGGGAGCTGGGGCGCATCGTCGGCGACCCGCATGGCGGCTGGGTCCATTGGGGGGCCACCACCCAGAACATCACCCAGACCGGCGACCTGCTGGTGCTGCGCCAGGCGCATGCGGTTTTCCTGCGCCAACTCGGCGAGATTCTGGCCGCGATGGCGGACCTGGCGGAGCGCACTGCCGACATGCCGATGGCCGGGCGCACGCACGGCCAGCACGCCGTGCCGGCCACCTTCGGCTACAAGGTCGCCGTCTGGATCGACGAGCTGCTGCGCCACGTCGAGCGCCTGCAGCAGCTCGCGCCGCGGCTGTTCATCGCCATGCTGGGCGGCGGCGCAGGCACCTTCGCGTCGCTCGGCAAGCAGGGACCGCCGGTGCAGCAGGCGATCGGCCGGCTGCTGGGCTTCGGCTCGATGACCGTGCCGTCGCGCGCGCTCGGCGATCATCTGGCCGAGAACATCTGCGTGCTTGGCCTGCTTGCCGCCACCGGCGGCAAGATCGGCCGCGAGATCTATACCCTGATGAAGACCGAGTTCGGCGAGGTCGAGGAGCCGGTACCGCCCGGCACGGTCGGCAGCTCGACGATGCCGCAGAAGCGCAATCCCAAGCTCTGCCAGGATATCATCGCCGCCGCCGCCGAGGTGCGCAGCCAGGTGCCGCTGGCGCTCGAGGCCATGACGACCGAGCACGAGGCCGACCGCACGACCAGCCTGATGATGGATGCCGCCGAGCAACGCGCCTGCGTCGCCACCGGCGACATGCTGGGCCGGTTGGCCGAGATCATGCGCGGCCTGAGGGTCGACCCTGAGCGCATGCGGGCCAACCTCGATCTGGGCGGTGGATTGATCATGGCCGAAGCCGTGATGCTCGACCTCGGCACGGCGATTGGACGACAGCATGCCCACGACATCGTCTACGACGCGGCGCAGGCGGCCTTCGTCGAGGGCAAGCCGTTCTCGGAGCTGCTCGCCGCCGACGAGCGGCTCACCGCGCACGTCGATGCCAAGGCGATCGCCAAGCTGCTCGACCCGACGGCCTACACCGGCCTGTGCGCCGACATGGCCCGCGAGGGCGCCGCCAGAGCCCGCACCGGCGCGGCGGGGCTTCGATGATCATTCCCCTCCCCGGCTTCGCCGGGGAGGGGAATGTTTCAATGAAACGTGCGCCCGGAGTCGATCACCAGGGTCTGGCCGGTCATCGTGTTGGTGCGACACATCGTGACCACCTGATCGGCGCAGTCGTCCTTGTCGGCCGCCTTGCCGAGCAGCGACAGCCGGCGGCCGCTCTCGATCACCTCGGGCCGCAGGTTGGCGGTCGCGCGCGTACCCTCGAGCAAGCCCGGCGCCACGCAGTTCACCAGCACCTCGGGCGCAAGCGCCACGGCCATGCACTTCGTGAGATGGATCAGCCCTGCCTTGGAAACGGCATAGGCGATCGACGAGCCGGTCGGGCCAAGGCCGGCGACAGACGAGATGTTGACGATCCGCCCGCTTCCCTGGCGCTTCATCACCGGGGCGACAGCCTTGATGCACAGCATCGGACCGGTCAAGTTGATGTCGATGATCTTGGTCCATTCCTCGTAGGTGAGGTTGTCGAGGTCGGTGAACGGGATTGATTTGTTGTAGGCGGCATCGTTGATCAGGATATCGAGCCGGCCGAACCGCTTGACGACATCGTCGACCAGCCCCTGCACTTGGTCGCGCTTGGTGACGTCGCAGGCAAAGGCGGCGGCGCCCACCTGATGCTTCTCGAGGCCGCGCGCCACGTCCTCGGCCTGGTCCCGGCTCTGAGCGTAGACGACCGCGATATGACAGCCCTGTGCCGCCAGGGCGTGACAAATGCGCTGTCCCAGCCCGCCATTGCCGCCCGTGACCACGGCGACCGTTCCCTTGAGGTCCATCTTTCCCCCGCTGATGTTGGTGCTTCGTCGGGACGATAGCCCATCGCCATCGCAGGCCAAAGCCGGACGCCGCCGACCAGCCGCGACCGCCAAACCAGTGTATGCTGCCGCCGATGATCTCCCTGCTCGACTGGTTGAGACCGTTGTTCGCCGCGCCGAAGACACCAACCCGTCGGCCCTTGCCGGTCGGGCGCTTCAGCCTCGGGGTGTGCCCGGGCTGCCGCGGACTGCGCCGCGTGATCAGCGTGCGCTGCGATGGTTGCGGCAGTGCCGCGCCGGTAACCGAGGATGCCTGAGTGCGTTTCCGTTCTGCCGCGTTGCGGCGACCGTCCTCGTAGATCGGCCTCACTACGGATGATCAGGACAGCGTGAAGCGCACCGGCAGCCCCCTGCAACCGAGCCCTTGGGTGGGCGTTGCCATTTTGTGCGATATGTCAAGAATTTCAGCCGTTCACTGCGAAAGGATGGCCAGATGACTTTGTCTGGCAAGCTGCCGCAGGCCTCAAACGACACCGGCCCGGAGAGCCAGCTCGCCGACGCGCTGAGCGACGAGCGTCGCTTCCGGATGCTGGTCGATGCCGTCATCGACTACGCCATCTACATGCTTGACCCGTCGGGTCTCGTGGTGAGCTGGAATGCCGGAGCCGAACGATTCAAAGGCTACACGGCGGAAGAAGTCATTGGCCGCCACTTCTCGCGCTTCTACACGCCCGAGGATCGGGTGGCAGGCGTGCCGGCCCGCGCGCTTCGGACGGCGGACCAGGAAGGCAAGTTCGAGGGCGAAGGCTGGCGGGTGCGCAAGGACGGCAGCCGCTACTGGGCGCATGTCGTCATCGACCCGATCCGCAGCCCGACCGGTGGCCTGGTCGGCTTCGCCAAGGTGACTCGCGATCTCTCCGAGCGCCAGGCGGTGGAGAAGTCGCTTCTGCAAAGCCAGGAGGAGTTCCGCCTCCTCGTGCAGAGCGTCACCGATTACGCGATCTTCATGCTCGACACCGAAGGACGGGTCAGCAACTGGAACGCTGGCGCCCAGCGCATCAAGGGCTATCGTCCCGAGGAAATCATCGGCCAGCACTTCTCGCGCTTCTACACGGACGAGGATCGCGCCAACGATGAGCCGCGCAAAGCGCTCGACACGGCTGCGCGCCAGGGCCGCTATGAAAAGGAGGGATGGCGGATACGCAAGGATGGCACGCGCTTCTGGGCCAATGTCGTCATCGATCCGATACGGGCGCCGGACGGTACACTGCTCGGTTTCGCCAAGGTGACGCGCGACATCACCGAGCGGCGCGAGGCGCAGGAGCAGCTCGAGCGCACCCGCGAGACGCTGTTTCGGGCGCAGAAGATGGAAGCGATCGGCAGGCTGACCGGCGGCGTCGCGCACGATTTCAACAACCTGCTGACCGCCGTCATCGGCAGCCTCGAATTGCTGCACAAGCGCGTCGGCGGCGATGCACGCGCGTCGAGCTTGATCGACAATGCGCTCCAGGCCGCCCATCGTGGCGCCACCCTTACCCAGCGCATGCTGGCCTTTGCGCGCGGCCAGGAGCTGCGGCCTGAACCCGTGGACCTCCCCACGCTCGTCCGCGGCATGACCGAGCTGCTGCAGCGGACGCTGGGCACCATCGTGACGGTGGAGACCCGCTTTCCCCTGGTGCTGGGACAGGTGCTGGCGGATCCCAACCAGCTCGAGATGTCGTTGCTGAACCTGGCGGTGAATGCCCGCGACGCCATGCCGAGGGGCGGTCCGCTCACCATCGCGGCGCGCGAGGAGACGGTGCACGGCACCGACGCCATCGGCTTGAAGCCTGGTCGCTATGTCCTGCTGTCTGTCATCGACAGCGGCGAAGGGATGGATGCAGAGACCTTGCGTCGCGCCACCGAGCCATTCTTCACGACCAAGGGCGTCGGGAAGGGTACCGGGCTGGGTCTCTCCATGGTGCACGGCATGGCCGAACAGCTGGGTGGTCAACTGACGCTGGAGAGCGCTCCGGGCGCCGGCACGACAGCGACGATATGGCTCCCCATCCTGGAGCAACGCCAGCCACTCCCCCCGATGCGGGAGGTACCGCCGACGTCACCGCAACCTCTGCTGCCGCTGTCGATCCTTTCGGTCGATGACGACCCGCAGGTCCTCCTCAATACCGCCGCCATGCTGGAAGACCTAGGTCACCGGGTGGCGACAGCGAGCTCGGCACGGCAGGCCCTGGAAAAGCTGGCCGAGGGCGAGGAATTCGACCTCGTGATCACCGATCATGCCATGCCGACGATGACCGGTGCCCAGCTCGTCGAGGAAATCAGACGCCACTGGCCCGACCTGCCGGTCCTGCTGGCGACCGCCTTCGTCGATCTGCCGCTAGGCCTTGCCGCCGACGTGCCGAAGATCGCCAAGCCCTACTTCCAGCATCAGCTGGCGCACGCCGTGGCCGCCGTGATGCCAAGCTGGCCCCGCGTGAGCGGCCCAAGCGCCTCCGATGAGGAGTGAGCGCATCTGCAGTCCCGTCCCCGTCATCGGGCCCCGACGACGAAGGAGGGTTGTAGAGCGCTGAGGGAGCAAGCAGTGGTGCGTCGACGCGATCGGCGGCCCTGCCTTGACGCCCAGACGGGCCCATGGCCCCATGACGGCAACGAGGGGGAGCTGTCGTCTGAGAGTGCCTGCACGTCGATTGCCAGCGAGCACGGCTGGAGCCTGCCGGAACGCCGATACGGATTCAGCACGAGACGGCTTGCGTTAGGCCGGCACCGAGATGTGGATCGTCAAGCTTGCCCTGCTCCGGCCCTACACCTTCATCGTCCTGTCGCTGATGCTGATCATCGGCGGCATCGGTTCGACCATCCGGCTGCCCAAGGACATCTTTCCGGCCATCAAGGAGCCCACCGTCACGATCCTGTGGCAGTACCCGGGCTTCCCGGCCGCCAAGATGGCCAACGACATCACGGAGTGGAGCGAGTTCCTCACCTCGCAGTTCGTGGTCGACATCAAGCGGATGGAATCGCGCAACATCTTCGGCTTCGGCATGATGCGCCTGTATTTTCATCCCCAGGTCGATATCGACCGGGCGCTGGCGCAGGTCACGGCGACCTCGCAGACGATCCTGAAGAAGATGCCGGTCGGCACGACTCCGCCCTACGTGCTGATCTACGATCCGTCGAGCGTTCCCGTCATGCTGGTCGCCCTGGCGAGCGAGACGCTGACCGAGTCCCAGCTGTTCGATTTTGGGCAATTCACCGTGCGGCAGGCCATCGCGCCGGTCGAGGGCGCCCAGCTGCCGCTGCCGTGGGGCGGCAACGCGCGTGTGATCATGATCGATCTCGATCCCGAGAAGATGATGGCGCACGGCGTCACGGCCGACGACATCAACACCGCGATGCTGAAGCAGAACGTCATCCTGCCGACCGGCTCGGTCCGCATCGGCAGGACCGAGTACATGCTGCAGATGAACAACAGCCCGACGACGATGGAGCTGCTCAACGCCGTTCCGATCAAGAGCAGCAACGGCAACATCGTCTACGTGCGCGACGTCGCCCATGTCCGTGACGGCTACCAGCCGCAGACCAACCTGGTGCGGCTCGACGGGCAGAAGACGGTGTTCCTGTCGGTCGGCAAGAGCGGCTCGGTCTCGACCCTCGACATCATCGCCCAGACCAAGGAGGTCCTGAAGACCATCCCGACGCCGGGCGATCTGCAGTTCACCATCCTGTTCGATCAGTCGATCTACGTCCTGGAAGCCATCCAGGGCGTCGTGGTCGAGGGCCTGATCGCGGCCGGCCTGACCGGCCTCCTGATTCTGGTGTTCCTCGGCAGCTGGCGCGGCACCCTGGTCGTGGTCATCTCGATCCCGATCTGCATCTTCACGTCGATCCTGCTGCTCGGCGCCACCGGCAACACGCTCAACCTGATGACCCTGGGCGGCCTTGCGCTGTCGGTGGGCATCCTGGTCGACGATGCGACGGTCACGCTCGAGAACATCCATCGCCACCTCGCGATGGGGAAGAACCTGATCCGGTCGATCCTCGACGGCGCCCAGGAGATCGCCATCCCGGCCTTCGTGTCGACCCTGTGCATCTGCATCGTCTTCCTGCCAGTCGGCCTGCTGACCGGCCCGCCGCGCTTCCTGTTCGTGCCCATGGCGCTGGCCGTCCTGTTCGCCATCGCCACCTCCTACCTGCTGTCGCGCACGCTGGTTCCGGTGCTGGCCAACTACCTGATCCGCGGCGAGCATCGCGACGCGACGCAGTCGGGCGCTGGTGCGGCCGCGCAGCCGGGATTCTTCCGGCGAGCATACCTGGCCTTCGACTCCGGCTTCCTGCGCCTGCGCGCACGCTACGTGGCGCTGCTGGCCCGGGCGCTCCATCATCCGGTCGCCGTCCTGGCGGTGTTCGCCGGAGCGACCATTCTCGCCGCCCTCGCGGTGCCGGGAATGGGACGGGACTTCTTTCCGCCCAGCGACGGCAGCAGCCTGCGCCTGCACGTCTCGGCGCCGACCGGCACGCGAATCGAGGAAACCGGAGTCTATTTCAGCAAGGTCGAGGAGACCATGCGCGAGGTCATGGGCGACGATATCGCGGTGATCCTCGACAATATCGGCATCCCCGAGCCCAACAACCTGATCTTCAGCGACAACATCACGGCGAGCTCGGCCGACGGCGAGATCCTGGTGGCGCTGAAGCCGACACGCCGCCACGGCTCGCTGGAATACTCGCGCCGTCTGCGGCAGGTGCTGCCGGAAAGGTATCCCGAGCTGCTGTTCTACTTCCAGCCAAGCGACATGAAGACCCAGATCCTCAATCTCGGCCTGCCCGCCCCCATCGACATCAAGGTATTCGGCCTCGCCAAGACGGAGACCCTGCACGCCGTCGCCCAGAAGATCGAGAAGCGGCTGCTCGCCGTGCCGGGTGCCGTCGACATTCGAATCCAGCAGCGCCTGAACCAGCCGGCCTTGAAGATCGACGTCGACCGCGACCGAGCAGCCAAGATGGCCAGGGAGGAAGGTCTCACGGGCTTCACCCAGCGCGACGTCGCCCGCAACGTGCTGATGGAGGCGAGCTCCAGCCTGATGGTGAATCCCAATTTCTGGACCGACCCGCAGTCCGGTCACACCTACTGGCTGGTCGTGCAATCGCCGCTCGACAAGCTCAGCCGCATGGAGGACCTGACCAACATCCCGATCCGCGGCAGCGGCGGTGCCCAGACCCAGTTCCTCGGCAACATCGCCGAGATCAGCCGCACCCAGATCGCCGCCCAGGTCGACCACACCAACGTGCTGGTCACGTTCGACGTCATGGCCAACGTCCAGGGCGTCGACACCGGCTCGGTGGTCTCCGCGGTGAGGCGCATCATCGCCGAGGAATCGGTCGGCCTGACCAAGGGCATCGTCATCGAGATGGGTGGCCAGGGATTGACCATGGACCGCGCCTTCGACCAGCTCGGGCAAGGGCTGCTCGCCGCGGTCCTGCTGGTCTATTTCATCCTGGTCATCAACTTCCAATCCTGGACCGACCCCTTCATCATCATCATGGCCCTGCCCGGCGCATTCTGCGGCGTCGTCGTGATGCTGCTCCTGACCCAAACCACCTTCAGCGTTCCCTCGCTGATGGGCGCCATCATGACGGTGGGCGTGGCGACCGCGAACAGCATCCTGGTCATCTCGTTCGCCAAGAACGCCTTGAACGACGGCCAGACGGCGATCCAGGCTGCCCTCAGTGCCGGCGAGGCACGCTTCCGGCCGGTGATCATGACGGTGATCGCCATGGTGTTCGGCATGGTCCCGATGTCGCTCGGCCTCAGCGAAGGCGGCGACCAGAACGCCCCGCTCGGCCGCGCGGTGATCGGCGGCATGCTGTTCGCCTGCATCGCCACCCTGGTCCTGGTGCCGGTGATCTTCAGCCTGATGCACCGCCACTGGCGTCCGGCCACGCCGCAGGAAGGGGCGGAGCTGCTGAGGGCGTAGTCATGCCTCCTCCCCAACTTCGCTGGGGAGGTGTCTCGGTAATCCGAGACGGAGGGGTCAGAAGCCCCAGTCCCGCTGCTCATGACCCCTCCGTCCGCGACTACGCGGACACCTCCCCAGCGAAGACGCTGGGGAGGAAAATGATCACTGCTTGAGCGGCGGCGCCCACATGCTGCGCAGGCCTTCGGGGACCTGCTGCGACCGGTCCTGCCAGCCGCCGCCCAGCGCCTTGATCAGGGCGACCGTCGTCATCAGCTGGTCGTTGGTGATCTGGACGGCGACGGTGCGCGAGGCGAGCACGGCGCGCTGCGCGTTCAACACGTCCAGCATCGAGACGAGCCCCTGCTGGAAACGCTGGCTCGCCAGGATGGCGGTGTTGCTGGCGCTGGTCACGGCGATCTGCTGAAGGCGCGCCTGCTGGCTCAGGTGGCGCAGCCCGGCAAGCGCGTTCTCGACTTCCTGGAAGGATCTCAGCAGCAGGGCCTGGTAGAGCGCCACCTGCTCCTCGTAGGCCGCTCGCGAGCGCTCGACGTTGAGCGTGGTGCGGCCGGAATTGAACAGCGACTGGAAGAGGCTCAGTCCGATGCCCCAGATGTTGCTGGTCGGCTGGACAAGCGTCGACAGGGCAAAGCTCTCGAAGCCGACCGCCGAAGTGAGCTGGATGGTCGGGAAGTAGGCCGCCACGGCAACGCCGATCCGGGCATTGTAGGCGGCAAGCTCGCGCTCGGCCTTGGCAATATCCGGACGGCGTTGCAGGAGGTCCGATGGCAGTCCCACCGGGATTGCCGGAATGGCCTGGCGAAAGGGTTCCTTGCCGATGGTCAGGGCCTCGGGGTTGCTCCCGGTAAGCACCGCGAGCCTGTGGACCAGGCGGCTACGCTGTGCCTCGAGCGGCGGCGCCTGCGCCTCGACGGTGCGCAGCGCGGTCTCGGCCTCCAGGAGCGCCACGTCGCTCGACAACCCGTCGATGCGGCGCGCCTTGACCAGCTCGAAGGTGCCGCGGCGCAGCGCGATGTTCTCGGCGATGACGCGCTGCAGCTCGTCCGTCGTGCGCAGCTCGAAATAGGTCTGGGCGATCTCGCCGTTCAGGGTGAGCAGGGCCACCTGATAGGCGGCGATGCTGGCGCTGAGCTCCGCCAGCGCCGCTTCCATCTGGCGTCGGATGCGGCCCCAGAAATCGATCTCCCAGGTCGAGTAGAGCGGAACCGCCTTGAAGCCGTCGGTGATGGTCGCCGTGTTGGCGGTGACGGTGGCCGGATCGACCAGGACGGCGAAATTGGAGTTGTTGGCGAAGCGTTGCGCCAGTCCGCCGACCTGCAGCTCGGGATACATGTAGCTCTTGGAGATGCCGGCGATGGCCTGCGCCTGCAGGACGCGGGCGGCGATGGCCTTGAGATCGGGATTGCGCCGCACCGCTTCGGCCTGCAGCCCGTTCAGCGTCGAATCGCCGAAGATGGTCCACCAGTCGCCGCGCGCGATGGTGTCCTGCGGCACCGCCTCCTTCCATGGGCCAGCCTCGATGAACTGTGCCGGGACGGGCGGCTCGGGGCGGACATAGTTCGGTCCGACCGGATCGCACGCGGCGAGGCCCACCACGGCGGCGAGGCTGGCGCCAAGTGCGCACAGGACCCGTGCCGGCTTACGGGTTGCCGGTACGCACACGGACTTTCGCGCCATTCTTCAGGAGGTCGCTAGGGTTGAGGACGACGCGTTCGCCTTCCTCGCATCCTGTCAGGACCTCGACCGACCGGCCGAAATCGCGGCCAAGCTGCACCTTGCGGATCTGCACGACGTCGTCCTTGTCGACGATGGCGATCTGCGGCGCGCCATCGAGGACGATGACCGACGAATCCAGGACGACGATCGGCGGCGCCGGGTTGACCAACAGGAAATGGACGGTCGAGTAGAGGCCAGGCAGCAGCCGGCCGTCGGGATTGGGCACCTCGACCTCGACAAGCATGGTGCGCGAGGTCGCATCGAGCGATGCCGCGTTGCGCACGACCTTTCCCTTGAAGGTGCGGTCGGGATATTCGCGGACCACGACATCGGCGGCGAAGCCATCCTTGACCATCGGCAGGTAGATCTGCGGCATGCTCACGTAGACGCGCACCGGGTCCATTCGATAGATCTTGTAGAGCCATGCCTTGGCGTCGCCGCTGCCGAGATCGATCAGCGCGCCGGTCGTCGCCTTGGCGAGGTTGCGCGCGCCGACGATGCCGTCGAACGGCGCATAGATCTTTTGGAAGGCGATCGTCGCGTCGATCCGGCCGACCTCGGCCTCGGCGGCAGCAACATCGGCCAGGCGAGCCTCGTGGGCGGCGCGGCTGTTGTCGACATCCTGCTGCGACACGGCATTGGTCTTCACCAGGCCGAGATAGCGGTTAAAGGTGATGCGGGCGATCTCGGCATTGGCCTTGGCCTGCAGCACCAGGGCCTGGGCCTGGCGGAGCGACTGGTGCAGCTCCGGCGTCTCGATCTCGGCCAGCAGCTGACCGGCCTTGACCCGCGCGCCGATATCGACGGTCCACCTTCTGACGTAGCCGTTGACGCGCGCATAGACCGGCGCCTCCTCGAAGGCGGTGATGTCGCCAGGTAACGACAAGGTCGTCTCACGCACACCGCGCTGGGCCGCGGCAACGCGCACAAACGGCGGTCCGCTCGCTGCCTCGCTGACCGGGGTGGATCGATTGCCAACGGTCTTGAGACCCTCGAACCCCACGCCGACGATCAGGATCGCGGCAAGGACCAGCAGGATCAGGCGCAGCCAGGACTTGCGCCGACGCGGCGGCGGCGAAGGGGGCGGCCGTGCCGGCGGCTCCTCGGACCGGCTGGCCTCGACAGGATCGGTCACGTCATCGGGCTTTCACGCCGGGCGATGCAAGGCTTGCATCGCCTCCTGCATGCAACTGGGATCGGGGTGTGATCGGACGGGCGATCCATGGGGACGATTTGTCCCCGTCGGTGAACATGGCGTCAAGGAAGGCCTGCGGCGAGGCCGGGAGAGATGATACATAGCGGCAACGCGGACGAGGAGATCGATGAGCGGCAGCGGGTTCAGGGCGGCGTCTTCCAGCGCACGGGCATGCCGACGCGGCTGCGCCAGCTCGACATTCCACGTGCGGATTTCCCTGCGGTCGCCGGCGAGACGGTGAAGAACTTCAACGCCAATGCCGGCGCCCGCTCGCCGGAGGCGCAGGTCACCGAGACGCCGCCCCTGCTCGAGGCGGCCTACTGACGCAAGGATACCGCATGACGAGTCGATCGATCCTCTTCCTCGCCGCAGTGCTCATGCTGGCAACCGGCCCGACAGCCGTGGGGCCAGCCGCCGCCGGTCCGCTCGAGGATGGCCAGGAAGCCTACCGGCGCAAGAACTACACGCGGGCCTTCAGCCTGCTGCGTCCCGAGGCGGAGCGCGGCCAGGCGCGGGCACAGTACCTGGTCGGCCGCCTGTATGAGGACGGCTTCGGTGTCGAGCAGAACTACAGCGAGGCGGCACGCTGGTACCGCGCCGCCGCCGAGCAGGGTGACCCGCTGGCCCAGCATGCGCTCAGCGTCTTCTATGCCGTCGGCTGGGGCGTCGCGGCCGATCCCGCCGAATCGGTGAAATGGCTGCGCCGCTCGGCCGAGCAAGGCTACTACTACGCCCAAAATGACCTCGGCTCGCGCTACCGGACGGGACGCGGGGTGCCGCAGAGCAATGAGCTCGCCTACCTGTGGCTCGACCTCGCAACCGACAATGCGCCCGAGGCGGTGAAGGGCGTGATCACCAAGGCACGCGACGAGGTCGGCCAAGCGATGACGTCGCAGGCAATCGCACAAGCCAAGGGGATGGCCGCGCGCTGCAAGCAATCGGGATACAAGAGTTGCGGATGATTCCCCCTCCTCCCCAGCTCCGCTGGGGAGGAAAAGACTAGTCGACGCAACAGCTCATCGTGCTCCTGGCCGGCGGGACGTCGAGCGCGGGGTTCTCGCTGAAGAAACCGGCGGGTTGCAACATGAAGCCCGCGGTGGTCACCGGCTGCACCGGGAAGTCTTCCGGTCGCGGGATATGGTGCAAGCCGAAGCTGTGCCAGACGACGAGGTCGGTGTCGACCAGCGGCCGGTCCAACAGGGTCCATGCCGGCAGGCCGTCGCCGCCCTTGCTCTGGTTGGGATAGCGCCCGGCGGCATACATCTCGTCGCGATCGTAGGCGGTGACCCAGAGCTGACGGGTCATGAAGGCGGCGCGTCGGACGACGCTCGATTGCGGGCTGGAGAAGATCGGCACCGGACTGGTCGACATCAGCCGATAGGCTGTCGGCTGGCCGAGCCTGTTGCGCTCCTGGGCGCTTTCGATCTTCCAGTAGCGCGCGGCGTTGAAGTCGACGGTGCGCTGCGCCGCCTGCTCGCTCGCCAGCACGGTCTCGCGCAGCGTGAAGGCGTTGCCGTGCGGATTGTCCGGTCCCATCGGCAACGCCACCGTATCGACCTCGACGACGCGGTTGCGCTCGCCGTCGACCGCCATGTCGAGCCGCATGTTGAAGATGTGCTGGTGATAATGCGCATAGACGCCGGGCGACACGATGGTGCCGTAGCGCGGCGCCTCGCCCGCCCGGAGGCCTGCCGTATTCAGTATCCCCGTCGCCTTCATCTCGAACTCGATCGAGCCGTCCTGATAGAGGTACCAGAACGAGCCGTACTCGTAGTTGCCGACGGTCGAGATCGACGACACGACCAGCCGCCGCGCGCGCCGCACATCGACCTCGCCGGTGAACAGGTCGGTATGCTTCCACAGGATGCCGAAATCCTCCTCGTGCAAGCAGATCGCGCTTTCGATGCAGTAGGGCTCGCCCTTGCTGTCGGCCAGCCAGGCGTCGAAATAGCGGATCGTGCCCAGGCAGTCGCAGCCAAGCTTCAGGGAGTTGGCGAGCACGCCGATGCCGTACTCGCCGACGTCGAAGGCGTTCTTGCGGAAATGCCCGCCGCCGGGATGACCGTAGGGCACCACCATCTCCGATAGCGCGGCGCGATGCAGCACCGGCCGCAAGCGGCCCTCGTCCTCGTAGCCCACGGCGTGCAGCACCAGGCCTTCGCGCGCGGTGAAGCCGACGCGGAAGCGCCATTTCTGCCATCGCACCTCGTTGCCCTCGACGGCGAAGCTCGGGCCTTCCGTCTGCACGATCTCGAGCGGCTTCACGTCGTCGCGGAAGACCGTACGGTAGCGCGCCGCGTAGTTGCGGCTGGCCATCGGCACCTCCGCCACGCCGTAGTCGTCGACGCGCAGGACCTCGGCGCGATCGAGATCGATCACCGCGCACAGGCCTTCGATCGGATGGGCGTAGCCGTTGTCGTTCTTCTCGCTGCGGTACCAGCAGAACGTGTGGGACAGCCGGCGCCCGTCCTCGTCGGGCAAGCCGTAGTTGCCGGCCGACCACGGATCGACCTGGACATTGTCGATGTCGGTGATGCCGCGCCTGGCGAGGGCTGCGCGGAAGCGCGGATCGGCCCGGGCGACTTGGCCGACCAGGAAGACGTCGTCGATCAGGATGCGCGGCCGCACGCCGGGCACGTGTCGCCAGTCGACGACGCGGTCGGCGATCAGATCGACGCACGCTTCGAAGACCTGGCCGTTGGTGCGGTCGAACGCGCACACGAAGGCCTCGCGTGGAAACGTAGCGCCCGGCCGTGCGCCCCGCACGACATCCTTGTCGGGCTCGCTGAGGGTGATGGTCTCGAACATCATACCCGCGCCCAGATCATGCGCGGCGCGCACCAGCCGTGTTGCACGCCGGATCTCGTCGGGCGTCAGCGGATCGAGCGGATGTCGGGGCGCCTGCGTGGTGCGCGTGTCGGCAACGGCATCGGGCATAAAAATCCTTTCCTGCCGGGCGCGATGCCGGGCAGACCGATCAACCGTGGCCGATGCCGTTGGTGATGTCGAGACGCCTGTCCACCAATCGTTTGCGCTTGCCGTTGACAGACGCAGTCGATCGTGGCGGAATTGTCATACGCACAATCGACACGGAGGTTTAGATGCTTCCACCCGACTTGCGCTCCGCGATGACAGCCGGCGCAGTCCTTCGGACGTCGGCTTAGCGGCACACATACGAACGGCCTGTCGGGGCCGGCCATCGCGGGTCGCATCAGTAAGGCGAGACCCCAATTTGGCCGACCCCGATTTGCGTTCTCACTCCATGTCGTTGCCCGTCACGCCCCCAGCCAAGCGTTGCCGAAGTCGCTGGGGAAGTCGAGATTGATAGCGTCCGTCGCTCGTCGTCAGCCGATTCGCGACGCCTCGGCAGGGAGCAGACCATCATCGCCGTGGCGGCGATCGGCGTTCCGCCAGCCGCGATGAAGATGCTGCACCGTCATTTCGATGGCGACCTCATGAGCGGGCTACCGTCGAATCCAGGGTCCGCCAGTTCGTCCTGGGTTTCCTGACCGAATCGCGGGCGGCGGGAGTGAAGGTCTGATCGCCGGCAACACTCGTCGCGGGCGATCTCCGCGTCACCATTGCTCGGCACGTTGGTGGCCGCCGGCCATTGCCTTCGACCATCCGGCTGATCCACTCTGTCGCGCCATTCCGCGCCAGAAGACAGGGAGATCGTGATGCCGCTCATGCTGATCAGCCAGAATTTCAAGGAAGGGGATACCCTTCATATCGACCATATCCTCTCGGCCAACTACGGGTTCGGTTGTGCCGGCGGCAACAAGTCGCCGCAGCTTTCGTGGTCCGGCGCACCGGCCGGCACCAAGAGCTTCGCGCTGACCTGCTTCGATCCCGATGCGCCGACCGGCAGCGGCTTCTGGCATTGGCTGGTCGTCAACATCCCGGCCGGCACGAGCGGACTCGCGCTCGGCGCCGGCAATCCGGCAGCGAACCTGCTGCCGGCCGGCGCCCTGCAGACCCGCACCGACTTCGGCACGCCGGGCTATGGCGGCCCCTGCCCGCCGGAAGGTCATGGCCCGCACCGCTACGTCTTTACCTTGTTCGCGGTGAACACCGAGGAGCTGCCGGTCGCCGTCGACACCTCCGCGGCCATCGTCGGCTTCAACCTGCACTTCACCACCATCGAGAAGACGACCCTCACCGGCCTGTTCCATCGCTGAGCAGAGCAAGGCGATGACGAAGCCGCCGCTCGCAGGAGTGAAGGTGCTGAAGATCGGCCAGGCCTATGCCGGACCGCTCGCCGGCATGATCCTGTGGCAACGCACCTTGCCCGGCAGCGACATGCAGGTGGTCGGTCTGCCGATCACGTTCGGCCGCCAACGCCCGCGCCCGCAGGGCGACTGAGCGCCGCTCGGAGCCTACACGGGCGAAGGGTTCGGTGGGCGGCGACGATGTTCAGGCTCTTCTGGACCGCCGGCATCCTGCCCGCTCATGAAGCGTGAGCGGGCGAGACGTCCATGGTTTAGAAGATCATGATCAAGAGCGGGCAAGATGCCCGCGCTCCAATGGAGCATGCCTCATGCCGCGTAGTAGCCACCATCAACCACGTGCGAAGCGCCGGTCATGAACGAGGCGCGGTCCGAGCACATCCACACCACCGCCTCGGCAATCTCCTCGGGCACGCCCAGCCGGTTCATCGGCACCTTGGTCATCAGCCGCTCGTAGCGCTCGGCCATGCCGGGATCGGTCATCGGCGTCTTGATGTAGCCCGGGTTGACGCAGTTCACGCGGATGCTCTCGTGCGCGTACTCCATCGCCGCCGTCTTGGTGAGGCCGACCACGCCGTGCTTGGCGGCGACATAGCTCGAGGCTGTCGGCAAGCCGACCAGCCCCGCCACCGACGCAGTATTGACGATCGCCCCGCCCCCCTGCTTCAGCATCTGGACGATCTCGTACTTCATGCACAGAAACACGCCGGTCAGGTTGATCGCCAGCATGCGGTCGAACGACGGACGGCTCATCTCATGCGTGCGCTGGCCGGCCGGACCGGCGTGGCGGGGTGCGATGCCGGCATTGTTGAAGGCGCAGTCGAGCCGGCCGAAGGCCGCGACGCTGCGCGCCACCATGGCCTCGATCTGCGCTTCGTCGGAGACGTCGGCGCCGATCGCGATCGACTGCCCGCCCGCCGCGTTGATCATCGCCACCGTCTCCGCGGCGCCAGCCTCGCTCTGGTCGGCAACGGCGACCCGCGCGCCTTCACGCACCATGGCGAGCGCCGTGGCGCGACCGATGCCCGACCCTCCGCCAGTCACCAGCGCGCTCTTGCCGTCGAGAATTCCAGCCATCGTCTTGTCTCCATTCGCCCGAGCTTCGATCGTGTCATGCGGTTATCGCGGGCTCAACAGTGCGGTCATCGCACACCTTGGATCCATCAGGCGAAAACGACCGCAATGACTCACCGCGCCTCGCGCACGTAACCGCGCTCGCGCATGCAGGTGTTGAAGGCGGCGGTCACGGCGTTGGCACGGTCGGTGTTGTCGCGCTGCTGGGCCATCGCCAGCCCCGGCGCGCTCAATGTCGGGGTGGTGAAGCCGCGCGGATAGCGCAGCTCGGCTTCCTGCTCGGCGGCGGCGTGACATTCGGCGGTGTCCTTGGCGACGACGCTCTCGCTGGCGGCCGGCTTCTGCCACAACGGCGGCGCCGGCGCAGCACAGGAGGCGATGCCTGCCGACACAAGCAGCAGGAGCCAGATCGGGGGAAGGGCGATGCGATGCATCGCAGCCTCGACGATCGCCTCGCCGGCGAGGAAGGATCGCCAGGAGAATCGGCGCAGCGCCGCCGAGGGAAAAAGGGACATGGTCGTCTCCGTTGCGTGTCGAGACAGGGAAGCGCGATCGTGCGACCATCTTGCCACGAACGGGCGCAGCCGGAGGAAACGATGATGCAGCGCCGAGGCGTGCCGGCAACGCGATGGCGGCCGGCATGGGGTCGCGCGCAGCGCGGCCGCCGGCCTTCCTCTCGAAGCAGCTGCCCTTCGTGGTCGGGGCGCCGCCGAGCGGCGGTGTCCAATGAGTCTCAGCGGGCGCGACGGCCTCTCGGTCGTCGCCGGCGCCGGGCTGCGTCTGGAATAGGAACTACCGCGCGACGCCGACCGTCTGCAGGCCCTTGGCCGGGCAGGACGGGTCCCTGGTGGTGGCGGGAGTGCGCGGCGCGTTCGGGGGCCAGCGGGTGAGGCCCCAGCAATCGGCTTCCTCCGGGCGCAACCACTTCATCGAGCGCGGGTCGGAAGTCTGCAGCAGCGCGAGCATCGGTGCGTAGGGTATGCCGCGGCGTTCGGCACGGCGGGCGATCAGCTCGTTGCAGAGCGGCGAACGCTCACGGCTGGTGTTGACGGCGCAGGAGTGCAGGCCCAGGCGGCCGCGGTCCAGGACCGACCGATGGCGGCCGGCAACGAACAGGATGGAGGCACAAGCCGACGAGCACGTCGTTCCCTGCGACACCAAGGTCGATACCTTCTCCTGCTCCATATGGTCGGCCATCGCGAATGCCTCGCCGACCAGGCCGCCTTCGCTTGCCAGCGCCACGCGCTTGTCACCGAAGCCGTCGCGCCCGATCTCGCGCAAGGCGAGCTGGAAGCGCACTGCGTCGCCGGCGATGATCGGGCCGCGGGCGATCAGCATCGGCACGCCGTCGTCTGCCGTCCTGATGACGAATTCCATGGCCGTGGCAGACCCACTCGCCGCCACTGACAGGGCCACCAGCCCTCCCAGCAGCGCCAACAACCGGCCGCGCTTCGCGCGATACATCGTCCCTCCCGAACGGGCTCCCTGGGAGACTGGCCGGTTCCGGCGTAGCAGGCGCGACGGGAAGCTTCCGGATTGAACTCAAGCCCTGAGCGGCACGCGAAAAATCACTCCAATAACGCGACCAATCCGACCGGTAGGTCGAACCAGTAAACGGCAATGCTGCGAGAGCGCCAACCCATCCAATCCGAATTGAAATGAATTCGGATGCTATGGCATCCGGCCATCGAGCGCCCCACGAATGACGCGCGCCAGCTCGCGCTTGCGGAAGGGCTTTGCCAGCAGGTGCCTTGCGGGGTCCGCTGCCCCGAACCGCGCCCCCGCCGCATAACCCGATATCAGCACCACCGGGGTGCCCGGCCGCAGGCGCACGACCTGCTCGGCCAGCGCCCTGCCGTCAACCGGACCTGGCATCACCATGTCTGTCACCACCAAGTCATAGAACGGATCGGCCCTCTCGAAGGCGGCAAGGCCGGCTACGCCGTCGGGCATTCCATCCGCCGCGTAGCCCAGGCTGCGCAGCTGCTCGAGCAGACGGGCGCGCACGTGCGGTTCGTCCTCGACCACCAGGATCCGCTCCTTCCCGCCAATCGGAGCGGCGCGCAGCTCGGCTACCAGTTCGGCGGAGATCGCGGCGGTGCGCGGCAGGTAGAGACGGAACGTGGTTCCGCGCCCGAGCTCACTGGTCAGACGGATGTGGCCGCCCGACTGCCTGACGAAGCCGTAGACCATGCTGAGTCCGAGACCGGTGCCATGACCCGCGTCCTTGGTGGTGAAGAAGGGCTCGAAGACCCTGTCGACCAGATCAGGCGGGATGCCGGTACCGCTGTCGGTCACCGCCACCACGAGATGTGGCCCTGGCCGCGCCTCAGGCGTCAATCTGACGTAGGCCTCGTCGATCTCGACGGCGCCGGTCTCGATCAGCAACCGGCCGCCGCCCGGCATGGCATCGCGCGCATTGAGACAGAGATTCATCAGCGCCGCCTCGAGCTGGGCGCGGTCGACGTTGGCCGGCCCCAGGCCCGGCGCCAGGTTGTATTCGATGGCGATGTCGGCTGCGAGGGTTCGGCGCAACAGGCGGCCGAGCGAGGTCACCAGGTCGTTGAGATCGGTCGGACGAGGCTGCAACGGCTGGCGGCGCGAGAAGGCGAGCAGCTGGCGCGTCAGCTCCGCGCCGCGTGTCGTCGAGCGCTCGATCTGCTCGACCTTGCTCGCCGCCGATGCCGACAACGGCTCCTCGAGCAAGCCGTCGATATTAGCCAGAATCACCATCAGGATGTTGTTGAAGTCGTGCGCCAGCCCGCCAGTCAGCTGGCCGACCGCTTCCATCTTCTGCGCCTGGCGCAATTGCGCCTCGATGCGATTGCGCTGCGTCAGATCGCGGATGATGCCGACATAGATCGGCTCGCCGCGATGGGTCGCTTCGCCGACGGCGAGTTGGATGGCGATGGTCGAACCGTCCCGCCGCCTGCCCTTGATCTCGCGCGGGGCGCCGAGCATCCGGCGAACGCCGGAGCGCGGGTAGTTGATCAGGAACGGGCCGTGCTCACGCGCGAATTCGCCCGGGATCAGCATCGCCACGCTGCGGCCCACCACCTCGCTGGCAGGAAAGCCGAACAGCCGTTCGGCAGCACGGTTGTAAAGCTGCACCGTGCCGTGGCGATCGATGGCGATCAGCCCGTCGATCAACGTGTCGAGCACGGTATCAACCAGCGTCTGCAGGCGGGCTTCGCTGTCGCGCAGACGGCTGGTCGCGTCGAGCCGATCGGTGACGTCGCGCGAGATCGCGCCGAAGCCGAGCAGCCGTCCCTCGCCGTCGCGGATCGCGGAGATGATCACATTGACTGAGAAGTCCTCGCCATTCTGGCCGACACGCGTGCCGATTTCCTCGAACCGGCCGCGGGTCGCGGCCTCGTGCAGTATCCGCTGCGGCTTACCTTCGGCACGGTCGTCGGCCGAATAGAGCAGCGCGAAGTTCTTGCCCAGCACCTCGGAGGCCTTGTAACCGGTGATGGTCTCGGCACCGACATTCCACGACGTGATAATGCCTCGCGGATCGAGCGTGGTGATCGCGAAGTCGCCCACGCTGTCGACGAACAGGCGAAGATTTCGCGCCACGTCCTGTGACGTGGGCGAGGGTGCGACCCGCATGGTCACTCGACGACGCTCCCTGACGTCTGCAACCAAAGTCGGCCGGTTGGAGCTTCTGGTTTTGGCCCGTAACCAGCAATTAAGACAACCGTCTCACCCCACCGACCGCCCGTCAAGCCGGGCACAACCTTCCCGATCACTGTTTTCAGAGACTTGCGGCGCCCCGTTCCAACAGGATGGCGAGCCGGCGCAACGAAACCGGCTTCTCGATCAGAACGGCGTGTGGCAGATCTGGGCTGAGGCGGCGGATGTCGTCGAGCTGCTGTTGGTCGGCATCGCCGGTCAGCAGGACCCAGCGTACGGCCGACGACCGCGCGGCGTGCTGGACATAGAGCGTGAACCCGTCGCCATCAGGCAGGTTCACGTCACACAGCACGGCGTCGATGGTCGGCGTCGGCTGGCGGTCCAGGAATGCCCGAGCTTCCGCAGCCGAGGCCAGTGCAACCACGCCGTGATGTCGACGCACGAGATATTCCCCGACCTCGCGACGCAGGTCGGCATCATCCTCCACCAATAGGAATTGCACGATGTTGACCCTACGCCCCCCGCTCCACGGCACACGCTAAATCATCAATGCCGCAATCGGCCGTGAGTTACATCAACCCAAGCGCAGGCCAAACCACTTTTCCGGCTTGGTTGCCGGCACCCCGGTGCGCGCCGCGCTCCTCAGCATGGCGCGAATCGCACGGCCCAGCGTCCGAGTCTCGACAGGCTTGGGGAAGAATCTGTAGATGCCGACCCGTTCCAGGACGGGTACCGACAGATGGTCGATGCGCCCTGACATCACGAGCAGGGCGGTCTCGGGCGACAGGCGGCGAATACGTTCACTCAGGGTGATGCCATCGAAATCGGGCAGATCGAAATCAACCAGCGCAACGCGCGGCCGCAGGTCGGCGACCCGGTGGAGCGCCGGCGAGCCGGCGTGGATGGTCCGCACCACGAGCCTGCGCCGCTCGAGGATGCACGCCAGCTCCTCGGCCTGCAGGGGGTCGTCCTCGACAATCAGCACGTCGCATGCAGGCTCGGCTTTGTCGGCAGTCGGCAGGGTCATGGGTGTCCTCTGCCACCATTTTGCAACTCTTGCCCATGGTCGTCACGCGACAATCGGGATGGCCCGGGACCGGACCGCTCCGATGTGGCAAGAACCTATCGCTTGGGACGGGACTGGACGCTGTCGAAGAATGTGTCAACGGCGCGCAGGCCGGACTCGCTCAGGCGGATGATGGTGCGACGTTTGTCGCTGGCGTCCTCGCCGCGCTCAATCAGATTGTGGCGCTGCAGCTCGTCCATGCGGCGGAGCGCCGTGGTCAGCGGCACCCCCGAGGCAGCGCCGAGGCTGGTCACCGTGACCTCGGCGCCGGCAAGCTGGGCGTCGTAGAGGTCGAGCAGCATCTCCCAGCAGGGGTCGGAGAACAGCTCTGTCGGGAACAGGCTGCTGCGCGTACGGCGCATCGCCTTGAGGTCGCGCAGCGCCGCGCGCCGGCGCTCGGCGGGAGCGAGAACCTCTTCGCCGGCCGTTCCCGCTGTCTCCTGGTGTTGGCGCATCTGGCGGGCAAGTTGGGCCGACTTGACGGCGCGCACCAGGCGCGGCCCGTCCACCGGCTTGGTCAGCATGTCGCGCGCGCCCAGCCGCAGGGCAGCCACGGCGTCATCGAACCCGGCATTGCCGCTGACGAAGATGATCTCCGGCCGCGCGCCCTCGGCAAACCGGCTCAGCCGCTCCGCGAATTGCACACCGTCGAGCTCGGGCATCCGCAGATCGCTCACCACGATGTCCGCCCCGAGGCCCTCGGCCAGCAGCTTGAGCGCGCTCCAGCCGTCGCTGGTAGCCCGGCAGGAGAGGCCAGCCTTGGCCAGGCATTCGACCAGCTCCTCGATCGAGTCGCGGTCGTCGTCGACCACCAGGACGTCGATATTTGGGGCAGCGGCGCGATCGTTGACGCCCGGCGCAGTCATGGCTTCCTTGATGCCAAGCCGTCCAACGCCTCCGGAATGGAGGCGTTTGTCGGCTTCTCCGGCACGAAAGGTGCCCGCAATGCGGTACAATTCGCAAGCGTGATCGGACAGAACCGGCCGCGCCGGGAAGGGAATTCGCAAGCGCGGCCGGTGCAATCGGTCGCGCCGGGATGGGAAATGGCACAGGGCGTCCCTGCAAGCGCCAAGCCGACGGCGCCTACCGCCCCGGCCGGCGATCCGCTGCGGGCCGACCGCCGGCGGTCGCTGCTGCTCGCCGGCCTCGTTCTGCTGATCGTCTGGTCGGTCGCGGGCCTGCTGATCTGGCAAAGCCGCCACGCGGCGATCGAGGAATGGAAACGCGCTGCCGCCCGCACCAGCCACATCGCGTCGGCCTATGTCGGCCAAGCGCTCGGCGCCGCCGACCTCGTGCTGAAGAGCATGCTCGACTGGCTGCGCGACGAGCAGATCGGCACCGAGGCTGCGTTCCAAACGGCAGTGAGCGGCCGTCGCTTCTACGATGCCATGCGCGACCGGACCGCTGGCCTTCGCCAAGTCGGCATGGCCGGCGCGGTCGCCCGCGACGGCACGCTACTCAACACCACCTCGAGCTTTCCGCCGCCCCAGGCCTCCATGGCCGGCCGCGAGGGATTCACGCTCGCCCTCTCGCCGGACCCGCCCAAGGTGATCCTGACCAGCCCTATTCCAGGCCGGATTACCGGCCGCCCGACCTTCTTCCTGCTGCGCCCCGTGGTCGGCCCTGCCGGCGATGTGCTGGGCGTCCTCGCGGTCGGTCTCGATGCCGGTTATCTGGGCGAGTTCTTCCGCGAGATTTCGGTCAGCGCCGACAGCACGATCTCGATCATGCGCGACGACGGCACGATGCTCGCCTCGAGCCTGCGCGGCGATGCGGTGCTCGGCCGGCGCTTTCCCGATGCGCTTTCGCTACGACTGCTGCGAGAAGTCGATCCGGCGCCCGCCGTGTTCACCGACATCCCGCTGGCGCGCGCGCCCGAGTTCGATCTTCCGCGGATCGTGGCACCCCGCCAGGTCGAAGGGTACCCCGCGATCGTCACGCTCTCGATCGGCCCAAGCGTCTTCCTGAAGCCGTGGCGCGACACCAGCGTGGAGATCGTGGGCGCCGCCACGCTGCTCAGCCTCGTGACCCTGCTGGTTCTCCTGCGGGTGTTGCGGCTGATGCAGCTTTCCGAAGCCGCCCGCCGCGCCGCCTCCGAGCAGGCGCTGCTTGCCGCGATTGTCGACACGCCGTCGGCCTTGACCGCGGTGCTCGACCGCGCCGGCTGCGTGATGCGCGCCAACGCCCGCTTCAGCGAGCTGTTCGGTCCGCGTTTCGACCTCCACCGCCCCGGCGGCCCGGACGCCGGATCGAGCGAGGTCGGGGGAATCGAGCAGCTGCGCGACTTCGTTGCCGGGAGCGAGCGCCAGGCCGAGATCGACCTCGAGGTGGTGCGCCCGGGCCAGCCACCCTGCCGGCTGCATTTCGCGCTGGCCCGCCAGGCCCATACCGAAAAGGGTGAGTGCATCATCCTGGTCGGCCAGGACGTGACGCTGCGCTACCAGGCGGAGCGTGCGATCGCCCAGACCGCCAAGCTCGCCACCCTGGGCGAGGTCACCAGCGGCATCGCCCACGAGCTCAGCCAGCCGCTGAACGTGATTCGCATGGCCGCGCAGAACGCGCTGGCCGAGCTCGAGCCCGAGGACGACCCCGAGGGCTCGGACGACGCGCCGGCCGACGACGGAGAAGCAGCCGGCGCAGACCGGTCGCCGCCCATCGATCCGGCATTCAAGACCTTCCTCGCCGGCAAGCTGCATCGCGTCATCGCCCAGGTCGACCGCGCCGCCGCCATCATCAACCGCATGCGCATCTTCAGCCGCACCTCGCGCGAGGGCCCGCAGCCGGTCGACGTGCGCGAGGCCTGTCGCGGCGCCCTCGCCCTGATGACCCCGCAACTGCGCCGCGTCGGCATCGCGGTCGGCCTGCAGTTCGATGAATCGCCGGTGTTCGTGGTCGGCAACATGGTCGTGATGCAGCAGGTCATCGTGAGCCTGCTCGCCAACGCACGCGACGCGTTGCGCGACAGCACGCACGAAGACAAGGCGATCGCCATACGCGCCTGGCGCGCAGCGGAGGGCCGCGTCATCGTGCGCGTCGCCGACAACGGCCCCGGCGTGCCCGCGGCGATCCGTGACCGCATCTTCGAGCCCTTCTTCACCACCAAGGCGGTGGGCGACGGCGCCGGCCTCGGCCTCGCCACCTCCTATGGCCTCGTTCGCGACGCCGGCGGCACGCTCACCCTGGTCGAGCCCGAGCCCGACGAGCTCCCGGGCGCGGTGTTCCAGATCGACATGCCGGCAGCAGCAGCCACGGCCGACGCCGGCGACCTCGCGGCCGACGAGACATCCGGCGGACCGCCTCCGCCCTCCGTGGCGGCGCTGTAGGTCATGCCGCGCAAAACCGCCATCATGCTCCCCGGGACGACCTCGCCCGAGCTCATTGCACTCCAGAGGGCCCCTACGCCATGACCATCCGCGTCCTCTTCGTTTCGACCGGTGACGTCTGTCGCGCGCCCATGGCGGTCGGCTGCCTGCGCGTCCTCGTGCAGCGTGCCCGCCGTGCGGACGCCTTCGAGATCGATTCAGCCGGCACCTATGAAGGCGCCAGCGGCCAGCCGCCGAGCCTGCTCGCCCAGGAGGTCGCGGCCCGCCGCGGCTACCCGATCCGCGACCTGCGGGCCCGCCGGCTCGAGCCCGCCGACCTCGCCCGCTTCGACTACGCGATGGCGATGGACCGCATCCAGCTCGCGGCGATGCGGCTGATTGCGCCGGGTCCCCACACCGAGCGTCCGCAGATGCTGCTCAAATACGTACCGGTGCAGGGCATCCGCGAGATCCGCGACCCGTTCGGCGGCACGACGCAGGACTACGAGAGGGCGCTCGACCTGATCGAGAGCGGCTGCGCCGGCCTGCTCGAGCATATCGGCAAGGAGGCTGCACTTCCGGGGCGCGACGCTTCGGGCGACGGCCGCAGCCGAACGCCCCAGCTTCGCGTCGTCCACTCACGGGATTGAGAAAACCAAAGATCCCCCGTTACGCTCGGGGCTCTTCGTCACGCTCTTCCGGACCGCGAGCGTCCCGCTCGTCCACATACGCGGTCCGGAAGACTCTAAGCTTCCGGCCATGGATGCCTCGATGGTCCCGCTCTGAGCTCCATGACAGCTGACTCAGCGCACACGCGCCAGCTCGAAGCTGTAGTGACAGGCGCGGGGCGTCTTCGACCGGAAGGCGAGACTCAGCACGTCGCCGCGCACCGCGCCATCGACCTTGCCGCTGAAATAGTCCGCGCCGTCGCTCCGAAACTCGAGGCTTGCCACGCCGCTTGGGCCGACGACGCCTGTTACCGTGCTGGTGGCCCTGCCGCTCGCCAACTCGGACAGCTCGCCGGAGATGCGGTCCCCGCTCAACGTCAGGCTGAGCGTCGGAGGCTGGCACCACGAATCGGTGCGGCCCTTTCCGGTCCAGGTGCCTTCCATGTCGGTCATGGCCTGCGGCGGCGGCGACGGCGGCGGCACGGCCGCGACGCTGGGTGCAGCGGGCGGCGGCGCCGCGCATTGCCGCGACCGCATCGACAGATCGACCGCGTCGTACTCGCCTTTCAGCCGGCCGAGCTCATCCTTGCGGTCCTTGGTCATCGCCAGCCCGAACAGCACCGGCCAGAAGACGACGATGCCCACCGTCATCATGACGGCATCGGCGGCAGCGTTCTCGCGCTGCAGGCCCGACACGCGCTGGACCTCGCCCGTGAGGCGCAGGCGCTCCTCGGCGAGCTGATCGCAGCTCCAGCTCTGGTAGACGTTCGGGCTGACATAGCGCGCCTCGATCGAGTCGGGACCGCGTGCGCAGGCCGCCTGCGCCATGCAAGCCGCGAGCGCCAGCGGCCGCGCGATCCTCGTCATCGTACCGACGCGCACCGATGCGACGGCGTCACCGGTTTCATCGTTCATCATCGCTTACCCCCCGTCCCAATCGACCGGCCCGATATGGCACAAGGGGGTGTCACATCGGGACATCCTCCCCTATGGTTGCAGGACCGCTGCCCGGGGTGCCGCATGCGCTACGAGATCACCGACCGCGTCCTGCAGCTCGCGCTCGCCATGCAGGGCTCGCGGGTCGGGCTCACCCTGGCCGACATCGAGCGCGACTTCGCGGTGAGCCGCCGTACGGCGCAACGCATGCGCGATGCCGTGCTGCGCAACTACCCGCAGGCCGAGCAGCTGGTCGACGACGAGCGCCGGCCGCGCTGGCGCATCCCGGTCGCCGGCGCCGTGACGCCGGGCGCGCTGACCGCCGAGGAGATCGTCGACCTCGAAGCCGCGGCGCGCCTGTTGCGCCAGCGCAACCTCAGGGCGCGTGCCGCCGCGCTCGAGGCGGTGGCGCGCAAGCTGCGCGCCACCCTGCCGCCGGCCACGCAGGTCCGTCTCGAGCCCGACATCGAGGCCCTGCTCGAAGCCGAGGGGCTGGCCATGCGGCCGGGCCCGCGGCCGGTCATCCGGACCGAGGTGATCGACACCATCCGGCTCGCCATCAAGCAGGGCCGCGAGATCTATATCGCCTACCGCAGCCGCCACACGCGCCGCGCCTCGGGCCGCCGCCTGCATCCCTACGGCTTCCTGCTCGGCAAGCAGCACTACCTCGTCGGCATGTCCCCCGACCGCCATCCCGGCGACGCGCGGCTGTTCGCCCTCGCCCAGATCGAGCGCGTCAGCCCGCAGGACAAGGTGTTCGTGCGCGATCCGGCGTTCTCGCTGCAGAAATTCGCCGAACGCAGCTTCGGCGTCTTCCAGGAACCGCCGCGCGACATCGTCTGGCGCTTCAGCCGCGACGTCGCCGATGCGGCCGAGGAGTACGTCTTCCACCCCGGCCAATCGATGGCGCGCCAGCCCGACGGCTCGGTGATCGTGCGCTTCCGCGCCGGCGGGCTGATGGAGATGTGCTGGCACCTCTACACCTGGGGCGCCGATGTCGAGGTGCTGGAGCCGGCCGAGCTGAAGCAGCTGATGGGGCGGGCGCTGAGGCACCGGCGGTTCCGGACGGCGGAGCTGTAGTGCGGGCTGCTGGCAAGATGAAGAATCCGGGGTCCGTGTCCGGACCCGACACCCCCAGGAGCCAGGATGAACCATGGACTGGTTCGAGCGCCTGACCGGCTTTCGCGAGGCCGGCTATGACGAGACCCGCAGCCGGCTCGCCGTGGAAGGGGGCGAGCTGCATTGCCGGGTCAATGGCTGCCGCTATGGCATCGGCGTGCTGGAGCTGGCGTCGCTGGCGGACCTCCGGCGGCGATGTGCATCGCTGCCGGCGCGCGGCCGGTTGACGGTCCGCCTCGTCACCGGAGACGTCCGGCGCCTCCATCGCGACCCCGAATATGCCGGCGCCCTGTTCCAGGTGGCATCGCAGTTCAACATGCTGGAGATGGTCTCGCCGGATGTGACGCCGGAGCACGGCGTGACCGGCTACCAGCACGATCGCACCCAGGGGCCGGCATGCGCCATCGCCGCCGGCGCCGCCACGATCTACCGCAACTATTTCGTCCCGGTGGAGGGCCGGCCCGGCCAGACCGCCGACCGCCAGCTCGATGGGCTCGCCGACCTGGGCGCATCGCTCGGCCGGTGGCTGGGCCTGCCGCCCGACCGGCTGTGGTCGATGCGCAACGGCTATGCCCTGTGCCGCCGCGACGGGCTTGCCGCGATCACGGCTTTCCTGCAGGACGCCAGCCCGGAAGCGCTCGATGGGCTGCGGTCGTCGCTGCGCATCGGCGTGCATCGCGATGTGGAGGTGACCGACGAGGAGATCGGTCGGCGCCGATATGTCAGCCAGGCCTTCTGCTCGGCGCTGCCCGTCGCCTACTCGTCCTTGCCGGCAGCGGAGTGGCAGTCGTTCGCACAGCTCGTTCTCGACGCCGCCTACGAGGCGACTTTGTGCGCTGCTGCGCTCAACGCCGGCCGAGGCGCTTCCAACATCGTGCTGCTGACCTCGCTCGGCGGCGGAGCCTTCGGAAACGACGGCTCGTGGATCGACTCCGCGATGAGGCGGAGCCTGACGTCGATGAAGGACCAGCCTCTCGACGTGCGCATCGTGAGCTATGGCCCACCTTCGCCTGCGATGAGGGCGTTGCAACGCGACTTCGCCTGACGGCGCCTCCGCATTCCTGCCAGACCCAGCGGCCGGCGTCGTCGAGTGACCGAACGACAGATGTCCGAATGTAACATCCTGGTGACGCAGAAAGGGCTCGGGACGCGACCAACATCGCCGGCCCACCGTTGGGCCCATGAGATCTGCAAGAAATTCACTGTCGAAGCGCCATCTGGCGCCCTTCTTCAAGGCGGCACTACGCGCCCCCCTGTTTCGCGAACGGTGGCGAGACCGCCGCGACCGCGGCTTTCGGCTCTTCGCACCGAGGCCCGCATTCTCTTCGAGGATTCTGCCATCGAGCGCCTAGCCAGGCGGATGCCTGCGCGCCACGACAGCAGCAAACCACCGCCAATCCGCCTGCGACGTATACGGGATGAAAAACTAGCCGTCATTCACCCCCTCATTTGGCCAATTCAGACCTTCACAAAGGGCGGCCAGTGCAGTCTTGACCGCCACCGCCCGCGCGCGGAGGAATGTCTCGTAGTCGATCTTAACCCTTTCTCGGCGCTCCTCGGCTGATTTCATGAGCGAATACCCACCAACGTTTAACTCGTTGAATGGAACGATATGAGACCTCAGTCTGTCCCGGACCACGGTCTCTCCAAGATCGGCTTTATCAATTCGCTCCCTCAGGTACTTTAGTGGTTCTTTGGCCGATATGTTGCGGTTGGTGCTCATCGTTATAAGCACGCAGTTGAGTGCGCGGCTCCTTTCGCCTTCAGGCAAACTACCGTCTCCAGTGAGCAATGAATCGGGGAAAATGTGATGGTACTCTCGAGCACGAAGGCGCTCTCTGGTCGCCTGATTTCCGTCTGCAATATCGAATGCCCCACCCTTTATAGATGCCGCAAGAATTGCGCGCGCAAGGGTTTCCTTTCGTCTTGGCCATCCTGCTCGCAGCAGATCGTCGATCTGCGGAAGGGGATAGTCCTCGTCTCTGAAGATCGGCACTTTTGACCGATCTGCCTTTCCCTGAAGCACGTCCCTGAGCGCACGAAAATCCTGGAGTGATCGTGTCGAAGAAGCGTTTTCATATCGAGTTGTCACGAATGACCGCCAAACGTATGAGCGGATCATAGCGCGAGCATTACCGTGAGCGTCGAGTGCAACCGGCAGGTATTTGTGAAGCGCCGCTAGAAGAGGCAGGGCCGTAACGGTAGGGAGCCGCTGGTTATCAAAGACGCACTCTTCCTCCATCACCTGAACAGCCCAACGCACACCGGCCGAGATCTCGTCCCACGATGTATCAACGTCTGACAGGTCGAGTTGGTAGAAGCTCGCCTGAGCAGGAGTTCTATCCGAACGTAAGGCTGTTGCCTGAAGAACTATTTGCTCCGGCGAAGCGTAAGCTTCCAAGGTTGGGCATTTCTCGCGAAGGTCAACCATGAGGTCGTGCATGGATTTTCCAGTCCGAGCCTCGAACTGAGCAACAATGATATCGAACGCGTTGAGAGGAACTGCCGATGTGTTCATCTTGACAAAGACATCAAGCGCAGTTGCTGGCTTCGTGCCAACTTCGAGAAGAAGCAGTGGCAAGTTGAAGTTCTTGACCCTTTCCTGAAGATCTCGGAGGAGATTTTCTAGATCCCGACTGGCTTTTAGATCTCCCTTGACGGCCTTGTCGCACCACTGCTGCCGCCGACCTGAGATATCGCCAGGAAGCAACAGGAAGGCTGGAAAGAGGCCCCGCTCGAAGATCTGCTCTGCCTCATCTGCCCAAACCGGATATCGCTGCCTGTTGCGATGGACCCAACGCTTAACCCGCATCACTCTCGATGGGAGCGCTCCGTCCTCGTCTGGTTCGGGCTCATTGATGTGTACAAAAAAGGTCAAATCCTCATAGATGTCGTGAAGGCTTTTCCAAAGAGCCGTCAGACGCTGCTGACCGTCGAGAAGATGCTCCCGGCAACGCTCTACTGGAAGCGGTGCGCCTGCAAGAGGTCGCGTTATGAACGGCTCCTTGTCCCCGATCTCAAGGACCAGAGTCGAACCAATCGGCAACCCTCTTAGCACCGCGTCAAGCAGCCCAGCTACATTCTCCTCGTCCCAGGCTTCACGCCTTTGGAACCGAGGTAGACGCACTTGACCAGTCTGAATGCGCTGAAACCAACTCTCGATGTTCCGGTCGCGAGCCTCCACACCGTCCCCCGTAGTAAAAGTCATGCAACCCCTAAGATATGCTGATGTCGTTATGCGATGAAAGGAAAATGGTGACAGTGATGGGAAAGCATGCTTACTTTGCCTGTAAGGGGACCGATCAGCTAAGTTTGGATTCGCAAGAGTTTGGCAACGATGGGCGGAGACAATGCCCAAGTAGATTAAGCATGCCATTCCAGTTGGGATCGCAGGTAGCTGCTGGCTGCAATCACTACCAACCTTGCCAGGTCGCACAGGCGATACAGAGATGCGCAGAGCAGCGTTCGCAGCGGTACCGAGAGAGAGCCCCCAAGGCGGCATCTTACGACTGAGGAGTATCTCCGCGATAGGCCACGTGCCGGGACTCCGTGTCCATATCTGACACCCGTTCGCCTCCGGTTGGCGCAGGAATTCCTCTGTTGCTACGCTGACCCCGTATGGGAGGATCGAGCCATGGGAAACCTCATCGATTGCCTTCGGCCGAACGAACGGCGCGGCAGCAAGCCGCGATGTCACCTTCTTACGCACGGCTCGCGTGAACAGGTGGCCGCGGCGCTGACCGAGCTTGCCGCGCCATTCGCGAGGGTCGCCGCCTCGGATCGCTGGATGCCCGATGGGTTCGTCGATCTGGAAGAAGCGCAACTGCACCGGGCGCCGCGACTCGTCTCGCGAGACCTTGGCGAGAAGCTCAGGTCTTGGTGGCTTGCGCCAGCGAGCGTGCGAGCCAGGACACCCAACTTCGACATCGCCAGCACCTGCACATTCGTCGACGACGACAAGCCTGGCCTGTTGCTGGTCGAAGCGAAGGCGCATGATGAGGAATTGGGCAAGGAAAGCGGCGGTCGCCTGGTCGGGCCGGGCTCGTCGGAGGATAGCAAGGCGAGTCATGATCGGATCGGGGCATGTGTCGACGAAGCCCGGCAAGGTTTGGAGCAGCTGACAGCCCTGCCCTGGAGCATTTCAAGGGATTTCCGCTACCAGATGTCGAACCGCTTCGCCTGGGCCTGGAAGCTGGCGAGCTCGGGCGTTCCCGTTGTGCTGATCTATCTGGGCTTCCTCCGCGCCGACGAGATGCGCGACAAGGGAAAGCCTTTCGCGGATGCCGACGAGTGGGAGTGCCTCGTGAGAGGTCACAGCGCTCACCTCGTTCCACCGCAGGCCTGGGGCCGGAAATGGGGGACGGCGCCCACCATGATCGTGCCGCTGATCCGATCGCAGGAGCGTTCGCTCGAGGCGAGCGGCTGGCAAGCAGCCGAGGTGCTGGCGTCGAAAACTGCTTGACCGGACGCTGGTGATAGCTCGCGCTATGATTGAAGAATCTGGCACCGGCCGTGCTGGCGCAGCCCGATCCGACGGCGAAGTTCCTGAAAGCGTCGCAGGGCAAGCTGGGAGCGGACCACGCGCTCGACTATTGATTTTCGCGCTGGCCTGAGTCTCATCAAGCCGGAAAAGCAGCGGGCACAGCGCCGTCCACGGCCACTCGAGGCGCTGGTCGCCGCGGCAGACATCGCCGACGAAGGCCGGGCGGCAATCGTCCTCGACACCAACGATCTCATCCAGCAACTCGTCCCACACGGCCGCTGCATCCATTTCTGAGCGGCAATCGATCGCGCACAACGCGACCGGTTCGCTTGCGTCACACCACGCAGCCGTAGTGCGCCGACGACACCAGACGGACGTACTTGTCGTGCACCGAGCCCGGCCGTATCCGCCCCGCCTCGGGCGCCTTCCACGCCGCCATGCGCCGCGCGATCTCCGCGTCCGGGATCTCGAGAGTCAGAGTCCGCTTGCCCGGATCGATGACGATCGTATCGCCGTCATGCACTGCCGCGATCGGGCCGCCGCGGGCGGCTTCGGG
>NZ_JBGAKA010000068.1:0-38261 GCF_044224635.1 Reyranella sp. | reverse complement strand
CGGCGCCGGGCGAGCTCGACCAGCTCTGCCTCGACAACATCGCCCGCTTCAAGCGGCCGAAGGACTACAGGTTCGTCGAGGCATTGCCGAAGAACAACTACGGCAAGATCCTCAAGACCGAGCTGCGCAAGCTGCTTTAGGGTCCATCGATTCGTGTGTCAGCCTTGCGGACAGCATGGTATGAGATTCGCGCGTGACTACAACCGGGGGAGTCATGCGGTCACTGACTTCAGCCATTTCATGGGTCATCCTCTGTCTGATGGTCCATGTCTGCGTGGCCTCGGCCCAGGAACCAGGCCGGGTCTATCGCGTCGCGTGGATGTGGCTTGGCCGGCCAGGCTGGGTCGCCCCGCCGCTCGAGAAATGGACAGGGCCTCCTGCCGCCTTTCGCGACGCCCTGCAGGAGCGAAGTTACGTCGGGGGAAAGAACCTCATCATCGATATACGCAGCGCCGAGGGCGATGCGTCCCGATACCCGGCTCTGGCTGAGGTGCTCGTTGCCACGCGACCCGATGTGCTGATCACGGTCGGGGGAACGGCACCCTTGGCAGCGGCCATGCGGGCGACCAGGACCATACCCATCGTTTTTTTCAACGCCGGCAATGTCGTCGAACGGGGGATCGTAAAAGGCCTCGTCGACCACGACCCCAACGTGACAGGCATGAACTCCCAGCAGAGCTACGCCAAGACGTGGCAGCTCCTGCGCAACGCCGCGCCGACCGTCCGCCGCATTGGGTTCGTCGCCTATGCGCCAAACGCCTGGGCCTACAACAACACGCCAGACAATCGCGCGGCGAGGATGGCGAAGATCGCAAGCGATGCTGCGAGCGTCGGTCTGGAGGTGGTCGATCTGTTTGTCGATAGCCTCGACGAGCTGGAGCCCAAGATCGACGCGCTGGCCGGTGGCGGCGACGCCGCGCTCTTTCTGTCTGCTGACCCGGTGCTGCACTCGTGGAGCACCAGGATCATGGAGATGGCTATGCGCCATCGCCTGCCGACTACCTGCAGTGAAAACTGGGGCGCTGCAGGTTGCGTGATTTCCTACCACCCAGACACTCACGAGATCTTCCGCCATGCGGCCGCACAGGTCGCGAAGATCCTGAGCGGTACCAAGGCCGCCGACATCCCTATCGGGCAGTCCATGAAATTCAAGCTCACCATTAACCTGAAGACCGCGAAAGCGTTGGATCTCACGGTGCCAACACCGCTGTTCGCGTTGGCAGACGAGGTGATCGACTAAGCCACTTTTTCGCTGCCTGGCACCATGATGGGACAGTTGGGGCCGTCCTTGTGCGCAGGCCTTCCCGTGATCCCCGTGAGACTTGTTCTGGCTCACGGCCTGCGAGTGACAGGGCTCTTGGATGAGCAGCGACACGCAAGGGTCGTAACTCGCCGACTCGCTCGTGTCGATCGAGCTGAAGCACGCTTGCGCTATTGACGATGTGCACTTGGCGCAGTGCCTGAACGATCTCGAGATAACCGGGCGGCCGCTATGCCCGCTGCTCGACTTCGGCAAGTCCGGTGTTTGCGATTCGGAGAGTCTTGCTCCGAGTCTGACGGCCCCGTCTTCATCTGTGTTCATCTGTGTTCATCTGTGGCTAAATTCGTCCGTGGCCATTGCTGTTTCGCATCCAAGGCAGTTGAAGTTGCCTTCGACACGCAAAGAAGGAGGAGAAAGACATGGGCAGCATGATCGACTTCAAGCGTCCCGACGGCTCGACCTGCAAAGGCTATCTGGCCGAGGCGGGCGCCGGAAAGCCCGGCATCATCGTGATCCAGGAATGGTGGGGCCTGAACGACCAGATCAAGGGCATCGCGACATGGGCAGCATGATCGACTTCAAGCGTCCCGACGGCTCGACCTGCAAAGGCTATCTGGCCGAGGCGGGCGCCGGAAAGCCCGGCATCATCGTGATCCAGGAATGGTGGGGCCTGAACGACCAGATCAAGGGCATCGCCGACCGGCTCGCCGCCGCCGGCTACAACGCGCTGGCGCCCGACCTCTACAAGGGCCGCGTGACGCAGAAGCCGGACGAGGCCAACCATCTGATGACCGGCCTCGATTTCGTCGGCGCGTCGGACCAGGACATCGCCGGCGCGGTCAAGCATCTCGCGGCGAGCAGCCGCAAGGTCGGCGTGATGGGCTTCTGCCTGGGCGGCGCGCTCACCATCGCTGCGGCGGCGCGCGTGCCGGGCATCGCCTGCGGCGTGCCGTTCTACGGCATCCCGCCGGGGCAGCTCGCCGATCCGGCCAAGATCACCATCCCGATAGAAGGTCACTTCGCCAACACCGACGATTGGTGCACGCCGCAGCTCGTCAACGACTTCGAGAAGGCGATGACGGTCGCCGGCAACAAGCCGTCGATCTTCCGCTACGACGCGGCACACGCCTTCGCCAACGAGACCAGCGCCGCCTATAACGCGACCGCGGCCCAGCAGGCGTGGCAGCGCACCATGGCGTTCCTGGGCAAGCACCTCTGACGCGGCCAGCTTTCGGGCTCGCCATCGTCGGGCTGGGCGCCTCGCTCGCTCCGCTCGACATTGCCGTCAACGTCGCCCTGCCCGACATCACCCGCCACTTCCGGCTGGTGCTGGGCGACGTCCAGTGGCTGGTGATCTGCTATGTGCTGGTCTACGGCTCGCTCATGCTGGTGTGCGGCAAGCTGGGCGATCTGTTCGGCCATCGCCTGATCTTCCGCACCGGGCTGGCGATCTCGGCGATCGGCTGCGCGGCGTGCGCGGCGGCGCCTGACTGGCCGCTCTTCCTGTGGGCGCGCGCCAGCCAGGGCATCGGCACGGCGCTGGCGCTCTCCTGCACGCCGGCGCTCGCGACCTCGCTGTATCCGGAGAGCGCCCGCACGCGAGCCCTCGCAGGCTTTGCCAGCAGCATGGCGATCGCGTCGGCTGTCGGCCCCTTCCTTGGCGGCGCGCTGGTCGAGCTGTGGGGCTGGCCTGCGGTCTACTGGGTGCGTGTGCCGATCGCGCTCGCCGCCCTCGCGCTGTCCGGCCTGCTGCCCGCGCCGAAACCCAATCCGCGGCCGTTCGACGCCCTGGGCGCAGTCCTGCTTGCGCTCTGCATGAGCACGCTCCTGCTGTCGCTCGTCCTGTCGCAGCGTCGCGAGGTCCCGGGGCTGTGGCCGGCTGCGCTGTTCGTCGCCGCGCTCGTCCTGCTCTTCTTCTATGTGCGTCGCGCCGGACAGGTGCCGGAGCCGATCATCCGGCCTGGCCTGTTCGCCGATCCGGCTTTCGCCGTTCCCAACGCCATGAATGCGCTCGCCAATCTCGCGGGCTTCTCGATCCTGCTGCTGACGCCGTACTACTTGGTGAACGTGCTGAAGCTGTCTGCGCTGATGAGTGGCCTGGTGCTGGCCCTGGCTTATGCTGGCAGCTTGACGGGCGCACCCTTGTCGGCCTGGCTGGTGCGCCGGATCGGCCAGCGACCGACGGCATTCGTCGGCGTCGCGTTCGTCGGTCTCGGCCTGCTGCCGCTTGGCTTCACCGATGCCGCCACGCCGCTGGTCGTCGTGGCGGTGCTTCTGATCCTCGAGGGCATCGGCCAGGGGCTCTTGACCGTGGCCTACACTGACATCGTGACAGCGACCCTGGCGCAGCGTGACCGCGGCGTCGCCGGCAGCTTGGCGCTCCTGACCCGCACGCTGGGCATCGTGAGCGGCGCCTCGGTCCTCACCGCCCTGCAGGCGCATGGCGCCGGCGAGCTCACCGGCATCGAAGGTTTCCTCGCCGGCTATCGCTTTGCCTTCGTTGCCGCGGGTGGCGGCCTGCTCGCCGTGCTGGCACTGTCGCGGTTGGTGCCGGGAGCGTGGGCCGCCAGAACGAATGGCTGAAGCAACGGGCTAAGGTGGACTTCGTCGATCTCCGACAATGAGTCGAACGAATGTGCCAATGCAGCGTTGGCGCGACTGACATGCCGGGAAGCACGCATCCCCAAGTTGCTCGCTGCTATAGGCTGATAGTTCCAGGTAGAGACCCATGGCCGCCCGGTGGCGTGCCGTGCGGTCACTTGTCAATTCGATACGCATCCCCGTCTCCTCGTTCATGGTTTTCCCACGCCAAGAACGCCAAATCCTCAACGCTGATCACTGCAGTCGCGTCGAACCCCGGTCCGATCCTCATCGTAGATGCGAGGTCACTGTTACATCAATGTCGTCGAAGCGCGTGCTCATGTGCCTTCACCAAGCGCCCACTTTTCGTACACAGAACTGACGCGCCGCCCATCCCACACGTAGCAGAGATGCCGTTCCTGGCGGCAGTTCGACAGCAGGCGGGCGCGGAACACGGCGACGCACTGCCCGTCCCGACGACGTACGCTGTCGTAGGCAATTCCGTTCGAGCCGTCCTTGCGCAGCGTTGCCGCCAGATGCTGTGCGGCTGCATAGTTGTCGTCGTGGTAGACGAGCGGATACTCAGCTTTTCGGCTGCGCAGGTCGTGCAGCGCCGCCCTCAGGTCGACGAGATAGACGCGCATGTCGAGCTCCATGCGGCCCTCTCCGGTGGCGCGCATGAAGCGTTCGCGATGATGCGTCGTCTCCGCGATGGCTGTATCCAGAGCGTCTGCGGCATAGAACACGCCATAGGTGCCGTCGGCGAAGCGGCTGCCCTCTGGGTTGAGGTGCGTAAACGCCGCCATGATGACGCTGGAGCCGGGGCCGCTGACGCGATCCTCCGGCGGGACGAGAAAGATGTCGCCGACCTCGTCCCTCAACCGCGGGTTCGTCAGGGATTCGACGGCAAAGATCGCCTCGAGGTCGCCGGGATCCGTCACACGCTCGAACAGCTGGATGGGCGGAAACCGGCTGGGGATGATTCGCCAACCCGGTCTCCAGGTGACCTGGGTGACAGGAGGGCTCAACCCCAGCCGCCACGCTGGGCATCGAGATACTGCCGTACAACGAAAAGATCGGAGACGTGGCCCGACAGCATGCGATCGAGAGCAGATCGGCCGCCGAACAGGGGCGCCGCGTTGGCGCGTTTCACCCAGGAATCGGCGGCCTTCTCGTCGGGCAGCAGTGTCTGGAGCGCCTTGTAGATGCCGAGGATATAGGAAATGCGCTCCAACGTGTCCTTTGGCAGAACGGCGTTCGAGTCCTTCTTCCACTTGAAGTAGGTCGAGCGGGCGGCGATGCCGAGCAAGATCATCTGCTTGTCGACGGACAGGTCCCAAAGCTCGGCGATACGGAAGAAAGTGCGAAGGGCAGGGCCGGACAGCCTCTTGCGGTCAATTGCCAATGGCGGATGCGTCTGGATAGACATATGAGAATCCAGTATTGGACTACACTGGACAGATAGTCCACTTTCACACTACTTCAAGGCCCCCTCGTGGCGGCTGATGCGGGGAGGCTCGACGTGGTGCTGGCGGTCCGGCTGGTGAAGGTCGTCATGGTCGCCGCAACAGCGATCTTCGCGTTGCTGGTTGCCGTCGACAACGTCATCGACTACGGCACGAACTACGAGTTCGTGCGCCATACGCTCAGCATGGACACGACCTTTCCCGGCAATGCGTTGAGGTGGCGGGCGATCACCAGCCCCACCGTGTGGGCTGTGGCCTATTGGGCGATCATCGCCGCGGAGGCGGTGACCGGGCTTCTGCTTGCCTGGTCCACCCTGCGACTCGCGGCAGGGTTGCGTGGCCCTGCCGGGACGTTCAACGCCGCAAAGTGTCTCGTCATGGTCGGAGTTGGCGTGGGCTTCCTGCTATGGTTCGGCGGCTTCATGGTTGTCGGCGGTGAATGGTTCGAGATGTGGCAGTCGAAGCGCTGGAACGGCCAGGAAGCGGCGTTCCGGTTCTACATCACGCTGCTGGCCGTCGCGATCTTCGTCAATCAACCCGATGGGGAGCTGAAGGCATGATCTCCAAGCGCGCGCTCCTGCTGTCCGCCGGAGCCCTGGTGTGCCTGCCCGGCGGCCGTCCGGCGCGCGCCGCCCTGCCGCCGATCTCGCGCGAGCAGCACGAGAAGGCGATGCGCGCGGCGATCGAGGAGGCGCGCAAGAATCCCGTCTACCCGTTCGGAGCGGTGATCGCGCGGGCGGACAGCGGCGAGATCGTCGCCCGCGGCGTCAATGACGGCCGCGCCAATCCGATCCTGCATGGCGAGATCGCCTGCATGAATGATTACGTCCGCCTGCACGGCAACCGTGACTGGGCCCAGTGCGTGCTCTACACGACCGGCGAGCCGTGCTCGATGTGCATGAGCGCCCTGGCCTGGGCCGGCATCGGCGGCACGGTCTTCGCCTCGTCGATCGACGCCATCCGCCGCGCCGGAATCAGCCAAATCGACATCAGGGCACAGGCCGTGATCGACGCCGCGCCGTTCTATAAGGGAATGCTGCTGGGCGGCGTGCTCGCCGGCGAGACGGATCGGATGTTCATGGATCGGAAAAGGAATTGAACTCATGCTCTTCCGGACCGCGAGCGTCTCCCTCGCTCATGCTGGGAGCGCGCCACTCTGAGGCGCTCTTGTCATCCTCCTCCCCAGCTTCGCTGGGGAGGTGCCCCGTCATACGGGGCGGAGGGGTCATAGGCCCCCTCACGTGACTTATGACCCCTCCGTCCGCGATTACGCGGACACCTCCCCAACTTCGTTGGGGAGGAATATGAGAAGAGCGCCACAGAGTGGCGCGCTTCCAGCAAAGATTCATGAGCGAGCGAGACGCTTGCGGTCCGGAAGATGACGGGTCATTGAAGCTCAAATCTTGATGTTCCCCTTGGTGATGATCTCGCCGAACATCCTGGTCTCGTTGGTGATGGTGGTGCGAAAGTCGGCGGGGCCGAGGTAGGTCACGCGCAAGCCGCCGGCGTGCGCCTTCTGGGCGATGTCGGGCGAGCGCAGGGACTCGGCAATCGCCTTGTCGAGGCGGGCCACGACCTCCGGCGGCGTGCCGGCGGGCGCCAGGATGCCGAACCACGAATCGCCGCCGTCCTTGCCGTAGCCCTGCTCCATCAGGGTTGGGATTTCCGGGAAATCGGGATGGCGCACTTCCGACAGCATTGCGAGGCCCACCAGCTTGCCCGCCTTCACGTGCGGCAGGCAGGTCTGGTCGAACTGGGCCTGGACCTCGCCGGCGACGAGGGCGTTGGTGGCCGGGGCACTGCCTCGATAGGGCACGTGGGTCATCTTGATGCCGGCCTCGAAGCACAGCCGCTCGCCGAACAGGTGGGTGATGGTCGCGAGGCCGGACGAGCCGAAATTGACCTTGCCGGGGTTGGCTTTGCAGTAGGCCACGAACTCGGCGAGCGTGCGCGCCGGCACCGAGGGATGGATGGCCATGATGCCCCACGACGTCGCCATGCGCGACACGGTGAGGAAGTCCTTTTCCGGGTCGAACGGGATCGGCTGCAGATGGCGGGTGATGCAGACCATCGCCGTCGTGGTGGTGAGGAAGGTGTGGCTGTCGGGCGTCTGGTTCTTCAGGTACTCGGCGCCGATCATGCCGGACGCGCCCGCCTTGTTGTCGAAGATGACCGGCTGGCCGAGGATCTGCGCCGCGCGCTCGACGACGATGCGCGTCGAGACGTCTGAAGGCCCGCCCGGCGGATAGGGGATGACGATGCGCAGCGGCTTGCTGGGCCATTCCTGGGCAGCAGCCGGCCCTGCCGCCACCGATTGGGCCGCGGCTGCGGCGAGTGCAGTGCCGATGAAAACGCGACGACGCATGATGTCCTCCCGGGATTTGGTCTTGTCAGAGCATCGATAGCTCGTATCGCCGGACCAGACGGTAGAGCAACAAGATGGGCACGAGCGTGACGACGATCACGGTCGAGGCGGCGGCGGTGGCGAGGCCGGCGCCGCTGCCTTCCAGCGCCTGGAACATCACGACCGTCATGGTGCGCCACGGGCCGCTGTAGAGCACCACCGTGGCGCTGAGCTCGGACGCCACCGTCACCCAGGTCAGCACCACGCCGCTCAGGATACCGCCCAGCATCAGCGGCACGACGATGCGCAGAAAGGTCTGCAGCGGCGAGCGCCCGAGGCTCACCGAGGCCTCCTCGAGCGAGGCGTCGATCTGGTGGACGATGGCGCTGGCCGAGCGCACGGCGAACGGCACCTTGCGCACGCTGTAGGCCAGCACGAGGATCAGCGGCCCTCCCGTCAGCACCAGGAAGCCGCTGTTGAACGACACCACGAAGCCGATCGCCAGCACCGTGCCCGCCACCGCGAAGGGCAGGGTGGCGACGACGTCGAGCAGGGTGGCGATGCCGGAACGGAAGCGCGTCACCGTGTAGCCGATCGGCACGCCGACCAGGGTGACGCAGAGCGCCGCCAGGCTGGCGAACAGCAGGGTGTTGAACAGCGGCCGCAGCGAGCGGTCGAACAGCGCGGCGAAGTTGGCCAGGCTGAAGTTGGGATGCAGCACCGGGCCGCGGAACTCCATGAAGGAGAGTACGATGATGGCGAGGAACGGCACCAGGGCCAGGAAGACGATGGTCCAGCAGTAGAGCGTCGCCGCCGCCTGCAGGCCGCGACCGATCTTGAGGATCGGCGGCGCCTGGCGGGCGTTGGTGGCGAAGCGGCGGGCCGACAGGAAGCGGCGCTGGACCAGCAGGACTGCCGCTGTGGTCAGGATCAGCAGCACGCCCAAAACGCCGGCCGAGGCGGGATTGGGGGCGGTCTCGCCGATGAACAGCTTGAAGGCCTCGACGGCGAAGATCGGCATGTCCTCGGCCAGCACGAACGGCACGCCGAAATTCTCCAGGGTCTCGATGAAGACCAGCAGCGCGCCGGCCAGGATCGCCGGCAGCACGATCGGCAGGGTCACCGTCCACACGGTGCGGCGCGGCGAGGAGCCCAGCCCCTGGGCTGCTTCCTCCATCGAGACGTCGACCGCCTTGAAGGCAGCGATGGTCGGCAGCAGGACGTAGGGATAGAGCGTCAGCGTGTAGACCAGCACGATGCCGCCGGCGCCGTAGATCGAGCCGAAGCCGATGTCACACGACTGCAGCCAGCGCGTGACGATGCCGGAACGGCCGAGCAGCAGGACGATGGCGTAGGCGCTGACGAACGACGGCAGCACCAGCGGCAGGGCGGCGAGCGCCAGGATCGCCGACTTGCCCGGGACGGGCAGGCGGGCGAGGGCAAAGGCAAACGGCACGGCGAGCGCCGTCGTGATCACCGTGGCGGCCAGGCCGATGCCCAGGGTGTTCAGGATGGCCGTGCGATAGAACGGCCGGCCCAGCATCCTGGTGTAGTTGGCGAGGGTGAGCTTCTCGCCGTCGGCGTCGAGCAGGCTGGCGCTGAAGACGTTGAACAGCGGATAGAGCAGGAACAGGCCGAGGAACAGCAGGCCCAGCGCCGTGATGGCGAGCGGCAGGCGCTTGCCGTGCGGGATCGCCAAGGTCACGGCAGCACCGTGAGCCGCGCCGGGTCGTAGGCCAGAGTGATCGAAGCGCCGGCCTGCAACGCCAGGCCGGGCTGGTCGAGCAGAGCGGCCTTCACCAGCGTGCCGTCGGGCAGGGCCATGTCGAGGCGCACCAGCGGGCCCAGCAGCTCGAGGCGGGCCAGCGTGCCGGCGAGCCGCGGCCAGTCGGCCGGCGCGTCGCCGGCGAGCCGCAGCGCCTCGGGCCTGAGCGAAACCAGCTTCTCGCCGGCGCGGTCCAGCGCGCTGCCGGCCAGCAGGTTGGTGGTGCCCATGAACTCGGCAGCGAAGCGCGACACCGGATGGCGGTAGATGTCGACCGGGACGCCGACCTGCTCCAGCCGGCCGGCATTCATCAGGGCGATGCGGTCGGATACCGACATCGCCTCCTCCTGGTCGTGGGTGACGTAGATCGCGGTGATGCCGAGCGACTTCTGCAGCTCGCGGATCTCGGTGCGCATGTTGACGCGCAACCTTGCGTCGAGGTTGGAGAGCGGCTCGTCGAACAGCAGGACCTGCGGGCGGATGACCAGGGCGCGCGCGATGGCCACGCGCTGCAGCTGGCCGCCCGACAGCTGGTGCGGCCAGCGCGCGCCGTAGCCGGAGAGCTGGACCAGGGCCAGCGCCTCGTCGACCCGCCTGTCGATCTCCGTGCCCGCCACCTTGCGGGCCTTGAGGCCGTAGGCGACGTTGCCGGCGACGGTGAGGTTGGGGAACACGGCATAGTTCTGGAACACCATGCCGATGTCGCGCACGTGCGCCGGCAGCTGGTCGATGCGCGTGCGGCCGAAGCGGATCGCGCCGCGGTCGAGCTCGCAGAAGCCGGCGATCATGCGCAACAGCGTGGTCTTGCCGCAGCCCGACGGCCCGAGCAGGGTGAAGAACTCGCCGTCGCCGACGGTGAGGTCGACTTGGTCGACGGCGCGGACTGTCCCGAAGCTCCGGCTGACGCCGGAAATGACGATTTCGGCCACTCAGCGCGAATCCTGGATGACGTCCTTGATCTTCTCCAGGGTCTTGGCGCGCTTCTCGGTCCAGCCCTCTTCGTCGTAGTTGACCAGCTTGACCTGGGACAGCGGCGGCAGGCCGCCGGGCAGGCTGCTGAGGTCGAGATCGTTGCGCGTCGGCCGGCGGAAGGTCGCCTTGAGGATCATCTCGCGAACGGCCTTGCGGTTGATGTAGTCGACGAAGATCCGGGCGTTCTCGGTGTTGGGGCCGCCCTTGATGACGGCCACGCCCTCCATCGACGCCGTGGTGCCGTCGCTGGGATAGACCACCTTGACCGGCGCGCCGCCCGCCGCCCACAGCGGGCCGGCATACTCGAGCGAGATGCCGAGCGGATACTCGCCGTTGCCGACGCCCTGGAACACCAGGGACGAACGGTTCAGCACCTTCATGTTGCGGAACAGGTCGCCGACCTTCTTCCACCCGGCGTCGCCGCCGCCCCACAAATCGACCAGCATGGTGACGGTGGCGTAGGCCGAGCCGGAGTTGGCCGGATCGGTGAAGGCGATCTTGCCCTTCCACTTGGGATCGAGCAGGTCGGCCCAACTCTTCGGACCGTCGGCCGCCGGCAGCATCCTGGTGTTCTGCAGGATCACCAGGAGATGCAGGTTGTTGCCGATCCAGAGATTGTCCGGGTCGCGGAACTCGGCCGGCGTGGCGTCGATGTTCTTGGAGGCGTAGGGCTCGAACAGCGCCTTGTTGGTCTGCAGCAGGGAGCGGCTGACGCCCCACACGATGTCGCCCAGCGGCCGCGCCTTCTCGGCCTGCAGGCGGCGCATGACGACGCCCGATCCGGCCGCCACCGGCTCGACCTCGATGCCGGTCTCCTTGCGGAAATCGCCGAACACCAGGTCGTTCAGCGTGCTGTCGTTGGAGGTGTAGACGACGAGCTTCTTCGACGCCTGTGCCGCGAGCGGCGCGGCGAGCAGCGTGAGCGGCACGGCGCCGATGAATGTACGACGAAACATGATGCGATGACCCCTGAAGCTCCCCTCGCGGGGCAGGGCATTCCATATGGGCGCTCTCTCCTTTTCCTCCCCAGCTTTGCTGGGGAGGTGTCGCCGTCAAAGGCGTTTGGCCGCACGGCGGCCAAAAGCCGATACGGCGACGGAGGGGTCATGAGCAGCGGGACTGCGGCCCATGACCCCTCCGCCCCCGATTACGGGGGCACCTCCCCAGCTTTGCTGGGGAGGAGAATGAAAAGCGCGCCCATACGCGAATGCCCTGCCTCGCTCGGCAGCATTCCACGCCGCGCTCCGGGCCGCCAGCCCCCGTGCTAAGGTCGTGCGGATGAGGCGATTCACCGATGCCCGCGTGGCGGCGATCTTCGAGACCTATCCACCGGCGGTGCGCAAGCGCCTGGCGACCCTGCGCGCGCTGGTGCTCGAGACCGCCCGGCAGACCGACGGCGTCGGCCGGCTGACCGAGACGGTGAAATGGGGCCAGCCCAGTTATCTCACGGAAGAGTCCGGCAGCGGCACCACCGTGCGCATCGACCGCCTGAAGGCGGGCGACGGCTATGCGATCTACTTCCACTGCCAGAGCGGCCTGGTCGAAGAATTCCGCCAGCTCTATCCCGATACCTTCCGCTTCCAGGGCAATCGGGCCATCGTCTTCGATGCGACCGAGACGCCTCCGTCGCGCGAGCTGGGTCACTGCATCGCGCTCGCTCTCACCCACCATGCGCGCAAGCGCAGGCCGCGGCAGACTGCCCGGCGCTGACGGCACTGGGCATTCGTCTGTGAGAATTCGGCTTGCGTGGACCGGATTGGGGCGATTTTTGCCGCGACTCCGCGGGACCTGGATTGACGTCGGGAAGATCTCGCCTAGCTTGGCAGAGGCTGGCGACCAATCGTTGCCGGCGACTGCGCGACATCAGGGAGGATGGATCATGCGCAAGTTCGCGGTTGTTGCCGAGGTCGCTTTCGGCCGCTTCGGCGCCTGCGGCTCGCGGGCGAATGGGGTGTTCGTCTGCGGGCGAGAGAGGCCAACGCTGCGTGCCCGTCTGACGCAAGAGCGTCCGGCTGACGCAAGATCACCTTCGAGGTTCTTCTTGCGTCAGTCGCAAGTGCTTGATTCCAAAGGGCGCTGACGCAACTGACGCAACTGACGCACAATCCGGCCGCGAAAAATCTTCGAACGAATTCCCTCACTCTTATGATGGGCACGCCCTTCGGGCGGCTTTGCAAAGGGGTCGTTCTATTCGGCCGGACATCGTGATGAACTGCCACGACAGGAAGCGACACATCGCAAGCCGCGCGTCGACGGCCCAAGCGGCGTCCGCCCGGGCGCGTGTTATGGTGCATCCCGTGGGGTTGGGCAGTCGCCGCAAGCGCCCATTGGCAGTTCGCAGGGAAGGCGCGTTTTCGAGATGAGCATCACCGTCTATTCGGCCCGTCGCATCCTGACGATGAATCCCGACCGGCCCTCGGTCAGCCATGTCGCGGTGCGCGACGGGCGCATCCTGGGCGCCGGTCCGCTCGAAGAGCTCCGCGGCTGGGGCAAGGTCGAGCTCGACGAGCGCTTTGCCGACAAGGTGATCCTGCCGGGCTTCGTCGAGGGCCACAGCCACGCCTACGAGGGCGGCGTGTGGAAGTTTCCCTATGTCGGCTATTTCGATCGCGTCAGTCCCGACGGCGCGCGCTCCAAGGGCCTGAAGAGCATCGACGAGGTCGTGGCCGCCCTGCAGGTCGCCGAGAAGAGCCTGCCCAAGGGGGCGCCGCTGCTCGCCTGGGGGTTCGATCCGATCTATTTCGGCGGCCGGCGGATGAACCTCGCGGACACCGACCGGATCTCGACCGATCGTCCCGTCGTCGTCATCCATTCCAACTTCCATGTCGCCAACGCCAATAGCGCGGTGATGGCCAAGGCCGGCATCACGCGCAGCACCAACGTGCACGGCATCGTCAAGGACGCGCACGGCGAGCCGACTGGCGAGCTTCAGGAAATGACGGCCAAGTACATGGCCTACCGTGCCGCGGGCGTCGAGCTGGCGGCGGTGCTGTCGGACGAGCAGGCGGTGTGGCGCTTCGCGCGCGTCGCCCAGCTCGCCGGCGTCACCACCGCCACCGACCTGCACAACGAGCTGCCGGACAGCACCGTCGAAGGGTACCTGAAGGCGAGCGCGTCGGAGGAGTTTCCGCTGCGCCTGTTGCCGGCCTTCGCCGCCGCTTCCGTTCCGCCTGAAGAGGGCATTGCCCGCCTAAAATCGCTGATGAAGCGCAACAACGACCGGCTGCGCTTCCAGCTGGTCAAGATCGTGACCGACGGCTCGATCCAGGGCCTGTCGGCGCGCATGCGCTGGCCCGGCTACTACGACGGCACGCCCAACGGCGTGTGGAACATCGGGCCGGACGACATCGACCGCCTCCTGCTGGCCTGGCACCGCGCCGGCTTCCAGGTGCACATCCACACCAACGGCGACGAGGCCTCCGAGGTCGCGATCGAGGCGGTCGAGCGCGCGCTGGCGTTGGCGCCGCGCTGGGATCATCGCCACACCCTGCAGCATGCGCAGATGGCCGACGCCGGCCAGTTCCGCCGGATGAAGGCGCTCGGCATGTGCGCCAACCTGTTCGCCAACCACCTCTTCTATTGGGGCGACATCCACTACGCCAGGACGCTGGGCCCGGAGCGCGCCGAGCGCATGGACGCCTGCGGCACGGCGCTGGCGACCGGCGTGCCGTTCGCCATCCATTGCGATGCGCCGGTGACGCCGATCGGCCCGCTGTTCACCGCCTGGTGCGCGGTCAACCGGTTGACCGCATCGGGCCGCACCCTGGGCGCGGCCGAGAAGATCTCCGTCGCCGAGGCGCTGCGTGCCATCACGCTCGGTGCGGCCTACACGCTGAAGCTCGACGAGGAGCTGGGCAGCATCGACGTCGGCAAGCGCGCCGACTTCGCCATCCTCGACGATGATCCGCTGGCGATCGCGCCCGACAAGCTCAAGGATGTCGGCGTGTGGGGCACCATGCTGGGCGGCAGGATCTTCCAAGCGCGCAAGGCGTGAGCGAGCGCATCCCCTTCACCGTCATCGGCGGCTTCCTGGGAGCCGGCAAGACGACCCTGCTCAATCGCCTGTTGCGCGGTGCTGCGGGGCGACGCTTTGCCGTCATGGTCAACGATTTCGGCGCCCTCGATATCGACGGCCGGCTGGTGGCCGAGCATGCTGGCGACACCATCGCGCTCGCCAACGGCTGCCTGTGCTGCACGATCGGCGATTCGCTGGTGACGACGCTGCTCGCCCTGCTCGACGGCGAGCGGCGCTTCGACCACATCGTCGTCGAGGCGTCGGGCGTGGCCGATCCCGGCCGCATCGCCGATCTCGCGGTGATCGAGCCGCGCCTGCAGCGCGACGGTGTGATCGTGATGGTCGATGCCGGCGAGGTGCGCCAGCGCGCCGCCGATCGGAGGATCGGCGATACCATCACCCGCCAGCTCGCCGCCGCCGATCTGCTGGTGCTGAACAAGACCGATCTCGCCGACGATCTGGCGTTGCTGCGCGGCTGGCTCGCGACCCGGTCGCCGGCGCCGGTCCTCGAGGCGCGGCATGCCGACGTGCCGGTCGATCTCCTGTTCGGCCTGGAGCAGCGCGGCGCCCCGTCTGCCGGCGAGCCGGCAGACGTTTTCGCCAGCTGGTCCTACGAATGGCCCGACCCGGTCGACCGCGCCAGCGTGCTGGCGATGCTGCGCGACGCCCCGGGTCTGCTGCGTGCCAAGGGCATCCTGCGCTTCGCCGACTCTCCCGACCGGCGCACGGTGGTCCATCTCGTGGGCCGCAGGCTCGACGTCACCGACGACGGCCCCTGGCCCGCCGGCACGGCGTCGCGGCTGGTGCTGCTGGGGGTGAAGGCCGGCATCCTCGATTTCTCGGGGCGCACACACCCACTCTTGTCGTCCTGAACGCAGCGAAGGATCTCATCGCCAGAAGCACCAGAGTACGTTTGTGGCAGGCGGCGATGAGGTCCTTCGCCGCGCTCAGGACGACAAAAAAGCGGCTCGGGAACCGTCCTCAGGAGGAGGTGGGGGCTGTTGAGCCAGGCTGCCTGACGGCAAAATACTCCTCCGCCAGGAGCGCATAGAAATACTCGTCCCACCAGTCGCCCGTCGGGCGAGGAATGCAGGCGCGGAAGTGGCCTTCGCGACGCATGCCGAGCTTTTCCATCACGCGCCAGGAGGCGACGTTCTCGGGCTGGCAGGTCGCGATGACGCGATGGCAGCCGAGCGCCTCGAACGCGCAGGCGAGCAGCGACCACGCCGCTTCGGTCGCATAGCCTTGCCGCTGATGCCGGGCATCGAGCACCCAACCGATCTCCCAGGTGCGCGGCACGAGCCACGGATGGAACACCATGTGCCCGACGAATTCGCCGGACCCTGCCAGCAGCATCGCCAGCTCCCTGGGATTGTCGCCGGCATTCATCTCGGCGAACGCCGTCGCTCCCGCTTCGTCGAGCATGCCCTCGGGAAGCCAAGCTGTGACCGACGGATCCGACATGTAGCGATGGATCGCCGGCCAGTCGTCGACCACGATGGGTCGCAAGACGAGGCGCGATGTCGTACGAGGGGAGAAGCTCACGCGCGCGAGCATAGCAGGGAGGAGCGGCATATGGCCGGCAGGTTGAAGGACAAGGTGGCGATCGTGGTCGGGGCGGGATCGATCGGGCCCGGCTGGGGCAACGGCAAGTGCACGGCCGTCACCTTCGCCCGCGAGGGGGCGAAAGTGTTCTGCGTCGATCGCAAGCGCGCCGCTGCCGAGGAGACCGTCGGCCTGATCGCCAACGACGGCGGCGAGGCGGTGGCCTTCGAGGCCGATGCGTCGAAGAACGCCGACGTCAAGGCGATGGTCGATGCCTGCCTCGCCAGATGGGGCCGCGTCGATGTGCTCGACAACAATGTCGGCATCGGCTCGACCGGCGGGCCGGTCGAGCTCAGCGAGGACGAATGGCACCGCGTGTTCGACGTCAACGTGAAGAGCTTCTTCCTCACCGCCAAGCACGTGCTGCCGGTCATGGAGAAGCAGGGCAAGGGCGCCATCGTGAACGTGAGCTCGATCGCCTCGATCCGCAGCCCCAAGGGCATCGCCTACATCGCCTACAACGCCAGCAAGGGCGCGGTGAACTCGCTGACGCTGGCCATCGCCTCGCAGTACGCCGACAAGGGCATCCGCTGCAACGCCATCCTGCCCGGCCTGATGCACACGCCGATGATCGACTTCCTGGCCGAGCAGTACGCGCGCGGCGAGAAGGACCACAACCAGGCCTACGACAAGATGATCGCCATCCGCGACCGCGCCTCGCCGACCGGCAAGATGGGCACCGGCTGGGATACTGCCAATGCCGCGCTGTATCTCGCCTCGGACGAAGCGGCCTATGTCAACGGCCACCTGCTGGTGGTCGACGGCGGGATCACCGCTCGCGCCTGAGCCCGAAGCGGAAGACGAACGGGCCGGTCAGGATGATCAGGAACAATCGGAAGAGGTGATGGGTCGCCACCATGGCGATCTCGACGCCGAGTGCCAGCCCGATCAGGCTCATCTCGGCGAAGCCGCCCGGGGCGTAGCTCAGCACTGTGGCGTCGAGGTCGAGGCCGGTGATGGCCACGGTGATCTTGGCGAACACGACCGCACAGACGATCAGCAGGATCGCGGCGCCGATCGAGGCGGCCATCTCCTTGTGCAGGCGATCGATCGCGGCGCCGACGAAGCGGCAGCCGATGCCGGTGCCCATGACGATCTGGGCGGCGGCGACAAGCTCGCCGGGCGGCTTGGAATCGGTGACGCCGGAGAGATGGACGATGGCGCTCAGGATCATCGGCCCCATCATGAAGCTCGCCGGCAGGCGCAGCAGCCGGCCGAGGAGGGCGCCCGCGATGCCGCACGCCGTGAGGATGGCGTAGTCCTGCCAGTCATAGCTCGAGGGGCCGTGCGTCATGGTGAGCACGCTGGTCTGCGCGCCGTTGACCAGCCGGTACCAGACCGGGATGGTGAGCACGACCGTCAGGATGCGCAACGCGTGGGCGAGGGCGATCGATCGCTCCTCGCCGCCCATGGCGCCGCCCATGATGGTCATGTCGTTCAGCCCGCCCGGCATGGCGGCGAAGTAGCAGGTTGGCTTGTCCCAGTCAGTGAAGCGGCGGAACCACAGGTAGCTCAGCGTCGCGCCGGTCATGGTCATGCCGGTCAGCACGACGAGGCTGACCGCCCATTGGCCGAGCCGCTGCACGAGGTCGGGCGTGAAGCCGGCGCCCAGCAGCACGCCCATGATGATGATCATGCCCTGGCGCAGGCGTATGCGCATGCCGATGCGCAGGCCGGAGAAGGCCGCGACCGTCGAGAACACGCAGGCGCCCAGCATCCAGGCGAGCGGCATGCGCAGGTAGTCGAAGACGAAGCCGCCGAGCGTGCCGATCACCAGGGCGAGCAGCAGCGGCTTCAGGCCCTCGTGGCCGATGATGCGCTTCTTCTCGGGCTTGAAGGGGATCGGCTGCGGCCTACTCAAGGATCGAACTGCTCCTTGAGGATGCGCTCCTCGAGATCGTGCTCGGGATCGAACAGCAGGGTGAGGGCGATATCGGTCGCCTCGGTGATCGTGACCTTGACGACGTTGGCGATCTCGACCGAATCGGCCGCGGCCGCAACTGGACGCTTGCGCGGGTCGAGCACGGTGAGCTCGACCTCGGAATGGTGCGGCAGCAGCGCCCCGCGCCAGCGCCGCGGCCGGAAGGCGTTGATCGGCGTCAGCGCCAGCAGGCCCGCGCCGAGCGGCAGGATAGGGCCGTGCGCCGACAGGTTGTAGGCCGTCGAGCCGGCCGGCGTCGCCACCAGGATGCCGTCGCAATAGAGGTCGGGCAGGCGCGGACGCCCGTCGACCGCGACGGCGATGCGGGCGGTCTGGCGGCTCGAGCGCAGCAGCGACACCTCGTTGATTGCGATCACGTCGGCGGTCTTGCCGCGGTTGTTGGTCGCCACCATGCGTAGCGGGGTGAGCGTGACCTGGCGCGCCTTCTTGAGGCGCTGCAGCAGGCCCGGCTCCTTGTAGGTGTTGAGCAGGAAGCCGACGGTGCCGAGATTCATGCCGTAGATCGGCGTGCGCCGACGCATGTTGCTGTGCAGGGCTTGCAGCATCAGGCCGTCGCCGCCCAGCGCCACGATGATGTCGGCCTGGGCCGGGCTCACGGCGCCATAGCGGCGCACCAACCGGTCGCGCGCCGCCCGGGCGGTCGACGTCGGGGCACAAACGAAGGCGAGGCGGGGAGCGGTCGAGTTGAGGGACGCCATCGGGATGTCTGCAATGCCATCTATGCAAGAGTCGTACTATAGTGGCCAGTTGTCGCGTGGCGATAAGCTACCCATGAAGGAAGCGTCGAGGAGGAGTGCGATGGAACTGGTTCCGCTGGGGCCCGGGTTCGGGGTCGAGGTGAAGGGCGTGAGCATGCTCGACGTCGCCACCGATGCCGAGGCCTACAAGGCCGTGCGTGCCGCCTTCGAGACCCATTCCCTGCTGGTGTTCCGCGACCAGCCGATCGCCGACGACATCCAGGTCGCCTACAGCCGCGCCTTCGGTCCGCTGGAGCTCACCAAGGCGGCCTCGCTCGGCGCCCACAGCTTCTACTCGCGACTGACCAATATCGGCGAGAAGGGCGAAATCGTGCCGCCCGACCACCGCCAGGTGCTGGTCGCCCAGGCCAATGCACTTTGGCACACCGATTCTTCCTTCAAGAAGACGCCGGCGCTCGCCTCGGTGCTCACTGCCCGCGTGCTGCCGGGCGCCGACGGCGACACCGAGTTCACATCGACGCGGCTCGCCTGGGATCGCTTGCCGGCCGATCTGCAAGGCCGGCTCAAGGATGCCGTAGCCACGCATTCCTATGCCAACAGCCGCGACCAGATTCACCCCGACCTCGCCAACGCCGAGGAGCGCAAGGCGCTGCCGCCGGTGCGCTGGCGTCTCAATTGGCGAAATCCGACCAACGATCGGCGGGCGCTCTATGTGGCCAGTCACGCCTATGCGATCGACGGCATGGACGACCGCGACGCCCGGCAGCTGCTGGCCCAGCTGCTCGACGAGGCGACACGGCGCGAGTTCGTCTACGTCCACAAATGGCGCCAGGGCGATGCCGTGATGTGGGACAACCGCGCCATGCTGCACCGTGGCCGGCCATGGGACTACACCAAGGAACGCTCGATGATCCGCACCACCATCTCGGCCACCGATGCCGATGGCCTCAGCGAGGTCAAGCCGCCGGTGCTGCATTAATTCTTTTCCTCCCCAACTTCGTTGGGGAGGATGATGAAGTCACGCCGAGATGCCGCGGACGCCGTAGACCTCCTGCGGCTCGTCGATGTCCTTCAGCGCATGATGGCCAAGCGAGCCGATGGCGTTCTGCGGCAGCAGGCGGGCCATCGCGTCCGAGACAACGAGCGATCGGTTGAGCTCGGCACAGAGCTTCTCGAGGCGAGAGGCGAAGTTGACGGCAGGGCCGATCACCGTGAAGTCGAGCCGCTTGCTGGCGCCGATGTTGCCGAACATCACCTCGCCGATATGCAGCGCCAAGCCGAAGCGTACCTCGATCTCGCCGGCGGCGGCGCGCGCGACATTCAGGGTGGCGATGGTCTCGGCCGCCGCCGCGGCGGCCCACAACGCGCGGGTCGCGGTCGCCGACCGCTCGGCCGGGGACGGGACGGGAAACATCGCCAGCATTCCATCGCCCAAGAATTTCAGGATCTCGCCGCCAGCCGCTGTCACGGCCTCGCCGGTGGCGCCGAAATAGTCGTTGAGGAGGGTGATGACGGCGTCGCGCGGAAGGCTGTCGGAGGCCCGCGTGAAGCCGCGCAGGTCGCTGTACCAGATCACCGCTTCGATGGTCTGGCCGTCGCCGCGCTTGACCTCGCCGGCCAGGATGCGCCGACCGGCGGCGCGGCCGACATAGGCGTCGAGCAGGTTCTCGGCGGTGTCGCGCAGGGAATGGATCTCGACGATGCGCGTGAAGGCGAACTGCAGCAGGAACATGCGGTCGAGGTCCGCTGCCAAGAAACCGCCCGGCGCATCCGAAACGATGCTGAGGGCGTCGACATGCCCTGTCGTGAACAGCAGCGGCAGGGCGACGTAGTCGGTGGCGCCCTGGCTCTTGAGCTGTTTCAGGATCGGCGCCTGCGGCTCGACCTCGGCAAGGTGCACGCGGATGGTCTTGAGTTCCTCGAACACCTTGGGCAGCGGATTGTCGAGGTACTCGGAGCGTTGCCTGAGGCCCGGCCCGGCGGCGGCAACCTCGACGCCGCGGCCGCGCCGCCAGAAATAGGCCTTGCCGTCCAATTCCGGATGCAGGGTGAATTGAAAATAAGCGAGTCGGCAGAGGGGAATTCCGGCGGCCAGCAACCGCTCTCCGGCGGCCCCTATCAGCTCGCCGGTGTCGGCAATGCGATAGGCCTCGGTGACGAACCAGAGCGCCAGCGGGTCGCGGTACACGCTGTTCGGGGTGCCGTCGTCCATGCCGGGAGAATAGCGCCGGCGGCCGGCGCTGCGGCGACTATTCTGCGGCTTCCAGGCGCTGGACGTTGTTGGCGGCCGCCACCTTGGCGCGCGCCAGATCCTCGCCGCGCCGCTTGCTGAGGGCGGCTTCGCCGCCCGCCGTGTCGGTGAACAGGGCGAGCTTGTCGAGATCCTCCTCGACCACCGGCGAAAGGGCGAGGTCCATGTATTCGTGGCGCCTGGGGTCGTTCCTCACCTTCTGGCCGATGCGCCAGCCCTGCCAAGCGAGCCGGCCGTAGATCTTGAGCTTTTTCCAGGATGCCAGCGCCAGCTTCCAGTGAAACACGCCGACCGGCTCGATCGGCATGCCGTAACGCCGATCGCGGCGATACTTCATGCGCACGATGCCGCCTTCCAGCGGATGGATGCCCTCGGCCTCGAACATGATCTTGAACATGGTCATGAACTGGGCCGGCTCGGCCGGATTGCGGCCGGGGATCGAGCCGTGCCGGCGGGCCACGGTCTCGATATGCTCGGGCGTGTAGTAGGTCCGCCAGGCATCGCGATAGGTCTGCTCGTACTCGGCGTCACTCATCTTGGGATGATGGACGACGCGATGATGCAGGTCGTATTTGTTGAGGTCGGGATCCATCCACACGCCCTGCTTCCAGAGCTTCTGGTGATCCTCGGAGCCGGGCAGCGGGGTGAGCATGAACAGCTCGAGGATGTCGAGCGGCAGCTCCTTCTTGATGATCTCCATGTCGCGCAGGATCGATTCGCGCGTATCGCCCGGGAAACCCAGAATGTACCCTGCCCAGGTCGAGGCACCGCTGGTATGCCAAGCCTGCAGCATCTTGCGGTACTCGGTGATCTTGTTCTGGCGCTTCTTGGCGGCCAGCAGGTTGTCCGGGTTGACGTTCTCCAGGCCGATGAACACCCGGTAGACGCCGGCCCAGCGAGCCTTCTCGATGAAGCGCGGGATGCGATGGCATTGCGTGTCGACCTGGATGATCAGGGACACCGCGATGCCTTCGTTCTCCTTGAGCTCGATCAGCCGGTCGAAGAACGCCTCCCAGTGCCGGTTGCGGGCCATGTTGTCGTCGGTGATGAAGAACGACGTGATACCCTGCTTGTAGTTCTCGCGAACGATGTCCTCGAGGTCGTCGGCATTGCGGAACCGGCTCTTGCGGCCCTGGACGTTGATGATGGTGCAGAACGAGCACTGGAAGGGGCAGCCGCGACCGAGATCGAAGCTCGACTTGCGGCCCTCGTTGCGGGCCAGCGCGGCCGGCGGCAGGCGCGGCGTCGGCGCCCGTTCGATGCCCGGCAGATCGTTCATGTAGTTGTAGAGCGGCTTCAGCGTGCCGTTCCAGGCATGCTGGAGGATCTCGTCGAGCCGGCCTTCCTCGGCCTCGCCGGCGAAGATCGTGATGCCCATGTCCATGGCAGCCTGGATCTCGGGCGGTATGACCGGCAGCATCGACAGGCAACCGGCAGCGTGGAAACCGCCCATCGCCACCGGCAGGCCGGCGGCAATGAACTGGCGGGCGAGGTCCACCGCGCGGGGAAATTGATTGGATTGGACGCCGACCAGGCAGATCAGGGCCTTGCTGCCGCTGCGCTTGACGTCGGCGGTGATCCGGTCGGCCCGCACGCGCGTATTCGTCTCATCGTATGGTCGAAGGACAATGTCGACATCCGGTCCGAGAACCTGCCGGGCCCGACAGTCTTCGCCCAGCCCATAGAGAGCGGCCAAGGTGTTCGACGGGATGTGGGATCGCAGCCAAGTGATGGGATAGCCGTCGTCATCGTAGTGCGTCGGCTTGATCATCACCAATTGAAAGGTGGTCTTCGTCACGTTCACGGCACCGCCCATTGCGGATCACTCCAAAAGCGAACAACCCGCATGCGGTCCGGTCGTGTGTATCTCACCGCTTAACGGCATCCCAAATTCACAATGCTCTGAGCCGGCCTGCAACGCAACTGCAAGCGGTCAACAATCGAAACCGAATTGCGTTTTTAGAACCTACTCTCCGTAGGGCTATGAGGCCGAGAGCCCCGCAATTCGTGGGATTGGGACATGAGCAAGAGATAATTGCAGTCGATCCTGTTCAAGCGCACGGTACGCTAGGCTCCGAGGCGCGGCATAACGACGTCCGGGGGAGGAACGAACAAGACCTTGAGTCTCATTTCGCGCGTACCGGCGCTGGCACCCTTCAAGGTCTCCAGCTTCCGCTTCCAATGGCCGGCCGATCTGCTCGCCTCCTGGGCGTTCGAGATGGAGGGCGTGATCCTCGGCTGGTTCGTGCTGGTGTCGACCGGTTCGGTGCTCGCCCTGGCGGTGTTCGGCTCGCTGCAGTTCCTCGGGACGCTGATTTCACCCCTGTTCGGCATGGCCGGGGATCGCATCGGCAATCGCAACCTCCTCTGCCTGATGCGGGCCAGCTACGCGGTGATGGCGGGCCTGTTGATGCTCCTGTTCGTGACCGATCTGGCTGCTCCCGTGCCGGTGTTCGTGCTGGCCACGCTCATGGGGCTGGTGAGGCCGTCCGACATCACCCTGCGCAATCTCCTGGTCGGTGAGACCATGCCGACGGACTACCTGATGCGGGCCATGGGCGTCTCGCGCACGACGGCCGATTCGGCGCGCATTGTCGGCGCGCTGTCCGGCGCGGGCCTCGTCGCCGCCCTCGGATCGGGCCTCGCCTATGTCGTGGTGTGCGCCACCTACCTGGTGAGCCTCGCCCTGACGCTGAATGTCGGCGTGCGGCGGCTCAGGGTGATGGGCGACCAGGCAGCGCCGGTTACACCGCTCAAGGCGCTTGGCCAGGCCTTCGCCTATGTCTGGTCGACGCCCGACATGCGCGCCCTGATGCTGCTGGCGTTTCTGGTCAACTTTGCCGCCTATCCGCTGGTCGGCTCGCTGCTCGCCTATGTCGCCAAGGAAGTCTACGGGCTCGATCAGACGGGGCTGGGCTGGCTGATTGCCTGCTTCGCCGGCGGGGCCCTGACGGGCTCGGTGGCCATATCGATGCATGGGCCTCGCATCAGGGCCGGCCGCACCATGCTGGTCTGCGCGATCCTGTGGTTCTGTCTCAACCTGGCCTTCTCGTGGATCGAGGTCGCGCTGTGGGGCGAGATCGTCCTGTTCGTCGCCGGCCTGGTGCAGAGCTTCTGCATGATCCCCATGGCCGTCCTGCTGCTCCGGGTCGCCGACCCGGCCTTCCGCGGCCGCGTCATGGGCGTGCGCATGCTGGTGGTCTATGGCATGGCGATCGGGCTGCTGCTGTCCGGTCCCCTGGTCGAGCATGTGGGCTTCGCGCTCACCGGCTCGATCTTCAGCCTGGTCGGTATCGTCTTCACGCTGCTGATCGGCGTGACTTGGCGGCGCCAGCTCTGGTATCGGTCGGCAGCCGCGAACGACCGATAGGCAGCTCTCCTCCCCAGCAAGGCTGGGGAGGAGAATGAAATGGCCTCAGCCGAGGTTCTTCTCGGCAAACGACCAGTTGGCGAGCTTGTCGAGCCACGCCTGCATGTGGTCGGGGCGGCGGTTCTGATAGTCGAGATAGTACGCATGCTCCCACACGTCGGCGACCAGCAGCGGCTTGCCGCCATGGGCCAGCGGCGTGTCGGCATTCGCGGTCGTCTCGATGGCGAGCTTGCCGCCCTTCGCGACCAGCCACGCCCAGCCGCTGCCGAACTGGCCGACCGCTGCCGCCTTGAAGGCCTTCTTGAAGTCGTCGAGGCTGCCGAAGCTGTCTTCGACGGCCTTCTTCATCTTGCCTTCCGGCGTCCCGCCCTTGGGCGACATGCTGTTCCAGTAGAACTCGTGGTTCCACGACTGCGCGGCATTGTTGAAGATGCCCTTGCCCTTTTCGTCCTTGGCGGACTTCTTGATGATGTCCTCCATCGACAAGTCGGCGTAGGGCGTTCCGGCGATCAGGTTGTTGAGATTGTCGATGTATGCCTTGTGATGCTTGCCATAGTGGAACGAGAAGGTCTGGGCGGAGATGACTGGCGCAAGGGCATCCTCCGCGTACGGGAGCTTTGGAAGGGTGAAAGGCATTACTCTGATTCCTCGAGCTGGCCCGGCCCCCTTGGCCGGGCGGGCAGTGGTGACGACAGAACACCGCGCGCGCCAACGCTGCCGGCGCGCACGACGAGCCGAGATTGGCAGAAATGGAGGCCTAAAGGGACAGCTTCTTTTCTGCCGAGGAGGGTGGAGGCCGGCTTGGACCGTATAACGCGTCGAAGGCGTCACGGTTGCGAACGAGGCACTTATGCTGAGCCTTTGGGCGGACGATTTTCACTCGCCAAGATTTCTTGGCGAACGATTCTCACTCGCTTACGTTTTGGTTGCATGCGCGTGACTGCGGAGTATCTCTAGGCGACAGGGCATCGCGAGGAGAGGCACCGTGAAGGGAAATCCGCAGATCATCGCCGAGCTGAACAAGCTTCTGAAGAACGAGCTGACGGCGATCAACCAGTACTTCCTGCACGCGCGCATGCTGAAGCACTGGGGGTTCGATCGTCTGGGCAAGAAGATCTACGACGAGTCGATCGGCGAGATGAAGCACGCCGACAAGCTGATGCAGCGCATCCTCGTGCTCGATGGCCTGCCGAACCTGCAGGATCTTGGCAAGATCGCCGTCGGTGAAACCACCGTCGAATGCCTGAAGGCGGACCTCAAGCTCGAGCAGGCCGCCCGCACGGCGCTGGTCGCCGCCGTCACCCATTGCGAGACGGCCAAGGACTACGTCAGCCGCGAGATCGTCGTCGACATCCTCGAGGACGCCGAGGAGCACATCGACTTCCTGGAGACCGAACTCTCCCTGGTCGACAAGGTGGGCGAGCAGAACTACCTGCAGACGCAGATCGGTGACGGCAAGGAATCGAGCTAGCGCGTCACCGGGGGACCGGCTCGTCGCTGGGACCGCGCCACTCCAGTGGTGCTCACGGGACGTGTGGTCAGCAGGAAGAGGGCCACTGGAGTGGCGCGGTCCCAGCAAATGACGCCGATCCCACCCGGAGGGGCGCTTGATTTAGTTCGAAGGGGTCAGTCGGCCGCCATCAGCGCCGGCTGCTCCGCCCGCTCGCGGGCCGTCGTCTCGGCGATCCGCTCGCGCATGTCGCAGGCGCAGCTGCCGCACTGCGGGCTCTTGCCATAGGCACGGAACACGTCCACCGGTCGGCGGGCTCCGGCGCGAACGGCGGCATCCACCTCGCGCTCCCGAATGGCCCGGCAAATGCAGATGTACATCCCTGTGCGCCCACCCAACTCTGCAGATGCGACTTACTCGCAGGAAGCCGAAGGTAAGCGGCCGGCCCGGGCCGGTCAAGAGGCTCTAAAATCCCGGAAGGGCGTATTTTTCCAGCTGGGACCGCAGCGCGGCATCAATTGGATGGGGCGTCTTGCCGCGCAGCCTGACCACGGTCATTTCGGCGGCGACGATGCAGACATCGTCCTTGAACGCAGCCGACCCGACCGTGATCGAGCTGGTGCCGATACGCATCACCCCGGTGCCCAGCTCGACCCGACCGGGCCAGTGCGACTCGGCGAGGAAGCTCACGGTCATGCCGGCCGAAATCCCGCGCACGCCGTCTTCGCGCTGCCCCATCAGGGCCAGGTCGCGCATGAAGGTGAGGCGGGCCGTCTCCATGTAGGCGCACAGGGCGACGTTGTTCACGTGGCCGGCGGCGTCCTGGTCGGAGAAGCGGACCGTGTCGGTGCACCAGTGCGGGTAGATCGAGCGATCCTGCAGGCGTTTGTCGCGAGACATTGAAAATCAGTCACTTAGGTAGGGGTCGGAGGGGAGCGAATATAGCTTAAACAGCCAGTGCCGTGCCCTCAACTTGACCCCAATTGGCATTGAACGTGTGGTTGAGCCCGTCGAGGGAGCTGGTGGAGAACGCCAGTTCAGAACTTGATGTTTGCCGCGCGAATGACTTTGCCCCACTTCTCGGTCTCGTCGGCGATGAGCCTGCCGAAGTCGGCGGGCGTTCCAGGGATGAGGGTGCCGCCGAGGTCGGCCAGCCGGACCTTCAGCTTGTCGTCGGCGAGGCCGGCATTGGCTTCCTTGTTGAGCCTGTCGATGATCTCGGCTGGGGTCTTTCGTGGGGCGCCGATGCCGTACCAGGCGCTCGCCTCATAGCCTGGCACGGAGTCGCCCACCGTCGGCAGGTCGGCCAGCGCCTCGGCGCGCACCGCCGTGGTCACCGCCAGCGCCCGAAGCTTGCCCGTCCGGACGAACTCGATAGAGGCAGGGGACGTCGCGAACAGGACCTGAACCTGTCCGGACAGCAGGTCGGCGATCGCCAGCGCCTGACCACGATAGGGCACGTGTACTATGCTGATGCCGGTCATCGACATGAACAACTCGCCGGCGAGATGGGCCGCGCTGCCGGTTCCCGCCGATGCCATGTTGACCTTGCCGGGATTGGCCTTGGCGTAGGCGATGAACTCGACAACGCTGGCCGCCGGAAACGCCGGGTTCACCACCATCACGTTCGGCACCGTCATGAGACCGGCGACCGGCGCTATGTCGCGGATGAAGTTGAAGGGCAACGTTGCGTAGGCGGTGGCATTGATCGCGTTGGGCTGACCGACCAGCAGCAGCGTGTAGCCGTCTGGAGCGGCATTCACGACCGATTCGGCCGCGATGTTGGTTGCCGCGCCAGGCCGGTTCTCGATCACGAAGGGCTGGCCCAGCCGGTCGGCAAACCACTGTCCCATCAGGCGCGCGACGATATCATTGCCGCCACCGGGCGCGTAGCCGACGATCCAGCGTACGGGACGCGATGGCCAAGCCTGCGCATTGGCCGGGCTCGCCGCGATCGGCAGCGTGGCAGCGCCGGCAACGAGGTGATGGAAGTGTCGGCGTGAAAAGCTCATCTCGTTCCTGGCGACCGGGGCATAGCCGAGAAGCGCGGCCACCATCTCGTCTGTTGCTCGAGCGTGACGACGTGGAGGCGGACCGTCAACGGAGAAGCTAGATCGAGCGATCCTGCAGGTGTTTGTCGCGGATCGTCGGCAGGGTTAGCATTTCGTCGCCATGCCCCATCCGATCTTCACTGAAGAGCACGACCTCATCCGCAGCCAGCTGCGTCGCTTCGTCGACGAGCAGGTGAAGCCCTTTGGCCCGCAATGGGAGGAAGACGGCTTCGTGCCACGCGCCGTCCTGAAGCAGATGGGCGGGCTCGGGCTGTTCTCGCTGCGCGTGCCCGAGGCGCTGGGCGGCGCCGGGCTCGATGCGCGGGCCTCGGTGGTGCTGGCCGAGGAGGTCGGCCGATCGACCCATGGCGGCTTTGCCATCACCGTGCTGGTCCATACCGACATGGCGAGCCCGCATCTCATCCGCTTCGGCAGCAAGCGTCAGCTCGAGAAGTATCTGCCGAGCGTGATGGCGGGCACGACCATCACCGCCGTCGGCGTCACCGAGCCGGGTGCCGGCTCCGATGTTGCCGGCATGCGCACCCGCGCGGTGCGTGATGGCGCGGACTACGTGCTGAACGGCGCCAAGATGTTCATCACCAATGGCGTTCACGGCGATCTCTTTTTCATCGCCGCGCGCACCGATCCGGAGGCCAAGGGCAGCCGCGCGCTCACCATGTTCATCGTCGAGAAGGGCACGCCGGGCTTTCGCGTTGGGCGGGCGCTCGACAAGACAGGCTGGCGTTCGTCCGATACTGCCGAGCTGATCTTCGAGGATTGCCGGGTCCCGGCCGAGAACGTGCTGGGCGAGCCCAATCGCGGCTTCTACTCGATCATGGCCAACTTCCAGACCGAGCGGCTGGTGATCGGCGCCATGGCGATGGCCGAGGCGCGCGAGGCGATCCGGCTCACCTACGAGCATGTCAGCGACCGCGTAGCCTTCGGCAAGCCGCTGTGGGACAAGCAAACGATTCGCCAGCGCCTGGCGCGGCGTCTGGCCGAGGTCGAGGCGGCACGCCAACTCGTGCACCACACCGCCTGGCTCGACGCCCAGGGCATCGATTGCGTCGCCCAGGTCTCGATGGTCAAGGCGCTGGCCGGCGATCTGGTCAACCAGGTGCTCTACGACTGCGTCCAGTTTCACGGTGGCATGGGCTTCATCCGCGAGACCGCGGTCGAGCGCATGGCGCGCGACGCCCGCGTCCAGGCGATCGGCGGCGGCGCCTCGGAAGTGATGCTCGAGGAGATCGCCAAGCGCTTCGGCGCCGTGCTGGCGGATTGAGAGGGCATGGCTCTCCTGTCACCCGAGCGTAGCGAACGATCTCATCGCCAGAAGCTCTAAAGCACGGCTGTGGCGGGCGGCGATGAGGGCCTTCGCTTCGCTCAGGACGACAAGTTTCTTCCAGCTTCGCCGGGAGCAGTCTCTATTTCGGCGCCACCAGGAACGGCCCGACGGCGGCCACGGCGCACTCGGTGCCGCCAGCCTGGGCGCACTCGCGCAAGGCGTCGTTCACTGCGTCCGTTTCGCTCGCCCGGCGCATCGCCATGCCGAAGCGGCCGTTGCGGCCGAGGGCGACGGCACGCCAGTCGTCGCCGACCATGTAGCGATCGAGGGCTTCCTGCTGGGTGGTGCCGAGGTCGGCGAGGTCGGGTAGCGTCAGGACGTCGACGATGCGGTAGCGCTGCGGCGTGCGAACGACGACCTGCATGTCGACCGAGTACACGACGCACGGACGGCCGGTGATATGGCCGCACGTCTGCAGGTTGCGCCTGATGGCATCGGCTTCGGTCTCGCTGGGCGACCACCAATCGACACGATTGCGGCCCAGCACGAGGGCCCGCCTGCGTTCCGATTTGACGTAGTGCTCGGCAAGATTGAGGCGGGCCGGCTCGCGGATCAGCGGAACGGTGGCCGGATCGAAGGTGATGGGCGGCGAGGGCCGGGTGGGCGGCAGGTAGGGCAGCCGCGGCAGAGGCGGCGTGCGGAACGTCCACACGACGTCGTTGCCGACGGCGTAGATCATGCACCGGTCGGCTTCGCGCGGCTGCAGCACCTCGCGCTGAACCGCCTTGCTGCATTCATCGAGCGCGACCCGGCGCGCCGCAGCGTCGTCGATGCGGCGTGTGGCGATCGCCAGATGGCCGCGCGCCGTGATCGCCATCGCCTTCGCGCCCTCGGCCCGTGCATAATTCTCGAGCGCGCGCCGGCGAAAGTCGGCGACGAATGGCACGTCCGCCGCGACATAGGGCCGTGGCGCCGCAACAGGAGGGGGCGGCGCCGGGGACGCGAGTGAGGGGGGCTGTGCATGGGCGGGCGTGCTCGTGTCGGGCGCCGAGCCGGTCGGTGCGGCTGGCGTTGCCGGCACCGGAGGCGCTGGTGCGGGAGCCGGGTTGGCACTCGATGTCGCCATCCGGGTGGGCGTGGCGGTGGATGGCGGCGCCTCGACGGCAGAGGGCGCCGCCGGCTCCATTCGATCGTGCATCAGCCATGCGCCGACAGCCACGGCGGTCGCGGCCACCGCGGCGAGGCTGCCGATTGTCACCAGGCGGCTGGATCCCTTGCGCGTTGCCGCGGTGCTGCCTGGCTTTGCCGGCGGTGCCCCCTGCAGGGTCAGGCGATAGGCGTGGATGGGGCGCGGGATGTTCTTGACGTGCTGCTCGCCCATGTCCTCGGCGCCCAGGGTGAGCTTGCCGATGATCTGCTCGTAGATCGAGGACGACACGCAGATGCCGCCGTGGGGCGCAATCGATTCGAGCCGCACCGCGACATTGACCGCGTCCCCCATCAGGTCGTCGCCGCTTTCGACGACGTCGCCCAGGTTGACGCCGATACGCAGGATCAACTGGTCGTCGGGGCCACCGGAGGCATTGGCCGACCGCATGGCTTCCTGGGTCTCGAGCGCGGCGCGCACTGCCTCGACCGGGCTCGCGAATTCTGCCAGAACGCCATCTCCGGTGGCCTTGAAGACACGGCCGCGATGGTGCTTCACGATCGACTCGGCGGTGGCCATGCGCTGGCCGAGCAGCTCCAGCGCATGCTCCTCATTGCGTGCTGACATGGTGCTGAAGCCGACGACGTCGACAGCGACGATCGTGGTCAGGCGCCTGACCAGGTTGGGTTCGTTCATCTGCCGTTGGACCTCTGGACAGAGTAACCGACGGCCGGCCGCTCGGCCATAGGACGCGCTTGCAGGACCGGCCACGCTCTGCGAAGAGCGAGGATATGCAGTCCAAAGACCCGCGTTATTGGGACGACTACCAGGTCGGCATGAAGTTCGCTCTTGGTTCCACGTCGTTCACGGAAACCGAGATCGTCGAGTTCGCCCGCCAGTTCGACCCGCAGAGCTTCCATGTCGATGAAGCTGCCGCCCGCCAGTCGATGTTCGGCGGCCTGATCGCCTCGGGCTGGCACGTCACCTCCAAGCTGATGCGCCTGTTCGTCGACAACTATGTCGACGCGCGGACGGCGCTCGGCTCGCCGGGGCTCGACCAGGTCCGCTGGCTGAAGCCCGTGCGGCCGGGCGACACGCTCACGGCTTGGGTCGAGTGCGCCGACAAGGTGCCGTCCAAGAGCCGTCCCGAGATGGGCATCATTCACGAACATTGGGGCGCGACCAACCAGAACGGAGAGCTCGTGGTGACGGTCAAGGGCATCAACATGGTGCGGCGGAGGCCGGCATGAGCCGCGCCGTCAAGGGGCTCGATCATGTCGTCGTCATGGTCGACGGCATCGATGCGGCCGAAGCGGCCTACCGGCGCCTTGGCTTCCAGGTCCAGCCCCGCGGTTTCCACCGCAAGCTCGGCACCGCCAATCATCTCATGATCTTCGAACACGACTATTTCGAGATCCTGGGCATCGTCGAGGACACCCCCTTCAACGCCGAACGGCGCGAATGGCTGAAGGATGGCGGCGGGCTGGCCAACGTGGCGCTGGCGACCGACGGCGCCGACCTCGCTTTCGACGCCTTCAAGGCGGCGGGGCTCCAACCCGACGCGCCGCTGTTTTTCGATCGCGCGGTCGACATCGCCGGCAAGATGGAGCATGCCCAGTTCCGCACCGTGCGCATCCCCAAGACGAACATGCCGGTGGTCGGGTTCTTCGTCTGCGAGCATCTGACGCCGCAGTTCGTCTATCGCGCCGAATGGGCCCGTCATCCCAATGGTGCTCGCGGCATCCTGGGCGTCACCGTGATCGCCGAGCAACCGCACAAATGGGCCGGCGAGCTCGAGAGGTATTTCGGTGCCGGCTCGGCGCGCCGCGACGGGGCCGGCTTGGTGGCAGAGACTGGCACGCAGCCGATCCATTATCTGACTCGCGCGGACTATGGCCGGCGCTACCCGGGGGTGACGCCGGTACGGTCCGGCGATCATCCGGCGCTGCTGTCGGTGCGCGTCGATTCGCTCGCCGCCTGCGAGGCCTTGCTGCGCGGCAACGGCGTCGCCGTGGTCAAACCCGATGCCGAGCGGCTGATCGTGCCGCCGTCGGAGGCAGCGCATCTTACCCTCGAGCTCAGAGAGCGCTGATCTCGTGGCGTTCGACCTGGCTGACCGGCGAACTTACGGTTTCGCCACCGAGGAGCATTTGCGTTTTGCCGACGTCGATGCCAACGGCCATATCAACAACGGCGCATTCCTGCAGCTCCTGGAAAATGCCCGCGTCTCGTACATGCGCGCCGTCGTGCGCTCCGGCTTGCCGCGCTTTCGCGTCGTCGTCGGCCGGCTCGAGGTCGATTTCAAGCGCCAGATGTTCTATCCCGGCCGGGCCACCGCCTGCGCCCGCCTGCTCGAGGTGCATCAGCGCAAGTGCGTGATCGGGCACGGCCTGTTCGACGGCGACGGCAACTGCACCGCCGTGCTCAAGGCGATCATGGTGTCGCTCGACGAGGAGACCCATCGCAGCGCCCCTTTCGAGCCGATGGTGCGCGCCGCCCTCGAGAAGATTGCGGCTTCCGACCACGGACTGACGACATGACCGACACGCTCGTTCCCAAGGGCTTTCGCCGGCTCGAGGTGCCCGACCGGTTTGTCGACCTGGTCGGGCCGCTGTGGCTCAAGAGCGAGGGCGAGACGCTGCGGGTCGGCCTGCCGCTGGAGCCGCGTCACGGCAACCCGTTGGGCTGGGCGCATGGCGGGCTGCTTGTCACCGTGGCCGACATGGTGATGGGCGTGGGCTCCGGCCACGCGACTGGAATCCGCTGGCCGCATCCGACGATCTCGCTCAGCACCGAGTTCGTGCGCGGCGCGCGGCTCGGCCAATGGCTGGAAGGCAGCGCCCGCATTGCCCGGCGCACGCTGAATTTCTGCTTCTGCAGCTGCGATCTGGTGTGCGGCGGCGAGATCGTGCTGGTGGCGTCGGGGGTGTTCAAGATCCCCGACATCGACAAGGTCCCGGCGGACCAGCGCGCGAAGGTCATGGGCAAGTGGGGCGAGTGACTTTTCATACACCTCCCCAGCTTCGCTGAAAGCGAAGCTGGGGAGGAACATGAACCTCACTTCTTCTTCCGCCGGTAGATCCGGTAGCGGTCGAAATCCATCAGGTGCTCGTAGCCTTCGAAGGCGTCGGCGAAGATGCGGTTCTGCATGAAGTACTCGAGGTAGTCGAACTCGCGCCCCTGGCAGCGCGGGATGCCGGCGATGCGGTCGACGATCAGGAGATCGGGCTGCTCTCGGGCAAAGTCTTCGCTCACCGTGTCGAACACGAACTTCTCCGAATCGCCCATCGTGTCGGGAGGATTGTAGAGCGCCGGGAAGTCGTCGCAGGTCGCGTAGACACCCTGCAGCACCCACATGGTGAGAAAGCGCATGGCCATGCGGCCGCCGATGTAGTTGATCATCGGCCACAGCGGGTAGATGCCGGGCGACAGCGCCAGGATCGTCCGGTGCGGCGCGTTCTGCTCGATGACGTGCTGCAGGCGGCCGCCGATCGATTCGTCGAACTGGCGCTGCTTGTAGAAGGGCGGTGTGTAGAGCGCCGCTTGGAAATAGAGCAGGACCATCAGGGTGGCCGAGATGACGGCGACCGGCAGGTGATGGCCGCTGCGGCTGATCGGCAGGTAGCGGTCGACGGTCTGCGAGACGGTCAGCGCCGCCAGCAGGATGGCGGCCGACAGGGCGGGCAGCACGTGGTAGGGCCAGCCCTTGGCCTGGGCGATTGCCGAGATCGCCGCGCCGATGCCGAACACGACCAGCACGCGCGCCGATACGGTCTTGGTGAAGACCACGGCGATGGCGCCGAAGATCAGCAGCGCGATCAGGGTCGGGCCAAGGACGTTGCTGGTCAGCACGGAGCGCCAGCCGGCGTCGCCGATCGGTGCATAGGCCTCGACCGCCAGCGGCATGACGAACTGGCCGAATTCCGCGAACAGCGTGTACATGGCGATGAAATGCGCCACGGCGAGAAGGCCGATCGACCACGGGATCGGATCGGTGAAGGTGGCGCGCCAGCCGCGCCGGACCAGAAGGTAGAGTTCCACGGCCGCCGGGATGGCGAGGTAGTGCGGCTTCATGGCGAGCGCCACGCCGGCCACAAGCCCGATGGCGATGGCGGCCAGGCGCGTCAGGGCGACGCCTTCGGCGCGCGCCATGGAGGCGATCATGTAGGGCGCGCAGGCCACGAACATGATGTGCTCGCGCTGGCCGAAGTGCTCGTTCGGCAGGACGGTGAACAGGAACAGCAGGACCGGCGGCAGCAGGGCCTCGGTGAGGGCATGGTCGGCCGACGGCACGAGCCGGACCAGACGCCGGCAGGCCCAGAACGAGGCGAATATTCCGGCCACCACCCAGGCGGTGAACCAGAAGGTCGGGGCGCCGGGCAGGACCTTCGATGTCAGGACCGGCAGGGCGTGGACGATGAAGGTGAGCGGCAGGTTCTCGTCGATGATCTCGACATAGAGTTTCTCGCCGCCGACCCAGCGCGCCGAGACGTCGATGATCGCCGCGACGTCGTGATTGATCGGTGGAAAGAAGTACCCGGCCAGCCAGACGATGGGCAGGACGACCAGCGGGACCAGCAGCAGCCGCTCGATGCGCGGTGGAATTGTCGGTGGTTTGGTCGAGGCTGTTGGCAAGGCAGGATGAAGATATCATAAGCGGGCGATGGGAAGACACTTGCGGGAGGCCGGCGCGAGGTGGAGCGGGTCGAGTACGAGCGCATGCACGCGGTCGAGGATCGCATGTGGTGGTATCGCGGCTTGCGTCGCCTTGTCGCGCAGGTGCTCGACAGGGCCCTGGCCGATGTGCCTGTTGCGGGACCGCTGCTCGATGCCGGTTGCGGCACCGGCGGCATGTTGCTGACGCTCGGGCCGGCGCGGGCCGGCCATCCCACGTTCGGGCTGGAATACGACACTGTCGCCGCCTGCCTCGCGGCGTCCAAGGCCGGACGCCCCGTCGTGTCCGGTTCGGTGAATGAAATGCCGATCGGCGACGGCACGCTGGCGGGGTATCTCTCGATCGACGTCCTCTGCCACGGCGGAGTCGACCCGGGCCGTGCCCTCAAAGAGGCGCACCGCTGCCTCAGGCCGGGCGCGATCGCGGTCTTCAACCTGCCGGCCTATGGTTGGCTGCTGTCGGCGCATGACCGGCGCGTGCACAATGTTCGCCGCTTTGCCGGTGGCGAGGTGCGCCGGCTGCTCGATCGTCACGGCTTTCGCGTCCTGAGGTCGAGCTATTGGAATACGCTGCTGTTTCCCCTGATGCTGCTCCACCGCCTGCTCGAACGTGACGACGCCCCAAGCGATGTGCGTGACTTTCCGCCCTGGCTCGACAGGCTGTTCTCGATGGCCCTGGCCATCGAGCGCGCCGTGATCGGGCTCGGCATCAGGCTGCCGTTCGGCGGGTCGCTGATCGTGGTGGCGGCGCGCAATGGCTGACGCGGCGTCCCCCGCGCTATCGATCGTCGTGCCGGTCTACAACGGCGCGGCGACGGTCGGCGAGCTGGTCCGCGCGCTGCGCGGGCTCGATATCGAGGGCGGGCTCGAGATCGTGCTGGTGGTCGACTGCAGCCCGGACAACAGCCTCGAGGTCTGCAAGGGGCTGATCACCGAGCCCGGCGCGCCGGTGACGGTGCTGAGCCTCAGCCGCAATTTCGGCGAGCACAACGCGGTGATGGCGGGGCTGGCGCGGGCGCGCGGCGATTTCGTCATCACCATGGATGACGACCTTCAAAATCCGCCGGCCGAGGTGAAGCGCCTGTTCGAGCATGCGCGCGACGGCAAGTTCGACGCAGTCTACACCTACTATGCCGAGAAGAAGCATGCTGCGTGGCGCAATCTCGGCAGCCGCTTCACCAACTGGTGCGCCGACCACCTGATCGACAAGCCGCCGGGCCTCTATCTGTCGAGCTTCCGCTGCCTCTCGGCCTTCGTGCGCGAACGTATCGTGGCGGGCTACGAGGGCCCGTTCCCCTACGTCGACGGGCTGGTGTTCCAGGTGACGCAGAATGTCGGCCGCCTGCAGGTCGACCATCTGCCGCGCTCGGAAGGGCGGTCGAACTATACGCTGCGCCGCCTGGTCAGGCTGTGGCTCGCCATGTTCCTCAATTTCTCGGTGATGCCGCTGCGGCTGGCCACCCTGTTCGGGCTGGGCTTCGGCGCGCTGGGTGCGCTGGGCGCGGTCATCGTCGTCGTCGAGGCGATCGTCTCCGACAAGCCGCCGCAAGGCTGGGCGTCGCTGATGGTCGCGGTGCTGGTGCTGGCGGGCGTGCAGCTCGTGCTGGTCGGGCTGATCGGTGAGTACCTTGGCCGCATGTTCCTGGCGGTCAACCGCAAGCCGCAATACCTCGTGCGCGAGGTCTTCCATCGCGCAGCCGGCGAGAGCGCGCCGGGAATCGACGTCGAATTGCCGCGGCCTGACACCCGTGCCGCCGGCCAGCCGCATCGTGAACCTTCGCGAGAGGAGCCCTGGCGATGACGGTCTACTACGTCGCGTTGGCGATCAGCATTCTGGCCGGCATCGGTGGCCAGGTGCTGCTCAAATTGGGCGCCGATGCGCCCAATTTCATCAGCCAGGTGCTGCGGCCGTCGACGCTCGCCGGGCTGGCGCTCTACGGCTCGGCCGCCTTCCTCTACATGGTCGCGCTGCGCAAAATTCCGATCTCGGTCGCCTTCCCGACCGTGTCGCTGTCCTACGCCATCGTGGCGGTGCTCGGGCACTATCTTTTCGGCGAGCCGTTCGGCATGAAACAGATCGGCGGCATCGCCCTGATCGTGGGCGGCGTGGTGCTGATCAACCAGACGTGAGGAGCAGGCGGTGGAGTACGAACAGATCAAGTATGCGAGCAAGGACGGCATCCTCACCATCACCCTGAATCGGCCGGACAAGCTCAATGCCTTCACCGGCCGCATGCTGTCGGAGCTGCTCGATGCGATGGACCGCGCCGACCGCGACGACGACGTGCGCGCCGTTGTGTTCATCGGTGCCGGGCGCGGCTTCTGCGCGGGCGCCGACCTCTCAGGCGGCGCCAACACCTTCAACGCCGAGAATCGCGGCCCGATCGATCCCGGCCTGGACGGACATCGCGACGGCGGTGGGTTGCTGACGCTCCGGCTCTACGATTCCCTGAAGCCCACGATCGCCGCCTGCAACGGTCCGGCGGTCGGCGTCGGCGTGACCATGCAGCTGGCCATGGATGTTCGCCTTGCCTCCGAGGCGGCCCGATACGGCTTCGTGTTCACCCGCCGCGCCATCGTCATGGAGGCCTGCTCGAGCTGGTTCCTGCCGCGCCTCGTCGGTCCGCAGCAAGCGCTGGAATGGGTGATGACCGGCCGTGTCTTCTCGGCCGAGGAGGCACTCAAGGGGCGCCTGGTGCGCTCGGTCCATGCGCCCGACGATCTGTTGCCGGCAGCCTACGCGCTGGCCCGCGAGATCGCCGACAACACCGCCCCGGTGTCGGTGGCGCTCAATCGCCAGATGATCTGGAAAATGCTGGGCGCCGACCATCCGATGGAAGCGCACAAGGTCGATTCCAAGGGCATCTACGCCCGCGGCAAGTCGGCCGACGTGAAGGAAGGCGTGACCGCTTTCCTGGAGAAGCGGCCGGCCCGGTTCCCCATGAAAGTCAGCGACGGCATGCCGAGCTATTTTCCATGGTGGCAGGAGCGGACCTTCAAGTAAGGTTCCCGGGCTTCAGGCAGGGTGAAAACAAAATTTCAGGAGTGACGAATGAGCAAGCTGCAGATGCGGCGGCGGGTAGTGTTGGCCGCTGCGCCGATGCTGATCGCTGCGCCCCATATCGCGCGGGCGCAGGGCAAGCCTGAGAAATCCAAGGTCGTGTTGGCGGTCGGCGGCAAGTCGGCGCTGTACTACCTCTCTGTCACCATTGCCGAGACCAAGGGCTTCTTCAAGGAGGCCGGCCTCGACGTCGAGATCAACGATTTCCAGGGCGGCGCCAAGTCGCTGGAAGCGTTGATGGGCGGCAGCGCCGACGTGGTGGCGGGCGCCTACGAGCATACGATCCGCATGCAGCAGCGCGGCCAGGCGATCAAGGGCTTCGCC
>NZ_JBGAKA010000067.1:0-38884 GCF_044224635.1 Reyranella sp. | reverse complement strand
CGGCAGCTTCCTGATGACGACCAGGCCGGTCTTCTCCCGGCTCGGCGGCTTCGACACGAAGATTGTGCTGGCCGAAGACGTCGACTATTCGCTGCGCGCCGCGAAGCTCGGCCCCTATCAGCTGATGGATGTCAGGATGACCATCTCGGCGCGACGACTCGCCAGGTACGGCTACTGGTGGATCATCGAGGCATTGCCGACCATCGTTCGCTACATCCGCACCGGCTCGATCTCCCCAAAGGACATCCGCTATCCCTTCGGTGACTATGACAAGCCCGACGGAGGTGGATCCGGGCGAAGTTCAGATTAGTCCGCGCCGCGCGCGGCCTAGCGAGCGAACGCTCCTCCTCCCCGCCTACCCCCACCCGCCATACATTCGCATAAGGCACAACCTCGTCATCCACAGGCGCACCTCCAGTCTCCGCCGATGCGGGATGCAGCGCAAACCTGGATGCGCATCGCGTGGTAGCGGACATTCGTCTGCCCGACTTGACGATTTCACACTTCACATGGTCCGAGTATGGGCGGCACGAGCGTCCGTGGCCACAAACGGCCCATCTGGACGCACATTTGCCGACGGTGCCGCGGACCTGCAGCCTCGACGACATTGCGCGCTTGATGCCGGCTGAACAAGACGTTCCTCACACACGATGCCGAGTGGCTGCAGCGCTGCCGATGATCGCCGCGCCTCATGCGATGGATCGAAACGGTGTCTGCGACTGCTTAACGTCGACATTCGAGTAACCGAGCTTTGACAGCAGTAAACGACACGAATGCTGGGCATGTTCCTGATAGCGGCCGGGACCAATTCTCACTTCGGTGATTGGAAGTAGGTCGGGTTGCCCGTCGCGTTCGGAACCGATCGGCAATTCGATAAATGGCGACAGATGAGTAGCCTTCGCCAAGAACTGCACTCGGTTCGCATGTTCTTGATTCGACTGCTGAGGCGCATAGATCAGGCGCCATTCGTTTTCTTCGGCAAAGCCATGGTGTTTGCATAACACCGCCACATAGTTGGCGGCGATTGCACAAGTCGATAAATAGTCGGAATGAAGCGCCGCAGAAGGGTTCACCACTGCACGGGACTTTAAGACCGCTTGGTATTCCGAGACTATGGCCGTGACCAGTTCGGTTCCGACTTGTCGCTGCTTCTCCTCGCTGTACGTCACTGGCAGAAGGTAACCTTGCCATAACCAAGCGCCGGCCGTGGCGCTGAGTTTTGCTGCATCAAAACCGATCGCGATGCCTCCTTCTCCAAGGCCGTAGCCACGCCACTGGCTCAAGAGATCGTCACTTTCACAAAAGCAACTGATGAACATCGACAAGGTATTGAAATGAGTCGTCTCGGCCAGACCCACTTCCATTTCGGCTAAGAGTCTTCTTTCGTTCTGGTCGGTCGCGATTTGTTGCCGATCTCGCACACACGATCCAGCAATCTTCGTGGCGTGGAGCAATTCAAAACGATCGTTTGTGTAAGAACAGTGCGTCGCGCGAAGAACGCCAGACTGGATGATCCCCTGGAAGCCGGCTGGCGTTGTGTAGTGATACAGTGTAGCCGGCACTGGCCTTGTTAAGTGTGTCCACCACACAGCAACCAGACGCTTGTTGATCCGGATCACTTCGTCTCTGGTCAGCGGTGGTTCGTGGTTCATTGGTAACTATGAGGCGGACAGTGCATCATCGCAGCCGAATAACATCATAGGTCTAGCCCAATCGTCCTGTTGATAAGTGTACCGTGGCGGTTTGAGCCTTCGGCAACCAACCGCGCGCGCCGCGCCCTGTGGGCGGCTCTGCTCGGGACGACGATACATTTTCCACATGCGAGTACCCTGCCTCACCCGTCGAGCGCGGCCTTCAGCTTCTTGTAGATCGCCTCGATCTCGGCGCGGTCGCCCGGCTTGTAGTCCCAGTTGAGGGCGACGCCGTCGTTCGGTCGGCGCGGCATGATGTGGATGTGGAGATGCGGCACGCTCTGGCCGGCGCCGGGGCCGTTGGCCTGCAGCAGGTTGACGCCGTTCGGCTGCAGCTCGCTAATCACCGCCTTGGCAACCTTCTGCGCCGTCCGGGCGACGGCGCCCAGCACGTCGGGCGGGATGACGTCGACCGTCGGCCAGTGGCCCTTGGCGACCGACAGGGCATGACCGGGGTTCACCGGATTGATGTCCATGAAGGCGATCGTGTCGGCGTCCTCCAGGAGCTTGAAGCAGGGAATCTGGCCCGCGACAATCTTGCAGAAGATGCAGGCGTTGTCGGTCGGATGAGTCATTGCGGTATCTCCCTCGCGAGTCCGAATCATGCACCGGGTCGGCTTCCCAACCTATGATGATGCCGGCTGCAACAGGTATGTGTCAGCGACATTGCCGCCCTTCCCCTCCGTGCATGCTATTACTAATCAGTCAGTAATATAGGCTACATATGGAGCCTGGAAGTAAGGACTTGACGAGGGCCGGATTACGCTGGATGGCGAGCATGTCGGCTTCGATGTTGTCCTGCAGCGATTGGCCCTTGGCGAGCGCGCGGCGCGCGGTTCCGGTGCGCTTCATGTAGTTCCAGACCAGCTCGTCCGGATTGAGCTCTGGCGCATAGCCCGGCAGGTAGTGCAGCTCGAGCTTGCCCTGTTTGCTGGCGACGTACTCGTTGACGACCTTCGCCTTGTGGGTTGCCAGATTGTCGAGCACCAGGAACAACGGGCGCCGGCGGTGCTTCATCAAGAGTTCGAGCATGCCGACGAACAGGTCGGCATTCAGTCCGCCCTGGTAGGTCGCGAACCAGAAGGCACCCTTGGCGTTGACCGCTGATGCCGCCGATATCGTCTGGCGCTGACCCGGCACCTCGATCACAGGTGTCTGTCCCTTCTTCCCCCACGTCCGTCCTTGCACGGCGTCCGTCCGGAACCCCGCTTCATCCCAGAAGTAGATATCGGCTTTCAGCTTTTTGGCCCGCGCCGCAAGCTTCGGATAGACCTTCGTCTTCCATGCTTCGATCGCCTCCGGATCGCGCTCGTAAGCGCGCTGCAAGGGCTTCTGCGGCGTCAACCCCAAGCGCGCCAGCAACACGCCAACCGACGCAAGGCTCAGCGTGACGCCAAACTTGTCCTCGATCAGCTGCCCGACCACTTGGCGTGTCCACAAGCCGAAGTCGAAGCCGTGCTGCCGAGGGTCCTTGCCGTTGATCCAGCGAAATACCCGGCTCTCCTGAGCCGCCGTCAGGCTACGCGGCCGACCAGTTGCCTTGCGTGATACCAGCGCCTTCAGCCCCTTGCCCTGCCGGACCTGGTTCCGCCACTTGTAGATCGTCGTCCGGCAAAACCCGTACGACGCCATCACAACGCTCGCCGGCTCTCCCTCGCGCAGTCGCTCCATCGCCATCAGGCGGATCTCCTCGAGCGTCTTGTGATCAAGCTTACGGCCATCGCGCTTCATACAAGAAATTGTACATCACAAAACGACCACGCACAACAGAATGTAGACTAAGCTACTGACCTATTAGTAGTCTTTGCAAAAGCACCGTCATCCCGAGCGAACCCGCTGGTGGGTGTTCGATGGACATGGTGGTGCCCCTGCGAACGGCTGGATGACGCGGCTCCTCGACTGTAGACCTGCGACGCCGCGTTCTCCTGTGCTGTGTGACTGGCATTGTCCCGGTGTATGGGAGTTCGGACACATGTCAGATACGACGCTATACCTAAGTCGGGCCCGTTTGACCGACAATGAACCAACATACCAAAGCCATATTGGGTTGGCGGCATATGACAAAGTGCTAACATCCCGCCTCAGCCGTCGTGCGTTTCGATCTGCAACAACTCCCCGGAGAGACAGGATGGGGCTATTCTCTCGTAGGCGTACCCAGGAGGCACTGGACAATCTTCGCTTCATCTTAAAGGCGAAGACTCTATCCGATTTGATAGCTAGGCTTGAACGCGGTGGATTAACAACACTTTCGGCAGAATGGGAGGTCACAATATTTGACGCATTTTGCCGGTGCATTGCGGTTGAGGTGGAGCCACTGCTCGGAGGTCAATCGCTGATTGACCTTCTTATACGAGAGGAGGCCATCGATGGGTCATATATCGCAATAGAGGTGACAACAATCACCAATGAGAACATCGAATCCTTGAATCCAATTGACGAATTCTGGTCGCGACTGCGTGCAGCTTTCGAAAAATTTGGCCTACCATCATCCGGAATCCACCTCAGCGTTTCTTCTAGATTTCATCTGCAGCGCAAGAACGCTGTTGTTCTCGCGCTCCCCTCGCCTCATTTGATTGATGAATCTATCAAGAAGCACATTTATCCAATGCTTCAGGAGATTGTTGCAACGGGACGACCCTCTTACAGAAGAATCGATGACGGAGAAACAAAGCTTCTCGTGGCTTGGCAACCCGGAAAGTCGACAAACTCTAGTAGTTATGGCGGTTTCGACCGTAGCGTGTATGCATACCAGAACGCTCTTGTAAATCGCCTAAACGAAAAACGTAAGCAGATCAAGCGGTCTGGACACGAAGGCTTGAGTGGCATCTTTGTGTGCGATGGAGGCGCATCCTTCTTTGAGCTGTTTGCAAATCCACGAACGTCATCATATGACATTCGAAGCGACGTGCAGGGCTTTCTGCGGCAGACAAACAGTGTTCACTTTGTCTCTTTTCTGTTCGTGACAACCTTCCCGCGCTCAATTGCCATCGAGACAATATTCTCCGCAAGCGTCCCAAATTCGACACGACTTAAAATAGAAACGTTGTTCAAGAAAGTCTCCGACAGGTTACCTCAGCCACTTACCGATCCTAGTCACGCTGTGCGCATTATGAAATTTCTTGGCGGAAATAAAACGTGGCCATTCGATCACTCTTACCCTAGTTTTGGACGCGACTTAACTGGAAGGGAGTCGATATCAATAAAGGTACCGGCCGCTGCCGTGGTTAAATTTCTCGGAGGGAAAATGACATTTGATGAGTTTTCCCGGGCCGCGGGCTTTTCTTGGCATCAACCCGGCGAGACACATGGAAATGTCCTTATGGGCGGCGGCAAGCAGTTGTCTCTTTCAGACGTTCGCCTGCGTCGGACCGAATCAGATGACGATTGGATCGTGTTTGATTTCGTCGACGACGACCCCGCGAACACGAAGTTTCGATAGCGGCCGAAATACGCACCGCTAGGCAGCAAAGGTCGGCGCTACCGTCAACCGGATCGTGACATCGAGCGCAAGAGAGGGCATCGCTCCCATCATGAACTATAGAAGGCCATCGAATCGCTGAGCGCATCGAGCCAAGGATGTTGATGGTATTCAATTTCAAGATGCTCGCCACGCTCAAATTCACTTTTAATAATTGGATATATCTCTCTGAAAAACAGAAAATTCTTAGAGTATATCTGAATGATCCAATTCACAAACATCACCTCGTCTTTCCTAAGGTTGATAACAAACGCTTTCGGCAAGCTCAAACTTTTCCATGGTCGAGAATAAAATATCGCTATCTCGGGCGTAATAGGAATCAGACATCTCATATTGAAGGGTGTAATATGTCCGACGTTAACATTATGCAAAAAGCCATCGCCAAATATGAATTCTTCACTTCCGGATAGAAGTATCGCGAACTTTCCTCCAGTAGCCATACCGTCAGCAAGCGTCCGCTGTTTCCGATGAACATTCGCACCTGCTACAGCGTCAGTCGCTGTCAGTCCGAAGCCTTCAATTGCCCTGTTGACCCTGTGTCGGTAGCTCGGGCTCCTCAATATTAAGGAAGCAGAACACTCCGCGCATTGGGCCTGTCGCGCCGCCGGCAGATCTAGAGGTGAAAGTCTCTTCGAAAGATCGCCACTGGATGGTATGATTGCCGAGCGAAGAGTTTGTAGCCATTTCACCAATGCTGGAAAGCTCCCGTCAGCATCGTCAAACTCTCTTTCGAATGAATGGTCCCACGGTGTCGGCGTCGAACCAAGTCGGACGATGTTATGATCCCAAACTTTACCAAACGACTGCGGTGCCGAATCTGTCAGAGTGCCATCGGAACGCACTTGGTTAACGTAGCCTCGGCTATCAGCCCAATACCGGGACAACGACTTCGGCCACCAATGATGGCGCTCGCTCATTATCTTTGGCCAGTCTCGCGGCTCCATGACCCCTTGGCTCGACGGTTAAGTGCGTGATGGGGAACAGTTATAGAGTAGCAAGACCAACGGTGGATAGTCGCGCGATCCCTTCAATTCAGCTCACAGTGTGCCGTTTACGCATGTGGTCATAGCAGATTGAGCCCGCGCTATGTGGCTATCTTTTGCGTCAGCGGCGGGTCTCGAGAGCAGCCGCCAGATGGCGCATCCGCTGGAACGGCTGCGCCCCCGGGGCGAGGGCGAGATCGAAGCCGAGACGGTTCAGCCTGGCAATGCCGTCGCGGCCGAAACGGTCGCGCAACGATTCCGTGATCCACGATTCGCTCTGGCGGTGGCGGGCGATGGCGAGGCGGCCTTCCTTGGCGAGATGCAGGCGGTGCGCCTCTAACGCCTCGACCAGCGCATCCAGGCCGGCGCGACTGCGTGAGGAGACGGCGAGCACGCGCAGCGCCCAGCTGCCGTCGCCCGGTGCGGCGAGCGACAGGGCACCCGCCACATCGGCGCGCGCCCGCTCGGCGGCGGGGCCGAGATCGGCCTTGGTGACGGCGATCAAATGCGGGATCTCGACGATGCCCGCCTTCATGAACTGCAGCGAATCACCCGAGCCGGGCTGCACGCAGAACAGCACCGTGTCGGCGACGCCGGCGACGTCGGTCTCCGACTGGCCGACGCCCACCGTCTCGATCAGCACGCGGTCGAACAGGGCGCGCATCACCACCATGGCGGCGAGCGTCTGGTCGGCCAGCCCGCCCAGCCGGTCGCGCGCCGCCATCGAGCGCACGAAGCTCTTGTCGTCGGCCGCCTCGTGGACGATGCGCACGCGATCGCCGAGCAGCGCCCCGCCGCTCGCCCTGGACGACGGATCGACGGCGATCACGCCCACCGTGTGGCCGGCCTGCCGCCACGCCGCGACCAGCGCCGCGCACAGCGAGGATTTGCCGACGCCGGGCGGGCCGGTGACGCCGACGACATGGCCGCCCGGCGTGCGCCACGCCGCGTCGAGCAGCGCCTGCGACTCGTCGCTTTCGGGATCGCGCTCCAGCCGCGCCAGCGCCGCCGCCAGCGCGCGCTTGCCGCCCTGACGCAGCGCCTGCAGCGTCAGGCCGTCTGCGATCATTCCGTCTTGAGCGGGCCGCCCAGGGCCGCCTGCGCGGCGGCAAGCCGTGCGATCGGCACGCGGTAGGGCGAGCAGGAGACGTAGTCGAGCCCGGCCTTGTGGCAGAAGAACACCGAGGCCGGATCGCCGCCATGCTCGCCGCAAATGCCGAGCTTCAGGCCGTTGCGCACCTTGCGGCCGCGCTCGCTCGCGATCTCGATCAGCTCGCCCACACCGTCGACGTCGAGCGTGGCGAACGGGTCGTGCTCGAAGATGCCGCGTTGCTGGTACTTCTCCAGGAACGACGCCGAATCGTCGCGGCTCAGGCCGAACGTCGTCTGCGTCAGGTCGTTGGTGCCGAAGCTGAAGAACTCGGCCGTCTCGGCGATCTCGCCGGCGCGCAGCGCGGCGCGCGGCAGCTCGATCATGGTGCCGACCAGGTACTCGAACTTCTCGCCCGAGATCTGGCTCACCTCGGCGGCGACCTGGTCGATCACCGCCTTCATCAGGTCGACCTCCTTGCGCGTCGCGACCAGCGGGATCATGACCTCGGGGATCACCGTCTTGCCGGCCTTCTTCTGCACCTCGGCCACGGCCTCGAAGATGGCGCGGGCCTGCATCTCGTAGATCTCCGGGAAAGAGATGCCGAGCCGCACGCCGCGATGGCCGAGCATCGGATTGTACTCGTGCAGCTTCTGCGCTCGCGCCTCGACCTCGGCGACGTCGACGCCCAGGTCCCTGGCGACCACCTCGGCGTCGGCATGGGTCTTGGGCAGGAACTCGTGCAGCGGCGGATCGAGAAGCCGGATGGTGACCGGCAGGCCGGCCATGATCTCGAACAGGTTGACGAAATCCTGGCGCTGCATCGGCTGAATCTTGGCCAGCGCTTTGCGGCGCGTCTTCTCGTCGTCGGCCAGGATCATCTCGCGCACCGCGACGATGCGGTCGCCCTCGAAGAACATGTGCTCGGTGCGGCAGAGGCCGATGCCCTCGGCGCCGAACTTGCGCGCCTGCTCGGCGTCGGCCGGGGTCTCGGCGTTGGTGCGGATGCCCAGCGTGCGCACCTCGTCGGCCCATTCCATGAGCTGGGCGAAGTCGCCCGACAGCTCGGGCTGCACCGTCGGCACGACGCCCTGCATGATCTCGCCGGTGCCGCCGTCCAGGGTGATGAACTCGCCGGTCTTCACCGTGACGCCGCGCACCGAGAGCGTGCCGGCGCGGGCGTCGATGCGCACGTCGCCGGCGCCGGCGACGCAGGGCTTGCCCATGCCGCGCGCCACCACGGCGGCGTGGCTGGTCATGCCGCCGGTCGAGGTGAGGATACCCTCGGCGGCATGCATGCCGTGGATGTCCTCGGGACTGGTCTCGCGCCGAACCAGGATCACCTTCTCGCCGGTGCGCGCCTGCTTCTCCGCCTCGTCGGCCGAGAACACCACCTTGCCCGAGGCGGCGCCGGGCGATGCCGGCAGGCCCTTGGCGATCACCTTGCGCTGCGCCTTGGGATCGAGCGTCGGATGCAGCAGCTGGTCGAGCGAGGACGGCACGATGCGCGCCACCGCTTCCTTCCTGTCGATCAGGCCCTCGTGCACCATGTCGACGGCGATCTTGAGCGCCGCCTTGGCGGTGCGCTTGCCGTTGCGCGTCTGCAGCATGTAGAGCTTGCCGCGCTGCACGGTGAACTCGATGTCCTGCATGTCGGAGTAGTGCATCTCGAGCTTGCGGCGCACGCCGTCGAGCTGCTTGAACACCTCCGGCATCACCTCTTCCATGGCCGGCGCGTCGGACTTCTGCGCTTCCTTGCCCTGCACGGTGAGATGCTGCGGCGTGCGGATGCCCGCCACCACGTCCTCGCCCTGGGCGTTCACCAGGTACTCGCCGTAGAACAGGTTGATGCCGGTCGAGGGATCGCGCGTGAAGGCGACGCCGGTCGCGCAATCGTCGCCCATGTTGCCGAACACCATGGCCTGCACGTTGACCGCGGTGCCCCAGCTCTCGGGGATCGAATGCAGGCGCCGGTAGGTGATGGCGCGCTGGTTCATCCACGAGCCGAACACCGCGCCGATGGCGCCCCACAGCTGCTCGCGCGGCTCCTGCGGGAACGGCTTGCCGGTGCGCTTCTCGACGATCTTCTTGTACTCCGCCACCACGGCGCGCCAGTCGTCGGCCTTCAGATCGGTGTCGAGCTGGACGTCGAGATCCTCCTTCTTCAGCTCCAGCGCCTCCTCGAAATAATGGTGCCCGACGTCGAGCACGACGTTGGAGTACATCTGGATGAAGCGGCGGTAGCTGTCCCAGGCGAAGCGCTCGTCGCCCGACGACTGGGCGAGCCCGATCACCGTGCGGTCGTTGAGGCCGAGATTGAGCACGGTGTCCATCATGCCCGGCATCGAGGCGCGCGCGCCGGAGCGCACCGACACCAGCAGCGGATTGCCGGCGTCGCCGAACCTGGCGCCGACGACGTTCTCCATCGCCGCCATCGCCGCATCGACCTCGGCCTTGAGCTCCGGCGGGTAGGCGTTGTTGTTGGCGTAATACCAGGTGCAGACCTCGGTGGTGATGGTGAAGCCCGGCGGCACCGGCAGGCCAAGGCTCGACATCTCGGCCAGGTTGGCGCCCTTGCCACCCAGCAGATTACGCATGCCGGCGCGGCCTTCCGCCCTGCCGTCACCGAAGCTGTAGACCCACTTCGGAGCCGCCGAGGCAGCGTGGACCTTGGTTGGGGAAGCTGGGGAAGCTGTTGCCATGTCAGCCCTCGATTCTCGAGAAGTCCGCCACCTTGTCCATCGTGGCGCGTATCTGGTTGAGCAGTCTCAGCCTGTTCAGCCGCAATTCCGGCTTGTCCGAGACATTGACTGTGACCTTGTCGAAGAAAGCGTCGATCGGCGCACGGAGATGGGCGAGCGCCGTCATCGCCCCCGCAAAGTCCTCCGACGCGAGTGCTGGCCCGACGCGCTGCTCGACCGCCGCCAAGGCGCTAAGAACGGCTTTCTCTTCGTGTTGTTCCATCAACGCTGCATCAGGCGCAGCGGCGATCCGGTTCGACAGCGTCTTGTCCTTGCGCCCCTCGGCACGCACGATGTTTGCAGCGCGGCCATAGGCAGTGAGCAGATTCTTGCCCGCCTCCGTGGCGAGGAAGGCTTGCACCGCCTCGACGCGGGCCAGCAGGCGCACCAGGTCGTCCTCACCGCCCAGCGCAAACACGGCATCGACCACGTCGTGGCGCACCCCCTTTTCGCGCATCTGCACCTTCAGGCGATCTGCGAAGAACGCCATCAGGTCCTTGGCTGCGACGAACGTCACCGCGTTCACCGCGAAGATCTCTTCGAGAGGCACGCGAATCCGATTCTCGACGACGATGCGAATCACGCCGAGCGCGGCGCGGCGCATGGCATAAGGATCACGCGACCCAGTGGGCTTCTCGCCGATGGACCAGAATGACACGAGCGCGTCGAGCTTGTCGGCCAACGCCACGACGATCGACACCGGCGCCGAGGGGCAGCGGTCGTTCGGCCCAGCCGGTGCATAGTGATCACCAATCGCCTCGGCCACCGCAGCCGGCAGCTTCTCCTCGAGCGCGTAGTAGCGGCCCATCACGCCCTGCAGCTCAGGAAACTCGCCGACCATCCCGGTCACCAGGTCGGCCTTGCTGAGATGCGCCGCCAGGATGGCCTGCGCCAGATCGGCACCCGGCACGTGCGGCACGATCTTCTCGGCCAGTATCTCGAGGCGGGTCACGCGATCGGCCTGAGAGCCGAGCTTGGCATGGAACACGATGTCCTTGAGCCGCGGCAGGCGCTGTTCCAGAGTCAGCTTGCGATCCTGGTCCCAGAAGAACTTGGCGTCGGAGAGCCGTGAGCGCAGCACGCGCTCGTTGCCACCGACGATCGTCACCCCGCCGTCGCGCGCCACGTTGTTGGCGACCACGACGAAGCGGTTGGCGAACGCGCCGTCCTTGCGGGCGGTGGCGAAGTAGCGCTGATGCGACTTCATCGAGACGGTCAGCACCTCGGGCGGCACGTCCATGAACTGGCCATCGATGGTACCGAGCATCGGCACCGGCCATTCCACCAGACCCGCGACCTCCTCGAGCAGCGCCTCGTCCGATTTGAACGTCACCTGGGCCGCGGCGCAGGCCTTCTCGGCGCCGGCCACGATGATCTTCTTGCGCTCGGCGGGATCGAGCACGACGTGGGCTGCCCGAAGCTTGGCGACGTAGTCGTCGAAGCCGGCGACCTCGAGCTCGCCCTTCGACAGGAAGCGATGGCCACGCGTCCGGGCACCGAAGCGGATCGGTTTCATCTCGCCTCCGGGCGCTGCCTCGCCCGCCAGCACCGCGCCGTCGAACAGGGCGATGATGGAATGGAGCGGCCGCACCCAGCTCATGGTGCCGCTGCCCCAGCGCATCGACTTGGGCCACGGCAGCGCCTTCATCGCCGCCTCGATGATGCCGGGCAGCACCTCGGCGGTTGGCCCGCCCTTCTTGGCTGTCACCGCGAACCAGAACTCGCCGCGGCCGGTGTCGCGCTTCTCGGCCTGATCGAGCGAGGCCAGTCCTGCTCCCTTGAGAAAGCCCTGGATCGCCTGGTCGGGCGCACCGACGCGCGGGCCGCGCCGCTCCTCGCTGACGTCGGCGCGCGTCGCCGGCAGGCCGTCGACCACCAGCGCCAGGCGGCGCGGCGTCGCGAAGGCGCGCGCCGAGGTGAAGTCGAGGCCGGCGCCCTTCAGTCCGTCGCACACGAGGCGCTGCAGATCCTCGGCCGCCTGCGTCTGCATGCGGGCCGGAATCTCCTCCGACAGGAGCTCGAGCAGGAATTCGGCCATGTTACGCAGCCTTGTTCGCGGTCTGGGTCGCCAGCCACGCTTCGCAGCACGACTTGGCGAGCTCACGCACCCGCAGGATGTAGCTCTGCCGCTCGGTGACGCTGATCACGCCGCGCGCGTCGAGCAGATTGAAGGTGTGGCTGGCCTTGATGCACTGCTCGTAGGCGGGCAGCGGCAGACGGCGCTCGACCAGGCGGCTGCACTCCTTCTCGGCATCGGCGAAGTGGCGGAACAGCATCCCGGTGTCGGCGTGCTCGAAATTGTAGGCCGACTGCTCGCGCTCGTTCTGCAGAAACACGTCGCCATAGGTCAGCGGCACGTCGGAGTCGGTGCGGTTGAAGGGCAGGTCGTAGATCGACTTCTTGTCGAACAGGTACATGGCCAGTCGTTCCAGCCCGTAAGTGATCTCGCCGGAGACCAGATCGACATCGATACCGCCGACCTGCTGGAAGTAGGTGAACTGGCTGATCTCGGAGCCGTCGCACCAGACTTCCCAGCCCAGTCCCCAGGCGCCGAGCGTCGGGCTCTCCCAATCGTCCTCGACGAAGCGGATGTCGTGCAGGGAGGTGTCGATGCCGATCGCCTCGAGCGAGCCGAGATAGCGCTCGAGGATGTCGGTCGGCGACGGCTTCAGGATCGCCTGGAACTGGTAGTAGTGCTGCAGGCGCATGGGGTTGTCGCCATAGCGGCCGTCGCCAGGCCGCCGCGACGGCTGGACGTAGGCGGCATACCAGGGCCTGGGGCCGAGCGCGCGCAGGGTCGTCGCCGTATGGAAGGTGCCGGCGCCCATCTCCATGTCGTACGGCTGCAGGATCAGGCAACCCTGGCGCGCCCAGTAATCCTGGAGGGTGAGAATCAGTTCCTGGAAGCACGTCGGTGCGACGCGTGCTGAGGGCTCGGACACGATATACCCCGAAGCTCAGAAGGCCTTGTGTTTCCGCGACTTAAGGCTGTTTTTGCGGTGCGGCAAAATAGGTGCCACCCCTACCCCGGTCAAGCGCTCTGGCCGGGCCTGCCCGATCGCGGACTCGGGGGTGTGGGGACTTGGTGAGTGCCGAAAATTCGCTAATGGCGAACAAATCGTTGGAGCCAATGTTGGCGATGGGCTATCTTCTTAGCGATGAAAGCGGTCGTATACAGCAAGTCCGCTCTCAAGGCGCTTCGTCGGATGCCCGCGAACGAGTCTCGACGGATCAGCACGAAGATCGAGCAGTATGCGAGCGATCCAGGGAGCCAGGCCAACAACGTCAAGGCGCTGGTCGGTTCGCCCTACATTCGTCTTCGCGTCGGGGACTGGCGCGTAATATTGGACGATCGGGGGTGCGTGATCGACGTCATCAAGATCGGACCTCGTGGTGACGTCTATCGATAAGGAGGCTCACATGCAGAAGATCACCACCCCGAACGGCGAGGTTCTCGTCGTCCTTCCGCTGGCAGAGTACGAACGTCTCGTCGACCAGGTGGATATCGCCCACGCTGACAGAATCATGGCCGACATCGAAGCCGGACGCGAGGAACGGGTGCCTGCTGAAATCGTGAACCGCCTCCTCGATGGAGAGAATCCCGTCCGGGTCTGGCGGGGCCACCGTGGCATGTCGGCCCGCGATCTCGCAGCTGCCACCGGCCTCAGCGCCCCCTACATCTCCGAGATCGAGAGCGGCAAGAAGGACGGCAGCGTCGCCGCGATGAAGAAGATCGCCGAGGCACTCAAGGTCGACCTCGACGATCTGGTTTGACGCGCCAAGCGTCGAGGTTATCGACCCTCGGGCAGGGGACAGTCCGGGCGGCCACATTTCGTCGCAGCAGCCGAAAGGTAGGCGCCACAGACCCGGCAAGGGGTCGAGGCATCGATCACCCGCGCCTGTTGCCGCGCCGGCTGCGGCTGGGTCGGCGGCGGCTGGGTCGGCGCCGGGCCGGGCTGTCGCGGGATATTGGGGTCCTCCGGCCGGCCGACGAAGCGGTCCCAGAGCTCCTTCCAGCGGGAGAAGGTCTTCCACGCGGCGTATACCGCCACGCCGAACAGGATGATCTTGAGCAGTAACCCCATGCCGCTTGTGTGAGGTCCCTGCACCGCACGGTCAAGCGCGCTATATGGTGGGGTCATGACACGCATCTCATGCTTTCCTCCCCAGCTCCGCTGGGGAGGTGCCCCGTCATACGGGGCGGAGGGGTCAGGGCTGGGAGCGCGCCACTCCCGTGGCGCTCTTCTTCTTGATCATGGACCCCATGAGCGCCACGGGAGTGGCGCGCTCCCAGCTAATGACCCCTCCGTCGCCGTAAGACGGCGACACCTCCCCAGCGAAGCTGGGGAGGAGAGCCCGAGGGGCGCTCATGCCCGCTGACACGGCCCCCCTCGACCTGTTCGTGGTCGGCGGCGGCATCAACGGCGCGGGCATCGCCTGCGACGCGGTCGGCCGGGCGCTCAAGGTCGGGCTGTGCGAGCGCGGTGATTTCGCCGGCGCCACCTCGTCGGCCTCGACCAAGCTGATCCATGGCGGGCTGCGCTATCTCGAGCATTACGAATTCCGGCTGGTGCGCGAGGCCTTGCAGGAGCGCGAGGTGCTGCTGGCCAAGGCGCCGCATCTGTCGCGCCCCCTGCGCTTCGTGCTGCCGCACAAACCGCACCTGCGGCCGCGCTGGATGCTGCGGCTCGGACTGTTCCTGTACGACCATCTCGACTGGCACATGACCCTGCCGAAGTCGCAGGCCGTCGACCTCAGGCGGACGGTCTACGGTGCGGCGCTGAAGCCCACGCTGGAGAAGGGCTTCGTCTATTCGGATGCCTGGGTCGACGACGCGCGGCTGGTCATCGCCAACCTGAAATCGGCGCGCCAGATGGGAGCGCAGATCTACGCCCGCCATGAATGCGTGTCGGCGCGCCGCAGCGATGACGGCCGGCTGTGGACCATCGAGCTCAAGGCGCGCGACGGCGGCAGTGTCCGCCTGCAGGCGCGCGGCCTGGTCAACGCCGCAGGTCCGTGGGTCAAGCGCTTCCTCGACGAGGAAGCCCAGATCGCCACCACCAAGCGGGTGCGGCTGATCAAGGGCAGCCATATCGTGGTGCCGCGCCTCTACGAGGGCGAGCACGCCTACATCCTGCAGAACAGCGACCAGCGCATCGTCTTCATCATTCCCTACGAGCGTTCGTTCTCGGTGATCGGCACCACCGACATCCCGGTCGAGGACGGCGAGAAGCCGGTCTGCACGCCGGACGAGACCGTCTATCTCTGTGAGATCGCCAGTCACTATCTCGCCAAGCCGGTGACCCCGGCCGAGGTGGTGTGGACCTATTCGGGTGTGCGTCCGCTGTTCGACGACGGCGACGACGATCCCTCGGCGGTAACGCGCGACTACCATCTCGAGGTCGACGGCACGCCGGGCGGCACGACGGCCCCCCTGCTGTCGGTGTTCGGCGGCAAGATCACGACCTACCGGCGGCTGGCCGAGCACGCGCTGCGCGATCTCGCACCGCATTATCCGCAGATGGGCGGCGCCTGGACGACGACGCGCGCCCTGGCCGACGGCGAGCTCGCCGATGCGCCGACCTTCGAGGCGGCGTTCGAGCGCTATGTCGATGCCGCCGCCCAGGTGCGCTCAGGCCTGCCCAAGGAGCTGATCCGCGTCCTCTGCCATCGCCACGGCTCGGGCCTCGACGATCTCCTGGACGGCACCAGGACCGTGGCCGATCTCGGGCGGCATTTCGGCGGCCAGCTCTACGAGATCGAGGTGCGATACCTGATGCGCGACGAATGGGCGGTCGAGCCCGACGACGTCCTGTGGCGGCGCACCAAGGAGGGCCTGCACATGACCGCCGACGAGCGGGCGGCCTTCGCCGCCTGGATGGCGGATCTCAGACCCAACTTTACCTAACTTCACACTTCGGCGGGGCACGCCGGGCGGCGCGGGCTCGTATTGATCGACGAAGCCCATGCCCTGAAACCGAGGTGCCCGATGTCGTTCCGCTCCCCTGTCTTCGCCTTGTCGACCGCTGTGGTGGCTGCCGCCAGCCTCGCCTGGACGAGCCTGCCGGCCAGCGCGGCCAATGGCGGCTCCGACGACCTGCTCGAGCTTGCCCAGACGACGCCGCCGACCAACCCGCCGCCCAGCCCGGGCGGCCCCGGCGGCCCTGACCACCGCGAGCACCGCGCGATGAATCCCAAGGCTTTCTGTCTCGACCAGATCGCCCGCCGCGCCGGCAACCGCGCCTACATCAGGCTGCGCCTCGACCTCAAGGCCGACCAGATGGCCGCCTGGAACGCCTTCGCCAAGGCCTCCGACGACGCCGACGTGAAGGACGTGGCGCGCTGCAACGCGCTCCCCACCGAGCTGAAGGAGAAGCCGAGCTACGTCGAGCGCCTGACCATGGAAGAGAACGTCATGAAAGCGCGCATCGAACGCATCGACGCGGTGAAGCCCAGCCTGCAGGCGCTCTACGAGACGCTGTCGCCCGAGCAGAAGGCCGTCCTCGACTCGCCCCGGCCGATGGGCCGCGGCGGCATGCATCACCGCGGCCGTCGGTAGGTTCCCTCGTCCGGACCGCGGGCAGATTGCTCGCGGTCCGGGAGACAATGAACACTGTCATCCTGAGCGCAGCGAAGGATCTCATCGCCAGAAGTTACGAAGCACTCCTGTAGCAGGCGGCGATGAGGTCCTTCGCTGCGCTCAGGACGACAACGATTTCCCGATCAGCCCGCCAGCAACGCCGCCGCCTGCTCCATCGACACCGGCGCATCGCCGAGCAATGCCGCCGCCATCGAGTCCTCGTGCTGGTGATCGGGCAGGCTGAAGGGGTCGGCATTGCCCAGCCGGTGATCGATCACCAGGCGGGCCAGCAGCAGGCGGCGGGCATCGCCGCCCTGCGCGCCGAGGCGGGCCCCCTCCGATGCCATCAGGGCAGCGCTGGTCGCGTGGTAAAGGCCGCTCGCGGCGCGGCGGCAGGAGGCTTCGGCCTCGGGCTGGCGCGCCACTTTGTCGGCGAAGTCTGTCGCCCGGTCGACCAAGCCGGCCAGGCGGCTGCGGAACTGGCCGGGGATCGGCGTGCGGCCGAGCTCCTCGTGCAACGAGGCCGCCAGGGCCTCGTGCGCGCGCTCGCGGCCGACCGCGCGGCGCACGATGTCGAGCGCATTGACGCTGCTGGTGCCTTCCCACAGCAGGCCGAGATGGGCGTCGCGCACCAGCTTGGCGTTGCTCCAATCCTCGATGTAGCCGTTGCCGCCGCGCATCTCCATGGCGCCCGTCGCGACGCTGACGTTGTCGCGGCTGGCGCGGTACTTCACCAGCGGCGTCAGGATGCGCAGCGTCCTGTCATCGCCGCGCGTCATCGCCACCGCCGCGGCGACCGAGACCGAGAGCGCCTGCTCGGTCGGCAGCATCAGCTTGACGAGCTGGCGGCGCGCCATCGGATGGTCGATCACGGTGCGGCCGAAGGTGGTGCGATGGCGCGCCACCTGCAGCGCCTCGTTGAGGCAGCGCCGCATCATGCCGGCGGCACGGAAGCCGTGCGACAGGCGCGACAGGTTGACCTGGTCCATCATCTGCTTCAGGCCGCGCCCGGCCTCGCCCAGCAGATAAGCAACCGCGCCTTCCATGATGGTCTCGCCGGCCGCCATCGAGCGCGAGCCGAGCTTGTCCTTGAGCCGCACCGCGCGATAGCGGTTGCGGCTGCCGTCGTCGAGGCGGCGCGGCATGGCGAACAGCGACAGGCCGGCATTGCCCGCCGGCGCACCCTCGCAGCGCGCCAGCAGCAGCACGACGTCGTGGTCGACGCAGGAGCAGAACCACTTGTCGCCCCACAGCTCCCAATGATCGCCGACCTTGCGGGCCGTCAGCGCATTGCCCGAGACGTCGGAGCCGCCCGCCTTCTCGGTCATGAACTGTGCGCCCTTCAGCAGCGCGTCCATGTCCTGCGTCAGCATGCGGTCGAGGAAGCGCGCCTTGACCGCGTCATCGCCGTATTTGCGGATCAGCACGGCTGACGTATCGGTGACGGAGAGCGGGCAGAGCAGCGCGAACTCCGACTGGGCGAACAGGTACTGGAAGGCGTACTTGACCAGCGGCGTCACCGGCGTCGGCCAGCCCAGCACCGGCTTGTGCGACATGACGTGAATGCCGAACTGGCCGAACCCGATGCGCTCCATCTCGCGATAGGCAGGGTGATACTCGACCCAGTCCTCGTCGCGTCCGAAGCGGTCGCGAAAATGCAGGACGGGCGTGCGCTTGTCGGCCTGCAGCGCGAGCTCGTCGAGCCGGCCGCCGGCGATGCCGCCCAGCCGCTCCAGATGCGGTATGAAATGCGCCAACGCCGCCGGCTCCAGATTGAGGGCGAGCAGGTCGCGCACCGAGCGGTCGATCGACCAGAAATTGAGCCCGCGGCAATCCGGCGCGATCAGGTCGGAGCGCGACGGCGGCCGCTCGAAGGCCGCGCGAGACAGGGTCGGGGAAACGGAATTCATGGGATGGGACCTCACCAGATGTGGTGCGACAATCGCCGATTGGCGGCGCCTCTCAAATCGAGTATTCAATGTTCTTGAATTGAGTATTTCTCAACTCAGAGCTATCCCGCCATGCCAGATCGCCTGCCCCCGCTCAACGCGCTGCGCGCCTTCGACGCCGCCGCGCGGCGGCTGAACTTTGCCCGCGCCGCCGCCGACCTTGCCGTGACGCCCGGTGCGGTGAGCCGGCAAATCCAGCTGCTCGAGGACGCACTCGGCCATCGCCTGTTCGTGCGCGGAAACCGCGCCGTCGAGCTGACCGCCCAGGGCCGCGCCTATGCGCGTCACGTGCACGAGGCCTTCGACCGCCTCGCGCTGGCAACCGAGCAGGTGCGCGGCCGAGGCGCCGGCGGCCCGCTCGCCATCTGCGCCTATCCGACCTTCGCCATGCGCTGGCTGGTGCCGCGCTGGCGGCGCTTCCACGACAAGCATCCCGACATCGATCTGCAGCTCACCACCGCGCTGGGGCCGGTCGACATCGTGCGCGATGGCTTCGATGCGGCGGTACGCATCGGCAATGGCAACTGGCCCGGCCACGGCTCGGTCTGGCTCGCCGCCGTCGAGGTCTTCCCCGTGTGCAGCCCCGCGCTCGCCGAGCGCATCAGGACGCCGGCCGACCTCGGCGATCACGTCCTCATCCATTCGGACCCGCGCCCCGATGACTGGCCACGCTGGCTCAAGGCGGCTGGGGCGGCCGACGTCGAAGCGACGCGCGGGCCGCGCTTCGAGACCATGAGCCTCGCCTTCCAGGCCGCGATCGAAGGCGTCGGCGTCGCCATGGGCCTGGGCTGCCTGCTGGCCGAGGACCTGGCGCTGGGCCGCCTCGCCCGGCCGCTCCCGTTCACCCATCGCAGCCGGCGCGAGTTCCACCTGGTCTATCCGCTGTCCCGCGCCGGCGACCCCCGCCTCGCCGCCTTCCGCACCTTCCTCGCCGAGGAGGCGGAGGCGCAGGAAGGGTGAGAGCTGCTATGAGGCCCTAAAGGTCCCTCGCTGCGCTCGGGATGACACCGTTGTTGTAGCCCAAGCGAGAATGCTGTCATCCCGAGCGTAGCGAGGGGACCCTTATTCAGGCTACCAGTCGCTCGCCCGCACGATCTTCATCAGGTCGTCGGCCATGGTGAGCGCCGTCAGCACGCCGGTCTTGGGGTTGTCCGGCATGGCGCGGCCCAGCCGGTGCATGGTGAGCTCGCCCGAATCGCCCACGACCTCGAGCCGGCTGGCATTGGTGCCGGGCGGCAGGGTCGGGTCGGCGACCAGCTCGATGTCGGTGCGGTCGAGGCCGGCGCCGCACAGCGCCACCGTCACGGCGAGGTTGGCGTTTTTCGGATACAGCCGGCCGGCATCGGCCGGCGTGCCGCGGAAAATCACCGTCGGCTCCTTGATCGACGGCAGGTCGAAATCGGTCTCGGCCGGCGTGCCGCTCCAGGCATGCGGCGGCTTGATCGAGATGTACTTCACCCGTTCGAGCTTGCCGAGCCGCATGGCCAGCAACCCGTCGAGGCCGGCGATGGCGCCGGAGGGCAGGCGCAGGCGCGCGCCGCTCTTCTCCGCCGCCTTGACGTGCTTCTTGAAGAGCTTGGGGTCACCGTAGGCGCCGGTGGCGATCACCATCAGGTCGATGCCCTTCTTCAGGATGGTCTCGCCCCAGTCTCGCACCGCCTGCTGGCTGGCCGCCTCGACCACCACGTCGGGCTTGAGCTTGAGCAGGGCCGGCAGGCTCTCGACCACCGCGACCTTGCGGCCGACCTTCATCTGGGTCTTCTTGCCCCGCCCCGGCCGCACCAGGACGCCGACGACGTCGATCGGCGGCTTCTTTTCCTTGAAAACGTCGAACAATGTCTGGCTGATCGCGCCGTAGCCGATCAGCGCGATCTTCAATCTCTTCTTCTTGGCCATGGTCCCCGTCCGTGCTCCCGTGGCCCGACTATAGCGGGCCTGCAAAGCTCCAGCGACCGTACTTGCGACCCTGCAAAGTGGCCGCTATAACCGCGCCTCGCCAATGGCCGGCCACACCGTGCATCCTGACGGAGTGTAGCTCAGCCTGGTAGAGCACTAGCTTCGGGAGCTAGGGGCCGGAGGTTCGAATCCTCTCACTCCGACCAATTGGCACCTGATGCCGCGCCGAGCGATGTCTCGGCGCGGCGTCGCCCTCCGCTCTGATGTGCGGCCTGGTCATTTCACGCAGTTGACCTGGACAGTCGACCGCTTGGCGTTGGCCACCAGACTGTCGATCGACATCGGCGAGGCGGTATTCGCGACCTCGTACTCGACGCCTTGTGCGTCCAGGAAATCCCGGGCTGCCGACGCCTTGATCGCGAAATTGACGTTCTGCGGGACGTCGCTTGTTCGCTTCGCCACGGCCAGCACATTGATCTTGGAAACGATGACGCCCAGGACCGCGCCGGCGGTATCGAGAACGGGTCCGCCGCTGTTTCCAGCCTGAACCGGTGCCGAAAGTTGCAGGAGCCGGCTTTCGTTGTGCAGGCCGGCCAGTCCGGTCACCGTTGGTCGGACCGCTCTATCGCAGCCTTACCGTCCTCGAACGGCCCGGCTCGTACGCCCGACCATGAGGCGGGAGTAAGGGCAAGTCCCAGGAAAAGAGGAGCGGCCACGACGCAGCCGCGGGCGATGCGGCGCGCGACGACCGCCAGACAATCCTTGTACACGAAACCGTCCCCCAATCGACTGTCCACGACACCCAACCCACGATAGCGCCCCGCGGGTGAAATTTCCATCGCAAGCAGACTTGGGCAATGATCGCAAAGAAGCCCCTCCGGAGCGAACCGGAGGGGGTGGAGTTGAGGGAGGATGAGCCCCAGAGTCGGGGGCCATCACCGGAGAGGAAGAACCACCGGCGATCACGCGAGTTTCACCCAAGACCGTCATTCGTGCGTGAATCGTCCGTCATTCCGACAGGAACGGAGCGATATTTCTTCGGCATCCAGGTCTCTGGTCAGCAATGCCGCGCAGTTATCTTGGCGCGCAAGGCGATGTCCCGATCCAGTGTCGCACCCGGCCCGATGTCACGAGCAAATTCGACGTGATGTCCGAGGCTCCTCAGAAGCGCAACGACCGACCGCGGCATGTTGGCGTCGATCAGGAACCGCACGTAGGACTAGCCCACCGGCAACGGATGGAACGATCCCTGGTCCACCAGCTCGCTGGCAAATCTCAGCGCAGCGCGGATGTCGTCAACACTGAGATCGTACTCGCGCTGGATCTCTTCGAACGACATGCCGCCTGCAAGGCTGCCGACGACGGTCGTCACGGGCACCCGTGACCCGCGGATGACGGGTTTTCCCCGCCAGATCGCAGGGTCGATGATGATGCGGTCCGATCCGTTCATGGCGATACGGACTGTATCGATTTCCACGCGATTGGCGGGGGAACCGTCTGGCCCAACGACCAACGAGAGCCCGACGTCGTTTGCCGCTTGCCTCACCAAGGCCTCATCGGATCTCGTCCAGGAACACAGATTCGCCTCCGATGCGCCTCATGTCCCCGCTAGGAGTCCGGCAACGGAGGTGCCCGCAGCGCGAAAGATGGCGCGCCTCAGGACCGCCCTGTCGGAGTGACGACCATGACATCGAAGTCCCTCGTCCTCGCACTTGTCATCCTGGCCGTGGATCTTGTCGTCGTGGCGATTGCCCTTTTCGGCAAGCTCGGCAATCCCGCCCTGCTGGTGGCGATGGTGAACGTCGTGGCCCTGTTCGCCATCTTCTGTATTCACGCGTCGGGCGTCCCCATTCTCGATACCGGCCGCCGACGCCGCAGGTAGCCAATCCCCTCCTGGCGCCGCCGGCCGACCCGTTCGCAGCCAACCAGCCAGCGCGGTTCAGGAGAGATCCCATGCAAGAGGTCGTAGACCGCGCCCGGGCGTTCGCGCGCGTCGCCCATGCGGAGCAGACCCGCAAGTACACCGGCGAGCCCTACGTCGTGCACACCGACGAGGTTGCCGCGATCGTCGTGGCGCATGGCGGCACGCCGGAAATGATTGCCGCGGCACATCTGCACGATGTGCTCGAGGACACGCCGACCGCGTTCGACACCCTCGTCTCGGAATTCGGCCACGACGTCGCCGACCTGGTCGCGGCGCTGTCGGATCAGGTGCCGAAGTCGGCCGGCAACCGGAAGCTCCCCAAAGCAGCTTCGTAGAGCCGGCAGCGTCCGACATTGTCGACGACGTCCACCGCCAACGCGCAATCCTTCACCGGCGGGCAGCACTGCACGCCGGCCTTGCTTTGCGTCCTCGTGATCGCGCGCCCTGCCGCCGCCCATTGACCTGCACACCGAATGTCGGCAGGCTCGTTCGCATCGCGAGCGCGCCGGGCATTTCGTACCGGCGCCGATGGCGGACGCAGGCAGCGTCCCCTGAGGAGGCACTCATCGAGTAAAGCGTTCCACACATAGCCAGCGTTTTCGGCCCAAAACAAACGTTCAGGGAGGCGACGTCCGATGTCCGACGAAGCGACCAAGAAGGGTACCGAAAGTACAAGGCGTAGTTTTCTGACCGGCTCCACGGCGCTCGCCGGCGCCGCGCTTACCGGATTGCCCGGCGTCGCCGAGGCAGGCAAGAAGCACCCCAAGCGGGGCGGCACGATTCGCTTCGGGACGCGTGACGATTCGGTCGGCCTCGATACCCATCGCAACTTCATCTACTTCGTGTCGCAGCCCTTGGCCGGGACGACCGGCGGATTGCTCGATTTCGATGCCAAGATGGACATCGTGCCGGCGGTCGCCACCGAATGGGACGCCTCGAAGGACCTCAAAGTCTGGACCTTCAAGCTGCGCCGCGGGGCGGAGTTCCACAACGGCGAGACGATCGACGCCGCCGCCGTGAAATGGAACATCGAGCGCATTCTCGATCCCAAGATCGGTCACTCCTTCAATCGGTCGGCCCTGATCGACGTCGAGCGGGTCACGGTCGACGACAAGTTCATCGTCCAGGTCCATCTCAAGGAGGCGAGTGCCGCCTTCGATTCGAACATGGTCTATTACCCGGTCAACCTGATCGCGCCGGGCGCCGTCGACAAGGCCGACTCCGAGCCGGCCGGGTGCGGCCCGTTCAAGTTCAAGTCGTGGAAGCGCTTCGACATCTGCGAGCTGGTGCGCTTCGAGAATTTCTGGGAGACCGACGCGGAGGGCAACTCGCTGCCCTACCTCGACGCCCTGATCGGCCGGCCGAAGAAGGAGGATCGCGTGCGGCTGACCGCGCTGCGCGCCGGCGAGCTCGATCTGATCGACAACGTCGCCTATGCCGACGCGCCGAGCTTCATCAAGGATTACGGCAAGCAGTTCGAGACCTTCCCGGTGCCCCAGGTCGGCACCGCCATGGTCACCTTCAACATGCGCAGCGGGCCGTTCTCCGAGAAGGACAATCCCGACGCCCGGATGCTGCGCACCGCGGCCGCGCACGCGATCGATCACGAAGGCATCCACGAGGCGGTGTTCAACAAGCAGGGCGAGATCGCCAAGGGCTTCTACAGCAAGTCGAGCCCGTGGTACGGCGCCGACATCAAGCCGTGGCCGGCTTTCGACCCCGACAAGGCCAAGGCGATGCGCAAGAAGGCCAAGGACGGCGACGCCAGGCTCCTGATCATCGCCAACGATTCCTTCCCCTACATGCAGCAGTCGGGCGAGCTCGTGCATGCCATGCTGAAGGATGCCGGCTTCAACGTGGTGTTCGAGATCCATCCGACGCCGGTGATCCAGGACAAGTACAACAAGGCCGCGTTCGACATCGATTCAACGGCCAACAGCTACCGCATCGATCCCGACGGCTGGTACTCGCGCAACGTCCTGTCGACCGCCCCGGAAACCAAGCGGCGCATCGGCTACGTCAACGACAAGGTCGACCAGCTGATCCTTGCCGCCAAGATCGAGCGCGACAAGGCCAAGCGCCGGCAGATGTATGCCGACGTCGATTCGATCGTGAACCAGGATCTGCCGATCCTCTACACCCACTTCGTCTCGATCCTGCAGGCCGGCAACAAGAAGATCCGCGGCTACAAGCCCGCCTTCACCGGCCCCTTCCAGTACTTCGGCGGCGGCATGCGCACCGCCTGGGTCGACGGCTGATGGGCGCATTGTATCCCTCCCCCGTAATCGGGGGAGGTGGCCCGAAGGGCCGGAGGGGGAAGGCCTCCGTCGAGGCGCCTCCAGTTCCGACGTCGGAATCAGAACGATCTCGTCTGCGGCTCCCCCCCTCCGCCCCGTATAACGGGGCACCTCCCCCGATTACGGGGGAGGAAATTGATATGCGTCCGGGCGCGGAGGCCTGACCATGCTGGCCTACATCATCCGCCGCATCGCCTACCTGGTGCCGGTGCTGTTCGTGCTGACGGTCGTGGTGTTCGCCTTCGTCGAGATGCTGCCCGGCAACATCATCGACACGCTGGTCGGCAACGAGGGCAACAACGATCCGGAAGTCCGCAAGATCCTGGAGAAGGAGTACGGGCTCGATCAGCCGGTCTATGTCCGCTACGTCAAATGGCTGGGGCGCGCCCTGCAGGGCGATTTCGGCAATTCCCTGGTGACGCGGCGGCCGGTCACGGTGGAGCTGATGTCGGGCATTCCGGCCACCGTCTACCTCGCGCTGGTCGGCATCTCGCTGTCGATGCTGATCGCCATTCCGCTCGGCACGATCGCCGCCGTGCGGCGCAACACGGCGATCGACTACACCGCGCAGGTGACGTCGCTGATCGGCATCTCGATCCCGGAATTCTGGTTCGCCATCCTGTGCGTGCTGTTCTTCTCGCTCTATCTCGGCTGGCTGCCCTCCTCGGGCTTCGCCAATCCGTTCGAGGATCCGTGGGCGAGCCTCAAGTTCCTGATCCTGCCGGCAGCGGCGGTGGGCTTCCGCCAGGCCGCCTACACCACCCGGCTGACGCGCTCCAGCATGCTCGACGAGATGAACAAGGAGTATGTCGACACGGCGCGCTCGCTGGGCTTGAGCGAGCGCAAGGTGATCTTCAAGTACACCCTGCGCAACGCCATGATCCCGACCATCACCATCAGCGGCCTGCAGCTCATCAACCTGCTGGGCGGCACGGTGGTGCTCGAATCGATCTTCGCCTGGCCAGGCGTCGGCCGGGCCATCTTCGAGGCCATCCAGCAGCGCGACTACCCGCTGGTGCAGGCCGGCGTGCTGGTGCTGGGCGTGATCGTGGTGGTCATGAACCTGCTGGTCGACCTGACCTACCGGCTGCTCAATCCACGCGTGAAGCTCGGCTAGGCGGCGACCATGACCCAAATCGAAGCCCGCCGACTTGCCGAGCTCGACGAGGTCCGCCAGCCGTCGCTCGCCGAGCGCGGCTCGCGCCTGATGGCCTGGCTCGGCAACGCCTGGCACGAGCTGCGCAAGAGCCGCACCGCCTCGATCGGCGCGGTGATGCTGGCGCTGCTGTTCGGCGCCTGCATCGCCACGCCGTGGCTCGCGACCCAGAGCCCGATCAAGCAGAACTACCGAGAGCGGCTGCAGCCGCCCAGCGAGAAGCACCTGCTCGGCACCGACCGCATGGGCCGCGACATCTACTCGCGGCTGATGTGGGGCGGCAGGCGCCTCGTCACCATCGCCCTGCTCGCGGTTACCTTCGGGCTCTGCCTCGGCATCCCCTACGGCGTGCTGTCGGGCTATTTCGGCGGCAAGGTCGACACCGTCGCGATGCGCTTCATAGACGGGCTCCTGGCGATGCCAGGATTGCTGTTCTACCTGCTGATCGTCACCCTGGCGCGGGAATGGAAGCTCGAGGGCATCGCCAACGACCTCGTCCTGGTCTTCGCCCTGGGCTTCGCCTTCATGCCGGAGGTCGCGCGCCTGTCGCGCGCCTCGGTGCTGGCCGAGAAGCAGAAGGAGTATGTCGAGGCCTCGCGCGCCGTCGGCGACGGCAGCCTCGCCATTGCGTTGCGGCAGATCCTGCCCAACATCGTCTCGCCGCTGATCGTCAACGCCACGGTGCGCCTGGGCTACGTGATCCTGATCGTGGCGGCGCTCTCGTTCCTCGGCCTCGGCACGCCGCCGCCCACGCCCGACTGGGGCTCCGACCTCGCCGCTGCCCGCGACTACATGGAGACCGCGCCGCTGATCGCCGCCTTTCCCGGCCTCGCCATCTGCTACACGGTGCTGGCCTTCAACCTGTTCGGCGACGGCCTGCGCGACATCCTCGATCCGCGGCTGGCGGAGCGGTAGAGGGGCCCTTCGCCGACGCGCGTTTCTCTTGTCATCCTGAGCGCAGCGAAGGATCTCATCGCCGGAAAGTCCAAAGCACTCTCGGGGCGGGCGGCGATGAGGTCCTTCGCCATGCTCGGGACGACAGAAAAACTCGAGCTTCCCCGTCGTATGAAGAGCATGAACGCCACGTCTGCGGAGGTTACTCCGCCTTGAGTGCGCGCTCCCGGCGCATGATCTCTTGCCTCCCTCAGGGCTCGCGCGGGCAATAGCGATATCTGCCGCCCTGGTGCCAGAGCAGGCGATCGACCGCGCCGTCCTTGTTGCGCAGGAAGGTGCCCTGGGCGTCGACGACGCGCATGAAGAACCGGTTGTCGCTCTCGGGAAACAGCTCGAACTCCGGCTGGCCGGTACCGCGCACGAACAGCCGGCCGGCACTCGCACGAATGGTCAGCGTGAATTTCGGCGCCAACCGGTAGACGCCCTCGTAGCTCGCCAGCACCGTGGGGTCGACGTCGACCACGGGAGGGTATTGCGCAATGCCGAAGGCGGGATTGGCGAGATGCAGGCCGATGTCGTTCATCGAATTCGCTGCATTCGACAGGACCACGGCGCCGCACTTCAGCCGCGTCGAGTACCCGGCAAAAGCCGCATAACCGCCGGTCATGCCGTCTTTCGAGACGACGACGTCGTCGTTTCCGGTCAGCAGGAACCAGCCAAGGCCGACTTTCGTGTCGGCAGCGTTGGTCGGACGACGGGTCTTCAGCAACAGCTCGATCGCCGGACCGAGCGGCGCGCCCGCCTCGGCGAAGCATGTCGCCCTCACGAACTTCATCATGTCGTTGGCCGTCGAACGCAGGGCGCCCGTGCCGGCCAGCGTCGGGAAATCCCAGTTCGCCGCCGGCGAGAGAGTGCTGGCATGGCCCAGCGCCAGACGCTGGCGCATCGAGTCGGTGAGCGTGATCCGCGTGTCGTTCAATCCCAGGGGCGTGCAGACGCGGGCAACCAGGAGATCCTCGTAGCTGACGCCGGCGCGGAGCGCGAGCACGTCGCCCAGCAAGCCGAACCCGAGATTGGAATACTCGTAGCGTGTGCCAGGCTCGAAGCGCAGCGCATGGGTCGACAGGAAGGCGTAGAGCCGGTCGGTCGTGTAGGTGGCGAAGGGACTGACGCCTTCCAGCAACATGTTGTCGGGCATCCGCGGCAGGCCGGATGTGTAGGTCGCAAGGTCGAGCAACGTGATCTGCCGGCCGTTGCGCGACGGCACCGTCACGCTGGCAGGCAGGTACTTTGCCACCGGGTCATCCAGCGCGACTTCCCCACGCGTCACCATTTCCGTGAGCAGCAGCGCGGTGAAGACCTTGGTGATCGAGCCGATCTCGAAGACAGTGTCGCCGTCGAGGGCGCGATCTTTCGGGTACCCGGGTTGGCCATACGCAGCAATTCGATGACGGCCTGAATCGAACCAGCAGGCGACCAGGCCCACGCCCTGGCGCGCGTCGTCGATCCGATCCTTCAGGATCGCCAGGACGTCGGCATCGGAAAGCGGCTCGGCGCGCGCCGGGATGGCGGCGATGACGGTCGAGATGGCCCCCAGAAACAGTTCCCTACGCCGCATCACTCAGAGCTCATTCATGGGCTGAGAACAACGCTCGGTTCATTCTCCTCCCCGGCGAAGCCGGGGAGGAGAATGAATGCAGCGCCGCTTCCGGTGGATGATATCAGAGATTGTGGCAGGCCACCTGGCGGCCGCCGCCGACGTCGGCGAGCGGCGGCGAGACCTCGGAGCAAATCTTGATCTCGCGCGGGCAGCGGCCGCACAGGCGGCAGCCCGGTGGCGGGTCGATCGGGGTCGAGACCTCGCCCTTCAACGTGAGGCGCGGCGCCGGCTTGGCGGGATCGGCCTCGGGCACCGCGGCGAGCAGCGCCTTTGTGTAGGGATGCAGCGGCTCGTCGAACAGCGCCTGCGCCGGGCCGGTCTCGACGATCTTGCCGACATACATCACGGCGACGCGATCGCTGATATGGCGGATCACGCTGAGATCGTGGGCGATGAACAGGTAGGTGAGCCCCAGCTCCTTCTGCAGCTCGCGGAACAGGTTGAGGATTTGCGCCTGGATCGACACGTCGAGCGCCGATACCGGCTCGTCGCCGATCACCAGCTCGGGGTCGACTGACAGCGCGCGGGCGATGGCGATGCGCTGGCGCTGGCCGCCCGAGAATTCGTGCGGGTAGCGGTCGATGTGCTCGGCTCCCAGGCCGACCCGGTGCAGCAGGTCGAGCACGCGATGGCGCTTGTCGGCCCAGGTGCGCGCCAGCCCGTGGATCTCCATCGGCCGGCTCAGGATGTGCATGATCGTCTTGCGCGGATTGAGCGAGCTGTAGGGATCCTGGAAGACCAGCTGGACCTCCTTGCGCACCGCCTTGAGCTGCGATGCCGTGTAGGCCAGCAGATCCTCGCCCTTCAGCCGTACCGCGCCGGCCGTCGGCTCGATCAGCCGGGTCACCAGGCGCGCCGTCGTCGACTTGCCGCAGCCGCTTTCGCCGACCAGGCCCAGCGTCTCGCCGCGGTCGACGTGGAAATCGATGCCGTCGACCGCCTTCAGGACCTGGGTCTTCTCGCCGGCCAGCCTGGAATAGATGTCGCCGTGCAGGACGAAGTGCTTGGTGAGGTTCTTGACCTCGAGCAGCCGGTTGGCGGTGGTCGCCTCGACGGACATTCACAGACCTCCGCGATCATGCAGATGACAGGCCGCCAGGTGGCCTGGCGCCACTTCCTTGAGGCGCGGCACCTCGCTGCGGCAGATGTCCATGGCATGCGCGCAGCGCGGGTGGAATTTGCAGCCTGTCGGCGGTTCCATCATGTTGCACACCGAGCCTGCGATCGGCGTCAGGTAGCTCGACTGCACGTCGAGACGCGGGATCGAGTTCAGCAACCCGACCGTATAAGGATGCTGCGGCCGCGCGAAGATTTCGCCCGTCGCGGCGAGCTCGACCATGTGCGAGGCGTACATCACGCCGACCCGGTCGCAGGAATGGGCGACCACGCCGAGATTGTGAGTGATGAACAGCAGCGACATGCCGAACCGCTCGATCATGCTGGTGATCAGCTCGAGGATGGTCGCCTGGATGGTGACGTCGAGCGCCGTCGTCGGCTCGTCGGCGATCAGGAAGCCGGGGTTGCAGGAGAGCGCCATCGCCAGCATCACGCGCTGGCGCATGCCGCCGGAGAACTCGTGGACGAAGCTGTCGAGCCGGCGCTGCGGCGAGGGAATGCCGACCAGCGACAGGAGCTCGACGACGCGCTCGCGCGCCTCCTGCCTGGAAAGGCCGAGGTTGGTGCGCAGCGCATCGGAGATCTGGTCGCACACGGTGAACACCGGGTTGAGCGCGCTCATCGGCTCCTGGAACACCATGGCGATGCTGCGGCCGCGCAGGGCACGCATCTCGGCATCGCTCTTCTTCAGGATATCGGCGCCGTCGAACAGGATGCGGCCGCGCGGGATCTCGCCCGGCGGCGTCGGCACCAGCCGCATGACCGCCCGTGCGGTCACCGATTTGCCGGAACCCGATTCGCCCACCAGGCCGAAGGTCTCGCCGCGGCCGATTGAAAAGGAAACGCCGTCAACCGCCGTGAGATCGCCCCGCCGCAGGCGGAAGCGCACGGTCAGGTCTTCGAGCTCGAGGACCGTCTCGCCCATCTTGTCGTCACTCTCGTCGCGGTTCTTTTCCCGTACCCGCGACGCGAGGACAGGCCGTTGATTTGAGTACGCGTACGCGCGAATGACCGTTACTTGTTCATCCCTGTTAAGCGGAGCGTATGACAGCTGCCAAGGAGAGGCAACCGAACGCATATTCAATCCTCCCCCGTCTTACGGGGGAGGGATTCGAGATGTGTCAGTCCCCTGGTAGATCAGGGCGTCACATGCAGGACGCCTGGGCGATCACCACGGCGTCGAGGCCCTGCATCTGCTCCTGGCTCAGGGTGGCGGGATCGAGCAGGTTGCCGCCGGGCTGCGTCGCGGCATTGGACTTCTTCATGCCCTGGACGGCGGCGACGCGCTTGTCGGCCGGGATCTTCGAGGACATGCAGTCGCACATCCGCTGGCTGCCGGTGACCAGGCATTCGTTCATGAAGTCGTCGGCCCAGGCCGCCGTCGCCAGCCCGCCGGCCATGACACACGAGACGACAGCCAAAACAACCTTACGCATGCAGATGCTCCCCATCGGCCGCCCCTGCGGCGCCCGCCGCAGGATACCGCGCCGGCGTGACGTTTTCTATTCTGCCTGGATGCCGGCCTTCTCGATGATCGGCCGCCACAGCTCGATCTGGGAGGAGAGCTTCCGGCGATGGGCCTCGGGCGTCGCCTGGTCGAGTGGCAGCAGCCAGGTCTCGATCTTCTCGAGCTGTTGGGAAACCGTGCGGTCCTGCACGATGTCGCGCAGCGCCGCGTTCAGCACGTCGATGATCGGCGTGGGCGTTCCCGCCGGGGCATAAAAACCGTACCATGCGCCGACGTTCAGGCCGGGCATGCCGACCTCGGCGGCGGTCGGCACGTCGGGCAGCGAAGTCATCCGCTTGGTAGCGGTCAGCACGTAGGCGCGGACGTCGCCGCTGCGGATCTGGCCCGAGGTGGTGGTCGGCAGGTCGCACAGCAGGTCGACCTGGCCGGCCCGCACGTCGACCATGGCCGGCGCGCCGCCCTTGTACTGCACCATGGTGAGGGGAACCCCCAGCGCCTCCTGGAACAGCATGGCGCAGAGATGGGTGGCGCTGCCCATCCCCGACGAAGCCATGGTGAGCTTCTCCCGGTTGGCCTTGGCGTAGGCCACCAGCTCGCCGAAGTCCTTGGGCGCGAAATCCTTGCGTGCCAGGATCACCATCGGCGCCTCGGCGAACAGGCCGATGAGCTCGTAGGACGCCAGGGGATCGAAATTCAGCTTCTTGTAGAGCAGCGGGATGGTCGACATGCCGATGTGGTTCAGCAGCAGCGTATAGCCGTCAGGCTTGGCCTTGGCCGCCTGCATCGAGCCCACCGCGCCGCCGGCGCCGGCGACGTTCTGCACCACCACCGTCTGGTTGAGCCGCGTCTTCAGGGCCTCGGCGAGCGTGCGCGTCAGGAAATCGCTGCCGCCGCCCGGCGCGTAGGGCGTGATCAGGGTGATCGCGCGGCTGGGATAGACCTCCTGGGCAAACGCCGGCCAAGCCGACAGCATTGCGAAAAGAAGGACCGCTATGCGGCGCATGTTTCCTCCTCGTATTGCTTTACCCCTAGCGCAGCAGGCGTAAGCTCGCCGCATGAAAATCGACCTTCCCGATCCGCGCATCGGCGCGATCGCGACCGACCTCGACGTGCGCACCCTGTCGGAGTCGGACTGGAACACGCTCTACCGCGCCTGGCTCGACGGCATCGTCCTCGTCGTGCGCGGCCAGACCCTCACCATCGAGGAATTCCTTGCCTACTCGCGCCGCTTCGGCCGTTTGAAGCCGCATCGCGTCAAGCGCACGCGGCACGCCGAGTTCCCCGAGCTCACCGTGATGGGCGTCGGCACGCGCAAGCCCGACGGCCAGGTCGACAAGACGATCTACGATCGCGGCGGCGGCTGGCACACCGATTCGCCGTGGGACAGCGAAATCTGCAAGGCGACGCAGCTCTATGCCATCGCCATCCCGTCCTATGGCGGCGACACACTGTTCGCCAGCATGTACGAGGCCTACGAGACGCTGCCCGAGAGCCTGAAGAAGCGCATCGCCGGGCTCAAGGCAGAGCACGTCTATGGCGGACGCGGCCGGCGCGGCAACGACCTGCTCGACCCCGAGGACCGCAACCGGCCGCCGGCGGTGCATCCGATCGTGCGCGTGCACGAGGAGACCGGCCGCACCTCGCTCTATGCCAATCCCTATCACATCGTGCGCATCCAGGGCGTGAGCGACGCCGACAGCGAGGCGCTGATCGCCGAGCTCACCGGCCACATGGTCGAGACCCGGGCGCAGTACCGCCACAAGTGGCAGGTCGGCGACATCGTGATCTGGGACAACCGCTGCGCGCTGCACTCCGCGACCGGCGGCTACCCGATCGAGGAGAAGCGCATCCACTGGCGCGTCACCATCATGCAGGACGCGGCGGAAGCCAAGCAGGCGGCGTGATCGAAGTCCTCCCCAACGACGTTGGGGAGGATGAAGACTTACCCAAACAGCCAGTGACGCGTCAGGCCGAACAGGCCGGTCGCGAACAGGATGGCGAGCGCCACGTTGCGGTAGAGCCGTTCGCTGGCGAGGCCGTGAAACAGCCGGCCGCCGATCCAGGCACCCACCACCATGACCGGGAACAGCACGACGGCGCGGGCCAGCGCTTCCCAGCCGGCCACGCCGGTCGCCAGCACGATCACGATCAGCAGGAACTGGGTGAGGAAATAATAGGTGACGATGTTGGCGCGGTTGACGTGCGGCGGATCGCTGCCCGACAGCAGGTAGAGCAGCACCGGCGGGCCGCCGACGCTGGTGGTCGCCATCATCGCGCCGGAGAACGCGCCGACCGTCACCGTGGCCGCCGTCGAGCGCCGGCCGGTGTATTTCCAACCGCTCCACATCAGCACGACGAAGGCCACGATCACGGCCGACACCGCCGTCACGATGGTGTTCTTGTCGACCGACGCGAGCAGCCACACGCCGAGCGGCATGGCGGCGCAGGCGGCGATGCTCATCGGCGTGAGGATGTGCCAGTCGGCATGGCGGCGGACCTGTGGGAAGAGCTGCAGCGACACCACGAGCTCGATGGCGACGACGGTCACGACCATGTCGGCTGAGCCGAACAGGATGGCGAAGATCGGCGCCATCAGCATCGCCGATCCGAAACCGGCGAAGCCGCGCATCAGGCCGGCGACCAGGGTGACGCCGATGGCGGTGGCGAACCCCACGCCGGCGAACAACGAAGCAATCTGGGAAATCATGACGCTACTGCTGGGCGGGAAGGACGAACGGCGACAGCGATCCGCTGGCCTCCGGCCGGCGGAGGCGAGGGATCAGCGCGTAAGTCGAAGTTTCTGCCCAAGCATCATGACGGCGCGACCTTCGTCGATCACGGTTGGTTCGTCAATGTCTTCATCCTCCCCAGCTCCGCTGGGGGATATCGAGCGACGACGGCCGCAGGCGCAGCGTCACGCCGAGTTCCTTCTCCAGCGCAAAAGCCGGATCCTTGGCGAGGAAGGAATACGGACTGCGCAGATCGATCCAGAGGTCGACCGTCCTGCTCATGCACGCCGGGCCTGCCCCTCGCCGCTCTTGTCGCGCAGGCGGCGCATGCCGCGCAGCCAGCGGTCGTAGTCGCCGGTCTTGCGGGTCATGTACTGCCTCACCTCGGGATGCGGCAGGATCAGGAAGGTCTCGGCCTCCATGACCTCGATCACGGTCTGCGCCACCGCATCGGTGTGCAGCACGCCGTCGACCGAGGCCGCCCCCGCGCCTGCCATGCGCAGCATGTTGGTGTCGACCGCCTGCGGGCAAAGCACCGAGACACAGATGCCCTTGTCGCCATACTGGATCGACAGATGCTCGGCCAGCGCCACCGCGGCGTGCTTGGTGACGCCGTAGGGCGCCGAGCCCATCGAGGCGAGCAGGCCGGCGGCGCTGGCGGTGTTCAGCAGATAGCCCGACTTGCGCGCCAGCATGCCCGGCACCAGGGCGCGTGCCGCATAGACATGCGCCATGACATGGATCGCCCAGCTGTCCGCCCAATCCTGGTCGGAGGCATCCTCGTGGCCACCGCGGCCGATGCCGGCATTGGAGAAGAAGACGTCGACAGGGCCATAATGACGTTCGGCCTCGGCGACCAGCTTCTTGACGTCGGCCTCGCGACCGACATCGCAGGCCACCGCCACGCCCTTGATGTCCCTGGCGACCGCCTCGAGGCGCCCGGCATCGCGATCGGCGACGACGACGCCCTTGGCGCCCTCCCTGGCATAGCGCCGCGCGATCGCCTCGCCGATACCACCCGCCGCGCCCGTGACGACGCAGACCTTGCCCTGCACTTTCATTCGAGACCCCTCTCTTTATTCTCTCCCCAGCTTCGCTGGGGAGGTGTCGCCGTCCTACGGCGACGGAGGGGTCATGAGCACCACCACTGAGGCTCATGACCCCTACGCCCCGTATGACGGGGCACCTCCCCAGCTTCGCTGGGGAGGCAAATCTCAGCCCCAGCTCTGCTCGATCAGCTCGACATACTGCGCCCTGGTCGGCTGGCGCGGCGTCGATTGGTGGCAGTGATCGCCGAGCGCGCCGTCGGCAATCTTCTCGACCGTGTCCTGCGCCAGCCCCATCGCGCCCAGGCCCTTGGGAATGCCGAGCCGCTCGTTCAGCGCCTGCACCGCGTCGGCGACACCGTCGGCGTTGGCCGCGCTGTCGGGCAGGTCCATCACGCGCGCCACGCGACGGTACTTGTCGCCGACGGCGGGCGCGTTGAAGCGCAGCACCGCCGGCAGGAAGACCGCATTCAGCGTGCCGTGATGCAGGCGATAGCCCTTGAGGCCGCCGGTCGGATGGCTGAGGGCATGGACCGCACCCAGGCCCTTCTGGAACACCATGGCGCCTTCCATGGCGGCCATCGCCATGTTGTAGCGCGCCTCGCGGTCGGAACCGTCGCGGGTCGCGCGCTCGACATGCGTCCACGCCTTCTCCAGCCCGTCGAGCGCGATCGAATCGGCCGGCGGGTTGAAGGCATTCGACAGGAAGCATTCGATGTTGTGCGTGAAGGCGTCCATGCCGGTGCCGGCGGTGAGATGCGGCGGCAGGCCTATCGTCAGCTCGGGATCGACCAGCGCCAGCTTTGGGATCAGGTGCGGGCTGCCGATGGCGAGCTTGCGGCCCGAATCCATGATGATGACGCCACCGCGGCTCACCTCGCTGCCGGTGCCCGAGGTGGTCGGAATGGCGACGATCGGCGCCACCTTGTCGGTGATGCGCGGCGCGCCGCCCTCGACGAACGAGTAGTGTTGCAGCGAGGTGCCGGGATGGGTCGCCATCAGGCCGACCGCCTTGGCGAGATCCATCGGCGAGCCGCCGCCGATGGCGACGATGCCGTCGCAGCCCTCCGCCCTGTAGATCGCCAGCGCATCGCGCATCGCCGCTTCGGTCGGGTTCTCCGGCGTGCCGTCATAGACGGTGACCGGCATGTTGCCGGGCAGATGCTCCTTCACCTTGGCCCACAGGCCGGCGGCGATGACGCCCCTGTCGGTGACGACCAGCGGCCGGCGCAGGCCGAGCAGATTCAGCTCCGCCTCGAGGAGCTTCAGCGCCCCGAAATCGAACTGGATGCGGGTGAGATAGGTGATGAGCGCCATGATGGTCCTCAGGCCCGAAGGAACGGCTTGTCGCCCTTGACGGTGACGCGATAGCCCAGCCGGCGGTGCGGGAAGTAGTCCCACATCGCGTGATGCATGGCAGCACGATTGTCCCAGAAGGCGATCGAGTTGGGCCGCCAGGCGAAGCGGCACTGGAACTCCGGTGTCTCGCTGTGGCGGTAGAGCATCTCCAGCAGCGCGTCGCTTTCGTGCTTCTTCAGTCCGGCGATGCGCGTGGTGAAGTTGCGATTGACGTAGAGCGCCTTGCGGCCGGTCACCGGATGGGTGCGCACCACCGGATGCTCGTTGCGCGGGAAGCCGCCCTCCTTGGGCGTCTGGCCGAAACGGCCGCCATAGACCTGGGCGCCGTCATGGACCGCCGTCAGGCCCTCGCACAGGCGCTGGATCGCCGGCGAGAGCGTGTCCCAGGCGCGATACATGTTGGCGAACAGCGTGTTGCCGCCGCCGTCGGGCGGCAGCTCCTTCATATAGAGGATGCTGCCCATCGGCGGCTCGGGATCGCAGCTCACGTCGGAGTGCCATTCCTCGCCGGCGACATGCTTGGAATTCTCGTCCGCCTTGATGATCAGGATCTCGGGATGGTCCCAGTCCTTGCGCGTCGAGGTCGGGTGCAGGTGCAGCTCGCCGAACAGGCGGCCGAACGCCTTGTGCTGATCGTGCGTCAGCTCCTGGTCATGGAAGAAGATCACCAGGTTCTCCATCAGGGCGTCGTGGATCTCCTGGAAGGCCTGGTTGCCGAGCGGCTGCGACAGGTCGACTCCGGCGATCTCCGCGCCGATGACGGGGGTGAGCTTGCGAACCTGGATCGTCTGATATCCCATAGGGGCGTTCCTCGACTTTGCGTGAAGCCTACGCGGATTTGATCCCATGAGCGACCATCTTGTCCTGCGCGCCGCGACCGCCGCCGATGCCGCGTCGCTCGCCCGCACCATCGCTGCCGCATTCGAGCAGTATCGCGGCAAGCTGCAGCCCGAGTCGGGCGCCTTCCGCGAGACCGCCGACGCGATCGCCACCGAGCTGACGCGCGACAGCGGCGCCATCGTCGCGGAGCAAAACGGCTCCGTCGTGGGCTGCGTCATGGTCAAGCTGATGGAAGGCGACCTCTATTTCGGCCGCCTCGCGGTGCTTCCTTCCGAGCGCGGTCACGGCATCGCCCGGCGTCTCGTCGAAGCCGTCGAGGACGAGGCACGTCGCCGCGACCTCGACGGCGTAAGGCTGGGCGTGCGCATCGTGCTCACCGACAACCAGCGCTTCTTCACATCGCTGGGCTACGTCGAGTATTCGCGCGAGGCCCACGAAGGCTTCGACCAGCCGACCTCGATCAACATGCGGAAGGCGTTGCGCTGACTCATCCGCTGGGACCGCGCCACTCCAGTGGCGCCCCTTCGTCTGCTCGAAGGAATGGTGCGCCACTGGAGTGGCGCGGTCCCAGCGCATGACGCGCTCTTTCGGCAAAGTCAGTGCCTATGAATGGCGCGGTCCTAACGACGGGCCAACGCGGCGCAAACCTGCGGCGAAAGGCGCAGCGGGGCGCGCCCAGCATGAGGGTCTGGTCGCGTTCGAGGGTTACTTCAATCCAAGAAGATCTCACCCTGTAGCTGCTCCAGGCGCTCACGCGTGGTTCGCGATCAATACCTCCGCGTTCTTGACGCCGATCAGCACGCTCGCCGCATCGCTGGTCACGGTGCGCAGCAGGTTCGTCGCCGCGGCGACGTCGCTCGCACCCGCCCACACCGTGCCGTGCTCCTGCTGCTCGTGCACGTACTCCAGGCTCACCGCCACCTTGCCCATCAGGGTGGTGATGTCCTTGCCCGCCGTCGTGTCCTGCGCCCCGCTCATGATGTTGACCAGCACCGAGCCCACGAACTGGCCGGCCTGCAGCGTCGCCTTGATCTCGCCCGTCCAGTAGGCCAGCCCGCCGGCGTCAGACGAGCGGTTGAACAGGTTGTTGTAGACCGAGTCGAGGAAGGCGCTGATCTGGGCGTCGGTCGCCGTGAAGGGACTTGCCAGGAACGGGTAGAGCGCCTTGGCCTCGGCGCTGATGCCGAACGAGCTGGCGATGTTGGCGAACAGCGCCGCCGCGCCCTGCGTCGGCAGGTGCTGGATGAACTCGCCGACCCAGAAGCCGTGCCCGCCGGCATCGGCGGCACGGCCGAAGAACGCCGTGTAGGTCGCCGCGATCTGCTCCGCCGCGGTGAGTCCCAGCAGGTCGAGGGTCGTCGACGCGCCGCCGGTGTTGACCGGCACGACGTAGAGCACCGCCTTGCCGTCGACGCCATTGCCGCCGGGCACGGCGTGGTAGGTGAACGAGTCGACGCCGGTGAAGCCGGGCGTGGGCGTGTAGCCGAAGCCGCCGGTGCCGGCGAGCTGCACAGTGCCGTGGCTGGCGTTGGCGAGCAGCGACGCACTCGACGCGCTCTGGTCGTTGAACAGCACGCCGCTCGCCGCGGCGATCGTCAGCGACTGGCCCTTCAGCACAACGTAGGCGTCGTCGTGCGCCGTCACCGTGACGGGAAGGCTGTCGTCGTTCTGGATCGTGCCGCTCGCCGATCCCGTCCCGATCTTCAGGCTGGAGGACGGGTTCGACAGGCTGACCAGGAAGCCTTCGTCCAATTCCACCGTGGCGTCGCTGTTGACGGTGATGGTCAGCACCTTGCTGGTCTCGCCGGCGGCGAAGGTAAGCGTCCCCGTCGGCAGGATGCCGCCGACGAAGTCGGCGCCATCGGCCTTGCTGGCGCCCGACCCGGTCACCGCCCAGGCGACGCTGCGCGTCGTCGAGGCGTCGCCCGTCGTCGTCACCGTGAAGGTGAAGGCCGTCGTGCCGCCGGTGCCCTCGGCCTTCGCCGCC
>NZ_JBGAKA010000098.1:0-5483 GCF_044224635.1 Reyranella sp. | reverse complement strand
ACGAGACGGCCGACCTGCAGGACGAGGATCCCGAGGATTCGCAGGACCAGGAGAACGCCGACGGCCAGTCCAACGAGACCGGCGACGATCAGAGCGATTCGAGCGAGACCCAGGGCTACGGCGCGCAGGGCGAGGAGACCGAGGACGCCTCCGAACAGGACGACGCCTCCGAGACGGTCGCCGACCAGGCGCAGACCGAGATGCAGATGGGGGCGGGCGACGAGGAGGAGCCCGGTCGCGCCGAGCGTCCGTGGCTGCCGCCGGGAGCGCTGTCGAACGAGCCGAAGGGCCAGCAGTACCATCCCTACACGGTGAAGTTCGACGAGATCGTCGACGCCGACCAGCTGTGCGATGCCGAGGAGCTGGGCCGGCTGCGCAACCATCTCGACCAGCAGCTCTCCCACCTGCAGGGCGTGATCGGCAAGCTCGCCAACCGCCTGCAGCGCCGGCTGATGGCGCAGCAGAACCGGTCGTGGGAATTCGACCTCGACGAGGGCACGCTCGACGCGGCCCGCCTGGCGCGCATCGTCGCCAATCCGATGCACGCGCTGTCCTTCAAGAAGGAGAGGGACACCAACTTCCGCGACACCGTGGTGTCGCTGCTGATCGACAATTCGGGCTCGATGCGCGGCCGGCCGATCACGGTGGCGGCGATGAGCGCCGACATCCTGGCGCGCACCCTCGAGCGCTGCGGCGTCAAGGTCGAGATCCTGGGCTTCACGACGCGTGCCTGGAAGGGCGGCCAGAGCCGCGAGCAGTGGCTCGCCGCCGGCAAGCCGGCCAATCCGGGCCGCCTCAACGACCTGCGCCACATCATCTACAAGCCGGCCGACGCGCCGTGGCGGCGGGCGCGCAAGAGCCTCGGGCTGATGCTGCGCGAAGGCATCCTCAAGGAGAACATCGACGGCGAAGCGCTGCTGTGGGCGCACAACCGCCTGCTGCCGCGCACCGAGGAACGCAAGATCCTGATGGTGATCTCGGACGGCGCGCCGGTCGACGATTCGACGCTGTCGGTCAATCCCGGCAACTACCTCGAGCGTCACCTGCGCGACGTCATCGACTGGATCGAGACCCGTTCGCCGATCGAGCTGATCGCGATCGGCATCGGCCACGACGTCACGCGCTACTATCGCCGTGCCGTCACCATCGTCGACGCCGACCAGCTGGGCGGCACGATGATGGAGCAGCTCGCTTCGCTGTTCGACGAGGAAGACGACAAGGACAAGCGGCCAGCCCGCGGCCAGCGCGGCGCTCGCGCTGGTGGCACCGCCAAATCCGGAACCAAGTCCGGCAAGCGCGCCGCCTGATCGCGACCGCGCCGTGAGAGCCGGACGGGCCTTGCATTCTTTCGCCCGTCCGCTGCTGGCGTTCTGCCTGCTGATCGCCGCCTGTGCCGGCGTCACGCCGCCGCCGGCGAGCGCTCAGGAACAACCGATCGAGATCCGCAGCGCCTCGCTGCCCTTCAAGATCGACGAGCCCGGCTCGACCCAGATCGGACGGCTGATCTGGCGGGGCGGTGTCTCCATGACCGCCAACTCGGCGAGCTTTGGCGGCTGGTCGGATTTGCACGTCTCGGCCGACGGCAGGACCCTCACCTCGATTTCAGACCTGGGGGCCTGGCTTACCGCCGCGATCGACTACGATGCCAAGGGCGATCTGGTTGGGCTGAGCGCCGCGCGAATCGGCCAGCTGCGCGGCCTCGATGGCAAGCCGATCGCGGGCAAGATCGACGCGGATGCCGAGGCGATGGCTCGCTTGCCAGATGGGTCCTGGCTTGTGGCGTTCGAACGCCACCATCGCATCTGGCGCTATCCCACCTTGCAGGGTGCTCCGGCCCCGGTCGAGGGACCGGCCGATATCGGCCGCCTGCCCCCAAACGGCGGCATCGAGGCGATGACCGCCCTCGCTGACAACCGGGTCATTGCGATCAGCGAGGAGTACCGGCGGCGACCCGATACCGTCACAGGCTGGGTCGGCAGCCGCAAGCCGGACGGCCGCTACCAATGGCGCGCCTTCGACTATCCGACCATCCCCGATTTCCACCCGACCGCCATCGCCCGCCTGCCCGACGGCTCGTTCGTCACGCTCGAGCGCGCCTTCGACTTCGTCCGCGGCGTGCGCTGCCGCGTCATGCGCTTCGCTGCGGCCGACCTGGAGGAAGGGGGAATCGTGCGCCCACAGGAGCTGGCGCGCCTCGCCTCACCCTATGCGGTGGACAATCTCGAGGGCCTGGCCGCCGGCAAGGGCCGCAACGGCGAGACCCTGCTGTGGCTGATCTCGGACGACAATTTCAATCCGCTCCAGCGCAACATCCTGATGATGTTCGAGCTGGCGGAGCCGTGAAATGACAAGTCCCTCGCTGCGCGAGGGACGACACCGCTTCTGTCAGCCCAAAAACGTAAGACTTCATTGATCGAAGTCATCATTCTCTTGTCATCCTGAGCGCAGCGAAGGATCTCATCGCCAGAAGTTCCAAGCACGCTCGCACCAGGCGGCGATGAGGTCCTTCGCTGCGCTCAGGACGACAGGAAAGTTCGCAGTGGCGCGGAAAACGCCGCCTTACGCCGCAGCGGCGGCCTTGGCGTCCTTCTTGGCCTTGGCCGAGGTGACGCGGCGCTTCAGCACCTTCATCTCGGGGCTGAGCTTGCTGTCGTTGGTGCCCAGCAGGTAGGAATCGATGCCGCCATTGTGCTCGATGGTCTTGATGCCGCGCGGCGTCAGGCGCAGGCGCACGGTGTGGCCCAGCGCATCCGACAGGACCGAGGCGACCTGCAGGTTCGACATGAAGCGACGCCGCGTCTTGTTGTTGGCGTGGCTGACATTGTTGCCGTACTGCACGGCTTTGCCCGACAGGGCGCAACGACGGGGCATGGCGCTATCCGCTAAAAAACGATCCCGCCGGCAGGCGGGAAGGCCGGCTTTTTACGGGCCGAAGACAGGCCCGTCAAGGAGGACGTCACACCCTCCAGTCGACCACCCGCTCGGTAATATCCTCGACCTGGTCCTCGGGGATCACCCGGCCGCGAGCCGAGATTCCCGCCTGGTGCACGGTTTCCGGATCGCCCGAGATCAGGGGGTGCCACCAGTAGAGGTCCTGCCCGAAATGGACCAGGCGGTAGGCACAGGTCTTGGGTAGCCAGTCCATCCGGGCCACAATCTTTGGGGTGAGCTTGATGCAGTCCGGGACGATCTTCTTGCGGTTCTTGTAGTCGCGGCAGCGCGCCGTCCGGGGATCGAGCAGCTTGCAGCAGGTGTCGGTCTGCACGATCTCGCCGGTGCCTTCGTACTCGAGCTTGTTGGTGCAGCACATGCCGCAGCCGTCGCAGAGCGATTCCCATTCCGGCTTCGACATCTGGGCCAGGCTCTTGCGCTTCCAGAACGGCAGCTCGGCGGGCGCGGCGGCCCGGCGGGCCGTTTCGACGACGGACTTGGCGACAATGGACTTAGCGGGCATGGAACGCCTTAACGTGCATGAAACGCTTTTAGCATGAGATGTGCCGCTGATGCGGGAGTCGTGCGGCCAGCCTCGACCTCGCGCTCGAGGCCGGGCACCAGGCGCTTGACCTCCGGATGGCGGCGCAGCTCGGTCAACAGCGTCTCGCCCACCTCGTTCCACATCCAGGCGCGGGCCTGCTCGGCGCGGCGCCGCGCCAGCCCTTTCTCGCCCACGGCCTGCCGGAAGCGTTCGATCGTCGCCCAGACCTCGACCACGCCCTCGCCCGAGATCGCCGAGCAGGTCGTCACCTCGGGCGTCCAGCCGGCGGTCGGCGAGCGCAGCATGCGCAGCGCATGCTGGTAGTCGCTGGCCGAGCGCTGCGCCGTCGCCTTGAGGTCGCCATCGGCCTTGTTGACGACGATCAGGTCGGCCAGCTCGATAATGCCGCGCTTGATGCCCTGCAGGTCGTCGCCGCCCGCCGGCAGCAGCAGCACGATGAACATGTCGACCATGTCGGCGACGGCGGTTTCCGATTGGCCCACGCCGACCGTCTCGACGATCACGGTATCGAAACCCGCCGCCTCGGTCAGCAGCATGGTCTCGCGCGTGCGCCGCGCCACGCCGCCCAGGGTGGTGCCGGCCGGCGAGGGGCGGATGAAGGCGGCCGCGCTCGATCAAGGAGAGGCCGAAGCGCTCGATGAAGGTCGACTTGCCGACCCCGGGCACGCCGGTGATGCCGAGTCGCACCGACTTGCCGGTGTGCGGCAGCAGGCTGGCGAGCAGCGCATCGGCCCGCTCGCGATGATCCGGGCGCGTCGATTCGACCAGGGTGATGGCTTGCGCCAACGCTCGGCGATCCCCGGCCAGCAGGGGGGCGAGGAGCGGATCGGCCGCTCGGTCCGACTGTGCAGCCATGGCGCTCATCGGTTCGACGCTTATCAGCGGGACCGCCGGAATGCCAGCAAGGCCGCGACCCCGGCGATGACATAGAACACGGCAAGGGTCGCGCCCAGGCCGGGATCGCCCACCGTGTCCATGGCCGCGCCGGTGAGCGGTCGGCCAACCAGACCGCCCAGGATGTAGAGCATGCTGAAGGCGGTGTTGGCGCGGGCGATGTCTCCGCCCAGGAAGCGCTGGCCGAGCAGGGCGAGGCCGACCGGGTAAATCGCGAACGACACGCCGCCCCACAGCGCGATCACCGCGATCACGGTCAACGATTGCGCCGAGACCACGGTGAGCAGCACGACGAGCAGCGTGCTCGCCAGGGTGCAGCCGGCCAGCACGCCGCGCCGGTCGAAATGATCGGCCATCCAGCCGATCGGCCATTGCAGGACGACGTTGCCCAGGACGAACGCCGACAGCCAGAGCGCGCCGGTCTCGGCCGAAACTCCCGCGCCGACGGCATAGACTGGCAGGAAGCTGAAGGCGACCTGCTCGCCCAGGCCGCAGACGAAAGCCGCCAGCATGGCGAGCGGCGCCGCGACCACCACGGCCATGTAGCCGCTGTCGTCAGCGTGCTCGATCGCCGGCGCGGTCTTCCAGTAGGGCAGCAGCGGCAGCGCCACCAGCAGGGCCAGCACGGCACAGGTGATGAAGGGAACCGGTCCGTAGATTCCCACGACCTGCAGAACGAACGGTCCGAGAGCGATGCCGAGTGCCACCAGCGTCGAATAGACACCCATCACGCGCCCGCGCCGGTTCTCCTCGACCACGACGTTCATCCAGATCTCGGTCACCACCCACGGCACGCCGCCCATCGCCCCATGCAGCAGGCTGAGCACGAACCACATCGCCGGGCTGTCTGTCAGCGTGTAACCCACGGTGATCGCCGAGCCGACAACCACCGCGGCGAAGATGAACGGAACGGCGCCGAAGCGGGCCGCCAGACGCGGAATATGCCCGGCCGTGGCCAGCATGCCGATTCCCCACGCGGCCGCGATGATCCCGATGGTGAGCTTGTCGGCGCCCTGGCGTTCCAGTGCCAGCGGCACCAGCGGCATCGCCACCCCGGCCTGCAGCCCGATCGCGGCACAGGCGGCGAAGACGG
>NZ_JBGAKA010000097.1:0-5519 GCF_044224635.1 Reyranella sp. | reverse complement strand
AACCTAGGCAAGAACACAAGCACCACAAAGAAAGCATCCCTCATGAGCGAGATCGACTGGTCGAGGCTGAAGGCCTCGGAGATCAAGGCGCTGGCGGCGCGCAATGCCATCGTCATCGTGCCGATCGGGGCGACCGAGCAGCACGGGCCGCACCTGCCCAGCATGGTCGACTGGTGCTGCGTGCACGAGGTGTCGCATCGCGCGGCGCGGATCATGGAGAAGACGGCGCCGGTCGTGGTGGCGCCGACCATCCCCTTCGGCATGTCCGAGCATCACATGTCGCTCAGCGGCACGATCACGCTCGACTACGCCACCATGTTCGCGGTGATCCGCTGCGTCGTCACCTCGGCGGTGCGGCACGGCTTCAAGCGCATCTTCGTGCTGAACGGGCACGGCGGCAACACGACGGCGCTGCAGAACATGGTCGGCGAGCTGACCGTCGAGCACAGGCTGCCCTTCGCAACCGGCACGTACTGGGACATCGCCGCCAAATCGATCGCCAGGCTGTTGGAAAAGCAGAAGGCGCTGCTGCATGCCTGCGAGGCCGAAACGTCGATGATCATGGCGATGGCGCCCGAGCTGGTGAATCCCGACGAGCTGTCGCAGATGCACGGGCCTTACATCCCCGGCCTGTCGGCCATCCCGACGGTCAACGAAGGCGTCTATCGCTGGCGCCAGCTGTCCAGCCGCTCGCCGATCGGCGTGATCGGCGACGCCGGGGCGGCGAGCGCCGAGAAAGGCGAGAAGCTCCTGGCCGCGATCTCGGCCGACGTCGCCGATGCCCTGTTGAACGAACGCCTGTGGAGTGAACCGATTTGAGCACCGATTCCCGCGCCGCCGACATCTCGGCCCTGAGCCGCCTGTCGGCCGACATCGACCTCGCCGCCGACGGCAAGGCCGCCGGCTTCGTGCGCGTGCCGCACTCGGTGCATCGCTCGGCCTATGGCTGGATCCCGATCCCCATCGTGCGCATCAGGAACGGCGATGGCCCCTCCGTGCTGATGCAGGCCGGCAACCACGGCGACGAATGGGAAGGCCAGATCGGCCTCGGCAACCTGATCCGCGCGCTCAGGCCCGAGGACATCAAGGGCCGGCTGGTGATCCTGCCCTCGGCCAACTTCCCGGCCGCCATGGCGGGCCAGCGCACCTCGCCGATCGACGACGGCAATCTCAATCGCTCGTTCCCGGGCAACCCGGAGGGCACCATCACCCAGCAGATTGCCTACTGGATCGAGCATGCCCTGCTGCCGGGCTTCGACTACGGCTTCGACTTCCATTCCGGCGGCAGCTCGCTCACCTACATCCCGAGCGCGCTCGCGGCACGCTTCGACGATGCGGCGCGCATGACGAAGGTGACCGGGATGCTGAAGGCCTTCGGCGCCCCGGTGAGCTACGTCGCCTCGACGCCGCAGGGCGGCGGACGAACCTTCACCTCGGCCTGCTATCGCCAGGGCGTGCTGTCGATGGGCACCGAGCTGGGCGGCGGCGGGCTGGTGACGCCAGGCTCGCTCAAGGTGGCCGAGGACGGCATGCGCCGCCTGCTCGCCCACATTGGCCTGCTGCAGGGCGAGGTGCCGGCGCCGACCAAGACCCGGCTCACCGAGGTCGGCGGCGACGAGTACTACGTCTACGCCTCGGACGGCGGCCTGTTCGAGCCGCTGGTCGATCTCGGCGCCGAGGTGAAGGCGGGCCAGCCAGCGGCGCGCATCCACTTCCACCACACGCCGTGGCGCGAGCCCGAGATCGTCCCCTTCAAGCGCGCCGGCCTCGTCCTCTGCAAGCGCGTCCCGGCCCGCTGCGAGCGCGGCGACTGCCTGTTCCATCTCGCGACGGATACCGCGGGGTGAGGGTGCGCTCTTCTTTTCCTCCCCAGCTTCGCTGGGGAGGTGTCCGCGTAATCGCGGACGGAGGGGTCGAAAGCCCCACTGAGACTCCTGACCCCTCCGTCTCGGATTACCGAGACACCTCCCCAGCTGCGCTGGGGAGGAGAATGTGAAGAGCGCCACGGAGTGGCGCGCTCCCGGCGATGAGGCATGATCCTTCCATTCCCGGTCGCCGTGCAATTGAGTGCACACGCGTTTTGGCTGCAGCCGCGAGCCACGCTGGCTGGGCCGCCTGCCCACCCCTGCCGCGCCGTGATATCGCGTGCGGTGAATGAAACTCTGTCCAACCAAAGAGATCAGACCGTGATTGCCAGCACCGATGTGAGACAATCCGGCACAGCCCCGACCGCAAGACGGCGCGCCCGACCGCAACGGAGCCTGCTGAGTGGTCATTTGCGGTCGGCTAACCCCTTGATTCTAAAGGCTCCGAACGCACCGAACGCACCGAACGCAAAAATGCAGGGTGATTCTTTTCTGGAGGGTCGTTGCTGGGACCGCGCCACTTCAGGCGGAGTAATCTCCGCCGGCGTGGCGCTCATCGGATTTGTGATCAACAAGAAGAGCGCCATCGGAGCGGCGCGGTCCCAGCGATGAGTCACGCCCCCTCCGCCCCGCAGGCACACTGGCGTGTCGGCGTCGACTCGGGCGGCACCTTCACCGACATCTGCCTGTTCGACGAACGCACCGGGCGGGTTGCCGTCTGGAAGGTGCCGTCGACACCCGATGATCCATCGCGGGCAATCGCCAACGGCGTCGAGGAGGCCCTGCGGCAGGTCGCATCGGAGGGCGGCGACAAGCCGGCCGCTGCGGTCGTCTATTTCGGGCATGGCACGACGGTGGCAACCAACACACTGATCCAGCATCGCGGCGCGCCGACCGGGCTTTTGACATCGGACGGCTTTCGCGACCTGCTCGAGATCGGCCGGCAGAAGCGGCCCGACCTCTACGACATCCAGGCCGACAAGCCGCCCACCCTGGTGCCGCGCGCCTTGCGCCTGGAGGTGCCGGAGCGGGTCAACCATGCCGGCGCCGTGCTGACGCCGCTCGACGAGGCGCGCACGCGCGCGGCCGCCCGCACCTTGCGCGACGCCGGCGTGCAGGCGGTGGCGGTGTCCTTTCTCTACGGCTTCCTGCGACCCGACCACGAGCAGCGCGCCGTCGCCATCCTGCGCGAGGAGCTGCCCGACGCCTTCATCTCGGCCGGCCACGAGATCGCGCCCGAGTTCCGCGAGTTCGAGCGATTGTCGACGGTGGTGCTGAACGCCTATCTCGGGCCGGTGATGCAGCGCTACCTGTCGCGCCTGGGGCCGCGCCTCGCCGAGCTCGGCATGACGGCGACGCCGCATCTCACGCAGTCCAACGGCGGCGTCATCGGCTTCGGTGCCGCCGCCTCGATGCCGGTGCGCACGGTCTTGTCCGGGCCGGCGACCGGCGTGGTCGGCGCCCAGGCGATCGGCCGGCTGGCGGGCTTCCCCGACCTGATCACCTTCGACATGGGCGGCACCTCGACCGACGTGGCGCTGCTGCAGGACGGCAGCTGCCGGCTCGCCGCCGAGGCGACGGTGCACGGCTATCCGATCAAGGCGCCGATGCTCGACATCCACACGGTCGGCGCCGGCGGCGGCTCGATCGCCTATGTCGATGCCGGCGGCCTGCTCAAGGTGGGGCCGCGCTCGTGCGGCGCCGATCCCGGGCCGGTGTGCTACGACCGCGGCAACGACGAGCCCGCGACGACCGACGCCAATGTCGTGCTGGGCACGCTCAATCCGACGCACCTGCTGGGCGGCCGCATGAAGATCCGGCGCGATCTGGCCGAGGCGGCGATCGGCCGTCTCGCCGGAACGCTGGGATTGGGGCCGATGGAGACGGCGCAGGGCATCCTCTCGGTGGTGACCGCCAACATGGCGCGCGCCATCCGCGTCATCTCGGTGCAGCGCGGCCACGATCCGCGCGACTACACGCTGATGGCGTTCGGCGGCGCCGGGCCGTTGCACGCCGCGCGGCTCGCCGAGGAGCTCGAGATCCGCCGCGTGCTGGTGCCGGCCAATCCCGGCATCCTGTGCGCCATGGGCCTGCTGCTCACCGACCTGCGCGCCGATTTCTCCCTGACCCGCATCGTGCCGGCGACCGACGCGCCGCGCGGCTCGCCGAGGAGCTCGAGATCCGCCGCGTGCTGGTGCCGGCCAATCCCGGCATCCTGTGCGCCATGGGCCTGCTGCTCACCGACCTGCGCGCCGATTTCTCCCTGACCCGCATCGTGCCGGCGACCGACGCGTCGGCCGGCGATGTCGCGGAGGCGTTCGCCGCGCTGACCGAGCGCGCCGAGCGCTGGTTCGCGCACGAGGGCATCGCCGCCGCCGACCGCGGCATCGCGCGCACCGCCGACATGCGCTATCTCGGCCAGAACTACGAGCTCGGGGTCGCCCTGCCCGACGGGCCGGTGACTGCCGGGACGATGCAGACCCTTGTCGACCGATTCTCCGACGCCCATCGCCAGCGCTACGGCTTCGTCGCCGAGGGCGAGCCGGTGCAGGTCGTCACCCTGCGCGTCGAGGCGACCGGCCAGGTGCGCAAGGCCCAGCTGCCGGCCCATCCCGAGCGCGGGCCGGACGCGTCGAGGGCGATCACCGGAACGCGCAAGGTGTGGCTGGCCGAGACGCGCGATCTTGCCGCGACGCCGGTCTACGACCGCCCTGCCCTGGCGCCCGGCAATCACTTCGCCGGGCCGGCGATCGTCGAGCAGATGGACGCCACCACCCTGGTGCCCCCAGGATGGACGGCGCGGGTCGATCGCTGGCTCAACCTGATCCTGGAGGCCAACACGCCATGACCAAGTTCCCGGGGCTCGATCGGCCAAGCGTGCTCGACCCCATCACGGTCGAGGTGATCGGCGCGGCGATGGCCTCGATCGTCGACGAGACCGGCGAGACGCTGATCCGTGCCTCGCACTCGACCAACATCAAGGAACGGCGCGACTGCTCGACGGCGCTGTTCAACGCGCGCGGCGAGACGCTGTGCCAGGCCGAGCACATCCCGATCCATCTCGGCAGCTTCCTCGATCTCGTGCCGCACATCATGCGACGCTATCCGACGCAGGACATCAGGCCGGGCGACGCCTTCATCGGCAACGACGCCTATGAGGGCGGCGGCACGCACCTGCCCGACATCGTGCTGACCGAGCCGATCTTCGTCGACAACAAGCTCGTCGCGTGGACGGTCAACCTGGCGCACCATGCCGACTTCGTCGATCGCGGCCACGCCCACATCTACCAGGAGGGGCTGCGCATCCCGCCGGTGCGGCTGTGGCGTGCCGGCGAGCTGCAGAAGGACGTGCTCGACCTGATCCTGCTCAACTGCCAGGTGCCGCAGGAGCGGCTCTCCGACCTGCGCGCGCAGCGCGCCGCCAACCGCGTCGGCGTGCAGCGCTTCCAGGCGCTCGCCGCAAAGTACGGCGTCGCCACCGTGCTGGGCGCCGGCGAGGCGCTGATGGACTATGCCGAGCGCAAGATGCGCGCCGCCATCGCCGCGCTGCCCGACGGCATCTGGCGTTTCGAGGACGTGTTCGACAACGAGGAGGTGCCGCAGGCCCTGCCGATGTCGGTCGAGATCACGGTGAAGGGCGCCCGCATGACGCTC
>NZ_JBGAKA010000010.1:0-175527 GCF_044224635.1 Reyranella sp. | reverse complement strand
TCGCCTTCTGGGACAATCGCAGCGCCAAGCACATCGCGCTGGGCGACACCGGCCCGTTCCGCCGCCTGATGCGGCGCGTCCAGATCTGCGGCGACAGGCCGGTGTGACGATCCAGTCGCGACGGCCCGCAATCCGAGCATGGGACTGATCTTCAAGGACGACCTGCACGATCGCTTCGGAACCTGGCCGCTCGCCTACAGCCGTTACAGCGGCGGCGAGCTCGGCGAGCTGCAGGCGATCGCGCGTGCCGTCGGCGACGGCGACGATGCGGTGTTCCAGGGAGCCTGGAGCACGGCAGCGGACGCGCTCGAGCACGAAGCCGCGCTGGCCCTGGCAAAGGGGCGGCGGGCGGAGGCGCGGGAGCTGCTGTTGCGCGCCAGCTGCTTCTTCTCGATCGGCTACCGCCCCCTCTTCGGCAAGCCCAAGATGACCAAGGCCATCGAGTCGAGCCGGCAGCTGCGCTGGTCGATCGTGCAGCGCGGCTTCTGGGTCAACGGCGTCGACAGCCTGCGCGACTATCTGCAACAGGTGGAGCGCTTCACCGTCGTCGACCGGGTCGAGCGCATCGCCTGCCCGACCCTGATCGCGCGGGCCGAGAACGATCCGATTGCCGACACTGCCGAGGCGCTGTTCGAGGCACTGACGTGTCCGAAGACGCTGATCCGCTTCGGCGCCCAAGACGGTGCGGATGGCCATTGCGAGATGGGCAACCGCTCGCTGCTCAATCGCCGGGTGCTCGACTGGCTCGACGAGGTCTTCGCGGTCTAGCGTCGCGTCGCTTCGCTTTGCCTGCGCCACCAAGGCGTTCGCATCGGGCAAAAAAATGCCGTCATCCCGACCGGAGCCGAGCGCAGCGAGGCGTAGTCGAGGGACCTTTCCTACTGCAGCACGCTGCGCGCTGCTGTCTCGAGCGTCCCATCGCTACGCTGTCGCGCCTTCTGCTGCTATGGATTGCCTCGCCAACATCCATCGCCGCAACGACGAGAAGATTGCCTCGCCAACATCCATCGCCGCAACGACGAGAAACCGGCGGGCGTCTACTGGGGCCATGTCACCGACGAGCTCTTCCACGCCGTGACTCCCTACTTCACCCTGCCGCAGCCGGAAGAAGGGTTTCGCGTCGAGATGCGACTCGCCGCGCGATAGGATTCTTCTTGGGCCGCGGGCGACCCGCCCGCGGCCCAAGAAGAGCATCAGTCTATCGCGTCGACAGCCACCAGCCGCTTCCGGCGACCCAGCACGAATTGTCGGGAGCAGTGCCACGATGGAGCGAGCGCACGGTCCACAGGCTTTGCCGCCAGAAGGTATTGGCGAGGGCTCCGGCCGTCTGCGGATCGCGGGCGCCCTCGCATGGGATGAAAGCGGCTGCGCAAACGAAGCGTGCCGGCCACGCCTCGCCGTCACCGCGGGTCAGCAGGAGCATGCCTCCCAGGCCCTGGTCGGGCGTCAACGGAAACAGCAGCCGGCCGCCCGGCCGCACGGCGTCGAGCCACGCATCGACCGGATGCGTGGCCCCGGCATTGACGTAGATCGCATCGCACGGCGGCAGCCTGCCGCTCGTGCCCGAGACGCCTTGCATCGACACGTTGGTCAGCTCGGCCAGATTGGTCTTCGCCTTGGCGAGAAGCTCCGGCTCGATCTCATAGCCCACCACCGATCCTGCCGGACCGACCAGCGAGGCCAGGATCGACGTGTAGTAGCCGGTCCCGGTGCCGATATGCAGCACCGTCTCTCCCGCTCTCAACGCCAGGGCATTCAGGCACCTTGCATGGAGGCTCGGCATGCCGTTGTTGATCCCCTGACCGCGCGACAAGGCAACGAGGACATCCTGGTAGAGCCAGGCATGATCGTCTGAGGGCGTCTCCATGTAGCCGCCGGCAAAATTGAAAACGGTCCACGGACCGTCGCCGACGAAGCGCTCTCTCGGGGTCGCAGCGAACGCATCGGTGACGCGTGGGTCCTGCACGCCCCCCTGACCCGAGACGAGCCGAGCATAGTAGTGGCGTGCCGCTTCGATCGAAGCCATGTCGGCCTCTCCTTTCATTTCTGCCCGGCCTGGTCGGTCTGCTCCGTGACGTCGAACGCGGCCCGCAATCCGGCGACGGCCTCGGCGAGCCTCGTCGGCGCGGGCAGGCGGTGGTTGCCCTCGATCAGCAGAGCGATGCCCTTGGCCACCTCGACCCGGGTCACTGTCGACACCGCCGGCACGTAACGCTGCGCCTTCAGCCGGCGGTAGATGCGCGCGACGTCCGCGCTGGAGCGCGCCCATTCGGCTTCCCAGTCCCGCCGGGCAACGCCGCGTTTGGCCAACGCCGCCTCGATCTCCTCGCCATGCTGACGAATGGCGGCGTGATCGAGCCCGGCCTCCTGGAGGAAGCGCACGCGCTGCAATTGCCCGAGGTGGCGGTTGTCGAAATGGGCGCCGCGTCCGCGCCCGCTCGGCGGATCGATCAGGCCTTCGCGCACATAGTACCGCACCGTGCGCTCGCCCACCCCGGAGAGTTGGCCGAGCTGCCCCGCCGTGTAGCGGCTGTCGAGTCGCGTGGTCATGACGTTATATAGACAGTTAACTGTCTATATATCAACTGTCTTATTTGCAGGCGGCAGCGGGCATGCGGAGTGGTCATGGTACGGCGCTGCAGGAGAAAACAGCGGAGCGGCCAGACCGCCATCGTCGCTGCTCTCGCGATGACAGTCCTGCTCGAAGCGGCTTCACTCTCATGCGCGCTCGAATGACCTCGCCAACAATATCGCGAGGCGCCGTCCTGTGGCGCAGGCGAAACGGGTCGGATTCACCAACTATGGAGGCTTTTGCGCAATCAAGATTGCGCAATTATCGGCTAGTCAACGCGGCAGCACGAACCGCACCCCCGGCCGCGCATGCCCGCCGCCCAGCGCGACCGCCGCGCCGTCAGCGCGCCAGCAGGCGGCGCCGGTCATGGTGCCGTCGTCATGGAACTGGATGGCGTTCATGCCGCCGGCCACGGTCGGCATAACCTGCACCTTGTGGCCGCGCGCGGCGACGGCGGTGCGCACCGCTTCGGCGATGCCGTGCTCGATCTCGAGCACCGGCCCCTCGGTCCATACGCGCGGTGCCTCGACCGCCTCCTGCAGGGCCATGCCGTGGTCGATCAGGTTGACCAGCGCCTGCAAGGCCGAGGGGAAGATCTTGCGGCCACCCGGCAGGCCGAGCGCATAGATCACGCGGCCTTCGCGCAACGCCATAACCGGCGACATCGAGGTGGTGACCCGCTTGCCGGGCGCGATCGACAGCGCGTTGCCGGGGCGCGGATCGAAGTTCGACATGTAGTCGTTGGGCACCATGCCGGTACCCGGGATGATGAAGCGCGCGCCGAACAGGCTGTTGATGGTCTGGGTCGTCGTGATGACGTTGCCCTTGCCGTCGGCAACGGTGAGATGCGTGGTGTCGGCGCCTTCCCTGGCGAGCAGGCCGCCGGTCCATTGCTTTGCCCGGGCGAGGTCGAGCCTGGCGCGGCGCTCGTCAGCATAGGCCTTCGAGGTGATGCGTTCGACCGGCACTTTTACGAAGGCCGGATCACCGCTCGCCTCGGCGCGGTCGGCGAAGGCGATCTTCAGCACCTCGGCCAGAAGATGGACGCCGTCCGCCGTGCCGAACCCCAGGCCGGCGACGTCGAAGCCTTCCAGGATATTCAGCATCTGGGTGATGTGCACACCCGACGCCGCCGGCGGCGGCGGCCCGACGATCTCCCAGCCGCGATACCGGCCGCGGATCGGCGCGCGCTCGACCACGCGATAGTCGGTGAGATCGCGGCGCGAGACGTAGCCGCCGGTCTTCTCCATGCACTCGACCACGAGATCGCCGAGCGGCCCGCCATGCAGCGCGCCCTCGCCGTGCCGGGCGATCAGGCTGAGCGCCTCGCCGTAGTCGGCCTGGATCAGCCGGGCGCCGGGCTTGAGTGCCGCGCCGCCGGGCAGCAGCCGCGCCGCGGCGAGCTTGTCCCTGGCGAGGTCGGCCGCGGCGCTGTCGATGCACTCCGACAGGTAGGGCGTCACGGTGAAGCCCTGCGTGGCGAAGCGGATCGCCGGCTGCATCACGTCGCCGAGCGCCATCGTGCCGAAGCGGCGCAGCGCCAAGCACCAGGCCAGAAGCGAACCGGGCGCGGCGACCGCCTTGGGGCCGACCTGGTTCTCCTGCCCGATCGTGTCGAACACCTCCGGCGCGGCGCCGGGCACCGGGCGGAACATGTCGGGCCGCCCCGCCAGCGGCACCGCGCTCATGCCGTCGAGGATGGTGTGGCTGCCATCGGCCAGCCGGATGTGCGAGGTGGTGCCGCCGATCAGGCCGACCATCATCGGCTCGACCACGGTGAGGGCGAACTGGCAGGCGACGGCGGCATCGATGGCGTTGCCGCCGGCCGCCAGCATCTCCAGGCCGGCGGCAGAAGCCAACGGGTGGTTGGTCACCACCATGCCGTCGCGACCGTGCGCCGACTGCTTCCCGCAGGTGAAATGCGTACCGGCGCGCTCGCGCCAATTGCCCTTGCCCACGCCGCTCTCCCCCGCTCGATTGATCAACGCGACCTTGGCATCTTGGCCGCGCCGACGCCATCGGGGCGGGACGGCGCGCGGTGCGGGGCTGCTATTCCTTGACGATCTCGACCCGGCGGTTCTTGGCGCGGCCGGACTCCTCGTCGTTGCTCGCCACCGGCGCGATCAGGCCGGCGCCCACCGGCTTCAGGCGATCGGCGCCGATGCCGTATTGCTGCACCAGCCGGTCGACGACCGATCTCGCGCGGCGCTGCGAGAGCCCCACGTTGTAGTCGTAGCCGCCGACATTGTCGGTATGGCCGACGATGAAGACCTTCAGGCCGGGCTGGCCCTTGAGCAGCTTGGCGATCTCGCCCAGCGACGGCGCCGATTCGGGCTTCAGCTCGGCCTTGTCGGTGTCGAAATAGAGGCCGTAGAGCGCCACCTTGCCGGTCGCCGCGATGTCCTTGGCCATCGCCGAGGCGTCGACCGTCACCATCTTCGACTCCATGGGCTTGGTCTCGACGACGTCGAGCAGCACGGCGGCGCGATCCTTGGTCTGTGGAAAGGCATCGCCGCGCTCGACCGCGACGTAGAGCGAGACGAAGACGTCGCCCTCCGGTCGCGACAGGGTTGCGGCGAGGTAACGCGGCTCGGCCGGCACGTTGAAGGCGACCTTGGACAGCTCGTTGTTCTGCAGCGCGCCGGTCGGCGGATAGAGCACGCGATAGATCTCGGTGCCGAACGATTCGCACTCCTCCTCGCCCGAGCACTTGAACAGCACGGTGAAGCCCTTGGCGGCGAGGTCGGCCTCGTAGTTGCGGAACACTTCCAGCGAGCTGCGCTGCGGCGGCGCCAGGTACAGAAGCCTGGTGTGCTTGCCCTCGACCGCACGGCTGGCATCGACGGTTGCATACCCATTGTCACCGAGCTTCAGCTTGCCGAGCAGCAGCTTGAAGGAGTCGAACGCCCTGATGTCGGAGCCGATCAGGCGCGAGCCCTCGTAGCGTTTGATCAGCGGAAAATCCCGTGCGCCGGGCACCTCCGGCTGCGCCTGGGCGCCGATCGGCAACAGCACGCCCCAGAGGGCCGCCAAGACGGCAAGGAAGCGTCGGACAGCGGAGCGAAGACCAGGCACGTTCTCGACTGGGAACATCCACCCCTCCAGGACATTGGCGGCACGGCGATGGTGCTCGCAACGTTCGGCAAAGAAAAGCGTCATAAGGGCGATCATGGCCGTGCAGATTTGCAGAGCTCGATGGGGAACCCGTGACCAGGCTCATTCCATATCGATTATTTCGGTACGAGCCCGTAGTCTCCCGCGGCCCGGGACGTCGAAAGAACAGGCGGACATGGACTTCATTCTGCTCATCTTCGGCATCATCGTCCTGTTCGTCGCCCTGTCCTTCGTGGTGGTCTATTCGCATGACCGTTTCCTGAAGCGCTCGCGTGCCAAACCATCCTTCGCCTTGCCTGTGGCGCCATCGGACACGGTGCTCGACCGCACGGTGGGCAGCCTCATGGCCCGCGGCGCGCGCAGCAACGGCCTCGCCATGGTGGAGGACAATTTCGATGCCTTCGCCATCCGCGCGCTGACGGCGCGCGCCGCCCGGCGCAGCCTGGACCTGATGTACTACATCTGGCGACGCGACATGACCGGCCGCCTGCTGGCGCACGAGATCATCGCCGCCGCCGATCGCGGCGTGCGCGTGCGCATCCTGATCGACGACATCAACACGCGCGGCAGCGACCACGTCTTCCTGGCGCTCGATGCCCATCGCAACATCGAGCTCAGGCTGTTCAATCCCAGTCGTATGCGCGAGGGCGCCATCGTGCGCACCCTGGAGCTGATGCTGCGCGCCTTCCGCGCCACGCGGCGCATGCACAACAAGGCGTGGATCGCCGACGGCCGGCTGGCGATCGTGGGCGGCCGCAACATCGGCGACGAGTATTTCGACGCCGCCAAGGCTGCCAACTTCCAGGATCTCGATCTGGTGCTGTTGGGCGACGTGGTCCGCCAATCGGAGCGCATTTTCGATTCGTTCTGGAACAGCGCCGCGACCCTGCCGATCCGCGCGCTCGCCATGCGGCGGCGGCGCAGCCTGCGCCGCCTGCGTCGCCAGACTGCCCGTTTGACGCGCAGCCCGACCGCCGCGCCGTTCCTCGAGCGCGCGCGCGAGCGGCTGTCGTTCGAGGCGATGCTGGGCGACGGAGAATTCGTCCATTGGACCGACCAGGCAACGGTCGTGTCCGATCCGCCGGAGAAGGCACACGGCGGCGGCGGCGTCAGATGGCTCACGACGACGCTCTATCCGCTGATCCGCAATGCAAGGAAATCGGTGCAGATCATCTCGCCTTACTTCGTCCCGAGCGATGTTGGCAGCGCCGCCCTCGTCGAGCTCGCCGGGCGCGGCGTCGATGTCGCGATCCTGACCAACTCGCTCGCCGCCACCGACGTCGCGATCGTCCACGGCGGCTATGCGCCCTGCCGATTGCCGTTGCTGCTGGGCGGCGTCAAGCTGTTCGAGCTGCAGCCGCGCGCCAGGCGGCCCGACCTGTCGCCCCTTGGCTCGAGCGGCGCCAGCCTCCACACCAAGGCCTTCAGCGTCGACGGTCGCGTGGGCTTCGTCGGCTCCTTCAACTTCGATCCGCGCTCGGCCGAGCTGAACACCGAGATGGGCGTGGTGTTCGAGGATCCGGGCCTGGTGGCCGAGTTGATGGCGGTGTTCGAGCGCGATACCGGGCCGCAGGCGAGCTATCGCTTGTCTGCCGAGCAGGACAGCAGCCTGCGCTGGCGCGGCGTGGTGCGCGGCCGCGACGTCACTTTCGATCGCGAGCCCGAGGCCGGCTTCTACCGAGTGCTGCTCGCGCGACTGGTCGGCCTGCTACCCGTCCAGTCCCAGCTCTGACCGTCACCTCCTTCCGGGTTCGATGACGGCCGACGTCACCGGAAGGCGCCGTCCACCGGCAGGGCCACTCCGGAGACGAAACGCGCGCCATCCGACAACAGGAAGGCGACGACGGCGGCGACGTCGTCGCCCTGTCCCGGGCGCCCGCCGGGGTAGCCGGCCAGCATGCGGGCGCGCTCCTCGGCCGGCAGCGCATCGAAGCGGTCGCGGATGCGGGTCCCCTGCTCGCCCAGGATCAGGCCGGGCATGAGGGCGTTCACCGTGATGCCGAATTCGGCCACATCCTTGGCGAGCTGATTGGTGAAGCCCAGCAGTGCCGACTTCGCGGTCGCATAGGGCAGGCGGCCGGTCACCGTGTTCAACGGTCCCTTCTCGCCATCGGCGATGATCGAGGAGAACAGCACGATGCGGCCCTCGCGGCGGCGGCGCATCAGGGGCACCGCGGCGCGCGCGGCGAGAAAGGCGCTGGTCAGGTTGAGATCGATGACGTGCGACCATTCTGCGAGCGAGAAATCCTCGATGTCGCGCGCCCGCTTGGGGCCGGCGCCGCCGGCGACATGGACCAGCGCGTAGACATTGCCGAAGCGGCGATCGGCTTCGGCGACCGCCGCGACGACCTGCGGCTCGTCCGTTGCGTCGGCCCGACATCCGGCCAGCCGCCCCTGCCCCGCCGTCTCGAGCTCTTCCAGCAGGCTGTCGAGCGTGCCCTGGTTGGTATCGACGACATAGACCGACAAGCCTGCGTCGAGCAGCCGGCGCACCGTCGCCTTCCCGATCCCCCCGGCGCCACCGGTGACGATCGCGGTCCTGGCCTCACTCATACCTCGTCCCTTCTGTGCAACGCAGGCAATTCGCATATGGCGAAAAAGCTGTCATCCCGACCGGAGCCGGGTCAGGCACTTGCGAAGCAAGTGCCGTTAGCGAGGCGTAGTGGAGGGACCTTTCCTATCTCAGCATCGGCAAGAAAGGTCCCTCGACTGCGCTGCCAATGGCGCTGTAAACAACGCCAAAGCGGGCAGCTTCGCTCGGGATGACGGTACTTTTTGCGCTATGCGAATGCCCTCCCCTGCACCGCTTGGCGGCCATCCAACCTTTGGCAGCCGCCGTCGCTGCACTATGCTCGACGCACACCGGTTGCGCCAACGAGAGCCGCATACCAGCGAGAACCTCATGCCACGAGAACCCCATGATCGTCGAACGCATCGAGCCGATTGCCTTGAGACTTCCGTTCCAGCGACAGGGCGGCGCCGATGCGCTCCACCTTGTGCTGTGCCGGGTCACCACGCGCTCGGGCGCGGTGGGCTACGGCGAATGCCTGTGCCTGCGCCCGGCCTTGCAGCGCAGCCTGATGGCGACGATCCGCGATGCGATCACGCCGATCTATCTCGGCAAGCCGGTGGCGGATCGCGAGCGCCTGAATCGCGACGTGCGCCTGCGTCTCACGGCATTCGGGCGCTCGGGCACCATCCTGAACGCCCTGGCCGCGGTCGACACCGCGCTGTGGGACATCGCGGGCAAGGAAGCCAAACAGCCACTCTCTGCCCTGCTGGGCGGCGCCCGGCGCGATCGCGTCCCGGTGATGGCGAGCCTCGACCGCTATAACGACGCGCGCACGGTGACAGCCCGGATCGAGCGTGCGCTGGCAAGCAACGTCGCCGCGGTGAAGGTGCACGAGTTCGACCTCGACATCATCGAAGGCGTGCGCAAGCAGATCGGACCGGCGATGCCGTTCGTCGCCGACTGCAACCATGTCCACACGCCGGCCGAGGTCAGGGCAAGCCTCGCACGCTGGCAGGCGCTCGGCCTGCAGTTTCTCGAGGACCCCGCCTGGCCGCCGGAAACCTGGCTCGACTCGCCGGCCCTGCCGCAGGTGACGATCGGGCTCGGCGCCGATCTCGGATCGGCCGAGCAGATGGCAGTGTACGGCCGGGCGCCGGCGGTGGGCGTGCTGCAGCCCGATGTCTGCATGATCGGCGGCGTCACCGAGAAGCGCCGCGCGATCGCCCTGATCGAACCGCTCGGCGTGTCGATCTCGCCGCACTCGCCCTTCATCGGGCCGGCCGGCCTGGCGACGCTGCATTTCCTGGCCACGATGAAGCAGCCGACCTGTTATGCCGTGGTCGAGGCCGAGCCGCACATGGACATGTACGGCAACGGCCTGACGCGCTGGCAACCTGATCTCGCCGTGCCGACCGCGCCGGGCCTGGGCTTCGATCCCGACCCGGACTATCTCAAGCGCCACACTATCGAGCTCTGAATCGGCGTCACGGCGACGGGCCATGCTCTTCTGGACCGCGGGCGTCTCGCCCGCTCATATCTGCATGAGCGACCGAGAGGCCCGCGGCCCGGAAAGAGCATGACCCCTCCGTCGGCGAAGACGCCGACACCTCAGGCTTTGGCCGCTTGCGGTCAAAATGCCGCCCCCAGCGTCTTCGCTGGGAGCGGAGATTCGAACTACGTCCGCTTGAGGCCCTCGACTTCCCGGGCCGCCCAGTCGAGCGTCTTTTCCATCGTCTCGCCCTTGAAGTAGCGCACGATCATCTGATTCTGGATCGATTGCGCCCACATCTGGGCGGCGATCAACGGCGGCGCCGGAGAGCAGACGACCCCGGCGACCTGGTCGCCGCCGCGGATCGGATAATGATGGAGCGAGCCCTTGGGCGGGCCTTCCTCGTCCCAGGTCTTGAAGTCGTTGAACTTCGGATAGGGCGGGATGTCGTAGCCCTGGCTCGCGGCGACCTGCTTCTCGGCATTCTGGCGCAGGGTCAGGAACTCGAGCAGGCTCTTGGCCGCCGGCTTGTTCTTGGAGAAGTTCCATACACCGTAGAAGCGCGGCAGGATCGGATTGAAGCGCCCTTTCGGTCCCTTGGGGAAGCCGTGCGTCCAGCACTTCTCGGCGACCTGCGGCGCATCGCGCTTGCCGACCGCCCAGGCGCTCGGCGGATTGAAGATCAGCGCCCCCTTGCCGGACAGCAGCCACTTGTTGTTCGAGGCGTCGTCCCACGCCGGCGCGTCCTGCGGGCAAAACGCTGCCAGCCGCTTGCCGTACTCCAGCACCTGGCGGACCGCATCCGTCTTGACGGTGACGTTGCCCTTGGCGTCCATCAATTGCGCGCCGAAGGCCAGGAACAGCGCGCCCACCCACTGGTTGGTGTCGGTGGTCGAGCCCAGCGGCAGCCCGAAACCGAAGCCCGCCTTCTGGCATTTCTCGGCGGCGGCAAGGAAGGCGTCCCAGGTCCAGCTCGCATCGTTGGGCGGCCCGCCCGACGGATAGAGCGCCTGCACGTCGACGCCGGCATGCTCCTTCATCAGGTCGAAGCGCGTGCAGCAGCCGAGCAGCAGCGTGCCGCGCGTCATCGGCACGCCGAGCCACTTGCCTTCGAACTTGCCGAGATACTCGACCGCCGGATCAATCGGCCCGTTCCTGGCGACCACGTTCTTGATCACGTCGTCCACCGGCTCGAGCGCAGCGTTGTGCTGCGCCGACTCCCAGTTGGTGAACTCCATGATGTCATGGCCGGACTTGGCCTGCGCTTCCGCCGCCAGGGTGAGCAGCAGCTTGTTGCCCTGGCTGGTGATGTAGTCGACCTTGACGTCGACCTTCTCCTTGTCGGCCCATTCCTTGATGATCGCGCTCTGAGCATCGTTGGCGCCAGGGACCCAGTGATCCCACAGCCCGATGGTGATGCTTCCGGCGGCATTGGCGCCGCGCACGAACGGCGCGGCTACGAGGCCCGCGGCGACACTTCCCGCCACGACCTGACGACGAGACAGACTCTTGATTCGCATGGCATTCGCCTCCCTGAGGAACGCTTGTGCACGCAACCAGACGCCACTGATTTTCAGGTATCGGGTACTTCGCGGTGGAACGGGGCGGCCGACAAAATGGCCGCAGCGTCTCCATCCGTCTCGAGTGCGGGCACTCTAGCCAGCGTATGGGGAGCGCACCAGACGGAATTCCGTTTCACCTTCTGTGCGATGCGCGGTGGCCGACGATCCGCTCCGGGGGGATGGCCGATCCATGGCTGGGGGCAAATGCCCTGCGGCAGAACGAGGGACCCAAGTAGCCCCTCTGCTCGGCTGCCGCTCTACCGATTGGCGCGGGCGACGGCGGCGTTGAGGAGGAGGTTGGCACCCGGCACGGAACGGCTGAGCTCGATCGCCTCGTTGACGTTGTGGCTTATGCCCTCGTGGCAGGGCGTGAAGATCATCGCGGTCGGCGCCATCGTCGCCACGGCATAGGCGTCGTGGCCGGCCTGGCTGCGCATCTCGCGATAGGGCAGGCCGAGCTCCCGGGCGGTCGACTTCAGGAGCTCGATGCACTCGGGCGCGAACAGCTCGGTGCCCCAGCTCCAGCCCTCGGCGACGTCGATGTCGACATTGGCCTTGTTCGCCGCCGCGGCGATCGCGGCATCGACGTCGCGCCGCATCGCCTGGAAGCGCGCGGCGTCGATGTGGCGGAAGTCGATCGTGAGCTTGACCTGCTCGGCATAGGTGCCGGGCAGGTTGGGAAAGCTCTCGATGCGCGTCGTCGTGGTGCGGCCTTCGTCGACCGCATAGGCGAGGCCGATGTCGTTGACCGCAGCGATGACGTAACCGGCGCCGACCAGGGCGTTGCGCCGCATCGCCATCGGCGTGCCGCCGGCATGCCCGGTGTCGCCGCTGATGGTGAGGCGCAGCGCCTGGGTCTTGTAGCCGCCGACCACGATGCCGACGTCGCAACCCTCGCGGTCGAGCACCGGCGCCTGCTCGATGTGCAGCTCGAGATAGGCGTCGAAGGCGCGCGCGCCGAGCGGCGCCGGACCGGCATAGCCGATCGCATCGAGCGCCTGGCTCACGGTGACGCCGGAATCGTCCATGGTCGACAGCACGGTGTCGAGCGGCAGCACCTTGGCGAAGGCCATCGAGCCCATCATCGGCGGGCTGAAGCGCGCGCCCTCCTCGTTGGTCCAGCAGATGACCTCGATGCCGCGCTTGGTGGCGAGGCCGCGGTCGTTCAGCGTGCGCACGACTTCCAGGCCACACAGCACGCCCAGGATGCCGTCGTAGCGGCCGCCGCAGATCTGCGTGTCGAGATGGCTGCCGATCGCCACCGGCGGCAGCGACGGATCGCTGCCGGCGCGGCGCGCGAAGATGTTGCCCAGGCGGTCGATCTCGACCATGCAGCCGGCCTCGCGCACCCAGCCGACGAACAGGTCGCGCATCTGTTTGTCCTCGGACGAGAGCGCGAGACGGCGCAGGCCGACATCGCGAAAGCGGCCGATCTCGGCCGAGCGCTCGAGACTGTCCCACAGCCGCTCGGCATTGATCTCCAGCACATTGGTGGCCACGGACATGCTCCTTTTGCTTGCGGCTCTCGGGCCGGGTCGTGCCATTCTATCAAGAAGCATGCCTGCTGCGAGGAAGAGGACTCCCATCGTGACCGCGCCGACGCTCAAATACCGGTTCCTGCTGATCAACGCCTTCAGCCTGGCGCCCGGCAACGACTTCCAGATGCGCTCCTTCACCGGGCCCAAGGAGACGCAGCTCTACAATTACCAAGACGTGAAGCCGTTCCTCGAGGGCATCGAGTGGGATCTCCATCCGGGGGCGCCGACCACGCACGGCAACTTCCCGGTGACGACCAGGGAAGCGTTCATGTCGGTCGGCAACAACCGCCTGCCGCTGGTACGTGAGGCCTGCCAGAGCGGCAAATACAATGCCATCGTGCTGCTGGGCGGCGGCGATCCGGGCTACCTGGAAGCGCGCGAGATCGGCCATCAGCATCGCATCCCGGTCACTGCATGCGCGCATTCCCAGATGCACACCGCTGGATTGCTGGGCAACAAATTCAGCATCGTCGACATCGCCGAGACGCACAACATGCAGATGTACCATCTGGTCCTGCAGTACCGGATGACCGAGCGCTGCGCGTCGATCCGCAACGTCAACTTTCCGCTTCCCGGCCCTGGCCACGCCAACGAGCGGCCGATCCAGGTCGAGCGCGACCGCACCGTGCAGAGCGGCACGTCGGACATGCTCGATGCGGCGGTTCAGGAATCGATCGCCGCCATCGAGGAGGACGGCGCCGAGGTGATCGTGCTGGGCTGCTCGGCCGCCTACTGGCTGCAGCCCTTCCTGCAGAAGCGCCTTCGCGAGATCGGCTGGGACGTGCCGGTGCTGGAGGGCTTCCGCTGCGCCCTCTCGGTCGCCAAGACCCTGGTCGATCTCGGCGTCGACGCCAGCGGCCTCGCCTACCCGCCGGAACATCCGGCAAAGTGGCGGCGGAAGAAGGTGTTTTGAGGGAGTTCACCATGATCGGTAAGCGTCGGTTGCTCGCGTCGGCGGCGGGCCTGGGCACCCTGACGGCCACGGCCGGGCGGGCGCAGACGGCCAAGTATCCGTCGGAGCCCATCAAGATCATCGTGCCGCGCGCGCCGGGCGGCGGATCTGACAACCTGGCGCGACTGCTGTCGCCCGGACTGGAGAAGAAGCTCGGCGTGCCGACAATCGTCGACAATCGGCCCGACGCCACGGCGGTGCTGGGCGCCACCCTGGTGGCCAAGGCCAAGCCCGATGGCCACACGATCTACCTTGCCGACAATTCCTTCTACCAGAACCCGGCAATCCTCGACTCGCTGCCTTACGACACGATCAAGGACTTCAGCGCCGTCACCATGATGGCGCGCGGGCCGGTCATCCTGATCGTGCATCCGTCGGTCCAGGCGACCAACGTCGGCGAGCTGATCGCCCTCGCCAAGAAGGTCAACCTGACCTACGCCTCGGGCGGCGTCGGCTCCTCGACCCATCTCGTTGGCGTGATGTTCAACCTGCGCGCCGGCACCAGCATCGTCCACGTGCCATTCAAGAGCTCGGGCCAGGCACTGCTTTCCCTGCTCGGCGGGCACGTGTCGATGCAATATGGCGGCCTCAGCTCGGCGACGCCCTACGTCAAGGACGGCAAGGTGCGCGCGATCGCCATCACAGGCGATCAGCGCGACCCGTCGGCACCCGATGTCCCGACCCTGCAGGAAGGCGGCCTGCGCGGCGCCGATGTCGAAAGCGTCTGGGGCCTGCATGCGCCGCCGGGAACGCCCATCGAGGTGCGCCGCGTGCTGCGCGACGCCGTCGCCGAGGTGATGCGCGAACCGGAAACGAGGAAGAAGCTCGCCGAGCGCGGCTACGGGATCATCGCCAACGCACCGGAAGAGCACCAGGCGCAGACCGCGGCGCTGGTCAACCAGTGGGTCGAGATCGGCAAGACCGTCAATCTCAAGGAATAGGAAATGACCAATCGCTTGGCGGACAAGGTCGCCCTGGTCACCGGTGCCGGCTCGGTCGGGCCAGGCTGGGGCAACGGGCGCGCCGCCGCCGTCCTGTTCGCGCGCGAAGGCGCCCGTGTCGTGGTGGTCGATCGTGATCGCGCGGCGGCAACGGAGACCGCACGCCTGATCGACGAAGCAAAGGGCGAGTCGCTGATCATCGAAGCCGATGCCACCGATCTCGCCTCCGTGACCGCCATGGCCGACACGGCGCTCAAGCGGTTCGGCCGGATCGACGTGCTGCTGAACAACGTCGGCGGCTCGATCACCGGCGGGCCGGTCGAGATGTCGGTCGAGGATTTCCGCCGGCAGCTCGACCTCAACCTGACCAGTGTCTTCATCACCTGCAAGGTCGTGCTGCCGACCATGGTCGGGGAGGGCGGCGGCGCGATCGTCAATGTCGGCTCGATCGGCGGGCTGCGCCATCTCGGCCACGATCATGTCGGCTACTCGGCCGGCAAATCGGCGCTGGTCCAGTTCACCCGCCAGATCGCCGTGCGTTATGCGCCAGACAACATCCGCTGCAACACGGTGATCCCCGGCATGATCGACACGCCGCTGCTCGAGCATCGAGTATCGCGCCAGAAGGGCCGCGCCGATCTCGCCACCCTGCGCGCCGAGGCGAGGACCCGCGTGCCGCTCGGCCGGCGCGGCGATGCCTGGGATGTCGCCTACGCCGCCCTCTTCCTCGCCAGCGACGAGGCCAAGTACATCACCGGCACCGAGATCCTGGTCGATGGCGGCCTCATGGCGCGCAGCGCGTGACTCATCTCCGATCCTCCCCAGCTCCGCTGAGGAGGTGTCCGCGTAATCGCGGACGGAGGGGTCATGAGCAGCGGAACTGAGGCTCATGACCCCTCCGCCCCGTATGACGGGGCACCTCCCCAGCGAAGCTGGGGAGGAGGCGGAACTAGCCACGCCGCTCGACGATCAGCGGCGCGACCTCGGTGTCCTGGGCGCGGAACCACAGGCGGACCTGGCGACGGTCGGAACGGCGGCCGTCGTCGGTCGTCGCCTCGAGCTGGCCGATGTGGACAGCCAAGCCGGTGAAGCGGAAGTCGCCCTTGGCGTCGGTCGTGGTGCGCACTTTTTCCTGGTAGTAGATGAAGTTGCGCTCGAAGAAGATCACGGTGGCGCCGGCCACCGGCTTTCCGGCCCGATCGAGCACCTGGCCCTCGAGGATGCCGTGGTCGTTGAAGGCGATATAGACGTTCCACGCCGCCACCAGCGCAACCAGCGCCAGCGGCACGGCGACGAAGCGATGGCGGAGCAGGCGCCAGCTCATCCCTTGGTCGCTCCCGAGGTCAGGCCGCGGATGAACTCCTTCTGCGCCATCAGGAAGATCGCCAGCCCGGGAATCAGGACCAGCACGACGAAGGCGTAGAGCGCGCCGGTCGTGTCCTCCATCACCGAGAGGAAGCGCGCCAGGCCGAGCGGCAGGGTCTGCATCTCGGGCGTGCGGGTGACGATCAGCGGCCACAGGAAGGCGTTCCACGACCAGATGAAGGTCAGGATGACGTTGGTGGCGATGGCCGACTTCGACAGCGGCAGCAGGATTCGCACGACGATGCGCCATTCGCTCAAGCCATCGACCCGGGCGGCATCGATCAGCGAACGCGGCACCGCCTCGAAGCTCGCCTTGAAGATGAAGATGCAGATGATCGTGGAGAGCAGCGGCAGGGCGATGCCGAGCCAGGTGTCGAGCACGCCGAGCCACGATGTGATCAGGTAGGCCGGGATGATGGTCGCCTGGAACGGGATCAGCATGCACGACAGCAGCAGCAGCACGATCCAGCGCCGGGCGGGAAAATCCTTGGTCAGCGCGTAGCCGGCGGCAACGTTGAACAGCAGGCTGCCGGCGATCGCCATGGCCGAGACGATGACGCTGTTCAGCAGGTAGCGTGGGAACGGGATCAGGTACCAGACGTCGACATAATTGAAGAGATGTGGGTCGGCCGGGATGATGCGCGGCGGATAGGCGTAGATGTTCTCGCCGGTCAGCGAGGTCTTCAGCACCCAGTAGAACGGGATCAGCATCAGGATCGACACGACGATCATGATGACGTGGCGCGGCCAGGCGGACGGCGGCTTCATCGCCTAGCGTTCCAGGCTGCCGGCATTGCCGCCGGACAGGCGGTTGGCCAGGACCGTGAGCACGATCAGCAGCAGGAACTGCACCACGGTGAGCGCCGCGGCGTAGTCGAAGCGCGTCTGGCCGAAGCCCGCCTTGTAGATGTAGGTGATCAGCAGCTCGGTGGCATGCCCGGGCCCGCCGTTGGTCATGACGTAGATCAGGTCGAAGCTGGTGAAGGAGTTCAGGATCCCGACCACGATGCAGAGGAAGATCGAGGGCCGCAGCAGCGGCAAGGTGATGCGGAAGAAGCGGGCGTAGGCCGGCACGCCGTCGACCCGGGCGGCCTCGTAGAGATGCTGCGGGATGCTCTGCAGCCCGGTCAACAGGATGATCATGTAGAAGCCCAGGATCTGCCAGAAATCGGCGAGGATCACCGAGGGCAGCGCCCAGTCGAAGCTCTGCAGGAATTTCACCGGCTGGTCGACGATGCCGGCCGAGCGCAGCACGTAGTTGATGAAACCGCCGCGCTCGTCGTAAAGCCAGCGCCAGATGATGCCGACCGCTACGGTCATCAGCGGGTAGGACAGGAAGACGATGGTGCGGTAGATCGCGGCGCCCTTGAGGTCGCTGTTGACCAGCAGCGAGATGGCGAGCGCGGCGGCGATGGCGAGCGGCGCGCAGCCGATGAAGATCAGGGTGTTGGCGAGCGCGTCCCAGAACACCTCGTCGTCGAGCACCATCTCCTCGTAGTTCTCGAGCCCGACCCACTGGGCCGGCTTGAGCGGCGACCAGGCATGGAACGACAGCCAGACGTTCCAGCCCAGGGGCAGGATGCGATAGAGGAAGAAGATCAGGAGCGACGGCAGCAGGAAGCAGGCGACGAGCGCCAGCTCGCGCGTCCGCTTGCGCTCGAACCAGGTCATGGTTTGTCCCACCTCCCCAGCTCCGCTGGGGAGGTGCCCCCGTAATCGGGGGCGGAGGGGTCATGAGCAGCGCGACTGAGGCTCATGACCCCTCCGCCCCGTATGACGGGGCACCTCCCCAGCGAAGCTGGGGAGGAGACTGAAAAACAGTCACGCGCGGCGCAGCTCGCGGCTGACGCGGCGCTCGGCGTCGGCGAGCGCCGTCTTGGCATCCTTGCGGCCCAGCATGGCGCTCTGGAACTCGGGCCAAAAGCCATCCTTGACCCGGCTGTCGTTGCCGAGCCGCCAGTTGCCGCACATGCGGTCGGTGTGCTCGAGCTGGGTCGAGAGCACCTGGAAGGCGAGCGGGTCGTCCTTCTGGATGCGCGACAGCTGCGCCTTGTCGACCGCCTTGTTTCCGGTCAGCAGGCTCGCGACACGGGCAAAGTCGCTCGCCACCTCGGCGTCGGTCAGGTACTTCACGAAGTCCCAGGCAAGATCGGGGTTCTTCGAGCCCTTGGAGACGCCGAGCCCGTGGCTGTTGGGCGTCGCCCAGTTGCCCGGCATCTGCGCCGCGCCCAGCGTGTCGCCGTTGATCCATGGCCCCTTGCCCTTGATCCAGAAATAGGCCGGCGCGTGGGCATGAAGCATGCCGACATTGCCCGTCGCGAACGCTTCGTTGGGCTCGACCCAGCGCCCGGTCCACGAGATCGGGTTGATGGCGCCGCTCTTGGTCGCCTCGGCCATCCGGGTCATCACCTCGGCCGCCTTGGGCGTGTTGAAGGTCGCCTTCTTGAGATCGGGCGTCAGCAGCTCCACGTCGTTCATGCGCATGAACGGCCAGTACAGCCAGTCGAAGTTGAGGGTCATCAGGCCGGTCTTCTCAGCGCTCTTGATCTTGTCGGCAGCCGCCAGGATGGCGTCGAAGCTCGCCGGCGGCTTGTCGAGACCGGCTTCCTTGAAGCGCGTCTTGTTCCAGAACAGCAGAGTCTTGGAAACGTAGTACGGCACCATGTAGTTGGCGCCCTCGTACACCCAGTTGGAAAGATAGGCCGGCTCGTAGCGGTCCTTGATCGCCGCCTCGGCGGCGAGTCGCGAGGTGAGATCGAGCAGCGCGCCCTGAGCGGCATACTCGAGACCGAGCGCGCCCTGGATGTCGATGATGTCGGGTGGCGTGCCGGCGGCAAGCTGCGTCTGGTAGTAGGCCGGAAGCTCGGGCCCCTTCTTGTCGATCCATTCGATCTCGACGCCGGGCCGGGTCGCCGTAAAGCCCTTCATCCAGCCCTTGAGCTGGGCCTCCAGGTGAACGAGGTTCCAGGTCAGGAAGGTGATCTTGCGCGACCCTTGCGCGATTGCCGGCGCGCCAAGCAGCGAGGCGGCGGAAAGGGCTGTGGTCGATTTCAGTAGCTGCCTGCGTTGCATGGCGTCCTCCTCCTGGTTCCTCGCCCGTTCGGTTCACTGACCCGTTCATTTCATTGGTTGATTGCGGGCAAGCGGCGTCCCGTCGCCCGATCGAAAACGTGCAGGTTGGCCGGCTCGGCGGCAAGCCTCACCGTTTCGCCGGCCCGCTTGACCTGACGCGGCGCCAGGCGGGCGATCACCGGCGTGCCGGCGACCTCGAGCGAGACCAGCGTGTCGGAGCCCAGCGGCTCGACCACGGTGGCCTGGCCTTCCAGCAGGGGCCGGCTTTCGGCCGCATGCCACAGGAGATGCTCGGGCCGCACGCCGATCAGCAGGTCCTGTGCCGCGCGATCCGTCCCGGGCAGGCTTTTCGCCGGCAGCGCCTCGGCGGGCAGGAGATTCATCGGCGGCGCGCCGATGAAGCCAGCGACGAAGACGGATGCCGGCGTCTCGTAGACGTCCTCCGGCGCGCCGATCTGCTCGATTCTGCCGTGGTTCATGATGACGATGCGGTCGGCGAGCGTCATCGCCTCGACCTGGTCGTGCGTGACGTAGATCGTCGTGGTTGCCACCCGTTCGCGCAGGCGCTTGATCTCGGTGCGCATCTGCACGCGCAGCTTGGCGTCGAGGTTGCTGAGCGGCTCGTCGAACAGGAACACCTTGGGATCTCGCACGATGGCGCGGCCCATGGCGACCCGCTGGCGCTGGCCGCCCGAGAGCTGGCGCGGCATGCGCTGGGTGAGTGCCTCGATGTCGAGGATACGCGCCGCCTCGTCGACCCGGCGCCGGATCTCCTGCCGGCCGAAGCCGCGATAGCGCAGCGAGAACGCCATGTTCTCGAACACCGTCATGTGCGGGTAGAGGGCGTAATCCTGGAACACCATGGCGACGTCGCGATCCTTGGGATCGAGCTCGTTGACGACCCGGCCGTCGATGGCGATCTCGCCCGCGGTGATGTCCTCGAGGCCGGCGATCATGCGCAGCAACGTGCTCTTGCCGCAGCCCGAAGGACCGACGAAGACGACGAACTCGTGGTCGGCGATGTCGAGATCGACGCCGTGCACCACTTCGGTCTGGCCGAACGACTTGCAAACGCCGCGAAGGTTGAGCCCGGCCACGTCTCTCCCTTCGGACCAGTCACCCCAGTGGTTGACCATACCACGCAGGCCACGATTGCGCTCATATTCTCCTCCCCAGCTTCGCTGGGGAGGTGTCGCCGTCATACGGCGACGGAGGGGTCATGGGCCATGATCCGAGATTCCTGCTTCGTGACCCATGACCCCTCCGTCCGCGACTACGCGGACACCTCCCCAGCGGAGCTGGGGAGGCGTATGAGGAAGCGGGGGAGGAATCACCATGCAAATCGGTCTGGCCGGATACGGCGCGTGGGGGCACATGCATGCGGCAGCGATCGGGCGCATCGACGGGCTGACGCTCGCCGGCGTGCTGTGCCACGGCGACCAATCGGCCGCGCTCGCCAGGCAGGAGCTGCCCGGCGTCGCGGTCCACCGCGATCTCGCGACGCTGCTCGCCGATCCGACGATCGAGCTTGTCGATATCGTCGTGCCCAATCATCTGCATGCCGCCATGGCGGTGGCAGCGCTCGACGCCGGCAAGCATGTGCTGCTGGAAAAGCCGATGGCCACCACCCTGGCCGATGCTGAGCGCGTGGTCGCGGCCGTCGACCGGTCGGGCCGCTATCTCGGCGTCGGGCTCGAGCTGCACGTCTCGAGGCAATGGGCCAAGGTGCGCGAGCTGATCGCCGACGGCGCGATTGGCCGGACGCACTACGCCAACCTGACGCTGTTCCGCCGCCCTTTCCGCGGCGGCTCGGGGAACTGGCGGCGCACCAGCAGCACCGTCGGATCGTGGATTCTCGAGGAGCCGATCCACTATATCGACCTTCTGCTGTGGTACTTCCGCGAGCGCGGCCTGCCCGTCGAAGTCGCGGCCGACGGCATCGCCTCGCCCGTCGGCGCCGGCATGTACGACGCCTTCACCGCGACCCTGCGCTTCGCCGACGGCGCCTATGCGGTGTTCTCGCAATGCCTCGGCGGCTTCGAGCATTCACTCGTGCTCGAGATCGCCGGCGATCAGGGGGCGCTGCGCACCTGGTGGTCCGGCGTCATCGATCGCACCCATACGCCCGACTTCGAGCTCAAGCTCCGGCGCGCCGGCGCCGAGACGGCGGAGATCATCGAGGTCAAGAAATCGGGCGAGGTGTTCGAGCTCGAGGAGCAGCTGCGCCGCCTGGTCGTCGACGTACCGGCGCGCACGCCGCTGGTCTCTGCCCGCGACGCCCTGCCGAGCCTGAAAATCTGCCTCGAGATCGAGCGCGCGCTCGCCGAGCGCCGGCCGATCAAGCTCGCGTGGCTGTAGCGATCGGGCAACCCGTCCATTCGGTGCGCGATATTCGGCGCGCAGCCTTCGTTGACGGCCCGGCGGCATTGTGGGGATCCTCGCGCCATGAACCTGCCCTTCGCCTACGTCACCGGCGCCTTCGAGCATCCGACGCGCCATGCCCCCGACAAGTCGATCGCCCAGCTGCATGCCGAATGCGCCCTCGGCGCCGTGGCCGATGCCGGGCTGAGCCTGGGCGACATCGACGGCTACTTCTGTGCCGGCGACACGCCGGGCGCCAGCCCGCTCTACATGGCGGACTATCTCAATCTGAAGCTCAGATGGCTCGACGGCACCGAGTCGGGCGGCTGTTCCTATCTCATGCATGTCGCCCACGCCGCCGCCGCCATTGCCGCGGGCCAGTGCAACGTGGCGCTGATCACCCTGTCGGGCCGGCCGCGCAGCGAGGGCCAGGCGACCGGCACGGCGCCGCGCGCCGGCAGCAGCAGCCAGGCCGACGAGCCGTTCGAGACTCCCTATCGGCCGACGATCGCGGGCATGTACGGCATGTTCGCCAAGCGCCACATGCACGAGTTCGGCACGACGGCCGAGCAGCTCGCCTGGGTCAAGGTGTCCGCCTCGCGCCACGCCCAGCACAATCCCAACGCCCTGCTGCGCAAGGTCGTGACGGTCGAGGACGTGCTTGCCTCTCCGGTCGTCTGCGACGGCATCCGCCGCCTCGATTGCTGCGTCATCACCGACGGCGGCGGCGCCGCCATCCTGACCCGGCCGGAGATCGCCCGGTCGCTGAAACGGCCGCTGGTCAGGGTGGCCGGGACGGGCCACACCATGCACACTCAGAACGGCGGCTATATCGATGCCGTCCGCACCGGCGCCGAGGCTTCCGGCGCGGCAGCGTTCGCCGAGGCTGGCGTGACGGCGCAGGACATCAAGTACGCGTCGGTCTACGACAATTTCACCATCATGGTCGTCATGCAGCTTGAGGATCTCGGCTTCTGCCCCAAGGGGCAGGGTGGCCGCTTCGTCGCCGAAGGCAACCTGATCTCGGGCGTCGGCCGCCTGCCGTGGAACACCGACGGCGGCGGCCTGTGCAACAATCACCCGGCCAATCGCGGCGGCATGACCAAGCTGATCGAGGCGGTCCGCCAGCTGCGCGGCGAGGCGCATCCCGCGGTGCAGGTGAGGAATTGCGATGTCGCGCTGGCGGCCGGCCCCGGACGGGTGGTCGGCAGCGGCCACGGTCACGCGACTGCCGTGCTGATCCGGGAGTGATGCCCATGACGACGAGACCCATCGCCACCTCCCCGATCAGCGACGAGACCTTCCGCAATCTCACTGCGGCGGCACCGGAGATTCGGCCGTTCTGGGAGGCCGCCCGGCGCGGCAAGCTGCTGCTCGCCCATTGCACAGCCTGCGATCGCCCGCACTGGTTTCCGCGCGTCGTCTGCCCGATGTGCAGCAGCCGCGACGTCGACTGGCGCGAGGCGTCCGGCCGCGGCACGGTCTACAGCGTCAGCGTGGCGCGCCGCGCCTCACCACCGTACGCCCTGGCCTATGTGACGCTCGACGAGGGCCCCACGATGCTGACCAACATCGTCGACTGCGACATCGATGGCGTGGCCATCGGGCAGCAGGTGAAGGTCGTATTCAAGGGACGGCCCGACGCCCTTCCCGCGCCGATGTTCACGCCCCTCTGAGGGCGCGACCCTGAGGGCGCGAGGTCGTCAAGGAGCGCTGGACAGTTTCATCATCACGATGCCCGCCACGATGAGGCCGGCGGCAAGCAGACGCAGCGGCGTTGCCGCTTCACCCAGGACGACGACGCCGACCGCGAAAGCGCCCACCGCACCGATTCCGGTCCAGATAGTGTAGGCCGTGCCGAGCGGCAGTGTCTTCATGGCAATCGACAACAGGGCGAAGCTGGCCACCATCGTGACGAGGGTGATCGCGGTCGGTCCAGGCAGGGTGAACCCCGCCGACTTCTTCATGGAAAACGCCCAGACGACCTCCAGCACTCCCGCGCACACAAGAAACATCCAGGCCATGGCTCAAGCTCCTCGAGGAGCCGGGTCGTCCCGGACGTTGATGTTTGGAAAGAGAGGTCGTCCTCTCATGCTATATCTAAGTGCCTTGGTTCCCGATTCAAGCAGGGCATCCGCGCTTGAACGCGATCTTCTGATGGTTACAGGGAACCATTGGGGCTGCCGCGCCTTATTTCTCCATGAGTTCGCGAGGGCTGGCGACGGACGCGCCTGTAACGGGGGTGTGCGAGGGAGCGAAGCTTGGCTTCGCGCCGGCCATTTATTACCTGCTGCCTGCGCTCGCGGGGACAATCGGCGATTGGACGCCTTATCTGGAGCACGCGCACCGGCTTGGCTTCGATCATCTGGGGCTCCCTCCCCTGTTTGCGGCCGACCGCGGCCTCACGACCGACTTCGAGGCGGCAAACCCGGTTCTGGGGGCGGGTGACAGCGCCGATGGCGCCGCCACGCGCATTGCCGAGCTGTGCGACCGACACGCTTGCAAGGTTGCCGTTGACATCGTCCTCGACAGGATCGCCAACCGGGGACCGGCCAGCGCTGCGACGTCAGCCTTCGCGTCGCACGCATCAGCTGCGACGCTCGATCCGCGGGTTGAGCCCGCGATCCGCCGCAGCCTGTTCGCCAATCTCGACGATCCCGAAAGTCGACGCGCCTTCGAGCAGATGTGGATCGACAGGCTCTCGCGTCTGGCGCACAGTGGGGTTGCAGCCTTTCGCCTGATGGGGCTGCAGAACGTGCCGCCGGCCGTCATCGCCGCAATCATCGCGGGGGTGCGCGCGGCCGCGCCCTGCCGCTTCCTCGGCTGGACGCCGGGGTTGCCGTGGCCGGTCCTGTCCGGTCTCGCCGGCACCGGTCTCGACAGCGTCTTTGCCTCCCTCCCCTGGTGGGACGGACGCGCCAGCTGGTTCGTCGCGGAGCACGAAATCCTTTGCCGCATCGCGCCGGTGATCGGCATGGCAGCGGCGCCCTCCGAGGAGGGCGCGGTCAGCCACGCCACGGGCCAATCGCGTCACAATCTCGAGGTCGCCGCCGCGACCAGCGCGGGATTGCTCGTCTCCGCGGAGGCCGACGAACAATCGGACGACGACCTTGCGTCGGCATTCGACCTGTTCAGGCGCCTGTGCCGGGACGAACCCGACCAATGCCTGCAGAGCCTGACCGGGCCGGGCGAGCCCGTCACGGTCTTGCGCCGCGGCCAGCATCTGGTGCTGATCAACCCCGATCCGGCTCGCGAGCATGGCTACCGCGATCAGACGCTGGCGCCGGCCGAGGTTCGCGTGCTCCGCACCCCGCGGTGTGCGCCGATCGTCGGGACGTTCGCCCCGACGCTGCGATCGGCGATCGCCTCGAGCCGTATCGTCATCGACAAGGTCAGCCCGCAGATCGACGCCGGCCAGTTCGTTCCCCGCCGCCTGCTCGATCATCCGGTCATCGTCGAGGCCGACATCTTCATGGACGGCCATGACGTGCTGGCTGCCGAACTGCAGTGGCGGGCAGCCGACCAGACGGAGTGGCAGGCGGCCCCGATGAGCCATCTCGGCAACGACCGCTGGCGCGCGCGTTTCACATCGGACCGCATTGGCCGCTGGGAGTTCGCCATCGAGGCCTGGCTCGACGAGCTCGCAAGCGTGCACCATGCCCTCACGCTCAAACGCGCGGCGGGCGTCGACACGGCGGTCGAGGAGGCCGAGGAAGCCCAGCTCACCGCCCATCCTGCCCGACGCAGCTTCGCCTGCCGCTCGGCCGTCCTGCCAGTCGACATCGAGCGACCGCAGGCGGCCTTCGCCAGCTGGTACGAGATGTTTCCCCGCTCGGCGACGCGCGATGCGCGACATCCCGGCACCCTCGCCGACGTGATCACCGAGCTGCCGCGCATCCGCGACATGGGCTTCGACGTGCTCTACTTCCCGCCGATCCATCCGATCGGCACCAGCCATCGCAAGGGCCGCAACAACAGCCTGACCGCCGGCCCCGACGATGTCGGCAGCCCCTACGCGATCGGCAGCCCGGACGGCGGCCATGACGCCTTGCATCCCGCGCTGGGAACGTTCGAGGATTTCCGCAAGCTCGTCGCCGCGGCGCGCGCCCACGGCCTCGAGATCGCCCTCGATTTCGCCATCCAGTGCTCGCCCGACCATCCCTGGCTGCGCCAGCAGCCCAACTGGTTCCGCCGCCGTCCGGACGGCACCATCAAGTACGCCGAGAACCCGCCCAAGAAATACGAGGACATCGTCAACGTCGATTTCCATGGCAAGGGCGCCACGCCGTTGTGGCAGGCATTGCGCGACGTCGTGCTGTTCTGGACCGGCGAAGGCGTGCGGCTGTTCCGGGTCGACAATCCGCACACCAAGCCCCTGCCGTTCTGGCACTGGATGATCGCCGAGGTGCGCAGCCGGCATCCCGACGTGGTGTTCCTGGCGGAAGCCTTCACGCGGCCCAAGATGATGTACCGGCTGGCCAAGGTGGGCTTCTCGCAATCCTACACCTACTTCACCTGGCGCAACACAAAGTACGAGCTCACCGAGTACATGACGGAGCTGACGACGACCGACGCCGTCGACTATTTCCGGCCGCACTTCTTCGTCAACACGCCCGACATCAACCCGATCTTCCTGCAGACCTCCGGCCGCGCCGGGTTCCTGATCCGCGCCGCTCTCGCCACCACCCTGTCCGGCCTGTGGGGCATGTATTCCGGCTTCGAGATCTGCGAGGCGGCACCCCTGCCGGGCCGCGAGGAGTATATCGATTCGGAGAAGTACGAGATCCGCGTGCGCAATTTCGCTCAGCCGGGCAACATCGTCTCCGAGATCGCCAGCCTCAACCGCATCCGGCGAGCCCATCCCGCGTTGCACAGCCATCTCGGTCTCGCCTTCTACAACGCCGACAACGAGCAGGTGCTCGTCTACGGCAAGGCTCTGCCCTCGCACGAAGACATGATCTTCGCCGTCGTCAGCCTCGATCCTCACCATCCGCAGGAGGTCGGCTTTGAAATTCCGCTGTGGGAATGGCGCCTGCCCGACAATGGCGCACTCGAAGCGGAGGACCTCATGACCGGCCGGCGATTCAGGCTCGCCGGCAAGCACCAGCATCTGCGGCTCGATCCGTCAGGGCTGCCCTTCGTCCTGTGGCGGATCTGGCCGCAATGAATGCGCCCACGCCCGAATTCGCCCGCACGCTTGCGCAGGCGTCCGATCCGCTCTGGTACAAGGACGCGGTCATCTACCAGCTGCACGTCAAGTCGTACCTCGATTCGAACAACGACGGCGTCGGCGACTTTCCCGGACTGATCTCCAGGCTCGACTACATCGCCGATCTCGGTGTCAACACGCTGTGGCTGCTGCCGTTCTATCCCTCTCCGCGGCGCGACGACGGCTACGACATCGCCGACTACCGGGCGATCCATCCCGAGTACGGCAAGATGTCCGACTTCCGCAAGTTCGTCGCCGAGGCCCATCGGCGCGGCCTGCGCATCATCACCGAGCTGGTCATCAACCACACGTCGGACCAGCATCCCTGGTTCCAGCGCGCGCGTCGCGCCAAGCCCGGCTCGTCGGCCCGCAACTTCTACGTCTGGGCGGACAACGACCAGGGCTACCAGGGCACGCGCGTCATCTTCGTCGACAGCGAGCGCTCGAACTGGACCTGGGATCCGGTGGCCAATGCCTTCTACTGGCACCGCTTCTATTCCCATCAACCCGATCTCAACTTCGACAACGAGCGCGTCGTCGAGGCGGTGCTGCGCGTCATGCGATTCTGGCTCGACATGGGCGTCGACGGCCTCCGGCTCGACGCCGTGCCCTATCTGGTCGAGCGCGAAGGCACCATCAACGAGAACCTGCCGGAGACGCATGCCGTGCTGAAGCGCATCCGGGCCGAGATGGACAAGTCGCACCCCGACCGCATGCTGCTCGCCGAGGCCAACCAGTGGCCGGAGGACACCAAGGACTATTTCGGCGCCGGCGACGAATGCCACATGGCGTTCCATTTCCCGCTGATGCCGCGCATGTACATGGCGCTGGCGCGCGAGGATCGCTTCCCGATCACCGACATCATGCGCCAGACGCCGCAGATTCCCGACAACTGCCAGTGGGCGATCTTCCTGCGCAACCACGACGAGCTGACGCTCGAGATGGTGACTGATTCGGAGCGCGACTACCTGTGGCAGACCTACGCCACCGACCGGCGCGCGCGCATCAATCTCGGCATCCGCCGCCGGCTGGCGCCACTGCTGGAGCGCGACCGCCGCCGCATCGAGCTGATGAACTGCCTGCTGATCTCGATGCCCGGGACCCCGGTGATCTACTACGGCGACGAGATCGGCATGGGCGACAACATCCGGCTGGGCGACCGCGACGGCGTGCGCACGCCGATGCAATGGTCGCCCGACCGCAATGGCGGCTTCTCCCATGCCGATCCGGCGACCCTCGCCCTGCCCGCGATCATGGACTCGCTCTATGGCTACGAGGCGGTGAACGTCGAAGCGCAGCTGCGCGACCGCCATTCGCTGCTCCACTGGATGCGGCGCATGCTGTCGGTGCGTCGCACGCACAGCGCCTTCGGCCGCGGCGGCCTGCGCTTCCTTTACCCGAAGAACCGCAAGGTGCTCGCCTATCTGCGCGAGCTCGACAACGAGAAGATCCTGTGCGTGGCCAACGTCTCGAGCACGCCGCAGGCGGTCGAGGTCGACCTGTCGGAGCACGCCGGTCGCGTGCCGATCGAGCTCAATGGCGGCTCGCTGTTCCCGCCGATCGGGCAGCTCACCTACCTGCTGACCCTGCCACCCTATGGTTTCTACTGGTTCATCCTGGCCGAGACGAACGACGAGCCGCACTGGCACACGCCGGCGCCCGAGCCGCTGCCCGACTACGTCACCATCGTGATGCGCGACCGCCTGCTCGAGGCGGTCAACCAGCCCGTCGCCACACAGCTCCTGGAACGCGAAGCGCTGCCGCCCTATCTCGCCAAGCGGCGATGGTTCTCGGCCAAGGGACAGTCGTTGTCCTCGGTGCGGATCGCCTACACCACGCGCCTGCCGGGAGACGGCCGCGAGATCGTGCTCGCCGAGATCGAGACCGTGACCGACGGCACGACCAGCCGCTGGCAGTTGCCGATGTCGATCACCTGGGAGGAGGAGCAGCAGGCCGCCTTGCCGGGGCAGCTTGCCCTCTCGCGCGCACGGCGCGGCCGGCGCATCGGCCTGCTGACCGATGCCTTCACCCTGCCGGAGTTCGGCCGGCAAATGCTGTGCGCCCTGGCCGACGGACAGTCGATCGAGACGTCCGAGGGGCAGATCGTCTTCGAGCCGACGGCGGCAACGACCGACTCGCTGCGCTGCAAGCCCGACGCCGCCGTGCTCTGGCTCACCGCCGAGCAGTCCAACAGCTCGATGATCGTCGACGACTCGGTGATGCTGAAGATCTTCCGGCGCGTCGCCCCCGGCGCCCATCCCGAGGCGGAAATGAGCCGCTACCTGACCGCCCACGGCTTCTCCAACTCGCCGTTGATGCTGGGCGAGGTGCGGCGCATCGACAAGGACGGCAACAGCCAGTCGCTCGCCGTGGCGCAGAGCTTCGTGCGCAATCAGGGCGACGGCTGGTCGTGGACGCTCGACCAGTTCAAGCGTGCGCTGGTCGACTTCGCCACCCACGGCGAGGCGCCGGAGGCCCACCGTGAGGGCGTCGAGGACTACATCTCCTTCGCCGGCATGGTCGGCATGCGGCTCGCCCAGATGCATGCCCTGCTGGCGCAGCCCAGCGAGGACAAAGCCTTCGAGCCGGCCGAGGCGACGGCCGAGGACGTGGCCGAGTGGATCGCCCAGGCCGAGTCTCGTCTCGACGCTGCCTTCGACGTGATCGCCCATCGCAAGAGCGGCGAGAATCCGGCCGACGACGCTGTCGCGGACGCGCTCGTCGGCTCGCGCGACACGCTGCGCAGGGCCCTTGCCGAGAGCATGAGGAGCGGCGAGGGCAGCGTCGTCTGTCGCATCCATGGCGACTTCCATCTCGGCCAGATCCTGGTCGCCACCGGCGATGCCTACCTCATCGATTTCGAGGGCGAGCCCGGACGCCCGCTGGCGGAACGGCGCGCCAAAATGAGCCCGCTGCTCGACGTGGCAGGCTTTCTGCGCTCGCTCGACTACGCGGTCGCCACCACGCTCGATCCCAAGAAGCTCGCCGCGGCGCCGCTGCCGGAGTCCGAGCGCGCCCGCTTCGTGTCGCGTCTGCGCGATGGCGCCGAGAAGGCTTTCCTCGATGCTTATTACGCCGGCCTCAAGGACGAGCTGGGACTGGCCAACCGCGATCTGCTGACCTGTTTCATGATCGCCAAGGCCGCCTACGAGATTGCTTACGAAGCGGCCAATAGACCGACTTGGCTGTCCATCCCTCTGCAGGGCCTGGGCCGGCTGGTCGCGGGTCTGCTGCTGGCCGGGGAGAAGCGATGAGAGCCGCGCTCGCTCTGGCCGAGGTCCAGGCCATCGCGGAAGCCCGCCACGGCGATCCTTTCAAGGTGCTGGGCCCGCACGACGCGACCGATGGCCGAATCGTGCGCGCCTTCCTGCCCGGTGCCCGCGCTGTCGAGGTCGTGCGCCGCGCCGATGGCGCCACTTTGGGACGACTCGAGCAGATGACGAGGGAAGGCCTGTTCGAGGGCAGCGTCAGCGATCACGCCCCCTATCTGCTGCGCATCACCTGGCCCGGAGCGATCCAGGAGACGGAGGATCCCTACTCGTTCGGGCCGCTGTTGGGCGAGCTCGACCTGCATCTGTTCAACGAAGGGCGGCATTTCCGCCTGGCCGAGGCGCTCGGCGCCAACGCCATCACCCTCGAAGGCGTGGCGGGCATCGGCTTCGCCGTGTGGGCGCCCAACGCGCAGCGCGTCGCCGTGATCGGCGATTTCAACAGCTGGGACTCGCGTCGCCATCCGATGCGGCTGCGCTATCCGGCCGGGGTGTGGGAACTGTTCGTGCCGCGGGCTTCCGCGGGCGCGCGCTACAAGTTCGACATCATCGGCGCAGGGGGAATCCCGTTGCCGCAGAAGGCCGATCCGCTGGCGCAGCAAAGCGAAGCGCCGCCGCGCACCGCCTCGATCGTCCGTTCGCCAAAGGAGTGGACGTGGCAGGATGGTGCCTGGATGGCCGAACGCGGTCGACGCCAGGCGCCCGACCAGCCGATCTCGATCTACGAGGTCCATCTGCCGTCCTGGATGCATGCTGAAGGGTTGCCCGGATGGAATGCCGCGGCGGAACGGCTGATTCCCTACGTCCAGGACATGGGCTTCACGCACCTCGAGCTGCTGCCCATCACCGAGCATCCGTTCGGTGGCTCGTGGGGCTATCAGCCGCTCGGCCTGTTCTCGCCGAGCGGCCGCTTTGGAACGCCGTTGGAGTTTGCGGCCTTCGTCGATCGCCTGCATCGCGCCGGCATCGGGCTTATCCTCGATTGGGTGCCGGCCCACTTTCCGACCGATCCGCACGGCCTGGCACGCTTCGACGGCACGGCGCTCTACGAGAATCTCGATCCACGGGAAGGCTTCCATCGCGACTGGAACACCTACATCTACAATTTCGGCCGCCGCGAGGTGCAGGGGTTCCTGATCGCCAGCGCGCTGCACTGGCTCGAGCGATTCCATGTCGACGCGCTGCGCGTCGACGCCGTCGCCTCCATGCTTTATCGCGACTACAGCCGCAATCCCGGCGAATGGGTGCCCAACGTGTTCGGCGGACGCGAGAATCTCGAGGCTGTCGACTTCCTGCGTCACCTGAACAGCGTCATCGCCGAGCGTTGCGCCGGCGCCGTGGTGATCGCCGAGGAATCGACAGCATGGCCCGGTGTCACCAGCCCGGTCGCCGACGCGGGCCTGGGCTTCGGCTACAAATGGAACATGGGCTGGATGCACGACACGCTGCGCTACATGGCGCGCGATCCGATTCATCGCGCCTACCATCATGACGACATCACGTTCGGTCTGCTCTATGCGTTCTCCGAGCGCTTCATGCTGCCGCTGTCGCACGACGAGGTGGTGCACGGCAAAGGCTCGCTGATCGGCAAGATGCCGGGCGATCGCTGGCAGCGCTTCGCCAACCTGCGCGCCTATCTCGGCTTCATGTGGACGCATCCCGGCAAGAAGCTCCTGTTCATGGGCGGCGAGATCGCCCAGGAGCGGGAATGGAACCACGATCGGGAAATCGACTGGTTCCTGCTCGGCGACCCGGCGCATGCCGGCATCCAGCGCCTGGTGCGCGACCTCAATCATCTCTACCGGGGCGAGCCGGCCCTTCATCAGCGCGATTGCGAGGCGGCGGGCTTTCGCTGGCTGATCGGCGACGACCGCGCCAACTCGGTGTTCGCCTTCCTGCGCCAGGGCGCGGACGGGACCCAACCGGTACTCGTGGTCTGCAACATGACGCCGGCACCGCGGCACGGCTACCGCGTCGGCGTGCCGCGGGCTGGCAGCTGGCAGGAGATCGCCAACACCGACTCGCGCTTCTACGGCGGCAGCGACATGGGCAACGGCGGCGGCGTGAGCACCGCACCGATCGCGGCGCACGGCGAAAGCCAGTCGCTGGAGCTGGTTCTGCCGCCCTTGTCGACGATCGCGCTGCGCGCCGCGAGCTGACTCGCATGGCGGCTCGCCCTGACCGCCTGCTGCGCGGCTCGCCCTATCCGCTGGGCGCGACCTACGATGGCCTCGGCACCAACTTCGCCGTGTTCTCGGCCAATGCCAGCGGCATCGATCTCTGCCTGTTCGACCAGCAGGGCCGGCGCGAGATCGCCCGACTGCCGATGCCGGAGCACACCGACGAGGTGTGGCATGGCTACCTGCCGGACAGCCCCGCCGGGCTGGTCTATGGCTACCGCGCCCATGGACCATACGACCCGCAGGGCGGCCATCGCTTCAATGCGCACAAGCTGCTGCTCGACCCCTACGCAAGGCGGCTGGCGGGGTCGCTCAAGACGGTCGAAGCGCTCTACGGCTACCGGGTCGCCTCGGCCCGCAGCGATTTGTCGTTCGACCGCCGCGACAGTGCACCCGCCATGCTGAAAGGCGTCGTCACCTCGGAGCTGTTCGACTGGGCGGACGACCGGCCTCCCAACACCCCGCTGTCGGACACCGTCATTTACGAAGCCCACCTGCGCGGCCTCAGCATGCAGTTCCCCAACCTGCGGCCGCGCGAGCGCGGCACCTTTGCCACCCTGGGCGAGCCTGCCGTCATCGACCATCTGCGCCGTCTCAGCATCACGGCGGTCGAGCTGATGCCGGTGCATGCGTTCGTGCAGGACAGCCACCTGCTCGAGAAAGGTCTGCGCAATTACTGGGGCTACAACACGCTGGGCTTCTTCGCCATCGAGCCGCGTTACCTGGCGAGCGGCACGACCGACGAGATGCGCGTGGCGGTGCGTCGCCTTCACGCCGCCGGCATCGAGGTGATCTTGGATGTCGTCTACAATCACACCGCCGAGGGCAGCGAGCTCGGTCCGACCCTGTCGTTCCGCGGCCTCGACAACGCCAGCTACTACCGGCTGCTGCCCGATAATCCGCGTCATTGCATCAACGACACCGGCACCGGCAACACGCTGAACCTTTCGCACCCGCGCGTGTTGCAGATGGTCATGGACTCCTTGCGCTACTGGGTGAGCTCGTATCACGTAGACGGATTCCGCTTCGATCTCGGCGTGACGCTGGGCCGCGAAGGCAACGGCTTCGACCCGGGGGCGGGGTTCTTCGACGTCGTGCGACAGGACCCCGTGCTGTCGCGGGTCAAGCTGATCGCCGAGCCCTGGGATACCGGGCCGGGCGGCTATCAGCTCGGCCAGCTTCCTCCCGGCTTCTCCGAATGGAACGACAAGTTCCGCGACGGCGTCCGCCGATACTGGCGCGGCGACGATGGCCATCGCGCTGTTCTCGCGGACTGCGTCGCCGGTTCGAGCCAGATCTTCGAGAATCGCGGCCGCCGTCCCTATTCCTCGATCAACTATGTTGCCTCGCACGACGGCTTCACCCTGCTCGACACGGTGAGCTACGCCGAACGCCACAACGAAGCCAACGGCGAGGACAACACCGACGGTCACGCCGACAACTTCTCGGCCAATTGGGGCGTGGAAGGGCCGACCGACGACCTTTCCATCGTTGCGCTCCGCCGCCGCCTGCAGCACGCCATGCTCGCTACGGTCCTGTTGTCCCAAGGCACGCCGATGCTGATGGCCGGCGACGAGTTCGGCCGCACCCAGCGCGGCAACAACAACGCCTACTGCCAGGACAACGAAACGTCGTGGATCGACTGGACCCAGGCCACGTCACCGGAAGGACGTGCCCTCACGGGCTTCGTTGCCCGCCTGATTGCGCTCCGACACCGTCATTCGGTGCTGCGCTGCAATCATTACCTGCACGGCCGGGAAGAGATCCTCCCCGGCATCCGCGACATCGACTGGTTCGACGAGAACGCCGCCCCTTTGTCGCACGATGCCTGGAACAATCCGCTGGCACACCTGCTGACGTTGCGCCGCGCCGGCCGCGACAACGGCAGCGTGACCATCCTGACCTGCTTCTTCAATTCCGATGCGGAGGATCGCGAATTCCGCATTCCAAAGCCGCTGCCCGTCCGCCTCCTGATCGACAGCGCGGCGCCTCACGAGCCGGAGCACGATCTCGCCGGCGACCGCGTCACCGTGAAAGCGCGCAGCGTGTTGCTGGTCCGCAGCATCATTGGACACGACGACACATGACGGCGCTCTCGTTCGGGACGACGGTGCTCGACGCCGCCCGCACGCGATTTCGGCTGTGGGCGCCGGCGCTCCACGAGGTCGACCTCGAGGTCGACGGGCAGCCGGCCCTCGCCATGACGGCGTGCGGCGACGGCTGGTTCGAGACCGAAGCCGCCTGCGGGCCGGGCGCACGCTATCGCTACCGCCTTCCGAACGGCCTCGCCGTGCCCGATCCGGCCTCGCGCGCACAGGCCGACGATGTCCACGGACCGAGCCTGGTGGTCGACCCGAATCGATATGCCTGGCGCAGCACCGGCTGGCGCGGTCGCCCGTGGCGGGATTGCGTGCTTTACGAGCTGCACGCCGGCCTGTTCGGCGGCTTCGACGGCGTCAAGGCGGCGCTGCCGCGGCTGGCTGCGCTGGGAATCACTGCCGTCGAGCTCATGCCCGTCAGCGATTTCTCCGGCACGCGCAACTGGGGATACGACGGTGTCCTGCCGTTCGCGCCTGATCGCGCCTACGGATCGCCGGACCAGCTCAAGGCGCTGATCGATGCCGCGCACGAGCTGCAGATGATGATGTTCCTCGACGTCGTCTACAATCACTTCGGGCCGGACGGCAACTATCTGACGAGCTACGCGCCGCAATTCTTTCGCGACGATCTGCGGACGCCGTGGGGGCCGGCGATCGATTTCCGCCGGCCGCAGGTCCGCCGCTTCTTTGCCGAGAACGCGCTCCACTGGGTGCAGGAGTATCGCTTCGATGGCCTGCGGCTTGACGCCGTCCACGCCATCAGCGAGCCCGACTGGCTGGACGAGATGGCCGCCGAGGTGCGGTCGTCGGTCGAGCCGGGACGCCATGTCCATCTGGTGCTGGAACATGACGGCAACGAGGCGAGCCATCTGCGCCGCGACTTCACGGCGCAGTGGAACGACGATGCTCATCACGCCCTGCACGTCCTGCTGACCGGCGAGCGCGACGGCTATTACAGGGACTACATCGATGCCACGCGCCACCTCGCGCGCTGTCTGAAGGAAGGCTTCGCCTACCAGGGCGATCCGTCGGTCCATCGCGACCGCCAGCCGCGCGGCACGCCGAGCGCCGATTTGCCGCCGACGAAGTTCGTCGTGTTCCTGCAAAATCACGACCAGATCGGGAATCGTGCCTTTGGCGACAGGCTCGCCAGCCTCGTCGACCGCGAGGCTCTCGAGGCGGCGGTGGCGCTCCAATTGCTGGCGCCCAGCATCCCGTTGATCTTCATGGGCGAGGAAACGTTCGAAGAGCGGCCCTTTCTCTTCTTCACCGACTTTCACGGCGAGCTGGCGACCGCCGTGCGGGAAGGCAGGCGGGATGAGTTCCGCCACTTCGCGGGATTCGCGAGCGCAGAGCTCAGCGATCCCAACGCGCGCGAAACCTTCGATCGTTGCCGCTTGCCGGGGGTCGGAGACGACGGCTTTTACCGCACGCTGCTGACGCTGCGCCATCGCATGTTGGCGCCGAAGCTGGACGGTGCGCGCGCGCTCGACTCTCAGGCGATAGGCCCCGGCGCCGTATTCGCACGCTGGCGCCTGGGCGACGGTTCGGTGCTGACGATCGCCGCCAATCTTGCGACGGAGGCCTGCGACTTCACTGGCCCCGGAGCAGCACCGCTCTACGAATCACGAGCGGGTGCATTGTCGCAAAGCACCCTGCAGGCCCGCAGCACCGTGGCCTTTCTCACCCCGCCGTCATGAGCGACGCCCCGGTCCGCGATCTGGCCCGTCGCGCCGGCCTTGCCGTTTCCTGGACCGATGCCGGTTCGCACCGCCGCCATGTCGGCATCGGGACGCTGCGACACATCCTGGCGGCGCTCGGCCTGCCCTGCGCCTCCGCCGGCCAGCGCCGTGAAAGTTTCGAGCGGTTGACCCGACAGCGCGCAGCGGCGCGCCTGCTGACGGCCACCGCAGGCATGCGGCTTTCGTTGCCTCAGCCGTACCAGGACGCCTCGGCCGAGATCGTCTACGAGGACGGCTCGCGCGACAGCTTGCGTCTCGACGCCGGCCGCCTGCCTGCCCTCGACAGGACGGGCTATCATCGCCTGCTTATCGGCGGGCATGAACACCCGATCGCCGTCGCTCCCCGACGCTGCCTGACAGTCTCTGATCTCGTGCACGATCGCCGGCCGTGGGGCCTGTCGGTTCAGCTCTACAGCCTCAGCCGCGACGGCGATGGCGGCATCGGCGATACGACGGCGCTTGCCGACCTGGCGACATCCGCCGCCCGGCATAGCGCCGATGCCGTGGCGCTGAGCCCGACGCACAGCCTCTTTCCCGAGGATCCGACGCGCTTCAGTCCCTACTCGCCGTCGTCGCGGCTGTTCCTCAATCCTCTTCTCATCGATCCGGCGGCGGTCCTGGGCCGCGAGCGAGTAAGCAAGGCCGCCACGGACGCAGCCGCCGCACCGGCCGATCGTCTGATCGATTGGCCGATGGCCGGCAATGCCAAGTATTGCCTGCTGCGTCAGCTGTTCGACGACTTTGCCCAAGACGAGTTGCGTCAGGATTCACCCCTTGCCCGAGACTTCCAGCGCTTCGTCCAGGATCGCGGGGAACCCCTGCGCCGGCATGCCGAGTTCGAGACGGCGCGCGCGCTGCAACCGACATCGCCACAGTTTCCCCTGTTCCTGCAATGGCTCGCCACGGGGGCGTTCGCCGCCGCTCAGAGGACCTGTCGCGACGCCGGCATGCGGATCGGCCTGATCAGCGACCTGGCGGTCGGCCTCGATCCGGCCGGCAGCGACGTCGCGACGCGACCACAGGACTATCTCCTCGGCCTCAGGATTGGCGCACCGCCCGACCTGTTCAATCCGCGCGGCCAGGATTGGGGCCTGACGACTTTCTCGCCGGAGACGCTGCTCGCGGAGGGTTTCGCCCCCTTCGTGGCGACCCTGCGCGCTGCGTTGCGCCATGCGGGTGGCGTGCGCATCGATCACGCCATGGGTCTCATGCGCCTGTGGCTGGTGCCCGACGGTGCCTCCCCGACAGAGGGCGCCTACCTCAGCTACCCGCTCGACGATCTGCTGCGCCTTGCGGCGCTCGAATCGCATCGTCACGGCGCCATCGTCATCGGCGAAGATCTCGGCACTGTGCCGCCGGCGTTTCGCAGGCGCTGCCGCGCCGCCGGCATCGCCGGCATGGACGTCCTGTGGTTCCAGCGCGACGGCCGGCGCTTCCTGGCACCGCGTGAATGGCGTCCCGAAGCCGTTGCCATGACGACGACGCACGACCTGCCGACCGTTGCCGGCTGGTGGCGTGGTGCCGATCTTGAGCTGCGACGCGACCTGGCCGGCCTTGGCGAGGACGAGGCGAGCCAGCGCGAGGCGGACCGCACCAACCTGTGGCAGGCCTTCGAGGATGCGGGCGTCGCCGGCTCATCGCAGCCGCCGCTCGACGCCGAGCCCGTCGTCGATGCGGCCGTCGGGTTCGTTGCCGAAGCGGCCGATGCGCTGGCGCTGGTGCCGCTGGAGGATGTGCTGGGCCTGGTCGACCCACCCAATCTGCCCGGTACGATCGACGAGCATCCCAACTGGCGGCGGCGCTATGCCATGCCGGCCGCCGATCTCCTCAGCGGGCCCGCGGCCCGGCGCCGTCTCGCCCTCATCGCGAAACATCGCGCGTGATCCCGCGGGCAACCGTGCGGCTTCAGCTGCACAAGGCATTCACCTTCGCCGACGCCGCGGCGATCGTCCCCTACCTCGCCCGCCTGGGCATCAGCCACCTCTACACCTCGCCGATCGCGATGGCGCGGCCGGGCTCGATGCATGGCTATGACGGCATCGATCCGTCACGAATCAATCCAGAGCTCGGCGGCGACGCCGGCTTCGAGCAACTGGTCGGCACCGCGCAGCGCCACGGCCTCGGCGTGATCATCGACATCGTGCCCAATCATCTGGCCGCCAGCCTCGACAATCCATGGTGGCTCGATGTTCTGACCTACGGCCGCAACAGCCGCTACGCCAATGCCTTCGACATCGACTGGGAGGGCGACGATCCGCTGTTGCGCGACAAGGTGCTTCTCCCTTGGCTGACCCAGCCCCTGTCGGATGCGCTGTCGTCGGGCGAGCTGGACATCGTCACGCGCGCCGACGGCAGCCGCGGACTGCGCCACGGCGCGACGACCTTGCCGCTACAAGGGCATGGGACGCTGTCGACGACGCTTCTCGAGCAGCAACCGTACCGGCTCGCCTGGTGGCGGACCGCCGGCGATCGCATCAACTGGCGGCGCTTCTTCGATATCAACGAGCTGGTCTGCCTGCGCATGGAGGATCCTGAGACTTTCGAACGCGTGCATGCCCTGCCCGCGCTCCTCTATGCCCAGGGCATGATCGACGGCGTCAGGGTCGACCATGTGGACGGCCTCGCCGATCCGGCCGGCTACTGCCAGCGATTGCGCCAGCGTCTCGACGCCGCCGATCCGTCGCGCCCGTACATCGTGGTCGAGAAGATCCTGATGCAGGGCGAGCTCCTGCCGTCGTCGTGGGGTTGCGACGGCACGACCGGCTACGAGTTCATGGATCAGGTGAACGCGCTGCAGCACGACGCGGCCGGCGAGGCCGTTCTCAAGAATTCCTGGGCGGCGCTCAGCGGCCGTTCTCGCGATTTCGATGCCGAGGAGAAACTCGCCCGCCAGGAAATCATCGCCCGCAGCTTCGCCGCGCCGCTCGAGGCCTGCGCTGTCGCCTTCGAGCGCGCCGCCTGCATGACCGATCTCTCGCGGCCGTCGCTCCGCCGGACACTGAAGCTTCTGCTGGTCCACTTCCCGGTCTATCGCGGTTACGGAACGCCGGACGATGGCGCAGCGGTCGACGTGGCATTTGCCGGCGCCCGGCAGTCCGTCCTGCCGAACGATGCGTTCACGTTGGCGACCCTCGAGAGATGGTTCCGCGATCCCGGTCCGATGATCGCGCCGCTGCGGCGTTTCCAGCAGCTGAGCGCACCGATCGCGGCCAAGGCAGTCGAGGATACGGCGTTCTATCGCTACGGTCCGCTGCTCTCGCGCAACGACGTCGGCTTCGATATCCGCCAGTTCAGCCTCTCGCCGGACGCCTTCCATCGCCACATGATGCAGCGCCAGCCGACGGGCCTGTTGGCAACGGCGACGCACGATCACAAGCGCGGCGAGGACGTCCGGGCGCGCTTGGCGGTGCTGAGCGAGCGCGCGCCCGAATGGACGCGCTTGCTGGCCCGCTGGACCACGGCACTCGACCCTCTCCGACGCGATGGCATGCCGACCGCCGCCGACCTCGCGATGCTGCTGCAGATGGTCGTGGGAGCGTGGCCCCTGGACCTCGCCCTGACGGACGCGTCGGGACGCGCCGAGCTCGCGGGCCGGCTTGCCGCATGGCAGGAGAAGGCGCTGCGCGAGGCCAAGCTCGCCAGTGACTGGAGCGCCCCGAACGAGCGCTACGAAGCGGCCGCCCGGACCCTGACCATGAGGCTGGTCGGGGGTGCCGACCCAGGTCCGTTGCTCGAGGAGATCTTTGCCTTCGTGCAGTCGATCGCACCGGCCGGCGCTGTCAACAGCCTGGCCCAGGTGATGATCAAGCTCGCCGCGCCGGGCGTTCCCGACCTCTACCAGGGCACCGAATATTGGGATTTCAGCCTGGTCGATCCGGACAATCGCCGACCGGTCGATTATCCGACCCGCATGCAATCGATCGACCAGGCCAGACCATCGTCATGGCGCAACGGCGCCCTGAAGCAGGACCTGATCCTCCGCACCCTGTCGCTGCGCCGCGCATGGCCTGATCCCTTCATCCACGGAACCTACGAACCTGTTCGCATCGAAGGCTTTGGGGCGGATGCCGCCCTGGCTTTCTGCCGGCGTGCCGGCGCGGATTTTGTGCTGGTCCTCGTCCCGCGCCTGCCGACCGGCCTTCAGGTCGATGGAACTGGCCCCTGCCTTAAGCTCGAATGGCCTGACCTGCGCCTCGATCTGGCGTCGTCCGGGACGCTTTTCGACGTGCTGGAGAATTTTCAGCCTGTCAGCCTGCACGCCGGAATGACCCTGAAGGAGCTTTGCGGGCGTCGCGCCTTGGCCCTTTTTTCCACACGGAACAGTCTACATTGTTAGTGTAGAATCAAATTCTCGCGGCGGCGTGGAACGCAGACACGCAGCTCACGCACGGGAGCCGGGGCAGGGAGGACAATAAAATGGGCCCCTCGAAGCGGAAATCCGTCAGCTAGCGGCCATGACCTCACGGTGCGTAGGTAGCGAACCATGGCCAGCCGGAGTGGCGTCCGGCCCGCGAGTGCACATCAGTCGGCCAACTGCGCGACGCTACGTTTCGCCAGAGCCCGTCTCCGCAAGTCACTAATATCTCCTTCAATCTGGCGCAGTTGAGCGAGCTTGTGCATTTGTTGCTTCAAGGACGCTGCGCGGCGGCTGAGCGCCAGCTCCTTGAGCGCGGCCAATTCAGACGACAGCCTCTGCTTGGCCTGCAGTACGCGGGGTCCGGGGATTTTCATGCCCTACTAACGCCGCAAGGTGTGACTTGGTTGCAACATCCTGATGACCACAAAAAAGGGCCAGCAACCTTCCTACGGGCCGAGAGTTGTGCAGTTCCGGAATCTTGCGAGAAGGTTTCATTCAGCCATCGACCCTCCCTTGCCGCAACCTCGCCAACCTGGCCGGCGTTAGCGTTGCTCGAAGGGGATGGGCGTACCGATGACTCTTGAAGCAGAGCAAGCCGTCAGCACATTGCTGACGCTGATCACGACCTATGGGCTACGCGTCGTTGGCGCGATCGCGGTTCTGATCGCGGGTTGGATGGCGTCGCGGTTGCTGTACCGTTTGATCGAGCGCCTGTGCGGCAAGGTCCGCAATATGGACCAAACCCTGGTCCTGTTCTTCGCCAATGCCGCGCGCTATGCAACGCTCGCCTTTACGTTCGTTGCCGTGCTGACGACGTTCGGCATCGCGACCACCAGCTTCATTGCTGCCTTCGGGGCGATCGGGCTCGCGGTCGGGCTCGCCCTGCAAGGCACGCTCAGCCATTTCGCGGCCGGCATCATGCTGGTCGTCTTCCGCCCGTTCCACATCGGCGATGAAATTGCGACCGGCGGAGCGGAAGGAAGGATCGTCATCGTCAACGTCTTCTACAGCGAGCTCGAGGCGCCCGACGGCGTGCGCGTCGTCATCCCGAACGGCAAGCTGTGGGGCGAGATCGTCAAGGTGACGCGCCGAAGCAGCGACGCCGTTCGCCGACCGCCGCTCAAGACCGCTCGTCTCTAAATACAATGGTGCCTGGATACGTCTGCTTCGGCATGAACCTTGCGATTCGAAGGTCCGGCGATTTCAGAGAAGGTCCGGCGATTTCAGACAAGGGCGCAGAATTAGCAAAGCGCAGAATCGGCAAAGCTCTCGACGGCGGGTCATGATGCTCTCATCGCAACCGCTCGGTGTCCCGGCCATTGAATCGACAGGACTGGTTGCAGCAGCAGAAAGCGAGCGAACGATGCGCTACACGGTGCAAGCGGCGACGGCGGCGGACGTCGCTCATATCGCCAACAAGATGTCGGAGAATGGTGGCGCATCATCCGCCGTCAATCACCTGCTGCGGAGTTGCGCCTTCAGCCGGCAACTGTGGGCGGCAAGGGATCTGGCCGGAACGCCGGCCGCGCTGTGGGGCGTCGTGCCCGCCCCTGATCATCCCGAGACCGGGCGCCTTTGGATGATGCTGGTCGAATCCGATGAGCAGGACCGCCAGGATCTGGCCGATTCCTCCCGGCTGGTGGTCGACGAGATGCTGACCGAGTTCGGCGAGCTGGAGAACATCGTTGCGGCCGACAGCTCAGATGCGATCGAGGTGCTAAGCAGGATGGGCTTCCACTTGGGGCCGCCGTTGCCCACGCAAATGGACGCCCCGTTGCAGCGCCGCGCCTGGCTGGACGCCGGCGAGAGCGCGTTCGCCGACTTGCCGCGCGTGCTGAATTAGGGCGTGACTGCTTCACCCTCAACAGCGATCCGGAGGGTCGCCTGTCAATCGTGTTGAGCGAAGCGGCTTGTCAGCCATCCTGAGCGTAGCAAAGGATCTTTCATTTCTTGAACGTCACGTTGGCGGCTTGACGCGCAGGTTGTTTTGAACGGCTTTGACGCCGCTGATCTCTTCCACCAGCTCCTCGAATGCCATAGCCATAGTCGCGATCGTGCCCGGTTCCGTAGCCGCGCCCGCCGAATCCGCCATAGTCACGTCCAGGCGGGACAGCAGGGCGAGGCTCGCCCGCAAACTCGTCGGGATCCCCGCGGCGTCCGGTTCGACCCCATTCGTGGTCACGGAAGGCCTCGCGACGGCCTTGGCGCCAGCCTTGCAGTCGCTCCTCGTCGTTGTCGTCACCGCGCATCGACGCCCCCATCGCATTGTCGACGTCGCGCCGCTGCAGACGGGCGCGTGTGCGCGCGTTGCGGTCACGCCGGCGGTCGTCGTCGCGAGGATAGGCCATGGTGCACCTCCTGGAAATGCCGGGCACGGATTGTCCGATGCCCCTTCTGCCAAACGGTGCGAAAAATGACCGGTTGCGGTTCGTTCGGTGGGCCCGCAACGCCGGTCTAGCGATCGACGTTGCGATCCGTCTTCCACCTCCACCCTGTTTTTGGAGCAGCCATGTGCCGCGTTGGGTGGCAGCTACCAGCAGGAGGCCGACCTCGCGGCCTAGTTCAAGGACGGCGACGGCGACGGCAAAAAGTGGCGGAATTGTGGGAACGCCTTTTCCTTCGCTCCGTTGTCAGCAACAGAATGGATGGTCCTCACGATACAGACAAATGGTACGGCCAATGGTACGTCCCGGTGCTTGTCGTGGCTGTGGCGTTCGCCATTGTCATGGCCATTGCCCAGCGTGCCGGCGAGGCGGCACGCACGCAGCTATCGACATCCTCCGACAACCCGTTCCCCGTCGCGCGCGGAACCGGCTGCGAACCCGGGATCGGTTGTTGACGACGTCGGGTCCTGCCTCACCGCGTGACATCGGCTGGCCATGCTGATCCAGGTCGTTCATTGCCATCCCCTGACGGAGAGTTTCGATCACGCCCTCTACGGCGCCATCGTCGACGCGCTCCGGGACGGCGGGCACGAGGTCATCGCCACCGACCTCTATCGTGAGGGTTTCCAGCCGGCGATGACGGCAAGCGAGCGCCGCTCATACATGCGCAACGACTATGACGACCATGCGGTCGCGGCCTACGTCGACACGCTGCGGAAGATCGACGGCATCGTGTTCTGCTACCCGCACTGGTGTTTGCCATGCCCGCCGTCCTGAAAGGCTATATCGATCGCGTCTGGGCGCCGGGTACCGCCTTCGTATACGACGCCACGGACAAGCACCTCGAGCCGAACCTGCACAACATTCGGCTGTTCGGCGTGGTGACGACCTACGGTTCTCCCTGGTGGTTTGTTCGGGTGATCGCCGGCGATCCCGGTCGCAAGGCCATGATGCGCGGCGTGAAGCCGATGTGCGCCCGCGGCGTCAAGTCATTCTGGCTGGCGCAATACGACATGGACCATGCCGACGACGACGCTCGCCAGCAGTTTCTCGCCAAGGTCCGCCGCCGGCTCGCCGCCGTGTGACCGTTCCGTGGCCGGTCAGTGCACACGACGCTTCTTGTTCAGCTCTTCCTGGAGCAAGTCCCGATAAAGCACGACCGCACCGTACGATTCTTCGAGATAGGCAAGTCGCGACGCAGCCTTGTCCGCCTCGGTCGCGTCACCTAGCTCGCGCAGGACCTCGACCAGCAGCTTTTGCTCGCCGATCTGTACCTCGAGCTTGGACAGGCACATCACCACCGTTTGCAGATCGGGTTTCGGCTGCATGCCGACAGAACGACGTGGCCCTGAGACCAGTTGCGCCGGCTGGCCGTTTTCTCCTGTCCGGGATTTCGAACGGGAAGCCGCTATTCGGCTGGCGGTCGCCAGTCGATCACGTGAGCGGAAAGCTCCGGCCGCGGCAACAAGGGTGTCGGCGACGGAGCGGGCGTCCCGATCGTGAGGAAGCCGACGAGCCGTGACGGCGCCTCGAAACCAAGCAGCGTATTGACATTGGGATCATAGGCGTTGGCGCCCGTGACCCACATGGCACCGTAACCCAGCAGATGGGCTGCATTCAGCATGTTCATCGCAGCGGCACCGGCCGACAGCACCTGTTCGAACGCGGGGATCTTGCCATCCTTCACGATCGCGCCGACGGCGATCAGCAACGGCGTGCGTCGCACCCAGGCGCGTCCCCGCTCGCCCAGGGCCGCGGCCGCCTCAGGGTCGCGCTTTGCAGCGGCGGCGGCCAGGCATTCGCCAAAAGCGACGCGGGCGTCGCCGCGGATGGTGACGAAGCGCCACGGCCGCATGCGGCCGTGATCGGGCGCGCGCAGACCGGCCTGGAGGATCAGATCAAGATCGGCGCCCTGAGGGGCAGGGTCCTGCAACAGGCCCAGCGACCGCCGGGCCAGCAGGTGGTCGAGGGTGGCGTGGCGGAACTCTTGGGAGTGGAAACTGTCGGGCATGGTGGCACATTGCCGGATATGCGAACGATTGTCATTTGCAAAATTGGAGGCTCGCGCGCGACCGAACTGTCTCGACGAACCCCGCGCTTCAGAGGTTCCGCAAGGTAGGCTTGTCGATCGTGCCCGTATTGATAGAGCCGTCCGACCCGCTCGCGCACGAGGTTGGGCGTCAACGGAACGTCCTGCATCTGGCTCTGGATCACGACGCCTCCGGGGAACGGGCGGCCAGCTTGACATCGGTGTTCCGGCGCATCAACTTTTCTCGAAGAACATTCGACTTTTGGCCAAGGCATGGACTTCAACCTGTCTCCCGATCTCGTCCGCTGGCAGGAACGCGTACGGGCCTTCGTCCGCGACGAGCTGCAGCCGCACGATGCGGCGATCGAGGCGACCGGCATGGTGCCGGCCGAATCGTTGGACGGGCTTCGCCGCATGGGGTTGTTCGGCACCAACACGCCGGCTGCCTATGGCGGGCTCGGCCTGTCCATGCTGGGAAGCTGCCTCGCCGTCGAGGAGATCGCCAAGGCGCACACCGCCTTCTACTACCTGTGCGGCGTCAACGTGCATATCGGCTCCAAGCCGATCGAGTTCGCCGGCAGCGAGGCGCAGAAGCGCCGCTGGCTGCCCGAGCTGGCGTCGGGCCGCACGATCGGCGCCTTCGCCCTGACCGAGGAAGACGCCGGGTCCGATGCCGCCCGCCTCGCCACGACGGCGCGGCGCGACGGTGCGGGCCACTACGTGCTGAACGGCCGCAAGATCTACATCACCAACGCGCCCGAGGCGGGGCTCTTCACCGTGTTCGCCACGCTCGATCCGGCGCTCGGCAGCCGCGGCATCGCGGCCTTCGTGGTCGAAGCCGGCACGCCGGGGCTCACGGTCGGCCGCATCATCGAGATGGCGGCCGGTCGCGGCTCGCATCACGCCGAGCTGATCTTCGAGGACTGCCGCGTGCCCGAAGCGAACCGGCTGGGCGCCGAGGGGTGGGGCTTCGCGCTGGCCATGCGCTGCCTCGATGCCGGGCGCACCCATTGGGGCGCCTACTGCGTCGGCGCCGCCCAGCGCCTGCTCGAGCTGGCGATCACGCGCGCCTCGTCACGCCGGACGTTCGGACAGCAGCTGCGCGAGCACCAGGGCGTCGAATGGATGCTGGCCGATATGGCGGCCGCCCTGCACGGCGCGCGCCTCGTCGCCTACGAGGCGGCCTGGCGTTACGACCGCGACGATGCCGCGGCGCGCACGCGCGCCGCCGCGATGTCCAAGCTGATCGGCGCCGACATGGTGCAGCGTGTCGCCGACACGACGCTGCAGATCTTCGGCGGCGCCGGCTATTCGAAGGACGAGCCGATCGAGCGCATCTGGCGCGAGACCCGCGTGGTCCGCATCCTCGACGGCACCTCGGAGATGATGCGCCGCATCGTCGCCCGCGACCTGTTCCGCGAAGCCGACCGCCGCAACGCGCCGGTTTGATCATGGTCTTCCCGACCGCGAGCGCCTTCTCCTCCCCAGCACCGCTGGGGAGGAGAAAGACGCTCGCGGTCCGCAAGACGACGAGCTCGAAAACACAGGGGAGTGATGCAAATGAAATCCGTATTGTGTGATCCACGCGCCGATGCCGTGCTGGCGCGCCTCGACGAGGAGGCCCGCCGACAGAATGCCGACATGCGCCGCTACTACGACGCCAAGAAGCAGCAGGCGACGCGGCATACCGATCCCGCCTCGCGGGTCGACATGGACTTCGTGCGCGACAAGTTCGTGGCGCTGGATCCCGAGAAATGCGACCTCTGCTACATGCTGTGCCGCTCGCTGAAGGCACGCCGCGTGGTCGAGTTCGGCACCTCGTTCGGCGTGTCGACCATCTACCTGGCGGCGGCGGTGCGCGACACCGTCCGCGAGCATGGCGGCGACGGCGTCGTGATCGGCACCGAGATCGAGCCGACCAAGGCCAGTGTCGCCAAGGCCAACGTCGCCGACGCGGGCCTCGCCGACTTCGTCGACGTGCGGGTCGGCGATGCACGCGAGACCCTGAAGCAGGCCGGCGGCCCGGTCGATTTCCTGCTGCTCGACAGCTGGATCCCGCTGGTCAGGCCGGTCATCGACGTGGTGGGACCACAACTTCGTGTCGGCGCCATGGTGGTCTGCGACAATGTCCAGCTCTACGAGCGCGAGTACGCGGCGTACACGGCGTTGGTGCGCGACCCCAAGAACGGCTTCCGCTCGGTGATGCTGTCGCACGAAGGCGGCCTCGAAATCTCGATCAAGCTCGGCTGAGATGGCGGCGCCCAGGCTCAAGCTGAAGCAGCAGCGCAGCAAGGAGCGCCGCGAGCGGATCGTCGGCGCGGCAACCCGCCTGTTTGGCCGCAAGGGCGTCGCCCAGACCTCGCTTACCGACATCGCCCGGCTGGCGCGCGTGCCGCTCACCAGCCTCTACGACTACTTCAAGGACAAGCAGGATATCCTGGCAGCCGTCCCCGAGGAGAATTACCGCGCCCTCTATGAGCAACTGAGCGACGAGTCGGCGAGCTGCCCCGCCGATCCCAGGGCACAATTGCGCGCGATCTTCGCCGCCAACCTCGCCTATATCCGCGCCAATCCCGACTGGGGTCGGGTCTTCTTCCTGGAGATCTGGCCCAGCGCCGCGGTCAGGCAGGCGCGCATCCGCCGCGCCGTCGACCGCTACGCCCTGCGCTACGTCGACCTGGTCGGCCGGGCGATCGAGGCCGGCGCCTACGACAAGTCCCTCGACCCCTACCTCGCGATGTCGATGCTGATGGGCGGCATGTGCCAGCTGACCGCGGTCTGGCTGCTCTACGGCGAGCCCTATGACCTGGTGCAGCGCGGCAGCGAGCTGTTCGACCGGCTGGAGAAGTCTTTCCTCGCCTGAGCCAATCGCTGGAGCATGATTGGCCTACGTGGAACCAATCCGGCATCTGTTCTGTCATCCTGAGCGCAGCGAAGGATCTCATCGCCAGGGATGTCAAAGTGCTCCCGTGCAGACGGCGATGAGGTCCTTCGCTGCGCTCAGGACGACAAAGATTTGGACGTCGCCCTAAAGGGCGGCGATCTAATCCAAGAAGATCACGCTCTAGAGAGCTCCCTGGGCGCACTCGCCTCGGCAAACTCCTTCTTGACCGCTGCCAGCAACGTCGGATCGACGATCAGGTCGATCGCGGTCATTGCCATCGCCTTGGCCGAGTCGAGGATGCAGCGCTCGGCGGCCAGACCGACCGAGGCGGCGTGGAATTCGTGGCTGTGCGGCGGCACATCGCGGCCGGTCATCGCCATCTGCGGCTGGATGGTCGGCACGAACCAGCTGACGTTGCCGGTGTCGCCCGACCACGCGCCCGACAGCTCGTCGCGCGGCCGCGTTGCCCGGCCGAGCGCCTGCAGGTTGCGCTCGAAGCTTCCCGCCAGCGCAGCATTGCTGAGCAGCTCGCGGCCTGGCTTCTCCGGCCAGGTCCGCTCCAGCCGCGCGCCGGTCATCTCGGCCGCACCGACCAGGCAGGCGTCGATGCGCGGGATGACGCGTGCCAGGGTGGCGGCATCGTTGGCGCGCACGGTGATCACCGCCGTCGTGTGATCGGGGATGACCTGCGGCAGGGTCCCGCCCTTGGTGATGATGCCGTGCACCCGCACATCGGCGGGAAGCTGCTGGCGCAGCGCGTTGATGCCATTGAAAGCCGCCAGCAGGGCATCGAGGGCATTGATGCCGAGCTCCGGGCGCGCCGCCGCGTGGGCCGCCTTGCCGTGATAGGCGACCGGCACGCGGATCGCGCCGACGGTGCGCGAATGGGCGATGTTGTCCATGCCGGGATAGACCAGCATCATGGCGTCGAGGCCATCGAAGAAGCCTTCGCGGTGCAGGATGTTCTTGCCGCCGCCGCCCTCCTCGCCCGGCGTGCCGAGCGCCACTGCCTCGCCGCCGATCCGGTCGATCACGCCAGCGAGCCCGATCGCCGCGCCGACGCCCGCCGCCGCCACCACGTTGTGGCCGCAGCTCTGGCCGTAGACCGGCAGCCCATCATACTCGCAGAGGAAGGCGATGCGCGGGCCGGGCCGGCCGGCGCGCCGGCTTGCCCGGAAGGCGGTCTTGAGCGAGCCCAGCCCCTGCTCGACCGACAGGCCTGCAGCGACGAGCGCGGCGCATTGCCATGCCTGCGCCTTCTCCTCCTCGAAGGCCAGCTCGACCTCGGCATGCATGCGATTGCTGATGTCGAACAGGCCGGGTGCCGCAGCATCGATCGCCTGCTGCGCCATGACCTTCAGTGCGACGGTATCGCTCACCGGTGTCCTCAAGATTTTCTCTTTGCTGTCGTCTGAGCGGAGCGAAGGACCTCATCGCCGCATGCAAGAGTGTACTGTGGAACCTCTGGCGATGAGATCCTTCGCTCCGCTCAGGATGACAGAATAAGGGCTCGGGCACGCGATCAAATCGCAGGCGCACTCAGTAGGCGAAAAGATTGTCGCGGAAATGCCGGTGCGCATAGGCGGTCCGTACCAGGCCGCGGCGCTGCAGAATCGGCACCACGCCGTCGGTGATCTCGGCGAGATAGCGGCGCGTCAACGGCCCGGTGAACACGAAGCCGTCGCCGCCCACCTCCTGCATGACCTCGGCCATGGCGCCGGCCACGTGCTCGGGCGTGCCGACGAGATCCTCGTAGCCATAGCGGTAGTTGGCGGCAATCTCGCGCAAGGTGCGGCCCTGTGCCAGGAAGCGCTTCAGCGTGCCCTGCTGGCCGTTGGTGCTGAGCTCGCCGAGCGGGGTGTCGAGGTCGAAGGTGGAGAAATCGATATCGGTGAGGCTGCCCATCATCGCCAGGGTGACAGCGGGGAACTGCTCGCGCTGCGCCTGCCGGCGATCGCTGCGCGCCCGCGCTTCCTCGTTGGTCTCGCCCAGGGTCGGCGAGGCGACATAGAGGATCTTGCAGCTCTCGGGGTCGCGGCCTTGCGCGGCGAGCCGGCGGCGCATGTCGCCACGGAATTCCTTCATCTCGGCGATGCTGCTGACGGCCACGATCACCGAATCCATGTGCCTGGCGGCGAAGGCCCGCCCCTGCGGCGAGCCGCCGGCCTGGACCAGGACGGGCCGACCCTGCGCCGGCCGCGCCGTGTTGAGCGGTCCGCGCGACGCGAAGAAGCGGCCCTTGAAGTCGACCGTATGGACCTTGCGATGGTCGACGAAGACGCCCGCCTCGCGATCCTGAACGATGGCGTCGGCCTCCCACGATTCCCAGAGCCGGATCACGAGGTCGACGAATTCCTCGGCCATCTCGTAGCGCAGGTCGTGCTCGAGATGAGCCTCAAGGCCGAAATTCTGCGCGGCACGCTCGCCGGTCGAGGTGACGAAGTTGCAGCCGACGCGGCCCTTCGACATCAGGTCCAGGGTGGCGATCAGCCGGGCCAGCAGAAAGGGCGGATAGAAGCTCGTGGATATGGTCGGCACGATGCCGAGATGCGTCGTCGCCTGGGCGAGCAGAGGCACCAGCGGCAACGGATCGTTCTTCGGCGCGCGCAGGGCGCGGGCGAGATAGAACTCCATCGAGCCGCCGTAATTGTCGGGCACGAACAGCGAGTCCTCGAGCAGCAGATAGTCGAAGCAGGCGCGCTCGAGCGCCCGCGCCAGATCGATGTGGAGAGCGGGCTGGGTCCAGTCGTCGCCGTCCGCGCCGCCCCATTCCTGGTTCCATCCATGCACGCCGTAGCTGTTGCCCAGGAACCAACCGAGATGAAAGGGACTGGCCGCCACCGCACATTTCTCCATCACGAGCCCACGCGAGGGCAATGCAATCTGTAGACCAGTTGGCGGTGCCCTGCGAGGCGAAGCTGGGGAGGAGAATGAGTACGGTCAGCTGCGCGGCGACAGGACCACGAGCAGAGGCGTGAAACGCCTGATGCGGATCGGCAAGATGGCGGCGAGCATGTCGATCGCGGCGTCGGCCTGGCCCGCCTCGAAGGCGGCGCTGACCGGGATGTCGCCCAGCCGCGGCTCGGTCAGCACGATGCGGCCCATGCGGTAGCGTTGCAGGTCGGCGACAACGTCGCCGAGCGGAGTCTCGTGAAAGGCCAACCGGTCCTGCCGCCAGGCCTCGACCATCACCAGATCGGCCTCGCGCACGTCACCCGGCAGCCCGCGACCGGCCCGCACCAGCCGGCCGCTGCCGACGACGACCGGCGGACGTCCCTCGGCCGTCACCTCGACCGACTGCTCGGTGACCGCGATTGTCACGCTGCCGTCGCCCAGCTTGACGTCGAACGACGTTCCCAGGGCACGGATGCGCGTGCCGTCGGCCTCGACCACGAAGGGCCGATCGGCATCGCCGACGACCGTGAAGAAGGCCTCGCCCTCGCGCAGCACGACGCGGCGGACGCCGGCGGCGAAGTCGACGGAGATCGACGACGCCCCCGCCAGCTCGACGCTCGAGCCGTCGGCCAGCGTGACCGAGCGGCGCTCGCCGACGGCGGTGGCGTGGTCGGCGAGCAATCCCGGGCGCCACAGCAGCGCGCCTGCCGGCGCCGCGACGCAGACCGCAGCGACGGCTGCGATCAACAATCCGCGACGGCGCTTCGGCGGCGGATGGCGCAAGCCGACTGGCCTCGAAGCCGGGTCGGCGCGCAGCGGTGGCGGCCGCTTCGTCACGGTCGGGGCTGCCGGGATCACGACGGTCGCCTGCGGGCTGTTGGCGAAGGCCGGACCGATCTTGCCGACGCGCATCCAGACGCGCTGCGCCTGGCGCCATGCCGCCTCGTGCTCCGGCTTCTCCTTCAGCCAGTGCGAGAATGCCCGACGATCGTCATCGCTCGCCTTCGGGTCCTTCAGCACGCCGAACCAGCGCAGCGCCTCCTCGATCAGCGGGTCCTGATGTTGCTCCTGCATGACGCTCCGGGATGACGCGCGTCGCGGCGCGCCTTCAGTCATTAGCAGCTCGCCCCCAGGGACACCTGGGACAAAATCGTGGACACGTGGGACATAGAGGCGCGTCGAGCGTCGGCGAGAAGAAGCCATGCGCCAAGGCTCACGCCCGAGTCGCTCATGATGGGTGCCCAATGTCCTCGCCCGATGTCCCGTCCAGCGGAGCCGCTTTCCATGCGTAACGTCGACGTCCGCCTGCATCGCGATGTCGCGATCGGCACCACCCATCCCCGCCTGTTCGGCGCCTTCCTCGAGCATCTCGGCCGCTGCATCTACGGCGGCATCTTCGAGCCTGGACATCCCAGCGCCGACGCCCAGGGCTTCCGGCAGGATGTCATGGCGCTGGTGCGCGAGCTGGCGCCGACCATCATGCGCTATCCTGGCGGCAACTTCGTCTCGGGCTACAATTGGGAGGACGGCGTCGGGCCAGTCGCCGAGCGGCCGCGCCGCCTCGACCTCGCCTGGATGTCGACCGAGACTAACCAGTTCGGCACCAACGAGTTCATCGACTGGTGCCGCAGGACCGCCATCGAGCCGATGCTGGCGGTCAATCTCGGCACGCGCGCCGGCGATGCCGCCCGCAACATGGTCGAGTACTGCAACCACCCCTCGGGAACGACGCTTTCCGAGCTGCGCCGCAAGCACGGCTGGGCCGAGCCGCACGGCGTGAAATTCTGGTGCCTCGGCAACGAGATGGACGGGCCGTGGCAGATGGAGGCCAAGACCGCGACCGAGTACGGCCGTATCGCGGTCGAGGCGGCCAAGATGATGAAATGGATCGACCCGTCGCTTGAGCTCGCCGCCTGCGGCTCGTCGGGCCGGCGCATGGCGACCTACGGCGCCTGGGAGCAGACCGTGCTCGAGCATACGTTCGATCACGTCGAGTACATCTCGCTGCACACCTATCTCAACAACTACGACGGCAACACGTCGGCGTTCCTGGCGAGCCCCGACCTGATGGATGATTTCATCGACGAGGTGGTGGCGATCGCCGACGCCGTCGCCGCCCGCCGCCGCTCGCCCAAGCGCATCATGCTGAGCTTCGACGAATGGAATGTCTGGTATCGCACGCGGCGCAACCGGCGCGATCGCATCAAGGAAGGCTGGCCGGTCGCGCCGTCGATCCTGGAGGAGATCTATACCATGGAGGATGCACTGGCGTTCGGCGGCTGCTGCATTTCGCTGCTCAATCATGCCGACCGCGTCACGGCCGCCTGCCTGGCCCAGCTGGTCAACGTCATCGCGCCGATCATGACCGAGACCGGCGGCCCGGCGTGGCGCCAGACCATCTTCCATCCCTTCGCCCATTTCAGCCGGCTGGGCCGCGGCCGTGTGCTGCGCACGCAGATCGATTCGCCGACCTATGCGACGCGTTACAACGATCCCAACGGCCCGAACGATGAGTTCTTTGCGATGCCGGCCGTGCCCTACCTCAAGCTCGCCGCCGTGCACGACGATGTGGGCGGCACCCTCACCTTGTTCGCCCTGAACCGCAGCCTGACCGAGTCGCTGCCGCTTCGCGTGCAGGCCGCCGGCTTCGATGGGCTCGCGGTGAGCGAGGCGTTGCAGCTCTGCGATCCCGATCTCAAGGCGGTGAACACCAAACAGCAGCCCGACCGCATTGCGCCAACGCCGCTGGCCGGCCTTCGCATGGAGGGCGGCCGCATCGAGGCGTCACTCGCGCCCGCGTCATGGAACGTCATCCGGCTGGCGGCGCGGTAAGAGAAAGGTCCTCGCTGCGCTCGGGATGACAGTCATGCTCGCAGCGACATCAAAGCTGTCATCCCGAGCGCAGCGAGGGACCTTTCCTCATGGCAATCACCTCAACTGCGCCAGCAGCCCCGCGAAGATGCGGGCGCGCGGGGCCAGGGCAGAAATCACCAGGTGCTCGTCGAGCGTATGGGCGCCGCCGCCGACAACACCCAGGCCGTCGAGGGTCGGGATGCCCAGCGCGCCGGTGAAATTGCCGTCGCTGCCGCCGCCGAACTGGCCGTGCTCGAGCGCAATGCCCAGTTCGGCCGCCGCCAACCGGGCGATCTCGAACAGCTGCAGGGTGCCGGGCGAAGCCTGGAACAGCGGCCGTTCGGCGCCCTTGACGACCTCGAGCTCGACGCCGTCGATCGGCGATTTCAGGCTCGCCATGAAATCGTAGACATAGGCGAGATTGTCGGGTGACGAGGCGACGCACAGGACCTGCGCCGTGCACTCGGTCGGGATCACGTTGACGAACAGGCCGCCATTGACCACGCCGACGCTGAACGAGACCAGCCGGCTCATGTCGGTGGCGCTCTCGATGGTCTCGATCAGGCGCGCCATGGCGCGGATGGCGCTGCGGCCCACCGCGTTGTCGGCGCCGGCGTGGGCGGGCTTGCCGCGCGTGCGGACGGTGTAGCGCACGAAGGCGTGCCGGCCGCTCACCAGCTTGCCGAGACGCGCCGGCTCCGGCACCAGCACGTATTTGTGGCGCGCCGCCTCCTGCTCGATCAGGGCGCGTGTGTTCGGGCTGCCGAGCTCCTCGTCCGGGATCATCATGAAGGTGACCGGCAGCTCAGTCTGCCCGCTCTCGGCCTGCAGCCGCCGCAGCGCATAGAGCGCGAGGTAGAGGCCACCCTTCATGTCGAACACGCCGGGCCCGAACAGGCGATCGCCCTCGATGCGCAGTTTCAGCGGTCCCTCGATCGTGCCGACAGGATGGACCGTATCGAGATGCCCCAGCACCAGGATGCCTGGACCCTGCTGCTTGCCGTCGAATCGCGCCCGCATGATCGGGCCGCACTCGCCGCCGGCCGCTTCCTTGTCGATGGCGGCGCCGGCCTGCCGGAAGTCGCGCTCGGCAAGATCGAACATGCGGGCGACCGCTTCGGGCGCCACCGACGGGCTCTCGACCGCTGCCCAGCGCATGATGCCGTCGAGGATCTCCTGGGAGGAGAAGCTGTTGCCGGCCTGGTTGTCCACTACGCCTCGCGCGGCTGGTATTTCGACTCGAGCCAGCCGCCATCGACGACCAGGGTCTGCCCGACGATGAAGCCCGCATCCTCCGAGCACAGGAACGCCACCACGCCCGAGATGTCGGCCGGCTTGCCGACGCGGCCGAGCGGCGTCGCCTCGACCATGGCCTTGCGGTACCAGGCGTCACCCGCGATCCGCTTCTCGGTCATCGGCGTCTCGATGACGCCGGGGGCGATGGCGTTCACGGTGATGCCCTGCGGCGCCAGCTCGACCGCGATCTGCCGCGTGAGCTGCGCCACGCCGGCCTTGGCAACGGAGTAGGCGACCGAGCCGGGAAAGGCGGTGAAGCCGAACACCGAGGAGAGATTGACGATGCGCCCGCCCGGCCGCCGGAAATGCGGCAGCAGGACACGGCACAGGCGATAGACCGAGGTGAGGTTGATATCGAGAAAGCGCTGCCAGTCCGCCTCCTCGGTCTCGGCCAGGGGCCGCGCCCCGCCGATGCCGGCATTGTTGACCAGGAAGTCGAGTGGCCGGCCGCGCTCGCGCACCAGGCGCTCGACCGTTGCCGCCGTGACGGCAGTTCCGACATCGAGAAGATGCGCCTGCCAGCGTCCCGCCGGCGCCCCGGCGAAGGTCGCGTCGCAGCTTTCGCGGTCGATGGCGATGATCTCGGCGCCCTCGCCGAGCAGCCGCTGGGCGATGCTGGCGCCGATGCCGCGCGCCGCGCCGGTGACGAGGGCAAGCTTGCCATCGAAGCGCCCGGTCATTCGAAGCGTCCAGTCATTCGAAGCGTCCAGTCATTCGAAGCATCCCATCATCGGCTCACGCCGCCTGGCGCGTCAGGTCGCGCGACTGCGGGAAGCGGCGATCGCCGTCGGGATCGAGCACCGGCGTGCGGCGCAGGGTGCGCGCTTGGGCGCGGTCAAACGTCTCGCGCGCGTGCTGCAGGCAGACATTGTCCCAGAACACGAAGTCGCCCACCGTCCATTTGTGCCGATAGCAGAAGCGCGGATCGGCGATGTGCCGGCGCAGCAGCGCGATCAGCTCGTCCTCCTCCTGGCGGTCGGCGACGCCTTCGAGGCGCAGGGTCGTGTGCTCGCTGAGAAAGAGGACCGTTCGCCCGCTGGCCGGATTGGCCCAGAGCAACGGATGCCGGGCCATCTGCACGTCGGCCGGCATCGCCTCCAGGGTGGGGCGGGTGTTGTAGTCGCCGGCATAGTCGAAGGCCTGCACCGACGTCAGCTCGCGCAGACGCGCTTTCACCTCGTCGGTCAGCGACTCGTAGACTTCGCAGGCGTTGGAGAACAGCGTATCGCCGCCGATCGACGGGATCGTCATCGCATAGAGGCCGATCGCCTTCAGAGGATGCTGGAAGAAGGTGTTGTCGGAATGGAACAGCAGCTCGCCGTCGCCCAGCACGCCGTCGGGCGCCACGTTGGACACCAGGACCGTGTCCTTGGTCTTCATTGCCGGGCTGCGATGGGAGATCGGCCCGAACAGCCTGGCGAAGGCGACCTGCTGCGCCTCGCTGAAGGTCTGCCGCCGGAACAGCAGCAGATGATGCTCGTTGTAGAGTTCGACCAGCGTGCCCGCGATGTCGTCGGTCAGGGGCTGCGACAGGTCGTGGTCGACCTCGACGCCCCATGAGGGCATCAGCTTCCTGTAGGCAAGAGGGGCCATGGCATTTCCCGGCTGGTCTCGTCGCAATGGGCGACTGTTCCACGCCATCCAGCGCCAAACAAGGTCCCGCGGCGGTGTCCTCCCACAGGCGCCTAACTTTGGTCGAAGGCCCAACAAAATCCTCATCCTGAGGAGGCCGCGTAGCGGCCGTCTCGAAGGATGGGCCGCACAGAAGACTCTTGGGAAAGTGTGTTGCATCACCCGCTCTGTTGCCGACCCTTCGAGACGCGGCCTTCCGGACCGCTCCTCAGGGTGAGGTCCCTTTGCAAGTTAAGTTAGCGCCCAGGAGTGGCGCGCTCCCAGCGCATGACGTGCTCTTTGAGCAAAAGTTAGCACCTCTGGGCGCCCTCCCCCGTCAATCGTGGCTGGACCCGCGTCATCCGAGGTGGCTAGTATGCCTTTCGTTATATTGCATCGAATACGACGCCTGTGACAGGCGGCGTCGACCGGAGATCCGCATCATGGCGAACTATCCCGACCTGCAGCTCTACATCGCTGGCCAGTGGAAGGGCGGCGACGGCCAGCCGGTCTTCAATCCGGCTGACGATTCCGTCCTCGGCACGGTGCCGCACGCCACGCGCGCCGACCTCGACGCCGCCCTGGAAGCGGCCGGGCGCGGCTTCAAGGTGTGGTCGCGGACGTCGCCCGCGAAGCGAGCCGAAATCATCCTCAAGGCGGCCCAGCTCATGCGCGAGCGCATCGAGGAGCTGGCGACGGCGATGACCCTGGAGCAGGGCAAGCCGATCCAGCAGTCGCGGCTGGAGATCCTGCGCGCCTGCGAGATCATCGAATGGGATGCGCAGGAAGGTCGCCGCATCTATGGCCGGATCATCCCCAGCGAGCCGGGCATGCGCCATTCCGTGCTGCGCCAGCCGATCGGCGTCGTCGCCGCCTTCTCGCCCTGGAACTTCCCGACCAGCTCGCCTGCCCGCAAGGTCGGCGGCGCACTGTCGGCCGGCTGCTCGATCATCCTCAAGGCGTCGGAGGAGACTCCGGCCGGCGCGGTGCAGCTGGTGAAGGCCTTCGCCGATGCCGGCCTGCCGCCCGGCGTGCTCAACCTGGTGTTCGGCAAGCCGGCCGAGATCTCCGAATACCTGATCCCGCAGCCGTCGGTGCGGCTCGTGACTTTCACCGGCTCGGTCCCGGTCGGCAAGCACCTCACGGCCCTCGCCGGCATGCACATGAAGCCGGTCATCATGGAGCTGGGCGGCCATTCGCCGGTGATCGTCTGCGACGACGTCGACCCCGTGGCGAGCGCGGTGAGCTCGGCGATGGCCAAGTCACGCAACGCCGGACAGGTCTGCGTCTCGCCCACCCGCTTCTTCGTCGAGGACGCGATCTACGATCGCTTCACCGAGGCGATGACCGAGAAGGCCGCCTCGCTCAAGGTCGGCAACGGGCTCGACCCGGCCAACCAACTGGGGCCGCTCGCCAACGAGCGGCGACTCGCCGCGATGGAAACGCTCGTCGCCGATGCCAGGAGCAAGGGCGCCCGGGTGATGACCGGTGGCGCCCGCATCGGCAATCGCGGCAATTTCTACCCACTCACGGTGCTGGCCGATGTGCCCGATGACGCGCGCGCCATGCGCGAGGAGCCGTTCGGCCCGCTGGCCCTGCTCAATCGCGTGCGCTCCCTCGACGAGGCGATCGAGAAGGCGAACTCGGTGCCCTACGGTCTCGCCGGCTACGCCTTCACCAACTCGGCGCACAAGGCCGACCAGCTCGCCGAGAGCATCGAGGTCGGCAACCTCTCGATCAATCACTTCGTGGCCTCGAGCGCCGAGACGCCGTTCGGCGGCGTCAAGGACAGCGGCTTCGGGCGCGAAGGTGGCGTCGAGGGGCTGCTGTGTTATACGGTCGTAAAGAACGTCTCGCACATGACGGCGTGACGCCCACCGTCCCCTCGATCCGCGGCAAGACGACTTTCTGATCGGACGGACATGAAATACCGCAAGCTCGGCGCCAGCGACCTCAGCGTCTCGGAAATCTCCCTGGGCTCCTGGCTGACCTACGGCGTCGGGGTTGCGCGCGACCAGGCAGCGGCCTGTGTCGATCGTGCCTTCGACCTCGGCATCAACTTCATCGACACCGCCAATGTCTATGGCCGCGGCGCGGCGGAGAGCTTCCTCGGCGAGGTGCTGGCGCGACGACCTCGCCAGTCCTACGTCCTCGCCACCAAGGTATACTTCCCGATGAGCGCGACGGACCAGGGACTGTCGCACGCCCAGATCCTGAAGCAGATCGACGCGTCGCTGAAGCGTCTGCGCGTCGACCATGTCGATCTCTACCAGTGCCATCGCTACGATCTGTCGACGCCCCCGGAAGAGACCATGCAGGCGCTGACCGAGATCGTGCGGGCCGGCAAGGTGCGCTACATCGGCTTCAGCGAATGGTCGGCCCAGCAGATCACGAGATCGTTCGAAGTACCGGGCAGCGAGCGGTTCGTGTCGAGCCAGCCGCAATATTCCCTGCTGTGGCGCCAGCCCGAGGACCAGGTCATCCCGCTCTGCGCCACCAAGGGCATCTCGCAGATCGTCTGGTCGCCGCTCGCCCAGGGCGTGCTGTCCGGCAAGTACCAGCCCGGCGCACCGCGGCCGGCCGGATCGCGGGCAACCAGCAGTTCGATGGGCGGCATGATGGGCTCGTGGTTGACGCCCGCGGTCCTCGAGGCCGTCCAGAAGCTGAAGCCGGTTGCCCAGGAGGCCGGCTGCACGCTGGCGCAGTTCGCCCTGGCCTGGGTGCTGCGCCAGCCCAATGTCGCCTCCGCCATCGTCGGCGCGAGCCGGCCGCAGCAGCTCGACGAGAATGCCGCGGCGTCGGATCTCGCCATCGATCCCGCCCTGTTCGCCAGAGCGGAAACAATCGTGGCGCCGGTGCGGCGTGGTTCCTGACCTTCGTCACTCCAACGTAATATCCTATCGAATACAACGTTGACGCCTGTCCGGCCGGCGCGCACTGTCGCCGGCAAGGCAGCCCCGAGGGCGCCCGACAGGAGGAAACCATGTATCAGCAGGCCCTGGACAAGATCTCCCAGCACGTGCTCGTGCGCGATCGCTACGACAATTTCATCGGCGGCAAGTGGGTGGCGCCGCGCGACGGCCGCTATTTCGAGAACCCTAGCCCGATCACCGGAAGGAAGCTCTGCGAGGTGCCGCGGTCGTCGGCCGCCGACATCGAGCTGGCGCTCGATGCCGCCCACAAGGCCAAGGACGCGTGGGGCAAGACGCCGGTCCAGGAGCGCTCACGCATCCTGAACAGGATCGCCGACAAGCTGGAGGCCAATCTCGAGCTGCTTGCCCTGGTCGAGACCCTCGATAACGGCAAGCCGATCCGCGAGACCACGCACGCCGACATGCCGCTGGTCGTCGACCACTGGCGCTACTTCGCCAGCGTGGTCCGCGCCCAAGAAGGCGGCATCTCCGAGATCGACGAGGACACCGTGGCCTATCACTACCACGAGCCGCTCGGCGTGGTCGGCCAGATCATCCCGTGGAATTTCCCGATCCTGATGGCGACCTGGAAGCTCGCGCCGGCGCTGGCGGCGGGCAATTGCGTGGTGCTGAAGCCGGCCGAGCAGACGCCGCTCGGCATCCTGGTGGTGATGGAGCTGATCGCCGACCTGCTGCCGCCGGGCGTCGTCAATGTCGTCAATGGTTTCGGCATCGAGGCCGGCAAGCCGCTGGCGCAGAGCCGGCGCATCGCCAAGATCGCCTTCACCGGCGAGACGACGACCGGGCGCCTGATCATGCAATATGCCTCGGACAACCTCATCCCGGTGACGCTCGAGCTGGGCGGAAAGTCGCCCAACATCTTCTTCGCCGATGTCGCCGACGCCGATGACGATTTCTTCGACAAGGCGCTCGAAGGCTTCACCATGTTCGCGCTCAACCAGGGCGAGGTCTGCACCTGCCCGAGCCGCGTGCTGGTGCAGGAATCGATCTACGACCGGTTCATGGAACGGGCGGTCGCCCGAACGAAGAAGATCGCCCAGGGCCATCCGCTCAACCCGGCGACCATGATCGGCGCGCAGGCGTCGAACGACCAGCTCGAGAAGATCCTGTCCTATCTCGATATCGGCAAGCAGGAAGGCGCCAAGGTGCTGACCGGCGGCAACCGCGCCAAGCTCGAGGGCGAGCTGGCCGACGGCTACTACGTCGAGCCGACGATCTTCGAGGGCCACAACAGGATGCGGGTGTTCCAGGAGGAGATCTTCGGGCCGGTCGTGTCGGTGACGCGCTTCAAGGACGAGGACGATGCGCTCGCCATCGCTAACGATACGCTCTACGGCCTGGGCGCCGGCGTATGGACGCGCAACGGCAATCGCGCCTATCGCTTCGGCCGCGCCATCCAGGCCGGTCGCGTGTGGACGAACTGCTACCACGCCTATCCGGCGCATGCCGCCTTCGGCGGCTACAAGCAGTCCGGCATCGGCCGCGAGACCCACAAGATGATGCTCGACCATTACCAGCAGACGAAGAACGTGCTGGTCAGCTACTCGACCAAGGCGTTGGGATTCTTCTAGGCCACTCATCGCCTCCCCGGCGGAGCTGGGGAGGATTCTCCCGAAGGAATCACACCATGGTCAATCGCGTCGAGGTGACGGACAACGCGGCGGCGATGATCGAGCGCCTGAAGGGGCAGCATGGCGGCCTGATGTTCCATCAGTCCGGCGGCTGCTGTGATGGCTCGTCGCCGATGTGCTACCCGGTCGGCGATTTCCGGGTTGGACCACAGGACGTGCTGCTGGGCGAGATCGCCGGCTGCAAATTCTATATCGGCGCCGCACAGTTCGATTACTGGCGCCACACGCAGCTCATCATCGACGTCGTACCCGGCCGTGGCTCGGGCTTCTCGGCCGAAGCGCCCGAAGGCGTGCGCTTCCTGACCCGCAGTCGCGTGTTCACCGATGAAGAGGTGGCCGAGCTCGAGGCTGCCGGCCCGCCAGCGCGCGCCGCCTGATCTGGCGGTCCGCCTTGGCGACTTCCTTCTCCTCCCCAGCTTCGCTGGGGAGGTGTCCGCGTCTTCGCGGACGGAGGGGTCATGAGTCATGGAGAGGGCTGCGCCTGAGGCCCATGACCCCTCCGTCGCCGTGTGACGGCGACACCTCCCCAACGAAGTTGGGGAGGAGATTCAAGGCGCTGGCACGGCCCGCTTGGGCATCGGTCAGGCGGTCTTGATCCAGACCGCCTTGACGTTGAGGTATTCCTCGAGGTGCTGCTTGCCGCTCTCGCGGCCGTAGCCACTCATCTTGTAGCCGCCGAACGGCACGGCGGGGTCCATCGCCTGGTAGCAGTTGATCCACACCGAGCCGGCGCGGATCGCCTTGGCCAGGCGATGCGCCTTGCTGACGTCGCGCGTCCACACGCCGCTGCCGAGACCGAAGGTCGTGGCGTTGCCGCGCTGGATCACCTCGTCGATGTCGGTGAAGGGAATGGCGGAGATCACTGGTCCGAAGATCTCCTCCTGGGCGATGCGCATGTCGTCGCGCACGTCGGCGAACACCGTCGGCGGCACGAAGTAGCCCTTGGCGTACTCGCCGTCAGTCAGGCGGGCACCGCCGCTCAGCCGCTTGGCCCCCTCCTGGCGGCCGATGCTGAGATAGTCGGTCACGCGGTCGAGCTGCTCGGAGGAAACCAGCGGGCCGACCTGGGTGGCGGGATCGGCACCGTTGCCGACGCGCAGCGTCTTCGAGAACTCGGCGACCTTGCCGGTGAACTCCTCGTAGACCTTCTTCTCGACGAACAGGCGCGTGCCGGCGCTGCAGATCTGGCCGGAATTGGCGAACACCGCCATGCCGGCGCCGGGCACCGCAGCATCCAGATCGGCGTCGGCGAAGACGATGTCGGGCGACTTGCCGCCGAGCTCGAGCGACACGCGCTTCAGGTTGCCGGCCGATGCCTTGATGATCTTCTGCCCGGTCAGGTGCGAGCCGGTGAAGGCCACCTTGTCGACGTCGGGATGCGACGACAGGGCGGCGCCGGCGGTCTCGCCGTATCCCGGCACGACGTTGACCACGCCGGGCGGCACGCCGGCTTCGAGGCAGAGCTCGCCCAGCCGCAGCGAGGTGAGCGGCGCCTCCTCGGCGGGCTTCAGCACCACCGTGCAGCCTGTGGCCAGCGCTGGACCGATCTTCCAGATGGTCGCGGTGAGCGGGCCGTTCCACGGGATGATGGCGCCGACCACGCCGACCGGCTCCTTCAGCGTGTAGGAGAAGATCTCGCCGGCCAGCGAGTTCTCGATGGTCTCGCCGTGCAGCGAGGTCGCCATGCCGGCGTAGTAGCGCAGCATGCCCAGCGCGCGCTGGCGGTTGTTGCGCGTGCGGCTGATCGGGCCACCCATGTCGAGCGTATCGAGCGCCGCCAGCTCCTCGAGGTGCTGATCGACCAGGTCGGCCAGGCGCAGCAGCAGCATCTGACGTTCCGCCGGCTTCCACTTGCTCCACGGGCCGGTGAACGCCTTGCGGGCAGCCGCGACCGCCCGGTCGATATCCTCGGCATCGCCTTCGGCGACATTGGCCAGCAGCTCGCCGGTCGCTGGGTTGCGCGTCTCGAACGTCTTGCCCGACGCCGCCGGCACCCATCGGCCGTCGATCAGCATCAGCTTGGTCTTGCCGTCGATATAGGCCGGGCGCTGGGCCGGCCCCTTTTCCAGGACTGTCATGGAACTTCTCCCTACGAAATCGGCGCGGCTCAGCGCGCCATGTTGATGACCTGCAATTGGGTGAACTCGGCCAGGCCCTCCTCGGCGAACTCGACGCCGAGGCCGGACGTCTTGGCGCCGCCGAACGGAATGTGCGGCGCCATGTCGAGATGCTTGTTGATCCACACCGTGCCGGCCTCGAGCTTCGAGGCGACGTCGTGCGCCCGGTCGAGATTCGACGACCACACCGACGCGCCGAGGCCATAGCTCGTGTTGTTGGCGCGCCGGATCGCCTCGTCGGTGTCGGAGAATTTCAGGATCGGCAACACCGGGCCGAACTGCTCCTCGTCGACCAGGCGGCTGCCTTCGGCAATGTCGCGCACGATGGTCGGGCGGATGAAGTAGCCCGGCCGATCGATCACCTCGCCGCCGGCGACGATCTTGCCGTGCGCCCGCGCGTCGTCGAGAAAGGCCTTGACCTTCTCGTACTGCATCTTGTTCTGCAGCGGGCCGAGGTTGGTGCCCTGCTTCAGCCCATCATCGACGATGGCGGCCTCGCAGAGCCGCGCCAGCTCGTCGCACATCTCGTCATAGATCGATTCGTGCACGAACAGGCGCTTGATGGCGAGACAGACCTGGCCGCTATTCTGGAACGCGCCATCGAAGATTCCCTTGGCCACTGTCTTGGGCTTGGCATCGTCGAGCACCACGCCGGCGTCGTTGCCGCCGAGCTCGAGGGTGATGCGCTTCAGCGTCTCCGCCGCGCTCGCCATCACCTTGCGGCCGGTCGCGGTCGAACCGGTGAAGGAGATCTTGCGCACGTCAGGATGGTGCGTGAGGGCGTCACCGAGATCGTTGGCATCAGTGACGAAGTTGAGGACGCCGGGCGGCAGGATGTCCGCGACCAGCTCGGCGAACTTCAGGCTCGCCAGCGGCGTGGTCGGCGCCGGCTTGACCACCAGCGTGTTGCCGGCCAGCAGCGCCGGCGGCAGCTTGAAGGCGAGGATAAGCAGCGGGAAGTTCCACGGGATGATGGCGCCGACGACACCCAGGGGGCGGCGATGGGCCTCGACCTTGCGGCCGGCGCTGTCCTCGATCACGCGCATCGGCAGGTCGAGGCTGGCGAAATAGCGGAAGAAGCCCGCCATGCCCAGGGTCTCGGCCGTGGCATCGCCGATCGGCTTGCCCTGCTCCTGCGTCAGGATGCGGGCAAGCTCGCCGCTGTTCTTCTCGATCACCTCGGCCATGCGAACGATCGCCTTGCGCCGCTCGCCGATCGGCGTCGCGGCCCAGCCGGGGAACGCAGCCTTGGCCGCCGCGACCGCCTTGTTGAGCTGGTCGACCGAGGCGCGCGGACACTGCACCAGCACCTCCTCGGTCGCCGGATTGACGACCGGCATCGTCGCGTCGCCGGCGACCAGGCGGCCGTCGATCAGCAGATTGAAACTGTCCATGGTTTCCTCCTCTCCCGGGCGCGATGATAGCGCGATATAGTCAATTCTATATAACGACATGAATGAGCGTCAATTGCGCCCGGCCACGGCCAGTTAAGGTGCGTAACCAAACAGTCGATCCAGTTGTGACGACAAGGCTGTCATCCCGAGCGCAGCGAGGGACCTTTCTGCGGCCTCAAAGATCCCTCGCTGCGCCCGGGATGACCGACATTTTTTAGCGATTATTCTGCGACAGGCCGATGCTACCGCAGGCTGTCGCCGGGCAGGGTGACGGGCTTGAAGCCGGCTGCCGCGAGGATCTTCTGGCCTTCGGGCGACATGATGGTCAGCGCCAGCAGCATGGCGCCGGGACGTGCCTTGTCGATCACCGCCAGGCCGTATTGCGGTCCGACCGCGAGGTCGGCCGGGAACGGCATCATCACGAGGTCGGGCGCCAGCGACGCAAAGCGCGTCTTGCCCGAGCAATAGACGATGGCGAGGTCGACGCGACCGGCGCGCAGGGCGTCGAGATAGTAGTCGCCGCTTTGCGGCGCCGGTGACCCGGGCGGATTGTCGAGCGTGACGGCCCGGCTGCGCAGGCTCTGGCCGGCGCCCGGCTTGTGCCGCTCGATCAGGTCGAAGAGCTGCACCGTATAGTCGCCCAGCGGATCGATGCGCGCCGGAGAAACGCCGATCTTCGTCCCCTCCTTCAGGAGTGCATCGAGCACGCCCGTGCTGTCGGCAGGCGTCCTCACCGGCGGCGCCAGCAGGCAGAGATCGTTGCGGGCAAACATCGCCATCACGGTGGCCCGGCCGTCGGCCACCAGCTTGGCGGCATGGCCGATGTCGGCCGAGGTGAACACGTCGACCCGGTCGCCGGATTCGATTCGCTCGCGCATGCGTCCGGAGGCCGCGAACTGGGTGCGCACGGCAATGCCATGGCGGCGCGTGAAGGCTGCCGCCATCTCGGTCATCGCCTCGCGCAGGCTGCCGGCCCCGTACAGGACGAGGCCATCGTCCTGGGCCTGCGCCGGAGCCTGCGCGCACGCGGCCACGATCAGGGCGGCAAGACCCGCGACGGCCCGCAGAGCCTTCACGCCGGCGCGCCGATCGGTGCTCGCGCGAGCGCCGAGACGAACGAGCCGAGCCCGGTGCTGCGCAGGGGCAGATACGGCTTCGACATCTGGCGGCACAGCCGCTTGACCAGGGTGACCGCCTCGTGGCTGACGCAGTCGACGGGAAACACGATCAGGTCGGCCCGGCTGACCAGGCCGGCGATGAGGCCGCTGCGATCATCGACGCCGCCATCATGGTGCAGGAAGCGGCCACCGCACCCTTCCGCCAGGGCCTTCAAATGACCGAGCTTGTCGGTGCGCCCACCGACATAGAGCAGCGAGCGACCGCTGAGGCTTGGCAGGGCGCTGACATCCTCCTCACCAGTCGTCCCGAACCGGGTCTCGACAGCCTCGAGCTCCTCTCGCAACGCCGCTTCCCGACGCTCCAGCTCCTGGCTGCGCGTCCGTTCGCGCTGGACATCCTCCTGAGCACAGTCCAGCCGCTCCTCGACGCCTGTCCGCCGGCTGGCCTCCAATTGAAGCCGCCGCTCGAGATCGGCGATCACGCCTTCGAGAGCCTTGCGATCGGCGCACGTGTCGTCCGGGCCGCTGCCGCGGCCGGCCTCGGCGATGTGCCGGGACAACAGCGCGCTCAATTCGCGAATCTTGCCGTCGCGCGACGCAATGCCTTCGCGCAGATGGCCTTCCTGGCGCGCGAGCTTTTCGCGCAGGCGGTCGTTCTCGATCTCGAGCTCGCGCAGCCGGCGGATATCGGCGCGATTGGCGGCGCCGACCATATGCGAGAGCATATGGACTTCGCCGAATATCTGGCGGATCAGCTCGTCGTTGGCGACAGGATGGGTCACCGCCGCCCAATAGCCGCCGGGTATGTCGCCATTCTTGAGGTCGCACTGCCAGAGCGCGCGGATCGCGTCCACCGTCGAGGCCTTGTCGTAGCGGCCGATCGCCGCCTTGTGGCGCTTGTCGAGCGCCTTGTTCAGGAGCTTGCCGAGCTTGTCCCGCTCGGAGGCGAGTTGGACACCCTTGCTGTGCAGCTCGTGGTCGGAGGCGCCGTCGACGGCCAGCCCTGCCTTGAAGAGGACCAGGCGAAGCTCGCCGGTCGTGAGGCAGGTTCCGACGATGGAGCAATGGACATGGTGGGAGAGGTCCCAGATCCTGGTGCGGCGCGTCGGCTTGGCGAACTCGGGCTCCGGCGCAAGATCGAGCAACGGCGAGGGCGCCAACAGCATGGGCGGCCGCCCGATTACGGGCGGGACGAGGCGATGCCGAAGCGGCAGTAGAGCGAAACGAGGCGTTACGGGCATGGGGCTGACGATCGATCGCTATAGTCTGATGAATATAGCGACCATGCCAAACTGCCGGCCGCGAGGCAAGCGGCCTACTCTCGACCCACCGCAGGGCATTCGCATATGGCAAAAACCGTCATCCCGACCGGAGCCGCGCGCAGCGAGGCGTAGTGGAGGGACCTTTCTACCGCGGCACCGGCAAGAAAGGTCCCTCGACTGCGCAACCAATGGCGCTGTAAACAGCGCCTAATCGGGCGGCTCCGCTCGGGATGACGGCATTTTCCAAATGCGATAGCCCGGCGGCCCGCAAGCTCAGCCCGGCGCACCCGGACCGGTCAGGTCGAAGATGGTCTGGCCGATCTCGGCCATCGAGTGCTTGCTGAGCGAAAAGGACAGCACCGAGGCACCGACCTCGACGGTCAGGATCGCATCGCCGCCATCGACCCCGAGCGATACGCCATGAAGCGGCAGCGGCTTCGGCCAGAAGGTCTCGCTGTTCGCGGCAAACCGGCCGTTGAGCGCCGCCTTGCCGCCCAGGATCAGCAACAGCGTGACGAGATGCTGAAGATCCTGAGTGGGAAGCGCGAGGTCGATGTCGCCACCCTCTTCCGTGTGCACACGCAACAGAATGCTGCTGCCATTGGCCGTCACGTCGCCGGTGACGAACGAGATGCGCGAGAAGGGCCGCGGATCGGCATATGGCCCGGGACGTTCCGGCATCGGTGGCCACTCGGTTCTCATCGGGTCACGAACCCTCTTTCACCGCGATATATTCGATTCTATACATCGACTGTCGCAAAAGGAGGCGCGATTGCCAAGCGCAATCGGGCTCCGGCCGATCAAACGAGGGGATGTCCGATGGCACACGAAACGCAATTCTACATCGACGGGAAGTGGGTCGATCCGGTGACCCCGGCCCTGCTCGACGTGATCGATCCGTCGACCGAGGAGGCCTATACGAAGATCGCGGTCGGCAGCCCGGCCGACGTCGACCGGGCTGTCGCGGCGGCGCGCGCCGCCTTTCCGCGCTTCGCGCTCACCGCCCGCAAGGAGCGGATCGAGCTGCTGCGCGCCATCCTGGCGGAATACGAGAAGCGCCGCGCCGACGCCGGCGAGGCGATCTCGCGCGAGATGGGCGCGCCCCTGCAGTTCGCCCGCGACATCCAGGCCGGGCGTGGCAACGCTCATCTCGAGCGCATGATCGAGGTCCTCGAGACCTTCCCGTTCGAGTCCATGCAGGGCAACACGCTGATCGCCCGCGAGCCGATCGGCGTGTGCGGCCTGATCACGCCGTGGAACTGGCCGATCAATCAGATCGCCTGCAAGGTCCTGCCCGCGCTGGCGGCCGGCTGCACCATGGTGCTGAAGCCCTCCGAGGAGGCGCCGATCGACGCCATCATCTGGAGCGAGGTCATGGACGCCGCCGGCGTGCCGAAGGGCGTGTACAACATGGTGCAGGGCTCGGGTGCGGTGGTCGGCGAGGCGATGTCGGCGCATCCCGGCATCGACATGATGTCGTTCACCGGCTCGACCCGCGCCGGCATCCGGGTCGCCCAGGCGGCGGCGACCACGGTCAAGCGCGTCGCCCAGGAACTGGGCGGCAAGTCGGCCAACATCCTGCTGCCCGACGTCGATTTCCAGACTGCCGTCACCAAGGGCATCAACAGCATGATGGTGAACAGCGGCCAGTCCTGCACGGCGCCATCGCGCATGTTCGTGCCCCAGGAGCGGCACGACGAGGTCAAGGCGATCGCCAAGGCCGCTGCCGAGCGCTTCGTGGTCGGCGACCCGCGCAATCCCGAGACCAGGCTGGGGCCCGTGGTCAATGCCACGCAGTACGAGAAGATCCAGCGCCTGATCCAGGCCGGCATCGATGAGGGCGCCGAGCTGGTGACCGGCGGCACGGGCCGGCCGGAGAACCTCAACCGCGGCTACTACGTGCGGCCGACCGTATTCGCCGGCGTGCGCAACGACATGACGATCGCGCGGGAGGAAATCTTCGGCCCGGTGATCGCCATCCTGCCCTACAAGAGCGAGGCCGAGGTCATCGAGCTGGCCAACGACACGATCTACGGGCTGGCTGCCTACGTGCAGTCGGCCGACCTCGAGCAGGCCCGCCGCGTCGCTGCCCGGATGCGGGCCGGCAACGTCCACATCAACTACCCGATGGGCGATACGGCCGCGCCGTTCGGCGGCTACAAGCAGTCGGGCAACGGCCGCGAGTACGGCAAGTGGGGCCTCGAGGAGTTCCTCGAGACCAAGGCCGTGCTCGGCTTCCAGGCGGCGTAGCCCGCAGACCGGGTCTGCGGTGGATCCATCCGCTCGGCTGCCTCCGGCCGAGCGGTGGACTGCGGTTGTGCACCGCCGCCTCTGGCATCGCGCCGCCTCCCATCGCATAGTGGCGGCATGGGACGCGGCACCACCAAGGCACCCGGCAAGGCTGGAGACAAGACGTCGTTGCATCTGCGCATCGACTTCGGTGGCGAGCGCTCGATCGGACCGGGCAAGATCCGGCTGCTCGAGCTGATCAACGAGACGGGCTCGATCTCCGCCGCCGGCCGCGCCCTCGAGATGTCCTATCGCCAGGCTTGGCTGCTGGTCGACGAGCTCAACCACATGTTCCGTGAGCCGGTGATCGTCGCCCAGACCGGCGGCGGTGGCGGCGGCGGCACGGTGGTGACCGAGACCGGCAACGACATCGTCCGCCTCTACCGCGAGATGGAACGGCGGGCCTACGGCGCCTCGACTGCCGAAATCCGCTCCCTCGCCCGCCTGCTGACGCCGGGCAGCGGACACAAGCCGCACTGATCGTCCTCCTCCCCAGCTCCGCTGGGGAGGAGGATGAAGGTCAGTTGCCGCCGTCTGCGTTATATTCTAGAGACTACAGCGCAGCAGCCGCAGGAAACCGCGCTTGGACGTATTTCCCGACGCCCCGATCGACCTGGCCGAAGCGTGCGAGATCAACGGCGAAGCGCATCCCGATCACGATGCGGTTTCGCTGAATGTCCTGCATCGCGACGGGCGGCACGCCACGGTCAGCATCCCGGCGGCGGACCTCGGGCGACTTGTGCCGTTGCTTCTGCTGCTCGGCCGAGATCTGCCCGCACGGAAAACCGACAAGGATGAACCGCTCTGCCTGGTGCCGACCGACGGCCTGCACGTCGGGCCGCTACCGTCTGGCGAGACGCTGCTCGTGGTTGCTGTCGGGCCGGCGACAATGGGCCTCTCGATGCCGGCGGCTGTGGCCGAGAAGCTCGGCTACTCCCTGATCGCGGCTGCCGCGCAACCGCCCAAGGGATCGACACCCCTTCAGTAGCGCGACGCCACGACGTAGCGGCCGCTCTCGGTGCGCTCGACCATGACGGGCACGCCGTAGATCGAGGAGAGAATGGGCCCGGTGAGCGTGTCCTGAGGCGTGCCCTGGGCCGCGAGGCGTCCCTCGGCAATGACCGCGACCTTCGTTGCCAGCTCGCGCGCCTGATCGGGATCGTGCGTCGAGAAAACGATACCGAGACCACGCGCGCTCAGGGTCCGCACTCGTTCGAGCACCAGCAGGCGATTGCCGAGATCGAGGCTCGCTGTCGGCTCGTCCATGACAAGGAGCGCAGCGTCCTGGGCAATGGCGCGCGCAATCAGGCAGAGCTGCCGCTGCCCGCCGGAGATCCGGTTGGCATCCGCGTGGGCAAGATCGGCAATGCCGAGATCGGCCAGCGCCGCCATGGCACGCTCGTGATCACGCACGCCGGGCGCCGCGAACGGGCCGAGATGGGCGGTGCGGCCCATCAGCACCAGATCGAGGACTGTGTAGGCGAACTCCATGATCTGGGCCTGCGGCACATAGGCAATGCGGCGGGCAAGCTCCCGTCGCGTGAAACCATGCAACGATTGCCCATCGAGCGTGACCGCGCCTGCGAGCGCCGGAAGGAGGCCGAGCAGGGTCTTGAACAGGGTGGTCTTGCCGGAACCGTTGGGGCCGAGCAGGCACAGCACCTCGCCGGCCCCGACCGAAACGTCGATGCCGCGTGCCACGGTGCGACGGTCGTAGCCGATCGCGAGGCCGCGCGCGGCCAGCATGGTCAGCTCCACATGCGCCGGCCGCGCGCCAGGAGCCAGACGAAGACCGGCGCTCCGAACAGCGCGGTCAGCAGGCCGAGCGGGATCTCGATGCGTGCCGCCGTGCGCGCCGCCGTGTCGATCAGCACCAGAAACGCCGCCCCCATCAGGACCGCCGCGGGCAGCACGCGGTCGAAACGGGGACCGACCAGCAACCGCGCCATGTGCGGGATCACCAGGCCTATCCAGCCGATGATGCCCGCTACCGACACCGCGGTCGCGGTGACCAAGGTTGCCGCGGCGATCACGACGCCGCGAACGACGCGTACGTTGACCCCGAGCGCCTTCGCCTCATCGTCGCCCAGCGAGAGCACGCCGATACGCCAGCGCAGCAGGACGAGCGGGACCAGACCCAGGATCACCAGCGGCGCGAGGGTCTGCACGTCGTTCACCCTGATGCCCGACAAGCTGCCGAGCAGCCAGAAGGTGATGGCGGGCAGCTGGTTGTAGGGATCCGCCAGAATCTTCACCAGCGAGATGCCGGCACCGGCCAGCGCACCGACAACGATGCCGGCGAGCACCAGCACCAGGATCTCGTTCTGGCTGCGCAGCGCTCGGGCAAGCATGTAAACGACGGTAACGGTGATGAGGCCGGTCGCAAAGCCGAGCGCCTGGATAACAAAGACCGGCAAGGAAAGCAGGATGCCGAGCACCGCGCCGAAGCCAGCACCGGCCGACACGCCCAGGATGTCGGGTGACACCAGGGGATTGCGGAACAGGGTCTGGTAGCTGGCGCCCGCCGCCGCCAAGGCGCCGCCGACCAGCAGGGCCGCCAGCACGCGCGGCAGGCGGATCTGGAACAGCACGGTGCCCACCGGCGCCGGCGCGGGCTGCCCGAGCAGGCGCATGCCGATCGCTTCCAGCACCTGGCCCGGCGACAGGGGATACGGGCCCATCATGGCAGCCAGCAGCACGGCAGCCAGCAGGATGGCCACCAGCACCGCCGCGGTCGTGACCCTGGCTATCCCCTTGCGGGGCAGAGGCAGGGCATGGTCAGCGGGCGACGGCGCCACCGAGCAACCGATCGAGTTGGGACGCATCCACCGATACGCCATAGAACAACTCGAAGAAAGCGGCCGTGTCGGCGCGCAGGTCGAGGCCCGCTTCAGCTGGGTAGAAGGTGGTGAGCAGCCAGCGCAGGCCGATCAGCCGATTGACCGAGGGTGGGGCGTCGATCCAGCCCCACGGCAGGCTGGGCGCGAGATAGACCCTGCCCTCCTTCACCGCTTTCACGTCGTTCCAGCCCGGTTTGGACTTCACGGTCTGGAAGAAGCTGCGGTCGAGGGTCACGATCGCGTCGGGATGCCAGGCGATCAGCTGCTCGAGCGAGGCGTTGGCGGTGTTGCCGCGGCCACCCAATCCCTCGGCGACGTTGATTGCGCCGACGCGCTCGATGATCTCGGTGTTGATCGAGCCTCGGCCGCCGGTCTCGAGCCCTTCCGGCCCGCGGGCCAGGTAAACGCGCGGGCGCTTGTCCGCCGGCACGCGGCTCAATGTCGAATCCACCAGAGAAAACGTCTTCTCGGCATAGGTCGCGAGCGTTGCACCGCGTTCGGACTTGCCGAGAATATCTGCGGTGAGCCGGAGCGACGCGGGGGTCGCGGCAAAGGTGCCGTCGATCAGCACATAGGGAATGCCGGTCTGGCTCTGCACGCGCTCAGCCAGCGAGACATAGGTCTCCGTCACCGAGCCGAAATCGAGCACCAGGTCGGGCTTCGCAGCAATCAACCGTTCGAGGCTCAGCGTGTCGCCTCGTCCGGTGAGGCGCCCGGTTTCCGGAAGGTCGCGGACGGCAACGATCAGAAATTCCTTCTCTGCCGATGAAGGCGTCCGGATCCAGCCGACCATCTCCCGCGGCGCCAGCACGTAAGCCACCACCGAGGCCGGCGGCCCGGCGGCAAGCAGGCGGGTCACCTTGCCGGGAAGGGTGACGCGACGCCTGGCCGAATCGACGATCGTGCGTCCCTGCGCCTGTGCGCGGCCAGCCAGCAGGCTCGCGCCGGCGAACCCCAGCAGCGAACGCCGGGTCGCCTTCACGATTTGTCGCCGACCTGGAAGTCACCGGCCTGGGCCGGCGCCAGCGGCTTGAACAGGCTGCGGTCAGGCTTGAGGTCGATCAGCGGCGTGCCATCCAGACAATCGAGACCCCGTACGATTAGGGTCGAGCCCTCGACCTTGACGAGCTCGACGATCGACGTGCCGATCGGATTGGGCCGCACCGGCGTGCGCAAGGAAAATACGCCACGCGCGTTGCCGTCGCTGCGCGGGCTCTGCATCACCAGATCGCGTCGCGACTCGTGCAGCCAGTACAGGACCTCGAGCCGCTCGAACTCGGCAATACTGTCGAGGCCCCGGTTCCATGGCGCGAACACCTCGATGCGGCAGGTCGGCCCATCGGGCCGCCCCTGGCGCGGGCAGGTCAATCGATCTGTCCATGGCGTATGGATGCGCCCGATGAAATACAGCGCGGCGTCGCTGCCGGCGGGCAGGTCGATCGCCTGCTCGCCGGCGCGGACCTCGTTCAGGCGTACCATTTGTCGTTCCCGATGCGGCAGAGCGCTCAGTCGTCGAGGCCGACCATGACGTCGGAGGCCTTGATGATGGCATACGCCGTCTGCCCGGCCGCCAGCTTCAGGTCGTCGACCGCCTCGTTGGTGATCGACGCCGTGACGATGGCGCCGTTCACGTCGATCCTGACATGAGCCGTGGTCTGGCCCTTCTTCACCTCGACGATACGGCCCTTGAGCCTGTTCCTGGCGCTGATCCTCACGACTGCCCCTTTCCCGACCTGCCGGTCGTTCTATCGGGCCGACTATAGCGTCCGGGGCGCCGTATGCACCAGAGTATAACGGTGAGCCGCAGGAAAGCGCCTAGGGCGTGAGAGCACCGCGGATCGGCGAGACCGGCAGATCGCTTTGCCGCGCCAGGAACGCCGAGCCGGGCATGCCGGCACGGACCTTGGCCAGGACCTCCTCGGGATCGTACTCGACGCCGATCGGGTTGGTCGCGAAATGCGGGCCGTTCATGTAGTCGTTGGCGGCATCGCTCGAGCCGAAGGCGTCGACCTGCATCTCCATCTGGTTGCCGTCCGGATCGGCGTAGTACATCGACATCGTCACGCCGTGATGGATGCACCAGTAGGGCAGGATGCCCTTCTCCTTGAGCTGGGCGTAGTTCTCCACCAGGTCCTCGACCGAATTGTAGGTGTAGGCGACGTGATCGACGCCGATGACGCCGCGCCGCTCGCCCGCATCGGCTTCGGGCTTGACCGCCGACAGGTTGACCAAGGCGATGCGATGATGCTCGTCGTCGTAGGTCAGGAACGCCAGGACGGGGTTCTGGTACTGGACCTTGCAGTCGAAGACGTCCCGATACCACTGGATCATCTTGTCGAACTGTCGGGTGCGATAGACGACGTGGACGAAGCGCGACGGGCGAATGCGTGACATGACCGGCTCGGTTGCTGGAGGTCGGGAGGGCGCAAGCCTACCAGCCCGGGTCAGTCGCGCCTACCGCGAACAGGTGCGCCGCGATGCGTAGCGCTCATGCTCTTCTGGACCGCGGGTGTCCCGCCCGCGGTCCAGAAAAGCTCAATTCCCCGCCGCGACCGAGACAGCGAGCGGTGTCGTGACGGCGACGGCGTGCTGGGTCATTGCCCGGCAGATCGTGGCGATGTCGCCCGCCAGGACGTCGCGTGCCGCGACGATATCCTCGACCGGCCGCGTCGACGTCGTCGGCACGTCGTAGTCGATGACGGCGTGGCAGGCACGATCGCCGCCCTCGACGCCGAGCTTGCGGGACGTGTAGCGCCGTACTGCCGCAGATGGCCGCGAGGCGTAGCAGACCACGGGAAGCACCTGTGCGCCCTGCGCCTTCGGCTCGATCGGCGCATTGTCGCCATGGCGCTGCCGGACCGCCTCGAAACCTGTCCGGCGCAAGGCGTAGGCAATGATCGCCGCGGCGGCATCGTCGATCTGCCCGCGTCCGCCGACACAGACGAAGCGCACGCGGCCGACGGCGTCCGCGGCAAATGGCGCCGGCGGCGCCCGCTCGTCGGGGTCGACGTCGAGGAAATCGAGAATATCGTCGGTGCCGTCGACGATCGCATCGATCTGCGCGGCACTCAGCCGATCGAGTCCGCGATCCGCTTCAGCCAGCACCACCATGCGGCCCATGGCGTCATCGAGGCCCTTCTCGGGGCCCTTCTCCTCGATTTCGGCGAGGGCGACGCTGGACGCGTCGACGACGGCACGCCGGATCAGGCGTCCGTAGATCCGCTGGTAAGGCGTCAAGGCCGGTTCATGGCCGAGCAGGATCTGGAGGAAACGCAGCTGGGGCACGTGCCGACCGAGAACCAGCAGGCAGATGGTTAGCGGCGTCGACAGCAGGATGCCGATCGGTCCCCACAGCGTGGCCCACAGGATCGCCGACAGCACGAGCGCCAAAGGCGTCACCCCGACCGAATCGCCGAACAGCACGGGCTCGATGATCTGCCCGATGATCACGTCCCACAGGACGATCCATCCGAGCACCATCAAGGGGTGCAGCCATCCCGGCATGATTGCGAAGGCGATCAGGGTGGGCAGGAGCGCGCCGACCGCGGCGCCGATATAGGGGACGAAGCGAAAGCCGCCGGCCAGCAATCCCCATAGCGCGGCATTGGGCAGGCCGAGCGCGAACAGGCCGACGCCGACGACCGTGGCAAAGCCGAGGTTGGTGATGACCTGCAGGGAGAGCACGCGACCGAGGCGGCTGGCCGCATCGGCGATCGCCTCGGAGGTGGCGTGAACGTCGTTGGCCCCGAACAGCCGCACGATCTGGTCGCTGAGATGCTCACGATCGAGCAGGATGAAGACGACCAGGATGACGACGATGCTGATGCTCAGCACCGGATGGAGCAGCGGCGCCAGCAGGGCGGCAATCCGCTCGAATCCCGAATCGGTCTGCAGATGGACGACGCGTTCAGGCGCGGCTTCGACGTTCGCCGTAAACTCCTGGCCAAGCGATACGAGCATCGCCATGAAGCGGCCGAGCGCGCCGCTCCCCTGCAGGATTTCGCGTATGTCCTGGACCTTCTTGTGGAGGTTGGCCTGGTAGCTCGTCAGGCTGCCGGCCACCTCTGCCAGCTGCACCGTGATCAGCACGGCGAGCAACCCGATGAAGATGACGGCGACCAGGACCACGACCGTTACCGAAAGCGGCAGCGGCATGACCCGGTTCAGGAGCGATACCAGCCGGCCCAGAACGAAGGCCAGCAGCACGGCGACCGCGCAGGGCAGGAGGACGTCACGACCGAAATAGAGGGTGAGAAGCGCCATGCCGCCCAACAGGCAGAGCGCGGTCAGCCTGAGCAGCGATGCCTCGGAGCGATCGGCCGTCGAACCGGGCATCATGCTCATGGCAGTCTCTCCCGAGCCCGTCATGCCGGCGACGCCACCGCTGCGCGCGTCAGGCCGGATGAACGAGGCCATGGACGAACGCCAGCTTGTCGATCGCCGCTTCCGACAGCACGAACGGATAGAGGTCGGGCTGGCCCATCGACCGATTGAGGCAGTTGAGCGCCACCGACAGCGGCAACCAGCTTTCGATCAGCTGCGCCATGGTCTCGGCCCGATAGGGCGCGAAATCGACCGCCGCATCGAGATTGTCGTCGCGGGCCAGGGCGGGACGGGTCGACACGCCGAATGACTCGGCCATCTCGAGAGTGTCGACGATGTGCAGATAGTGCGCCCACGTCTCGGCGAAATCCTCCCAGGGATGGGCCGTGGCATAGGCGCTGACGAACCGCGCCTGCCAGTCGGCCGGCGCACCGTCGGCATAGTACGCCTGCAGCGCTGCGCCATAATCCTGACTGTCGTCGCCGAAGATGGCGCGGCACTCGTCCAACCGCTCGCTGTCGCGGACCAGCCTGTTCCAGAAGAAGTGCCCGGACTCGTGCCGGAAGTGGCCGAGCAGGGTGCGATATGGCTCGTGCATGGCGACGCGGTGGCTTTCGCGATGAGCATCGTCCGCCTCGGCGAGCGCTATGGTCACGATGCCGTTGTCGTGGCCCGTCAGGACCTTTTCGCCGGGCAGCTCGGCGAGAAAGTCGAAGGCCAAGCCGCTCCCGGGATCCTCGGCGAGCGTCGGCATCGGCAGGCGCAGTTTCAGGAGAGAATAAAGCAGGCGATGCTTGGCCATTTCCATCTTGCGCCACGCCACGAGATTGTCGGCGATCGAGAGATCGGGAATCGTGCGATTGTGCCGGCACGACAGGCACAGCATCTCGGCGGCCGACGCCTCGATGAGCCAGTTGCAGGCCTGATAGTCGGCGTTGGCGCAAAAGCGAAAGAGCTCTTCGCGCGCGGAGCGAAGCCGTCGCCAAGTGACGCCGACACTTTCCAGAGCTGTCAAAAGGCCCTCCGCCGGCACGTAGCCCAGGCGACTCGAGCACTTTTCGCAGAGCGTGTTCTCGAAGTGAATGATCTGATGGCAGTTCTGGCACTTGAAGAGCTTCATGAAGTCACGCGATGCGAAGCGGCAATCATCGGCGCCGCATTGCACCGACGCTGGGCATCGGGCCCGCCGATTCGGCCGGGTCGGGCTTGGCGCGCTTGAAGGAAGGCGGCCCCGCGACATGGGCGATCTCGAACAGAATCTCGTCGTCGAGCTCGACGAAATGGCGCGATGCCTCGCCCTCCTTCGGCGTCGTCGACTCGCCATGTATCGAGGCCGCCAAGTGCTCGGCGTCCGCCCTTTCGACAAAGGTGCAATGCACCTCAGGGACGCCATCCTGCCGCATGATCAGAATCGAGAAATCGCCTCCTGGCGGCTGCTTGCGAAGATAGCGGATGAACAGGTTCTGCAGATCGCGCAACGGCAGCAGGAGGTCATCGTCGCGCACCGGCACGCGCACGACGACAACATGGCGTATCGCTGACATCGCAGTTGAGAATGAATGCTCGCGCATTTCCATGGTGCCCGTTTCCTGAGTCGTGCCGACCGTCGCACGCGCCCGTCAGGCGCGTGCGTCGTCGGATCGAGAATGTTTGTCGGCCATTTCGTCCACCGTCGACGCACGCGGGCGGTCCCCCGTCTTGCCAATCGGCAAGGCAGCGCCGATCGCCGCACCGACCGCGATACCGAGCGCCGCGACCAAGATCGGCTGCTCGTGGGCGAGGCGGACCATTCCGCCCGTCGTCATGTAATGGCGGTTCTCCTCGACAAGGTGCGACGCTTTTCCCTGAACGTCGTTGGCAAGCTCGCGAGCCTTGTCCATGCCGTTCCCCAGGGACTGCCGCGCACGATCGGCGACGTGTGCCGCCGTGTCTTCCAGCTGGCCAGCGGCGTCCTGGGCAACGCCACGCGCCCGATCGGCCGCATTGCGCGACATCTTGCGCGACGCCGACACGGCATCGCCTGCAACGCCGCCCGCAATCGACGTCGCACCCTTCACGGCGCCGGTCACCGACCTGGTGACGCGCCGCACGAGCTGTCCAGCACCTTCCCTGTCGTAATGAAGCAGCATCATGACACCGGCACCGATGAGCAAGGCGGCCAACGGGTTGGCGCGCGCGCGCTCGACGGCAACGCGCGCCAAGGTCGAGCTGCCCTCCTTGGCGATGGTCATCGCGCCATTGGTTATCGCGGCGGTTGTCAGGCTGTTGCGCAGCTCGTCGAGAGTTTCGGAAAGGCCGGCGCGCGTGCTTTCGGCTTCGCGCTGAAGATCCGCAGCGCTCTCACTCATGACAGTTTCTCCTTGGCCATCGCGCCGTCTTGCGCGATCTGGTTGAGCGTTCGTTCGGGAAGGACGGAGCCCGGTTCGAGCTTCTGCCTGCCCGCGAGGATGAGGATCAAACCGACGAGGGAACAGGCCACCGCGACCACGAAGGTTGCCATGGTAGCCGGCAAACCCGCCTCCACGAGGGCGACGACCGCCCACTGCAGCAACAGGAACAAGGCTCCGATCAGGAACACGGCGCCGGCGACGATGAATACAGCGCCCGTCCGAAAACTGGCCACTTTCTCGGCCAGCTCCGCGCGGGCCAGTCGAAATTCGACCCGAATCAAATCGGCCGTTTGCGCCATCGCCTCGCCGGCGACGCCGAGAACGCTTCGCGGATGGTCGGCGCGCATGGTCAGCTCTCGGCCCTCTGCGGGGACCGCGCACGCGGGTTCTTCGAGAGCTGCGAGGGAGCCGCATCTCCGTCTTTTGCCTGCATCTTCTGCGGAAGATCGAGCATCGAGCGCTCCTTCGATCGGTGATTGCCAAGGGCAGTTGCATCCTGCACCCGCGACATCTCTGAAACGCCGCTGCACCGTGTCCGTTCCGGGCGGACAAGGTCTTCCCGCGAGCAATCAGCGTGACGCCAAGCCGCAGGACAGGCGCGAATGGTCCGAAGCGTTGCGGGTTGCGGAAGCGGCAGTGGCGGTCGCCGCGACTGCCGTCACTTGCGCGACTGTCGTTCCGATTGCACCGACCATCGTGACGACGGTGCCAGAAACAACCAGCGCCGCAACGGCGCCGAGAAGTATGGGGCGCCAATTCGAATCGGCCAGCCCGCCGGGCCGGCCTGGGTCGATGGGCGCAGACTGGAGAACGTCCATCGGGATTTTCCTCAGCGCAGGCCCAGGAAGGACAGGATCGCGGCGACAATCACGACCAGACCTACAACATAGACGATGGAGTTCATCGTTCGTCCCTCCTCCAGCTTGTGCGCGGTCAACGCGGGGGCCGTCGGCCCGTTGCCGAGCACGGCAAAATAAAGGCGGCGAGAGGCGCCGACCGAACCAAGTCAGGATGCGCAACCCGCTTCCGAGACGGGGCGTTGGGAGGTCAGCGGCACCCATCGTGGATGTCGCGACAACATGGAGAAACAGCCATGAACGACCCCAACAAGCCGAACCAGACCCCTCAGGAGCGCGAGCGCCAGCAGCGCGAGCAGATTCAGCGCGAGCAGCAGCAGCGCCAGAAGCAGCAGAGCGAGAAGCCGGGCGATCGGCGCCCGCCGCAGCCTCCGCACCAGAGCGACGAATAAGTCGTTGGCCCAAAGAAGAATGCCCGCCAGCCGGCGGGCATTCATTCGTTCAGGCAATTCGCGGCCTACTGCGGGCTCGGTCTTGGTCGAATTCGATCAGCATCGCCGTCCCAGGATCGCTGCAGCTTTCCCAACCATGCAGGCCGCCTAGACGGGCTTGTCCTTGTCGTCATTCCCTGCGGCAGCATCCTTGTCGATGAGCTTGACGAGCGAATCCGGGAGAGGCTCGCTGACGATCTCGTCGTACATCGTATGCAACTGCTTTTGCAGCCAGGACTCGAAAGGGTCTTTGTCGGGCATCTTGGCTCGCGGCAAGATCGTACGTCCGCTTCGATCGCCGTTGGATTTGTTATCGTTGTTCATGACGCGTGTTCCCGGGAACGGCGAATCGTTCCACGGGCCTATACCCCTTGCATCAATGCCTTCCCACCTGTCCGGATACTAGCAAGCTCCGTCCTCCACGACACTGGAAAAGCCGCCACCCAACAGTCAAAACTACCCTGTCGATCAGGCGGGGCGAGACTCCTCGGCTGCGCGCGCCTCAAGGCGCGAGAGAAGCGCCTTGGCTTCCACAGAAGGCGAGGTATCCCCTTCCATGAGCAGCCGCTCGAGGGTGTCGCGGGCTCGCGAAATTCGGCTCTTCACCGTCCCCACCGAGACGCCCGTGTGGGCAGCAATCACTTCGTAACGCAGGCCTTCCAGGACGGCGAGGACAAGCGCTTCACGCTGGGCCGACGGCAGCTTGCCGAAGGCCGACATGAACTCGCGCATGATGAGGCGGCTTTCCTGGTGCGCCGGATGCGAAATCGATTCGGCGGCGGCATCGACCGGCACGGTAGGGCGTTGACGACGCAGCCCGGAGATGAATTCGTTTCGCTGAATGCGAAAAAGCCACGCGGCCAGATTGGTGCCCGGCTGGAAGCTGTGCCGTCCAGCCAACGCCTTCACAACCGTATCATGCACCAGATCCTCGGCGCTGTCGCGATCCCGGGTCAACGAGCGCGCATAGATGCGAAGGCGCGGCAAGACGGCTTTCAATTGGTCGTGGAAATTCATGTTGTCGCAATTCGGATCGAGGGTCTTCGCTTCGGTAGACATCACTTACTCCCACATTGGCTACAGGAAATAACTCTCCCGCAGCCAAATGGTTACATTCAGTTCACTGTTATCCGATAACCCGTTGAAATCACACGCTTCTTCTATCCGAGCTTACACGCCAACCGCTTGCGGGCGCGCGATACTCGGGCCTTCAGAGTACCGACGGAACAGTTGCAGAGCGCCGCGGCTTCCTCATAAGAGAAGCCGCCGGCACCCACCAGCACCAGGGCTTCCCGCGACTCGGGGCTGAGCTCCCAGATCGCCGACGACAGCTCTTTGAGCGCCAGCGCAGCTTCCGGATTGTCAACCGCAGGAATCGGCTTGGCGATGTCGTCGTCCATCGAGATCGCCTGGCGACGGAGCGCCCGCAGATCCGAGTAGAAGCGATTACGCATGATGGTGAATAGCCAGCCTTTGAGGTTGGTGCCGGGCGTGAACTGCGCCTGCTTGTTGAGGGCGGCAAGAATCGTGTTCTGGACCAGCTCGTCGGCCGCTTCGCGATCTTGGCAGAGAAATCGCGAGAAGGCACGCAGCTCGGGCATCAAGGTCACGATGTCGTCCTTCATCATTGGAGAGACACGCTCCTGACACCCGGCAGTTCCCGCCTGAAGCACTCTATGTGGGCGAGCAATCGAGCCGACGCAAAGAAAAACTCGCATCGGAACCGCATGCCACAAACAAGCGTTGGATGGGCGTGAATTCAATTGAAAGGACGTCGACATGAACTGGGATCGTATCGAGGGCAATTGGAAGCAGTTCTCCGGCAAGGTCAAGGAGCAGTGGGGCAAGCTCACTGACGACGATCTCACCGTGATCAGCGGCAAGCAGGACCAGCTCGTCGGTCGCATCCAGGAGCGATACGGCATCACCAAGGACGCAGCCGAACGCGACGTCGACACCTGGATCAACCGGCTCTAGCAGGGCTCCACGGAGGACGATCGATGGGACGGGCGGCCGTGTTGTGGTTGTTGGGCGTGCCCATCCCGGTGCTTCTGCTGATGTGGGCACTGGGATGGCTGCACTGACTGCAGGCATCAGGAGGCAATCGTGCTAAATCGCACAATCAAGATCGCATTCCTCGGCGTCGCCGTCGCCTTGGCGACGGCTGCGTGCGGCGACCGGCCGGTTGATCGCGCCTTGACGGGCGGCGCCATCGGCGCAGCCTCCGGCGCGGTCGTCGGCTCGACGGTGGGCGCCCCGGTTGGCGGCGCCCTCATTGGCGGCGCGGCGGGCGCCACGATCGGCGCCGTGACCGCACCGGAGAGAACCTATTACTACTGAGCCTGCACCACCCAGCTGGATTGCGTGCGGGGAAGAATACGTGCTGTAGTGCGAGTGAGCGCCTGGAGGGCGTCATGACGGTCAGGCGGATCGTCAGGGCGTCCCGAAGGGCGCGTGGAGTTTGCGGCAGGCTTTCGCTGCTGTTGTCCGGGTCGAGGTATCGCCATCCGGAAATCCTAGATAGGGAGAGTCACCGTGACGGAGTCGGCAGGTCCACCCATTTCGGACGCTCTGGCATGGGCGCTTCCGTTCTTGCGGCGTTATGCGCGCGCGCTCACCGGCTCGCAGAAGCTGGGCGACGAATGGGTGCGACTGTCGGCCGAAGTCGCACTTCAGCAGCCGGACCTGGTCGCCGAGGCCAAGGGCACCAAGCTCGGGCTATTCGCGCTGTTCCACCGGCTGCGCCAGCCGTTTGGCAATCTCGAGAGCAATGAGGGCGAGGACACCGTCAAAGGTCGCCTCAAGGATTCGCTGACCGAGATGGCGCCGCTCCAGCGGCAAGTGCTGCTGCTGACGGTCCTCGAAGGGTTCTCCCTGAACGATGTGGCGCACATTCTCGATATCGACGTTGCCCAGGTCTCGCGCGCCTTCGAGGAAGCGCGGGCCGAGCTGCAACGTGTTGCCGGCATCCGCGTGCTGGTCATCGAGGACGAGCCGATCATCGCCCTGGATGTCGCCGAGATCGTTCGCAATTCCGGCCATCAGGTAGTTGGCATTGCCGCCACGGAGAAGACCGCTGTCGAGCTCGCCAAGCGCCATTCGCCGCATCTCGTGCTGGCCGATGTACAGCTGCGCGGCCTCGACAGCGGCATCTCGGCGGTCAGCCAGATCATGAACTCGATGTCGATCCCGGTGATCTTCGTGACAGGCTATCCTGAGCGGCTGCTGACGGGCGAGAAGGTCGAGCCGGCTTTCATCATCTCCAAGCCATTCAATCCCGATGTCCTTCGCGCGGCGATCGCGCAGGCTCTCGATACCGTCACCATCTAGGGCGCAGTCCCAATGTTGGCCGCCTGGTGGGCCAGCCGGTCGCTGCGCACGAAGCTTCTGACCGTTGTCGCGCTGGCGTTCCTGCCGGTCATCGCCGTTTCGGCGACCTATACGATCGCCAGCGAGCGATACGGCTTTCATCGCCTGCCGTCGACCGCCATCGTCGTCGCCCGCAGCGGCATCCCCGTCGGCGCACAGGATCCGCCGGGAATTTTGCCCTCCGATTCGCGGCTCGCCAAGGCAATCGCGGCCGGTCAGATGACCTTCGTCGAGTACGGAACGGACGGACAGCTTCGCCAGTTCCACCTCGTGCCCATCCCCGGCGCCGATACGCTGGCGGTGCTTGTGCGGCCTTTGCCGGTATCGACGTCGATCGGCAGCTGGGCGGTGCTGGCTGTCGCAATCGCCTCCCTGGTCATTGCCCTGCTTGCCGTCTGGTTCGGCGCCGATCGCTGGTGCATCCGTCCGCTCCGCTACATCGAGGACATCGCCGGTCGCATCGTCCGTGGCGAGCCAATCGAGATCGCCCGGCAGCGTCCGCAAACGCTGGAGCTCGGCCTGATGGCCGATCGTGTCGCCGCCATGGCGAGCGCCCTCACCAGGCGCGAGACGGATCTGCGGGCCGGTCTCGAGCAACGCGATCATCTGCTGCGCGAGCTGCAGCACCGGGTCAAGAACAACCTGCAGATGATCATGAGCCTGCTCAACCTGCAGGCCGGCGAGATCCGTTCGCCGCGCATTCGCCGGCTGTTCAGGGATGCGCAGCATCGGGTGTTGGCGTTGTCGATTCTGCACGTCCATCTCTACGAGAGATCGAACTGGTCGCTCGTCGACTTCCAGGAATTCATCGGCGACGTCGTCCGGCAAGTTACGCTCAGCCGTCAGAACGCCAAGGCACCGCCGCTGCGTTATCACATCAGGGCATCCTCACTGACCGCCGGTCCCGACGTCGCCATTCCCGTCGGGCTGATCGTCACCGAAACCGTCAACGCCATCCTCGACAGCGACGCCTCCGGTGCCGCCGCTCCCGAAATCGACATCGAGATGTCCGAGAAGGGCGGCATCGTCGAGCTCTCGATCGCCGACATCGCGTCGAGCACGCGCGATGCAGGCAGAACGGAGAAGCTTCGCACCTTTGGCATGACGTTGATCCGCGGGCTTGCCATGCAGCTTTCCGGCGAACTGCACATTTCCCCGGGCGACAAGGGCGGCCTGCGTTTCGCGGTGATCTTTCCCATGCCGCCCCCTCCCGGGGAAGTCGCAGCCTAGACCGCACCGCAACCTTCGCCTGCCGAGGTCGTTCCGACGACCGAAGCGTTTTGCTCACTTTTCAGCGAAGGGAGTTTGGCCATGCGTCCCATTACCCTCTTTGCACCTTCAGCCTGAAGCGGCTGCCGCCGCTCCCAGCCCTAACTCTTTGGTTGTTTCGACCAAACACGAGCACGCCCTACGCGGCCAGGGTCAGCCACAGGACGCCGAGCGCCAGAATTGCCCCTCCCAGGGACACGATGAGAACGGTGATGACGCGACCGCTGATGACGCCGCTGCGCGCCTCGGTCGGCGTGAGATCGGCTTTCATGTCTACCTCCAGCCTCCTGAATGATTCGAGGACATCCGCAGGACAACGCCGTCAAAGCAGAGCGGGTTGCGCCATCACGCCGCGCGCGACGACGCCAGGCGTCTGCTGCGGCGAGGCTTCGATCCGCCCCGGCGACGGGTCGCGGCAAAGCGCTCGGCCTTGTCGCGGGGGATCGCGCCGTGACCCTTGAGGCTTTGGCTCAGCGCCGCCATCAGGTCGACGACGGTATCGTCTTCCTTCGGCTCTGCGCTGCTGACCAGCTTCTCGCCCTTCTTCTTGCGGGCGATGAGATCGCGCAGCGCGTCCTCGTAGCGATCGTCGAATTTCGTCGGATCGAACTTCGCTTTCTGCCATGGGGATGTCCTTCAGCTCTTCGATTTAATCAGCCGCTCGATCGCGCCGCGCAACGGACGCGCGGCCACGGCATATCCCCCCCACGGCTTGCTCCGGCGCAGCAGCTTTGCCGCCGTGCGCAGCGTGAAGCGCTTGGGATCGAGCCCCTTTTTCACCTGGGACCAGCCGAGCGGCATCGACACGGTGGCACCCTGCCGCGCCCGCGGCGAGAGCGGCGCGACGGCCGTCGCGGTGCGATCGTTGCGCAGGTAGTCGAGGAAGATCCGGCCGCTGCGCTCCTTCTTGGCCATGGTGAGGACGAAGCGGTCGGGCGCCTGCTCGGCCAGCCTGCGGCAGACCTCCTTGGCGAACAGCTTCGCGGCCTCCCAGTCGGGGCTCCTGGCATCTTCGGTCAGCGGCACGACGACGTGGAGGCCCGTGCCGCCGGTCGTCTTGCAGAAGGTCTCCAGCTCGAGGTCTTCCAGGCGCTGACGCACCATCAAGGTCGCGGCAACGACCTCGCTGAAGGCTACGTCGGGCGCCGGATCGAGGTCGAACACCAGCCGCCCTGGCAGCTCGGGCCGGCCGGGCTGACAGTTCCAGGGATGCAACTCGAGCGCGCCGATCTGGGCCGCTGCAATCAAGCCTTCGACCGTATCGATTTGCAGGTAGGGCTTGCGATCGCCGTTCACCTTCACCTGTTCCAGCAGATGGGACATGCCCGGCATCGCATGGCGCTGAAAGAAAGTCTGGCCGCCGATTCCGTCGGGCGCCCGCACGATCGAGCACGGCCGGCCGGCCAGGTGCTCAATCATCCACGCGCCCGTCGCCTCGTAGTAGCGCGCCAGCTCGAGCTTGGTGATCGGCGGCGCTTCCCCCGGCCACAGCGCCTTGTCGGGATGGGAAATCGACACGCCCAGGACCGTCGAGGGCGATTGCGCCGCACGCGGAACGCTGCGGGTCTTCGATCGCTTGGATGATGTCACGTCGGATGGCGACATGGGCGCATCCACCCTTTCGGCCGGCGTCTCGATCCCGATCTCGCGCGGAAGCTTGTCGTCGCGCAAGCCCTTGAACACCGCCTGCCGCACATTGCCATCGGCAGTCCAGCCGGCGAACTCGATTTCAGCGATCAGCCTGGGCTCAGTCCAGTGGATGGTGAACGCGCCTTGTCGCCGCGGGGCCCCGCTGTCGAACGGACTGCTCTTGCGGGCGACCTTGCGCAACCGCGCCAACAGACGGCTCGCCGTCGCCTGACCGAAGCCAGTGCCGACCTTCCCGACATAACCGAACTTGCCGTCGCGGTAGATGCCGGCGAGCAGGGAGCGCAACCGGGTGCCGCCCTCGCTGGTCCAGCCACCGATCACCACCTCCTGCCCACTGCGGCACTTGGCCTTGGTCCAGCTTCCGGTGCGCCCGGAGCGGTAGGGCGCATCGAGCTCCTTCGAAACGATGCAGGGCGTCGACGGCTTTCGGGCGCGCCTTGCCTTTGGGCGGCACCTTTTCTGGCGGCCTAGATCAGCAGCCAGTTGTTGCGCTTGCCGCCGAAGCGGTCCGAGCGCATGCGCACCAGTACCCAGCCGCCGTGCAGCCGCTCGCCCTCAAGGACGAACTTGAGCTCGCCCTTTTTCAGGCCGTCGTGCGGATCGCCCTCGGCAAGCCAGTGCCCACGGTCCCACAGCTGCACCGTCCCGCCGCCATATTGGCCCTTCGGAATTGTGCCTTCGAAGTCGCCGTATTCGAGGGGATGATCCTCGACCTCGACCGCCAGCCGCTTGTCATGCGGATCGAGCGACGGCCCCCTGGTCACCGCCCACGACTTGAGCACGCCGTCGAGCTCGAGCCGGAAGTCGTAGTGCAGCCGCCTCGCCTCGTGGCGCTGGACGACGAACCGCAACGCACCCTGGGCGGCCGCCGGCCGGGCACCGGCCGGCTCGTCGGTCACGGCGAAGTCGCGCTTGGACCGGTAGGTCGCGAGACTGTCCCTTCCCATCGATCACACCTCTTGACGTCCGCGCCCCCCAAAAAAAATAGGCGGCCCATGGACCGCCGCTTTCCCCTTGGGGGAGTCCCGACCCGGCAGAAGCAGGATGGCCCTTCTGCCGGGTCTGCGCATTCTATCGCCTCGTATGGCTGGCAGTCCTATCGAGTCGTATAGACCGTCGTGGTCGTTGCCGGCGGCACAACCGCAGGATCGGCATAGACGACGGTTTGCGCCGGCACCGGCTTCTCGACGACGCGCTCGGTCGTCCTGACGGCGCATCCGCCGACCAGAACGGCTCCCAGGACAACGATCACAGGAATGTGCTTCATGGCCTCAACCTCGCTTTCATGCCGGGGCAACGGCCTTGCGGTAGCAAGGTTGCGCAACGGAGGCAGGCCGCATGCAGCGGGGCCGGCGCCGACATTTGTCAAAAAATGGATAGGCCCGCTCGTCGCGGGGGCGGACGAGCGGGCCTGGTGCAGCCCGCTAGGGAGAGACCAGTACGGGCTGCGGGGGTACTGCGTGAGGACAACGACTAGCCGCGCAACAGGTTGCGTCGCGGCCTCCTGATTTGGCGGAAAAAATCGATCTCGCCAAAGGGCTGCCTGCACGAGGGCTGCAGCGCCCAGCGAAGGCTGCAGCGGTGCCCGCGGGTGGCTGTCGTTGTTGCCAGCCGCGGATAACGCAGAGCCGCGTAGCATGATCAGGGTCGGACCATCAGCTGATCGATCTCATCGACAGGGCGCTGGCCGCGCCGCAGTGCGGTTCTCGCGGATCGGGCTATGCAACGAACAGGAAGGTCAGCAGGATGAAGAGGGGAACAAGGATGCCGCCCGACCAAGCCATGTAGCCAAAGAAGCTGGGCATCCGGATACCGGCTTCCTCGACAACCGCCTTGACCATGAAATTCGGGGCGTTGCCGATGTAGGAGTTGGCGCCCATGAACACTGCGCCGCAGGAGATCGCGGCCAAGGTACCTGCCGACGCCCCCATCAACACGCCAGCATCGCCGCCGGCCAGGTTGAAGAAGACCAGGTACGTCGGCGCGTTGTCCAGGAAACTGGAGAGAATGCCGGTCAACCAGAAATACCAGACATCGTTTGGCTGGCCGCTGGCGTCCGTAACCAGCGCGACCAGCGGAGCCATGACGCCGTCCTTGCCCGCGCGCAGGATGGCCAGGGCGGGCGCGATGGTGATGAAGATGCCGGCAAAGAGCTTGGCGACCTCGGCCATGGGTGCCCACCCGAAGCCGTTGTCAGATCGCAGCCGGGCAGGCGTGAGCTTGAGCGACAAGGCGCAAACAACGATCAGCGCCACGTCGCGCAGGACGTGCTGCAGCTCGAGCGTCACATGCCAGATCGAGAAATGGATGCCGGGAGTCCAGGTGCCGCTTGCCAGGATCACTCCGACGATCCCCATCAGCAGAATTATGTTGGCGCCGCCTTCCAAGCTGATGGTGGAATCGGGCGTCGGATCGGGCGCGCTATCCCCTTCCTTGCGATACCAGTAGCTGTCGATGGCGTAGAATACGGCGAGCAGGACGATGCTGCAGGCCAGCACCTCGCCGAGCAGGTTCGTCGTGGTCCAGAAGAAGCTCACGCCCTTGAGGAATCCGAGAAAAAGCGGCGGATCGCCGAGCGGGGTAAGAGCGCCGCCGATGTTGGACACGAGGAAGATGAAGAAGATGAAGACATGGACCTTGTGCCGGCGCGAATCGTTGGCGCGGATCACGGGACGGATCAGCAGCATCGATGCGCCCGTCGTTCCCATCCACCCTGCGAGGACGGTGCCGACCGCCAGCAGCGCCGTGTTCATAGACGGCGAGCCGTGCAGGTTGCCCTTGATATGGATGCCGCCCGTGACGGTGAAAAGCGCCAGCAGCAGCACGATGAAGGGAATGTAGTCGAGCAGCAGCAGATGGACGATCTCGTAGGCGGCCGTCGGAACGCCATGGACGATGGCGAAAGGCACGATGACGAGGGCAGCCCAGACGGCGGAGACCTTGCCAAAATGACGATGCCAGAAGCGCGGCACCGCCAGCGGCATGACCGCGATCGACAGCAGGATGCCGATGAACGGCACAACCCAGATGAAGCCGAGCTCGCGTCCGTCGATCGCCGGAGCATCGGCCGCCGCGAGGGCGGGAGCGGCGAACCAGGCCGCTGCGACCGCGCCGGCCCAGACAAAGCGCAGTTTCACCGTACCCCGGTCAGATAGTCCCATGCCGATAGCGCATGCACGCGGAGCACGTGGTGGAATTCCTCGATGCTCACGCTTTCGTCGATGCCGCCCATGCCGGCAGGCGAGCAGCCGTAGACGAAGGCCGGGACGCCAGCGACGCGCCAGAAGCGCGTATCCGTGCCGCCCAGGCTGACGATCGGCTTGGGCTCGTAGCCCAGCCGCCCCGCGGCATTGCGCACGAGGTGGCCGACCATCTCGTGGGTCGGGTCGGAATGGTTGGCCTCCGGACCGCCGGCGAGCAGCTCCTCGCAGGTTACCGCGGGGTGGCGCGCGACGATCGCCTGCACCGCCTTCAGCAGGCGGGCGCGCGAGAGGCCGACGGGCAGGCGAAAATCGACGTCGAGCACGCACTCAGCCGGCAGCATGTTGATCTTCACGCCGCCTTGCATCACGCCGATATTGACCGACACCCGGCGCACCACGCCGGCCGCGCCGGCACCCAGCGACCGGTCGATCGCCGTCTGCACGTCGGGCCGATCGAGGGTGCGGCGCACCACCTCCGGCTCCTCTGGCGCCAGGCCCTCGATCGCTTCCAGGTCCTTGATCAGGCTGGCCGCGATCTTGTTGGCGCTCGGGCTGGTGTGTGGATAGGCGCTGTGGCCGCCCGGCACGGCAATGCGAAAGCGCAGCCAGTAGATCGACTTCTCGCCGAACCGCACCGTCTGCACGCCGCTCGGCTCGGTGTTGAGCACGCAATCGCCCAGAACCTCGGCGGCGCAATTCTTCACCAGCCAATCCGAGCCCCAGCGCCCGCCCGTCTCCTCGTCGGACACCACGGTCAGGGTCACCCGCCCCCGCAGCTCGGCGCGCAGGCGATGCAGGTAGGCGTGCACGAACAGCAGCGCCGTGGTGCCGCATTTCATGTCGACCGTGCCGCGGCCGTGCACACGGCCGTCGACGATGTCGCCCGACAACGGCAAGCGCGACCAGCGCGACGCGTCGCCCACGGGAAACACGTCGAGATGGCCGTTCAGCACCAGGTGGTGGCCGTCTTTCGCGCCGGCGAAGCTGCTGATCAGATTGGGATTGGCCGCCTGCGGCGCCTCGGTGCGATGGCCGATGCCCTCATCATCGAGGAAGCGGCGGAACAGGTCGGCCGCCTCGGTGGTGTCGCCCGGCGGATTGCAGGTGTCGATGCGTGTGAAGGCGCGCAGGAACTCGAGCTGGCGATCACGCTCGCGGTCGAGCCAATGGACCAGCCGGTCGCGCCCGCCCATCAGCGGTGGAACTCCGGTGCCGGAACGTCGTGGATGACGACGCCATCCTTGACCACGGCGAGGCAGGGCGCACCGCCGATCTGGTAGACGATGCCGCGCGGATCGTCGGTGTCCCACACCGCGAGGTCGGCGGCGCGGCCGACGGCGATGCGGCCGGCCGTGTCAGCGAGGCCGAGCGCGCGCGCACTGTTGACGGTGAAGCCTTTCAGTGCCTCCTCGGCCGTCAACTTGAACATGTAGCAGGCGAGATGCATCTGCGATGCCGGCGACACGGTGGGCGAGCTCACCGGGTTGGAGTTGGTGGCGAGCGCCATCGGCACGCCGAGCTCGCGGAACATCTCTACGGGCGGCTTGCGCGTCTCGTGCAGGGTGAGATGCGCGCCAGGCAGCAGGGTCGCCACCGTCCCCGCCTCCGCCATTTCGCGCAGGGTCGCCAGCGAGCCGTATTCCATGTGATCGGCCGACAGGCCGCGATGGCGGGCAACCAGCGCGCCGGCGCCGAAATCGGTATATTGGTCGGCGTGCGCCTTGACTCCCAGCCCATAGGACTGCGCCTTGGCGTACAGTCGGCCCATCTGCTCGTGATTGAAGCCGACCTTGTCGCAGAACCCGTCGACCTGGTCGACGACGCCCTGGCGCACCGCCTCGGGCAGCACCTCCTCGCACATGAAGGTCACGTAATCGTCGCGCCGACCGGCGAACTCGGGCGCGAGCCCGTGCGCGCCGAGATACGTCGAGACCACGGTGATCGGCAGATCGCGTCCCAGCGCGCGCGACACCCGCATCGCCCGTAGCTCGGTATCCTTGTCCATGCCGCAGCCCGACTTGCTCTCGACCGTGGTGACGCCGTTGGCGATCAGCCGGCTCATGCGCTTGCGGCTGGCCTCGTAGAGCGCCTCCTCCGGCAGCACGCGGGTGCGCCGCATCATGCCACCGACGCCGGCGCTGCGCGCCTCGAGGTCCCAGCGCCCGCCGCCCTGCGACAGCACCTCGAAATCGACCAGCCCTTCCTCGCCGTAGACGATGTGGGTGTGCGGATCGACCAGCCCTGGCGTCACCACCCTGCCGCCGAGATCGCGCACCTCGCCCGCATTCCCGGCCGGCGCCTGCGCCATCGGTCCCACCCAAGCGATCTTGCCCTTGGCGATGCCGATCGCCCCGTCAGGCACCAGGCCGAACGGCGTGTCGCCGTCCATCGTGGCGACGGTGGCATTCTTCAGCAGCAGATCGAACATGTCATCTCCCCCAAGAGCTCATCCTCCTCCCCGGCTTCGCCGGGGAGGTGTCGCGTCATACGCGACGGAGGGGTCATGAGCAGCGTGACTGTGACTCATGACCCCTCCGTCCGCGTCGGCATTTTGGCCGCGCAGCGGCCAAAAGCCTTTAGACGCGGACACCTCCCCAGCGAAGCTGGGGAGGCGAATGGTGTCTCCCTCACTCGACAATCTCGAACGCGACATCGCGCGGCGTGACGCCGCCTTCGCCGTTGATCGGGGCGATGTCCTGCGGGCAGGCCGAGAACACCACGACGCAATCCATCTCGGCGCGCAGCACCACGAAGTCGCCGGCCTTGCAGCGCGCCGGCTGGAAGCTCAGCGAGTTGCGGTCGTCGCCGACCGGGATGTTCATGAAAATGTTGAGCGGCGAGGGCGCGCGCGGCGGCGGCGTGACGCCGAGCGCCAGCATGCCCTCGACCAGATTGTCCTGGCAGTTACGGTGATAGCCGACGACGCCCAGCAGCTCGTAGCGGCGCTGATCGCACGCCGCCATCAATGTGTCGTGGATGCCGGGCGAGGTGTCCTGCTCGAGGGTCACGATCGGCCGGCGCTGGTTGCTCACCAGCGTGTCGCCGAGCTTGGGATTGATGCGCTGGTTCCACACCCGTGTGCAGTCCATCGACAGGTGCTCGCGAACGTCGTTGGCGTTGAACGCCCAGCAATCGACCACCTGCCCGCCATGGGTATTGACGAGCTTGACGCGCTGTCCTGCCCGGAGGCGCAAGGCCTTGCCGTGGCCGGCTGGAACGGTCTCGATTGCTGGCATGGGCGCCCCCCAAGTCTCGGCCGACTCTGCTGCCGGGTGGTTCTAAACTCAACGGCTATCTGGCAGAACGAGGGCTCGATCATGTCGAACGACAACGCTCCGGCTGCAGCCGGCCATGGCCGCCGCCCCTTGCTCCGTCGGACTGTCCTGGGCGCCAGCGCTCTCCTCCTGGCGCAAGGCGCTGCGCGGCCAGGCGCGGCACAGGGCGATCCCTTGCCCTCTTGGAACGCCGGCGCGACCAAGCAGGCGATCGTGGATTTCGTGACCCGCGTGACCTCGCCCGGCAGTCGCGAGTTCGTCGACATCCCGCAGCGCATTGCCTGCTTCGACAACGACGGGACGCTGTGGACGGAGCAGCCGATCTATTTCCAGGTGATCTTCGCGATGGACCGAGTGAAGGCCCAAGCCGAGCGGCATCCGGAGTGGAAGACCCTCGAGCCGTTCCGCTGGGTGCTGGAGGGCGACCGCGCCGCCCTCGCCGCCATGGGCGAGAAGGGCATCCTCCAGATCATGGCTGCGACCCATGCCGGCATGACGACCGAGGAATTCACCGCGACGGTCGTCGAGTGGATCGCCGCGGCGCGACATCCGCGCTTCGATCGCCCGTACACCGATCTCGTCTATCAGCCGATGATCGAGCTGCTGGCTTTCCTGCGTGCCCATCATTTCAAGACCTTCATCGTCTCGGGCGGCGGCATCGATTTCATGCGCCCCTGGACCGATCGGACCTACGGCATACCGCCCGAGCAGGTCGTGGGCTCGTCTGGAGTCACGAAGTACGAGATGCCCTCCCCCGATAAGCCGGTCCTCGTCAAGGAAGCCAAGGTGGAGTTCATCGACGACGGCCCGGGCAAGCCGGAAGGCATCAATCGCTTCATCGGGCGGCGGCCGATCTTCTCCTTCGGCAATTCCGACGGCGATCAGCAGATGCTGGAATGGACCGCCGCCGGGGCCGGGGCGCGCTTCATGGGCCTGGTCCATCACACGGACGCCGTGCGCGAGTATGCCTACGATCGCAACTCGCCGGTCGGCCGGCTCGACAAGGCGTGGAACGAAGCGATCCGCCGGCACTGGGCGCTCGCTGACATGAAGAACGACTGGAAGGTCATCTATCCGTTCGAACTGAAATGAGTGTCGACGTCGATCAGCGGACGAGTCCGGCCACCGGCATGATCTGGATCCCCGGCGGCACGTTCCGCATGGGTTCGGACAGGCACTATCCGGAAGAAGCGCCGGCGCACAGCGTCTCGGTCGACAGCTTCTGGATCGATGCGACGCCGGTCACCAACGCGCAGTTCCGCGCCTTCGTGCAGGCCACCGGCCATGTCACCTGGGCCGAGATCGCGCCAGATCCCAAGGACTATCCCGGCGCCCGGCCGAACATGCTGAAGGCCGGCGGGCTGGTCTTCACGCCGCCGACGCGCGCCGTCGACCTGCGCGACTGGAGCCAATGGTGGCGCTTCACCTTCGGCGCGACGTGGCGCCGGCCTTACGGAAAGGGAAGCCATATCGGCGGGCTCGACGACCATCCCGTGGTCCAGATCGCCTATTGCGACGCCGCGGCCTATGCACGCTGGGCCGGCAAGGAGTTGCCGCGCGAAGCCGAATGGGAATTCGCCGCGCGCGGCGGTCTCGACGGCGCCGAGTTCGCCTGGGGCGACGCGTTCACGCCGGATGACCGGCACATGGCCAACACCTGGCAAGGCGCATTCCCACTCGAGAACCTCAAGACGGACGGCTGGGCGCGCACCTCGCCGGTGCGCACGTTTCCCGCCAATGGCTACGGCCTCTTCGACATGATCGGCAACGTCTGGGAATGGACGACCGACTGGTATTCGACACGGCACGAGGCCGATGCCGGCAAGGCTTGCTGCGTGCCCCAGAACCCGCGCGGCGGCCCGATCGAGGACAGCTACGACCTGCACCAGCCGTCGATTCGAATCCCCCGCAAGGTGCTGAAGGGCGGCTCGCATCTGTGCGCCCCCAACTACTGCCGGCGCTATCGCCCCGCCGCGCGCCATGCCGAGCCTGTCGACACCTCGACCAGCCACGTGGGGTTCCGATGCGTCGTCAGGCCCGGCTGACCGTCGTCGTGATTGAAAGCCACGACGATGGCGAGCTGGCCGGCCTGCGCTACGAGAACCGGAAGGTCGTGTTCATGGAGCAGCGCGCACCCGGAACCTTGCGCATCTGGGCAGAACCCTCCACGACCCTGCGCCTGCCCAAGCTGTTCGACCTCAGGGCCGATCCCTATGAACGGGCGGATGTCACGTCGAACACCTATTACGACTGGCTGATCGCCGCTGAAGAGGCCTCGCTTCAATGGACGGCGCCCGGCCGCAGGTCGACACCCTGCACGAAGTGCCCAGCCACTCAGACTGTCCTGACGGGCGTCAGAACTTGATATCGACCCGGCGGTCGTTCGGCGAGCTGATCCCGTCGTTGACGCGCATCAGCGCCGGCCCCGTGTCGCTGTACACGAAGATCGAGGTGGCGGGGATGCCGTCGCGGATCAGTTCCTGCTTCACCAGTTGGGCATGCTCGGCCCGGCCGCTAACGTGAATGGCCTTGCCGGCGGCGGCGCGCGCAGCGGTCCGCACGGTGGCGACGGCAGCGGGGGGGAGCGGACCGGTGCCCTTGTCGAGGAACACCATGTATTCCGAGCGCGGCTGCCCACTCGCGTAGGCGAGGTTGGTGCTCTGCGCCATCGTCGAGAAAGGTGCCAGGAACAGGCCGCCGATCAGCACAGCGGCAGTGCGCCGAATCATCATCCTATCGTCTCCTTGACGCAGCATCGCGTCGATATCCGTACGAAATACAACTCAAATCAATCGCTCTGGTTCCCGACACCCTTTGGGAAAACGCACGTTGTGCGCGAAAACATGGGCAGCCTGTGGCCGCAATGAGGGAGTGCGAACAGGATGTCGACACGGAGTCGCCGCGCTCGCCACCCGGTATGAATGAATCTTGCAATTGAGATCGAAGCCCTCGAAGCTCCCACGTCGGCTGGCGACCCGCGCACAGCAGGGTGCCGACCGTACTCCTCAGTCTTGGGGGCGCACCCGTGCACGAGCACATGGCGGATGATGGTGACCGGCAGCCTGCAGGCGCGATTCCCTTGCGCTTGCGACCTGAACCACGGTGGCTTCGCATGTTTCGACGAATGACGGGGATGACGAGAGTGACCTAGCGATGTCGGACGCGCCCCGCCGCCCAAGGAACGCCGGCGGCGCGCCATCAAGGGTCGACGGCCGGTTCCTGCGCACCGAGCGGATGCGTCAGCGCATCATCGAAGCCTACCTGGCCCTGCTGCGCTCGGGCGGCAAGGATCCGACGTCCAGCGAGATTTCCGATCATGCCGGTTGCTCGGTCCGCTCGGTGTTCGAGCGCTTCCATGACATGGCCGCGCTGCGAGTCGCGGCCGCCGATTACCTGTTCACGGACATCGGCTCGGCGTCACCAAGTGCCCTCGCCGGTGACCGGCAGGCCCGGCTGCACTCCCATATCGGGGTCCATGCCGAGCTCTGCGAGCGCATCATGCCGCTGTGGCGTACCATGCACGCTCACCAGGGCGAGTCCCCGTCGTTGCGCCGGCACATCACGCAGACGCGTGCGGCCGCCCGCACGATGACCGAGCAGACCTTCGCCGCCGAGCTCGCTCCCCTGGCGGCCGAGCATCGGCGGCAGCTTCTGATCGTGATCGAATCCATCATCGACTTCGACAACTGGTCGCATATGCGCGACCATCACGGCTTGTCGGCCGAGGAAGCCCGCGCGGTGTGGATCTCTGCTGTCGATCGACTGCTGCCGTAGACCGGCGCGGCCGACAGAGTGAAGGTAGCAGGGGATTGGAAAGCCACACAGTCCCGGGGCGGCGGATCGAGCGGCGATGGCCGCTACTTCGCTGGTCCGTCTCATCGGCCACTCTAGGGGTGCCGCAGGCCGCAGGGCCTATCACGTTCGCGCTGGTTGCCTTGAGTCTCACCGGCAACACCAGTGGCGGCGCGGCCATGATCCTCGCAATGACGCTTGCCCAAGTGATCGGTGCCATCCCGATAACCAGGCTCGCCAGGAACTTGCCTCTGGCCACCGCCTTGAAGCTGCTGGTGGCCATTCGCACCCTGGCCCTGATTTCGATCGGCTTGTTCGCAGCATATGAAGCCCCATTCGCCTGGCTCATCGTCCTTGCGGCCGCTGCCGGATTGGTCAACGGCGCGGCCTACGGGTATCTGCGCGCCGTGCTCAATCACCTGGCGCCTGGATCGCGGTTGCCACGCGCTCTCGGTATTGCCGCCACGCTCAACGAGACAACCTTTGTGCTGGCTCCCGTGGCAGCTTCCGGTCTCGGCACCCTCTCGCCGATCCTGGCCGTCCTGGCGCTCGCGGCTGTCGGCGCTGTGCCGGCATTGTTGGTTCCGAGCATTGGCCCGGCCCATGGCGAGGGCGTACACCGTGCCAGGGGCTCGGTTATCAGTCCTTCCATCTTGCCGTGGCTCATGTGTGCCGCCGCGTCTGGCGCCACTGTTGCCGCCATCGAGATCGGTGCCGTCGCGCTGGCGCTGAACTTCGGCTACGAACCTGCCTCGGCGATCATGTTCACGGTTCCCCTGTGTTTGACGTCGGTGGCGAGCGGCATATGGGTCAGCGTGCGCAACCGCATGGCGACGCGGAAGACCGTCCTGGCCCAACTGTCGATCATGACGCTGGGTTCTGCTCTCGCTGCGCTCGATCAATCCGTCACGACGACCGTCATTGCAACCGTCCTCATAGGCTGCGTCATGGCCCCCTTGAGCACCTACTATTCGCTCATCCTCGACACGCTCGCTCCGCCGCAGAGACGACCCGAAGTGTTCGCCCTGCTGCGCACCGCGAACGCAACAGGCGTCATCTTTGCCAGTGCGGTGCTGACCATGGTTTCTCTGTCGATGGCGTTGATCGCGGTAACTGGCCTGATGATCATCGCGACCACGACAGCCGCAATCGCTTCAGCCAGACGATAGGCGCCGGCCCCGACGCATGCGCGTCCCAACGATTTCGGACGACGCTCACGGTGTCGTTTGACCGACGCTCAACACCCAGACGCCCCACGCCATCAGTGCGACGCCGCTCACGCGGGCGATCCACAGGCCGGCCGACAGCAGCTTCTCGACCAGCACCAAGGCGGCGAAGCCGGCCACCCACAGAAGGTCCATCGCGCCGACGACGAACAGCAGGGCCATCAGGATCCAGCAGCAGCCGAGGCAGTAGAGGCCGTGCGACCAGCCCATGCGCCAGGCGCCGCCGGCTCCGTCAAGCCAGCGGTTGAGGAGGAAGTCGAAGGGCGAGCGGCAGTGGGTGAGACAGACCTGCTTCAGCGGCGTCAGCTGGTAGAGACCGGCGGCCACCAGCAGCCCGCCTGCCAGCACTGGGCTGGTGGTCTTCATCGCCATCGGCGCCAGCAGGGCGAGGCGTTCGAGTCCCCACTGCGCCAGGGTCGCGGCGATGCTGAAGGCAGCCCAGGCGGCGAGATAGCCTGCGGTGAACAGCGCCGTCGGGACATAGGGCTGGCCGCGCTGGCGCCGCCGCTGGTTGATCGAGGCGAAGGTCAGGATCATCGGCGCCGCGCTCGGCAACATCATGCCGACCATCATGACGCACCACATCGCCAGCAGGAGCACGAGGTCGCGCGCGCCCATCAGTGGCATGGCCATGTCGGGGTCCATCGCCGCCATGTCGCGGGCGAGCCCGGCGAGATAGAGCCAGCTCAGCCCAACCAGGCCGGCAAGCGCGGCGGCAATCAGCAGCCGCGGCTGCCGAAGGGGCGCGAGAAACGGCCCAGAAAGCGGCAGGTCAGGCAGCCCAGGCAAAAGGCGCGAAGTGACCGTTGTTGCCCTTGCCGACGAGCGCGAGGTCGAGGCCGAAGCCCTGCACCTCGGTCCTGCTCGAGCGCGCCAGCGCCAGGCGGCGGTTGGCGGGATGGGCGGTGTTGTCGATATAGAACGGCTCGCCGGAGCGATTGCGCGACGCCACGCCCTCGATGGCGAAGGCGGCGATGCCGGGGATTTCGGCGGCGCGCTTGAGGCCATCCATGGTGAAGTCGATGCTTCGGTACTCGATGCCGCGGAAATCGCTCACCAGATTGTCGCGGATCATCTGCGGCGGTCCTCCCGCCGTGCCGCCGACGATCGCCGCCAGCGCCCGCCGCTGCGCCTCGTTCGCCGCCTCGTCGACCACGACGCCGAACACCCAGCCGCCATCGGCCATCACTCGGCCCGACCGGATCACCAGCGCGAACTTGAGACCATCCAGCACGATGCCGTCATGACGGCCGCGGTCGATGCGATAGACCATCAGCGCCGTGCAATGCTCGTGCGTCGCCGGCGCCTGCGGGTTGGTGAAGATGCAGGGGCAGAGATAGTCGCAGTTGCAGCTCTCCATGTACTCGCCGCTGAGTACCCAGGTCTTCTGCGCCATGGCGGTCTCCATGTGAGACGATCAGTCTAGCACAAGCGCTCACCCACTCCTCCCCAGCTTCGCTGGGGAGGAAGACTCAGGCGGCCTCTTTCCGCGCCCTCAAAGCCGTGCCGAAGGCCTGGAACAGGGCGCGGTTGATGGGGTTGATCTGGGGGTCGTACTCGGCGTGCCATTGCACCCCCAGGGCAAAACCCGGCGCGTCGGCGATTCGGATGGCCTCGATGGTGCCGTCCTCGGCAATGCCCTCGCAGACCACGCGCTTGCCGGGCTCGAGGATGCCCTGGCCGTGCAGGGAATTGACCCGGATGGTGGCCTGGCCGAACAGCTTGGCGAACACGCCGTCCGGTGTCAGCCGCACCTCGTGGCGGTCGGCGAACACGACCAGCGGGTCGGGATGGACCTCGCCGTTCTCGAGCCGCGGCATGCGATGGTTCATGCGGCCGGGCAACTCGCGGATCTCCGGATGCAGGGAGCCTCCGAACGCCACGTTCATCTCCTGGAAGCCGCGGCAGATGCCGAACAGGGGCACGCCGCGCTCGACGCAGGCCTCGATCAGCGACAGCGCCATGGCGTCACGATCCAGGTCGTAGGGCTCGTGCTTGGGATCGGGCTCGACGCCGAAGCAGGTCGGATGGACGTTGGCGCGCGCGCCCGTCAGCAGGATGCCGTCGACCGCGCCCAGCAGGGCGTCGATGTCGGTGATCTGCGGCGTGCCGGCGAACATCAGCGGCAGGGCCTCGGCGACCTCGGCAATGGCGCACAGATTGCGCTGTCCCACGAGCTGCACGTTGTGCCGGTCGTTGACGACGGATGAGTTGCCGATCACGCCCACTACCGGTTTAGTCATTCCTGCGACTCACGCTCACCGTTCAAATCCCCACAGCTCCTTCGCTAACGCATTTCACGCTGCGGGCAAAGTACCATGCGAACGGGAGTATGCGCTTCTTTGCGGGGCCTGCCATGCCGCGAGGGCGCCCTCCCGGGGCCGGTAGACCTCGACCTTGAGGGGATGGCAGCGTGCCGCGTCGCTCGAATGGGTGGCGCTGCAGTCGCCGCCTGGACAGGCCGACAGCCCGCCCAGCAGGTCGATCTCGGCAAACATCTCGAGGAAATCGCCCGGCCGGACCGGGCTCGCCTTCATGAAATACTGGTGGGTATCGCGGGTGAAGCCGGTGCACATGAAGACGTTCAGCACGTCGTGGATTTGCGGCTCGGCGTCGGCCAGGGCGAGCCCCCGGCCCGCCGCCAGCGCCCGGGTCAGGTTGGAATGGCAGCAACGGTGATACTCGGTGCCGGCCAGCAGGAGCTGGGTATAGGGGTCGCAGCGCGTGCCGATGACGTCGTGGACGCCGCCGCCGTCGGCGTCGAAGCCGTACCAGTCGAGCGTGTCGGCGGTGATCGTCGCCATCGGCCGCAGGTGCGGCAGGCAGCTCCACAGCCGGTCGCCGGTGCCGACATGGGTGCCGTGCAGGGCCCGCGTCTTGCCGCTGAAGAAGCGCTCCGAGAGATCGTGGGCGTGCCACAGATTGAGATCGCCGACCTGCGGTCCCTCGATGCTGACGATGCGGAAGAAATGCCCGGCCGGCACCTCGAAGGTCCGCGCCTCGCGCGGCGGCACGATGGTCTCGCAGACCTTGCCCATGCCTTGCCGCGCCGCCTCGTAGAACGCGCGGTCGTAGGCCGGCATTCCCTTGCCCTCGTAGACGACGACCGCCGGCGTGGCGCGACGGCTGCCGGCATCGTCCGGTGCGGCGTGACGCGGCGCAGGCTTCATCCGGCTAGCGCCCGAAGATGTCGAGCGGCAGCACCGCCGACACCGTCATGTTGGGCACGTCGACGACCTGGCTGATGCGCAGGTCGACGGCGACGCTGGCCAGGCAATAGGCCTGCTCGCGCGACAGGCTGTAGGCGTCGGCGATGTAGTCGATCATGTTGATCAGCGCATTGCGCGCCGCCAGGGTGAGGTTCTCCGACTCGGCGCGGCCGTCGGCGGCGACCGACATGCCGGTGGTGGCATAGTAGCCCTTGCTCGGCGTCGCGCCGTGGGCGCCGTGCACGCCCGCCGCGCCGTGATGGGCGTGGCCCGGCAGGGCATAGGACGGATCGCGCTGGCGCCGGCGCCGCGCCTCGCCCTTCATCACCTCGAAGCGGGCGACGAAGGTGGCCGAGGTCTCGACCGCGGTGCCGCACGATTCGCCGTCGCCCTGGGCGAAATGCGCGTCGCCGACCGAGAACAGCGCGCCCGACACCTGCACCGGCAGATAGAGCGTGGCGCCCTCGGTCAGCGACTTGATGTCGAAATTGCCGCCGGTCTCGTGCGGCGAGATGGTGCGCAGCGCGCGGCTGGCAATGCCGGCGATAGCGGGAATGGCGCCGGCGGAATCAGGCGGCATCACCATGCCGCCGCGGCCGGCGAGCTCGGCCTCGCGCGCCACGATGCGGTCCAGCAGCTCGTGCGAGGGCGCCACGCCCATCACGCCCATGAACGGCGCGCCGGGAATGCGCACGCCGGGAATCTGCTTCGACACGGCGAAGCCGCCGGCCATCTCCCAGTGCACGACGAACGGCGTCGGGAAGAGATCGCGCAGGAAACCGAAGCCCGGCATGATGACGGTGAAGCCGTGATTGGCGGTGACGATCTTCTCGATCTTCACCGCCAGCAGGTCGCCCGGCTCGGCGCCCTCGACATGGACCGGCCCGGTCAGCGGATGAACTCGCCCCATGTCGAGGCTGGCGAGGTCGGCGGCCTTGGTCCTGGGCGTGATCTGGCCGTCGACGCCGTCGATCGTCTCCATCTCGACGGTCGAGCCCGAGGCGATGCGCACCGCCGGCGCGATGTCGGGATGCCAGCGGTTATGGCCGCCCTTGTCGGCCTGGCGCGCGAGGGGCACCGCCGGATCGAGGTGGATGTGACTGTGCGCCATGCTGCTCCTCACGAGACGAGTCAGTGCCGCGAATTCCCGTGCAATTGAGGTGCCAGGGAACCGCCTGTCAATCGCGGCCGGGGTCCGGGGACTTCCGCGGCCTGCCGGTCAACCGATATGATTCCGTCCGAGTGCCCGTCCGACCAACGCCCCTCGGCAAGGAGGCAGCATGATCAGCAAGTTCGTGACCGTCTATCCCGGCCATATCGACATGCCCGATCTCGGCCAGCAGGCGACGCCGGCCAACGAGCGCAACTTCACCAACGACCAGTTGGCCAGCGTGTTCGAGAAAACCGAAGCCGTCGCCCGCCAGATGGACAGGTTTGGCTGGGACACGCTGTGGCTCGCCGAGCACCACTTCCAGCGCGAGGGCTACGAGGTGCTGCCCAATCTCCTGATGGTGGCGGTGCATCTCGCCCATCTCACCGAGCGGCTGAAGATCGGCTGCGGCTTCAACATCGCGCCGATGTGGCATCCGCTGCGCCTGGCCGAGGACTACGCCGTCGCCGACATCCTGACTAAGGGCCGCACGGTGTTCGGCGTTGGCCGCGGCTACCACACGCGCGAGGTCGAGACCTTCGGCAGCCCGTTGCAGGACCAGGCCGCCAACCGCGAGCTGTTCGAGGAGCAGGTCGAGATCCTGTTCAAGGCCTTCCACAGCGACCGCTTCTCCCATCGCGGCAAGCACTACACCCTGCCGCCGGACGTGCCCTATCGCGGCTACCAGCTCAAGGACATCACCCTGGTGCCGCGGCCGGTCACCCAGCCGGTCGAATGCTGGCAGCCGATCGTCTCGGCGACGCCGCGGGCGATGGATTTCATGGTGAAGTACAATATCAAGGGCGCGGTCGGCGGCGGGGCGGCGACCATGGCCGAGGGACCGATCGCGGCCTATCGCGACGCCGCGGCGCGCGCCGGCAAGCACTGGCAGCTCGGCCAGAACCTCACGGTCGGCATCTTCTTCCACCTCGCCAGGACGCGCGAGCAGGCGATCAAGGAGATGACTCCGTTCTTCGAGGAGCACGTCAAGATGTTCGCGCCGCTGGGCTTCGTGCCCGGCATCACGCCCGACCAGGTGACGGCCACTCAGGGTCGCGGCGGTTGGGCCGCGGCCGGCGTGCCGACCCTGGAGCATTTCATGAAGCTCGGCTCATGGTTCGCCGGCACGCCGGACGATCTGATCGAGCATGTGAAGAAGCTCGAGGCGCGCTTCCCCGGCATGGAGCACATCAACTTGTCGACCAGCCTGTGCACGCCGCAAGCGGTCATGCTCGAGCAGTTCCAGTGGGTGGCCGAGGAAGTGATGCCGTCGTTCGGCACCACGCGATCGCTGGCGGCGCAGTAGACAAGAAGCCTCACACATCTTACTCGCCTCCCCCGTAATGGGGGAGGTGCCCTGCGTAGAGGGCGGACCGAGCTTCAGCGCGTCCTTCACGCCCTGCGTGGAAATCGGCTGGGCTGCAACGCTGCTGGTATGAAGTGCTTGCTCTTCGCCATCTGACCCGCGCCACCGGAGGTCCGGTTGTTGAGGATATCCGGGACGTTGCCCGGATGAAATGCCGCCGCCGGGTATCAGCCCGTCAATTGTCTCGTCTTCTGGCGGCGATGCGGCGCAGCTCGGTGGTCAGCAGGCGCAGCGCCGGCGACGGCTCGAGATGGCGGCTGCGCACGATGCCGGCTTCGCGGTTGAAGCGCAGCTGGTCATGGTCGACGGCCGCGATGCCCCATCCCTCCTCCTGCAGCAGCAATTGCGAGGTCGTCATCGCAAGGCAGTCGGTGAGGCGCAGGGTCGCCAGGATCATGGACAGCGAATCGACCTCGACGACAACCACCGGCTCGGGCAGGCCGCGCGCCCGGAAAGCCTGCGCCAGACGCTGGCGCACCAGCTCGTTGCGGCCCGGCAGCAACCAGCGCTGGCCGGCGTAGTCGGCCAGGTCGCGTCCGCTCCTGGCGAGCAACGGATGGCCGGTGCGGGCCACGACCTGCAGGGTGTCGCGGGTCAGGCGCAGGAAGTGCAGGTCGGGATCGATGCGGTTGTCGGGCAGCGCGCCGATCACGACGTCGAGCTCGCCGCGCCGGAGCTGCCAGATCAGCTGATCGGCGAAGCCGCCCCTGACGCTGAAGCGGATGCGCGGATGGCGCGCCATGATGGTGGCGATCGAATCGGGCAGCAGGCGGCTCAGCCACGACGGACCGGCGCCGATGCGGACATGCCCCAGGGCGCCGCTGGCGATTCCGGCCATCTCGGCCTGCGCTTCCGCCATCTGGCTCTCGATCAGCTTGCCATGGCGGTAGAGCGCGCGGCCGGCCTCGGTGAGCTCGACCCCGCGGCCGCGGCGGTGATAGAGCCGGGCACCCACCTCCTGCTGCAGGCGATGCATGCTCTTGGACAGGCCGGGCTGGGTGATGCCCTTGGCCTCGGCGGCCTCGCTGACATTGAGACGCTCGGCGATGGCAAGGAACAGCTCTATCTGCCGATGATCCATGTCATTCCCTGGCAGTCATGATTGGCACTACTGTCGATCGATTGCCGGCGCGCGGCAAGCCGGGCATCGCTGGCCGTCCAGAAGAAGGGGAGCGAGGCGATGGGGCGAGAGCACAGGCCGCGGAACATGCTGTTCATCATGTCCGACGAGCACAACAAGCGCGTGCTCGGCGCCTCCGGTCATCCGATGATCCGCACGCCTCACCTCGACCGGCTGGCCGCCTCCGGCGTGCGCTTCACCGACGCCTATTGCAACTCGCCGATCTGCGTGCCCTCGCGCGCCGCCTTCCAGACCGGCCGGTACGTGCACGATGTCCGCTTCTGGGACAATTGCATCGCCTACGACGGCAGCGTGCCGTCGTGGGCGCATCGCCTGCGCGCATCGGGCCATCGCGCCGAGTCGATCGGCAAGCTGCATTACCGCAGCGCCCAGGACGACAACGGCTTCACCCGCGAGCACATGCCGTTGCACATCGTCGACGGCATCGGCGATCCGATCGGCATGCTGCGCGATCCGCCGCCGCGGCGCGTCGCTGCGTTGCGCCTCGCCGCCGATGCCGGCCGCAGCGATTCGACCTACCAGGGCTACGACGACCGCATCACGGCGGCGGCCGAGGAGTGGCTGCGCGCGCAGGCGCGCCAGCCCGACGACAAGCCGTGGGCGCTGTTCGTGTCGCTGGTCTGCCCACACTTCCCGCTGAAGGCGCGGCCGGAATGGTTCGATCTCTATCTCGAGGCCGAGGTGCCGTGGCCCACGCAATACGCCGCAGCCGAGCGGCCGCATCACCCCTATCTCGAGGCGATGCGCGCCTGCCAGGTCTACGACGAGGCGTTCGATTCGCCCGAGAAGGTGCGGCGCGCCATCACGGCCTATTTCGGCATGGTGAGCTTCGTCGACCACAATGTCGGGCGCCTGATGGCGGCGCTCGAGGAGACCGGCCTCGCCGGCGACACCCGCGTCGTCTACACCTCCGACCACGGCGACAATCTCGGCGCGCGCGGCCTGTGGGGCAAATCCAACATGTACGAGGAGGCGGCCGGCGTTCCGATGATCCTGGCCGGCGCCGACGTGCCGCAGGGCGTGGCGTGCGCCGCCCCGGTGTCGCTGGTCGACGCTTTCCCCACGATCGTCGACTGCGTCGGCCTGCCGGTCCATGCCGACGACCGCGACCTGCCGGGCGCCTCGCTGCTCGATGTCGTCGCCGGCCGCAACCCGCCGCGCACGGTGCTCTGCGAGTACCACGCCGCCGGCGCCATCACCGGCGCCTTCATGATCCGCCGCGGCGCCTTCAAGTACGTCCACTATGTCGGCATGCCGCCGCAGCTCTTCGACCTCGCCGCCGATCCGCTGGAATTGCGCGACCTCGGCCAGGACGCGGGTCATCACGGCGTGATCGCCGACTGCGAGGCGGCGCTGCGCCGGCTCGTCGATCCCGACGCCGTCGACGCCCTGGCGCGGCGCGACCAGGCCGCCAGGATCGCGGCCCTCGGTGGCCGCGAGGCGATCCTGGCCAAGGGCAGCTTCGGCTACTCGCCGGTGCCGGGGGCCCAGCCGGTCTACAATTGAAACGCGCTGGGGGTCTCCCTCGTCAGGTGAAGTTGTCCGACGTCAGCGTGTTGACGCCGACGCTCGAGAGGATGCCGATCAGGTCGATGTTGGCGGTCGCCGGATTGTCGGCATTGACGATCTCCACCCCCATGATGTAGGCGCCGCTGGTGGCGCCGGCGAAGTATGCCGTCATGGTGTAGGTGCCGGTGGCGATCGTGCCGATCGCTTCTTTCAGAAGGGTGCGCGCTTCGCCCTGGTCCCACGTGTCGTCCATCAGGATCGAGCTCGAGTTGATGACCACCGTCGTCTGCGCGACGTTGGTGTTGTCCGCCGTGATGAGCTGGAAGCTGCCGCTCGAGATCGAGTTGCCGTTCAGCTGAATCTGCACGAGGTCGCCGCCCAGCCCCGAGCCGAAGTTCGTCAGGGTCGAACCGAGGTTGAGGCCGCTGAACGACGCTCTGGTGTCGTTCAGGACGATGAAGTCAGTGCCGCCGCCCGACAGGTCGACGGTGGCGACGTACACATTGCTGACGTCGATATAGTTGGTGTTGACCCGCAGGAAGTCATCGCCGGGATTCGACAATTTGTAGCCCTCGATCCCGGTCAAGGTCGAGCCGGTCGTGCCCGAATACGCCGTGGTGATGTTGAAGTGGGTCGTCGTCAGGTCGATCGTCTCGGGGCCGTTGAGACTGGTGCCTTGCACCGACTTGGACAGCGAGTTGACCTTGCCGTTGGTGCCCACGAACTGGTCCCACAGGTCGGCATTCAGCCTGACGCCGTCAGCGACATAAAGGTGCTCGAAGTTGGAGAACGTCGCCTCGCTGATGTCCGCTCCCTTGAACGGTCTCAGGGAGTCGTTGGTCGTGGCACCGCCATTCAGGGTTCCAGCAATCTTGCTGTCCGCCGCGATGATGAGATCATCGGAGTCCTGGCTGAGCTGGACGGAGAGGCCGGTGTGGACACCTCCGAGCTGCAGCGTCGTGAAGGTGAACAGGCCGCTGCCGCCGGGGACTGTTATGGTGTGATTGATGCCGCCGCCGAGGTCGTTGATGAACATGCCGACGCCGCCACTCACAAGCAGGGTGACCCCCGTCAATCCCGCGGCAATATTGGCGACATTCCGGTCTATCTCCACATTGCGCAGGTCGGTCACGAACTGGTTGTCGCCGGTGATCGTGTAGGTGCTCATCGGGCCGTCGAGCAGGACCCAGTTCTCGATGTCTGCGAACAGGACCTTGTTGTCGACCCCGCCACCGGTCGTATCCAGCGTGACCGTGTTCACGCCCGGGGCGGCCGAGCTGCCGGTGAACTGGGCATACTGCGCCGCCGTCATCTTGACCGAGGCATTGCTGGCGAGGACGAGGTTCTCGAAATTCACGACCGTCGCGCCGGTGATGTCGTCGCCGTTGGCCAGCGACAGCGTGTCGAAGCCCGCGCCGCCATCGTAGATGCCGGTGAGGGCTCCTCCCACCAGCGACGTCACGGTATCGTCATGATCTCGGGTGCTGATGTTGGTGCTGCCGACGTTGGAGGTCACCTGATCGATCCCGGCCTTGCCGCCGACGCCTCCGATATAATTCTGGGACGCGCCGGCGCTGCCCATCGTGAAGATCGTGTTGCCGGTTGCGCTGACCGTGACGTTGTCTCCGTTGGCCCCGACGACGTTCTTGGTCGAGCCGGCAAGCAGGTGAAAAGTCCCGATGGCGGTCGTCCTCGCCTGCAGGTCGACCTCCCTGGCGTCGGTGGTGATCATCAGCGTGTCACCGCCACCCTTGGCGTCGATCTTCAAGCTCGCCACCCGCATCTGTTCGCCAGTGGCCTTGATGATATCGCCACCAAGACTGCCGGTGATCGTACCGGTCTGCGAGTCGCTGAGCGTGAACACGAGCGCTCCCGTCGAGGCCTCAAGCGTGTAGTTCTCGATGTTCTCCAGGCCGATGACGTCGGCCGTGAAGTCCGACAGGATGACCGTGTCGTCGCTGCCGTTCGCGAACACCTTGTTCGTGATCTCGTTGTGGGCCTTGACGTTCATTCGCACTGTCGGGCTTCCGGCCGCCGCCGCCAGCGTCAGGTTTTCGAACTCGCCGCTACCCGCGGTCAGGTCGGTGTCGACCGCCTGCAGCACCAGCGTGTCGCCCTGCACGTTGTGGGCGCCGCCAAGCAGGATGCCTGTCGGGCCGCTGAACGGGTTGATCACGGTGTCATCGTCCGACCGGCCGGTGACGTTCTGGTCGGCCACGCCGATCGTGAACCTGTTCGAGTCCGAGTCATCCTGGCCCAGGATATACTGCTCGATCCCCTTGTCGCCCGTCGTGGTGCCGTCGGTCGTCAGCGTGATGATCTGAGTCTTGCCAGCGCCGCCGGTGTCCAGGAAGTCCTTGGCGAAGTCGTTGTGCTGCACGAGCGTCATGCTTGCCGACACGTCGGTGTTGCCAAAGCTCACGCTTTTCGGGCTCATGGCGCCGCCACCGTTCACGCCGGAGACGTCTGTCGTACCGCCGGCGAACCGCACCGTATCGCCAACGCCGCCACCAATCAGATTGCCGCTGAATGTGCCGGCTCCGAAAGTGAGGATGTCGTTGCCACCCGCGCTGATGTCGACATTCTGCGTGAAGCTGCCAAAGTCGGCCACGACGGTGAAATCGTCATCACTGCCGCCCAGGAAATAGTTCTCGATCCCCGTGTCGCCCGTGGTGACGCCCGAGTTGACGAGCGCGATGGTCTGAGTGCCATTCGTCTGGTCAAACGGCGAGCCTGCTGCCACGAAGCCCTGGTGCTGGGCCACTGTCATGGCCACCGTGACCGGGCTGTTGTTGAAGTTCGCCTTGCCGTTCAGCGTGGCGCCGCCATTGACGCCGCTGATGTCGCTGTTGACGCCCACGCCGCCGACGAACTTCACCGTGTCGAGCCTCGTGAGGCCCATCACGTCGCCGCTGAAGGTGCCGATACCGAACTTGATCACGTCAGCCGCAGGGCCACCCGCGGCGGTGACGTTCTGCTTGCCGCCGGCGAGCTGTGGATCATTCTTGGCCACAGTAAAATCCCACGACCCGCTACCAGCCAGCACATAGTTCTCGATTCCGCCATCGCCGAGGATTATCGTCGCGAGGGCGCTTGTCAGCGTGATGGTCTGCGCATTCCGAGTGTTGATCAGCAACGGCTTCAGCGGACCGTTGTACTGCAGCGCTGTCATGCTGACATGGATGCTCGAGTCGGCGAAGTCGAGCTTGCCGGCCCCGGTAGCCCCGCCCACGACGTCGTTTGTGTTCTTCAACCCGGTGATATCGACATCGCCGCCGCCCGCGACAAACCGGTAGGTATCGTCGGCGGTGACGCCCTTCATCTGGCCGCTGACCGCGCCGGCGAACACGAGCACGTCGCTGCCACCGCTCGAGACGTCGACTGTCTGCGGCGGGTTCGCCATCTTGTTGTCCGGCGCCGCCGTGAAAGTGTCGTCGCCTTCTGCCAGGACGTACTGCTCGATCCCGACATCGCCGATCGCAGTACCCGAGGTCGCGAGCTTGATGGTCTGCGTGCCGCCGGTGTTGCCAAATGGTCGGGTGAATCCGTTGTGCTGCGCCAGCGTCATCGTCACCACGAGTCCGGCATTGCTGAAGTCGACGTTTCCGGCACCGGTGGCGTTGCCGCCGTTGATGCCGGCAACGTTGGCGTTTCCAATGAACTGCACCGTGTCGTTGGCGGCCGTACCGACCAGCCTGCCCGCGAAGGTCGCAGATCCGTAGATGATCGTATCGCCCCCGGATGACCCGGCGATGTCGACATTCTGGCTCGGCAAGGCGCTGGACACGGTGAACGTGTACGGGCCGTCGACCAGCACGTAATTCTCGACGCCACTATCGCCGTTCGCGTTGCCGTCCGTGCTCAGGGTGATCGTCTGGGTTCCACCCGTCTTGCCGAACGGCTGGGCGAAGCCGTTGTGCTGATCCGTCGTCATCGTCGTCGATGTCGACTGGTTGTCGAAGTCGACCAGCGAGGTGATCGCCTTGCCGCCATTCACGTTGGAGACATCGGCGTTGCCGGTGATCTTCGTCGTGTCGCCGGCGCCGAAGCCTGCGCCGTTCATCGTGCCCGAGAACTTGCCGGTCCCGAACACCACGATGTCGGTGCCGCCGTTGAAATCGACGCTCTGGCTGCCGGTCGTCAGCAATCCGTTATCGGCCGCCACCGTGAAGACGTTGTCGTCACTGCCCGGACCAGCATTCAGGATATACTGCTCGATCCCGGCATCACCCTCGGCTGTACCGGCATAGTTCAGGGCAATCGTCTGCGTGCCGGCCGTGTTCAGCAACGACTGCGCCAAGCCGTTGTACTGTGCAAACGTCACGATGACGCTGCGATTGGTGTTCATGAAGTCGGCCCTGCCGAACGTCGTCACCGCGCCACCGTTGATGCCGGTGATGTCGACATTGCCCGCAAACTGGATCGTGTCATTCGACGAGCCGCCCTTGAACGTCCCGTCGTAGGCACCGCCCAGGCTCAGGGTCGCCGTGTCGGCGCCGCCGGAGCTCACGTCGATGCTCTGGCTGTTGCTGCCCAGGGTGAACGCATCGTCAGCCGCCGAGAACACCCAGGAGCCCACGGCATCGTCGAGCACCGTACCGCCCGTCACCCGATCGGAGAAGGTGACGGTCGTGTTGCCGAAGGCCGAGCCGCCGCTGGTGATGATGCCGAAGATCGCACCGATCGCCGAGTTCTCGAACAGTTGGTACTGCTGGAAGGTCATCGTCGTGTTCGACGGGCCGCCGGCCGAGATATCGAGCGCGACGAAGCCACCCGTCGCCTGGATCGTGCCGACGCTGAGGTTGGCGACCTTGCTGCTCACCTGAATGATGTTGGTGGACACCCCCGAGCCACCCATCACATCCAGGAACCATGCACCGGCCAGAGTCTCCGGGCCGCGGATGGTGTCCTGGCCGGATCCGCCGATCACCTTGGTGAATTGCGTGCCGGCATTGAAGCCGACATTGTTCGCCGCATCGAGCAGGTTCAGGTTTTCGACGTTCAGCACCACCGCGTCGGTCGTCCCGGCATCGCCGACCTGGCCGAACGCGTTACCGAACGTCAGCATGACGTCGACATTCAGCGTGTCGATGCCCTTGCCGCCGTCGATCTTCAGGGCGTTGTCGAGGTCACCCTCGTCGACACTGAACGTGTCGTTGAAGTCGGTGGCGATCAGCGTGCTCCCGGCCTGCATCAGCGGGCCGGCTCCGAGGAAGGCTTGCGTGTTGACGGTGATGGCGCCGGTCAGCGCCGTCAACTTCGAGAAGTCGTAATGACCGATCTGGCTCACAATCGTAATCGTGCTCCCGAGCGGCGCCTGTCCATCGCGGAAGTACGCCGCGCTGTTGGCGCCGCCGCCGGTGATCGGGTGGAAGTCGTTCCACTGCCGGATCGACAACGTGCCGGCGAACCCGCTCGGGATGGCCAGCTGATCGAAGCCGATCAGGATGCCGTTGGCCACGTCGCCGTTCTGCAGCGTCAGCGTGTCCTTGTTGCCTGGACCGCCGAACAGGAACTCGCCCGGCAGCAGCACGCCCGAGAAGATCACGATGCCCGCCGAGCTGGTGATGCCGTCGATCTGCAGGATCGCCGCTGCAACCGTCGCCGGATCGTCGGTCACCGGCATCACCACATCGCGCGCGCTCTGAATGCTGGCGATGCCGATCCAAGGTAGGTTGTGGTCGACGAACTTCTGGGCGTAGTCGACCGCGACGTGCGTCCTGTTCTCGATCGTCGTCTTGTCGGCACCCTGCGCGCCCGAGATGATGTTCAGCACCATCTGGCCCGGCGGCGTGCCCTGCACCGTCAGCTGGTCCACCCAGTAGGCCACACCGCCGGCGTCGGGACCGCGGTTGAACAAGTCCTGGTAGATCGCCGTGATGAACGCCACGGGATCGCTGGCGGACGGCGCCGCCAGGTAGGGATACCGTGCCGTCACTTCAGGCTGCACCGCGAACGAGTTCGCGATCGCCACCAGGGACATGCCGCCGTTCAGCCGATCGACCCAGTAGCTGAGACCCTCAGGATCGGCCGCCCGGCCGCAGTACCCGACGTAGAGCTGGCCAATCAGCTCCTGCGCCGTGTCGATCGGAAATGCCATGGGGAAACCAACTCCTCAGATGACAGCGTTCCATTCGCGCGTGACAGCAGAGGAGATACAGGCGTGACGACGTCCTGCAGCAGCAGACCGAGAGTGGCCGCCATCGGCATCGGACGCTTAAATCTTGCCCTGAAAGACCCAATCCCACAGCCCACGCTACGCCACCCGCAAAACTTCATTGCCAGCACGCTAGCACATGGCGCAGCCAGCGGGGACTCCGGGTCACGCCAACACGACAGAAAAGCCCTCCCGGCAACCGCCAATATGCCGTAGAAACGCCACCATGAAGACAAAACTCCTGGGCCGCACCGGCATCTCCGTCTCCGAGCTTTGCTTTGGCACCATGTCGTTCGGCGGCGACGCCGACGAGGCGACCTCGGGCGCGCTCTATGCGGCGGTCCGCGATGCCGGCATCAACTTCTTCGACACCGCCAACGAGTACAACAAGGGCCGGTCGGAGGAGATCCTGGGCCGCCTGATCAAGGGCCATCGCGACGATCTCGTCATCACCACCAAATGCTTCAATCCGACCGGTCCTGACGTCAACGCGCGCGGCGCCAACCGCCGCCACGTGGTGCGCGCGGTCGAGGATTCGCTGCGCCGCCTGCAGACCGACCGGATCGACGTGCTGTTCCTGCACCGCTTCGATCCGGTGACGCCGATCGACGAGGCGATGCGCGCGCTCGAGGATCTCGTGCGCTCCGGCAAGGTGATCTACCCGGCGGTCAGCAACTGGTCGGCATGGCAGACGCAGCGCGCGGTGGACCTCCAGGAACGCCACAACTGGTCGCGCCTGCAAGTCATCCAGCCGATGTACAATCTGGTGAAGCGCCAGGCCGAAGTTGAAATCCTGCCGATGGCCGAGGCCAACGGCATCGGCGTCATTCCCTACAGCCCGGCCGGCGCCGGCCTGCTGTCGGGCAAGTATTTCGGCCAGGCCTCGGGCCGGCTCAAGACCAACAGGATGTACGAGGCGCGCTACGGCGATCCCTGGATGGTCGAGGTCGCCGAGGCCTATGTCGGCTTCTGCCGGCAGGGCGGCCTCCATCCGGTCAGCACGGCGATCGCCTGGGTCGCCGCCCATCCGGCGATCACCGCGCCGATCATCGGCGCCCGCAACGTCGAGCAGCTGAAGGATTCGCTGGCCGCGGTGACGGTCGACATGACCCCGGCGCTGCGCGCCGAGATCGCGGCGCTGTCGCGCACGCCAGCGCCGGCGACCGACCGCTCGGAGGAGCTGCGGACGGCGAAGGGCTGAATGAGGAAAGATCCCTCGCTCATGCTCGGGATGACAGTTTTTACGTCTGGATGACGGTCTTCATGTCATCCTGAGCGGAGCGAAGGATCTCATCGCCAGAAGTCACGAAGCACACCCGTGCTCGGCGGCGGTGAGGCCCTTCACTTCGTTCAGGACGACGGAATCACCCTCACCCCGCCGCCTGCTGGTAGCCGCCGTTGTCGCCGAACGCCTCCTCGCGATAGAGGCTGAGCGCCTGCATGACCGGCAGGTCGTTGAAGGTGAACAGGCAGGCGTCGTCGCGGTCGGACAGGTTGCCGTGCTCGTGCCACATCCAGGACGGCACGCAGAAGATGTCGCGCTCCTGCCAGTCGAAGCGCTTGCCCTCGATGATCGAATAGCCGCTTCCCTTGCAGCACTGGTAGATGAAGCTGCCGGTGTGGCGGTGCGCCTTGGTCTTCTCGCCGGGGCGTAGCATCTGCATCGCCGCACCGATGGTCTGCATCACCGGACCGCCCGACACCGGGTTGATGTAGTTCATCATCACCCCGTCGTAGGGCGATCCGTCGGTCACCTTGGCATAGCGGTTGAGCGCCTCGTAGGTCGGCGCCCATTCGTACTTGAGCAGCGGCGAGTAGGGCTTCGACCACGTCCCCGTCGACGGCACCAGCCCAGGGTTTCCGAACGCGTGGCGCATGTCGTCGACCGGATGCCCGACGGTCTGCTGCAGGTTGGGATGGACGACATAGAAATTCGCTTCGAGCGCATTGACCAGGGGAATGTCGAGACCGTCCTGCCAGATGCAGGGCGTGCCGGTGGCCTCGACGCCGTGCTCGTGCCAGGTGCCGTTGGGCGTCAGCACGAAATCGTTGGCGCCCAGCGTCATCTTGTGGCCGTCGACGACGGTGTAGGCGCCCTCGCCTTCCATGATGAAGCGCAGCGCCGATGCCGAATGGGCATGCGAGGACGCGACCTCGCCAGGATTCATCACCTGCAAGCCAGAGTACAGCCAGCCCACGGCGGCCGAGACGTCGCGCCGGCCTGGATTGTTGAGATAGATGACGCGCCGGCCCGCCTTCTCGGCCGTCACCAGGTCGAGCGAGCGCATCACGGGCTCGCGCAGGTCGGCGTAGCGCCACAGCACCGGGACCGAGCCCGACTTGGGCTGCCACGGCTCGATCTTGTTGGCGACGGTCCACAGCGCGCCGGCCTCGTATCGTTCGAGGTCGTCGTAGTAGGCCAGCAATTCGGGCGTGTCGCCGACATTGGCCCGTCCCGCGACATCCTCGCGGTACTCGTCGCGACGTCTTGGTGCTGTCGGTGCCATGATTGCCTCCTGCGTGCCGATCCTAAGGGCCTGTCACACGATAATCGCTACAAAATGTCTGTCATCCCGAGTGCAGCGAGGGATCTTTGAGGCCGCAGAAAGGTCCCTCGCGACGCTCGGGATGACAGCATTGTCGTCACAACTGAATCGACTATTTCGTGACAGAATGCACCGCATCAGGTCACGACAGTCGTGCCCCGGAACTCCGCGCGATCCCAGCTGCCGGTCTGCAGGATGCCGTGCAGCGCCTCCACGGCGCGCACGATATCCGCGTAGCCGATGTAGAGCGGCGCCACGCCGAAGCGCATCGTATCGGGCATGCGGAAATCGCCGATGATGCCTTGCGCGGCCAGGGCGCGCATGACCTGCAGCCCGTTCCGGTAGCCGAAGGCGACGTGACTGCCGCGACGGCTGGCGTCGCGCGGCGACTGGACCGTGACACCGAACGAGGCACACGCGCGCTCGACCAGGTCGATGAAGAACTCCGTCGCATCGCGTGACTTGTGATGAAGCTGCGGCAGGTCGACCTCTGCCCACAGCTCGAGGGCCGCGTCGAGGGCTGCCAGGCTCAGGATCTGCGGCGTGCCGCAGACGAAGCGCCGGATCGCCGCCGCCGGCTGGTAGTCGAAGCTGAACTCGAACGGCGTCTTGTGCCCCATCCAGCCCGACAGCGGCTGCCGGGTCCGCTCGATCAGCTCGGGCGACACCCAGCAATAGGCCGGCGCCCCCGGCCCGCCGTTGAGATACTTGTAGGTGCAGCCGATCGCGAAGTCGCACCCTGCGCCGTTGACGTCGACCGGCACGGCACCGGTCGTGTGCGACAGATCCCACACGGTGAGCGCGCCGGCGGGACGGGCGGCGCGATTGATCGCCGCCATGTCCTCGACCAGCGCCGTGCGATAGTGGACGTGGCTCAGGACGATGGCGGCGACGGACTCGTCGATCGCATCGGCAAACGAGTCCGTCGACTTCACCGCGCGCAAGGACACACCCGGCACCATGTCGGCGATGCCTTGGGCGATGTAGTTGTCGGTCGGAAAATTGTCCTCCTGGAGCAGCAGCACACGGCGCTCCGGGCGGAGCGCCAGCGCCGCGGCGATGCACTTGAACAGGTTGACCGAGGTGCTGTCGCCGACCACGACCTCGCCGGCCCCTGCCCCGATCAGCGGCGCGATGCGATCGCCGACGATCTCCGGCAGGTTGAACCAGCCCGCGCCGCCCCAGCTGCGGATCAGGCCCTGCGACCATTCGCTGCCGAGAACGCGCTCCATTCGCGCCGCGACGGCGCGCGGCATTGAGCCCAGCGAGTTGCCGTCGAGATTGATCGTACCGGCCTGCAGCACGAAGGCGTCGCGAAAGCGCGCCAGCGGATCGGCGGCATCGCGTCGTGCCGCCTCGGCGCGTGCCGCCGCGAACACATCTGTCCCCGCCGGTCTTGCCGCGACGTCACTCATGTCTTTGGCTCCGCAGCCACGACCTCGCCGCCGGCACCGGCCGACATGTCGTGGCGCAATTCCCACAGCTCGGGAAAGAACAGATGGCGCGTCGTGGCCGCCAGGTAGTCCTGGCCGACCATGCCGCCCGTACCGCGGGTGCGCATGCCGATCTGCCGGCGCACCATCAGGATGTGGCTCTGCCGCCAAGCGGCGACGCGGCGGTCGAGCTCGAAGATGCTTTCGAGCAGGGAGAACAGGTCGAACTGCTTCCAGCGGTTGCGATAGATGTCCTCCGGGCGATGGCCCGAACGGGCGATGGCGCCGAAGAAGGCGGCGCGCAGGGTGCGCGGCGTGCCGGCGATCATGCCCGGCCAGGCCTCCTCGACCCGTCGCGCATACTCCTCGCCGGCGATCTCGTGCAGGCCGCACAGCACCTCGAGCTCGCGGAACTGGCGCGACTGCAGCCCCGACGCCCCGGTGAGCTTGCCGCGAAACTCGAGGAAGTCGGCGGCAGACATGGTCTCGAGCACCGTCCAATGCGCTTCGGCCAGCCGCAGGATCTCGGCGACCCTCTTCAGCAGCCAGTTGGCCTGCGCCAGCTCATCGGCGTCGCAATGGGCGACGATGCGCTTGAGATCGAACAGCAGCTGCTTGAACCAGATCTCGAGCGAATGGTGCGTGGTGATGAAGACGTGCTCTTCGGGATGCGTGCTGAGCGGCTGCAGGCACGAGAGCAGCCGGTCGAGCTGCAGATGGCCGATGTAGCTCAGCTGGTTCTCGCTCAATTCCTTCGACATCCCACGACTCCACCAAAAACCGTTTGCCGCATCTGCCGTGCATCGATATATGATCAAATATTAAAGATAGCAAGTTGGTCAGGAGACGGACGAAGAGCATGGCCGTGTTTTCCGCCGAACCGCTGGGCGTCACGCCCGTCGATCGCGCCACCATCCACGAACGCGTCTACGAGCAGCTGCGCGACCTGTTGATGAGCGGCCATTTCCGCCCCGGGCAGACCCTGACCATCGGCGAGCTGGCCGAGGCCTTCGAGACCAGTGCCCAGCCGGTCCGCGACGCCATCCGCCAGCTGGTCGCCGAAAAGGCCCTGGTCGGCCGCCCCAATCGCAGCGCCGCCGTGCCGATCATCGATCGCGCCGGCCTGGAGGACGTTCGCCGGGCGCGCATCGCCGTCGAAGGCCTGGCGGCCGAGCTGGCGGCCGAGCGGGCGAGCCCGGCCGAGATCGACGAGCTCGAGCGATTGATCGAGCGCGAGATCGAAGCCGATGCGGTCAATCACGTCGACGGCTTGGTGGCGCAGAACCGCGCCTTCCACGCCCGGCTCTATGCCCTCTCCGGCTCGCGCGTGCTGCCGCCGATCATCGACAGCCTATGGCTGCAGGTCGGCCCCTACATCCGGCCCAGCGTCGAGCACCGCGACGTCGCCGGCGGCCGCTCGCTGCACCATGTCGAGCTGATCGATGCCCTGCGGCGGCGCCAGCCAGCCGACGCGCGCGCCGCCATCGAGCGCGACATCGACCGCTTCTTCACCATCGCCTTCGACGTGGTGAAGACCATGGAGAAGCGCACCGTCGAGCTGAAGAGCGTGATGCCATGAGCCGCGACATGAGCCGCGACGACTCCTTCGAGCTCTACGATCTCCGGGTCGAGGTGGTGGCGCCGCCCGGCGCCAAGCTGTGGTGCAACTCGACGGTCGGCGACTATTTCGAGCTGCGCGGCGAGGTGCTGCACCTGCCGTCCGGCCAGGGCTTCTCGATCTATGCCCTGGCGGCGATCCTGCCCATGCTCGCGGCCAAGCAGCGCGACACCCATCCCAACGACTGGATGAGCACCGACTCCGACGTGGCCTGTCCCGATCCGAACTGCCCCAGCCGCTTTCGTATCACGCGCATCGGCCGGCGCCGGTTCAGCCACGCCGAGACGACCGCCGTGCCGCTCGACCAACCCGCCGCAAAGAGTGAGACATGACGATCGAGCGCCGCGAAATCCTGCCCGGCTATTCCATCTCCCGGCTGCTGAAAGGCGGCTGGCATCTGTCCAGCGGGCACGGTGCCAGCGTCGGCGCTGCGCAGGCGATCGACGACATGGCGGCGTTTGTCGAGGCGGGCATCACCACGTTCGATTGCGCCGATCACTATCTCGGGGTCGAGCAGCTGATCGGCGATTTCCGCCGCGCCTATCCCGAGCTCGGCCAGCGCCTGCAGATCCATACCAAGTACGTGCCCGACTGGGATGCGCTGGCGACCCTGAGCCCCGCCGACACGGTCAGGATCATCGACCGCTCGCTGCAACGCCTCGGCGTCGACACGCTCGACCTGGTCCAGTTCTTCTGGTGGAACGCCAAGGTGCCCGGCGCGGTGGAAACCGCGCTGGTGCTGAAGGACCTCCAGCGCTCGGGCAAGATCCGGCACATCGGCGTCACCAACTTCACCACGCCGCAGCTCGGCGAGATGATCGCGGCCGGCGTGCCGGTCGCCGTCAACCAGCTGCAGTATTCGCTGGTCGACGGCCGGCCGGAACGCGGCCAGCTGCACTTCTGCCGCGCCAACAACATCGCCGTCGTCACCTATGGCCATCTGCTCGGCGGGTTCATCTCGGAGGCGTGGCTCGGCAAGCCGGAAGCCGGCGAGCCCTTCGCCAATCGCAGCCTGCGCAAGTACAAGCTGATCATCGAGGATTTCGGCGGCTGGCCGCTGTTCCAGGAATTGCTCGCGGCCCTGAAGGGGATCGGCGACCGGCTCGGCGTCGGCCCCGGCGAGGTGGCGCTGCGCTGGACGCTCGATCGGCCGGACATCGCCGGCTGCATCGTCGGCGCCACCTCGACGCGCCATCTGGCGCGCAACCAGAAGGTCTTCGACATCGCCCTCACAGATGCCGACCGCGCTGCGCTCGCTGGGATCTGCGCCCGCCGCACCGGTCCCCTGGGCGATTGCTACGAGCTCGAGAACGACCGCACCGGCCGCCATGGCCGGATCATGCGGCCCAACCAGAATTCGCTCGAGGACCGGCCGTGGCAGGACACCGGCACGGAAACTGCGACGTGACCAGCTTCATGGCAACACGGCAAATGCATATGACAATTTCTCCGCCATCCCGAGCGGAGCTGCCCGCTGGGGGCGCGCCACTCATAGGCGCCAACTTGCAAAGGGACCTCACCCTGAGGAGCGGCCCGGCGGGCCGCGTCTCTAAGGGTCGGCAACAGAGCAGGTGCTGCGACACCGCATATTCACGGATTTTGCGTGTGGCCCATCCTTCGAGACGGCCGCGGAGTTTATCCCGAGGAACTCGAGGGGCGGCCTCCTCAGGATGAGGATTTTGTTGGCCCGCCAACCAAAGTTGGCGCCTATGTGGCGCGCCACTCCCGTGGCGCGTCTTCTGTGTGATCGACGATGACCGCGCCACGGGAGTGGCGCGCCCCCAGCGCTCGGTTCTGGTCAGAATGAAGGGCTTTTTCAAGTGCGACGGCCCTGCATCATAGGCCCATAAGCGTCGTCAAATCGTCAGACAGGTGGAGAGGCAAGAAAGGGAGACTTCCATCATGAGCACATTCAAGACGTTGCTGCTCGCCGGCATTGCCGGGGCGCTGTTCGCGGGATCGGCCGCGGCCTGCCCGGCCAAGATCGGCGCGGTGCTGTCGATGACCGGCTCCTACGCGACCTTCGGACCGCCGATCAGCAATGCCGCGGCACTCGCCGTCGAGCAGCTGAACGCCGCGGGTTGGAAGGTCGGCGACTGCAGCAAGCTCGACTACATCGTGCGCGACGACCAGACCCAGCCATCGGTCGGCGTCGATGCGGCGCGGCGCCTGGTCGACCTCGATGCGGTCGGCGCCATCGTCGGGCCGGTCACGTCGGGCGTCACCGGCCCCGTGCTGACGTCGGTCACCGTCGACAAGGGCGTTCTGGTGATCGTCTCGGCCTCGTCGTCGCCGACCTTCACCGAGATGGCGCGCCAGGGCAAGCTGAAGGGCTTGTTCTTCCGAGTGCTGCCGTCCGATGCGCTGCAGGCCGTCGCCGCAGCCAAGATCGCGTGGGACGCCGGCTACCGCAAGATCGCGGTCTTCAACCTGAACAACGACTGGGGCAACAATCTCGGCAAGCAGTTCGCCGCCACCTTCAAGGCGATGGGCGGCGAGATCACCGGCACGGTCACCTACAACGCCGAGCAGCCGAGCTATCGCGCCGAGGTCAACAAGGCGCTCGAGGCCAAGCCCGAGGCCGTCTATATCGCCGCCACGCCGATCGACGGCAGCAAGATCCTGCGCGACTGGATCTCGCTCGGCGGCACGCAGAAATTCATCTTCCCGCTCGGCATGAACGACGCCAAGGTGGTCGAGCAGATCGGCGACCAGTACCTCAAGGACGCGTGGTTCGTGACGCCCGGTGCGCCGCAGCCCAACAGCCGCAGCGTGTTCTACGAGACCTACGAGAAGCGCTACAATCTCGATCCCGGCAAGGGACCCGGCCCGGGACGCGATTCGGGCTACGACGCCGCCGCCCTGATCGGCTTGGCCATGATGGCGGCCAAGGACTACAAGGACGGCAAGGCGATCGCCGCCGCCATCGGCAAGGTCACCGATCCCAACGGCACGCCGATCATGGCCACGGTCGACGACTACAAGAAGGCCGTCCAGCTGCTGGGCGACGGCAAGACCATCCGCTACGTCGGCGCCACCGGCCCGATGACCTACGACCAGTACGGCGATGTCTCGACGCCGTTCGTCGGCTGGCAGCTCGAGAACAAGATTTTTACGCAGAAGAAGAACGTGTCGGCCCAGGACGTCGCCGACATCAAGGCGAAGACGGGGACGTGACTATCATATTCCATCATATTCCTTCCCTGTAATCGGGCAGGGCATTCGCATTTGGACGCGCCTACATTCTCCTCCCCAGCTTCGCTGGGGAGGTGTCGCCGTCTTACGGCGACGGAGGGGTCATGAGGCATGGCCCCGTTGCCTCTTGTGACTCATGACCCCTCCGCCCCGTATGACCGGGCACCTCCCCAGCAAAGCTGGGGAGGAGATGATTTTTCTTGTCGTATGCGAATGCCCTGCCCCGACTACGGGAGAGGCGAGAGGATGTGATGCTTGCGTTGCACGGCGCCTCCAAGCATTTCGGCGGCGTGAAGGCCGTCGACGACGTGAGCTTCACGCTGGCGCGCGGCACCATCACCGGCCTGATCGGCCCCAACGGCGCCGGCAAGAGCACGCTGTTCAACATCGTCGCCGGCGCGCTCAGGCCAAGCGGCGGCCGCATCGTTTTCGGCGAGCGCCGCATCGACGGGCTGTCGCCACACCTGATCTACCGCCACGGCATCGCCCGCACGTTCCAGATTCCCCGGCCGTTCGGCACCATGTCGGTGTTGGAAAACGCCATGCTGGCGCCGCTCGGGCAATCCGGCGAGTCGTTCTGGAACACCCTGCTGCGCCCCGGCCGCGTCCGCGCCGAGGAGCGCGCCAACCGCGACAAGGCGCGCGAGATCCTGGCTTTCCTCAATCTCGTCCATCTCGCCAACGAGCCCGCGCGCAATCTCTCCGGCGGGCAGCTCAAGCTCCTGGAACTGGCGCGCGCGCTGATGTCCGACCCGTCCCTGATCCTGCTCGACGAGCCCGGCGCCGGCGTGAACCCGACGCTGCTCGGCCAGATCATGGAGCGCATCGCCGAGCTGAACGCGCGCGGCATCACCTTCCTGATCATCGAGCACAACATGGACCTCATCATGCGGTTGTGCCGCCCGCTGGTGGTGATGGCCGGCGGCCGGCTGCTGATGGAGGGCGAGCCTGAAGCCGTGCGCAACGACCCGCGGGTGCTCGACGCCTATCTCGGAGGCGCGGCGTGAGCGCTGCCGTGCCCCAGCCTGCCGTGCCGCATCTCGCCGTCACCGACCTGGTGGCGGGCTATGTCCCGGACGTGCCGATCCTGCGCGGCGCCTCGCTGCGGGTCGACGACGGCGAAATCGTCGCCGTGCTGGGGCCGAACGGAGCCGGCAAGTCGACCCTGGTCAAGGCAGTGGCCGGCCTGGTGCCGGCGCGCAGCGGCGACATTCTGGTTCGCGGCGAGAGCATCCGCGGCCTTGCCACGCACAAGCTGGTCGGCACCGGCGTGGCCTACGTCCCGCAGGTCGGCAACGTCTTCACGCGCCTCTCCGTCGAGGAAAATCTCGAGCTTGGCGGCCTCGGTGCACCCGCCAAGATGCGCCAGCGCATCGCCGAGATGTATGCGCTGTTTCCCGACCTCGCCCGCTTTCGCCGCCTGGCGGCCGGTCGCCTGTCGGGCGGACAGCGCCAGATGGTGGCCGTCGCCCGCGCCCTGATGGCCGAGCCGCATCTCCTCATGCTCGACGAGCCGTCGGCCGGCCTCAGCCCCAAGATGGTCGAGCTGGTGTTCCAGAAGCTCCTCGAAATCCGCTCAAACGCCGTCAGCATCCTGCTGGTCGAGCAGAACGCCAAGGCGGCGCTGGCGATCTGCGATCGCGGCTACGTGCTCGCCGAGGGACGCGAGCGCTTCGAGGGCAGCGGCCACGACCTGCTCGCCAGCCCCGAGGTCGGCGCGCTTTATCTCGGCTCGACGACGAGGCTGGCGTCGTGATCCAGGTGCTGGCCGACGGCGTCGTCGCCGCGTCGTTCATCGTGCTGGGCGTGGTCGGCCTCAGCATGATCTACAACATCCTGAATTTCCCGAGCTTCGCGCAGGGCGATCACATCGCCACCGGCGCCTACATCGCGCTCGGCGGCGTAGCGCTCGCCGGCACCGCCGGATCGATCGCCGGCCTCGCCTTCGGCTGGCCGCTGATCGGCGCGCTCGCCTGCGCCACCCTGCTCAACGGCCTGCTGGCGCTGCTGATCGACCGCTCGATCTACCGACAACTGCGGCTGCGCAACGCCTCGCGCATCAGCCTGATCATGGCCTCGTTCGGCGTCGCGCTGATGCTGCGCAACCTGGTCGTGCTGTTCGCCGGCCACGATCCGCAATTCTATGCCTTCGCGATCCAGCCGGCGCTCAGCATCGGCGGCGCCCGCATCACGCCGAACGACCTTTTAGCAGTCATCGTGACGACGGTGATGGTCGTCGCCCTGCACCTGTTCCTCTCGCGCACGACGCTCGGCAAGTCGATGCGCGCGGTGTCCGAGAATCCGTCGCTGGCGCGCGTCAACGGCATCGACGTCGATCGCGTGATCCGCTTTACGTGGCTGATCGGCGCCGGGCTGGCGGCGATCGCCGGCGTGCTGCTCGGCCTCTCGGTCCAGCTCAATCCGTCGATGGGCTTCGAGCTCCTGCTGCCGATGTTCGCGGCGATGATCGTGGGCGGCGTCACCAGTGTCTACGGCGCGGTGCTGGGCGCGCTGCTGATCGGCATCGCCGAGGCGATCACGGTGCAGTACATCGCGCCGGAATACCGGCAGGCTGTCGCCTTCCTGGTCGTCATCCTCGTGCTGCTGGTGCGACCGCAGGGCATCCTCGGGGAGAAGGCCTGATGGATATCCTGTCCTACCTGGTCTTCTTCTCCGTCGTGTCGGGCATCTACGCCATCGCCACCCTGGGCCTCAACCTGCAATGGGGTTTCACCGGCATCATGAATGTCGGGGTCGTCGGCTTCTTCGGCGTTGGCGCCTACGCCACGGCGTTCCTGACCGGGCCGACCTATGCCGACGCGTTCGGCGGCTTCGGCCTCTCGCCGCTGGCGGGGTATCTCGGCGCCATGATCGCCTCGGGGCTGGTCGCCCTGGTGGTCGGCCTGCTCACCATCCGGCTGCGCCACGATTTCCTCGCCATCGGCACGTTCGGCGCCGCCGTGTGCATCCAGCTGCTGGCGATGAACCTGAAGCCGATCACCCGCGGCTTCGACGGCCTGCACAGCCTGCCGCGGCCGTTCGCCGGGCTGGCCGCATCGCCGGTCGCCGCCAACACCTACTTCCTGGTGATGGTGGTCGCCATCATCGCCGCCGTGGTGTGGGCGCTCGAACGCATGGTGCGCTCGCCGTGGGGCCGCGTGCTGCGCGCCATCCGCGAGGATGAGGAGGCGAGCGCGGCGCTCGGCAAGAATGCCTTCGCCTTCCGCCTGCAGACCTTCGTCATGGGCTCCATGCTGATGGGCCTCGCAGGCGCGCTCTATGCCAGCTTCACCGGCTTCGTCAGCCCGCAGGACCTGCTGCCCATCCTGACCTTTCAGGTCTACGTGATGCTGATCGTCGGCGGCAGCGGCAACAACTACGGCGCCGTGCTGGGCGCGGTGCTGATCTGGGCGCTGTGGACCATGACCGAGACCGTCCTCGGCGCCGTCCTGCCGACCGGACTCAAGCAGCAGGCCTCGGCGCTGCGCGTCGTCCTGGTCGGCCTGATCCTGGTGCTGATGCTGCTCTATCGGCCGCAAGGCCTGCTGCCCGAGCGCGCGAACGTCTCGCGCGAGGCGCGGCTGCAGCGATAGCGGAGGGTCGGCCTGGATCAGGCATCGACAAGACGAAAGGTCCCCCGCTGCCTGGGATGACATCGGTTATCTCGACACCAACGCGGTCATCCTGAGCGAAGCGCCCTGCCCTGCGCGCTAAGCCTCATCTTCGCGAGGCATCTCAGATTTCCTTGACGTCACACAATGCAGGCGGGTGGCCGCCTCGAACGATCCAACGGCCGACAGCATCGATCCGCCAGCTGCAGGCGGGAAGCCTGTTCGGGAAGACGGTGACGGAAGTTCGCAATCGTCACCGGGAGAGGGCAGCGACACAGCATGTAGCTGTCCACGTTGTCCACGCTATTCAGTCCTATTGGACAGTTGTGGCGAGATTATCCCCAGGAATGGCCTGTACTCTGACGCTGTTCGCGGGTGGAGACGGCCACCTCTCCCAAGGTCAAGACCGTCATCCCCTCCCGGGATCTGCGAACTGGCAGGAGTGGGGTCGAGTGCCTAGTCCACCCGCGGCACTCGACCTTGCCGTCAAGCGTAACTTACCAGTGTCATGCGTCAACGAGACCATCCACAGAACGGGATATTTTGTCCCGACCTCGCATCGTCGGAATTCCTGCCGATCAGAGACCGGCTGGCGCACGCCTTTCTGGAGCACAAAACCGACCTGGACGTGCCGCTCTTCGACGACGTCGATGCGATCACTCACCTACTCGTCGACCGTGCCGGCATCGCGCTCTGCAACCGACCCTGGCTGGCGCGCTATCGATGGTTCGCCGAGATCATAGATGATCTGACAGAGCAACGACTCGACAAGCGGCTCGACGCGTACACGATCTCCCTTTCGTGATCCAGGGTGGCCAGCGTGCAAGACCAAGGTGCTCGCAAAGTGATGACACAATGTGGCCAATGCGAGCGCTTCGGAATCTCTCACAGTCTGTTAGATTGGCAGTCGATGGCTCATCGCAGGTACCATTGCGTACAGCGGCCAGCGAAGCGCAGGATCCTGCGACATGTCAGGCAGTCCGCTGTCGGGACATGGCGAGGCGAGGCAAGGAGTGCGCACCTCACGACGGCCAGCCGGGGCACGCTGGGCACGACTGCAGGATCGCAAGCCTCGACCCGCACCGGCTTCCCATTGTGCGTGGCTATTTGCGCCTGGGGCCAGTACAATTGAAAGGCGACGATGAGGTATTGATGGCAACCAAAACAACGCCAGCAGACGAAGAGGGTGTTCCTGAGGACCAGCCACCTGAGATCGAGGACGAGTACCGGCTGGCACTTGACGTTGATGTCGAGGATGAGTCGTTGCTCGAGCAACCGGGCGACGCGAAGTTTACGATCACGAGTTACGGTGTCGACTACACTGTCGATACGCTCGTCTCGCGGATGAACTCTGAAGCCTTCTTTGTTCCGCAATTCCAGCGCCGCTTCGTTTGGTCGCAAAGGCATGCCTCAAGATTCATCGAGAGCCTGCTCATGGGTTTGCCCATTCCAGGCATCTTCCTCTACAAGGAAGTAGAGACGGGTCGGCACATGGTTGTCGACGGCCAGCAACGACTACGCACGCTTCAGTTCTTCCATAGCGGCCTGTTCGGTGAACGCGCGTTCCGCCTCGTCGGGGTTCGCCAGCAATGGGCGAACTTGACCTACGGCGAGCTCAGTGCCGCCGACCGCCTCAAACTCAGCGACTCGGTAGTGCACACGACGGTATTCCAGCAGGATGAACCGAAGGACACGCTCAAGAGCCTCTATTTCGTGTTCGAGCGCATCAATACCGGCGGCATTCGCCTCTCGCCGCAGGAAATCCGCAACTGCATCAACGACGGCCCGTTCCTCGACACCATTCGGCTGCTGAATGAAGATAGGAACTGGCGAGCGGTCTTCGGAAGCCGCCGCAATGCGCGCCTCAAGGACCATGAACTCATCCTGCGCTTCTTGGCACTCAGGGAACGGCACGAAAAGTACAAGGCGCCTATGCGAGACTTCCTAAACACCTTCACAGCCGAGTACTCGAACGCCGATGCCGGGAAACTGATGGCACTGAAGAAGACGTTCGCAGACGCGATCAAAGCGTGCTTCGAGGCCAAGGGGGCGACGGTTTTCCGACCAATCCGGGCACTGAACGCTGCCGTGTACGAGGGCGTGATGTTAGGGGTCGCGGAGCGACTTGCGGATCACTCCAAGCCTCCTCCTACAACTGCGTCTCTTGCGGCGGCGTACGACACCCTACTGAAGGACAAGAACTTCCTGCGCTACTGCGAGCGTGCAACCGCGGTTGAGGACAGCGTCAAGAACCGCCGTTCTCTTGCCGTGAAGGCCTTTAGGGGCGCCTAGGTGTGTCCTTCACGACTGAAGCGAGGTTCGCCTCCCTAGAGAAACTCATCCTGGCCGCGAAGGCGACTTCACAGAGCGATCCTCTGATTGCGGAGCATCTGTGCCGACTGGCGTGCATACAGATTTGTGGAAATATCGAGCGGTGCGTTGAGTTGCTTATCATGGAACGCTTTGACAAGCGCATTCCACCACAAGTAGTGGAATTCCTCTCTCGATACTTCCGGCGCGGCACAAACTTCGACTGCGATGAGATATGCGCCTTTCTTTTCAGGTTTGACTCTAACTGGGGCCGCAAGTTTGAGGCGTTTGTCAACACGAACCACCAGGTGAAAACGCAAATCAATGGCTGCTATGGAATACGCAACGTTCTTGCGCACGGAGGCGGCCACACACCCGGATACAAAGCCGCACAAGAGTATTTTGATGCGAGCAAGATCCTCATTGCCAAGTTTGAAGAGGTCATCAAGTAGACGGCCATTCATGTGTGTACAAATTTGGGTACGAATGTTCGGCGCAGGCCCAAGAACCCGATAGAATGGGCGTCCTATGGGATTCATCAGCGCCTGCCCCGAGCGAAGTCGAAGGGAGGGATTTTTCGTTCAGAACCGACAGGAGTGCGCCATGCTGATCGATATCTCGCCGGTGCTCGAGCCGCGCCTGCCCGGCTGGCCGGGCGACACGCCGTTCACCATCGAGCGCGTGGTCAAGATCGGCCCGGGCTGCCCGGTCAATGTCTCGAGCATCGTCACCTCGAGCCAGATCGGCTCGCACGCCGACGCGCCGCTGCATTACAGGCAGGACGGCGCCGGCATCGCCGATCTGCCACTCGAGCCCTTCATCGGCCGCTGCTTCGTCGTCGATGCGCGCGGCGCCACCGGCCGCACGATCCGCGAAGCCGACGTGGTGCCGGCCTTGCCGGATCGCGTCGAACGCATCCTCATCCGGCAGTACGAGCGCTATCCCACCGAATGGGACGCCGACCTGAAGGGTCTCGACCCGGCCTTCGTCACCTCCCTTGCCCGCCGCGGCGTTCGGCTGATCGGCGTCGACGCCGCCTCCGTCGATCCCGCCGATTCGAAGACGCTCGACGCCCATCACGAAATTGACCGCCACGACATCCGCATCGTCGAGGGCCTCGTCCTCGACCGCGTCGAGCCCGGCGAGTACGAGCTGATCGCGCTCCCCATCAAGATCGCCGCCAGCGACGGCGCCCCGTTGCGCGCCGTGCTGCGGCCGCTTGCGCCATGATCGTTTTCCTCCCCAGCTTCGCTGGGGAGGTGTCGCGTCTTGCGCGACGGAGGGGTCATGAGCCTTCAAACATGAAGCCCGAATCATGGCTCATGACCCCTCCGCCCCGTGTGACGGGGCACCTCCCCACTTCGTGGGGAGGAGGATGAGGCCGGCAGCCGCGATGAATCCCGCACATTGAGGTGCGCCTTCAGGCGCACCAGGCGCGGCGGCAGGGCGCGGGCGGTGTCGTCGCGCATGCGTTCGAGCAGCATCATCATCGCCTGGATGCCGATCGCCTGGGTCGGCTGGGCGACCGTGGTCAGGCGCGGATGGAAGACCTCGGCCCAGTCGAAATCGTCGAAGCAGGCGACGGCGACGTCGTCCGGGCAGCGCAGGCCGGCATCGTGCAGGGCGCGCATCAGGCCGAGGCCCGACAGGTTGTTGCAGGCGAAGATCGCGGTCGGCCGGTCCTTCAGCGACAGGAGCTTGTTGGCCGCCTGGTAGCCGTCGTCGGCGCCGAAATGAGCGCTGCCGACCAGGGCGGGCTCGAAGGCGATACCGGCCTCGCTCAAGGCGCGGCGATAGCCCTCGTAGCGCTCGCGGCCGGTCGACAAGGTGCGCCGGCCGGTGATCAGGCCGATGCGGCGATGGCCAGCCAGCACCAGGTGCCCCACGGCATCGCGCGTCGCCGCCACGTTGTCGATCACCACGGCGTCGGCCTCGAGGCCATCGACGTGACGGTCGATCAGCACCACCGGCGCGCGGCCGCCTTCCACCAGGTCGCGCAGTTCCGGGGTTTCGCCGGCGGTGGCGACGATGAAACCGTCGACCATGCGATCGGCGAGCAGGCGCAGGTGGGTGCGCTCCTTGTCGGGGTCCTCGTCGCTGCAGCACAGCATCACGCTGTAATTGTGCCGGTGCGCCACCTCCTGGATGGCGTGGATCGCCGTGGTGAAGAACGGGTTGGTGATGTCGGCCACCATCAGCCCGATGGTCGAGGTCGTGCCGGTCTTGAGGCTGCGCGCGATGGCATTGGCCTTGTAGCCGACCCTCCTGATCGCCTTGTCGATGCGCGCCCGGGTCGCCTCGCTGACCGGCGCCGACTGGTTGATCGCCGCCGAAACCGTGGCCAGCGACACCTTCGCCGCCTTGGCGACGTCGATCATCGTGGGCTTCTTGTCGAATCGTTTCGGCATCCGGTCCGAGAATTACACACGGCATTGCGTCGATCAATGTGCATTGACCTGATCGAAACGTTTCGATACGAATCCGGCAAGCAATCGACGCAACGGTCCGATCCTGGGAGGGAACGGCGATGACGGGTTTCAACGGGCTTGGCCTGCATCTCGGCAACCTGTCGCGTCTGTCCGACGCCAGGACGCGCTCGATCAGCCCGGAGAATTTCACCGGCGAGCCCGGCAAGGGCGGCATGGCGACCGAGGGCACCGGCGCCTCGCCGGCGCGCTCGCTCGGTCAGGGCTGGAAGGTCTCGCCGTCGATCGACGTGGCGCCGGGCGCCACCACGGTGCTGGCCGACATCGACGGGCCGGGCGCGCTGCAGCACATCTGGGCGACCATCCGCGGCGGCCGCTGGCGCTTCCTCATCGTGCGCATCTATTGGGACAATGCGGCCAATCCCTCGGTCGAATGCCCGATCGGCGACTTCTTCGCCAACGGCTGGGAGCGCTACGCCCACGTCAACTCGCTGGCGGTCTGCGTCAATCCGGGACGCGCCTTCAACTGCTACTGGGAGATGCCGTTCCGCAAGCATTGCCGGGTCACGCTGACCAACCTCGACGAGGTCGAGACGCGCATCTACTACCAGATCGACTACACGCTGACCGACGTGCCGGCCGACGCCGCCTATTTCCACGCGAGCTTCCGGCGCTCCAATCCGCTGGCCTACAAGACCGACCACACCATCATCGACGGCATCACGGGCAAGGGCCACTACGTCGGCACCTACATGGCGTGGGGCAGCAACAACACCGGCTGGTGGGGCGAAGGCGAGATCAAGTTCTTCATGGACGGCGACGGCCAGTTCCCGACCATCTGCGGCACCGGCACCGAGGATTATTTCTGCGGCGCCTACAATTTCGACGTCGGCATCTGCGAGCCGGAAAAGCCGCATGCCTACAGCGAGTTCAGCACGCCCTACGCCGGCCTGTGCCAGGTCATCCGGCCGGACGGCATCTACAAGTCGCAGCAGCGCTTCGGCATGTACCGCTGGCACATCATGGACCCGGTGCGCTTCGACAAGGGACTGCGCGTCACCATCCAGGCGCTGGGCTGGCGGCCGGACAAGGAGCGCCGCTACCTGCCGCTGCAGGACGACCTCGCCTCGGTGGCGTTCTGGTACCAGACCCTGCCGCACGCGCCGCTGAAGCCGCTGCCCGACCGCGATTACCTCGAAGTGATCTGACAACGCCAAGCGATCCGACGAACGGCTTGCCCGGCGATGGCCCGCTACGCCCAGTTCCTTCTCGGACGCCTGGCAAGCTACGTCGCCGTGGTGCTGTTCGGCATCACCTTCATCTTCGTCATCCCGCGCCTGATGCCGGTCAATCCGGTCGAGGCGATGCTCGGCCGCATGATGTCGCAAGGCGCCTACATGCAACAGGAGCAGGTGACCGCACTGCGCGAGTCGCTGAGCGATGCGTTTGGCCTCAACGGCACCATCCTCGAGCAGTATTTCGGCTTCCTGCGCCGCATCCTGTTCAGCCAGGATTTCGGCCCCTCGCTCGCCATGTATCCAACGCCGGTGCGCGAGCTGATCGCCCAGGCGCTGCCCTGGACCTTCGGCCTGCTGCTGTGCTCGGTGCTGATCGCCTGGCTGATCGGCAACGCCATCGGCCTCGTCATCGGCACCATGCCGGGCCGCCGCGTCTCGCGCGTGCTCGAGGCGGTGGCGATCGTGCTCTACCCGATCCCCTACTTCATCCTCGCCCTCGTGCTCAGCATCCTGTTCAGCTTCGTCTGGAAGGTCTTCCCGCTGACCACGACGGTGCGCGGCCCGGCCTGGAGCTGGGAGCTGCTGACCAGCATCGTCTACAATTCCTTCCTTCCGGCGCTCTCCATCATCGCCGTCACCTTCGGCTGGTGGATGCTGTCGATGCGCGCCCTGTCGTCGGCCCTGATGGACGAGGATTTCATCGTCTATGCCCAGCTGAAGGGCATCGGCCGGCCGCGCCTGCTGCTGCGCTACGTCGTGCCCAACGCCATGCTGCCGCAGGTCACCTTCCTCGCCCTGCAGCTCGGCCTGATGTTCAACGGCTCGATCATCGCCGAGATCGTGTTCAACTACCCGGGGCTGGGCTCGCTGATCTACACGGCGATCCTGCAGGGCGACTACAATCTTCTGATGGGCACGGTCTCGCTGTCGATCGTCGCCGTCGCCACCGCCACCCTGCTGATCGACCTGCTCTATCCGCTGCTCGATCCGCGCATCCGGGTGACGTGACGCGATGAACGGACGCCTGATCCTGGGATGCACCATCGTCGGCCTGATCGTGCTGGTCGGCCCGGTGGCGGCGTTCTTCGCGCCCGACGACCCGCGCATCTGGCAAACCCATCCGCGCAACATGCTGCCCCAACTCGATCATTGGCTGGGCACCACGGCGCTCGGCCAGGATACGTTCTGGCTGCTCTCCTGGTCGGTGCGCAACTCGCTGATGCTGGGCGTCAGCGTGGCCGCACTCGCCACCATCATCGGCGTCGCCGTCGGCCTGCTGGCCGGCTATCGCGGCGGCCCGCTCGATCGCGTGCTGTCCTTCGTCATGGACGTGCTGATCGTGATACCGAGCCTGCCGCTCTTGATCCTGCTGTCGTCGATGACCAAGGGCCAGACCTCGCTGCTCGCGGTCGGCACCATCCTGGTGATCTTCAACTGGCCGTTCCCGGCGCGCCAGATCCGTGCCGTGGCGCTCACCCTGCGCGAACGCGACTTCGTCAACCTCGCCTGGTTCTCCGGCGAATCGATCGGCCGCATCCTGTGGCGCCAGATGGTGCCCTACCTGCGCGGCTGGGCGGCCGCCAACTTCATCAACACCATCCTGGTGGTCGTCGCGGTCGAGGCGAGTCTCGCCTTCCTCGGCCTGTCGAACGACAACGTGCCGACCATCGGCACCATGATCTACTGGGCGCTCAAGTACCAGGCGCTGATCGCCGGCCGCTGGTGGTGGCTGCTGCCGCCGATCATCTCCATCGTGCTCACCTTCGTGGGCTTCTTCCTGGTGTCGAACGAGCTTGCCGAGCGGCTGCGCGTCAACCCGGCGAGGGCGCAGTGATCATCGTCGACAACGTGACGGCCGGCTACCGCACGCCGCGCGGCCTGGTGAAAGCGGTCGACCGCGTCTCGCTCGAGATCCGCGACGGCGAGATCCTGGGCATCGCCGGCGAATCGGGCTGCGGCAAGACCACGTTGCTGAAGCTGCTCTACGGCAATTTCGGCGACGGGCTGGAGATCTTTTCCGGCCGCGTGCTGTGGCGCGATCCCGACGGCCGGCGCACCATCGACTGCGCCGACTTCCATCGCCACTGGTGGGAGATCTTCTCCTATGTGCCGCAGGGCTCGATGAGCGCCCTCAACCCGCTGATGCGCATCGCCCCGCAGATGCTCGACGCCGGCACTGCCAATGCCAGCCCCGACCGGGCGGCGCGACGGGCGCGCGTGGTGCAGACCCTGACCGAGCTCGATCTCGCTGAGCGCACCTTGCGCCTGCATCCCCATCAGCTCTCGGGCGGCATGCGCCAGCGCGTGCTGATCGGGCTCGCCGCCTACGTCGATCCCGCGGTGGTGCTGGCCGATGAGCCGACGACGGCGCTCGACGTCGTGGTGCAGCGCCAGATCCTGGAAAGCCTGGTGCGCCTGCAGCGGGCGCGGAAGAACTCGATCGTCATCGTCTCGCACGATCTCGGCCTGCATGCCCAGGTCGCCGACCGCGTCGCCGTCCTCTATGCCGGCCGCCTGGCCGAGATCGGCCCGGCCGAGGACGTGCTGCATCGGCCGGCCCATCCCTACACGCGCGGCCTGGTCGAGGCGCTGCCGCGGGTCGGCGACAAGCAGCCGAGGATCGGCATCGACGGCCGGCCGCCCGACTTTTTAGACATGCCCCAGGGCTGCCGCTTCCGGCCGCGCTGCGTCAGCGCGTTCGGGGACTGCGCCACGACCGACCCCGATCCTCTGCAGGCCGGCGGAGATCGCACCGCCGCCTGCCTGCTCATGCGCGGGCCGGTGGCGTGATGGCAGGCGAGCCCATCCTCGAGGTGCGCGACCTGCGCAAGATCTACCGCCAAGGCGGCCTTCTAGGCGGCAAGACGCATGCGGCGCTGGCCGGCGTGTCGCTGGCGCTGCGGCCCGAGGACGGCAAGGTGCTGGCGATCGTGGGCGAATCGGGCAGCGGCAAGACCACGCTCGCCCGCATCCTGTTGCGCCTGGTGACGGCCGATGCCGGCGAAGTTTCCGTATCAGGCCAGCGCATCGTGGCGCCCGGCGCGCGCACCGTCGACAACCGCACACTCCGCAAGCTGGTCCAGCCGATCTTCCAGAACCCGTTCGAGGCGTTCAGCCTGCAGCTGCCGCTCGAGGAGTATCTTACCCGCACGGCAGTCAACCTGGGGGATGCGGCGATGCGGGCCAACCCGCGACCCGCCGTCGAGGAGTCGCTGGCCGCGGTCGGCTTGAGCTACGCCAAGGTCGCCGGCAAGGGCATCCGCGCCTTCTCCGGCGGAGAGCTGCAGCGCATCTCGGTGGCGCGCGCGCTGATCGCCAAGCCGCTGCTGATCGTGGCCGACGAGCCGGTCAGCATGGTCGATGCGTCGTTGCGCATGACCATCGTCAATCTGTTCAAGGAGCTGAGCGCCAGTCTCGGTGTAGCCTTCGTCTACATCACGCACGACCTCAGCACGGCCTATTACCTGTCGGATGTCATGGCGATCATGCGACAGGGCGAGCTGGTCGAGTTCGGCCGGCCCGAAGCGATCCTGCAATCGCCACGCAGCGACTATACGAGGGCCCTGCTCGACGCGATCCCGACCCTCGATCGCCGCTGGAATATCTGAGGAGGGAGGAAACAACGATGCGACTACGCCTGCTCATCGCCGCCGCCGCGCTGTCGGCGCTCGGCTTCGCGGAGGCTGCCTTGGCGCAGCAGACCGACATCGGCACGCCGCGCAAGGAGACCCTGGTGGTCGATATCCTGTCGGGCCGGGTCGGCAATCCGCGCCGCATGAACCCGTACCTGGAGGGCAACATCGTCGTCCAGGGCCTGCACCAGCTCGCCTACTCGAACCTGTGGGACATCGACACGGTCAAGGGCACGCAGTACCCGGCGCTCGCCGCGACCATGCCCGAGGCGCTCGACGACACCTACACGAAGTGGCGCTTCAAGGTGCGCAAGGGGCTGGCCTGGTCGGACGGCGCGCCGTTCAGCGCGGCCGACGTGGTGTTCACCGCACGCATGGCGCTCGACAACCCGAAGCTGCCCTACAACCGATTCATCGCCGCCAACATCAAGGACATCCGCGCGGTCGACGACGAGACGGTCGAGATCGACACGGTCAACCCGCTGCCCAAGATCACCTACTCGTTCGGCGCGGTGATCTTCGGCAACGCCTTCCGCGTGGTCCCCAAGCACATCTGGGAGAAGGTCGATCCGCTGACCTTCGAGAACTATCCGCCGGTGACGATCGGCCCCTACAAGCTGAAGGACACCGATCCCAACGGCTACTGGTTCCTGTGGGAGAAGCGCGACGACTGGCAGCGCACCGACGTCGGCCAGATCATCGGCGAGCCCAAGCCGAAATACGTGCTGTTCCGCTCCTATGGGCCGGAGGAGAAGCGCATCATCGCCATGGCGCAGAACGATCTCGATATTCTCACCGACATCAGCCCGGAGGGCCTCGAGATCCTGCGCCTGCGCAACAACAAGGTGAAGGCGTGGTACGACGCCTTCCCGTGGGCCAACCTCGACGATCCGTGCGAGCGCGGCATCTCGTTCAACACCACGACGCCGCCCTACGACAAGTGGCAGGTGCGCTGGGCGCTGGCGCTCGCCACCAAGATCGACGATGTCAGCATCGCCACCTTCTCCGGCATGCTGCGCGCCTCGCCGATCCACGTGCCGCCGATCTCGATCCTGATGAAGTCCTATCACGAGCCGATGACCGACTGGCTGAAGGCCTTCGCTCTGCCCGACGGCTACAAGCCGTTCGACTCGGAGTTCGCCGTCCGCATGGGCAAGCGGCTGGCGGCCGAGCGCATCGACGGCCTGCCCAAGGACGAGGCCGGCCTGCGCAAGCTTTTGGGCGTCGGCTGGTGGAAGCACGATCCAGCCAAGGCGGCGCAACTGCTGCAGGAGGCCGGCTTCAAGAAAAACGGCAACGCCTGGATGCTGCCCGACGGCACGCCGTGGAAGATGACGATCAACGCGCCGGCCGATTTCGAGATCGAATCGCAGCGGCTGGCGTTCGCCGTCGCCAACGAATGGAAGAAGTTCGGCATCGACGTCAACGTGCAGCAGCAGCAGGGCGGCGTGTTCGCCACCGAGTACGCCACCGGCAACTTCCAGGCCGGCTCGTACTGGAACCAGAACTGCGCCATCGGCCCCGACGTCTGGGTGCGCCTGGAATGGTGGCACGAGAAATACGTCAGCCCGAACGGCCAGCCGGCCTCGTTCAACCGCGAGCGCTACAAGAACCCCGAGGTCAGCAAGATCATCGACCAGATGGCCAAGCTCAAGGTCGACGACCCGAAGAACGTCGAGTACGGCACCGCGCTCCTGCAGGAGCTGGTCAAGGGCATGCCGCTGATCCCGATGTTCGGCACCTCGAAGTTCGTGCCGGTCAACACGACCTACTGGAAGAACTATCCCGACGCCAAGAACTACTACGAGGGCCCGTGGTGGTGGTGGTCGAACTTCAAGTACATCGTCGCCCGTCTCGAGCCGGCGCAATGAGGGCCTTGTCTTCTCCTCCCCAGCTCCGCTGGGGAGGTGTCGCGTCTTACGCGACGGAGGGGTCATGAGCAGCGGGACTGGGGCCTCTGACCCCTCCGTCTGCGTCGGCATTTTGGCCGCGAGCGGCCAAAAGCCTGTAGACGCGGACACCTCCCCAGCGAAGCTGGGGAGGAATATGAGTCGCGCCCCGCTCGGCCGCAGCGGGGTCGAGATCACGCGGATCGGGCTCGGCTCGGCGCCGCTCGGCGGGTTGTTCACGCCGGTCAGCGAGGCCGATGCCGAGGCGACCATCGCGCGCGCCTGGGACTTGGGCGTGCGCTACTTCGACACCGCGCCGCTCTACGGCTTCGGCAGCGCCGAGCGGCGCATGGGTGCCGTGCTGCGCGACAAGCCACGTGACTCGTTCGTGCTGTCGAGCAAGGTCGGCCGGCTGCTGCGGCGGCGCGACCGGCCGCCGCGAGAGGACCGGCTCTACAAGGACACGCCGGAAGAACGCCCGGTGTTCGACTACAGCTACGACGGCGTGATGCGGTCGGTCGACGAGAGCCTGGGCCGGCTCGGCCTCGACCGCATCGACATCCTCTACATCCACGATCCCGACAATCACCACGACGAGGCGATCGACGGCGCCTTCCGCGCCCTCGACCGCCTGCGCAGCGACGGCTCGGTGCGCGCCATCGGCGCCGGCATGAACCAGCACGAGATGCTGGCGCGCTTCGCCCAGGAAGCGCCGTTCGATTGCTTCCTGCTGGCCGGCCGCTACTCGCTGCTCGACCAGGGCGCGCTCCACGGCCTGTTCGACATCTGCGGCGCCAAGGGCATTGGCGTGGTGCTGGGTGGCGTGTTCAACAGCGGCATCCTCGCCGCGCCGCATCCCGGCGCGACCTTCGACTACCGCGAGGCCGATGCTGCACTGATCGCCCGCGCCCAGCGCCTCGATGCGATCTGCCGCGCGCACCGCGCCGATCTCAAGTCGGCCGCCATCCAGTTCGCGCTGGCCCATCCTGCCGTGAGCGGCATCGTGCTGGGCGCGCGCACCGCCGGCGAGATCGAGCAGAATCTCGGCGTCGCACGCCAGGCGGTTCCCGCCGCGGTGTGGCAGCAGATCAGACGGGAGAGCCTCATCGATGCGAAGGCGCCGCTGCCGGGAGACCCGGTTTGAGCCTGCCCGTCATCGATGCGCACCATCATTTCTGGGATCCCGGCAACGCCGACTATCCGTGGATGGCCGGCGCGGAGATGGCGCCGATCCGCCGGCCCTTCGGACCGGCCGATCTCGCGCCGGTGCTGGCGGAAAATGGCATCGACGCCAGCATCGTCGTGCAGTGCCGCTCGGACGAAACCGAGACCGAATATTTCCTCGCGACCGCCGCCGCGACGGACGTCGTCGCGGGCGTCGTCGGCTGGGTCGACCTCGAGCACCCTGAGGTCGGCGCGTGTCTCGATCGCCTCCTGCAGCGACCGGACGGCGGCAAGCTCGTCGGCATTCGCCATCAGGTCCATGACGAAGCCGATCCCGACTGGCTCATCCGCCCCGCCGTGCGGCGCGGCCTCGCCGCGGTGTTCGAGCGCCGCCTGACCTACGACCTGCTGGTCCGCAGCCGCGAGCTGCCGGCTGCCACGGCCGTCGCCCGCGACTTCCCGGCCGGCCGCTTCGTGCTCGACCATGCCGCCAAGCCGCCGATCGCGACCGGCTTCGACCAGACCTGGGCGGATCGGCTGGCGACGCTCGCCGGTTGCGCCAATGTCTGGTGCAAGATCTCCGGCCTCGCGACCGAGGCAAGCTGGCACGACTGGGACGCCGACCGCCTGCGTCCGTCGATCGACCACGCCTGGCGCTGCTTCGGCGAGGACCGCCTGATCTTCGGATCGGACTGGCCGGTCTGTCTGCTGGCCGGCGACTACACGCGCATCAAGACGGCCGCGCAGACATGCCTGGCGGCGCACGGACCATCGACCCTCGACAAGGCGCGCGGCGCCAACGCCATCGCCGCCTACATGCTCAAGCTTGGAGAACGATGATGCTGATCGGCCTCGACCCCTTGCTCGGACCCGATCTGCTGCAGGCTTTGCGCGCCATGGGTCACGGCGACACGATCGTCCTGGCCGACGCCAACTTCCCCGCTGAATCGGTCGCGCGACGCCTGATCCGCGCCGATGGGTCCGATCTGCCGAGCCTCCTCGCCGCCGTGTTGAGCGTCCTGCCGATCGACCAGATGGAGCCCGAGCCGGCAGTCGGCATGGAGGTGGTCGGCGATGCCGCGCGACGCGAGCCGGTCCATCTCGACATGGAACGCCTGCTATTGCGCCATGCGCAACCCGCGGCCCAACTCACGCTGATCGAACGCCACGCCTTCTACGAGCGCGCCCGTGCCGCCTTCGCTGTCGTGGCGACCGGCGAACGCCGCTTCTACGGCAACCTCATCCTGCGCAAGGGTGTCGTCGCGCCCTGACTCTTCGCTGGGGGTGCGCGACTCCAGTGGTGCGTCTTCTCACTTTCCTCCCCAACGAAGTTGGGGAGGTGTCCGCGTAATCGCGGACGGAGGGGTCATGAGTCGCGTGAGGGGGCCTATGACCCCTCCGTCGGCGAAGACGCCGACACCTCCCCAGCGAAGCTGGGGAGGACAATGAAGAGCGCCACAGGAGTGGCGCGCTCCCGGCCACGAGGGGCGTCAAAACTCCATCAGATTGTCCTTGAGGTGCTTGTGGGCGTAGGCCTTGCGGGTGAGGCCGCGGCGCTGCAGCTCGGGCACCAGGCCGTCGCACACTTCCATGATGTAGCGGCGGTCGAACAGGCCGTTGAACAGCAGGAAGCCGTCGCCGCCCACCTCCTCCATGATCTCCTGCATCAGGCCGGCGACGTGATCGATGGTGCCGGTGTAGTCGATGCCCTGCTTGGTCGCGAGGCTCATGGCCAGGGAGCGCGGCGTCTTGCCGATCCATTTGGCAAGCGAGGATTGGTGGCCGTTGGTGGTGAGCTCGGGCGGCAGCGGCTGGTCGGGATCGAACTTCGAGAAGTCGATGCCGGTGATGCGCGACATGCTCGAGAACTGCATGTCGATATGCTTGGCCGCATCGGCCTGCTCGATCAGCCGGCGCTCGCGCGCTGCCTCCATCGAGACGTCGACGATCGGATAGGCGAGGAACAGCACCTTGATCTCGTCCGGATTGCGGCCCAGCGCCTTTGCCCGGCCGCGGACGTCCTCGCGATAGGCCTTCATCGCCTCGACGGTCGGCGCGTTGGTGATGATCGTGTCGGCCCAGCGCGAAGCAAAGGCCTGGCCGCGCGGCGAGCCGCCGGCCTGGCAGATCGGCACGCGGCCCTGCGGCGAGCGCGGCGCGTTGATCGGGCCGCGGCACTTGAAGTACCTGCCCTCGTGGTTGACCGCGTGGACCTTGCTGCCGTCGGCGAAGATGTGGTTCTCGCGGTCGAGCACGACGGCATCGGGCTCCCACGCCTCCCATAGCTTGGTGACGAGGTCGGCGAACTCGTCGGCGACATCGTAGCGTTCGTCGTGCGGCCTGTGCTTCTCGTGACCGTAGTTCTGTGCCCCGCCATCGTTGCTGCCGGTGACGCAGTTCCAGCCGATCCGGCCTTCGGTCACATGGTCGAGCGTGTTGACCAGCCGGGCCAGCAGGTAGGGTGGGTACTCGCTGACCGACAGCGTCGGCACCAGGCCGAGATGGGTCGTCGCCTGCGCGAGATAGGGCACCAGCACGGCCGGATCGAGCTTGGGCGTGCTGGCGGCGTACTTGAGGTAGGTGTCGTGCGAGCCCTGGTAGGTGTAGGGCAGGTTCGACGAATCCTCGATGATCAGATAGTCGAAGCACGCCCGGTCCATGCCTTTGGCGAGATCGACGAACAGGTCGGGCATCATCCAGCGCGACACGTCGCTGCCCGGCCACAGGCCGCGCCAGGTCTTGGGCCCGTAGCCTTGCGAGAGGAACCACGCCAGATGGAAGGGACGCTTGGACATGTTCAGGCTCCGCGTTCCAGGCGGGCGACGAACTCGTCCTGGGTGATCGCCTCGCGCGGCTTGCGCCCGCGCTCGCGATAGAAGACCTCGTAGCGCTTGAACTCCTCGAGCACGCGGCGCAGCTCGACAACCGCGTCGTCGTGCAGATCGACCCGCACGTCGATGTCGGGATAGTCGGGATCGGCGACGACGCGGATCGCCGCCGAGCGCTCCGTCAGATGGCCCTCCGCGCCGACCTGGCCGCCGGCATTTCGGCCGCCTTCGAGCGCACTGAGCAGCCGGAACTCGAGCGGCGCCTCGGGATCGGCGAGGAAACCGGCAACGATCGCGTCGACGACCTGCGGCCCGGCCAGCACGTTGCCGAAGGCGACATAGCCCGGGCCGATCTTATGGCCCGACCAGGGACGGGTGCCCGAGCCGGTATGGCCGACGCCGTTGCCGTCGCGGTCCATGATGGCGATCTGGCGATACGCGTGGTCCGGATCGTTGGCGGCGAGCCGGCTCATGACATGCGCCGGCGTGAAGCCCTGCGCTAAAAGGTCGATCGCCAGCGGATCGTTGCCGCGATTGACATAGGCCTGCGTCTTGCAGATGCCGACGCCGGCCAGGATGCCCTCGCAGCGGCCGCCCGCGGCGATCGAGAAGGTGGTGATGCCGAGGCCGAGACGACCGGTTTTGGGGCAACGCGCGATGATCGAGTAGGTCATGTCACGCCTCCGCCGCGGCAAGCTTGGCCATGAAGGCTTCCTGGCCGATGGCGCCGCGCGGGTTGCGGCCACGATCGTGGTAGTAGGCCTCGTACTTCTTGTATTCGAGCCAGACACGGCGCAGCTCCTCGATGGCCGTGGCATGCAGATCGACGCGCAGGTCGATGTCGGCATAGTCATGCTGCGAATAGACGATCAGCGCCGCCGAGCGCTCGGGCTTGTGGCGGTCGACGGTGCCCTGCCCGCCGGCATCACGGCCGGCCTCGATGCCCATCAGCAGGCGATGCTCGAGATCGGACTCCGGCTCGGCGAGGAAACCGGCGGCAATGGCGTCGGCGACCTTCGGCCCGACCAGCCCGTTGCCGAAGGCGACGTAATTGTCGCCCGTCACGTGGCCCGACCAGCCGCGCGTGCGCGGCCCGGTGTGGGCCACGGCGTTGCCAGTGCGATCGATGACGCCGATCTGGCGGTATTCCTCGTCAGGGTCGTTGGCGACGAGCTGCGCCAGGACCGAACCAGCCGTAAAACCCTGCTTCAGCAGACGCAGCGCCAACCGGTTGTTGCGCTGATTGACGAACGCCTGGCTGATCGTGACGCCGGTATTGGCCGCCACGCCGTTGCAGTAGAGGCCGACGGTGATCGAGAAGGTCGCGATGCCGATGCCCAGGCGCCCCGTGCGCTGGCAGCGGCCGAGGATGGTGTATGTCATGGGTGCCTCATTTCTTTCTTCTCCTCCCCAGCTTCTTTCTCCTCCTCCCCAGCTTCGCTGGGGAGGTGTCGCCGTCTTCGGCGACGGAGGGGTCATGAGCCACAGTCGCGATGCCCATGACCCCTCCGTCCGCGAAGACGCGGACACCTCCCCGGCGAAGCTGGGGAGGAATCATGAGAGGAATCACGTGCGCCTCGCCTGCAGGCTGGCGACGAAGACGTCCTGCGGGATGGCGCGGCTCGGATGGCGGCCGCGCTCGCGGTAGAAATCCTCGTAGAGCTTGAATTCCTCGAGCACGCGGCGCAGCTCGGCGACGGCGACCGGATGGACGTCGACGCGCACGTCGATCTCCGGATAGTCGAGGCGGTCGACGACCTTGACGGCGGCGGAGCGCTCCGGCTTGTGCGTCGTCGCCGTGCCCTGCCCGCCGGCGTCGCGGCCGCCTTCGATCGCCTGCATCAGTCGGTACTCGAGCGCGTCGCCCGGCTTGGCGAGGAAGCCCTCGATCAGCCCATCGAGCACCTGCGGTCCGACCAGGCCGTTGCCGAAGGCAAGGCAGTCTGCCCCCTCCTTGTGGCCCGACCAGCCGCGCGTGCCCGAACCGGTGTGGGCGGCGACGCGGCCTTCGCGGTCCATGATGGCGATCTGGCGGTAGTCGTGCTCGCTGTCGTTGGCCGCGAGCAGCGCCATCACGCGCGCCGGCAGCAGGCCTTGCGCCAGGAGCTTGATCGCCAGCGGATCGTTGGTGCGGTTGGGGAAGGCCTGCGTCTTGGCGACACCGACATTGGCTGCGATGCCCTCGCAGCGCCCGCCGACGGCCAGCGAGAAGGTGGTGATGCCGAGGCCTAGCCGGCCAGTACGCGCGCAGCGTCCGATGATCGAGTAAGTCATCGAGCGCCTCCCTTCGCCGCGAGCTGCGCCACGAAGGCATCCTGGGGAATCGCCTCGCGCGGATTTTTTCCGCGATCGCGATAGTAGCCGCGATAAAGGTCGTACTCCTCGAAGGCGCGGCGCAGCTCGTCGACGGCGTGATCGTGCAGGTCGACGCGCAGGTCGAGCTCGGCATGGTCGTGGGCGCCATGCACGAACACCGCCGCCGAACGCTCGGTGAGGTGACCGTCGTTGCCGACCTGGCCGCCGGCATCGCGGCCGGCCTCGATGGCGGCGAGCAGCCGGCGCTCGAACGAGTCGCCAGCCGTCGCCTCGTAGCTTTTGGCGATCGCCTCGACGACGTGATGCCCGGCCAGCACGTTGCCCATGGCGACATAGCCGTCGCCGACCTCGTGCCCGGCATAGCCGCGCGTCTTGGAACCGCTATGCGCCACTGCGCGGCCCTCGCGATCGACCACGGCGATCTGGCGATAGGCGAAGTCGGGATCGTTGGCTGCCAGCTCGTCGAGCACATGGGCCGGCGTGAAACCTTCGGCCAGCAGCCGCAGCGCCAGGGTGTTGTTGCCCTGGTTGACGAAGGCCTGGGTCATGGTCGCGCCGACATTGCCGCGCAGGCCATTGCAATAGAGGCCGACGCAGATCGAGTAGGTCGCGATGCCGATGCCGACCTGCCCGGACCTGGGGCAGCGGGCCACGATGGTGAAGGTCATGGGTGCCTCATTTCAAACGATCTCCTCCCCAGCTTCGCTGGGGAGGTGTCGGCGTCTTCGCCGACGGAGGGGTCATAGGCCCCAGTCCCGCTGCTCATGACCCCTCCGTCCGCGATTACGCGGACACCTCCCCAGCGAAGACGCTGGGGAGGAATCCGATTCGCCGTCACGCCTCGTCCTCCTCGTCGGAGAAGCGCGACAGGGCGACGTTCTGGCGGTGGCGGAACAGCTCGATCTTCTGCAGGTAGCGGTCGGAGCGGACGAACAGGTCGGAGTAGTAGATCGGTCGACCTTCGATATCGAAGTAGGTGCGCTGCAGCAGCAGGAGCGGTGCGCCCGGCGCCACGTCGAGACGGTGGGCCAATGCCTCGTCCGCCGCGATCGCCAGCGAGACCTGCTGCACGCGAAAGGCGCGCACGTCGCAATGCTTCTCGATCAGCGGGATGACGCGCGAGGTGTTGAGCTGCTCGGCGAGATCCTCCGGAAGACGGGCCGCCAGGTCCTGCGCCAGGTGGGCGGCGCAATAGGCGATCGGCCCGTCGGCCCGCACGCGGCTCCAGGCGATGCGCATCACCTTGTCCGTCGCCGGCACCTGCAGCATGGCCGCGGGGTGCGACGCTTCCGACGCCTCGACATGCTCGATCTTGTCGAGCCTGAAATCGGCCTCGGCGGCGCGGATCTGAAGATCCTCGAGCGCCTGGGCGCTCCAGTCGGTCGACTTTGCGGCATCGACCTCCTGCACGAACGAGCCGCGCCCCGGGAAGCGGGTCACCAGGTGGCGCCCCACCAGCTCCTCGACGGCCGACCGCGCGGTGTGCCGGCTGACCGCGAACTCGGTCATGATCTCGTTGTCGGTCGGCAGTTGCGTGCCGACCTTGTAGGTGCCGGCGGTAATGCGCTCGCGCAGCACCTGGTAGATCCGGTAGTAGGCCGGAATGGGGTCGCGTCTCATCTGATCACCGCCTGTCTGCCCGACGTGGGTCGAGGGTTTCGCGCAGTCCGTTGCCGAGAAGGTTCACGCCCAGCACCAGCAGCACGATGGCGCAGCCGGCGAGGTTGGCGATCCACGGCGCCACCAGCAGCCGGTCGCGTCCTTCGGCCAGGATGTTGCCCCACGTCGCGGTCGGCGGCGGCAGGCCGAGGCCGAGGAAGCTCAGCGCCGTCTCCTGCAGGATGAGCTGGCCGACCTGCAGGGTGGCGATCACGGTCAGCACTGGCGACATCTGCGGCAGGATGTGGCGCCACATCACATAGCGCCCGCGCCCGCCCGAGGCGATCGCTGCCTCGACGAACGGCCGCTCGCGCAACGAACGCGTCAGGTTGAAGGCGACGCGAGTGTAGGTCTCCCAGCCGGCGAAGCCCAGCACCAGGACCAGCACGGTGACGCCGCCGCCGAACACGGCGACGACGACGATCGCCAGCAGGATCTCGGGGATCGCCTGGTAGGCGTCGGCGAAGCGCATGATCGCCTGCTCGGTGCGCCCGCCGAGATAGCCGGCCAGCAGGCCGAGGGAGGTGCCGATCGAGAGCGCCACGACCATCGCCAGAAGCCCGACGACGATCGACAGCCGCGAGCCATAGATCAGGCGCGACAGCAGATCGCGGCCAAGATTATCGGTGCCCAGCGGATGGACCCAGCTGCCGCGGTCGGCCCATACCGGCGGGCGCAGACGCAGCATCAGGTTCTGGGTATAGGGATCGTGCGGCGCGAGCACGCTGGCGAAAATCGCGATCAGGCACATGCCGAGCACCAGCGCGGCGCCGATCTGGATCTTCAGGCGGGGACCGAACCACCTCACCGCGCTCACCTCAGCCGGATGCGCGGATCGATCGCCGCCTGCACGAGGTCGACCAGGAGATTGGCCAGGATGATGGTGATGGCGACGATGAACACCGAGGCGATGACGATCGGCACGTCGCGCTGGAAGATCGCGCTCACCATCAGGCGGCCGACGCCCGGCCAGGCGAAGATCGTCTCGGTGATCACCGCGCCGCCCATCAGGCGGCCGAGTTGCAGGCCGATCAGGCTCACCACGGGGTTGATGGCGTTGGGAAGGACGTGGCGCCACAGCGCGCGCGCCGCGCCGGCGCCGCGTGCCCGCGCCGTGACGACGAACTGCTCGCGCATGGTCTCGAGCACGCTCACCCGCGTGACCAGGATGAAATTGGGGATCAGGAAGGTCGCCAGGGTGACGGTCGGCAGCACAAGGTGCTCGACGCCGCCCCGCCCCGAGGTCGGCAGCCAGCCGAGATCGAGCGCGAACAGCTGGATCAGCAGGATGCCCAGCCAGAAGCTCGGCATCGACTGGCCGATCACCGCCAGCACCGAGAGCACGAAGTCGGGCAGCTTATCCTTGTAGACGGCGCAGGCCACGCCGGCGGGGATGCCGAGCAGGATGGCGAGCGACAGACCGAGCGTCAGGAGCTGCAGGGTGGCGCCCAGCCGCTCCATCACCACGTCCATCGCCGCGCGCTTGAACTGGATGCTGGTGCCGAAATCGCCCTGCACGAGATCGCTCAAGAAGTAGCCGAACTGCACGAACACGGGCTTGTCGAGATGCAGCTCGGCGCGCAGCACCGCCTCCTGCTCCGGGGTCGCGTCGAGGCCTAGATAGATCGCCACGGGATCGCCGGTCAGCCGCAGCACGACGAACACGAAGGCGATCACGAAGATCAGCGGGACCGGCACCAGCAGCAGGCGGCGCAGGAGGTAGCGCATGGCGAGGAGTGCCTACTTCACGCTCACCTTGTGCAGGCGCAGCAGCGAATCGCGCGAGGGCTGCCAGCCGCTGACGTTGGCCGAGCGGCCGGAGATGCGCGGCAGCCCGAACAGGAAGACCGACGGCAGCTCCTCGTGCATGATCTCCATCATGCGGTTGTAGGCCTTGAGTCGCGCGGCCTCATCGAGCGTCGAGCGCGCCTCCTCCCAGAGCTTGTTGTACTCGGCGTTGCTCCAGTAGTTGCGCTTGCTGTCGTCGGTGTACCAGACGGTGTTGAAATCGGCGTCGCCGACGCTGAACCAGCCGACCTGGTAGATCGGCCCCTGGTCGCGGGCGCGGTCGAGCTGGGCCCACACGGCGCCCTCGAGAACGTTCACGGTCGTGCGCGCGCCCACTTCCGTCATCATGCCGGCCGCGGCATTGGCAATGTCGACGTCGGACAGGTAGCGGCCCGACATGGTGTTGATCCTGGTGTCGAAGCCCTTGGCGTAGCCCGCCTCGGCCATCAGCGCCTTGGCCTTGGCGCGATCGAACGGCCGCGCCTTGATGGTCGGGTTGTAGCCGAAGGTCGACTTGGTCACGAGCTGGCCGTCGAGCACCGAGCCGTAGCCGCCCAGCATCTGCTGCAGCATGGTCTTCTTGTCGATGGCGTAGTCCATCGCCTGGCGCACGCGCACGTCGTTGAACGGCGGCTTGCGCACGTCGAAGCTCAGCACCAGGCTGACCGACGATTCGACGGCATCGATCTTGAGGTTGCGCCGCTTCTCGATCGACGGCAGCAGGTCGACCGGCACTTCCTCGATGATGTGGGTTTCACCGGCGACCAGGGAGGCGACGCGGGTCGCGCCCTCGGGAAGGGAGCGGATGCGCAGGTTCTTCATCGCCGGCGGGCCGCCCCAGTAATCGGGATTGGCGGTGAGGTCGTAATGGTCGCCGGCGATCCATTCGACGTATTTCCACGGGCCGGTGCCGATCGGCTTGCGATGCGCCTCCTTGATGCCGAGCTTCTCGGTCGTGGCTTTCTGCTCGATCGCGATGTCGGCAAGCCCGCGCACCAGCAGGGCCGACGGCGTCGCCGTGCGAATCTCCACCGTGTGGTCGTCGACGATGTCGGTGCCGACGACGCCCGCGATCCGGCTCTTGCGCGCATAGACCGTCTGCGGATTGGTCACGTAGTCGATGGTGAACTTGACGTCGGCCGCGGTGAACGGCGTGCCGTCGTGCCATTTGACGCCGCGCCGCAGATGGAAGCGCCACTTTGTCGGCTCGACCGCTTCCCAACGCTCGGCCAGGGCTGGCACCAGCTTGTCGTCACCATCGCGCGCCACCAGCGGCTCCCAGGTCTGGTAGACGAAGCTCAACGTGAGGTAGCCGCCCGCCGCCGGGCTGATCGAATCGGAGAACACAGCCGCGCCGATCACCAGCGTATCCTTGGGAGTCTGCGCCAGGCTCGCGCCGATTGTTGCCCAGACGGCCAACGCCGCCATCCCGATCGCACCCCAGAATCGCTTCATGCCACCCCTCCTCTGCTCAGACTCTTCCGCACCACGTCATGCTCCTCCCCAGCTCCGCTGGGGAGGAGAATGCAAGACGCCCGCGCCGCATCATCGTCCTCCCTAGCGAAGCTGGGGAGGTGTCGCCGTCTTCGGCGACGGAGGGGTCATGAGCACCACCACTGACGCTCATAACCCCTCCGTCAGCGTAAGACGCTGACACCTCCCCAGCGGAGCTGGGGAGGAAGATGAAGGAAGACGCAAAATGCGCGCCGCATCACCGCTTCTGCGCCTCGCGCCAGCGATCGTCGCGCGGCAGGCGTGGATTGTAGGGGCGCTCGCTGTAGTAAGGCAGCAGCGGGCGGAACCATTCGAAGATGCGGCGCAGCTCGCCGATCGGCTCCTCGTGCACGTCGACGCGCAGGTCGATGTAGGCGAAGGGCTCGTCGCCGAACACCAGGAGCGAGGACGAGAAATGGCCGTCGGCCTGCCCGCCGGCGCGGCCGCCCGCCTCGACGGCGCGCACCAGCCGCTCCTCGAAGACCTCATCGCCACTGGCGCGCATCGAGGCCGCCATGCCTTCGGTCACCTGCGGCCCGACGATGCCGTTGCCCATCACCAGCCAGCCGTCGCCGATGATGTGGCCGGCATAGGCGCCGTTCTCCGAGCCGGTCATGGCGGCGGCATTGCCCCACGCATCGACGACGCCGATCTGGCGCAGCGGCGCATTGGGATCGCTGCTTTCCAGCTCATGGATGATCTTGCCGGCGTGATAGCCCAGCCCCATCAGCTTCGTGCACAGCAGGGTGAGCCGCGGATCGGCGATCGATTGCACCGATGCCGCGGCCATGCGCGGGATCACCACCGGGCAGCGGTTGCCGACGGCCGGCGCGTGCGTCGCCATCGCGACGCCCAGCATCTTGGTCCTGGGGCAGCGCCCGACAACGGTGAAAGTCACGACTTCTTCCCTTTGCTTTTCTCGCGGCTCTTCTCGCGCGCGATGACCCAGTCCTCGACGACGCCCAGCGCGTCGGGCTGCCACGGGCGCGTCTCGTAGTATTCGATCTGCGGGCGGTAGATGTCGAAGATGCGGCGCAGCTCGGCGATCGGCTCCTCGTGCTCGTCGACGCGCAGATCGACCAGCGGATATTCCTGGTTGCGATAGACGACCAGCGCCGACGAATGCTGCCCGCCATGCTGGCCGCCGGCGTCGCGCCCGGCCTCGAGCGCCGACATCAGCCGCGCCTCGAGATCGTCGCCCTTCATCTTCCGGAAAGTCTCGGCCATCGCCGAGGCGGTGCGCTCGGAGATCAGGCCGTTGCCCATCGCCACCATGTCGGGCTCGCAGAAATGGCCCGACCAATCCTTGTTGTCGCTGCCCGTGCGCGCCACCGCGTTGCCGTCGCGATCGATCACCGAGATCTGGCGGAACTCGATGTGCGGGTCGCTGGCCGCGATCTCGTCGAGCACGCGGCTCGCCGAATATCCAAGGCCGAGCAGGCGCAGGCCGAGCGGCCCGAGGCGCGGATCGGTCACCGCCATGGTGACGACGACGCCCAGCCCCGGCTTGATGAACGGGCAGCGCGAGCCGACCGCGAGCGGCCGGGTCGAGATGGCGACGCCGTACTTGCCGGTGTCCGGACAGCGTGCCGAGATGGCGAAGGTGGAAAATTCCTCGCCGAATGGCCCCAACATTGCTCGACCTCCCTCTGCGCACCAACCCTGACGGCAAACATTGCCGACCATATTGTCCGAATGTATGGTCAACCGGACAATTGAGAAGATTGCATGCCTCTCATCGAACTTGAAGACGTCGCCGTCGCCTTTGGCCCGCCGGGCCGGGAGGTCACGGTCGTCGACGGGGCGAGCTTTTCGATCGACGCCGGCGAGACCGTGGCGCTGGTCGGCGAGAGCGGCAGCGGCAAGAGCGTCACCGCGCTCGCCATCATGGGGCTCCTGCAGGATCCGGGCCGGGTGACGCGTGGCACCATCCGCTACGACGGCCGCGATCTCACCAAACTCGACGATCGCGCCCTGTCGGCGATCCGCGGCGATCGCATCGCCATGATCTTCCAGGAGCCGATGTCGTCGCTGAACCCGATGCTCTCGGTCGGCGGCCACGTCGCCGAGCCGTTGCGCCTGCATCGCGGCCTGTCGCGCGGCGAGGCGCGCCGCCAGGCGATCGCCCTGCTCGACCGCGTCGGCATCCCCTCGGCGGCGCGCCGCTTCGACGATTATCCGCACCGCATGTCGGGCGGCATGCGCCAGCGCGTGATGATCGCCGCGGCGCTCGCCTGCCGGCCGGCGCTGCTGATCGCCGACGAGCCGACGACGGCGCTCGACGTCACCATCCAGGCGCAGATCATGGACCTGCTGGCCGACCTCCAGGCCGAGTTCGGCATGGGCATCCTGTTCATCACCCACGATCTCGGCGTCGTCGCCGCGCACGCCCATCGCGTGGTGGTGATGTATGCCGGCCGCGTCGTCGAACGCTCCGACACGGCGACCCTGTTCGATGCCGCCGCCCATCCCTATACCGCGGCCCTGCTGCGCTGCGTGCCGGGCGAGGACGAGGACGAGCGCCTCGCGGTGATCGAGGGCACGGTGCCGCCGCCGGGATCTCTGCCATCGGGCTGCCGCTTCGAGCCGCGCTGCCCGCGCGCCGCACCCGCCTGTCGTGCCGCGGAGCCGGCGCTCGCCAGCATCGGCACCCGCCACGAGGCAGCCTGTGTCCGGCCGATCGGGCCCCTCATCGGGCCGGGCATCGGCCCATCGATCGGCCCATCGATCGGCAACGGCGCATGAGCCCGCCGCTGCTGCGGGCCGAAGGCCTCGCCAAGCACTTTCCCGTGCTGGGCGGGCCGCTCGGCATCTCGGAGGTCGGCTCGGTGCGCGCCGTCGACGGCGTCGATCTCACCGTGGCGCGCGGCGAGGTGCTCGGCCTGGTGGGCGAGAGCGGTTGCGGCAAGTCGACCCTGGGCCGCCTGCTCATCCGCCTGCTCGACCCGACCGCGGGCTCGATCCATTTCGACGGCGGCGACCTGATGGCCGCCGATGGTCCCGCCCTGCAGGCGCTGCGCCGACGCTTCCAGATGATCTTCCAGGACCCCTACGGCTCGCTCAATCCGCGCATGCGGGTCGACGAGATCGTCACCGAGCCGCTGCGCCTTGCCGGCAGGTCGCGCCAGGAATGCCGCGAGCGCGCGCCCGAGCTTTTAGCCATGGTCGGGCTCACACGGGAGCATGGCGCGCGCTACGCCCATCAATTCTCCGGCGGCCAGCGCCAGCGCATCGGCATCGCCCGGGCGCTGGCGCTCGATCCCGACTTGGTGGTGTGCGACGAGCCGGTGTCGGCGCTCGACGTCTCGGTGCAGGGCCAGGTGGTGAACCTGCTGCGCGACCTGCAGCGCCAGCGCGGCCTCAGCTACGTCTTCGTCTCGCACGATCTGCGGATCGTGCGCCACATCTCCGACCGCGTGGCGGTGATGTATCTCGGCCGCATCGTCGAGACCGGCGACACCAAGACGATCTACCGCAAGCCGCTGCATCCCTACACCGAGGCGCTGCTCGCCGCCGTGCCGGCGACCCGTCCCGGCGCGCCGCGCAAGCGCGCCGTGGTCCAGGGCGAGATCCCGAGCGCCCTCGACCCGCCGGCCGGCTGCGCCTTCCACCCGCGCTGCCCGCTGGCAACCGACCGCTGCCGGATCGAGCGGCCGGCGTTGCGCACGATCGACGACCGCGAGGTTGCCTGCCACGTGGCGGAGACGCGGGTCTCATAGCCGGGAGCGCGCCACTTAAGGCGGAGTAACCTCCGCCGACGTGGCGCTCATGGGATGTATGATCGACAGGAAGAGCGCCACAGGAGCGGCGCGCTCCCAGCCATGAGCCCGCTCTGGTCCCGGCGCCGAGCGCCGGCATTGCATTTGTATGTACAAATGTATATAGAAGACCTGTGCCGATAGCAGGTTTCGACTGGGACGCCGGCAACTGGCCCTAGTGTGCAAAGCACGGTGTCGAAAAACGCGAGATCGAGCATGTGATCATACACGCCCGCTTCGTGGTCGACGATCCAAGCCCGGCGGAGAAGCGTCTTCGCACGGCCGGCAAAGCCCCTTCAGGTCGGCATGTGTTCGTCGCCTTCACCTTCCGGGAGAAGGAAGGCAAGACGTACATCCGGCCGATCAGCGCCCGCTACATGCACAGGAAGGAGATCGAGAGCTATGAAAAAGAAATGGCCAAGATTGAGAAGTGACGAGGAGGCCGAGCGATTCGTCGAGAAGGCCGACCTGACCGACTACGATTTCTCGCAGATGAAGCCCGTCCAGTTCGAGTTCGAGAAGAAGGCGGCGACGCTGAACATGCGCATCCCGGAGTCTCTTCTGGCTGCCGTGAAGCGCAAGGCCCTGCGCAAAGGCGTACCGTTCACGCGCTATGTCCGCATGCTGATCGAGCGCGACGTGTCACGGCCGTAGGCCGGCATGCCCCACGAGGCAGCGAAAGCACCAGCCTTTGGGTCCCTTAGCGCCTGTCACGAAATAAGTGCTTCATTTCGCGGAGTCACTGGGAGGCCGCCGTGGGACGAAGGTGTAGTTCCATTCAGGATGAAAAGCGTCGTATCTGATCTTGATCGCCAGATGGCGAATTCACGACCTTACCAATCGTGTTTGTCGTGGGCCGAAGTTGAAGGTTCGAGCCGACGCCGAACACAGCGTCTGCCCTGAGTCAGTCGGCCCGGACCCCGATCAGGGCCCGTTGCTGCGGCGCTCTCTTGACGCCATGACAAACCCGCCTAGCGTGGGTGGGCGTGGCGATGGGCTATCGTCCGTGAAGGCGCAACATCAAGGAGGATGTGATATGCGCAAGCCTGCGCTCGTGCCGCGCGTGGACAACAACGCGATGCCGACTCTCCACGACTGCCCGCGGAAGCACGCCGACACCATGATCGAGCACGACGGCGGCATGCGTCCGACCGCAAGACACCGTTCCCGAACGCAAGCGACCGCACCGACCGGTGTTTTGCGGTCGGCTAACCCCTTGATTCAAAAGGCTCCGAACGCACCGAACGCACCGAACGCAAAAATGCAGGGTGATTCTTTCGCGTCGGCAGCGGGCGGCGCCCTCGATCCCGCCCGGGATCGGGTGGCCTAGCAATTGCTGCCTCTCCCTCCAGCCACCCAGGGGGAAACCATGCCGAACGCCCGCTATCGCCTGTCCCGCCGCGCCAGCCTGGGCCTCGCCGGCGCCGCGGCGGCCGGCTCGGTCCTCGTCAGGCTGCCCGGTCGCAGCGCCAGCGCCCAGGTGCTCGACAAGGTGAGCTACCAGACGAACTGGCGCGTCCAGGCCGAGCATGGAGTCGGGCAACGACAGCTTCGACAACGACAACACCACGCTGGCGGCCTCGCGCAAGCTGGTGACCGAGAAGAAGGACCTGGTGCAGCGCTTCGTCACCGCGACCCTGGAAGGCTGGGCCGAGTACCTCGAGGGCGGGCCCGGGATCGAGACGGCCAACGCGCAGATCAGGAAGGACAACCCGGACATGACCGATGATAAGATCGCCTATGCGATCAAGGTCATGAACGAGAACGGCATTGTCCACTCCGGCGACGCGCTCACCCTGGGCATCGGGGCGGTGACCGACGCCCGCTGGCAGCGCTTCTACAAGTCGATGGCCGAGCTCGGCGTGCTGCCAGCCGGCGTCGATCCGGCCAAGGGCTACAGCCTCGACTTCGTGAACAAGGGCGTGGGCAAGGCGTGACGGCGCCGGCGCCCCTCACGACGCCGGCCGACGTCGCGCGCAACGCCGCCGGCCGGCCTGTCGTCCAGCTCAGGGGCGTCGGCAAGCGCTATTCCAACGGCACGCTCGCGGTCGCCGGGGTCGATCTCGACCTCCGCCGCGGCGAGTTCGCGAGCCTGCTCGGGCCCTCGGGCTGCGGCAAGTCGACGGTGCTGCGCATGATCGCGGGCCTCGGCGAGCCGAGCGCGGGGCGGATCGACTGGCCCGGCGCCCCGCGCGACGGGCGCGGGCAGCCGGTGCGCGACGTCGGCTTCGTCTTCCAGGAGCCCACCCTGATGCCGTGGGCGACGGCGCTGCAGAACGTCATGCTGCCGCTCCGGCTCGAGAAGGTGCCGTCGCGCGAGGCCGCCGACCGGGCGGCCGCGGCGCTGCAGTCGGTCGGGCTCGACGCCTTCCTGCGCGCCTATCCGCGCGAGCTGTCGGGCGGCATGAAGATGCGGGTGTCGATCGCCCGCGCCCTGGTGACCGAGCCGCGCATCCTGCTGCTCGACGAGCCGTTCGCCGCCCTCGACGAGATCACGCGCCACAAGCTCAACGACGACCTGCTGGCGCTGTGGGCCAAGGCGGGCTTCACGGTTTTGTTCGTCACCCATTCGGTGTTCGAATCGGTCTACCTGTCGCAGCGCATCGTGGTCATGGCGGCGCGGCCCGGCCGCATCGTCGCCGACTTGGGCATCGACGCCCCGTTCCCGCGCGACGCCGCCTTCCGGACCTCGGTCGAGTATGCCGAGGCGTGCAAGATCGTCTCCGCGCGGCTGGCCCAGGCGATCGTGTCATGACCGACACTTTTGCCCGCCCCTCTGCGGCCCGCCCCTCGCCGGCGCGCGCCGCCCCGGCCGCCAACGGCACGGACGAGGCGGCGCGCCCGGTCGCCGTGGTCGAGAAGCGCTGGCTCGGGCTCACCGTCGAGAGCTGGCAGAAGATCCTGGCGCCGCTCGTGATCGGCGTGATCGTGCTCGGCCTGTGGGAGCTCATCGTCCGCCAGGCCGGCATCCCGCATTACATCCTGCCCGGCCCGCTGCTGATCTTCCGCACCCTGATCACCGACTGGGGCACCTTGTCGGGCTCGCTGTGGATCACGCTGCAGATCACCGGCCTCGCCCTGCTCGCCGCGGTGGTCGTGGGCGGGCTGCTGTCGATCCTGTTCACCCAGTCGAAATGGCTGGAACTGTCGCTGTTCCCCTACGCCATCATCCTGCAGGTGACGCCGATCGTGGCGATCGCGCCGCTGATCATCATCTGGGTCAACGACACGCTGCTGTCGCTGCTGATCTGCGCCTGGATCGTGGCGTTCTTCCCGATCCTGTCCAACACGATCCTTGGCCTCAACTCGGCCGACCACAATCTGGTCAACCTGTTCCAGCTTTACGGCGCGAGCCGCTGGCAGACCCTGATCTATCTCCGCCTGCCGGCAGCGCTACCCTATTTCCTCGGTGGCTTGCGCATCTCAGGCGGGCTGGCGCTGATCGGCGCCGTCGTCGCCGAGTTCGTCGCCGGCTCAGGAGGCACTGCGTCGGGCCTCGCTTTCCGCATCCTCGAAGCAAGCTACCAGCTCAAGATTCCGCGCATGTTCGCCGCCCTCGTCATGGTGTCGATGAGCGGCATCGCGATCTTTCTGGTGCTGAGCCTGATCTCTCATCTGTTGCTGCGTCGCTGGCACGAAAGCGCCATGCGTCGGGAGAACTGACCATGCTGGCCACGCAACAAGCGGTTCTGCGCCGGTTCTGGTATCCGAGCGCCTGACGTATGGCTTCGTCGCCCGCTCCGACGTGCCGGTCTACAACAACGAACTCCAGAAGAAAAACCTGCGCGACGACAGCGCCTTCACGATGCGCCATATAACGGCACATTGGTACATGCCGTTCCTGCGCCGCCTGCATATTCGTTATCCCAACGGCCTCGACCACATCATCGTCACCGCCGCCACCCCGCTCGACGACGAGCGCTCCCAAATCGTGCAGTTCTGCTTCCGCAGCGACAGCGAGGCGGAGGCGCCGGCCAGCGACATCATCGCCTTCGACCGCCGCGTGACCGAGGAGGATCGCGACGTGCTCGAAAGCACCGATTTCGACGTGCCGCTCGACATGAACTCGGGCATCGAACGCCACATGCCATCCGACCAGCCAGGCCTCGTGATGCGGCGCATGCTGCTCGAGCTCCTGGCGGCGCACGGCGAGAACCAACAGACGCGTCACTACGGGAGCCGCGTCGCGCCGGAGTAGCGGCGCCTGGGGCAGGATTGCTTCAAGCGAACTCTCGCCTCCCGAGGAACGGCCGCGCAGCCGCCTTTCTGTCGTCCTGAGCGCAGCGAAGGATCTCATCGCCATTTGCCACAAGCATGCTTTGATACTTCTGGCGATGAGGTCCTTCGCTACGCTCAGGACGACCAGAAATGTGATGTCAACGCCCGCGCGGCTCGCGCACCTCGCGTTCCGCCACCGCTCGTCCCTTTGGATCCAGGTGCTGCGGATCCAGGTGCTGCCAAATTTCGGCGTCGCGTCCGTAGATATCGGCGCGAAACTGCACCCTGCCATCGTCATCCGCGAACGCCGTCTCATAGACCACGAACACCGGCACGGGCTTGGGCAGAACGCTCCAGGTGGTGTTGCCGGTCGCGATCGCCTGATCGATCGCCTCGATCGGCTGCTGCATCAGCAGCGCGGCCAGCTTCCGGGGATCCTCTACCCTGATGCATCCATGGCTGATGCGCCGATCGTCGCGGCTGAACAGGTTCTTGGACGGAGTATCATGCAGGTAGACGTCGAACCGGTTGTGCATGTGAAACATCAGCTGGCCGAGCGCCGAGTTGCCGCCCTGCTGCTGCAGCCCGCCATCCGGCAGCATGACCATGTTGTGCCGCGCCAAGTAACCCGGGTCGCGACGGGCCTTCGGCAGGATCTCTTCGGTGGCGATGTCCTTCGGGACGTTCCACGGGGGATTGAACCACAATCCATCGATCGAGGCCTGCAGCTCCGGGCTCTGGTTGCGCCGGTCGTTCTGGCCGACGATGACCCGCGTCGAGAAGACCGGCCGACCGTCGCGATACAGCACCAGCCGCCCGTCGGCCACGTTGACCCAGACGCGGTCCGCCGGCAGCCGCCGCGGCAGCCAGCGCTCGCGTTCGAGGTTCACCTTGATCTCGCGCAAGCGGGTCGGCGCGGTCCCGCCACGCGCCGCGGTGTCCGCGCCAAGATCTTTCAAGGCCTGGCGCAGCAGCCGGTAGGTCGGCGTCGTCGGCGCCAGCGCTTCGAGCGCCGACGCGGGATCGGGGCTGGCGAGGGCGGCGTCGAGCGCGGCGGTGACGTCGATCGGCTCGGGCGTCAAGGTTTCGTCATCGCGTCGGCGCTCGACCGGCATGGCGCCGCGCGCCAGCGCGTCGGCATAGGACAGGAAGACACTCGACAGCAGCATGTCCCGCTCAGGTGTCGGCATGGTCGGCAGCGACCGCAGCAGGTCCCTGTGAAACAGCTCCGGGGCGAGGCCATGATCGCTGGCGCGCCAGACGGCATCCATGAGCGAGTTCGCCTGGCCCTGCCGGGTCTCCCAGACCGGCGCAAAGCCATGGCGGGCGTAGAAGCGTCGCAGCAAGTCGACATTCCGCCGCTCGCCGGCGCCGTCCGACTTGGGCGTGCGCGCGATCAGGTCGTCCAGCCTGGTGCCGGCAGACGCAGCCATCGGCGAGGGCCGGGCCGCCACCAGGGAAGCTGCCGGCGCCAGGTCTGCCGCGCGGACTGTCGGTTCGGCAGGTGCACAGGCGGCGACGAGCGCAACCGCGCCGAGGGAGGCCGCCCCCGCCCTGATGCGTCCCGGAAGGCCTCTCGTCATGTCGCCGCGGACGGGGAACGACATCGTTTCACCGACAGTGCCTCCATGACGAACCTGCTTCAAACGGTTGCAGGAGCAGGATTTTCCTTAACCGACTTCCAGGAAGATCGCATCGCCAATATTTGCGCCATCCGCCGGGAACCAGAACGCCTCCTCGACGTTATATTGGGTCGGTCACTCTCCGGGCTTTTTCCAGGCGTTGTAGCGTGCCCGACTCCCTCAACTCCGGAGGAAACGGATGTACGACGTTGCCGAAAAAGTGGCTCGCCTCGGGCGGCTGCGCAATGCCGCGCTGCTTGCCATCGTGATTCCGGCGGCGCTGGTCGCGGGATGCTCCTCGCCGCAACCCCCGCCGCCACAGCCGGTTGCCGCTTCGCCACCGCCGCCACCGCCGCCTCCAATGCCACCCGTTCGCGGCTGACGAGCGGCGCGGCTGGACTGAGAGCCGATCCCTCGCAGGTCGATCCAACGACCTGCGAGGGGCTAATCCACCTTGATCCCGACCTCGCGGATCAGGGTGCCCCACTTCGTCGAATCGGTGCGGACGAACTCGGCGAATTGGCCGGGCGTCATCCATTGCGCCTCGGCGCCCTGCTTGGCGACCATGGCCTTGAGCCCATCGTTCGTCAGCACCGTCTTCAGCGCGGCGCTGAGGCGCTCGATGATGGCGGCTTGCGTCCTGGCCGGCAGGAAGATGCCGTACCAGGTGCCGGCGGCGTAGCCCGGCAGGCCCGCCTCGGCGACGGTCGGCAGGTCGGGCATCACGCTCGAGCGCGTGCGGCCGCTCACCGCCAGGGCCTTCAGCGTGCCCGCCCTGGCATGCTCGGCGACCAGCGGCACGTCGGCGAACAGGACCTGGATCTGGCCGGCCAGCAGGTCGGCCACCGCCGGCCCGAGGCCGCGATAGGGCACGTGCACCATCTTGATGCCGGCCATCGAGGCGAACAGCTCGGTCGCGAGCTGCGGCGCGCCGCCCTTGCCCGACGAGCCGAAATTGAGCTTGCCTGGATTGGCCTTGGCATAGGCAATCAACGACTGCACCGAATCGACCGGCAGGGACTTGGTCACCGTCAGCACGAACGGGCTGGTCGCCGCCAGCGACACGGGGATCAGGTCGCGCGCCGGATCGAACGGCAGCGGCTCGCCGAGATGCGGCGCCACCGCCAGGGTGCCGGCGACGCCCAGCAGGATCGTGTAGCCGTCCGGCGCCGCCTTGGCCGCAATGTCGCTGCCGACCACGCCGTTGGCGCCGGCGCGGTTCTCGACCACCACGGTCTGGCCGAGCTGCTCGCCGAGCAGCGGCGCGACGGCGCGCGCGGTAAAATCGGCGCCGCCGCCCGGCGCGAAGGGCGCGATCAGGCGGATCGGCCGGTCGGGCCAGGTCTGGGCTGCGGCCGTCAAAGGCAGCAGCGCCGGCAGCAGGACCAGGGTTCGGCGCAGCATGAACTTTCCTCCCCTATGCGGCGAATGCGTCGACGGTCTGGCGCCAACCGCGCTGCAGCGCCGTCGGCTCGAGCGCGCGGATGGGCGCCAGCACCTCGGCGATGGCGGGATAGGCGGGTACGGCAAGCTGCGCGAGCTTGTCGTCCACGGTTGAAGGCGGCAGCGGGCGGTCGGCGCCGCCGCGCGCGCTGAGGCATTCGGCCGACAGCACGCGGCCGTCACGCAATCTGATCTCGGCGCGCGCCGGCCGGTCGTTGGGCGGCGGCAGCTTGGTCTCGTAAGGCCTCACCGTCACCCGCTGTCGCAGCGCGTCGATCTCGGGGCGCGCCAGCGTGTCGAAGGCGAACGCTTCCGCCCCGCCGGACCCCAGGACCAGCGCCGCGGCGACGGCGTGGGGCAGCGAGAATTTGGCGCCGAGCGTGGTGTCGGGCCGCACATTCATCAGCGGCCGGGCGAGCGCATGGGTGGCGACCTCGACCGAGTCGATCGCCTCGACCGGACCCGCGGCGATCAGCGCCGGCCGCAGATCGAGCAACGCCTCGACCGTGGCATGCAGGTGCTGGCAGCAGGCATAGAGCTTGGTGTAGCCGTCGAGCAGCGCCCACGATTGGCCGAGGCCTTCGGTCAGCCTCTCCGGCTGGGCGGTTCCGCCCAGCACGTCGCTGTAGACGTCGTACAAGGCGTCGGTCGAACCGCCGATGCCCAGGTCGGCCCATTCGACCGCCATCATCCCCGACCAGGCGCCCTGCGCCGGCCAGACATTGCGCACCAGGGCGCCGGCCACCAGGTGCGTGCGCGGCGAGGGATTGACCAGCGTGGCGGCGGCGCTCATCGCCGCGAACAGAGTCTCGCGATCGAGCCGGCGCAGCAGCGCGGTTGCCGTCGCGGCGCCGATCGCCGCGTAGCGGCCGTGCGATTGCATGTTGAGCGCGCGCTGCTTCCAGCCGCGGGCGATGCGCGTCACCACCTCGTAGGCGAGCACGAGCGCGCGCAGCAGCGCGTCGGTCGGCGCATCGTCGGTCTCGGCCGTGGCGAGCAGCGCCGGCAGGACATAGAGGCCGGCATGGCAGGGCGTGCGGCGATAGCCCTCGTCGAGCTCCAGCCAGTTGGCGGCGACGGCATTGGCCACCGCGGCATCGATCTTCGCCACCCGCGCCGCGCCGCCGCGCAGCACCGTCGCCTCGTGATGGCGGGCGCGGTGGATCACCTGAGCGTGGAAGCGCGCCACCTCGGGCTCGTCGCGCGCGCCGATCATCGCCGCCAGATCGTCGGTCAGCACAGTCGCCGCGCGGGCCAGGACCTCGGCAGGGATGTCGGCCAACTTGCAGCAGGCCGCCCAGTCGGTGAGCTGGCGCGCCGCGCGCGCGACGGCCTCGCGCTCGCCGCTCATGACATCGCCCTCATGACATTGCCTTCTCGAAGTCGGAGGCGAGATAATGCTGCACGATCTCCCAGCCGGTCGCCTTCCACACCCCGTCATGGGCCGAGATGTAGTCGAGGGCCCGGTCGAGCGCCTGGATACGATGGGCCTGGCCGGTGACGAAGGGATGCACGGCGATCGCCATGACCCGGCCCGACTCGGCGCCCTCGCGGTAGAGCGTGTCGAAGGCGCGGCGGATCATCTGCTCGAACTCCGGCACCGACTGCTTCATGTCGAAATAGGCCGGGACGTCGTTGATCTGCACCGAGTATGGCAGCGACACCAGGCGCGGATTGCCGACCTCCATGGTGTAGGGCTGGTCGTCGTTGACCCAGTCGCAGACATAGCGCACGCCGCCCTCGCTGAGATGGTCAAGCGTGTGCCAGGTCTCGGCGAGGCCGGCGCCCAGCCAGCCCTTGGGCCGCTGGCCGCTCACCCGCTCGATCGTGTCGAGCGCCGACAGGATCGACGTACGCTCGGCCTCGGGCTTCATCTCGGTGAGGCGCAGCGCATTGGTCTCGTTGTGGCCCATCAGCTCCCAGCCGAGCCGCACCATCTCGGCGATCATCTCGGGATGATGGTTGCAGACCTCGCTGTTCAGCGCCGCCGTGCCGCGCATGCCGTGGCGGCTCATGGTCTCCATAAGACGCCACACGCCGACCCGATTGCCGTAGTCGCGCACCGACCAGTTCCGCACGTTGGGCACATGCGCGTGGTCGCGCGCCACCCGCTCGTTGTTGTTGCCCGGCATCACGTCGTCGAGGGCGAAGAACTCGACATTGGGGTTGATCCACAGCGCCACCTTGGCGCCGCCGGGCCATTCGAGCCTGGGACGGCCCCGGATCGGCCGGTACTTGAACGGGCCGTACTTGGCGGGCGTCATGGCTTGGCTCCCGCGCCGACGACGTAGGCGCGCTCGTGGCCACGATACTTCCGCTCGAGATCTTCCTCGGCGGTGAATTCCTGCTCGAGCGCCTCGATCCTGCGATAGTCGAACAGGCCGGTGATGTCCTCCATCGAGGCCAGCAGGTCGGGCCGGTCGGCCAGCTCGCCGGTCAGCATGCAGTGCTGCATCACCTCCAGCGCCTTGCGCATGCCGGAGATCGCCGCCGCGGTCAGCATGCGCGGCGCGCTGACCCGCGCGACGCCGAGCTCCTTCAGCCGCTTCAGCGGGATCAGCGGCGAGGTCGGGCGCTGGCGGATGCCGAAGCCCATGTTGATGTTGACCGGCGTGTCGCCCGCCGCCTCGACGGCACGGGCGATGTCGTCCTCGCCGCGGATCGCATCGACATAGATCATGTCGGCACCGGCCCGGGCATAGGCCTTCACGCGCTCGACGGTGCCGCCGATATCCTCGACGGCGATGGCATCGGTGCGGGCGTTGATGATGAAGTCGGGATCCTTCTTGGCCTTCAGGCCGGCCTCGATCTTCTTCACCATCTCAGCCGTAGAGATCAGCTCCTTGCCGCGCATGTGGCCGCAGCGCTTGGGCATCACCTGATCCTCAATGTTGATGCCGACGATGCCGGCCTCCTCGAAATACTGGACCACGTGATAGACGGTGACGGCGTTGCCGTAGCCGGTGTCGGCGTCGGCGGTGAGCGGAATGGAGACGCTGCGCGCCAGATGACGGCAGGCATCGACATTGTCGCGCAGGCCGAAGATGCCGATGTCGGGCTGCACGATCACGCTGTTGGTCAGGCCGGCGCCGGTGGTCGCCGCCGTCTTGAAGCCCATGATCTCGACCAGGCGGGCGCTGTAGCCGTCATAGACACCTGGCGACACGACCGGCCGGGCGGTGCGCAGCAGCTCGCGCAGGCGTCGCGCCTTGGTTTCCGCCATCGCTCTCTCCTATTGCGCCTGGATGTTGGCGTCCTTGATCACGCGCGACCATTTGCTGGCCTCGTCGCGGATCAGGGCCTGGAACTCGGCCGGCGTGTCGAACGCCGGAACCTGGCCGATCTTGCGATAGCCCTCCTGGATCGAGGGGTCCTGGAGCGCCTTCACAACAGCGGCGTGGAGCTTGTCGATGATCGGCTGCGGCGTCCCGGCCGGCGCCAGCAAGCCGTTCCAGGTGACGGCCGCATAGTTCTTCACGCCCGCTTCCATCATGGTCGGCACGTTGGGCAGCACCGCGGCGCGCTCGGCGCTGGTGACGGCGAGCGCGCGCAGCTTGCCGCTCTCGATGTAGGGCAGCGCGACGCCCAGGACCTGGAACATCATCTCGGGCTTGCCGGCCAGCACGTCGGTCATCGCCTGCGCGCCGCCCTTGTAGGGCACGTGCACGATGTCGATCTTCTCCAGCGCCTTGAACAGCTCGGCCGACAGATGGAGCGACGACCCCGCGCCAGGCGAGGCGAAGTTGAGCTTGCCGGGCTCCTTGCGCGCCAGCGCCACCAGCTCGGCGACGCTGTGGACCGGCAGGGCGGGGTTCACCACCAGCACGTTAGGCACGGTGCCGATCAGCGAGATCGGCGCGAAATCCTTCAGCGGATCGAACGGCAGGTCTTTATAGAGCGACGGGTTGATCGCCAGTCCCGGCGAGCCCATCAGCAGCGTGTAGCCGTCGGGCGCCGCCTTGGCCACGAGATCCATGGCGAGGTTGGCGCCCGCTCCCGGGCGATAATCGATGATCAGCTGCTGACCCAGCATCTCGCCCAGCTTGGGCAGCAGGGTGCGCAGCAGCAGGTCGGTGCCGCCGCCCGGCGCGAAGCCGTTCACCACCTTGATCGGCTTGTCCGGGTAGGTCTGCGCCGCGGCACCTCCTGCCAGCAGCACGGCGAGCCCGATCGCGAGCCAGCGTCCCATCCTCATCTGCCCCCTCCCTTGCGTCCGTTCGCTGTGCGCCCTCCGGCCGGCCGCTTCCACTCGACCTCGGCCTGGTAGGCGAAGCGCTCCTCGCGGAAATAATTGTCGGTCCAGCGGATCGGCCGTCCGTCGTCGAGATAGGCCTTGGCCTGGACGTGCAGCACCGGCTCGGCGATCGCCACGCCGAGCAGCGGCGCCACCATGGTGTCGGCGCGGCCGACGCCGATGCGATGCACGCTGCGCTTCTGCAACAGGCCGTGGCGGCGCCACAGATGCTCGTGCACCGACTGCTTCAGGCTACGCGGCGCGTAGCGCTGCGGCATCCAGGTCACGACCACGGAGAGCGGCGCGTCCTGCAGGACGTGCACCCGCACCAGCCGCGTCACCGCCTCGCCTCCGATGTCGAGAAAGGCGCGCACCTCGGCCGGCGGCTTGGCACGCGCGATCGACACGACCTTCTCGACCGTGCCGAGACCGGCATGGAGCGGATCGCCGATCGAGCCGACCAGGCGTTGCGCCGCCGGCTCGCCGACGAAGCGCGTGCCGACTCCGCGCCGGCTCTGCAGCAGGCCGTCCTGCTTCAGCACGCCGAGCGCCTGGCGGACCGTGGTGCGGCTGACGCCGAACTCGGCGCAAAGCTGCTGCTCGGTCGCCAGCGCGCCATTCTCGGCCCGCGCCCGCAGGGTCAGCGCGATCTGGTGATAGAGCGGGACGGCGTTGCTGAAGGGGATGGCGGGCGGGCTGGACATTTGTATCTTTGACCATACAATCAGTCAAAGAACCATGGCAAGCTCCAGTCTCCGCGAATTCCAATCGGTCCCCGTCATCGACGTGGCGCCGCTGTTCGACGGCTCTGATGCGGCGGCGCGCGCTGTCGCGGCCGAGATCCGGCGCTCCGCGATCGAGGTCGGCTTCTTCTACGTGCGCAGCCACAACGTGCCGCCCCAGCTGACCAGGGACATGCTGGCAGCGGCGAAGGCGTTCTTCGCCCGGCCTGACCCGGAGAAGCGGCGCATCCAGGTCAACACGGCGCATCGCGGCTACGTGCCGTTCGCGCAAACGACGCTCGGCCGCGCCTACAAGCCCGACCTGAAGGAAAGCCTGAACTTCGCCTTCCCCTTCCAGGCGGGCGATCCCTACCTGGCGGACGGCAAGCCGCTGATCGGGCTGAACCAGTGGCCCGACGACGAGCCCGACCTGCGCTGCACTGCCGAGACCTATTATGCCCAGGTGTTCGAGCTCGGCCAGCGCCTGCTGGAAGGCTTCGCCCTGGCGCTCCACATCGAGCGCGCATTCTTCCGCGACCTCTATCGCCATCCGCTGGTGCGGGCGCGGCTGGTCCACTATCCACCGCAACCGGCTGGCGCCGGCACCGGCCAGTTCGGCGCCGCCCCGCACACCGACTGGGGCTGCATAACGGTGCTGTGGCAGGACGATGTCGGCGGGCTGGAGGTGCGCAACCGCGCCGGCCAGTGGATCGCCGCGCCGCCGATCGAGGACACGTTCGTGATCAATATCGGCGACATGCTGGAGCGCTGGTCGAACGACCTGTTCGTCTCGACGCCGCACCGCGTCGTCAACGAGTCGGGCCGCGAGCGCTATTCGATCCCGGTGTTCTACGATCCCGACTTCGAGACGGTCGTCGAATGCCTGCCCAACTGTTCCGGCCCGGGCAACCCGCCCCGCCATCCCCGCACCATCGCCGGCGAGTACATCACGGCGCAGTACGACAAGGCGTACGCCTATCGCCAGAAGGCGTAGGCTAGCAATGTCGGCGGCAAGACGCCGCCCAACACGATCAGTATGTTCCTACCGATCGAGCCAGACGTCCTCGAAGCGGGTGCCGTTGTAGATGCTGTTGACGTGCAGCGTGACACCCTTGACGTAGGGTTGCCAGCAGCCGGCGGCGCGGTTGTGGGCGATGATCGGGCGGGCGATGTCCTCCTGCAGCTTGCGGTCGGCCTCCCACACCATCTGCAGGCGCTTCTTCTGGTCGGTCTCGCGCGACTGCTCCTCGAACAGCCTGGTCATCTCGGGATTGCAGTAGTTGTTGTAGTTGCGCAGCGAGCCGCAGGCGTAGCCTTCGAAGAAGGTGACGTCGGGATCGTCGACGGCGCTGCCGGTAAGATTCAGGGCGACCACGTAGTCCTTCTTGAAGACGCGGTTGTAGTAGATCGAAGTGTCGATCACCTCGAGCTCGCCGTCGATGTAGATGTGCTTGAGATGGTCGATCAGGATGGTCGCCGGATCGCGATAGGTGGCGATGTTGCGCGTGCTGACCTTGATCTTCAGGCGCTTGTCGGGGCCGTAGCCCGCCTGTCGCATCAGCTCGCGCGCCTCTTCGCGGCTCTTGGCGACGTCGCCATAGCCGATGATGCCCTCCAGCATGTCGGGCGGCAGGCCCCATACGCCGCTGGGCGGCGGCAGCATCGCGCCGCCCATCTGCGCCTCGCCTTCGGACAGGATGTCGATGAAGGCCTGCCGGTCGAGCGACAGCGCCATGGCGCGGCGGATGCGAACGTCGTCGAACGGCGGCATGTCGCGGTTGACGATCAGGTTGGTAGACACCCCCGTGGAGCGCATGGTGCACTGGACATGCGGCGCGTCGCGCTTGAGGTTCTTGAGGAGCGGCACCGTGACGTCGGTCGGGAACGTCATGTCGTACTTGCCACTGGCGAAGGACAGCATGCGGGTCGAACGGTCGGGGATGATGGTAAACTCGATGGCGTCGAGATACGGCCGCCCCTTCTTCCAGTAGTTGGTGTTCTTGGTGAGCTTGACGCCCTCGTTCATCTTGAGCTCGACGAACTTGAACGGACCGGTGCCGATCGGCCGGCGCCGCATGTCGGCGCCCGAGACGTGGCAAGGATAGATCGGCGTGTAGCCCGACGCGAGCAATGCCAGCAAGGCGGGCTGTCTCTGCTTCAGGTGCAGGGTGACATCGAAGTCGCCTTCCGACGTCGCTTTCTCGACGTTGCCGTACCATGCCGCACGCGGGTTGCGCCGGATGTTTTCCTTGCCGAGCAACAGGTCGACGGTGCAACGCACGTCCTGCGAGGTGAACGGCTTGCCGTCGTGCCACTTCACGCCTTCGCGCAGCTTGAAGGTAAGCCTGGTGCCGTCGCCGTTCCAGCTCCAGCTCGTCGCCAGGTCGGGTACGATCGAGTCGAGGCTGTTGCGAGCCACGTTCTGATCGAACATGACCAGATTGTTGTAGACCGACATGAAGGGCACCGCGACCGAGACGGTCGCTTCTTCGTGGATGGAAGCGCTGGGCGGCGTGTCGATGTGCTGGATGCGCAGCACGCCACCGTATTTCTGAGCCCAACCAGGACCCGCCGTTACGCTCAACGCCATGACAACGCACAGCAACGCACAACGCGAGGTTCGGCTCTTCATGATGGTTCCTCCCGTCCGCCGGTCCCCGCTGTCGCGGCACCGCGGCTGCACACCTGCTTCTTTGTGAACTCCTCCTTGAACGCACTCGGACTGCATCTTAGAGCACATCCCGGCCGACTGAAATCAAACTACCGGCAAATCCAGCATCATCCGCGCGCGCATCCTCGTCTGGATCGTCGGAAAACAGCAGTCATCAGCCGCCTTGGCCCTGACCGCCGGCCTCGGCTAGTCTGGCGCTTTCCCCACACCAGGAGCCGTTTCTGTGACCAACCGAGCCCATATTCTATTGTGGACCGACCAGACCGCCCCCTATCTCGACGCCATCGCCGCGGCCGGGCTCGCCGACCGCGTTGCCGTCGACACGCTGCCGCGCAAGGACAAGCCGTCGGCCCAGCAGCTGGCACGGACGGAAGCGCTGATGGCCGGCGCCGTTCCGCCCGGCCTGCTGCCGACCATGCCGAAGCTGCGCTGGGCCCAGGCGATGAGCGCCGGTGTCGAGGGCTGGCTCGCCCTGCCCGACCTGCCATCCGGCCTCGCGCTCACCTGCGCGCGCGGCACGCACACCGAATCGATGCCCGAAAACATCATCGGCGCGATCTTCCACATCGCCAAGCCGTATGCCGTGGCGGTCGAGAACCAGAAGCGCGGCAAGTGGGTCCATACCGTCGCCCAGCCGCTGACCGGCAAGACGCTCGGCATCCTGGGGCTGGGCGCGATCGGCCAGGAGGTGGCCCGCATCGCCTCTGCGCTCGGCATGCGCGTGATCGGCACCAAGCGCCGGCCGGCGCCGATGCCCGACGTCGCCGAGGTCCTGCCGCCCGACCGCACCACCGACGTGCTGGCGCAATCGGATTTCGTCCTGCTGCTGCTGCCCGCCACGACCGACACCGAGAACCTGATCGACGCCAAGCGGCTCGCCCGCATGAAGTCGACGGCCTGGCTGCTCAATTTCGGCCGCGGTCATCTCATCAAGGACGACGACCTGATCGCCGCCGTGACGTCGAAGAAGATCGCCGGTGCGCTGCTCGACGTGTTCCGCCAAGAGCCGCTGCCGCCCGATCATCCGTTCTGGAAGACCGACGGCATCATCGTGCTACCGCACATCGGCGGCCCGCACCCTCAGCGCGACAAGTTCGTCGCCCGCCTGTTCGTCGACAACCTGCGCCGCTTCCTCGACGGCGCCCCGCTGAAGGAGGTCGTGGACCGCGCGGCGGGGTACTGAGGAATCTAAACCTCATCCGGTGAGACCAGCTCGCGCAGGCGGGCGGCGGCGGCTCGGCCGAGCTCGAAGGGCGCGGCGATGCCCTGCAGGATGATGCGCGCACCGGCGCGCGAGGGGGCCTCGATCTTGCGCAAGCGGTCGCGGTTGATGATCAGCGAACGGCCGAGCCGCAGGAACGGCGGCGAGGGCAGCAGGCTCTCGAAATGACCCAGCGTCCGCAAGATCATCACTGTCGGGTGATCGGCGACAAAGACATGGGTGAAATCGCCGTCGGCGCGCAGGGCAGCAATCTCGGAAGGCGCCGTGAGGACTGTCTGCTTCGGCGTCCGCAGCGCGATCATGCCCTCGACCTGCTGCCCTGAGGCGGCGACGACGCGGATCAGGTGCTGCTCGACCCGCGCCAGGGTCTCGGCGAGGCGCTCGGGCAGGACCGGCTTCAGGAGATAGTCGACGGCGTTGACCGAAAACGCGTCGACCGCGTACTCGGCGTAGGCAGTGACGAACACGATCAACGGCGGCCGCGCCAGCCGGGCCAGGAGATCGAAGCCGTCGCCCCGGTTGCCCAGCTCGATGTCGAGGAAGACGAGCTGCGGCTCGGTCCGCTCGATGGCGGCGACGGCCTCGTCGAGGGTCTCGGCCTCTCCCACGATCTCGACGTTGGGATGGGCGGCCAGCAGGCGGCGCATCGCCTGGCGCGCCAGGCGCTCGTCGTCGACGATCAGGGCGCGGAGCACGGCTCGCCTTCCAGGATCATGGTCGCGATGACGCGGCTCTCGCCGCTCTCCGCCTGTTGCAGGACGAACTGATGGCGATTGGGATAATGCAGCGCCAGCCGCCGCCGCACATTCTCCAGGCCGATCCCGGTATGATGCCGGCGCGGCGTGGCGTGATCGTCGAGCGTCCCGGTATTGTCGATCGTGATGTAGAGCCGATCGCCGGCGGCGCGGATGTCGATGCCGACATCGAGCCCATGATCGCGATTGCCGTGCTGCACGGCGTTCTCGACCAGAGGCTGCAGCAGGAAGCTCGCGATGCGGCGCAACGCCGCCTCCGGATCGACGTGCAGCGAGGTGCGCAGGCGCTCGCCGAAGCGCGCGCGTTGGACTCCCAGATAGGCCGACAGGCCGGCGACCTCGGCCTCCACCGTCACCACGGTCTGATGGATGCCGTCGAGCGAATGCCGAAGATAGGCGGTGAGGTCGCGCAGCATCGCCAGCGCCGATTTGGGATGCTCGGGAATCTCCTCGGCGACGCCGTTCAGGGCGTTGAACAGGAAGTGTGGATCGAGCTGCAGGCGCAGCTCCTCGAGCCGCGCACGCAGCGCCTCCGCTTCGGCCCGCATGGCATGGCGATGCTCGGCCTGCTTGGCAGTCTCGGCGCGCAGCCAGAAATAGCACAGGCTCCAGCCGCACAGCACGATCGAGTAGTGGATCAGGGGAAAGGCGAAATCGTCGACCGGATCGCGGCCCGGCACCGACCAGTTGAACCATTCGTTGGCGGCGAACGCGAAGATCGCGACCGGCAGGGCCATGCCGATCGACAGCCCCAGAATCCAGGTCACGGTGCGCCGGGTGAGGCCACCGTCGAAGCGGCGCGACGTGTAGATCGAATGCAGGATCGACGAGACGACAACCAGCGACAGGACCGTCGGCAGGGCACGCGACGCGGCCAGCCAAATCTCGTGATAGATCAGCCGCTGGTAGACCAGGTCGAGGATGGCAAAGAAACCCCAACCCAGGATCTGCGCCCGCCAGAACAGGCGCAGGCCGTTCCAGTGCTCGGTGATCGATCCAGCTGTCCTGACGATGGCGTTCACCGACAAGGTTGAACACTCCAAGGCTTTGTTATGCGGTGAATGCAATCGCCAACACATGCCGATTCGCGCATATGTGAACATACCCCAAGGGTCATGCCGATTTCACCAGGTCGCCGCAATTCGCTTCGTTCATCGACAATCCTGCCATATTCAACGAGTGAAAGTCCCGGGCCGGCTGTCAACTTGCACCGGCCATGACATATCGCGGCAAGAGACATCCGGGACTGCGCCGCATCGCATGACGCGGCATCGACACGGGAGAGGCAGCGATGGCGACGGTCAACTATGTCGTGGGAGACAATTGGGGTTCGGGGTTCATCGGCAACATGACGGTCGCCGGCGGCAGCCAAGCCCTGCAAGGCTGGACCGTCGAGTTCGATGCGGGCTTCCTGATCACCAACATCTGGGGCGCCGAGATCGTCAGCCACGTCGGCAACCACTATGTCCTGCGCAACCTCTCGTACAATGCCAGCGTACCGGCCAACGGCCAGGTCTCGTTCGGCTTCCAGGCCACGACCTCGAGCGGCGCCTCGGCCAGCAACCTCGCGCTCAATGGCACGGCGACCACGCCGCCGACGCCGGTGCTGCCGACCCTGTCGATCGACGACGCCTCGGTGAGCGAAGGCAATTCCGGCACGACGCAGATCACTTTCACGGTCAAGCTCTCGCAGGCGGCCAGCGGATCGGTGACGGTGAACTACGCAACGGCCGACGGCACCGCGCTCGCCGGCACAGACTACACGGCGCGCACCGGCACCATCACCTTCGCCGCCGGCGAGACGTCCAAGACCATTCAGATCACCGTCGCCGGCGACGGCAGCGTCGAGAGCAACGAGACCTTCACCGTCAGCCTGTCCGGCCCGTCCGGCGCCACGATCGCCGACGGCTCGGCGGTGGGCACGATCACCAACGACGACGTCCAAGCGCCACCGCCCCCGCCGGCCGGCGGCGTCGGGCTCGCCTACGCGATCACCAGCAACTGGGGGTCGGGCTTCAACGCCTCGATGACGGTGACCGCCGGCAGCACCGCGTTCAGTGGCTGGACCGTCGAGTTCAACAGCTCGGCCAACATCACCAACATCTGGAACGCCGTAATCGTGAGTCATGTCGGCGACCATTACGTCGTGAAGAACGCCTCGTGGAACGGCCAGCTCGGCGCCGGCCAGTCGACGTCGTTCGGCTTCCAGGCGACTCCGGGCAACGGCGGGACCGCGGCAACCGACTTCACCGTGAACGGCGTCGCCATCGGCACCGACCCGGTGTTGCCGAGCCTCTCTGTCGCCGATGCCTCGGTTGCCGAAGGCGACAGCGGCGTACGCGATCTGGTCTTCACGGTGACCCTGTCGAAGGCGGCGAGCGGACCGGTCAGCGTCGCCTACGCGACCAGCAACGGTACGGCGAGCGCCGGCTCGGACTACACCGCCGCCAGCGGCACGGTCACCTTCGCCGCCGGCGAGACGTCCAAGACCGTTCGCGTCCAGGTCTCGGGCGACACGGCGGTCGAGAGCAACGAGACCCTGGCGCTCACCCTGTCGGCGCCGAGCGGCGCCACCGTCGGCAAGGCCACGGCCACCGGCACCATCACCAACGACGACACTGCGCCGCTGCCGACGCTCGCCATCGGCGATTCGAGCTTCGCCGAGGGCAGCGCCGCCTCGCCGGGCAGCGGCACCTTCACAGTGACCCTGTCGGCGGCATCCAGCTCGACGGTGACAGTGAAGTATGCGACCGCCGACGGCACCGCGATCGCCGGCAGCGACTATGTCGCCCAGTCCGGCACCCTCACCTTCGCGCCGGGCGAGACACAGAAGACCATCAAGGTGACGGCGATCGGCGATGCGACCGTCGAATCCAACGAGACGCTGAGCGTCCTGCTGTCCAGCGCGTCGGGCGCAACCCTCTTCGACGCCACCGGGGCCGGCACCATCACCAACGACGACGCCGCGCCGCTACCGACGCTCGCCATCGGCGATTCGAGCTTCGCCGAGGGCAGCGCCGCCACGCCAGGAAGCGGCACTTTCACGGTGACCCTGTCGGCGGCATCCAGCTCGACGGTGACAGTGAAGTATGCGACCGCCGACGGCACCGCGACCGCCGGCAGCGACTACGTCGCCCAGTCCGGCACCCTCACCTTCGCCCCGGGCGAGACGCAGAAGACCATCAAGATCACGGCGATCGGTGACTCGACCGTCGAGCCCAGCGAGACCTTCGGCATCGCGCTCTCGAGCGCCTCCGGCGCCACCCTCTTCGACGGCGCCGGGGCCGGGACCATCACCAACGACGACATCGCGCCGCCGGTCACGCCGTCGCTGTCGGTCGCCGACACCTCGGTGGTCGAGGGCAATCCAGGCGGCGGAAGCGCGGCCGCCGGCTGGCTCAGCACCTCGGGAAACCAGATCATCGACTCGGCCGGCCATTCAGTGCAGATCGCCGGCGTCAACTGGTTCGGCTTCGAATCGTCGAACATGGCACCGCACGGCCTGTGGACGCGCGGCTACAAGTCGATGATGGACCAGATGGTGGGCCTGGGCTTCAACACCATCCGCCTGCCCTTCGCCAGCGACATGCTGCATTCGACCGGCACCCCCAACGGCATCGACTTCTCCAAGAATCCCGACCTGCAAGGCCTGAGCGCGCTGCAGATCATGGACAAGATCGTCGACTATGCCGGCCAGATCGGGCTCAAGATCATCCTCGACCATCATCGCAGCGACCTCGGCGCCGGCACCTCGGCCAACGGCCTGTGGTACGACAGCAACCACAGCCAGGCGCAATGGATCGCCGACTGGCAGATGCTGGCGGCGCGCTACGCCGCCAAGCCGCAGGTGATCGGCGCCGACCTGCATAACGAGCCGTACAACGGCACCTGGGGCGGCGGCGGGGCCAACGATTGGGCGCTGGCCGCCGAGCAGGCCGGCAACGCCATCCACGACGTCAATGCCAACTGGCTGATCTTCGTCGAGGGCATCGGCACCTACCAGGGCCAGCCCTACTGGTGGGGCGGCAACCTGATGGGCGTCAAGGACCGGCCGATCCAGCTTGAGGTCGCCAACAAGCTGGTCTACTCGGCGCACGACTATCCCAACTCGGTGTGGCCGCAGCCGTGGTTCCAGGGCAGCGACTTCCCGGCCAACCTGCCGGCGAAGTTCGACCAGATGTGGGGCTACATCTACAAGCAGAACATCGCCCCGGTGTGGATCGGCGAGTTCGGCACCAAGCTGGTCGATCCCAAGGACGCGCCTTGGCTCGAGGCCATCACCTCCTATCTCTCCGGCGACTTCGACAACAACGGCACCAACGACCTCGCCGCCGGCAAGCAGGGCATCAGCTGGACCTACTGGTCGTGGAACCCGAACTCGGGCGACACCGGCGGCATCCTGGCCGACGACTGGAACACGCCGATCCAGGCCAAGCTCGCCTATCTGACACCGATCCAGTTCGACTTCGACAGCGACGTTCCGGGCGGCACGCCAACGACCACCATGGCCACCTTCGTGGTGACCCTGTCTCAGGCCGCCACGAGCGCGATCACGATCGACTATCATACCGTCGCCGGCACCGCCGGCGCCGCCGACTTCACCGGCGCGACGGGCTCGATCACCTTCGCGCCCGGCGAGACGACCAAGGTCGTTGCCATCGCCATCACGCCGGACCTGCTGGTCGAGGGCAACGAGAATTTCAGCCTCGTGCTGACCAACGCCGCCGGCGCCACCATCGCGCGCGCCACCGCCGCGGGCACGATCGTCGACGACGACGCCACGCCGCCGCCGCCCGACCCGGTGCCACCCACACCGCCGACACCGCCGACCGACCCGTCGGGCGATTTCAGCGGCACCTTCACGGTGACCGATTCGTGGAGCAGCGGCTTCAACGGCACGGTGAAGGTGCACAACGACGGCGCGGCCGCGACCAGCTGGCAGATCGCGATCGACATGCCGAACCAGATCACCGACATCTGGAACGCCAGGATCATCTCGCACGATGCCACCGGCTACGTGATCGGCAACGCGACGTGGAACGGCACGCTCGCCGCCAACGGCGAGACCAGCTTCGGCTTCGTCGCCTCGGGCGCGCTCAATCCGGCGACCGTGCATGTCCACGGCATCGAGAGCACGCCGCCGACCACTGATCCGACCGATCCGCCGACGAGCCTGGACTACGCCACCATGTTCTCGCCCTACATCGACATGGCGATGACGGTCGCGGCCGACCTCGGCGGCATCTCGCAGACGTCCGGCATCAAGAACTTCACCCTGGCCTTCGTGCTCGACTCCAACAAGGGCATCGGCTGGCAGGGCGTGGGCGGCATCGCCGACGACGGGCTGGCCAACGGCTCGACCATCCTGCAGCAGGTGCAGGCAATCCAGGCGGCCGGCGGCAACATCACCATCTCGTTCGGCGGCGCGGCTGGCCAGGAAGCGGCCCTGAACGTGCCCGACGCCGCCACCCTGCAGGCCGAGTACCAGTCGGTGATCGACCGCTACCACATCACCTCGATCGATTTCGACATCGAGGGCGCGGCCGTCGTCGACCTGGCGTCGATCCATTTGCGCAACCAGGCGATCGTGGGCCTCGAGGCAGCCAATGCCGACCTCGAGGTGCGCTTCACCCTGCCGGTGCTGCCGACCGGCCTCGACGCCAACGGCCTGGCTCTCCTGCAGCACGCCAAGGCGGACGGCGTCGACATCGACATCGTCAACATCATGGCGATGGATTACGGGCCGGCGGTCGACAATGGCGGCCAGATGGGGCTGAACGCCATCAATGCCGCCAAGGCCACCGCCCAGCAGCTCCAGAGCCTGGGCCTCGACGCCAAGATCGGCATCACGCCGATGATCGGCGTCAATGACGTCGCCGGCGAGGTCTTCACCCTGGCCGATGCGCAGGCGCTGCTCGACTACGCGCGCAGCGATCCCAACATCGCGCTGCTCTCGATGTGGTCGGTGGCACGCGACAACGGCAACGGCGCCGGCTCGCCCTGGGCCTCGCCCGAATTCAGCGGCCTCGCCCAGCAGCCGTTCGCGTTCTCGGGAATCCTCAAGGGCTTCGACGTGCTGGCGTGACGGTATTCATCCTCCTCCCTGGCGTCATCGCCGGGGAGGTGTCCGCGTAATCGCGGACGGCGCGCTCCCAGCCATGAGACGCATGACCCCTCCGTCCGCGAAGACGCGACACCTCCCCAGCGAAGCTGGGGAGGAGGATGACATGACTACGCGTTCTCCACCTGGCGGTGCTTGGTGATGTTCTTCCAGACGTGCTCGCCCGACATGTCGTCCCGAGTGCAGCGAGGGGCCTTTCACCCCATCCATAGACCGGACTCACCCCGCCGCGGCGAGGTCGATGGCGCGGCGGTACATGGTCTTGGCGGCTTCCGGGGTGTTGTAGCCGGCGTGCGCCGTCAGGGTCACGTTGTCGAGCTTGAGCAGCGGCTCGTCCGGGTTCACCGGCTCCTGGTTGAAGACGTCGGTGGCGTAGTGGCCGACCTGGCCAGACTTCAGCGCGTCGATCAGCGCCGCCTCGTCGACGACGCCGGCGCGCGCCGTGTTGATCACGATGACGCCCTTCCTGGTCCTGGCGAGCTTCGCGCGGTCGAGGAAGCCGCGCGTGCCGTCGTTCAGGCCCAAGTGCAGGCTGATGATGTCGGCCTTCGCCAGCAACTCGTCGAGCCCGACCATGGGGACCGACGGGTCGGCGACGGGCGAGCGGTTCCAGGCGATCGGCGCGAGACCGATGCCCTGGGCGATGCGCGCCATCTCCTTGCCGATGCCGCCCAGGCCGACGATGCCCAGCGTCTTGCCGCGCAGCTCCATGCCCTGCATCGGCCGCCAGCCGCCGGTGCGCACCATGCCGTGCATGGTGGCGATGTGGCGGGCCGCGGCGAACACCAGGCCCATGGCGTGCTCGGCGACCGTGGTGTCGCCATAGCCGGCGATGGTCGATACCTTGATGCCGAGCTTCGCTGCCGCCGCCAGGTCTACGAAGCTCGCCGCGCCGGTGCCGAGGAAGACGATGTGCTTCAGGCTCTTGCACTGGCCGAGCGTCGCCTCGTTGAAGTAGCTCGCGTCGTTGATCACGGTGTCGTAGCCCGCGATCAGCGCCGGGATGTTCGCGGGGTTAGCCGGCCCCATGTTGACGGTGATGGGGATGTCGTTGGCGCCATGAACCTGGCGCCATACCAGATCGATGTCGGGCGTCGAATCGATAAACAGCGTTTTCGGCATCGTTTTATCGCTCTTGGTTGGATCTCTGACACGTTGGTTGGGTTCGTTGTATCGGCACTAACAAGAAACAGGCTCATCCGCTGGAAGCTTCTCCTCCCCAGCTTCGCTGGGGAGGTGTCGCCGTCTTACGGCGACGGAGGGGTCATGAGCAGCGGGACTGAGGCCCATGACCCCTCCGCCCCGTATGACGGGGCACCTCCCCAGCGAAGCCTAACTTGAGCACAGATGTTGCGCTGCGAGATGGTAACCATCAGCGATAGCGTAGAAGCGTTCGAGTCCGTCGCGCATAGTGATGGGGCCATTTG
>NZ_JBGAKA010000066.1:0-41749 GCF_044224635.1 Reyranella sp. | reverse complement strand
GACGGAGGGGCCATGAGTCACGTGAGGGGGCCTATGACCCCTCCGTCGCCGTAAGACGGCGACACCTCCCCAGCTTCGCTGGGGAGGAGAAGACGCGCAGGAGAATTGATGTTCAAATACCAGTTCCGCTGGGACACGGTGTGGGGCAGCTTCGACTTCCTGATGTCGGGGCTGCAGATGACGCTGATCATCTCGGCCATCACGCTGGTGCTGGCGATGCTGGGCGGCCTGGTCATCGCGCTGCTCGACATGTCGCGCTACCGCGCGCTGCGCTGGATCGGCGTGTCGATCGGCGAGGTGGTGCGCAACACGCCGATCCTGGTGCAGCTGCTGTGGGTCTACTACGTGCTGCCGATCGTGTTCGGGGTGCGCATCGAGGCGCTGGTCGCCCTGATCATCGGGCTGGCGCTCTACCAGGCGGCCTTCATCTCCGAGGTCTATCGCTCGGGCATCCAGAGCGTGCCGGTGGGCCATCGCGAGGCGGCGCGCGTGCTCGGCCTGACGCCGCTCCAATCGTTCCAGCGCATCGTGCTGCCGCAGGCCATCCGCATGACCCTGCCGCCGCTCGCCTCCAACTTCGTGCAGCTGATCAAGTTCTCGTCGCTCGGCGCGGTGATCTCGGTCAACGAGATCACGCGGCGCGGCATGGAGCTGTCGGCCACCAACTTCCGCCCGCTCGAGACCTTCACCTTCATCGCCGTGGTCTACTTCCTGATCTGCTGGCCGCTCGCCATGGCGATCCGCTGGTGGGAACGCCGACTGCAGAGCCGCTGATGACCAGCCCCCTTCGCCCCTCGCTCGCGGCCCGTGTCGATGCCGCGCGGGAAGCGCTGATCGACATGACGCGGCGCCTGGTCGCCGTGGCGTCGCCCAATCCGCCGAGCGACACCCACGAGGTGGCGCGGGTCGCTGAGGCGCTGCTGCGCGCGATCCCGGGCATGGAGGTCGAGCGCATCGAGCCGGAGCCGCGCGTCGTGAGCCTGGTCGGCCGCCTCAAGAGCAACAGGCCCGGCCGGCGGCTGATCTTCAACGGTCACCTCGATACCTTCCCGCTGCTCGAGCAGCTGCCCTGGACGGTGCCGCCGCTGGGCGGCGTGCTGAAGGAGGGAAGGCTCTACGGTCGCGGCGTCTGCGACATGAAGGGCGGCATGGCCTGCTCGCTGCTCGCCGCGTCGCTGCTGGCGCAGCACCGCGATGCCTGGTCGGGCGAGATCGTGCTGACCCTGGCGGGCGACGAGGAGAACATGGGCTCGCTCGGCACCGGCTGGCTGCTCGAGCACGTGCCGCACGCCCGGGGCGATGCCAACATCTGCGGCGACGTCGGCTCGCCCCGGGTCGTGCGCTTCGGCGAGAAAGGCCTGATGTGGGTCGAGGTCGAGGCGACCGGATCGCCGGCGCATGGCGCGCACGTCCATCGCGGCGTCAACGCCATCGACCGTCTGCGCGCGGCACTGGACTGCCTCAAGCAGCTCGAGCAGGTGCCGTTCCAGGCGCCGCCGGTGGTCACCGCGGCGATCGCCCGCGCCAGGCCGATCTCCGAGGCGCTGTCCGGCGCGGGCGAGGCGGAGACCCTGCAGCGCGTCACCGTCAACATCGGCACCATCGAGGGCGGCACCTCGCCCAACCTCGTGCCGACCCACGCGATCGCCCGTGCCGACATCCGCCTGCCCGTCGGCATCACGACAGACTTGCTGGTGGCCGAGCTCGACGCGCGCCTGAAGCCGCTGGAGGGCGTCAGCTGGCGGGCGATCCGCCGCTTCGAGCCGTCCTTCACCCCACCGGACCACGAGCTCATCCGGCGCACGGCCGACGTCGCCAGCGAGGTGCTCGGCGAAGCGCCTGCCGTGAACATGCGGGTCGGCGGCTCGGACTCGCGCTGGTACCGCATGCACGGCGTGCCGACGGTCGTGCTCGGCCTCACCCCCTTCAACATGGGCGGCGCCGACGAATACGTCCTGGTGGACGAGCTCGTCGCCGTCGCCAAGATCCACACGCTCGTCGCCTTCGATTTCTTGTCAGCAGGACAGTGACCATGGACCGGCTCTCCGACCACGATCTCTTCACCTCGCCCATGACCTTCATGGGCGCGCCCTACGGCCGCCCCGGGCCGGCCAACAAGGCGGCGATCCTCGGCATCCCGTTCGACTGCGGCACCAACATGCGCATCGGCGCGCGGCTCGGCCCCGACTCCGTGCGCCAGCAATCGGCGCTGATGCGGCGCTACAATCCCACGCATGCCGATTTCGATCCGGTGGCGGCGCTGGGGCTGGTCGATTGCGGCAACGTCAAGCTGACGCCGAGCAGGATCGTCGACGCTTTCGCGTGCACCGAGCAGGCGGTCGACCGCATCGTCGAGGCCGGCGCCATCCCGGTCACCATCGGCGGCGACGGCTCGGTGACCGTGCCGGTGGCCCGCGCCGTCGGCAAGAAACACCCCAGAATGGCGGCGCTGCACATCGATGCGCACACCGATTCCTATCCCTACGGCGCCGACGAGAAGTACAGCTCGGCCACCCAGTTCACCCACGTCGCCGAGGAGGGCCTGGTCGATCCCGAATTCTCCTGGCACGTCGGCATCCGCAGCACGACGTATGCCCAAGGCGTGGTGCCGCGCGCCATGAGCCTCGGCTACAAGGTGGTGTCGCTCGACGAGCTGGTACGCGGCGGCTTCGCCCAGCGCATGGCGGAGTTCCGCGACAAGGTCGGCAAGCGGCCGGTCTATCTCTGCTTCGACATGGATGTGTTCGATCCGGCGGTCGCGCCCGGCGTCTGCACGCCGTCGTGGGGCGGCCTGTCGGCGCGCGAGGGCATCGACCTCTTGCGCTGCCTGACCGACCTCAACATCGTCGCCGTCGACGTCGCCACGGTGAGCCCGCCGCAGGACGTCAACGGCATGGCAGCCCACCTCTGCGCCCACGTGATCTACGAGACGCTGGTGCTGCTCTGCCGGCAGATGGGGCTGGCGCCGGCCAGCTGATTCTCCACCTCCCCAGCGAAGCTGGGGAGGTGCCCCCGTAATCGGGGGTGGAGGGGTCATGAGTCTCAGTGGGGCTTTCGACCCCTCCGTCGCGTATGACGCGACACCTCCCCAGCGAAGCTGGGGAGGACAGAGTAGCGAGGGACCTTTCATCCTCATGACACCTGCCGCGCTCGTGATGACAGGCCGTGCGGGGCGGCGGTATCCTGCCACCATGAAGCGACTGGCCCTTGCCCTTGTCCTGCTGCTGTCGCTCGCCGCGACGGCGCGGGCCGACTATCCGGAAAAGCCGATCCGGTTGATCGTGCCGTTCCCGCCCGGTGGCGTCACCGACGTGGTGGCGCGCCAGCTGGCGGAGCGACTCGCCGCCGATCTCGGCCAGCCGGTGATGGTCGACAACAAGACGGGCGCCGGCGGCGTGATCGCCAGCGACCTCGTCGCCAAGGCGCCGGCCGACGGCTACACCCTCCTGCTGACGACCCCGAACCACACGATCAACGCGGCGTTCAGGGCGTCGATGCCATACGATACCGAGAAGGATATCCGGCCGATCGCGATCGTCGGCCAGGTGCCCATGCTGCTGGTCAGCCATCCCAGCCTGCCGGTCACGACGTTCAAGGAGTTCGTCGACTACGCTCGCAAGAACCCGAACAGGATCAACGTCAGCAATGCCGGCAACGGCACCCTGCCGCACATCACCATGGAGCTGATGATGCTGCGCCTGCAGTTCCAGGTGACCAACGTGCCCTACCGCGGCGCCATGCCGGCGCTCCAGGATCTCGTGGCCGGCCAGGTCCAGGCCAAGCTCGACAACTACACGCAATCCGCGCAGCTGATCGCCCAGGGCAAGCTGAACCTGCTCGCCGTGACCAGCGACGCCCGGCTGAAGCAGTTTCCCCAGGTGCCGACGGTCGCGGAAACCTTGCCGGGCTTCGAAGGCTACCTGTGGATGGGGGTTGTCGCGCCGGCCGCGACGCCCGATCCGGTCGTGGCCAAGCTGGCAGCCGCCATCAAGCGCTTCGTTTCCCAGCCGGAGACCCAGGCCCGCTTCGAGAAGGACGGCATCGAGCCCGGCGATGACGGTCCCGAAGAGTTCCGCACCATCATCGGCCTCGAGATCAAGCAGTGGCGCGAGATCGCCCGGGTCAGCCGGATCACCGTCGACTGACAAGGCTTGCCACCGTTGTCATCCCGAGCCAAAGGCGAGGGACCTTTGCTCGGCCGGCGCTGCGGAAGGTCCTCGCTGCGCCCGGGATGACAGCATCGTTGCGGCCGGATCACGTCCCTACCGAGGATGCTCAGTTGCCCAGGTGCTTGGCGAAGAACGCCCGGGTGCGCGCCTCGGCGTCGGGCGCTGCCGAGGGATCGTAAGCGAGCCGGTGGCTCTTGCCGTCGGCGACGGTGAGCGTGCGGTCCGGCGCCCGGCTGTCGAAGCTGTGATGGGCGTCGGGATAGTAGACGACCTGCACCAGATCGGGCCGTGCGAAGCCGGCAGCCTGCAACCGCCGGCAGTCGTCGGCTGGCGTCCAGTCGTCCTTGTCGCCGATCAGGACGAGCAGCGGCACGGCCACGTCGCGATCGAACTGGGCGTAGCAGCCCGGATAATAGGCAACGGCTGCCTTGAGCCCGCGTGCCGCCAGACCGTAGCTCCTCTGAACCGCTCTCAGCGCCGTCGCGCCGCCGTGGCTGTGGCCGATGAGGCCGATGTCGCCGCGGCGCACGAAGGGCTGAGCATTGAGGAAGTCCATCGCCCCGGCGATGTCGACCACCCGCATGCTGGGACTGACCACGCGACCGCGGCCGCACACCGACTTCTCGCCGCGCGGCCCGAACGAGTCGGGGGCGACGACGACATAGCCCCAGCTTGCCAGCAGCTTGCCCCACGCTCCGGTATGGCTGCTCACGCCGCTGCACGAATGGGCGAGCACGATGCCAGAATACGGTCCGGCGCCGGCCGGCCGGTACATCCAGCCGTCGATCTCAGGTCCCGCCTGAGACGACCCGATGGCGACGCCGGGAAAGCGCACGCCTTGCGCCGACGCACCGCCGGCCAGCAGCACGAGGAAGGCAATCGCGGCGAGGCGGATCATGCCCCATAGTAGGCGCGACGGAGGAAATCGCCCATCATGATCAAGACCATCGGTCTCCTGACCCGCAAGGACGGCTGGACCCACGAGCAATTCATGCGGCACTGGGTCGACGTCCACGCGCCGCTCGCCCACGCCGTGCCCGGCCTGCGCCGCTACGTGCAGAACCACATTTCCGGCGAGCGCACCCGCGCCGACATCCCGGCAACCGACGTCGCGATCGACGGCGTCGCCGAGCTGTGGTTCGACGACCAGGCCGCGCTCGAGGCGGCGGCCAAGACGCCGGAGATGAAGGCCCTGCACGCCGACGGCGCGAAGTTCATCGGCCGCATCCGGAGCTACGTCGTCGAGGAGAAGTTCATCGTCGGGTCGTGACCTCTTCTCTTCCAGAAGAAGCGCGGTCGAGGCTCTTGCAGGCATTCTCGAGCGCGATCGTCGAGGACCGTCGCAACCCGGCCCAGCGCCGCGACGTCGATCGGCTGGCGAGCTCGATAGTACAAGCCGATGTCGTAATCGGAGGACGCCGTCGCCGTGCCCCTGGGCGCGCGACCCGCCCAGCGCAATCGCCGCCACGCCGCACACCGGGGCCAGAGCCGCGACCAATCTCCCTGGCAGGGCTTCGTCGTTTGCATCGGTCATGGCCCGATCTACCGGCCGCCCGACTGGAAATCGCCGGCCGTCCCCGCCAACATGGCGCCAGGAGGACACGGCACATGCTCGATCTGGTCATCAAGGATGCGCAGATCTTCGACGGCACGGGCGCGGCGCCGGTGCACGGCGATCTCGGCGTCACCGGCGGCCGGATTGCCGCCGTCGGCGGCAAGCTCGGCGCGGCCAGGGAGACGGTGAAGGCCGACGGCCTTGCCCTGGCGCCGGGCATCATCGACGGCCACACCCACTACGATGCCCAGATCACCTGGGACCCCTTCATCGATCCCTCGCCGGCGCTCGGCGTCACCACGGCCGTGCTGGGCAATTGCGGCTTCACCATCGCGCCCTGCAAGCCGGCCGATCGCGACCTCACCATGCGCCACCTGACCCACGTCGAGGGCATGTCGCTCGATGCCTTGCGGGCCGGCGTCCGCTGGGGATTCGAAAGCTTTCCGCAATATCTCGACATGCTCGAGCGCCAGGGCGTCGGGCCCAACGTCGCCTGCTTCTCGGGCCATTCCGCCATCCGCACCTTCGTCATGGGCGAGGAGGCGACCGAGCGCACCGCGACGGACGACGAGATCGCCGCCATGGTCGCCCAGGTGCGCGAGGCGATGGCGGCGGGCGCGGTCGGCTTCGCCTCCTCGACCGCCGAGGCGCACAATGGAGAGGGCGGCACGCCGATGCCGTCACGGCTGGCCGACGACCGCGAGCTGCGCGCCCTGGTCAAGGCGATGGGCGAGAGTGGCCGCGGCATCTACATGCTGACCAAGGGCAGCAAGACGTCGATCCCCTATCTCGAGGAGCTGGCCGTCGAGGCCCGCCGCCCCGTGGTGATCGCGGCCCTCTTTCATTCCAACACCAATCCCACCGCCGCCTTCACCACCCTCGACCTGGTGAATCAGGCGCGCTCGCGCGGCCATCAGCTGGTCGCCCAGACCTCGTGCTGCCCGCTCAGCATGGATTTCACCTTCAAGAGCCCGTACCTGTTCGAAAGCATGGCGGCATGGAAGCCGGCGATGGCGGCGCATGGCTACGACGACCTGGTGAAAGTCTACCGCGATCCGGCGTGGCGCGACGCCGTGCGGCAGGAGCTCGCCGCCTCGCGCGGCCGCCTGGTGTTCAACAGCGAATGGGACAAGCTGTTCGTCGTCGAGACGGCGAAGGAGCAGAACCGGGCGCTCGAAGGCGCGACCCTGGCGGCGCTCGCCACGAAGGCGGGCAAGGACCCGCTCGATTTCATCCTCGACTTCGCGCTGTCGGAAAATCTCGACACGATGTTCGTGGCCCAGCTGCTGCACAACGACGAGACGGCGGTCGGCCGGATCCTGGCCGATCCGAACACGCACATCTCGCTCAGTGACGCCGGCGCCCATCTCACCTTCTTCTGCGACGCCGGCTTCGGCCTGCACCTGATGGGCCACTGGAGCCGCGATCTCGGCGTCCTCGACCTGGCGCAGGCCGTGCACCGGCTGACCGGCCAGCCGGCGAAGCTGTTCGGCATCGCCAACCGCGGCGTGCTCGCCGAGGGCAAAGCTGCCGACCTGATGCTGTTCGATCCGGCGACGGTGGCGCGCGGCCCCAAGCGGCGCGTCCACGACCTGCCGGCCGGCGCGGCGCGGCTCACCGCATCGGCGGTCGGCCTGCACGGCGTCTGGATCAACGGTGCCCACGTTGCCGACGACAAGGGCTTCTGCGCCGACCCGAGCTCGCGGCCAGGCGAGGTGATCCGCCGCTTTGCCGCATAGGCGGCGGCGCACAGGCTGGCGACAAAACCGCTTCCTCACGCCGGCCGCAAGGTATTGACACGTAAAATTGCCTGCCGCTTCAGGAGGTTGGTGAATGGCTTCGATCATGTGACGATACGCGAAACAGGGAATTGGATCAGGGAAACCAGAAAAATTAACAGGGAAGTCCCGGCAACGGATCAGGGAATTCGGAACATCCGAACAGGGAACCCCGCCGCGTCAAGTTACGTCCGCGCCGGCGGATAGGCGAGGAAGGCGAACCGGTTCGACACTCGCGGGCGCAGCCCGCAATCGCGTGCAATTGATTGCACTCGCCTCTCGGCGGTTCCCCGTCAGAGGGCGAAGCGGTTGACACGGAGAGATGTCCGCTCTGAAGATGATCTGCGGTGCCCTGCCGGGCTCCATGCCGATTCGGCCGTGGCGAGTCGTCGTGAAATCTTGCGTCAGTTGCGTCTGTGCGTCAGCGGCCTTTGAAATCAACGACTTGCCGCTGACGCAACCAAACGGCGTTGCGTCAGCGGTACATTGGTTTTCGTCAGCGATAGCGATCACGATCGGTGTCCCTCGGTCGGCGCGCAGTCCGTCTTGCGTGCTATCACGACGGTGCCCGAACGGGCAGGCGAGTGAGCAGAGTTGGCTCGCCCTTGCAGCCAACATCGCCTTGCAAACGGTGCGCTTTTGCAATGTAGCCTGACTCCGCGGCTCGACCGGGGCTGGGTCTTCCTCGTCGCTCGGCCTCTACCGCCCGGATCCGAGATCATGAAGTTCCAATCGGCGGTTCATTGACTCCCAAACAGCCGTATCCATAGTTCAAATTGGCCGGGATCCGGAGAGCGCATGTTCGAGCGGTTCGTGGGGCGGCGAGGGAAGCCGGTTGGCGCCAGCGTTCGACGCAGAGCGGTGCTCATAGAACGTGCCGGTCGAGCCTGTGACGGTCGTCTCTTGCTTACAGATCGCCAACATGCCGTTGCGTGCGCTTCGCCAGCTCGGCGAGCTGCTGGTTCCTGAGAATGTCGATGAAGGCTGAAGGTGAAACACGGCTCTGGGTGAGATTTCTGCGAGCATTCGCCAGAGAGCCAGTCATCAAATCCGGCGCTTCGTCGTAGATACCGGAGAGGAAAGTGTCCGGTTCTCCTTCAGCAGGCCGAACTTCTTCAGCTCCTTCTTCACCTACCTCGTGCCACGCGACGATGCCCTCATCGCCGCCAACGGCGGCGTCAAGCCGGGCGACACGGTCTGCTTCAGCAGCCCGGGCGGGATCTCGTGCAAGTCGGTCAACGCGCCGTCGTGACAAGGCGCCTGAAGCACGTGCGTACACACGCGCAAGGGCGGCTCGCCGCACTGATGCCGTCGCAGCGTGGCGGCGGACGGCCCGCGGCACTCAGGCGTGGTTGGCGATCAGCATCTCGGCATCCTTCACGCCGGCCAACACGCTGTGCGGATCGTTCGACACCGCGTGCAGCAGGCCGGTCGCGGCGGCGACGTCGCTCGCCCCGGCCCACACGGTGTCATGCTCGTCCTGCTCGCGCACATAGGCAAGGCTGACGGCCACCTTGCCCATCAGGGTGGCGATGTCGTTGCCGGCCGTCGTGTCTCGTGCGCCGCTCACGATATCGACCAGCAGCGCGCCGACGCGTTGTCCAGCCTGCAGCGCCGCCTGGACCTGGCCGGTCCAGTAGGCCAGGCCCGACGCATCCGGGGTGCGGTCGAACAAACTGTCGTAGACCGACCCGAGGAAACGCGCGATCTCGGCGTCGCTTGCGCGCGAAGCGTCGGCGAGGAACGGGTGCAACGCCTTGGCTTCGGCACTGACGGCAAACGCGCCCGCGATCCCGGCCAGAGTCCCCGCCGGTCCTTGTGCCGGCAGGCCGCGATCGAGCTCGCCGATCCAGTAGGCGAACCCCGCCGCATCGGCGCCACGGCCGAAGAAGGCGGCGTAGGTCGCGGCGACCTGCTGCTCGGCGCCAAGCGCCAGCAGGTCGAGCGTTGCCGCGCCGACCTGCACCGGCACCACGTAAACAAGCGCCTGTGCATCGGCCGCGGCGACGCCGGCCCCAGCGCCGGCTCGATAAGTGAAAGAGTCGATGCCCGAGAAGCCGGCGTCGGGCGTGTAGCCGAGGCTGCCGTCGGCGGCGAGCTGCAGCGTGCCGTGGTTGGGGCCGGCCAGCAGCGTGGCCGTCGTTGCCCGGTCGTCGTTCGCCAGGACGCTTGGCACGGCGGCGAGCGACCTGCCCTGGATCACCACGAAAGCATCGTCGTGGGCGGCGACCGCGTCGACCGGAGTGCCGTCGGCCAGGTGCACGATTGACGCCAGCCGCGCGGCGACGCCATCGCTGTTGCCGCCGAACTGCTGGTCACCCCACGTCACCACTGACCCGTCGGCGCGCAATGCCGCGAACGCGGTACTGGTGGCGAAAAGCTGCACGACATCGATCGAGCCGTCGAGCTCAGCCTGCACGTCGGCGTCGACGCCGCCGCCGAGGAAGCTGCCCCAGAACACCACCGAGCCGTCTGACCTCAGTGCGGCAAAAGCCTGGTCGGTCGCGACGATGTCCACGACGTCGTGAAGCTCGCCGGCGACCGCGCTGCTTTCGCCGCCGTAGGAACCGTCGCCCCAGGTCACCACCGAGCCGTCGGACCTGAGGGCGGCGAAGGCCGAGCTGCCGGCGAAGATCCGCGTGACATCGATGGTGCCGTCGAGGGCCGCCCCGGCGCCGGTGCTCGAGCCACCGCCGCCATTGTCACCCCACGTCACCACCGAGCCGTCCGCCCGAAGGGCGGCAAAGGCGGTGTTGGTCGCGGTCAGTCCCACGACATCGATCGCCCCGCCCAGCGCTGCCGCGACGCGCGTGCCGTTGCCGCCGTTGTTGGGATCGCCCCAGGCGATCACCGAGCCGTCCTGCCGGATGGCGGCGAAGGCCGACGTCGTCGCGGCAATGCCCAGCACATCGACGGTACCGTTCAGCGCCGCGGCGACGGCGGTGCTGTTGCCACCGTCGTTCGCGTTGCCCCAGGTCACCACCGACCCGTCAGCGCGCCGAGCGGCGAAGGCAGAGCCGGTCGCGGCGATGCTGACGACATCGACCGAGCCGTCGAGCTCGCCCGCGACCGCGCTGCTGTCGCCGCCCTGCGCGGCAAAGCCCCACGTCACCACCGACCCGTCGACGCGCAATGCCGCGAACGCCGAAAGGGTCGAGGCGATGTTGGCGACGTCGATGCTGCCGTCGAGCCTGCCGGCGACCGCCGCACTGTCGCCTCCGTTGCCCGGCGCGCCCCACGTCACCACCGACCCGTCGGCGCGCAAGGCGGCGAATGCCGTGGCCGTCGAGAACAGGCCGACGACATCGACCCGGCCGTCGAGCGCGCTCGCGACGGACGCATTGTTGCCGCCGAAATTCTGGTTGCCCCAGGCGATCACCGAGCCGTCGCGCCGCAAGGCGGCAAAGGCGAAGGCGTTCGACCCGATGCCGGCCACGTCGTGAAGCTGGCTGGCTACGGCACTGCTGTCGCCACCGTTCTGCCCGTTGCCCCAGGTGACGACCGATCCGTCCGCCGCGACGGCGGCGAAGGCGTAGTCGTTGGCGAAGGCGCCGGAAGTATGCCCGGGGAACGACGCGACCGAGACAGCAGGGGAATCGCCGCGCAAGAGCTCCGACGGGTCGGGCATGCCGACGCCCACCTCGGCCACCCTCTCCGCTTCCGGCACGCTGCCCGCAGCCACTGCCGCCGCGCCCGCCCCCGCAGGATCGGCGAGGTAGGCGGCGGTGTAGTCGAACCAGTTCAGCGCCAGCGCGTCGTCGTAGGTCGCGTAGAGGTTGAGCCAGAAATATTCTCCGTGCTCGACCAGGACGTCGGCATGCGTGGCGATGGTGACCGTCTTGACGGTCTCGTCGGCGGCGAAGCTCACTGCCAGCACCGATAGCTCGGCGTAGTCGCCGGCGGCCGCGCTGGCAGTGCCCGCCTCCGTGCCGACATACACGGTCGAGGCGCTGCCGGTGCCACTGCGCGTGATGGTGAAGGTGATGGGGGTGCCCTCGCCGGCCGGCAGCTCCAGCGGCGCATCGCTGGTCACGCTGTAGCCGTAGAGGTCGACCGCGACATCGGTGATGGTGGCGGTCGCGTAGGCGAACCAGTCGATGGCGACGGCGTCGGCGTAGCTGCGATAGAGATCGAACCAGAAATACTCCGTGCCTTCGCTCGCGCCGTCGACGTAGGTGGCGACGTTCACTGTCTTGGCTGTTTCGCCCGCGGTGAAAGTCACGGCGAGTGCGAACAGCTTCTGATAGTCGCCGTCCTTGGCGCTGCCATTGTAGGTGCTGACATAGACGGTCGAGGCGGTGCCGCTGCCGTTGCGCGTGATCGTGAAGGCGACCGCGTCGCCCTCTCCGACCGGCGAATTGGTCTCGATGGCGTAGCTGTAGTCGTCGGCCGCCGCGTCGGCGATCGTGGCGTTGCCGTAGGTCGCGTAGACGCTGTCGCCGTAGTTGCGGAACAGATCGAGCCAGAAGTGCTCCTCGCCCTCGGTGACGCTGTCGCTGAAGGTGCCGACGGTGACGGTCTTCGTCGTCTCACCGGCGGCGAAGGTTACGGGGAGCTTGTCGAGCGCCTGGTAGTCGTCGTTGCCGGCCGTTCCCTCGGTCGTGCTGACATAGACGGTGGACGCGGTGCCACTGCCGTTGCGCGTGATCGTGAAGGTGATCGCGCCGCCCTCGCCCATCGGCCCACCGAGCGCGGTGCTGCTGGTGATGGCATAAAGGTAGTCGGCGGTCACCGTGTCGGCGATGTAGGCCGAGGTATAGGCGAACCAGTTGAAGTCGGCCGCGTCGTTGTAGGTCCGATAGAGATTGAGCCAGAAATATTCGCCGTCGTCGGCGATGCTGTCGGTGAAGGTCGAGATGGTGAAGACCTTGGTCGTATCGTTGGCGCCGAAGTGCAGCGCGAAGCCCGGAATGCCCTGGTAATCGCCGCTGCCCGCGCTCGCGGTGCCGGCCTCTGTCCCGACATAGACGGTCGACGCCGTACCACTGCCGCGGCGCGTCACCGTGAAGCTGATCGCATAGCCTTCGCCCACCGGCGAGTCGAACGGCGCGTTGCTGGTAACGGTGTAGCCGTAGTCGCCGACCGCGGTATCGGCGATCGAGGCGCTGGCGTAGGTGGCCGAGGTGGCGTCGCCATAGGCCTTGAACAGGTCGAGCCAGAAATACTCGCTGCCTTCCGTCACGCCGTCGGTGAAGGTATCGACCGAGACCGTCTTGGCCGTCTCGTAGGCGGCGAAGGTGAGTGCCGCCTTGTCGAGCCCCTGGTAGTCGCCGGCCGTGGCCGTTCCCGCCACGGTGCTGAGCCACACCGTCGAGGCACTGCCGCTGCCGCTGCGCGTGACGGTGAAGGTGACCGGCGCGCCCTCGCTCGCCGGCCCGTCGACGGGCGCGCTGCTGGTGATCGAATAGTCGTAGCCGGCAGCGATCGCGTCCTTGATCTGCGCCTTGCCGTAGGCCGAGAAGCTGTTGTCGGCGCGGTTGCGATAGAGATCGAGCCAGAAATATTCCGTTCCCTCGACGAGCGAGTCGGTGAAGGTGTCGACCGTGACGGTCTTGCTGGTCTCGTAGGCGGCAAACGTCAGCGTCTGCATTCCAATCGATCGGAAATCGCTGCCGTCGGCTGTTGCCGAGGTCGTGCCGAGATAGACCGTGGAGGCCGTGCCGCTGCCGTCGCGCGCGATGGTGAAGGTAATCGGGCTGCCTTCGACTGCCGGCGTCGCCTCGCTCGCGGTGCTGACGGTGTAGTTGTAGTCGAGCTTCGGCTTGTCCTTGATGAAGCCGGTGCCGTAGGCGGCATGGACGCTGTCGGTGACATTGAGGAAAAGGCCGAGGGTGAAGAACTCATCGGTCTCGAGCCACCAATCCTCGTTGGTCTGCACCGTCACCGTCGCCACGGTCTGATTGGCCGAGAAGCTCACGGGTTGCAGGGCGAGCGCGCTGTAGTCGGCGCCGCCCGCCGATCCGCCGGCGGTCGCGACGAACACCTCCGACTTCGTGCCGCTGCCGCTGCGCACGATGGTGAAGGTGACCGCGCCGCCTTCGACGATCCCGTCGGCCGGGCTGCCAGCCGACGACCGCACCGTGTAGGCATAGGTCGGCAGGGCTGCGTCCGCGATGAAGCCGCCGGCCGATGCCGATGGGGTGTTGGTCGACAGGTTCTCGTAGAGATCGAGGTGAAAGGACTCCGTTCCTTCCGCCACGCTGTCCTGCAGGGTGGCGACGCTGATCGTCTTGGTCGTCTCGTAGGCCGCGAAGACGAGCGCCAGGTTGGCCAGCCCCTGGACGTCGCCGGCACCCGCCGTGCCGCCCGAGGTCGCGAGATAGACCGTCGAGGCGCTGCCGCTGCCGGTGCGCGTGATGGTAAAGACGACCTGTCCGCCCTCGGTAACGGCGCTGCCGGCCACGCCGGAACTCGACGTAATGGTGTAGACGTAGGCATCGGCCGCGACATCGTCGATGGCAGCGGTGGCGCTCGCCGTGCTCGCGGCATCGGTGGCCGACGGAAAGAGGTCGAGCCGGAACGTCGCCGTGCCGTCGGCCAGATTGTCGGCATAGGTGTCGATCTTTACCGTCTTGACCGTCTCATAGGCGGCGAACTCGACGGGGAGCTTGTCGACGGCGGCATAGTCGCCGGTGCCGGCGCTGCCCGGTACGGTCGACACGTAGACCGTCGAGGGCGTGCCGCTGCCACTGCGCGTCACCGTGAAGGTGACGGCTTCGCCTTCGGCGCTCGGGATCGTGGTCAGCGTATACGCGTAGGCCGGCGGCGCTTCCGCGGGACCGGAGATCGCCACCACGCCCTTGACCGTGGGATTCCAGAATTCGCCGATCGAGACCTTGAGCTCGACGTTGTAGGTGGCGTTCGAGGCGCCCCACGGATTGCGCAGGAGGAAGCTGTCGGTGGCGGCGTCGTAGCCCATGATCACGAAGGCGTGGCCGGCCACCAGGTTCTTCTTGCCAGCCGTGTCGTAGGTCGTGCCGAACGTGGCGAGCCAGGCGATCTCGCCCTGGGCCAGCGCATCGATGATCGTCTGCTTGTAGGCCAGCGGATCGGCCGAGACGAATTCAGCCGTCTTGAATTCGTCGGGAATGGTCGCGTAGTAGCTTGAATAGTAGGTGTAGCCGAGGTTGGTGACCTGGCGGATCGGGCTGGCCCAACCGTTCTCGATGGCCCGGTAGCTCTTCTCGCCGGTCCAGTTGAGCACGTTGTCGATGTTGGCCTGCGCGTTCAGGTCGACATAGGCCTTTTCGAACAGCGTCACCCACTGCTCGCCCGCCAGGCTGTCGGTCTCGTTGCTGGCGACCGGGACCGTGCCGCCGCGCTTGACCGGCACGCTCATGTCGACCGTCACGTAGGCCGGCGCGCCGTCGAGATAGAAGCGGACGCCCCAGGTCCCGTTACCATTGTCGATGAAGGCACTGACGATCAGCGACGGGTCGATGTCGGCGATCGCGCCCAGGCTGGCCATCAGGTAGCAGTCGCCCGCCTGGCCCTGGTTGATGTCCGTGGGCGCAACGCCGTCCACGAACAGCGGGCCGGTCGCTGTGGCGTAGCTGTACACGCCCTTGGCGGCCGTGCCGCTGGCCGTGTCGCCGCCGACCACCGCCATCGGCAGGTCCTTGCCGAGGAACCACTTGCCGATCAGGCGCTCGCCGTTCAGCTCGGTCATGCCGGCCGCCATGTCACCGAGCGGCGCCACGTCGGCGATCTTCTGCACGCCGCCCCACCATTTGGCGTTCGCCGGGTTGGAATAGATGACGCTGTAGGAGATCGACTTCAGGTAGTCGCTGGCGAACAGCGGCGCGTAGTTGGTGTAGACGAGCTTGAGGTCGGCGTGCTCGCTCACCGTGATCCCACCCGCCACCGTGGCCTCGAGCATGGCGAGCATCTCCTGGTAGCTCACCACGGCGTCGGCCGCCGCCTGAACCGCGAGGTCCCTGATCCGGTCGTTGGCGAGATCGTCAGTCCAGGTCAACGCTACTCCCCGTCGGACAAAGCATCATCGGCTATGCGCCGTACCCTGGCTCGGGCTCTGTTCTCCCCCCGTGCCGGCATGAATGCAAGGCTCCCAGACCTGTTCCTGGAAGGAAGCGACCCTGCCGGCCGCTTTTCGAGCAAGGCAGTTGTAGAGTGGATCGCCACTCCACCGGACTTGAGGGCAAAACGGAACTCTACATCAAACGCGCCGGCCGCAACCTCTTAGAGGATGCCGGCTTCGACACGCTAGAATTCATCCAGGAGTTGTATAGCCGCGGTCAGACCATTTGGCTCACGCAACTCTATCCGGAACACCGCATCCTTGGCGATCTCGTCAACCTGCGCTGGTGGCGGCGTCCTCGATGGACGACCTGTGATCAGCTTCCAGTGCCTCCAGCTATGCGGACATGCGGCTTGATGCATGCGTCAGGTTTGCATCACATTTGCTCACTACCCGCGAGTATGTGCGGTGCGCTTGGGAAAATTCATCCTGCGCCGAATTGAGGGGCTTCGCGATGACAATCGACGGCAGCATCGTCTTTCAGGACGATTTCTCGGTCAACGGCACGCTCGAGGATACCAAATGGGATTTCAACCGCTGGCAGCCGGCCAACAACCCGTCCTATCTCGGGCAGACCCAGATGCGGCAGGAGTTGCCGAAGGCCTACAACGGCATCGCGAACATCACGCTGGACACCTTTGTCGCCGGCAACGCACCGGGCCAGCCCAACTCGTTCCTGGGGTCGGAGGCGATCACCAGAGATTCTTGGGTGCCCGACGCCACCGGCGGCGTTTCGTTCGAAGGCGTGTACCGGTTCCAGCCCCAGCAGGGCGGCCTGGTCGCCGGCTTCTTCACCTATCAGACGTTTCCGCCGCAGGCGGATCGCAACATTCATGACGAGCTCGATTTCGAGATCTTCACGAGCGCACGTGATTACGTCAGCACCAACCCGTATGCCCAGGACCCACAAGGTCCTGGTCACCCCAAGCTGATCCCCATGCCCGGCGGCGTCGCCGATTTTCATACCTACCGCATCGAATGGCTGGCCGACGCCGTGCTCTGGTATGTCGACGGCCAGATGGTGCGCAGCGACATGGAGCATGTGCCGCAGTTCAAGCAGGAATTTCACATCAATCTGTGGGCACCGCCGACAAGCGGGGTATATGGCGACCTCCCGGGTCTGATCGATGTCAAGTTCAGCGACCCCACCATGCAGCCTGCCGCAACGGCCGCAGAGAACAAGACGTACAACTTCGAAGTGTCGTCGATCGTCGTGCAACGACTGGCCAGCCAGACCGGCACCGATCAGCTCGACGAAATGAACGGCACCGAGGGCAACGACGCGCTGAGCGGCCGCGGCGGCGGAGATGATTTGTGGGGCATGGGAGGCGACGACATCCTGATCGGCGGCACGGGAATCGACGGGCTCGACGGCGGCGCCGGCGACGACACGGCAATCTATTCCGGCCCGCGCTCCCGGTACGACGTCTCGTTCATCCCGGTCCATGACGGCAGCTCGCAGGGCGTCACGGTCATCACCGACAAGTCGACGGGCGCCATGAGCGACGGCCAGGATTTCCTGTCCACCGTCGAATTCGTCTCTTTCAGCGACGGCCTGTATGCGGTGGGCCTCGGAGGTGTTCTTACGCTGATCCCGCCCGGCGTCTCGGCGGGCGCCGCCGGATCGGAACTCGTCGTCCACGCCGATGCCTATGTCGTGCGTCCGAACCAAGCGCTGACGACGAGCGCGGCGGCAAGCGTGCTCGTCAACGACGACTCCGATACGGAGCTGCTCGCCGCCGTGGTGACGGGCCCGAGCCACGGCGAGCTCCAGTTGAAGGCCGACGGCTCCTTCACCTACACGCCGACGACCGGCTATTCCGGCCACGACAACTTCACCTACCAGGCGACGAGTGCCGAGGGGCAGGTCGGCCAGGGCGAGGTCACGCTGTACATCGCGCCCGTCACGGCCGGTGCGACGCCCACGCTGGCGCTATCGTCGCTCGCGGCCGAAGAGCAGATCGCCACGCTCTATATCGGCCTGCTCGGCCGCGCCGCCGACCTGCACGGCTTCCAGTTCTGGATCAACGAATACCACACCGGCCTGTTCACGCAGGGTGCAAGTGCGGCGCTTCGCAACATCGCGGGCGCAATCGGCGGCAGCGCCGAGGCCAAGGCCCACTTCGCCCTGCTCGACCATCCGCAGGGCGCAACTGACGCCCAGATCGGCGCCTTCATCGATGCCGTCTACCGCAACCTCTTCGACCGCGGAGCCGATACCGGTGGTCAGGCGTACTGGACGGGCCAGATCCGGCAAGCCGTGACGGCGGGCCAGTCGGTGGGCTCGAAGGTTGTCGATATCATCGGCGGTGCCCAGGATTCGGTGGCCAGCCACGACATCACCGTGCTGATGAACAAGGTCAGCGTGAGCTTGACCTACGTCAACGACCAGTTCGTCAACGACACGCCTCTGGGCGACATCGCCTCCGCCGCTGCCCTGCTACAGGGGGTAACGGCCGCGCCGGAAACCGTGCTGACCGGCATCAAGCAGGCAGAGGCGCTGGTGTTCGGCGCCTGAGACAGCCAGGCGCGCGCAAGTGCGTTAGGGAGCCGGCTGTCGACCGACCTGCATGATTGGCGAGCGGCGGGAGCAAGTCGGGCGCTCCCGGCCATGAGCCTGGCTGCTTCGGCCACGGCTGCCAACGTCACCGCCAGTCGGCGACCGAGCGTGCTGCATCGCCCAGCGCCCGATCGATCTCGCCGTGCGTCAGGCCGCCCGACCTCTTGTCGGATTTGCCCATCCAGCCTCGTCAGGCCTGCTCGATGGCGTCGGGCGTCCGGGGCGCGCGCTGCGCCGCTGCCCGCCCGACGGCGAGCAGAAAGGTCGCGACGAGCATGACGACGAGCCGGCGCACGGTCAGCGCCCGTGCGCCGCCTGCAGGCGCTTCTCGCGCGACCGGCTCCATTGCGAGAGGCCGAAGCAGGTGAACCAGTAGATGGCGCCGGCGAAGACGTAGGCCTCCATGTTCATGCCGACCCAGGCAGGATCGGCGAGCGCCGCCTGCGCGATGCCGAGCAGGTCGAAGATCGAGACGATCAGCACCAGCGTCGTGTTCTTGAACAGAGCGATGAACTCGTTGGTCATGGCCGGCAGGGCGATGCGCAAGGCCTGCGGCAGCACGATCAGGCGGGTGATGCGCCAGTAGCCCAGGCCGAGCGCCTGGGCGGCCTCGACCTGGCCCTCGGGCAGCGCCTGCAGGCCGCCGCGCACCGCCTCGGCCATGTAGGCCGCGATGACGAAGGCGAGCCCGATGACCGCGCGCGCCAGCCGATCGACATTGACCCCGCTCGGCATGATCAGCGGCAGCAGGAGCGAGGCCAGGAAGATCACCGCGATGATCGGCACGCCGCGCCAGAACTCGATGAACACGATCGAGGCGAAGCGGATCACCGGCAGGCGGGATTGCCGGCCGAGCGCCAGCAGGATGCCGAGCGGGATCGCGATCAGGCCGGCATAGATCGCGAGAAAGAGCGTCAGCATCAGCCCGCCCCATTCGCGCGTCTCGACGACGTTGAGGCCGAGGCCGCCGTAGAGCAGCCAGATGCCGAGCGGCGGCAGGACGACCAGCGCGGCGATGGCAGCCTCGCGGCGCCGCGGCAGGCGCCGCCACGACAGGGCGAGGATGACCGCCAGGGTCAGCAGACCGAGGAGATCGACGCGCCAGCGCTCGGGGACGGGATACTGGCCGTACATGAACTGCGAGAAGCGCGCGCGGATGAACACCCAGCAGGCGCCGGCGCTCGTGCAGTCGTCCCGCGTGGTGCCGCGCCAGTTGGCCTCGACCAGCAACCAGTCGACCAGAGGCAGCGAGATGCGCCAGACGACGTAGAGACAGAGCAGCGACACGGCGATGTCGACCGGGCTGGCGAACAACCGCTGCCGGAGCGCCTCGAGCCAGCCGGGTATCGCGCGGACGGCCTTCATCGCGTCACCAGGCGATGGCGGGCGTTGTACCAGTTCATGAACAGCGACACGGCGAGGCCGAGCACGAGATAGAGGCCCAAGGTGATGGCGATGATCTCGATCGCCTGGCCGGTGGCGACCAGCGCCGAGCCCATGAACACCGCGACCACCTCGGGATAGGCGATCGCCGCGCCGAACGAGGAGTTCTTGATCAGGTTGAGGTACTGGCTGGTCAGCGGCGGGATGATCACCGGCATGGCCTGCGGGATCACGACCAGACGGATGACCCGGCCAGGGGTGAGGCCGAGCGCGCGGCCGGCGTCGATCTGGCCCTGGCGCACCGACAGGATGCCGCCGCGCACGACCTCGGCGATGAAGCCCGCGGTATAGGTCGACAGGGCCATGAGCAGCGCCACGAACTCCGGTATCAGCACGAAGCCGCCGCGATAGTTGAAGCCGCGCATGACGGGAACGTCCCAGCTCGTGGCGGCGCCTGCCCATATGAAGCCGGCGAGCGGCAGGGCGACGCACAGCCCGAAGCCCACCAGCCAGGTCGGGAAGTCGCGGCCGGTGCGCGCCTGGTGGGCCCGCGCCCAGCGCGCCAGGACGACCTGCGCGACGATCAGGAGAACGGTCGCCAGCAGGGCGAGATGAAAGCCCGTGACCTCGTTGGGTATCGGAATGGACAGGCCGCGGCGATTGAGAAAGGCGACGCCGAAAAAGTCGAGGCTGTCGCGCGGCGCCGGCAGCGCCGCCAGCACGCCGAAGTACCAGAACAGCACGAAGAACAGCAGCGGGATGTTGCGCACGAACTCGACGTAGATCGCCGCCAGGGTCGACAGCAGCCAGTTGCGCGACAGCCGCATCAGGCCGACGGCAAAACCCACCGCCGTCGCAATCACGATGGCCGCGACGGAGACCAGCAGGGTGTTGACGATGCCTGTCCAAAGCAGCGCCAGGATGGACATGCTGGGCTTGTAGCCGGTGATCTGGAACGGCACCTCGATGCCGGAATCGCGCCACAGGAACTGGAAGCCCGAGGCGATGCCGGCCTTCACCATGTTGTCGGCGGCATTGCGCACGAAGTAGACGACGACCACGACCAGCCCGACCGCGGCGATGATCTGCCACAGGACGTCGCGCACCTTGCGGTCGCGCAGGAAACGGATCATGGCGGAGCCGTTCGGCGCACCTTTGACTCTCCTCCCCAGCTTCGCTGGGGAGGTGCCCCGTCATACGGGGCGGAGGGGTCATGAGCAGCGGGACTGGGGCTCATGACCCCTCCGTCGCCGAAGACGGCGACACCTCCCCAAGCTACGCTTGGGGAGGGAAATGGGTGCCTCACTGGAACGGCGGGGAATAGAGCAGGCCGCCCTTGGTCCACAGCTCGTTGGCGCCGCGCTTCAGCTTGAGCGGCGAGCCCATGCCGACGGTGCGCTCGTAGCTCTCGCCGTAATTGCCGACCTGCTTGATGGCGTTGAACATCCAGTCGTCGGAAAGGCCCATCATCGCGCCGAACTTGCCTTCCGCGCCGAGCAGGCGGCGGACCTCGGCGTTGGCCGACTTGGCCTTCATCTCCTCGACGTTCTTGGAGGTGACGCCCAGCGCCTCGGCGGCGATCGTGCCGTTCAGCACCCAGCGCACGACGAGCTGCCAGCGCTCGTCGCCCCAGCGCGTCACCGGCCCCTGCGGATCGTTGGAGATGATCTCGGTCAGGATCTGGTGCTCGTCCGGGGTCTTGAACTTGATGCGCTGGCCGGCCAGCGCACCGATCCCCGCCGTGTAGGCATCGCAGCGGCCCTGGTCGTAGGCCGATATGGCGTCGTCGTTCTTCTGGAAGTTGATGATGGTGACCTTGAGGTTGCGCTCGCGGAACCAGTCGGCGGCGTTCTTCTCCTCGGTCGAGCCGGCGGCGACGCAGATCGTGGCGTCGGCCAGGTCCTTGACCGCCGCCACCTTGGCCTTGGTGCGCACCACGAATGTCTGGCCCTCGTAGAAATTGATGCCCTGGAAGTTCACGCCCAGCGTCGCGTTGCGCGAGAAGGTGATGGTGGTGTTGCGCGACAGCAGGTCGACCTGGCCGGACTGCAGCACCGGCCAGCGCTGCTGCACCGAGGTCGGGGTGAACTTCACCTTGCCGGCGTCGCCCAGCACGGCGGCGGCCAGCGACTTGCAATAGTCGACATCGAGGCCGCTCCATTCGCCCTTGTCGTTGGCGAAGGAGAAGCCCGGCAGGCCGAGATGGACGCCGCATTCGATGTGGCCGCGCGCCTTGATGGCGTCGAGCGTCGGGCTGGGCGCGAGCTGCTGGGCCGACGCGGCGGAACCAACAATAAAGGCTGCGGCAGCGGCCGCGCGGCAGACGAATCTCATCGCCAGAGCTCCCCTCGAAGACATGCAGTGCGAGTACCTGTCGGATAGCGTAACTACCCCGGCCATGGCGAGCAAATTGCACCTCGAAACGGCGCTGATGCCGGACGGCTGGCGGCAGGACGTCGTGGTCGGCATCGACCATGGTGTCATCACGAGTGTCGAGGAGCCCGGCGACGGGACGGCCGAGCGCGTTTCCGGCATCGCCCTGCCCGGCCTCCCCAATCTGCACAGCCATGCCTTCCAGCGCGCCATGGCGGGCCTCACCGAGCGCCGCCGCGGCAACGAGGCCGATTCCTTCTGGACCTGGCGCGAGGCGATGTACCACTTCGTCGACCGGCTCGGCCCGGACGACCTGGAGGCGATCGCGGCCTTCGCCTACATGGAGATGCTCGAGGCGGGATTCACGCAGGTTGCAGAATTCCACTACCTGCATCACCAGCCCGACGGGCGGCCCTACGATACGCCGAACGAGATGTCGCAGCGCATCGTCGCGGCCGCCGAGGCGGCTGGCATCGGCCTGACGCTGCTGCCGGTGCTCTACCGCCAGGGCGGATTCCTGGGCAAGCCGGCCACACCGGCGCAGCGCCGCTTCCTGTGCGACCGCGATGCCTATGCCCGGCTGATGGAAACCGAGGTGCCCGGCGGCGCCACCGGCATCGCCCCGCATTCGCTGCGCGCCGTCACCCTGGGCGACCTGGGCTGGGCCGCGCGCACCTGGCCCGACCGGCCGGCGCACATCCACGTCGCCGAGCAGGAGCGCGAGGTCGCGGACTGCCTGGCCGCGCACAACAGGCGACCGGTCGACCTGCTGCTCGACACGATCGGGAGCGATGCCGGGCGCTGGTGCCTGGTCCATGCCACGCATGCCGATGCCGCCGAGCTCGGGCGCATGGCGGAGGCCAGCGCGGTGGCGGGGCTGTGCCCGATCACCGAAGCCAATCTCGGCGACGGCCTGTTCGACGTCCCCGCCTTTCTCGCCCGGGGCGGCCGGCTCGGCGTCGGCTCGGATTCGCTGATCCGCATCTCCGCCGCCGACGAGTTGCGCACCCTGGAGTACGGGCAGCGGCTGATGCACCGCCAGCGCAACGTGCTGGCCGAGCCGGCGCGCTCGACTGGCCGCCGCCTGTTCGAGGCCGCCCTGGCCGGCGGCGCCCGGGCAACCGGCGAGGAGAGGCTGGGCGGCATCGCGAACGGCAAGCGCGCCGATCTGGTCGTCCTCGACCAGCACCATCCCTCCCTGGTCGCCGCGCGCGACGACAGCCTCCTCGACGGCTGGCTGTTCGCCGCCGACAATGCGGCGATCAAGTCCGTGTACCGTCGCGGCCGGGTCGTCGTGCGGGATGGCCGTCACATCGCCCGAGACGCAATCGCCCGGCGCTACGCCAAGACCGTGGCGGCGCTCGCGTGACACGGCACTTGCGGGTCCTCAGGAGCGTTTAGTCAGTTCTTGGCGGCGATGCGATTCCCTCACCAGCAGACGCGACCAGAGCCGATGCCTGCACTGCAAACCTGGGGGCAACCGCAGCGAGCTGTTGGATCAACTCGGCGACGGACAGGGGTGGCCGACGATAGGCTGCAGCCTGGATTTCAAGCGCACCCATCAATTCGGCCGGCCGGGCATCAGCAGTTCCGTGAGAAACTGGTCAGGGGTGATGGCGATAATGCCGACCGGAAGATCCGTGAAGTCGCGAACATTCGAGGTCACAATGACGCTTGCCCCAATCGACGCCGCTACCGCTGCGACATGGCGGTCTTTGGGATGATTGCGCATCTTGGGTTCGAACTCTTCCCAACCCTCGACATTCGCGTCTGGAAAGGCCTTTTCCATCAACCTGCGCAACGTCGAGGCCTTGGCTTTCCCCATGCCGTACTCGTCGATCAGGTTGCGCGTGACTTCGTCGAGTATCCGCGACGACCAGTGGATGCGAAAGCAGTCGGCAGCAGCCGCACGCAGTAGGGTGTCGCGCAGCACCATTGGAAACAGGACATTGGCGTCGAGGACGGCAGGCAGCATCAGGAACAATTCTCCCAGCGACTCGGGGTGTGATGATCCCGGCCGATCGTCACGAATGCTAGCCCAGACGCCTTCTCCGCGGGATGTTTGCCAGAAAATGCAAGCCGATCTTGGACTTAGGCGAGACCGACAGCTCGCAGTATGGTGTGCTGGTCGGTGGACCGTCGTACCTCAGCAGAGGGCAGGTCGGGAGGGGCAGTAGTTACGTTTATAGCGTTTGTGCACCATATTACTTTCATGTCCACCTCGTCCCGCTCAGGCAAAAAACTGCCTCTGTCACCAGAAGCCATTTCAACCGTCGAACGGGTGGCGGCTGCCCGCATTGCGTCACTCCTGTCGCCGACTTCTACCAAAGGAGGCCGCAGGGTGCAGGTCGTCAATGCGAAAGGTCAGCGACTTGAGTTGTCGGCCACGTTGGCGAACGTCATGTACCGCGCAGCCGAGCTCCTCGCGGAAGGACGGCCGGTTGCAGTCCTGCCCGAAGAGGAAATGTTGTCCACTCAGACGGCGGCAGATTTCTTGAACGTCTCCCGTCAGTATCTTGTTCGAATGGTTGACGCTGGCGAGTTGGCTGCAATGAAAGTCGGAAGCCATCGCCGCCTGCGAGCGGCTGATGTCGCGGCGTTCAAGGCCGTGCGCGACGCCAAGCGAACAACAGCATTGAACCGTCTGACCGAGCGCAGCGAAGAGGCAGGCGGCTACGCGTTTGGTACGAAACAGCGCTGATAAGAAATCGCACCACAAATGGAAGGTGATTGGCGGCTGGAACACCTCCGGACTCAACCGTTTCTTCGTGGGGCCCGCTTCCAGAGAACGCTCTACAAGACCAATCACCCGGACTGGGATCACGATCACTGCGCAGGATGCTGGGCAAAATTTGCCGAGAATGCTTCAGAGCCGGAACTCATCGAGCAAGAAGGCTATGCCACCACCTCTAACTATGAGAAGGGCGCCGGCTATGATTGGGTTTGTGTCACCTGCTTCGCCCTGTTCAAGGACGAGATGGGTTGGATCGAAGTCAGAAATTGAAACTGGGACAGCCCCGTAGTTGGCGCCGCCGCCGCCGCGGCCTCCAATCATTGCAGGGCGAGCGGCGACAAGTACGAAGCCTGCGCCCAGGCCGGTCTCGACAAGGCTGTAAACCTGCTCAGATGACGCGCGGGGTCGCCTCTGCCGGGCCATCCTGCTAGAACGCGACCAGCTCCAGTGGAGGATGCAATCATGGTCGCCGAGATCGGGCACTACATCGAGAACAAGCGCGTGGCGGGCACCAGCGGCCGCAGCGGCGAGGTCACCAATCCGGCGACCGGCGAGGTGACCGCGCGGGTGGCCTTCGCCTCCACCGGCGAGATCGATGCCGCCGTGCAGCTCGCGAAGAAGGCGCAGCTCGCCTGGGCGGCGACGCCGCCGCTGCGCCGCCAGCGCGTCATGTTCAATCTCAAGAGCCTGGTCGAGAAGCGCGCCGACGATCTCGCCCGCCTGATGACTCTCGAGCACGGCAAGACCTTCGACGACGCCAAGGGCGAGGTCGGGCGCGGCCTCGAGGTCGTCGAGTTCTCCTGCGGCATCGCCCATCACATGCGCGGCGACTTCACCGAGCAGGTCGCCACCGAGATGGACAGCTGGTCGATCCGCCAGCCGGTCGGCGTGGTGGCTGGCATCACGCCGTTCAATTTCCCGATCATGATCCCGTGCTGGATGGGCGCCATGGCGGTAGCCTGCGGCAATGCCTTCATCCTGAAGCCGTCGGAGAAGGACCCGAGCGCGCCGATGCTGCTGGCCGAGCTGTTCGCCGAGGCCGGCGCGCCAGCCGGCATCTTCCAGGTTCTGAACGGCGACAAGGTCGCGGTCGATGCCCTGCTTGAGCACCCCGACGTGCCGGCAATCTCGTTCGTCGGCTCGACCGCGATCGGCGAGTACGTCTATCACCAGGGCACCCAGCGCAACAAACGCGTCCAGGCGCTGTGCGGCGCCAAGAACCACATGGTGATCATGCCCGACGCCGACCTCGACCAGGCGACCGATGCGCTGATCGGCGCCGGCTACGGCGCGGCGGGCGAACGCTGCATGGCGATCTCGGTCGCCGTGGCGGTCGGTGACGTGGCCGACCGCCTGATCGACAAGCTGGCGCCGCGCGTGTCGGCGCTCAAGGTCGGGCCCGGCCTCGACCCGGCATCCGAGATGGGCCCGCTGGTGACCCGCCAGCACCGCGACAAGGTGATGGGCTACGTCGATCTCGGCGTGAAGGAAGGCGCCAGGCTGGTGGTCGACGGCCGCAGCCTCAAGCTTCAAGGCTACGAGAACGGCAACTTCATGGGCGGCTGCCTGTTCGACAACGTCAAGCCCGACATGCAGATCTACAAGGACGAGATCTTCGGACCGGTCCTGTCGGTGGTGCGCTCGAAGAGCTTCGACGAGGCCGTCGGGCTGGTGAACGACCATGCCTACGGCAACGGCACGGCGATCTTCACCCGCGACGGCGATGCCGCCCGCGCCTTCGCCAACGGCGTCAAGATCGGCATGGTCGGCATCAACGTGCCGATCCCGGTGCCGGTCGCCTATCACAGCTTCGGCGGCTGGAAAGCCTCGATCTTCGGCGACCACGGCATCTACGGCATGGAAGGCGTGCGCTTCTACACCAAGCTCAAGACCATCACCGCGCGGTGGCCGACCGGCATCCGATCCGGGGCGGAGTTCCATTTCCAGGCGAGGAACTAGCTCATCCGCCTCCCCAGCTCCGCTGGGGAGGTGTCGCCGTCATCGGCGACGGAGGGGTCATGAGTCACCGCCGCGAGCGGCCACTCCGAGCGCGTGAATTTATCGGCGGCATCGACTTTGGCCGCAAATCCGGGAAAGGAAAGGTCCTCGCTGCGCTCGGGATGACACCATTGTTGTTGCCACAGCGGGCAAAGCTGTCATCCCGAGCGCAGCGAGGGACCTTTATTTTTTGCCACTTCCGTTCGAAAGCGACATCGGCAACAAATTCACAAGCTCTTCATGACGCTCTTCTTCCTGCAACGAGGGGAAGATGCGCCTATGAGTGGCGCGCTCCAGCAATGCCCCCTCCGTCCGCTTCGCGGACACCTCCCCAGCGATGCGCTGGGGAAGATTCGTCCGTCACTTCTTCTCGATGTTCCAGAAGATCGTCACCGGCGATTCGAGGCTGCCGTTGATGTTCTTGCGCAACGCCACCGGGGCGTACCATTGGCCGAGGAAGGCGTGGGTCGGATTGGCGGCCACGCGCTCCTGCATGGCGACGGCCAGGTCCTTGCGCTTGGCGGCGTCGGTCTCGTCAGCGAAGGCGGCGCGCAGCTTGACCAGGGTCTCGTCGCTCGGCCAGCCGAACCAGGCATTCTCGCCGATCGCGTTTATGTAGGTGTTGGCCAGCGGATCGACGATGTCGACCGACGCCGACGAGGTCAGGAAGGCGTTCCAGCCGCCCTTGTCGGGCGCATCCTTGCGGGCGCGGCGGCTCACCAGCGTCTGCCAGTCCATCGACTGCATGTCGACCTTCATGCCGGCGCGCTCGAGCAGCTGCTTGGCGACCGGCGCGAGATTGGCGAGCACGTAGAGGTCGGTCGAGTGCATCAGCACCACCGGCGTGCCGTCGTAGCCGCCCTCCTTCAGGAGCTCCCTGGCCTTATTGAAGTTCGAGTCGAACTTGTCCTCGAAGCCCTTGAAGCTGGCATAGGGCGTGTCGCACATGAACATGGCCTTGCAGGTCTTGTACCACTTGGGATCGCCGATCACGCCGTCGAGAAAGTCCTTCTGGTTGAAGGCATAGAGCGCGGCCTGGCGGATCTTCGGATTGTCGAACGGCTTGAACAGCTGGTTGAAGCGGAAGATGTACTGGTTGCCCCACTTGTTGAGGTTGACCAGCTTGACGTTGGGATCGGCCGTCATGACCTTGAACAGATCGTGCTGCGGCGATTCGATCATGTCGATCTCGCCCTTGATCAGCGCGTTGACGGCCGTCTGCTGGTCGGCGATGGCGACCCATTCGACGCGGTCGACCTTGGCGATCTTGCCGCCAGCCAAACCCGACGCCGGCTCGGCGCGTGGCTTGTACTTGGGATTCTTGACGTAGACCGTCTTGTCGCCGGGCTTCCATTCATTCTTGACGAAGATGAACGGACCGGAGCCGGTGTAGTCGTCGATCTGCTTGAACGGGTCGGTCTCGGCGACACGCTTGGGCATGATGAAGGGATTGCCCGATGGCTTGCCCAGCGCCTGCAGCATGATGCCGGTCGGCGCCTTGAGCTGGATCTGGAAGGTCTTGGGATCGAGCGCCTTGATCTCGGTGACCTTGGTCCACAGCAATTGCCCCAGGGGATCGCGCACCGCCCAGCGCTTGACCGACGGCACGACGTCGTCCGACGTGACCGGCTGACCGTCGGTGAACTCGAGACCGTCGCGCAAGGTGAAGGTCCAGGTGAGCTTGTCGTCCGAGGTCGTCCACTTGTCGACCATCTGCGGCTTGACCTCGAGATTGCCGTCCAGCGCGAACAGCGTGTCGTAGATCATGTAGCCGTGGTTGCGCACGATGTAGGCCGTGGTCCAGATCGGATCGAGGATCTTCAGATCCGAATGGTTGACCACCCTCAACGTCGTCTGCGCCTCGGCCGTCCCGGCCATGCCGAGCGCGCCGGCGACGAGTAATGCCAGTATCCTGTTGCTCAACGACGCCTCCCTTATCCCCGAGCCCGCATCGTGAAACGGTGCGACGGCTTTTGGCAAGGGTGCTCGTCGAGCGCGTGCAACGCTCTGGAATGGCGGCGCGTCGTGGCGCAGTCTCGCCGCCTGCTTCCTGAGTGGGCATTCTCATATCGACCTCGGGCGCTCCGTCCGCTCATGCGCTCGCGCGGTCGGGGCGCCCGAGGTCCCCATGAGAATGGAGCGCTCCGGTCAATTCACAGGAGGAAACAATGCCGTCGACGACATCGCCAACCGCCATCAGCTCGCATCTCACGGTGCGCCCGGATTGGCTCAACCGGCGTCGCGAGCCGGCCATCGAGCCCGATTTGCCGATCGTCGATCCGCATCATCACCTGATCGACCGGCCGGAGAGCGGGCGTTACCTGCTGCCCGACCTGCTCGACGACATCAACGGCGGCGGCCACAACGTCGTCGCCACGGTGTATCTGGAATGGCTGTCGATGTATCGCCTCGACGGTCCAGAAGAAATGCGCCCGGTCGGCGAGATCGAGTTCGCCAACGGCGTCGGGGCGATGTGCGCCAGCGGCAGCTACGGCAAGCCGCGCGTCTCGGCCGGCATCGTCGGCCACGCCGATCTCGGCATCGGCGCGCGCGTTGGCGATGTCCTCGATGCCATGATCGCCGCCGGCGGCAGCCGCTTCCGCGGCATCCGCTTCATCTCGGCCAGCGATCCGGATCAGCCGCATTGGGGCGCAACGGCGATCCGCCCGCGGGGCCTGCTTCTCAATCCGAAGGTCCGCGAAGGTTTCGCGCAGCTCGCGCCGCGAGGCCTCACCTTCGATGCCTTCATGTATCACCCGCAGCTCGGCGACCTCGTCGACCTGGCGCGCGCCTTCCCGCAGACGCCGATCGTGCTCAATCACGTCGGCGGCCCGATCGGGCTCGGCCGCTACACGGGCAAACGCGATGCCGTCTTTTCCGACTGGAGCAAGAAGATCCAAGAGCTGGCGGCGTGCCCCAACGTGCACGTCAAGCTGGGCGGGCTGGGCATGAAGGTGTTCGGCTTCGACGTCCACGAAGGCGAGCTGCCGCCGAGCTCCGAGCAGCTGGCCAGCGCCTGGCGGCCCTATGTCGAGACCTGCATCAATGCCTTCGGCGCCAACCGCGCCATGTTCGAGAGCAACTTCCCGGTGGACAAGGGCTCGTACGGCTACGGCGTGTTCTGGAACACCTGCAAGCTGCTCACCAAGGGCGCCAGCGCGCCTGAGAAGGCCGACCTGTTCCATGGGACGGCGGCGAGGGTCTATCGGCTGAAGCTCTGACTCTTTGCCGGGAGCGCGCCACTCTGTGGCGCTCATGGGATGTGTGATCAGCAAGAAGAGCGCCACAGGAGTGGCGCGCTCCCAGCCCATGACCTCCGTTTAACGGAACGGAGGGTCAGGGCTCAGACACAGCAGAAAGGTCCCTCGCTGCGCTCGGGATGACAATATCGATGTGCCAACCAACAGTATTGGTGTCATCCCGAGCGCAGCGAGGGACCTTTCCTCGTGAGCCTACTCCGGCTCGATGCCGGCGATCTTGGCGATGGCGGCGTAGCGCGCCACCTCGGCCTTGATGAAGGCGGCGAATTCGGACGGCGAATCGCTCATCGGGTCGAGGCCGAGCGGGGCGAAGCGTTCCTTGACCTCGCGCTGGGCCACTGCCTTGCGCATCGCCGCGTTGAGCTTGCCGACGATGGCGTCGGGCGTGCCGGCGGGCGCCAGCAGGCCCCACCACGTGCCGACATCGTAGCCGTCGATGCCGAGCTCATGCAGGGTCGGCAGGTCCGGCAGAGCCTCGCTGCGGCGGGTGCTGGTCACGGCGAGGGCGCGCAGCTTGCCGGCGCGGATCTGAGGCGCGGTCGAGGCCACCGACATGAAGGGGAGCTCGACGTTGCCGGCGAGCAGATCGTTCAGCGCCGGCGTGTCGCCGCCGTAGGGTACGTGCACGATGTCGGTGCCGGTCTTCGACTTGAAGAGCTCGGCAGCCAGGTGAAGCGGCGTGCCCTTGCCGGCGGATGCGTAGTTGAGCTGGCCGGGCTTTGCCTTCAGGAGCGCGATCAGCTCCGGCAGGGTGCTGGCCGGCACGGCAGGATTGACCACCAGCACGTAGGCGCTGGTGGCGGCGAGGCTCACTGGCGCGAAGTCCTTGACGAGGTCGTAGGGCATTTTCTTGAACAGGCTGGGCGCCAGCGCATGGGCGCCCGCGCCCATGAACAGCGTGTAGCCGTCGGGCGGCGACTTGGCGACCATGTCGGCGCCGATCGTGCCGCTGGCGCCGGCGCGATTCTCGACCACGAAGGATTGGCCCAGCTCCTTCTGCAATTCGGGCGCGATCACGCGGGCCACCACGTCGTTGGAACCGCCCGGTGCATAGGAGACCACGATCTTCACGGGGCGCGATGGATAGTCCTGGGCCGCCAACGGCACGGCGACGAGCAGGCCGAGAACAACGGCGATCCATCTCATGAACTGGCTCCTGGTTTGCGCAGGGCATTCGCATATGGGCGCGCCTTTCACGCTCCTCCCCAGCTTCGCTGGGGAGGTGCCCCGTCATACGGGGCGGAGGGGTCATGAGCCTCAGTCCTGCTGCTCATGACCCCTCCGTCGCCGAAGACGGCGACACCTCCCCAACAGAGTTGGGGAGGAAAATGAGAGAGCGCTCCTGTGCGAATGCCCTTCTGGTTTGCGGGCGGCATAGTGGGTGAGATCGCCGCCGAGCCGGGCGGTCAGCCCGCGGCAGGCCTCGAGAAGGACCGCGCCCATCTTGTGCGCCTCGCGCTTGCGGAAGCGGGTGATCGGGCCGGACAGCGAGACGACGCCCAGAAGCTCATCCTCGGGGCCGAACACCGCGCAGGCGATCGCCGCCAGCTCCGGGTCGTACTCGCCGCGGGTGACGATGGGCAACGGAAGCGCCGGGCTGGTGCGGATGGCGGCTGGCACCGCGCCGCGCCTCATGTTGCGCGAGAGCCCCGAATCGAAATGCAGGAACACGCGGCCGGGTGCGCCGACCGTCAGCGGAATCAGGTCGCCCTCGCGGATGTGATCGCGCAGCGTGCGTTGCGAATCGACGCGGCGCAGGCAGAAGCGGTGCTCGCCCTTGCGCACATAAAGCGTGGCGCTTTCGCCGGTCCGCACCATCAGCTCGCGCAGCACCGGCATGATCAGGCCATCGAGCGTCGTGCCGCGCTTGCAGATCTCGCCCAGCCGCACGACGGCCGAGCCGAGCTGATAGCGGCCGCTCTCCAGCCGCACCAGGAAGTGCGCGTTCTGCAGCGAGCGCGCCAGCCGCAGAATGGTGCTCTTGTAGAAGTGCGTGCGCTCCGCCAGGTCGGCCAGCGACAGGGACGTGTCGTTGGCCTGGAAGGCCGCGAGCACCGCGAGCGCCCGCTCCACCGACGTCATGGCCTTGCCCATCGTGACGGCCTTCCATTGCACCGTTGCCTACAGCAGAATGCCCTTTCCTTTTGACAGAATATCCGGCCGCTCCGTATTTTTGCCAGCTTGAAGTGGCCCTCAGCGTGAAGGCCCCATCATGAAGGGGCAAGGAGTCGTGCGATGGAGATCCGCCGGACACCGATCGAGCATCCCTCAGCCTGGCGCGGCATCGACGTGGCGGACGATCCGGCCTGGCGTGTCGAGCTCGGGCCGACCGAGATCGCCGAGATCGAGCAGGCCCTGACCGGCGTGCAGCGCCGCGGCTTGCGCGCCGGCGGGTTCACTGCCGACGATTTTCCGCTGCCGACGGTCGAGGCGATCCTGCGGCGCTGCCGCGACGACGTGCTGTCCGGCCGCGGCTTCGTGCTGCTGCGTGGCCTGCCGGTCGAAGGGCGCGACCTCGAGGCCATACGCACGCTCTACTGGGGCATCGGCCTGCGGCTCGGCACGCCGGTGACCCAGAACCTCGCCGGCGACCTGATGGCCGAGATCAGCGACCGCGGCCTCGACGTCAATGCGCTGAACGTCAAGCCGTCGCAGACCAATGCCGAGCAGCGCCCGCACAGCGACCCGGCCGACATGGTGGCGCTGCTGTGCGTACGCCGGCCGGAGTCGGGCGGGCTCAGTCGCATCGCCAGCTCGCTGGCCATCTACAACGAGATCCTGGTGCACCGTCCCGATTATCTCGACGTGCTGTATCGCGGCTTCCATCACGACCTGCGCGGCGACGCGTCGAAGGACAGCCCCCACGGGGTCACGCCACAGCCGATCCCGATCTATCGCTGCCGCGACGGCGTGGTCAGCAGCGTGTTCAACGCCAGCACCATCAAGGACGCGCAGCGCCGCATGCCCACCGGTGTGCCGGCGCACGAGATGGCGGCGGTCGACCACATCGTGGCCCTCGCCCATCGCGACGATCTGCGGCTGGAGATGGATTTCCGCCCCGGCGACCTGCAGATCCTGAACAATTACACGGTGCTGCATTGGCGCACCGCCTTCGTCGATGGCGCCGACGCGGCGCACAAGCGCCTGCTCTATCGCTTCTGGGTCAACGTGCCGGGATCGCGGCCGATCGATCCGGCGATGGCCGCCGGCTACATCACCGGTGCGCAGACCGGACGGACTCAGGCGGGGAAGATCCAGACCGTAGAGGCCAGGGCAACCGCGCATGCCTGAGGCGACCCTCGTCACCGGCGGCAGCAATGGCATCGGCCGCGCCATCGTGCGGCGCCTCGCCGACGAAGGCCATACGGTGGTCAATGTCGACATCGCCGAGCCGCCGGCCGAGTCGCCGGGACACTTCCGCCAAATCGATCTTTCGGACAAAGCCGGCGCACGCGCGGCGCTGGCCAAGCTTGCGGAAGAATTCTCGCTGACGCGGGTCGTCAACAATGCCGGCATCGTTCGGGCAAGGCCGGTCGAGCAGGTCACCGCCGAGGAGTTCGACGAAGTGGTCGGCGTCAATCTCGGCGGCGCAATCCTGGCCACGCAGGCTGCCTTGCCGGCGATGCGCGCCGCCGGCTTCGGCCGCATCGTCAACATCAGCAGCCGGGCGGTGCAGGGTCGGCCCAACCGCACCATCTATTCCATGACCAAGGGCGGGCTTCTTGCCATGACCCGTACCTGGGCGCTGGAATTCGCCGCCGACGGCATCACGGCCAATGCGATCGGCCCCGGTCCGGTCGACACGGAAACGTTCCGGCGCAACAATTCGCCCGCGATCGTAGCGAACGTGCTCGCGGCCATTCCGATGAAGCGCCTCGCCGTCGCCGACGACGTGGCCCAGGCGGTGAGCTTCTTCCTCGACGCGCGCTCCGGCTTCATCACCGGCCAGATGCTGCATGTCTGCGGCGGCCAGACGCTCGGCCTGCAGCCCGCCGCATGAGCCGCGACGCCGTCCTCGTCACCGGCGCCAGCCGCGGCATCGGCGCCGCCATCGCCGAGCGGTTGGCCGGCGACTATCACGTGGTCAATCTCGACATCGCGCTACCCGGCGAGGCCTCGCCCGCCGAGTTCGTGCCAGTAGACCTTCGTGACCTCTCGGCGACCCGCGCCTGCCTCGCCGAAATCTGCGCCCGCCATCGCTTCACGCGGCTGGTCAACAATGTCGGCATGTCGTCGGCGGTGCCGCTGGCCGAGCTGGGCGATGACCTCGCCGAGGCATCGATCGCGCTCAATCTGCGCGCCGCCCTGCTCTGCCTGCAGGCGGTGCTGCCGGCGATGACCGAGGCGGGCTTCGGCCGGGTCGTCAACATGGGCAGCCGCGCGGCTTTGGGTAAGGAGCTGCGCACGGTCTACAGCGCGACCAAGGGCGGCATGCACGCCCTGACGCGGACCTGGGCGCTCGAGCTCGCCGGCCGCAGCATCGCGGTCAACGCGGTGGCCCCCGGGATGATCGACACCGAGCTGTTCCGCGGCGCCAATCCGCCCGACTCGCCGCTCACGCAGAAGCTGGTCGGCGCCATCCCCATGAATCGGCTGGGCACGCCCGACGACGTGGCCAAGGTCGTGGCGTTCCTGCTGTCCGACGACGCGGCCTACATGACCGGCCAGATCGTCCACATCTGCGGCGGCCTCTCGGTCGGCGCGGTTCTTGAATGAGGCACGAGGCGATGACACCGCACTTCTTCACCGCCAGCGACGGGCTGAAGCTTGCCTACTACTTGGACGACAACACCGACCCGTGGGCCAATGCGCCGACGCTGCTGATGCTGCACGCCGCCATGGGCTGCGCCGAGCGCTTCTATGCCTGGGTGCCGATGCTGTCGCGCCATTACCGCGTGCTGCGGCCCGACCTGCGTGGTCACGGCCATTCGGCGACGCCGCCCGCCGACAGCCCGTTCGGCATCGACCGGCTGATGAAGGACACGCTGGAGCTGATGGACTCGCTCGGCGTGGAGAACGCCCATATCGTCGGCAACTCGGCCGGCGGCTATGTCGGCCAGAACCTCGCCATGGTCCATCCCGATCGGGTGAAGAGCCTGATCCTGTTCGGCTCGACCCCGGGCCTGCGCAACAGCCAGGCCGCGACCTGGGTGCCGCGCATCGCCAAGGACGGCATCCGGAAGTTCCTGATGGACACCATCGCCGACCGCTTCGTGCCGGGGACCGATCCGCGCAAGATCGAATGGTTCGTCGCCCGCGCCGCCGAATGCGACCCGGCCTATATCGGCCGCTTCGTCAGCCACATGGCGTCACAGGACTGGAGCGACAGGCTCGCCGCCATCAAGTGCCCCACGCTGCTGGTGATACCAGGCGCCGAGACGGTGGGCTCGATCAGGAACTACGATGTCATGCGCGAGCGCATTCCCGACGTGCAGCTGATCGCCTACGAGGGCCTGCCGCACAATATCGGCGAGGCCGCCCCCGAGCGTTGCGCCGAGGACGTGCTGGCCTTCCTGCGCTGGCGCTTCGGCCAGCCCTCGCCGCCGCTGCACGTCGCGCAGCCGCATTGAACCCGGCGCAGTCGCCTATGACAAAAATACTGTCATCCCGACCGGCGCTGAGCGCAGCGAAGCGTCGTGGAGGGACCTTTCTTGTTGTCCGCATGAGCCAAGACAAGGTCCCTCGACTGTGCCGCCAATGGCGCTGTAAACAGCACCTAAGGGGCCGTGACAAAATAAGTGCTTCAGATTCCGATTGCTGACGCGTGGTGTGCGCGACAAGGATGCTGTCATCCCGAGCACCCCGGGGGGACCTTTCCTGCTGCCTTTTAGAGGTCCCTCGCTGTGCTCGGGATGACACCTTGTTGGATGCACTCATCTCTCGTGGAAATGAAGCGCTTGTTTCGTGACAGGCCCTAAGCGGAAGTCTCCGCTCGGGATGACGAAGAAAATGGCACGTTCGAATACCCTGCAGTGACCTGGAGCCGCTGATGCGCCGATTGCTCTTTCTTCTCGCCCTGTCCGTCAGTCTTCTCGCCTTCGACCTCCAGGCGCAGCCCTTCCCGGCCCGGTCGGTCCGCATCGTCATCCCCTACCAGCCGGGCGGCGGCACCGACATCCTGGTGCGCGTCCTGACACCCGAGGTCTCGCGCACGCTCGGCCAGCAGCTCGTGATCGAGAACAAGCCGGGCGGGGCCTCCCAGATCGGCACCCAGATCGTCACCGATGCCGCGCCGGACGGCTACACGATCCTCGCCACCGACAGCGCGCTGCTGGTCAATCCCGGCCTGTTCGGGTCCAAGCTGCCCTACGACACGCTGAAGAAGCTGACCGGCATCACGATGATGGCGAGCGGTCCGGTGCCGCTGCTGCTGCATCCCTCGGTGCCGGCAGCCGATCTGCAGGCCCTGGTGGCGCTCGCCAAGGCGAAGCCCGGCACGCTCAATTTCGGCTCCGGCGGCAACGGCAGCGCGCCCCACCTCGCCGGCGAGCTGTTCAGGCAGGTGGCGGGCATCGACATCGTGCACGTGCCGTACAAGGGCACGGCACCGGCCTTGAATGACCTGATGGCCGGCGCCGTGCAGATGATGTTCGGCGGCATCAGCTCGTCGCGCCAGTTCGTCGAGCAGGGCAAGCTGCGCGCCGTGGCGATGAGCGCCAACAAGCGCTCGCCCGCCATGCCGACCGTGCCGACCTTCGCCGAGGCCGGGCTGCCGGGCGTCAATGCCGAAAGCTACTGGGGCCTCTACGCGCCCGCCGGCACGCCGGCCGAAATGCTGAAGGTTCTGAACGAGCATTTCGTGAGGGCGCTCAAGGACCCCAAGATCATCGCCCAGCTGCAAGAGCTCGGCTTCGAGATCATCGCCAATTCGCCGGCCGACCATACGGCCCAGCTTGCGAAGCTGGTGGCGGAGTGGACGCAGACCATCCAGAAGGCCGGGATCAAGCTCGAGTAGGGCTCATACCCATCGAACGAACTGGTCTTTCTCTTGTCATCCTGAGTAAGGCGCGGTTTACCGCGCCGTAAGCGAAGGATCTCATCGCCAGAAGGTCCAAAGTACGCTGTAGCATACCGCGATGAGGTCCTTCACTTCGTTCAGGACGACAGAAAGGACGTTCAAGCCGCCACTTTGGCCCGCCCATCCTCGACGACCATCGCCGCCGCCTTTTCCGCGATCATGATGGTGGGCGTGTTGGTGTTGCCGGAGGTGATCGTCGGCATCACGGAGGCGTCGATCACGCGCAGGCCCTCCAGCCCGGTGACCCGCAGCCGGGCGTCGACCACGGCCATCGGGTCCGAGGCGATGCCCATCTTGGCCGTGCCGACGGGATGGAAGATGGTGGTGCCGATGTCGCCGGCCGCCTTGGCCAGCGCCGCATCGTCATCGCCGACACCAGGGCCGGGCAGGAACTCTTCCGGCCGATAGGCCTGCAGGGCATGCTGCTGCATCAGGCGGCGGGTAACGCGGATCGCGTCGGCGGCAACGCGGCGGTCCTCGTAGGTCGCGAGATAGTCGGGCGCGATCACCGGCTTGGCCGACGGATCGCGCGAGCGCAGGCGCACCGTGCCGCGCGAGGTCGGCCGCAGGTTGCAGGCGCTCACCGTGACTGCCGGAAACTGATGCAGGGGATCGCCGAACTTGTCGAGCGACAGCGGCTGCACATGGAACTGGATGTTCGGCCGCTCGTGCTCGGGCGAGGAGGTCGTGAAGATGCCGAGCTGGGAGGGCGCCATGGTGAGCGGACCGGTCTGGAACAGGGCGTACTCCGCCCCCATCAGGCCGCGGCCGATCAGCGAGTGATAGGTCTCGTTCAGCGTCTTGACGCCATGCACCTTGTAGATCGCGCGCTGCTGCAGATGATCCTGCAGGTTGTTGCCGACCCCGGGCTTGTCGCAGACCAGCGGGATGCCGAGCTCGGCCAGCCGGTCGGCCGGCCCGACGCCCGACAGCTGCAGGATCTGCGGCGAACCGATGGCGCCAGCCGACAGGATGACCTCGCCTTTGGTCCGCGCCTCGACGAGGCGGCCGTTCCGGCGGAATTTGACGCCGACGGCGCGCCTGCCCTCGAACACCAGCTGGTCCACCAGCACGCCGGTCTCGAGCCGCAGGTTGGGCCGGCCGAGCACCGGCTTCAGGAACGCCCGCGCCGCCGACCAGCGCACGCCGCGCTTCTGGTTGACGTGGAAATAGCCGACGCCGGTATTGTCGCCGGTATTGAAGTCTGATGTGCGCGGGATGCCCATCTCGGTCGCCGCCCGGGCGACGGCATCGAGCACCGCCCAGCGCACGCGCGGCTCCTCGACCCGCCATTCCCCACCCGCGCCGTGATGCTCGGTGTCGCCGAGGAAGTGGTTGTCGAGCCGCTTGAAGGCGGCCCGCACATCGTCCCAGCCCCAACCGGGCAGGCCGAGCTGGCGCCAGTGATCGTAATCCTGCGCCTGGCCGCGCATCGAGATCATGGCGTTGATCGCCGAGCAGCCGCCGATCACCTTGCCGCGCGGGTACTTCAGGCTGCGGCCGTTCAGCCCCGGCTCCTTCTCGGTCTCGAACATCCAGTCCGAGCGCGGGTTGCCGATGGCGAACAGGTAGCCAACCGGGATGTGGAACCAGATCCAGTTGTCGCGGCCGCCGGCTTCCAGCACCAGCACGCGCGATCGCGCATCGGCCGACAGCCGGTTGGCGACCACGCAGCCGGCCGACCCCGCCCCGATCACGATGTAGTCGAAGTCCCCTTCGAGACGAGTTTCGGCTTCAGCCGCCATTGAATGCTCCTCGACCCGGATGATGCGACGCACTGGCAGGAGCCTACAATGACAATCACGCGTCGGCGGGGAGGTCGTTAGCTCCAAGGACCGGCGCGAAGTGAGACGCCCAGTTTTTCCAGCTCACCGATCAGCTTCGGCACGTCCTCCTGGATCACGCGCCAATGCCTCGCGTAGTCCACTTCGTCGTAATCGTGCACGACGATGTCGCGAAGGCCGATGATTCGTCGCCACTCGATGCCTGGACAAGCAGCCTTGGTTCCATCGGATATCCTGCGGGCCGCCTCCCCGAGGATATTGAAGCCTCGGTCTGTCGCTCACTGCATTGTTCGATCATTCAGCAGATCGTCGATCGAGCGCCCCTCCCACATGCGGCGCAGATGACTTGCCGCGTCGAGCATGTCGTAGAGCAACGCCCTGTCGCGTTCGTCAGATGGCATAAAGGACCGACTTGTCGCGCAGGATCGATGCCTTGCGCCAGGGATTGCGGATCGCCTTCTCCTCGATGAGATCGACGTTCCGCCCGAACAGATTCACCAGTTCCTCACGCAGATCCACGAGATCAAGCGTGCTCCAGGGTGCGTCCGGCCGAAACGTGACCAGTAAATCGACGTCGCTGTCCAACCGGGCCGAACCGCGCGCCACCGACCCGAAGACGGCAAGCTCCGATATCCGCCAACGCCGGCAGAGCTCGGTCAATGCTTCCCGCGGAGCCAGATGAAGGGTGTCCATGATATGCGTCCAGTGCGCTTATCAGTATGCCACATGCTGAATGCCATCGCCTCGGCGTTGCGGCGCGGCCTCCTCACCCCTCAAATCTGCGAATAACCCGAGCCGCGCGTATCGACGCCACGACCCGTGCCGGTCTCGATCCAGCCGAACTCCTTCAGGATCTGCTGGCTGTAGGTCACGCGCCCATTCACCTTTTCGGCCGGCTCGCTGGCCAGCAGCAGGGCTGCATTGGCCATCATCGACGGCGGCTCGCCGTTGGGATCGTCCAGGCTCTTGACCAGCTTGTGATAGACGGTACCCGCCGTCGGCACGACCTGGGAGGGCGATACGCAGCTCACGGCGATGCCGCCATGGTGCGCCACCTCCTGCGCCAGGCCCTGGGTGAAGCGCTCGAGGGCGGCCTTGCTGGCGCCGTACATGACGCCGCCGCGCACCGTCTGGTCGGCGTAGGGGCCGCGTCCCGGGCCGATCGCCGAACCGGAGGAGATGTTGACGATGGCCCCGCGCCCGGCCGCGATCATGTCGGGCAGCACGGCCTTCGACAGGATGAAGGGAGCATGGACGTTGATGGCGAATGCCTTGATCCAGCGGTTGGTCGGATAGTCGGTAGTCGGGATGTAGTAGTTGAGGGCGGCATTGTTCACCAGCGTGTCGACCCGGCCGTAGGCCGCCCGCGCCGCCTCGACCAGCCGCAGGCACTCGGCTTCGGTCGAGATGTCGGCCGCGACCGCCGTCGCCTCCCCGCCCGCCGACCTGATCGCCGCGACGGTGCTGGCCAGTGACCCCGCCAGCTGATGGTCGCCCTCGTTCGCCGTCCGGGCGACGCACACCACCCGGGCGCCCTCGTGCGCCATCAGCTCGGCAATCGCCTGGCCGATGCCGCGGCTCGCCCCGGTGACGATGGCCACCCGCCCTTTCAGGCGGGCGCCCTGCGTTTCGGCCATGGCTGCCTCCCCTTGACTGTCGAAACCCGGCCCTTGCCGGACCGCCCGGTGGGCGCGCACTATTCGGGCAATACGGGAGCGAAGCCATGCAATACAAGCGCATTTCCGCCGATTGCCATCTCGACATGCCCTGGATGCCGCCCGACCTGTTCACGTCGATGGCGTCGAGCGAGATGAAGGACCGCATGCCCTTCGTGGTCGAGACCGACGATGGCCCGAAATGGACGGCCAAGAACGGCGCCAGCTTCGGCTACAAGAACGGCGTCGGCCCGGCCGGCTCCAAGTACGTCAAGGGCAAGCATCACCGCGTCGACGTCATGGCCGGGACCGGTCTCTATGAAGACGGCGCCAAGGACATCCGCCGGGTCTCCGACCCGCACCTGCGGATCAAGGATCTCGATCGCGACGGCGTCGATGCCGAGGTGATCTACGGCATCCTGGGTGCCTCGAGCCGGCTCAACGACCGCGACGCCTCGAACGAGATGCTGCGCATCTACAACGACTGGCTGAAGGACTTCTGCAGCCATTACCCCGATCGCCACATCGGTCTGGCCTGCCTGCCCTACGGCGACATCGACGCTGCGGTGAAGGAGATCCATCGCGTCGCCAAGCTCGGCCTGCGCGGCCTCGAGCTTTCCTGCTCGTGGGACATGGAGCCGATGTGGCATCCGATGTGGGATCCGCTGTGGAAGGCGGTCAATGACGTTCAGCTGCCGCTGCACTTCCACACCTTCCCGACCGTGCCGCCGAACACCATCGAGAAGCACGGCGGCCGGGTCGGCCGCTCGGTGTTCTTCACCGTCGTCTCGGGCTTCCAGATGAACCTGGTGAACATCCTGGCGGCGATCATGGGCGCCAATGTGCTCGAGCGCTTCCCGAACATCCGCATCGCCTTCGGCGAGAGCGGCTGCGGCTGGATCCCCTATGCGCTCGACCGCATGGACTTCGAATGGGAGGACCGCTTCACCGATCTCGGCCTCAAGATGAAGCCGTCCGACTACTGGCGGCGCCAGTGCAAGGCGACCTTCCAGTTCGACCGCATCGGCGCCAAGCTGATCGACGACATGGGCGCGGAAAGCCTGATGTGGGGCTCCGACTACCCGCACGGCGATGGCGTGTGGCCAAACTCCGACCAGTACATCAAGGAGCAGTTCGCCGAGGTGTCGCCGGAGGTCACCAAGATGATCACCTGCACCAACGCCGGCAAGTTCTACGGGCTGATCAACTAGATCTGCCGCAATCGCGGAACCGAAATGGCCGGGCCTGGCGACAGGCTCGGCCATTTTGTTTGCGCCAATTCACGCTGATGATGAGAAAGGTCCCTCTCGCTGCGCTCGGGATGACAACCCTACTGAGGCGCGCGCCGCGAGCACATGATGTCATCCCGAGCGCAGCGAGGGACCTTTGCCTTCATGCTCTTCTGGACCGCGGGCGTCTCGCCCGCCCACGTTCATGAGCGGGC
>NZ_JBGAKA010000065.1:0-42785 GCF_044224635.1 Reyranella sp. | reverse complement strand
GCGATGCCCTTGATCTGGTCGTTCAGGCCCCACCATTCCTGGATCACGATGATGCCGGGCTTTCCGGCGCCCGCCTCGGCCAGATAGCCTTTGCAGGTCGAGCCGTCGGGACGCTTGAAGTCGATCATGCTGCCCATGTCCTTCTCCTCCTCTTGCTTATCGTGCCGTAGACGATCCTGGTCTTGCCTCAGATGCGAAAGCGATTCCCAGCCAGAGATGAATAGATGAGTTTAGCCACAGATGAACACAGATAAACACAGATGAAGAGATCAAGAAGGGATGCTCGTGCTCAGAGCGAGATTCTCCGGACTTCGACGCGGGGCTTGCCGAAGTTGAGCAGCAGGCAGAGCCGCAGCCCGGTTGCCTTGAGATAGTTCAGGCATTGCGCCAAGTGCACGTCATCGACAGCGCGAGCATGCTTCAGCTCGACCAGCACGAGCGATTCGACGAGAAGATCGGCTACGTATTCGCCGACGACGACGCCATCGTACTTCGCGACCATTGCGTGCTGCTGAACGACCGACAGCCCCGCCTTGCGCATCTCGTGAGCCAGCGCGTTCTCGTAGACCTTCTCGAGGAAACCGCTGCCAAGGCCGTTACTCACGGCAAATGCGCACCCCAGGATCCTTTCCGAAATCTGATTGAGGCGTGCCCACTCAGCAGTCATCTCAGGCATCCGTCTTCATCTCTGCATCTGTGTTTATCTGTGTTCATCTGTGGCTAATTCTTCTCAGTGAAACATCGGCAACGCAGATGCGGTCGGCTCAGGCGAAGACTCACTAAAGCAGCTTGCGCAGCTCGGTCTTGAGGATCTTGCCGTAGTTGTTCTTCGGCAATGCCTCGACGAACCTGTAGTCCTTCGGCCGCTTGAAGCGGGCGATGTTGTCGAGGCAGAGCTGGTCGAGCTCGCCCGGCGCCGGCGAGCTGCCGTCGCGCGCCACCACGAAGGCCACCACCTCCTCGCCCCACTCCGGATGCGGGCGGCCGACCACGGAGCATTCGGCCACCGCGGGGTGGAGGTTCAGCACGTCCTCGATCTCGCGCGGGTAGATGTTGGAGCCGCCCGAGATGATCATGTCCTTGGAGCGATCCTTCAGGGTGAGCAGCCCTTCCTCGTCGAACGCACCGACATCGCCGGTCCACAGCCAGCCGTCGCGCAAGGAACGCGCCGTCGCCTCGGGATTGTTCCAGTAGCCCGCCATCACCGTGTCGCCCTTGACGATGATCTCGCCGACCTCGCCCACCGGGAGCTGCCGCCCTTCCTCGTCGACCACCCGCACCGTGACGCAGGAATCGGGACGGCCAGCCGAGGCCAGGCGCTGCTCCCAGCGCGGATGCCGGCGGTCGGCATGCATCTCGCGGCTGAGATGGGTGATGGTCATCGGGCTCTCGCCCTGGCCGTAGAGCTGGCAGAGCTTGTTGCCCAGGAGGTCGAGGCCACGCTTGAGATCGGACACATACATCGGCGCGCCGCCATAGGAGACCAGGCGCAGCGCCTCGGGCCGCAGATCGCCGACGCTGGCGTGCTCGATCAGCCGCTTCACCATGGTCGGTGCCAGGAAGATGCTGCAGTCGGGCCAGCGGTTCATCAGCTCAATGGTTTCCGGCACGTCGTACTTGCCGCTTTCGGGAAAGACCTGGACCGCGCCGCGCGCCAGCGTCGGAAAGCTCCACAGGCCCGAGCCATGACTGATCGGCGCGGCATGCAGGATCGAGCCGCCGGGCTGCGGCCGGTCGACGTCGGCATAGTAGTTGAGCGTCATCGCCAGCAGGTTGCGATGAGTGAGCGTGGCGCCCTTCGGCCGCCCGGTCGTGCCCGAGGTATAGAACAGCCAGGCCGGATCGGTCGGCTCGGCATCCGCCAATGCCGTCGGATCGCCGACCGCCATGAAGGTATAGGACCGCGTCGTCACGTCGACGATCTCGCGCAGCGCGGGCGCCTCCCGGGCCGCCTCGGCGATGGTGTCGGCGAGGTCGGGCGTGACGAAGCACAGCCGGGCGCCCGAGTTCTCCAGGATGAAAGCGAATTCCCTGGCGTGCAGCTTGGCGTTCATCGGCACGGCACAGAGGCCGGCGTGCCAGATGGCGTACATCACCTCGATCGACTGCACGCAGTTCGACATGGCGAAGGCCACGCGATCGCCGCGCTCGAGCCGGAAGCGGGTCGTGAGGTGCATGCTCATCACCGAGACCCGGCGCCACAGCTCGCGAAAGCCGAGATGGCGCGAGGTGCCGTGCGCGAGCGCCGGCAGATCGCGGAATTCGCGCGCTGACCCCAGGAGAAGATTGGCGATGTTCATGGCAGGCCGGTCCGTCGGACCGACTATTGCAGGCGTGGCGACGAGCTTGCAATGTGCGGCTCATGCAGCATTTCGATTTCGCCGTCGTCGGCGCCGGCATCGCCGGGGTTTCCGCCGCCTATCACCTCGCCCCGCACGCCCGCGTGGTCATCCTGGAGCGCGAGCACGTCGCGGCCTACCACACGACCGGCCGCTCGGCGGCGTTGCATTCCGAGACCTATGGCAGTGCCGAGATCCGCGCCATCACCGTGGCGTCGGGCCGCTTCTACCGCAAGCCGCCGCCGGGCTTCACCGATCATCCGCTACTGACGCCGCGCGGCGCCCTGATCGCCGGCCGCGCCGAGCAGCAGGCCGACCTTCAGAAGGCCGCCCGGGACTATGCAGGCCTGGTGCCGAGCGTGCGCTGGCTCGACCCGGCGGAGACGCTCAGGCGCCAGCCGCTGCTCAAGCCCGAAGCCGCCGCCGGCGGCGCCATCTTCGAGGAGGCCGAGGACATGGACGTGGCGGCGATCCACGGCGGCTTCCTCAAGGGCGCGCGGGCGGCAGGGGCGGTGCTGCGCCTCGATGCCGAGGTCACTGGCCTCGATCGCAAGGACGGACGCTGGACGATCCGGATGCGCGACGGCGAGAGCGTGACCGCCGCCACCATCGTCAACGCCTCGGGCGCATGGGCCGACGGTCTTGCCGGCCTGGCCGGCGCGGCGCCGGTCGGGCTGGTCCCCAAGCGTCGTACCGCCTTCACCTTCGACGCGCCGGCGGGTCTCGAACTCGCGCACCTGCCGATGGTCATCGACTTCGACGAGACCTGGTACGTCAAGCCCGAGGTCGGCCAGTTCCTGGGCTCGCCCGCCGATGAGACGCCGTCGCCGCCGTGCGACGCGCAGCCGGAAGAGCTCGACATCGCGATTGCCGTCGAACGCATCGAGTCGGCGACGTCGCTGCAGATCCGACGCATCAAGAACAAGTGGGCGGGTCTGCGCAGCTTCGTCGCCGACAAGAACCTGGTCGTCGGCTACGACCCGGGCGTCGAGGGCTTCTTCTGGCTGGCCGGCCAGGGCGGCTACGGCATCCAGACCGGCGAAGCGGCGGGCCGGCTGGCGGCGAGCCTGGCGCTGGGCCGTGGCCTGCCGCGCGACGTCGCCGAGCTCGGCGTCGTCGAGGCGGCCCTCTCGCCGGCGCGCTTCACGCCGCGGTGATCAGATCTTCACGTCGCATCGCCAAGGCCTGACTTCACGACTGGTGCCGGGCGAGTCATGCTCCTCATGGAACGCTGACCGGCGTTTCGCGAGGCGTTTCAACGAGGGAGTGACACATGACCAGGAAGGCTCTTATCGCGACCGCGACGGCGATCTTCGCAGCCAGCAGCTTCGCGGCCACGGCACAGGCCGGCGTGAAGTGCACCGGCGTCAATTCGTGCAAGGGCACGAGCGCGTGCAAGACGGCGACGTCGGCCTGCAAAGGTCAGAATGCCTGCAAGGGCCAGGGCTGGACCGAGACCACCGACGTGATCAGCTGCACGACCCAGGGCGGCAAGGTTACGCAGTAGCGATATCAACCCTCCTCCCCAGCTTCGCTGGGGAGGTGTCCGCGTCATCGCGGACGGAGGGGTCGAAAGCCCCACTGAGACTCCTGACCCCTCCGTCTCGGATTACCGAGACACCTCCCCAGCAGAGCTGGAGGAGAATGAAACCGGCGCCGCGATCGCTCGCGGCGCCTTCGTCTTTTGCAAGTCTGAATCCCGCACGCGATGCATCCTCGCTGCATCACTGCGCGAACAAGCCAGCAGACCCGTCGCTTTGGCGCATTCATTGAAAGTGTAGGTGCGCTGCACCTTCAAATCCTTTTGATGCGACGCCTGCAACCCGTGCTCTTCAACCGATTCGCTGCTTGCCTCAGCCTGCCGATCAGGACGCGGGGTAGCGTCTGCTGCGTCGTCACGGACGAGGCAGGTAGCGTCACGAGGGAGTAGTACGATGAAGAAGTCGTTCGTGGTTGCCGCATCGGTGTTCGCGGCGGGAACGCTGGTCGCCGGATCGGTCTATGCGCAGTCCACTCATAACTGCGCCGGCGTCAATGCCTGCAAAGGGCAGTCCGCCTGCAAGACGGCGAACTCATCCTGCAAGGGACAGAATGCCTGCAAGGGCCAGGGCTGGGTCGAGACGTCAACGACGCTCGAATGCGTCGCCATCGGCGGCCGCCCGATGAACTGAGGAAGCGTCCGGCCGGACAGCCGGCCGACCGACAGGAGTGATGGCGTCGCGGCCGGCCGCGACGCCGTATCCTCACACAAGCGTGACTCTCCCTGCTCGATCGGGCTCTGCGCCTCCCGCGTACAAGGGATGCAGGGGACGATCCTGCGGCGCTGGCGCCTCGCCATCGTGTGCCTGACAGGGAGATAGAGTCATGACCAAGCGTCAGCTCGCAGTGACTGCCGCCACCATGTTTGCCGTCGGCACCTTCGCCGTCGCCGCCCAGGCCCAGGTCCCGTGCCCGGGAGGCAATGCCTGCAAGGGACAGAGCGCCTGCAAGTCGGCCAACTCCTCGTGCAAGGGCCAGAATGCCTGCAAGGGTCAGGGATTCGTCATGACCGGCACGCAGTTCGAATGCACGGTGATCAAGAGCAAGTAGCGGAGTGGCCACCTTTCGAATCCCTCCCCGATGACGGAGCAGGGCATTCGCACATGGGCGCTCTCTCAATTTCCTCCCCAGCGTCATCGCTGGGGAGGTGTCGCCGTCTTCGGCGACGGAGGGGTCATGAGCAGCGAGACTGGGGCCCATGACCCCTCCGCCCCGTATGACGGGGCACCTCCCCAGCGAAGCTGGGGAGGTGAGTGAAAAGCGCGCCCATATGCGATTGCGCTGGCAATGACGGGGAGGCGAGCAAGATGCGAGCTCGGGCGCCTCTCATTTTCCGCCCGTCGCGATTTGCGAGTAGAATGGCGTCATGTCGAACGGCGAGATCGGCTTTGGCCTCGGGCTGAGGCCTGAGCACTACGAGGAGATCGCCGACAGCCCGGGCCGGGTCGACTGGTTCGAGGCGCTGTCGGAGAACTACATGGTGCCGGGCGGCAGCCCGCTGCATTGGCTGGACCGTATTCGCCGCGACTATCCGATGGCGCTGCACGGCGTGTCGCTGTCGATCGGTTCGATCGATCCGCTCGACCGTCGCTATCTCGACGCGCTCAAGGCGCTCGCCGACCGCGTGCAGCCACTCTGGGTCTCCGACCATCTCTGTTTCACCGGCTTGCGCGGCACCAACATGCACGACCTGCTGCCGCTGCCCTACACCGAGGAAGCGCTCGATCACGTCGCCGAGCGCGTGCGCGCCGTGCAGGATCACCTCGGCCGTCGTCTGGTGCTGGAGAACGTGTCGAGCTACGTCACCTACGCCGCCTCCGAGCTCAGCGAATGGGAGTTCATCGCCGAGCTGGCGCGGCGGGCCGACTGCGACATCCTGCTCGACGTCAACAACGTCTATGTCAGCGCCTTCAACCACGATTTCGATGCCCGCACCTTCCTGCACGCCATGCCGCGCGAGCGGGTGCGCCAGTTCCATCTCGCCGGCCACACCCACAAGGGCAGCCACATCATCGACACCCACGACCATCCCATCGTCGCCGATGTCTGGTCACTCTACGAGGAGGCGGTGCGGCTGTTTCCCGGTGTTCCGACCATGATCGAGCGCGACGCCGACATCCCGCCCTATGTCGAGCTGCTGGCCGAGCTCGACATCGCGCGTCGACTGGCCGCCGGCACGCAACGCGCCGCCGCCGAATGAGCGCCCGGGCCGGCAGCAATGGCGGGTCGCTGGGCGACCTGCAGCGCGCCTTCCAGGATTACCTGCTGGAAAGGAGCGACGGCTTCCAGGCTGCCGTGCGCGACAGCCGCAAAGCCGACCGCGCGACCCTGCTCGATGTCTACCGCGACGGCTATGCGCTCCGTCTGATCGAAGCGCTCACGACGGATTATCCCGGCCTGATGGCGATGACCGGACCGGCCGACTTCGACCACGTGGCGCGCGCCTATATCACCCGACATCCTTCGCACCATCGTTCGATCCGCTGGTACGGCAAGGACCTCGCCGGCTTCATGGCCAACACCGCGCCCTACAGCGGCAGCCCGGCCGCGGTCGAGATGGCGCGCTTCGAATGGGCGCTGGGCGAGGCCTTCGACTCGCCGGACGTGACCCCGGTCAAGGCCGAGGCGCTGATGGCCCTGGCGCCGGAAGCCTGGGAAACACTTTCCTTCACGGCCCTGCCCTCGCTGCGCCGCCTGCAGCTTGCTTTCGAGGTGCCGCAGGCCTGGCAACGCCGCGCCGAGGTCGAGCCGGGCAACCTCGAGGTCGAGCGCGCCGCCGCCGGCCCTGTGACCTGGGCGATCTGGCGCCCCGAGCTGGTCTCCAACTTCCGCTCGCTCGAGCTCGACGAGGCCGCCATGCTCGATGCCCTGACCAGAGGCTGCACCTTCCCGGACCTCTGCGAGGCGGTCGCGGCCTTCACCGGCGAGGACGAAGCGCCCGCCCGCGCCGCCGGCCTTCTGCGGGCCATGGTCGAGGGCGGCATGATCGCGGGCTTCACCCACTGAGCCGGCGGATGACACGCTGCGCGCGTGCCCATATGGTCCTGCCGCCGCCCGCTTGATGGAATGGTAGACATACGAGACTTAAAATCTCGAGGCCGCGAGGCCGTGCCGGTTCGAGTCCGGCAGCGGGCACCAATACGGCCTGAATGGCGGCAAGAAGCTCGACGACTTTGCCATTTAGGCTCTCACTCTTTCTCGGGGCTAAGTCGTCCATTGCTTGACGGCTACTGCCGGACCGTCACGCTCGAGGCCATGCTCGCCGAGATCGCGGCGTCGGCGAAGACAGCCCGGGTGGATTAGCAGGGTATTCGCATATGGGCGCTCCTTCTTTTTCCTCCCCAACTCTGTTGGGGAGGTGTCGCCGTCTTCGGCGACGGAGGGGTCATGAGCAGCGGGACTGAAGCTCATGACCCCTCCGCCCCGTATGACGGGGCACCTCCCCAGCGAAGCTGGGGAGGAGAGTGAAAGGCGAGCCCCTATGCGAATGCCCCGGGCGGATCAGGGCGTCTCCTGCCCCGCGGGGCAAAGCGAGAGCTCATGCTCTTCGGACCGCGAGCGTCCCGCTCGCTCATGACTTTGAGCGAGTGGGACCCTTCGACAAGCGCAGGGCAAGCGCTCGCGGTCCGGAAGAGCAGACTAAGAGCCCGCGATGGCCCGCCTCGCCTTGTCCACGCTCTCCGCCTGAATGGCGCCGGCGAGGTCGGCGAGCCGGGCCTTGTCGGCGGCGTCCTTCACCGGGATCGAGAACTCGCAATGGGTAACGACCGGGCCGTAGCGGTCGCAGAGCTTGCGGCCGATCGTGTCGTAGGTGCCGATGGTCACGAAGGTATCCAGCACCTCGTCGCTGATGTGCTGCGGCATCTCCTCCCAACGCTGGGCGCGCGACAGCAGCTTCAGCCGATCGGCGAACTCGCCGAGGCCGAGATGGTCGAAGGCGGCGCGATATTGCGGAGTCGAGGCGTAGAAGGCGATGCGCGCCCGCACGTCGCGCACCTTGGGAACCAGCTCGGCCTCGCTCGCCGCCGCCGCGACCAGGGGCTTCATGCAGACCGCGAAGTCGGCCAGCGAGCGGCCCGACTTGGCCGCGCCGGCGCGAACGGCGGGCAGCATCACCTGGGCGATGTAGGACGGCGTGCACACCGGATGCGGGCGGATGCCGTCGGCCACCTCGCCCGCCACCTGGCACATCACGGCATTGACCGCGGCCAGCTGGATGGGAATCCGCGGATGCTCGATCGGGCCGGGATTGAACAAGGGCACCATGAGGTCGAGCTTGTAATGCCGGCCGCGCACCGCGAGCGGCGCGCCGTTCTGCCAGCATTCCCACACGGCGCGCACGGCGCCGACATACTCGCGCATCCACGGGCCGGCCGGCGACCAGGCCAGGCCATAGCGGCGCTCGATGTGCGCCTTGACCTGGGTGCCGAGGCCCAGCGTGAAGCGGCCATGCGACAGCTTCTGCAGGGTCCACGCGCTCATTGCGGTCACGGCAGGGCTGCGCGGAAAGGCGATGGCGACCGAGGTCGCGAGCTTCAACCGCGTCGTCGCCTGGGCGGCCAGCGCCATGATGACGAACGGATCGTCCTTGGTCTCCTCGACGACCATGCCGTCATAGCCGATAGCCTCGAGCAGGCGGGCGTCATCGCCGATCGTGGCGAGATCGAGCGGAATCTCGGGGGCGCGCAGGCCGGGATCGACCTTGCCGAGCGGCAAAAGAGTTTCTAGGAGCACTGTGTCACGAGGATAGAAGCGGCCGGGGCGCTCCGACAAGAGCGCGATGCGGCGAGGGAGACAGGGGCCATGAAGGATTTCGCAGGCAGGATCGCGGTCATCACCGGCGGCGGCACCGGCATGGGGCGCGAGCTCGCGCGCCAGCTCGTCGCCGAAGGCTGCAATGTCGCGATGTGCGACGTCTCGGCCGCCAACATGGCCGAGACCAGGCGGCTGTGCGAGGTCGAGCGGCTGCCGCAGGGCCTGCGCATCACCACCCATGTCGCCGACGTCGCCAGCGAGGACGACCTCAAGCGCTTTGCCGGCGAGGTCGCCGAGCAGCACGATACCGACAAGATTCACCTGCTGTTCAACAATGCCGGCATCGGCGGCGGCGGCAGCATGATCGCCAACAGCCGCGAGGAATGGGAGCGCACTTTCAACATCTGCTGGTTCGGCGTCTACTACGGCACGCGCACCTTCCTGCCGATGCTCCTGAAGGCCGACCAGGGCCACATCGTCAACACCAGCAGCATCAACGGCTTCTGGGCCTCGGTCGGCCCGATGGTGCCGCATACCTCCTACAGCGCGGCGAAGTTCGCCGTGAAAGGGTTCAGCGAGGCGTTGCAGACCGACCTGCGCCTCAACGCGCCACACATCAAGTGCTCGGTGGTGATGCCGGGCCACATCGGCACCTCGATCGTGTCGAACTCGCGCAAGATCCAGAGCGGCAACCTCAGCGACACGATGAACGCCACCGAGATCGCCCAGATCCGCGCCCGCATCGCCTCGATGGGCTTCGACGTCACCAGGCTGTCGGACGACGACGTCGCCCGGCTGGCGGCCGCGCGTGCCCGCAGCTTCCTCGAGGACGCCCCGACCAGCGCCGCCCAGGCGGCAACGATCATCCTCGACGGCGTCAAGGCCGAGCGCTGGCGCATCCTGGTCGGCGCCGACGCCGAGAAGATCGACCGCCGCGTGCGCGAGACACCGGAACAGGCCTATGACGTCGAGTTCTTCCAGTCCTTCGCCAAGGAGGTCGGCTGGAAGCTCGGCACGCAGTGACGATCAGCCCTCCTCCCCACGCTTTGCGTGGGGAGGTGTCGCCGTCTTGCGGCGACGGAGGGGTCATGAGCCTCAGTCCCGCTGCTCATGACCCCTCCGTCGCGTATGACGCGACACCTCCCCAGCGAAGCTGGGGAGGAGGATGAGAAGGAACCCATCCCGCCGCCGCCCGTTTCCCGGCATCGGGAACAGGAGTGGCGTCATGATTGGAACATCAGGGCGGCGCACGTTGCTGCGTGCGGGTGTGGGAGCAGCAGGTCTGGCTACGGCGGCACTGGCTCTGCCCGGCCAGGCGCAGGACACCAAGAAGAAGCATTCCGACGAAACCATCTCGCCGGCCGAGAGGCTGATGCGCGAGAACGCGGTGCTGGCCCGCATCCTGCTGATCTACGAAAGCGCCATGCGGCGGCTCGGCCAGGGCGAGGATATCGATCCGGCGGTGATCGAGGTCTCGGCCCGCATCGTCCTCGACTTCATCCACGGCCATCACGAGAAGCAGGAAGAGGAGCTGGTGTTCCCGCGCTTCAAGACCGCCGGACGCATGGTCGAGCTGGTCAACCTCCTGATCATCCAGCACGCCGCCGGACGCAAGCTCACCGAGCGCATCGTCGCCGCCGCGCCGCAGGCCCGCAATCGGCAGCCGCGCGAAGCCATGGCCCCCGACATCCAGGCCTTCATCATCCTGTACCGGCCGCACATGGCGCGCGTGGCGACCGACGTCTATCCGACGCTGCGCCACCTCGTGACCCGCGACGAGTACCAGGAGATCGCCGACCAGATGGAGAAGAGCCAGCGCCAGGCCTTCGGCGCCGACGGCTTCGAGAAGGTCGCCAAGAAGGTGCACGAGATCGAGAAGTCGATCGGCCTCGGCGACCTCGACGTCTTCACACCGAAGGGGTGAATTCCCGATTCAGACTCCTCTCTCCACTTGGGCAGAGCATTCGCATATGGGCGCGCTTTCACTTTCCTCCCCAGCTTCGCTGGGGAGGTGCCCCGTCATACGGGGCGGAGGGGTCACAGGCCTCAGTCCCGCTGCTCATGACCCCTCCGTCGCCGAAGACGGCGACACCACAGGCTTTTGGCCGCTTGCGGCCAAAATGCCGACCCCAACAGAGTTGAGGAGGAAAATGAGAGAGCGCCCATATGCGAACGCCCTACCGTCCTCAGCCTCTGTAGTGGCAGGACACCCAGTGGCCGGGGCGGCTTTCGCGCAGCTCGGGGACGCGCTGGGCGCAGTCGGGCCTGGCGATCGGGCAGCGCGTGTGGAAATGGCAGCCCGACGGCGGCCGGATCGGATTGGGCACGTCGCCCTGCAGCATGATGCGCTTGCGCTTGACCGTGGGATCGGGGATCGGCACGGCCGACAGCAGCGCCTCGGTATAGGGGTGCAGCGGCGTCTCGTAGAGCTCGCGCGCCGGGGCGATCTCGACCACGCGACCGAGATACATCACCGCCACCCGGTTGGAGATGTGCTCGACCACGCTGAGATCGTGGGCGATGAACAGGTAGGTGAGGCCGAACTGCTCCTGCAGATCCTCCAGGAGATTGATCACCTGGGCCTGGATCGAGACGTCGAGCGCCGACACCGGCTCGTCGCACACGATCAGCTTGGGCTCGACGGCGAGCGCGCGGGCGATGCCGATGCGCTGGCGCTGGCCGCCCGAGAACTCGTGCGGGAAGCGGCGCATGTGGTCGGGCTGCAGGCCCACCGTCTCGAGCAGCTGGACGACGCGGTCTTCCTGCGCCTGGCGCGAGCCGGCGAGCTTATGGATCGTCAGCGCCTCGCCGATGATGGCGCCCACCGTCAGCCGCGGATTGAGCGAGGCGTACGGGTCCTGGAAGATGATCTGCATGTCGCGCCTGAGCGAGCGCAGCGCCGTGGCGTCCATGCGCGTGACGTCGGCCCCCTTGAACGTGATCTCGCCCGAGCTGGGCTCGATCAGCCGCAGGATGCAGCGGCCGGTCGTCGACTTGCCGCACCCCGACTCGCCCACCAGCCCCAGTGTCTCGCCGGCGCCGATGTCGAAGCTCACGCCGTCGACGGCGTGCACGCGATCGATCTCGCGCACGAACACGCCGCCCTTGACGGCGAAGTGCTTGCGCAGGTTGCGCACCGAGAGGAGCGCGTCGCCCGCGCCGGCTTCCTGGACACTCACAGCACGCACCGCACGAAGTGGCCGGGCGACACCTCCTTGAGGGGTGGCATCTCGTGCACGCAGATGTCGCTGGCGTAGCGGCAGCGCGCGGCGAAACGGCAGCCCGGCGGCGGGTCGAGCAGGCTGGGCACCGTGCCCGAGATCGCCTCCAGCCGCTGCTTCTTCTCGGCCGCCCGGTCGACGCGCGGGATCGAGCGGATCAGGCCCTGGGTATAGGGATGGCGCGGCTGGCCGAACAGCTCGCCGACCGGCGCCTCCTCCACCACCTTGCCGGCGTACATCACCGTCACCCGCTGGCAGGTCTCGGCGACCACTCCCATGGCATGGGTGATCAGCATGATCGCCATGCCGAAGCGCTCCTTCATCTCCTGCATCAGCTCGAGGATCTGCGCCTGGATGGTGACGTCGAGCGCCGTCGTCGGCTCGTCGGCGATCAGGAGCTTGGGCTGGCACGACAGCGCCATGGCGATCATCACGCGCTGGCGCATGCCGCCCGAGAACTGGTGCGGGTAGTCGTGCACGCGGCGCTGCGGGTTGGGAATGTTGACCAGGCGCAGCATCTCGGCGGCGCCCGCGAGGGCCTGCTTGCGTCCCAGCTTCTGGTGCAACCCGATCACCTCGGCGATCTGGTCGCCCACCGTGTAGACCGGGTTGAGCGAGGTCATCGGCTCCTGGAAGATGATGGCGATCTCGCGGGCGCGGATCTTGTTCATCTCCTCGTCGCCGAGCGGGATCAGGTCGCGGCCGCGCCACAGGATCCTGCCGTCCTCGAAGCGGCCGGGCGGCATGTCGATCAGCTTCAGCACCGAGCGCGCGGTCACGGTCTTGCCGCAACCCGATTCGCCCACCACCCCCACGGTCTCGCCGTGGTCGATCCGCAGGTCGACGCCGTCGACGGCGCGAACCATGCCGTCGTCGGTCTTGAACCAGGTTTTCAGCCCGCGAATCTCGAGCAGCGTTTCGACCACGGACCCCTCAGATGACGCGGCGCGGGTCGAGCGCGTCGCGCAGCCCATCGCCGATGAAATTGATGGACAGCACGGTGAGGAAGATCGCGGCGCCTGACGCCAGCGCCCAGTGCGGCGCGATGTCGAGATAGTCCTTGGCATCGGCCAGCAGGCGGCCCCAGGTCGGGATGTCGGGCGGGAAGCCGAGGCCGAGGAACGACAGGGTCGATTCCTGGATGATCGCGGCGGCGACGTCGATGGTGGCGGCCACGATCACCGGCCCCAGGGCATTGGGCAGGATGTGCTGGATGACCTGCCGGCTGCGCGAGGCGCCGAGAGCGCGCGCCGCCTCGACGAACTCCTTCTCGCGCAACGACAGGAACTGGGCGCGCACCAGGCGGGCCGCCGGCATCCAGCGCAGGCCGCCGATCACGATCACGATCATGATGAAGATGCCGCCCTCGACGCCGAACACCGCCTTCAGCGAATCGCGAAACAGGTAGATGATCAGCAGCAGCAGCGGCAAGGTCGGCAGCGACAGGAACAGGTCGGCGAGCCACATCAGCACGGCATCGACCTTGCCGCTCGCCATGCCGGCGACCGCGCCGACCAGCACGCCGACGAAGATGGCGACGACCATCGCCGCCAGGCCGACGGCAAGCGAGATGCGCCCGCCATAGATCATGCGGGCCAGCACGTCCTGGCCGAGATCGTCGGTGCCGAGCGGGTGCGCCCAGCTCGGCCCCTGCAGCTTGGCGGCGAAGTCGATCTCGTTGATCGGCACCGTCCAGACGAGCGGCCCGAAAACGACCGTGGCGACGATCAGGCCCAGCACGACCGCGCTCGCCAGGGCGAGCCGATGACGCCGGAAGCGACGCCACACCTCCTGCCAGGGCGAGAAATGCTGTTTCCTGCGCGCCGGCGTTGCTGCCGCCGCTGCAGGCTGGGCGGTGGCACGGGTTGGCGCACCCTGGGTGACGGTCATGGGCGCGCCTCAGCGGTAGGAGATGCGGGGGTCGAGCCAGGCATAGAGGACATCGGCGATCAGGTTGCAGAGGACGACGAGGCAGGAGAAGACGAAGGTGACGGCCATCACCACCGGCGTGTCGTTGGCCAGCATGGCCGAGATCAGGAGCGAGCCGATGCCGGGGACGCGGAAGATCTGCTCGGTGACGATGGCGCCGCCGAACACCACCGGCATCTGCAGCATGACCAGCGTGACGACCGGGATCAGCGCATTGCGCACCACATGCTTGGTGATCACCTTGCGCTCGCCGATGCCCTTGGAGCGCGCCGTGATGACGTAGTCCAGGCGGACGACGTCGAGCACCGAGGAGCGCACGTAGCGCACCAGGGAGGCGCCCTGGAACAGGCCGAGCACCATGACCGGCATGATCGACTGCTTGACGTGCTCCCAGTAGAATTTCCAGCCGGTGGCGTTGATGTCGGCCCGGTAGACGAAGGGCAGCCAGTCGAGCTGGATCGAGAACACCAGGATCAGCAGCAAACCGGTGAAGAAGGTCGGCAGCGAGAAGCCGATGAAGGCCAGCGTGTTGGCGATCTGGTCGAAGATCGAATAGGGCCGGATGCCGGCCAGCACGCCGACCGGCAGGGCGACCAGGATGGCGATGAGCTGGGCGGCGCCGATCACCACCAGGGTGGTCGGCAAGCGCTGCAGGATCAGCGTGTCGACATCCATGCGGCTGACGAAGGAGAAGCCCCAGTCGCCGCGCAGCATCGCCGTGAACCAGTGGCCGTAGCGGACCCACACCGGATCATCGAGGCCGAACTTGGCCCTGAGCGCTGCCGCCACCTCGGGCGGCACCGCCGGATTCTGCGCCAACTCGGAGAACGGATCGCCCGGCGCAAGGGCCAGCACGGTGTACAGGAGGACGCTGATCCCGAGCATGGCCGGGATCACCAGCAGTATTCGGCGGATCATCCATTGTCGGGACACTCACAGCCTCCGCTGCTCAATCGTCACGACCCGCGCCTCAGGTCTCCTTGTACCAGTTCTGGATGTCCCAGGTGTTGTTGTCCCAGCCGCTCATGGCCGCCTGGAGCTGGTTGCTGATCGCCTGCACGGCCGGGCGGGCCACCACCGGGATCACCACCTGGTCGTTCACCACCATGTCGTTCAGCTTGATGAAGGCCGCGGCGCGCTTGATCGGGTCGACCTCGACCTGGGCGGCCTTGAAGACGGCGTCGTACTCCTGGTTGCGCCAGCGCGTGATGTTGCGGCCCTGCCACTTGTTGTCCTTGGCGGACGCTTCCCACGAGGCGAACTGCAGCATGAACACTTCCGGGTCCGGCTGCGTCATCGTCGTCGTGTACATCTGCAGGTCGGTATAGAAGTGCGGATAGGTGTCCGGATTGGCCACGTCCGAGGAGAAGAACACCGACGCCGTCACCGCCTTGACCTCGATGTCGATGCCGGCCTTCTGGCAGGCCTGCTTGACGATCGCCTGGGTCTTCTGCCGCGGCTGGTTGATCGAGGTCTGGTAGACGAACTTCAGCTTCTTGCCGTCCTTGGCGCGGATGCCGTCGGCGCCCTTCTTCCAGCCTGCCTTCTCCAGGATGTCGTTCGCCTTGTCGACGTTGAACTCGAACTTGGTGTTCTTGGAGCGGAACTTCTCGGGATTGTTGACGAAGTTGGCCGTCGCGTTGCCGGTGCGGCCGTAGATGAACTTCTCGACCGAATCCTTGTCGACCAGCACCGAGAGGGCCTGACGCACCGCCGGATCCGACAGGGTCGGATGCTTGGTCTTGAGGCTCGAACGCTCGCCGTCGACCTCGGTCCACGGGTCCGTGGTATTGAGCTGGATGTGCTCGATGTTGCCGCCGGGGGAGATGACGACCTTGCCCTTGCCGCCCTTCTCCAGGCGCTGGAGGATCTCATCCTCGACCTGCATGTTCCAGGCGAAGTCGAACTCGCCGGTCTGCAGCACCGCGCGCGCCGCCGACACGGCGTCGCCGCCGCCCTTCATCTCGAAAGCATCGAAGTACGGGCGGTTGGGCATGTGGTAGTTGGGGTTGATCACGCCCGACACCATGTCGCCCGGCTTGAAGTCCTTGAACATGTACGGACCGGTGCCGACCGGCTTGAGATTGGCCGGCGCGTCGCGCGACTTGTCGCCGGCGTAGGCCTCGAACAGGTGCTTGGGAATGATCATGCCGCGCGGCCCCACGAAGGCGTCGGCCCAGAACGGCGTGGGCTTGCTGAAGATCACCTTGACGGTGTAGTCGTCGACCTTCTCGACCATGACGTCGGTGTACGAGCCGCTGGTCGTGGCGGCCGTCGCCGGGTTCTTCGCGTACGCCCAGTTGAACACCACGTCGTCGGCCGTGAACGGCTTGCCGTCGTGCCACTTGACGCCCTGCTTCAGCTTCCAGGTCACCGACTTGCCGTCGGCCGCCAGGGTGCCGTCCTCGCGGCCCGGGATCGAGGCGGCCAGCACGGGCGCGAGGTTGCCGTCGGCATCCCAGCCGGCCAGCGGCTCGTAGAACCAGCGCGAGCCGTCCTGGTCCTTGGTGCCGACCGCGAAATGCGGATTGAGCAAGGTCGAGCCCTGCCACCACAGCGCCTTCAGGAGGCCGCCGCCGCCCCGCTTGGTCGGTTTGTACGTCGATTTGGGCTGTGCCATCGCCACACCCGAGAAGGCCAGCAGCTGGGTCGCCATCGGCGCCACCAGTCCCACTGCCGCCATCCGCCGGACGAAGCCGCGTCGCGACAGCTTGCCAGCCTTCACCGCACCGATCAGGCGGCGCAATTCTTGTTCATTCATGGTCCCGCTCCCATCACCCTGCACCAGTTCATTGCCATCCGACGCTCTCGCTATACTGCAAGATGCGTGCAAGTCTCGATCAGAACAGGCCGGCACGCTGTCGTCAACGACGACACGGCATGTGAACGCGGAGAGAAGAATGGCGTGGCTCTATCTCGTCCTGGCGAGCATCTGCGAAATCGGCTGGCCGGTCGGCCTGAAGCTCGGCTGGACCGATCAGGGGCCCCGTTGGGGATGGATCGTCTTTGCAGTCGCCGCGATGACGGCGAGCGGCGCGCTGCTTTTGTGGGCACAGCGCTTCATCCCCATGGGCACCGCCTACGCCGTGTGGACCGGTATCGGCGCAGTCGGGGCGTTCGTCGTCGGCATCGCGGCGTTCGGTGATTCGGCATCCACCCTGCGAATGGTGTCGATCGGTCTCATCGTGGCTGGAATCGTCGGCCTCAAGCTGGCCTGATCGAATTCGCCGAGTCAAATTGGCTCAGTCACATTGGCGCAATCAAATTTGCCACTTCATTCACCTCACGGGAGAGAAACAATGCGTATGAAGGACAAGGTCGCCCTGGTCAGCGGCGCGGCCGGCGGCATGGGTGCTGCGACGGCCCGCCTGCTTGCCCGCGAAGGCGCCAAGGCGGTGGTCGTGGCCGACCTGCTCGACAAGGAAGGCGAGGCGGTGGTCGCCGACATCAACAAGGCGGGCGGAAAGGCGAGCTATGCCCATCTCGACGTCACCGACGAGGGGCAGTGGAAGGGCCTGATCGACCGCATCATGGCCGACCACGGTCATCTCGACGTGTTGGTCAACAATGCCGGCATCTCGGGCTCGGCCGAGCAGGATCTCTACGACACGGCGGCGTGGAACCGGCTGATGGGGATCAATGCGACCGGCGTCTTCCTCGGCATGAAGCACGGCATCGCGGCGATGAAGAAGGCCGGTCGCGGCTCGGTGATCAACCTGTCGTCGGTCTCCGGCATCGTCGGCCAGGGCAACATCCATGTCGGCTACAACGCCTCCAAGGGCGCGGTGCGGCTGATCACCAAGGCGGCCGCCGCCCAGCACGGACGCGACGGCATCCGCATCAACTCGGTCCATCCCGGCCTGATGCCGCCGATGCGCACCTCCGGCCGTACCGCCGATCCGGCGACCCGCGCCAAGACCCTGAAGGGCGTGCCGCTCGGTCGCGCCGGCGAGGTCGACGAGGTGGCCTACGCCATCCTGTTCCTGGCGTCGGACGAATCGTCGTACGTCACCGGCGCCGAGCTGATCGTCGACGGCGGCTGGACCGCCGTGTGATGGCAGACGACAGGAAGCCCGTTGCGGTCGAGCGGTGGCAAGTGCTCGAGACCAGGTACAGCTACCGAGATCGCTGGCTGGCGTTGCGCAGCGACACGGTGCGCGTGCCCAACGGCACCATCCTGTCGCCCTACCACACCATCGAGTTCCCCGAATGGATCTGCGCCGTGGCGCTCACCTCGGACCATCACATCGTGCTGATCGAGGAGTACCGCCACGGCGTCGGCCGGCTTTCGATCGAGCTGCCGTGCGGCACCCCGGACCACGACGGCGAGGACCTGCTCGCCGCCATGCAGCGCGAGCTCCTGGAAGAGACGGGATACGCCGCCGATGAATGGCATGCTCTGGGCTCGTCGACCGCCAACACCGCGCGCCAGAACAACCGCGTGCATGCCTTCCTCGCGCTCGACGCGCGCCGTATCGCCGGCCAGTCGCTCGACCCCGGCGAGGTCATCCGCCCACACGTCGTCCCGTGGCGCCAGTTCATCGCCGAGCTGGGCGACGGCCGGCTCGAGATCCCCGGCCTCCACCTCGCTGCCCTGTGGCAGCTCAGGATTTTCGCGCAGACGACCGGCGATCCGCGGCTGGCGGCGCTGGAACTGTAAGACGACTCCTCGCCGGGAGCGCGCCACTCATTGGCGCTAACATGACTTTGCCGAAAGACGCGTCATGCGCTGGGAGCGCGCCACTCCGATGGCGCTCATGGGATATGCAATCGACAAGAAGAGCGCCATCGGAGTGGTGCGCGCCGTCAATCTCGTCTCGTCTGAGGCCTTCCCCCTCCACCCCTTTCGGGGCACCTCCCCCGTAAGACGGGGGAGGATTAGAGATAAGCGACAACCCGCCCCTTCCGTTTCGCCGGCATTCGTGCGTAGCTGGGGCATGGATCGCAATCACCCCGCATCGGGTTGGCGCGCGGCGGCTTTCGCCGTGGCGTTGTTTGCGGTCACGCTCAACTTCCTGCAACCGCTTGTCCACGCCGCGCTGATGCGCGACGGTGGAGGGACGCCGTGGGCGGCGATGTGCCTGCCCGGCGCTTCGGCCGAAGCCGATCGCGACGGCGCGACGCCGGTTGCGGGCAAGCTGCACGAATGCTGCCTCGGGCTCGCCCACGCGACCCAGGTGAGCGAGCCGCCGTCGCTGTTCGTCATCGTCGGCCTGCCATCCCCCTCCGTCGAACGGCCCGTCCTCACGCAAGAGGCGATGGCGCCGGTCGGCATCCGCGACGGACCCAGTCAACCACGCGCACCGCCCCTCCCCGCCTGACCCATGAACCCGCCGCGCGTGCCCACGCGCGGCATTCGTTTGTCAGTTGGGGAGAGTGCTCATGTTTTCCATCCGGGCGGCGACGTGCGCCGCTCTTGGGCTGTTGGCCCTCGTTCCTGCGTTCGCCGAAGCGCAGCAACCACCGCCTGCCGATCCGGCCGCACCGGCCGTCGACTTGCCGCCCATCACCGTGACCGCCGGCCGCGGCTCGGCACTCGACAGGCTCGACGTCAGCACCACGCTGCTGACGCGCGAGCAGATCCAGGCCCTGCCCGAGACCGGCGTCGACCAGATCGTGAACCGCATCCCGGGCGTCTGGCTGCCCAACATCCCGACCGGCCAGCTGCATCCCACCGCGCAGCCGGTCAACATCCGCGGCTTCGGCACCAGCACGACGATCAACACGCTGGTCATGGTCGACGGCGTGCCGATCAACGATCCCTATTTCCGCACCATCAACTGGAGCACCATCCCCAAGAACTCGGTCGAGCGCATCGAGGTCATCCGCGGCGGCGGCGCCACCAGCCTGTGGGGCAACATGGCGATGGGCGGCGTGATCAACATCGTCACCCGGGAACCGACGAAGACGGGCGCGGCAGCCGACACGAGCTTCGGCAGCTACAACACCGGCACCGCGGAAGTCGCCGGCAGCTATATCGTCAACGACAAGGTCAAGGTCGGGGCGAGCTACAACCACGCCCAGAGCTCGGGCTACAACCTGACGCCGGCGCAGTACCAGAATGCCAACCTGGTGCCGACAGCCTCCAAGGCCGACAACATCGCGGCGAGCGTCTTCCTGGCGCCGGGCGACAAGCTGAAAATCTTCGCCAAGGCCTACTGGAACCAGACCTACGAGGACGGGCTGGTCTGGACCTTCGCCCACAACAACTGGTCGACCTGGCGCCTGCTGCTGGGCGGCAGCTACCAGATCGACGACAAGTCCTCGATCAATTTCAGCGGCTGGCTGAGCAGCGGCTCATTCGGCACCATCAACGTGGCGAGCGGCGGTTACACGCTGAACAACACGAGCTTTCTCAACCAGTTCGTCAGCCAGATCGAGGCTGCCCCCAACGCCGACCAGGGCGGCTCGCTCTTCTACGACGCGAATTTCGGCCCTTTGCGCGACGTCAAGATCGGCGTCGATGCCCGCCGCACCCTGATCACCGACTACAATAACCTCTATGCCAGCGTGAGCGCCAACCCGACGACCTTCGTCGTCAACGGCGAGCATCGGCTGCAGGGCGTGTTCGGCCAGGGCACCTATCGCTTCGGTGGGCTGCCGATCGACGTCACGGTCGGCGTGCGCGGCGACTTCTGGCAAGCAATGAACGCCAGCGTGCTGACCCAGAGCTCCAGCACGCTCAACGTGGTGCCCAACGCCAGCGCCTCGAGCTTCGACCCGCGCGTCGGCCTGAAATTCTACGCCAGTGACGAGCTGACCTTGCGCGCGGCGATCTACCGCAACTTCTCGGCTCCCGGCATGAACCAGATGTATCGCGTCTTCGCCAGCGGCACGAGCTACACGACGATCAATCCCAATCTGCAGCCAATGACGAATTTCGGCCAGGAGGTCGGTTTCGACTTCGAATGGAAGGGCTTCACCCTCTCGGGCACCTACTTCAACAACAACCTCGACAACTTCATCGACTTCGTGACGGTATGCAATACAAACCCGGTCTGCGCCGCACCGTTCGTCTCGGCGGCCGGTCTCAGCCCGGCCTTCACGACGGTCCGCCAATACCAGAACGTCGGTAACGCCACGTTCCAGGGACTCGAGCTGATCGCAACCTGGCAGCCGTTCGAGCAGCTCAGGCTGATGGGAAGCTTCACCAACACGGTCGCCTATCTCACCAGCTCGATCAATCCGACCCTGGTGCGCACCGGCGTCCAGCTCGGCCAGGTGCCGACCTACATGTTCACGGCCGGCGTGGAATGGCGCCCGCTCGAGAACCTGGTCCTCACGGCCTCCCTGAAGGCGTTCCCGCCGTACTGGAACGACACCGGTCACACGACACTGAACGATGGCGCCACCCTGATCGACCTTGGCGTGCGCTGGTCGCCTGCCAAGGATGTCGATATCTATGGCAGCATCCAGAACCTGACGAATGTCCAGTATCTGGCTCAGGGCTACTCGCTGACGTCGTTCGAGGGGTCGACCGTGAACCCTTCGGCGATCCCGCAGCTCGGCATGCCCCTGACGGCAATCGCCGGCTTGAGAGTGAGGTTCTGATGCGTCTGCTGTTGGCACTTGCCGCGCTCTTCCTGTCCGGTTCCACCGCCGTCGCACAGCAGCACCAGCACGGCAAGGCGGGCAACGCGCCCGAGGCCTTCACCGCCGCGCCGGCTTTCGCCCCGGACGGCACGCTGTGGCTGGTGCGGCCGATGGTCGACCGCATCGCCGTGCTGCGCTCGACCGACCTCGGCAAGACCTTCTCCGCGCCCGTGATGGTGACGCCCGAGCCGATGAACCTCGACTGGGGACCCGACGCGCGCGCGCGGATCGCGGTCGATGCCAAGGGAAGCCTGGTCGTCACCTTCGGCATTTTCCAGGACAAGAACTTCAACGGCCGCGCCTTCCTCGCCCGCTCGAGCGACGGTGGCGCCACCTTCACGAAGCCCCGTCCGATCACCGCGGACACGACCAGCCAGCGCTTCGAGATCGCCGGCATCGATCCGGCCGGACGGGTATTCGCCACCTGGCTCGACAAGCGCAACATCGCGCCGGCGCGCGCCGCCGGCAAAGCCTACGCCGGCGCCGCGCTCGCCTATGCCTGGGAGGACGACGGCGCGGCGTTCGGCAAGACCGACATCGCGCTCGACAACACTTGCGAATGCTGTCGGCTCGGTCTCGCCTTCGCCGGGCCCGGCCGTCCCGTGATCGCCTTCCGCAACATCTTCCCCGGATCGGTGCGCGACCACGCCGTCGTCACCTTCAAGGATGCGACGACGCCCGGCCCGCCGCGCCGCGTCAGCACCGACGACTGGAAGATCGAGGCGTGCCCCCATCATGGCCCCAGCCTCGCCGTCGCGCCGGATGGATCGCAGCACGTCGCCTGGTTCACCGATGGCAAGGCGCGCAAGGGCCTGTTCTATGCCCGCGCCGAGACGGCCAACGCAGCCTTCGGCGCGCCGCGCGCCCTGTCCTCACCCGACCGCCAGCCGGCGCGGCCGTACCTGCTCGCCGATGGCCGTGCCGTCCACCTCGTGTGGAAGGAATTCGACGGCAACAAGGTGGTCGTGCGCTGGCAGGTCTCGCGCGACAGCGGCGTGACCTGGAGCACCGCGCGCGCGGTCGCCGAAACCGACGATGCCTCCGATCACCCGCTGCTGGTCAGCCATGCCGGGCGGGCGTACCTGTCGTGGCTCACCAAGTCGCAGGGCTATCGCCTGATCCCGTTGGAGGACCAGCCATGAGACTGTCGATCCTGCTCGCCCTCCTCCTCGCGATGGCGTCGTTCGCCAACGCCGAACCGACCAGCCCATTCGCCTTCGAGCGCGGCAGCTGGGCCAAGCTGCGCGCCAGCCACACTGGTCGGCCGACGGTGATCCATTTCTGGGGACTCACCTGCGGCCCCTGCCTGGTCGAGCTGCCGCATTGGGGCAAGCTGCGCCGGGAACGGCCGGATCTGAAGCTCGTGCTGATCGCCGCCGATCCGCTGCCGCAGGATCCCGGCCGTGTCGCAGCGACCCTCGACAAGGCCGGTCTCTCCGGCAGCGAAAGCTGGAGCTTCACCGACCGCTTCTACGAGCGCCTGCGCTACGAGATCGACCCGGCCTGGGCCGGCGAGCTGCCGCGCACGATCATGATCGACGCCACGGGCGAGGCAACCGTTCTGCCCGGCGTCGCCGATCTTGCCCAGGTTCGCGCCTGGCTCGATACCCAACGCACTTCCCGTCCCTGAGGTCTTTGCTATGCCGATCATTCGCACCGCGCTGGCCAGTGTCCTGGCGCTGATCGCCGTCACCGTCGAAGCCGCCGACTACAAGCTCGGCGCCATCGAGATCAAGCAGCCGTGGACCCGGGCGACGCCGCCGACCGCGCCAACGGGCGGCGGTTACCTGGTCATCACCAACACGGGCACGACACCCGACCGCCTGATTGCCGTGACAAGCCCCAGCGCCGGCAAGGTCGAGTTGCACGAGATGACGATGGAGGGCAGCATCATGCGCATGCGCGAGCTGGCCAAGGGCATCGAGCTGCCGCCCGGCGCCACGGTGACGCTGAAGCCGGGCGGGCTGCACCTGATGTTCATGGAGCTGAAGGCACCGTTCGCACGAGACACCAAGGTGCCGGCGACGCTGGTGTTCGAGAAGGCCGGCAGCATCCCGGTCGAGCTCGCCGTCGAAGCCATGGGCACGACCGCGCCAGGCCAGCACGGGCGGTGAGGAGCCGGACTAAGCCAACGCTTATCGTGTCATCCTGAGCACAGCGAAGGATCTCATCGCCAGAGGTTGCGGAGCACGCCAGCATCTGACGGCGATGAGGTCCTTCACTTCGTTCAGGACGACAAGAACTTGTGCTGCATCGATCCTCATACCGCGACGCGCGCCGGGTGCAGCGCCAGTCCCGGGACATCGACCTTGGTGCGGAACACGCTGCCGCAATTTTCCGACGGACCGCCGCGCGATCCGGTGACGACATAGAGGTCGCGCAGGTCGTCGCCGCCGAAGCACAGGCTGGTGACCATCGGCAGGGGCACCGGCAGGTCGCGCCGATGGCTGCCGTCCGGGTTGAACACGACGACCCGGCCGCCATGGGCGTCGGCAACCCACACCGAGCCGTCGCTCGCCACCTTCAGACCGTCGGGAACGCCGCCGGCGGCGAGAGTCGCGAAAGTCCGCCACGGGCCGACGCTGCCGTCGGCCTTCACGTCGTAGACGCGCACCAGGCCGGAGCGGGCGTCGCAATGGTAGAGCAGCTTGCCGTCGGCCGAGAAGCCGAGGCCATTGGTCAGCATGATGCCGTCCGACACCGTGCGCATGCTGCGGTCGAGATCGATCACGTGCAGATGGCCGGGCTTGGGCGGATCGCCGCCGAACACGCGGAAGGCGAGCGAGCCGACATAGACGCGGCCCGCCCGGTCGGTCGTGAGGTCGTTGAAGCCGGTGGCACCGGGGATCGCTTCCTGGGCGAGGAGCTGGTGCGTCGCGCCATCGCTGCGGCCGACGACGGCAATGTCTCGCCCGCCGACCACCAGACCACCCCCCGCATGCAGCGCCATGCCGCCGATGCCGCGTCGCTTGGGCACCGCCACCGACACCTGGTCGGCCCGGTCGAGCAGGGACACGCCGCCATTGAGGACGTCGCTGAAATAGAGACCGCGAGACGGATCCCACACCGGCCCCTCGATGAGGCCGTAGCCTGTGGCGAGTCGTTGCATGGCGCTCCTCCGCTGAACGCTTGTGATTGCCCGTCGTTCTGGATCACGGGTAGGCGAAGGGAAAGCCAAATCGGGCGCGACGTATCGAGGTGCGAGGCGGCTGTTAGGCGGCGCCCGTATCTCCTTCCTCCCCAGCTTCGCTGGGGAGGTGTCGCCGTCTTACGGCGACGGAGGGGTCATAAGCACCGCGACTGTGACTCATGCCCCCTCCGTCCGCGATGACGCGGACACCTCCCCAGCGAAGCTGGGGAGGAGAAGACTCAGAGCGCCTGCAGCAGGGCCCAGGCGATCATGGCCATGCCGATCACCGAGACGAACCAGACAACGGTGCGCAGCCAGGGGATGCCGATCACGTAGATGATCGCGTAGGCAAGACGCGCCCAGAAGAAGATCATGGCGCCCATCGCCGTCGTCGCGTTGGCCTTGCCGGCGGCGGCGGCGATCAGGACCAGGGCAGCGAACAGCACCAGGTTCTCGATCATGTTGAGATGCGCCCGCTTGGCGCGGCCGGCCCAGCCGGTGATATCGGGAAGACTCTCGCGATTGCCGGCAAGCGTGTTCAGGCCGACCTGGGTGTTGGCGCCCGACGCGGCGACCAGCACCTGGACGAAGCACAGGATCGTGGAGAACAGGAGATACTTGAGATCCGGAGACATCGGTACTCCCCTTTATTGCTTCTACTTGGTCCCGAAGAGGCGGTCGCCCGCGTCTCCCAGGCCGGGGACAATATACCCGTGATCGTTGAGCTCCGCATCGACCGCCGCTGTGAATACCGGCACGTCGGGGTGAACCTCTGCGAAAGCATTGGCACCCTGCACCGAGCCCAGCACGCAAATGAACTTGATTCGCTTGGCGCCCGACTCCTTCAGGCGATCGACGGCGGCGATCGCCGAATGCGCGGTCGCCAGCATGGGATCGCAGACGATGACGTCGCGGTCGGAGATGTCCTGCGGGATCTTGAAGTAATATTCGACCGCCTGCAGCGTGCGCGGATCGCGATAGAGCCCGACATGACCCATGCGGGCAAGCGGCACCAGATCGATGATGCCCTCGGCCAACCCCAGCCCGGCGCGCAGGATCGGCACGACCACCAGCTTCTTGCCGTCGAGCAACGGTGCCTTCATCGCCGCGATCGGCGTCTCTATGCCGGTCTCGACCAGCGGCAGGTCGCGCGTGGCGTCGTAGCCCAGCAGCAGACCCATCTCGCGCAGCAGACGGCGGAAGTTTGTGCTCGAGGTCTGGCGGTCGCGCATCTTGGTGAGCTTGTGCTGCACCAGCGGATGGCTGACGACGTGGACCGACTTCGGCAAGGACATCTCAGCTCTCCCCAAAAAACCCCCAAGCGCAGCGAGGGACCTTTGCTCATGGCCTCAGCTTGAAAGGTCCCTCGCTACGCTCGGGATGACAACGGTGCTTTGTCAAAACACGGTGCCGTCGCTGGCAACGGCAATCGGCGGCCCGCCCCCCGGGCGCCGTTCTGCAGCAAGTACGCGCCCGGCGAACCAGGTGCCCGCTTCCAGCACCTTGACCAGCGGCAGGCGCGCGGCATCGAGGCCGAGATGGCCGCGCACATGGCCGGCAATGCGATCGAGCAGCGCCACCGTCAGCGCGCGCCATTCGACGATCGGCTCGTCGCCGGGCTCAAAGGATTGCTGCAGCAGCGCCGCCTGCTTGGGCCGAAGTGCGCCGGCGTCGACCAGCAACCCGCCGTTGCGATACTCGGGCAGGCCGGTCAGGCGATCCAGCTCGACGACCTTCAGGCCGGCGCCTTCGAACGGCTCGACCAGCGAATAGGACAGCCACTGCGACAGCTTGTGGAAGGGCACCAGCCCAAGCGCCGGATGCGGCCAGACATCGCCCATCGGCCGCGGCCAGATCGACGCGAGCTTGTCGAGCACGGTCGCGAGAATCGATTCGGCCTTCACCTCGCCCGCGACCGCGAGGATGTCGAACAAGGCGCCGGGCCGCGCCAGCCCCGTGGCGCCCAGCTTGCGCAGCAACTCGGCACGCCCCTCGAGGCCGGTCAGGGGGTTGTGCGCCCGCACCTGGAACCCGAACGCGATGTCGGCCGGCGTCAGGTTGGCCAGCCGTTCGGCGTCGACGCGCAAAGGATCGGTGCGGTCGCGGCTGAAGGCGCCGGCGGCGAACATGTGCAGGCTCGCCACCCCCAGCCCTTCCGAGCGGGCGAAGGTCTCGCCGCCGCCAGGCTCGCGATAGGACCAGTCGGGTCCGGCGCCGGCATCGAGCAGCACCGAGACGACGGCGAGGTCGATACGTCGCCGGGCGATCTCTTCCCGCGGCATCCCAGCCAACCGGGCAGCGAGCTCGGACCAGCGGTCGCGGCCGCCGGCCTCGAATTGCCGCCAGCGCGAGTGAAATGGGATCGTCGCCGGGTTGGGAAAGCGACGGCGCGTGATGTCGAGGGTCGCCTGCACCGCGGCTTCGAGTCCGTTGGGATCGACCGCGAACCAGGCGGAGCGACCATCTTCGACGTATTTGAGCATGCCTTCGGCACGCTCGCGGATCGCCACGGGCGTGCGCAGGTACGCAGACAACTCATTCATGGCTAAGCGCGCCGCTCCCGTGGCGCGCCCATAGGCGCGAACTTTGGTCGACGACCCAACGAAAACCTCATCCTGAGGAGGCCGCGTAGCGGACGTCTCGAAGGATGGGCCGCAGACGAAATCGCTGAACAAGCAGTGTCGCAGCACCTGCCACGCTGCCGTCCCTTCGAGATGCGGCCCTGCGGGCCGCTCCTCAGGGTGAGGTTCCTTTGTAAGTTAGCGCCTATGAGGGGCGCGCCCACAGCACTATTCATCGAGGCTCCGCCCCTTGGCCTTGGCCAGATCGGCTGTCGCCGGCTTCAGCAGCGTGAAATAGCCGGCCGCCTTCTTGGCATCCATCTCGACCTGGGCGTCGGCCGGAATCAGCTCGTCTGGAATCGGCACCTGCTCGACCACGTCGATGCCCTGCTCACGCAGGGCGTCCGACTTCATGTTGCTCATCGAGGCGAAGCGATCGATGCGGGCGATGCCCAGCCAGTGGAACAGGTCGGGCATCAGCTCCTGGAAGCGCATGTCCTGCACGCCCGCCACGCATTCGGTGCGGTTGAAGTACTGCGCCGCCGAATCGCCGCCGGGCTGGCGCTTGCGCGCGTTGTAGACCAGGAACTTGGTCACCTCGCCCAGCGCCCGGCCTTCCTTGCGATTGTAGATGACGACGCCGACGCCGCCCCGCTGGGCCATGTCGATGCAGATCTCGATGCCGTGCGCCAGGTAGGGCCGGCAGGTGCAGATATCGGAGCCGAACACGTCGGAGCCGTTGCATTCGTCGTGGAGGCGGCAGGCAATCTTCGTCTCGGGCTTGCCGAGCTTCTCGACATCGCCGAAGAAATAGATCGTGGCGCCGCCGATCGGCGGCAGGAACAGCTCGAGGTCGGGCCGCGTCACCAGCTCGGTGTACATGCCGCCGGTATGCTCGAAGAGCGTACGGCGCAGATCGCTTTCCTTGACGCCGAAACGCTCGGCAATGCCGGGCAGCCACCACACCGGCTCGACCGCCGCCTTGGTCACCCGCACGTCGCCGTTCGGCATCAGGAGATCGTTGTCGGGGCGCAGGCGGCCGGCCGCGATCGCGTCCTTGATCTCGGGCATCTGGACGTGCGCCTTGGTGACCGCGATGGTCGGGCGGATGTCCCAGCCTGCCGCGAGCTTGTCGGCGAAGACGTCGGCCACCATGTGGCCCCACGGATCGAGCGAGACGATCTTCTTGGGGTCGAACCAGCTCTCGAACGGCCCGATCGGCTCGGCGGGGGCGGTATTCGTGAAGTCCGGACGATGGCTGGGCTTCAGTTCCTGGGCCGCAATGGCGAGTGCGCGGTAGATGCCGTAGCTGCCCGAATGGACGCCGATTGCGTTGCGCCGAGCCGGGTTCGCCACCGTGCCGACGACAGGGCCTCTCACCTTGGGATCGCGCGCGCCCCAGACCACCGCGGGGGCCGCTTGGCCACCCTGCGCCGGATGGGTGTTCAGTCTGATGTGAGCCATATGCTTTCCGAGTGCCAAACGCTGGGAAAGCGAGGCATCTTAAGGTCTGAGAGCTAAGAAGGAAAGACGCCCGCAGGGCCAGGAGAGCGATGCCGCGCAATGACGGAGATCAAATCGGACCGCCCCGGGCGCGGGTCCGGGTGGCACTTATTGTCGCACTCGCCGCAACCATTCTGCCCCTGGCAGCGTTGGGGCAGCCGTCGAGCCTGCCGTCCATGTCGACGATCACTTTCGCCCCGGGCTCGTCGACGGTGACCGTCAGCGGCCACGCCCAACCGGGTAGCCGCACGCTTTACTATGTGGCGGCCCAGGCCGGACAGACGATGACCGTGTCGCTGAATCCCGCAGCTGGCTTGGCTTTTCAGGTTTATGGACCGGACACGACCATCGCCCGCGCGGCCGATGGAAGCCCGCTCATCACCGGCCGGACGCTGCCGGGCGCCGGGTCCGCGGACAATGCGCAGGCCTGGATGGGAGCCCTCCCGGCCACCGGCAATTACCTGATTACGGTCGGCCCGATCGGCGCCGCTGGCGCGCTTTTCAGCCTGACCGTAACGCTGCAGTAGATATGCGTTCCCGTATCCTCTTGCCTTCAGGATGCAACTACAGCATAACTACTACCGTCAGCTTGCTGGGCAGGAAAAGGTACGTCTTGGGGCTTATCTAGGGCTTGCCCGCGCTGACTGTGAAGTGCGTGGAGTGCCGGCATGTCTGGGGTGGACCGCCGGCATTTCCTTTTTCTGGGCCTCCGCGCCTACTTCCAATCCACCTTCTTCCAATCCCCAATCCAGTAGTGCGCTCATGGTCTTCCGGACCGCGGGCTGCCGGCCCTGAGCTTGTCGAAGGTCCCGCCCGCTCATGAGCTGAGCATGTGCCCCCCGGTCCAGGGCCAGGGCATTCGCATACCTGGGTAGAGAGCGCGGATATGCGAATGCCCTGCGGACCAGGAGGACCATTGCCCGAAGGGTCGCCTTTGCAGGCGGGCCGCTCGTAATGACACGGCGCCCATGCGGCGTCTAAGCTCGCGCCATGCAGTTCGGTTGGCTTACCCTCTCCATGTCGCCCTCGCCCGACGAGGACAGTGCGCGTATCGACCAGATCATCCAGCAGGTTTGCGCCGCGGAACGATTGGGCTTCTCCGACGTCTGGCTGACCGAGCATTATTTCACCGGCGAGAGCGTCTACAACGATTCGCTTATGTTCGCGGCGGCGCTGGCGATGAAGACCGAGCGCATCCGCATCGGCTTCGCCGTGGTGCAGACACCGTTCCATCATCCGGTGCGCCTGGCCGTGCAGCTCGCCCTTCTCGACAATCTCAGCAAGGGCCGCATCGATGTCGGCATCGGCAAGGGCACGGTCTACAACGAGTACGAATTTGTCGGCCACGGCCTGCGCAGCCACGACAGCCGCGAGCGCATGGAGGAGGCAGTCGACATTCTCGAACGCGCCTGGCGAGAGGCGCCGCTGACCTACGAGGGCAAGTTCCACAAGGTGCACATTCCGGCGCTGAGACCGCGTCCGGTGCAGCAGCCCGGGCCGCCACTCTGGCGCAGCGTCATATCACCCGGCTCCTTCGCCGAGTGCGGCCGCCTCGGCGTGCCCATCCTGACGGCGCGCCTGCCGGTCAATCGAATCAAGGAGCGCTGGGAAACCTATGCCCAGGGCATCGATGCCGGAGGGCATGACGAGAAGACGCGAGCGCGCCTGCTGGCACAGAGCGCGCTATGGCGTAACGTCTATGTCGCGGAGTCGAACGCTCAGGCCGAGGACGAGCTCGCCGCCCTGCTGATCGAGACGCGCGCCCACATGATGCATGTGCGCGAGGCGTACAATCCGCACGACTTCGAGCCAGATCCGGCAACGCTCAATGCCTGGACCGATCCCAAGGTCGGCGACGACAAGGCGATCCCCTACGTTCTCGGCACCGGCTGTCTCTACGGCACGCCGGCGCGCGTGCGCGAGCAGGTGGCCGAACTGCGCGACGTCGGCGTCCGGCACCTGCTCTGCCAGACCGGCTTCGGCGCCATGAGCCACGACCAGAACATGGCCTCGCTGCGCCGCTTCGGCGAGCAGGTGATGCCTGCCTTCAAGTAGAAGGCCGCGTCAGCAGTCGCCGATCCGTTTGCCGCTCACTACCGAGCTGCCCTTGAGCGTCGTGCCGGCCTGGTCCTTGATTAGAAGCTGGCCCAGGCTGCAGCGCAGTCTGTGCCTCCCCTTCGCCGGCAACCATTGACAAGGCGACGACCGCCGCTGCGAGGCTGACAATCTTCAGGTGTCGCGTCTTACGGCGATACCTCCCCAGCGAAGCTGGGGAGGAGGATGAGAGAGTGCCCGGATGCGAATGCCCTCCCCTGCGCTCCCGGGAATCGGCTAGGCTCCGCCAGCACCGGAGGGGACAGCACATGCAGATCGGCATCACGATGTTTGCGACGGACTATGCGATCCCGCCGCACGAACTGGCCATGGAGGCCGAGGCGCGCGGTTACGAATCGGTCTGGTTCCCCGAGCACAGCCACATTCCGACCAGCCGCAAGTCGCCTTGGCCCGGCGGCGCCGAGCTGCCGAAATGGTACTACGACACCTACGATCCGTTCCTTGCCATGGCTGCCGCCGCGGTGGTCACCAAGACCATCAAGCTCGGCACCGGCGTCTGCCTGGTGGTGCAGCGCGATCCGATCCACACCGCCAAGGAAGTCTCGACCGTCGACCGGCTGTCGAATGGCCGGTTGCTTTTCGGAATCGGCGGCGGCTGGAACGCCGAGGAGATGGCCGACCATGGCACGGCGTTCGGCACGCGCTTCAAGCTGATGCGCGAGCGCATCGAGGCGATGAAGGAGATCTGGGCAAAGTCGAAGCCCAAATACGCCGGCGAGATGGTCACGTTCGACGAGATGATGCAATGGCCCAAGCCGGTGCAGAAACCGCATCCGCCGATCATCGTCGGCGGCGGCTTCCCGCAGGGCGCGCGCCGCGCCGTCGCCTACGCCCAGGGCTGGATGCCGATCGGCGGCCGCGGCGGCGATACGCTGGCCATGCTGCCGCCGTTCCGCGCGATGCTGAAGGAGGCCGGCCGTGCCGAAGCCGACGTGCCGGTCACTTTGTTCGGCGTCGGCATGAGCGCCGAGGGGCTGAAACGCGCCCGCGATGCCGGCGTCGCCCGTGTCGTGTTCGGCGTGCCGGCCGAGGCCAAGGACAAGGTCCTGCCGTTGCTCGACAAGGGCGCCGCGCTGATGCGCGAGGTCTGATCGGTCTTGCCGTGACCCCGCCTCTTGCCGGCCTGACGGAAGTCCCCGCCGAGCCGATCCCGCTCTCGGTGCTGACGGGCTTCCTCGGCAGCGGCAAGACCACGCTGCTCTCCAGGGTGCTGGCCGTCCCCGATCTCCGCGACACGGCCGTGCTGATCAGCGAGTTCGGCGCGGTCGCGCTCGATCATCTGCTGCTGGAAGGGACGACCGACGACGTGGTCGAGCTGCCGAACGGTTGCACCTGCTGCGCCGTGCGCCAGGGCCTCGCCGACTCGTTCTACCGGCTGCTGCGCTCGCGCCAGGCGGCCGGCCGACCGGCGTTCCGCCGTATCGCGCTCGAGACCAGCGGTCTCGCCGATCCCGCGCCGACGCTCTACACGCTGTCCGCCGATTCCTTTCTCGAGGCGTCGCTCCGGCTCGACCGCGTCGTGACGACGATCGATGCGGTGCTGGGCGATGCGACGCTCGCGCGCTATCCCGAAGCCACAGCGCAGGCCGCGGTGGCCGATCTCCTTGTCCTGACCAAGACCGACATCGCGCCTGCCCCGGACCCCCTCGTGCAACGCCTGGCGTCCCTGAACCCGCTGGCGCCGATCGTCGATGCCGGCGACGCCGAGGCGAGTGCGATGCTGTTCGGCGGCTCTCCCAAGGCGCTGCCGCGGCCACGGCCGAGCGCGAGCGCGGTGCACGCGCACGGCATCCATGCGCTTTCGGTTCGCCTCCAGAGGCCGATGAGTCGGCTAGGCTTCGCCATGGCGCTGGGCAGGCTGGCGAACGACTATGGTGAGAAGCTCTTGCGGGTGAAAGGTCTCGTCGAATTCTCCGACCGGCCCGAGGGGCCGGCGGCGATTCATGCCGTTCAGCACACGCTTTACCCGCCGCGCTGGCTGGAGCGCTGGCCGGATGCCGACCACACCAGCCGCCTCGTCTTCATCGTGCGGGATCTCCAGCCGGAAGAGATCCTGCACCGGTTCGCCGATGGCGAGCCGGTCTGTGTCGCCCCTCCGGCCGGAGTGACCTGATGCTCGACCTCGCCATCACCGGCGGCACGTGCGTGCTGCCGACCGGAACCCAGGCCGCCGATATCGGCGTGAAGGACGGACGCATCGTCCTGGTCGGCGGCGCCGGCAGCCTGCCGCAAGCGGCGCGCACCGTATCGGCGGAGAACCGCTTGGTGATCCCGGGCGGCATCGATCCGCACATCCATTGCCTGATGCCGGTGCGTGCACCTGGCCGGCCGGACGTGCTGACCGATCCGCCGTCGCAGGTCAGCAAGGCGGCGCTGCACGGCGGCACGACGACCCTGATCGATTTCGTGCAGTGCGTGCACGAGCGGACCGTCCAGGAATCGATCGAGCAGACACAGGCCGCCTGGAAGGATGCCTGCTACTGCGACTACGGCTTCCACCTGACCTTGATGGGCGAGGTACCGACACCGCATTTCGGCCAGCTCGCCGATGCGATGCAGGATGGCCACGCCAGCATCAAGATCTTCACCACCAACATCCGGCCGGGCAACCTCGGCCGGATGGTCCCGCACGGCCATATCTGGGAGGCCTTGAAGGTGGTGGCGGCGGCCGGCGGCATCGCCTGCATCCACGCCGAGGACAACGACATCGTCATGTTCATGTACGAAAAGCTGATGCGCGAGAACCGCGTCAGCTTCGAGCACATGGCCGAGGTGCACAACGCGCTGTCGGAGGAGCTGTCGTTCAACCGCGTGATCCGTCTGGCCGAGAATGTCGAAGGCGCGGCGCTCTACATGGTGCATGTCTCGGCGGCGACCGGCGTGGCGGCGCTTGCCCAGTCGCGGGCGCGCGGTTTCCCGATGTACGGCGAGACCCTGCACCAGTACCTGATGTACAACGCCGAGGACTACAAGCGGCCGGGCGGGCAGATGTTCCACACCTACCCGTCGCTGAAATATCCCGAGGACCAGAAGCGCCTGTGGGAGGCGACCAATCGCGGCGCCATCCAGGTCATCGCCACCGACGAGCTGTGCTGCCCGCTGCGCGTCAAGCTGCAGGGCAGCCGGATCGACGACACCACGGGCGGCAACTCGGGCGTCGAGCCGCGCGTCGGCCTGATGTACACGCAGATGGTCAGCAAGCGCGGCTACTCGGCCGAGCACTTCGTCGACATGATCTCGAGCAACGCCGCGCGCATCATGGGCCTCTATCCGCGCAAGGGCGCGCTGGCGGTGGGATCCGATGCCGACATCGTGCTGCTCGAGACCGGGCTCGAGAAGACGATCCGCGCCGCCGACCTGCACGAGACCGACTACACGCCCTGGGAGGGCCACGTGGTGACGGCGTGGCCCACTGTCACGATCAAGGGCGGCAATGTCGTGGTGGAAAACGGCGCCTTCCACGGTGACCTGCGCCACGGCAAGTTCCTGAAGCGCAAGGTCGCCGACGACATTCGCAGCCGGCCGGCAGTGTAATTCACCTCCCCAAGCAAAGCTTGGGGAGGTGAATGATCATCCCCACCGCCTGGCAATCGCCGCGATGATGTCGTCGACCCGTGCCGCCAGGAGACGCTCGCCCTTGAAGGCGGTGGCGCGGGTCGGGTCGCCGGTGGCGCCGGTGCGCTCGAACGGGCCGTCGAGTGCCAGCCTGTCCATGCGCACGCTGCGCGGGTCGAGCGCCAGCATCACCGACGTCTCGCGCTCGTCGGCGTGGCCGCCCTCCCTGACCTCGATCAGCCGCTCGGCTGTGACGCCGAGGCCGCGCATGTGCAGGATCAGGAGATCGTCGGCACCACCCGAGAGCTCGTCGATCGGCGTCTCGGTCGAGACGCCGGTGTTGAGCAGGACGATCCGCTTGACGCCGTGACTGCGCAGATTGCCCAAAAGCTCCGACAGGAGCGCCTTGAAGGTCGCCGCCGACAGATGCTGACTGCCGGCGAAGGCGGTGAAGGCCGGATAGAAGCCGAAGCCCACGACCGGCGCCACGACGACGGGCAGGCGTTCGACCAGGTGCTGGCCGAGTGCCCGCGCGGTCAGGGCGTCGGTCTTCAGGGGCAGATGCGGGCCGTGCGCCTTGGCGGCGGCGCCGATCGGCACCACGACCACCGTCCCGGCGTCGAAGCGCGCCTTGGCCTCGGGCCAGGTGAGATCCTCCAGCCAGGCTCCAGTGTTCTCGGGCATGAGACGACGCTAGCATGGCGCAACACCGACGAGGAGAACGTCATGCACAGGTTCGCGATCGCCCTGGCCTTGCTGCTCATGACCGCCAGCGCGGCGGCGGCCGATCCGGAGGCCAACAAGAAGGTCGTGCTCGACTTCTACGAGAAGGGCCTGAACCAGAAGGATTTCGAGGCGGCAGCAGTGCATTTCGGGCCACGCTACATCCAGCACAATCCAGGTGCGCCCGACGGCATCGACGGCTTCAAGGCGTTCATCGCCCTGCGCAAGGAGAAATTCCCCAACGCCAGGAGCGAGATCAAGCGCGTCTTCGCCGACGGAGACTTCGTGATTCTGCATGTCCACGGCGTGCGCGAGCCGGGCGAGCGCGGCGTGGCCATCGTCGATATCTTCAGGCTCGAGAAGGGCAAGATCGTCGAGCACTGGGACGTCGTACAGCCGATCCCCGAGAAGCCGGCCAACACCAACGGAATGTTCTGACGCCGATCAACTCTGCCAGGGCAGCTTCACAGGCCTGGGCGGCCGGCTGCCCGGGACGATCATCCTGCGCCACGCCGCGCCCGGTGCCGAGTCGTCGAGGGCAATGCGGCCGCCGATCGGGCTGACGCCGAGCTCCTTCCACAGGGCCGCGAGATCGAGCGGCTCGCCGCGATTGAAATGGCGGTCGACCAAGTTGCTCATTGCCCGAGTGCCGGTGGCGCGATCGCAGGCGGCGGCATAGTCGCCCACCGAGGCGCGCTGCGCTCCGTCGAGCCCGCTCCACAGCACGCCACCCAGGCAATCCTCCAGGCCCTTGGCGCCCTGGCTGGCGCGCCGGATGGCGAGATCGGCGAGCAGCATGAAGGTGGCGCCGCCCCAGTAATTTTCGCGGCCCGAGGCGTTGGCGAGACCGGACGCGAAGGCCGGCACGCCCTTCGGCATGTTGTCGACCCACTCGCGCCACACCTCCTCTTCTGTCTTCCACCCAGCCCGGGCGCGGATGATCGGCTCGACGTAGGTGGCGGCGCCCTCCATGAACCAGGTGCCGCGGCCGCGGATGAACGCCATGCCGGTATGCACCAGCTCGTGGGTCAGCACCCAGTCGCCGAACAGGCGATGGCGATCGACGTCGCTGCCGATCTCGACCATCACGGTGACGCCACCGCCAGGAACGGTGCGGCCATAGCCGACGCCGCGCCGCCCGGCCATCGGCACCAGCCCGAGCAGCGCCTGCCGCGCCGTAAAACCCTGCCAGTAGTTCGCCTGCGCCTGGACAGTCCGCTCGACCCAGTCGAGGACATCGGCGCGGCCCGCCTCGGCGACACCGTCGAGCAGGGCGACGCGCAGCACGCCGTGGGCTGCCGGCTGGCCGGGCCGCAGCGATCCGGGGGCCGGCACGGCCAACTCGCGCCAGGTCAGCCGGCCGAGCGCCGTGTAGCCGGCGAAGCGCACGGTGGTACCGGCGAGCCGCCAGGCATCGCCGACCCTGGGCAGGCCTGCGGCGAACGCCAGTCCTCGGGCATTGGTCACGCGGATGTCGATGACGGGGGGCCGGTCGTAGCCGTGCGGCTCGATCAGCCAGCTCCCCAAGGTCGCGAGCACGCCGTTGCCGCGCTGCACGGCGAGCGATGTCGAGTCGGCGGCGCGCGCAAAGCCCGACAGGTCGAAGCGATAGCGCGCCTCGGCGAGGCCGTTGCCCTGCTCGACCTCGAGGTCGCCGACGTACGGCGCGGCGCGCGCCTCGCCCATCTCGAAGGCGACCGGCTGCGGCGCGCGACAACGAACCGTGACATCGAGGCCGAGGCCGCCACGCTCGCTCAACCGGGCGTCGACCGTGCAGTCGGGGACCGCGACCGGCTGCGCCAGGACCGGCGAGGCCGCCAGCAGGGCAGCAAGGAGCGTTCGGCGGAACATGGCAAACGCTACCATGTGCTAGCGTGGAGCCAATGAACCCGGTCGTTCACGTTTTGCGGCGCATGGGGGGACGCGCCACCACGATCCTGCCGCTGGCGCTGGGCGTCGGCTTGCTGTTCCAGGACGTCGCCGCAGCGGCGCGGCCCCTGCTCTGGCCGCTCGCCGTCGTGCTGCTGATGCTGGCACTGGCCCGCATGGACTGGGCCCGCGTGTCCTATCTGTTGCGCCGGCCCGGCCTCGCCATCCTGCTGTCGCTGGCGAGCCTGATCGTCGTCCCCCTGGCCGTCTGGCCGGTCTGGCAGACGCTCGGCCTGTGGCCTGGCCTGGTGACCGCGCTCTGCCTCAGCGCCATGGCGCCTGGCACCATCTCGGCGCCGACCACCGCTGGCTTCCTGCGTCTCGACTCCTCGCTCGCGGTGCTGATGACCCTGTTCAGCAATTTCCTCGTGCCCTTCACCTTGCCCCCGCTGGCCCTGTGGCTGCTGGGCTTCGAGCTGCACATCAGCGCGGTCGAGCTCAGCCTGCGGCTGGCGCTGATCGTCGTGCTGGCCGCGCTCGGCGCGTGGGCGATTCGCCGCGCCCTCGCCGGTCGCCTGGTCGAGCACGTGCCGACGCTCGACGGCCTGTCCGTCATCGTGCTGATGATCTTCGCCATCCCTCTGATGGACGGGGTGGTGGCGCGCGCCATTGCCGAACCCGTCAAGCTCGCCGGCTTCATCGCCGGCGCCTTCGCCGGCATGGTGCTGTGCAACCTGATCCTGACAGCGGGCTGCCTGCCCTTCCTCTCCGGGCGCGAGGCGCTGACCGCGGGCTACTGCTCGGGCGGCCGCCACAATGCGCTGCTGATGGCGGTGCTGCCGGCCTCCGCCGATCCCGACGTCTTCCTGTTCATCGCCGCTGTGCAGTTCCCGCTCTACCTGATGCCCACCCTGCTCGAGCCGGTGTATCGAAGGTTGTTGCGAGGGTGAAGGAACAAAAGTGATCCATCATTCTGTCGTCCTGAGCGCAGCGAAGGACCTCATCGCCGTGGGCCACGAGTGTGCTTTGAGACTTCTGGCGATGAGATCCTTCGCTGCGCTCAGGATGACAACGGGGGTGTCGCCTAGCCCACCGCCGGCTCCGGCCATTTCCTCTGCGCGCCGCGCGCTGCCTCGAACCAGCGCGCCAGGCGCATCACGCCGAGATCGTCGAAGCGGCGGCCGGCGATCTGGACGCCGATCGGCTTGCCCTCGCTGCTGTAGGCGCAATTGATCGAGGCGGCCGGCTGCTCGCTCATGTTGTAGGGCATGGTGAAGGAAATGTGCTCGAGCGGCCGCTTGACGTCATTGGTCGGCGTCTCCCACTCGGCGCGATAGGTCGGGACCGGCGAGACCGGCGACAGGACATAGTCGAAGCCACGCGTCGCTTTGATCGCGGCGGCGCGGATCGCCATGTAGTTGTTGACCGTGCGGATCACCGCCGCCCCCGAGACGTCGGCACCGCCGCGACACCAGTCGGCGATGAAGGGCAGCACGCTCGCCTGCCGGGCGTGGCTCAGGCCCGAGAAATCGACCCAGCTGCGCACCCGCCAGAACAGATCCTGCAGATGCAGCATCTCGGGCGAGAGGAACGGCGCCACCGGCTCGATTGCGGCGCCGGCATCGGCAAACAGCTTCGCTGCCCCTTCGATGGCCGCCTTGACCTCCGGATCGACCGGCAGACCCGAGCCGGCGTCGAGATGGAGGCCGATCTTCAGGCCGTTGGGCTCGAGTGGCCCCGCGCTCCAATCGAGACTCGCCAACGGCAGGCTCATGTGATCACGCCAATCCGCCTTGGCGAGCTCCGCCATCAGCAGGGCCGAATCGGCCACCGTGCGCGTCATCGGTCCGACGACGCGGCCAAAGTAGGGCGGATCGACCGGCACGCGGCCCAGGCTTGGCTTCAGGGTGAAGATGCCGTTCCAGGTCGCCGGCAGGCGCACCGAGCCACCAATGTCGGTGCCGAGATGCAGCGGGCCGTAGCCGGCGGCCGCCGCAGCGCCCGCGCCGGCGCTCGAGCCGCCGGGGTTCCAGGCGAGATTCCAGGGATTGCGCGTCAGCGGATGGAACGAGCTCCTGCCCGACGACAGCATGCCGTAGTCGGGCATGGTGGTTTTGGCCAGGATCAGAGCCCCCGCTTCGCGCACCCGCGCCGCTGCTGGCGCATCGGCGGCAGCCGGCATAAGCTCGGCCGCTGCCGTACCGAGCGGCACCGGCACCCCCCTCGTGGCGATGTTCTCCTTGATGGTGATCGGCACGCCATCCAGCGCGCCTTTCGGCTCGCCCTTCTGCCAGCGCTGCTCCGCGGCTTTGGCTTCCTTGCGTGCGCCGTCGAAATCGGGCGCGTAGAGCGCCTTCAGTTTGGGCTCCCAGGCCTCGATGCGGGAAATCACGGCGTCGACCGCCTCGACGGGCGACAGCGTGCGGGATTTGTAGGCGGCCAGCAGGTCGACCGCGGCCATGTCATGGATGTTCGTCATTCGGAGACCTTAGCCGTTGCGCGATGAAGCGCGTCAAGATCGGAGCAAGAAACAGCACGGCGATCATGCGCACGGTTTGCATGGCCATCACGAAGGAAACGTCGACGTTGGTCGAGGCGGCGATGATGGCGATCGAATCGGAGCCGCCCGGGCTGGTCGCGAGATAGGCGGTCAGCGGATCGATGCCGGCGCCGTAGACCAGCATGGCCGCCACGCCGCCGCACAACGCGATCAATACAAAGGTGGCGGCAATGATGCGCGGCAAGGCGCGCGCGGCGTGCAGCAGCAGGGGACGGGTGAAGCGCAAGCCCACGTTCCAGCCGACCAGCGTATAGCTGATCGCCATCAGCCAGGGCGGCAGCTCGATCGTCATCAGGCCGAAATGGGTGAGAACGATGCCGCCGATCATCGGCACCAGGAAGGCGCCGGCGGGAATGCGCAGCCACTTGGCCAGCAGCGGGCCGATGATGGCGAGCGCCAGGGTCTCGCCGAGAGCCAGCCAATCGAGCCTGGGGAACCACACGACCTCGGAGTCGCCGTGGGCGACGCTGACTCCGAACAGCTTGGCGACCAGCGCCGCGACGCCGGCCACCATCACGACCCGCAGATATTGCATGAGGGCGACCAGCCGTATGTCGGCGCCGTAGGATTCGGCCATGATGGTCATGACCGAGGCGGCGCCCGGGCTCATGCCCCACAGCCCCGTGGTCCCGGGCAGAATCTGCAGGCGGGTCATCAGCCAGCCGAGGAAGCTCGAGGCGGCGACGACGAACAGGATCGCAGCAGTGAACATCTGCCAGTGGGCGAGGATGTCGCCCATGATCGACAGCGGCACCATCTTGGCGATCAGGCAGCCGATCAGGCCCTGGGCAAGCACGAACGGCGTCAGGGGAAAGTGCACGCGGCCGCCGGCGGAGGCGATCACGATGGCAGCGATCAGCGGCCCCAGCATCAGGGCGGCGGGCGCATGCAGCCAGAACAGCAACGCACCGAGCGCGGCGGAGAGACCGAGCAGCGCCGTCCAGACCAACACCTACTGGGCGAGCTCCTCGGCCTCGCCGTTCATCGTCCGGATGGTCGCCATCAGCTCGGCGGCCGCTATCTCGAGCCGCGCCGCATCGATGCCGCGCAGCACCAGCGAGACGCTGGGCTTGCCGTTGCGGAAAGCCGGGTAGCTGCCGATATCGAGATCCTGGTAGCGCTGCTGCAGGGCGCCCAGCGGCTCGGCGATGATGCCCTCCGGCAGGTTGGTGCGCACGGTGCGCGACAGCATCGGATCGCCGCCGACCAGCCGGTGCTTCATCGACTGGAACATCGCCTCGGCGACCTTGGGGATGCCGGCGAAGGTGAAGACGTTCTCCATCTGGAAGCCGGGCGCCACCGATACCGGGTTGTCGACCAGCGTGCCGCCATGGGGAACCCGCGCCATGCGCCGCCGGGCAGGCGTGAACAGGGCGACATCGCCGTAGTGCCGGGTCATGCGCGCCACTGCCTCGGGATGCTCGGAAATGCCGACGCCGAAGGCCTTGGCGATGGAATCGGCGGTGATGTCGTCGTGCGTCGGGCCGATGCCCCCGGTGGTGAACACGTAGTCGAACTTGGCGCGCACCTCGTTGATGGTGGCAACGATGGTCGCCTCGATGTCGGGGATGACCCGGCATTCCATGACCCGCACGCCCAGCAGGCCGAGCTCGGTGGCGAGGTACTGGATGTTGGAATCGCGGGTCCGGCCGCTCAGGATTTCGTTGCCAATGACCACGATGCAAGCGGTTACGGTCTTTACCGGCGGCGACATGCGACTCTCTTTTTCCTTTCGTTTCAGGACATTAGCGGAGGGCGACCGGTCGGCCAAGCGGCGCACGGCCTTGTTACCGCCGGTATCGCATGCCAAATAGGGGCCATGAGCAGCCCCCGCGACATCATCGACGACAGCGCCGACTACTGGCGGCGCGACGAGCGCACGATCAAGCTCCATGGACCCGAGGGGTTCGAGGGCATGCGGCGCGCCGGCCGGCTGGCCGCCGAGACGCTCGATTTCATCACCCCCCATGTGCAGCCCGGCGTCACCACCGGCGAGCTCGACAAGCTCTGCCACGACTACATCCTGGATCACCAGGCGATCCCGGCGCCGCTCGGCTACCGCGGATACCCGAAGTCGATCTGCACCTCGATCAATCACGTGGTCTGCCACGGTATCCCATCCGACAAGCGCCTGCAGAACGGCGACATCGTCAACATCGACGTGACGGTGATCCTCGACGGCTGGTATGGCGACACCAGCCGCATGTTCTTTGCCGGCGAGGTCGGCGTGAAGGCGCGCAAGCTGTGCGATATCACCTACGAAGCGATGATGCGCGGCATTGCCGCCGCCCGCCCGGGCGGCCATGTCGGCGACATCGGCCATGCCATCCAGAGCTATGTCGAGGCGCAGCGCTTCTCCGTGGTGCGCGACTTCTCGGGCCATGGTCTCGGCCGCATCTTCCACGATGCGCCGAACATTCTGCATTACGGCAAGGCCGGCACCGGTCCGGTGCTCAAGCCCGGCATGTTCTTCACTGTCGAGCCGATGGTGAATGCCGGCACCTGGCAGGTGAAGATCCTGAGCGACGGCTGGACGGCGGTGACGCGCGACAAGCAGCTCTCCGCCCAGTTCGAGCATTCGGTGGGCGTCACGGAGACCGGTGTCGAGTTCTTCACCCTCTCGCCGCGCGAGCTCGCCAAGCCGCCCTACGACCTCGGCACTGCCTTGCCGGCCGAGCAACGCCAAACCGTGACGGCCTGAGCCCGCATGGCGCGGCGCAAGGCGGAGGCCGCAGAGCCGGCCCTCATGGCCGGCGCCGCCAGCGACGATGCGCTGCTCTCCCTGCTCGCGGCCGGCCTGCGCCTGCAGTCGGCCGGTGACTCCCGCTGGAAGGTGAGCGGCAACACCCTGCCCAACCGCGATCTCCTGCGCGGCGTCGGCGGCACCTGGAACAAGCTCGACCAGTGCTGGGAGTTCGCCGGCGACGACCCGACCACGCGGCTCGCCGCTGCCCTCGCCGCAGCGCCGCCCCCGACCGGCCACAACAGCGGCGCGTCGGAACCTCGGCCGAAGCCGCACTATCACGGCCATCGGCAGCGCGTCCGCGAGCGTGTGATGGCGGCCGGCGTCGAAGCGCTGGCCGACTACGAGCTGCTCGAGCTGCTGCTGTTCTATTCGATCCAGCGCATCGACACCAAGCCGCTGGCCAAGCGCCTGCTCGAGCGCTTCGGTACCCTGGGCGACATATTCGCCGCCGAACCCCAGCAGCTGCGCGAATTCGACATCGACCAGCGCACCCTGGTGCAGTTCAAGGCGCTGCGCGAGGTTGCCCGCCGGCTGGCCGAGCGCAAGGTCAAGAACATGCCCGTCCTGACCAACTGGCAGCAGCTCATCGACTACTGCCACACCGCTCTGGCGCACGAGAAGACCGAGCAGTTCCGCATCCTCTTCCT
>NZ_JBGAKA010000064.1:0-42976 GCF_044224635.1 Reyranella sp. | reverse complement strand
GCGCCGGGCGAGCGGGTGATGCGGCCCGATTTTGGCGCCGGGCTGCTGTCTCTGGTGTTCGAGCCCAACAGCACGACGCTCGCCGCCGCCACGCAGATGCTGGTGCAGAGCGCGCTGCAACTCAATCTCTCGCATCTGATTGCGGTGCACTCGGTCGATGTGAGGAGCAATGACGCGGCGCTGCGCGTCGATGTCACCTACTCGGTGCTGCTCGATCGCACGACGCACAGCGCGAGCTTCACCGCTCCGGGAGGCGCGCCGTGAAGTTCCATTGCTGCGACCTTCGCCGGCTCGACGTGCTGCGCCTCAGCGGCACGGCCAATGCGATCGATTTCCTGGAAGTGCTCGACAACGCCGGGCCGCCTGGAGCACCTCGCCAGCAGACTTTGTTCATCCGCCTGTTGCGCCCGGGCTTCGCTCTGACGCCGGACAACATCCGCATCACCGGCGGCGAGCGCATCACCCGGATCGGCATCGTCTGGTGCGCGCCGGCCAATGCCCTGCCGCCGCAGGCCGAGCCCGGCCTGGTCGCCACGGTCGACGATCCGGCGCGCACGCTGGTGGTGCGCACGGACAGTTCCGGCGACTTCTCCATTTACACACTGAGCATCGTCGCCAGCTCCGGCAGCGACAATCCACCGGCAGGCTTCGATCCACGCCTGTCGTCGATCGACTTCTCGTTCAAGGTCGAATGCCCGGCTGATTTCGACTGCGCCCAGCCCGTCATCTGTCCGCCGATCGTCGGCCCGAAGCCCGATATCGACTATCTCGCCAAGGACTACCAGGGCTTCCGCCGCCTGATGCTGGATCGGCTGAGCCTGCTGGTGCCGGGCTGGACCGAGCGGTCGCCGGCCGATCTCGGCGTCATGCTGGTCGAGCTGCTGGCCTACGCCGCCGACAATCTTTCCTATCGCCAGGATTCGATCGCCAACGAGGCCTATCTGGCGACGGCGCGCCAGCGCGTGTCGGTGCGCCGCCACGCCCGGCTGGTCGACTATTTCATGCACGAAGGTTGCAACGCCCGCGCCTTCGTTCACTTCGACGTCGTCGGTCAGGCGCTCGCGTTGGCCAAGGGCACGCAGCTCCTGACGCGCGTGCCCAGGCTGCCGCCGGTGATCGCGCCCGGCAGCTTGGAGCTGCGCGATGCGCTGCGCGCCGGCGCCACCGTGTTCGAGACGGCGCATGTCGCGACGCTCGACCAGCGCCTCAATCGGCTGTCGTTCTACAGCTGGGGCGACAATGCCTGCTGTCTGCCGCGCGGCACGACGCGGGCAACCCTGCGCGGCAACCTGTCGGCCATCCTGCATGTCGGCGACATCCTCGTCTTCGAGGAGGTGGTGAGCCCGACCATCTTCGTCGCCGGAGATGCCGATCGCAGCCATCGTTGGGCGGTGCGGCTGGTTACGGTGACGGCGTCGCAGGATCCGTCGGGGCAACTCTTCGATGAGCCGCCGGTGAACGGACCCGTGGATGTCACCGAGATCGCCTGGGACGCCGCCGACGCGCTGCCATTCCCGCTCTGCCTGTCGGTCGTGGAGCGACCCGGCCTGGAGGTCAGCGTGGCGATGGGCAACATCGTGCTGGTCGACCAGGGCTTCACGGTGGCCGACGAGTCGCTGGGCGCCGTGCCGCCGGAGACGCTGCACATTGCCCCGGTCGCTCCGGCCGGCTGCTGCGACAAGCCTGAACCTGTCGTCGTGCCGCCCCGTTTCCGGCCGGATCTCGACAAGCTGCCGCTGTCGCACGGCTTTGATCTTGCCACGCTCCTGGCCGTGCCGATCAGCGCCGACGAGGCGTGGTGGCCGGCGAGCTCGCTGCTGGCCATCGATCCGCGCAGCGCGACGCCGCTGATCGCCCGGCTGGCCGGCACGCTGGGCCCGGTCACCGAGCTTTGGACAGCGCGCCGCGATCTTCTGTCCAGCGCCGACGATGCCAACGACTTCGTTGTCGAGGTCGAGAACAACGGCCGGTCGCGGCTGCGCTTCGGTGACGACGACCATGGCAAGCGCCCCGATCCGGGCACGACTTTCGTGGCGACCTACCGGTGCGGCAACGGCATCGCCGGCAACGTCGGCCAGGAAGCGATCGCCCACATCGTCAGCGTCGCCAACGGGGTGTTCGCGGTCGTGCGCAATCCGATGGCGGCGGCAGGCGGCGTCGAGCCGGAGGACGTGGAGGTCGTACGCCGCGACGCGCCGCAAGCCTTCCGCACCCAGGAGCGCGCGGTGACGCCGGCCGACTATGCCGCGGCAGCCGAACGGCGGCCCGATGTGCAGCGGGCGGCGGCCACGTTCCGCTGGACCGGCAGCTGGTACACGGCTTTCGTCACGCCCGACCGCTTTGGCGGCATCAAGGTCGACGACCCGTTCAAGGCGCGCCTGCGGCGCCATCTCGAGCGCTTCCGCATGGCCGGCTACGACCTCGAGATCAACACGCCGCGCTACGTGCCGCTCGAGGTCGCCCTGCATGTCTGCGTCAAGGACGACTATTTCCGGGCCGACGTCGTGCATGCCGTCGAGAAGGTGCTGTCGAGCGGTATTCTGCCCGACGGCTCGCTGGGGCTGTTCCATCCCGACAATTTCACCTTCGGCCAGCCGGTCTATCTCAGCCGCGTGATCAGCGCCGCCCAGGCGGTCGACGGTGTCGAGTCCGTCCGCGCCGACAGCTTCCGCCGCTTGGGTGACAAGACGTTCCTCGCACTGCAGGACGGCGTGATCGAGATCGGCACTCTCGAGATTGCTCAGCTCGCCAACAGTCCCAACTTCCCCGAACGCGGCAAGCTCGCGCTCGTGGCCGGAGGCGGCAAATGACGGCGCCGGTACCCGACCTCAAGCCCCACGTCCCGCCGCTCGCGCCCGACAGCGAATGCTGCGCCTGCTGCGACGGGGTTGCGGCCGAGACGCCGCAGGGCATCTTCAACCGGACCGGCCTGTCGGCGATCGGCTACCGGATCGGCGATTACGCCCAGTTCCGCGCCAGCCTGCATGCCGCGCTGTCGTCCTCGGCGTTGACGCCGCTCCCGTTGCTGCGCACCCGTGACGAGGATGATTTCACCATTGGCCTGATCGACGCCTTCTCGTGCTCGGCCGACGTGCTGACCTTCTACCAGGAGCGCATTGCCAACGAATCGTGGCTGCGCACCGCCGTCGAGCGCGTCTCGCTGCAGGAGATGGGCAAGCTGGTCGGCTACCGCCTGCGGCCCGGCGTGGCAGCCGAGACGTGGCTCGCCTTCGCGCTCGATACGCCGCCGGCAGCGCCGGCCACGCTGGCGCCGGAACCGGGCAACTTCGTCACCGGTGTTCCGGCCAGCCTGACGCTCGACAAGGGCACCAAGGTGCAGAGCGTTCCGGGCCCGGACGAGAAGCCGCAGAGCTTCGAGCTGGTCGAGACGCTCGCCGAGGCACGCGCGGCCTGGAACGCGATGACGCCCTGGCTCGGGGAATCATACGTTTTGGCGGCGGGCGATCGCGAAGCCTGGCTGGCCGGCATCGCCACCAATCTCAAGCCCGGTGACGCGCTGCTGTTCGTCGGCGCCGAATACTTCGCCGACGACAAGAACGACAATTGGGACTTCCACATTCTCACCGCCGTCGAGCCGGAGCCGGCGCGGAATCGCACGCGTGTCGTCTGGGCGCGCGGCCTGGGAGCGGCGGATCTCTCGTCGAGCCCGCCGGCGCAGCCGTACGTCTTCGCCATGCGCAAACGCTCGGCCGTGTTCGGCAACAACGCACCGATCTGGCGCAGCATGGATCCGGAGTTCCGCGCCGGCTACGTCGCGAGGTTCGGGGGTAATGCCAACCGCAGCGACTGGCCGCACTTCAAGATCAGCCGGACCACGCCGAACGCCAATGGCGGGGCAGTCGACCTCGACCAGGTGCAGTCCGAGGTCGCGGCCGATGTCTCTTCCGACATTGCCCGTCGCAGCTTCGCCGTCCTGGCGCGAGGCGGCTTCAATCGTCCCAGCGGGCCGTATCCGAGCGGCACCCGCATCGAGCTCTATCGGGTGACCAGCACGACCGAGATTTCCCGCGCCGAGTTCGCGCTGTCCGCAAAGGTCACGCGGCTCGGTCTGTCGGGTGAGAGCCTCGAGTCTCACTTCCACAGGCGCGTGCGCCAGACGACGGTCTACGCCAAGTCCGACTATCTGCCTCTGGGGCAGCGGCCGGTCACGACGGCAGTGAGCGGCGATCGCATACCCGTAGAGGCCGCCACGACCGGCCTGTCGCCGGATCGCCACCTGATCGTGCGCGGCCTGCGCGTCAGCGACCGCGCTCCGGTCGTCGTCCAGGCAACGCTCGTCGCCGTTCATCCGGTCGATGGCCAGCGCGCCGAGCTCGAAATCGCGCCGCCGCTCGCCGACGACCTGGTACGCGACAGCGTCGTCGTCCATGCCAACGTGGCGTTGGCCTCGCATGGCGAATCGGTCACCCAGGTGCTGGGCGCCGGCAATGCCAGCAAGAGCTTCCAGCAATTCGAGCTGAAGCAGCTTCCGCTCACCTACAGGGCGGCCGCCAACGAGATCGGCGCCGCGGCCGAGCTCACCGTCCGCATCGGCGGCGTTGCGTGGAAGGAATTGCCCACGCTCTACGGCGCCAAGCCGCGCGATCGGGTATTCGCGCTGACCACGGACGAGCAGGGCCGTTTGTTCGTCGGCTTCGGCGACGGGCGGAGCGGCGCGCGCTTGCCGAGCGGCGTCAACAACGTCCAGGCGGTCTATCGCAAGGGCATCGGCGAGGACGGAAATGTCGCCGCCGACAGCTTGACCCAGCTCATGACCCGGCCGCTTGGGCTCAAGAGCGTCAGCAATCCTCTGGCTGCCGAGGGTGGCACCGATCCGGAGCCGGCCAGCGCTGCGCGGCGCACGATCCCGCTGACCACGCGCACCTTGGGGCGGGCCGTGTCGGTGCTCGACTACGAGGATTTTGCCCGCGCCTTCAGCGGCATCGCCAAGGCCCAGGCGCAGGTGCTGCATGTCCGCGCCGGCGTGACCGTGGCGATCACCCTGGCGGCGCCCGAAGGCGAGATCATCACCTCGGCGAGCCCGGTATGGCAGAACCTGCTGGGTGCGCTGAAAGCGAGCGGCGATCCGCACGTCGACGTGACCTTGCTGCCGCTGCAGGCGAGCACGTTCCGCCTCGGCATCCGGGTCAAGGTCGATCCTGATTATGAGACGCCCAAGGTCCTGGCCGAGGTCGAGGCCGCCCTGCGGGCGCACTTCTCCTTCGACGCCCGCGAGCTCGGCGCGCCGGTCTACCAGTCCGATGTCATCGCCACCGCCCAGGCCGTGGCCGGTGTCGTCGCCGTCGACCTGACCCGGCTCTATGGCGGCACGCAGCCTTGGCCGCAGACCTGGCCGTCGCTTCGGGTGCGCCTGCTTGCATCGCGCATGCGTGTTCAGTCGGGCGTCGCCTTGCCGGCCGAGCTGCTGACGCTGGATCCGGCGCCGTTCGACGACCTGGAGGTGATGCCATGAGCTCTCTCACGGCCGAGCGCCTCTATGGGTTGCTGCCCGCCGTCTATCGTCTGCGCGACGCCGAGCAGGGTGAGCCGCTGCGCGCCCTGATGGCGGCCTTCGCCCAACAGTTCGCCGCCCTCGAGGAGAACATCGACCAGCTCTACGACGACCAGTTCATCGAGACCTGCGCGGCCTGGGTGGCGCCTTATATCGGTGACCTGATCGGCTATCGCCCCCTGCATGGCGTGACGCCGAAAGTTGCGTCGCCGCGCGCCGAGGTCGCCAACACCATCGCCTATCGCCGCCGCAAGGGCACGGCGCTGATGCTCGAGCAGCTGGCCAGCGACGTCACCGACTGGCCCGCGCACGCGGTGGAGTTCTTCGAGCTGCTGACCGTGTCGCAGTACATGAAGCACATCAGGCTGCATGCGCCGGCGACGGCCAACCTGCATAACCTCAGAGCGACGCTGCTGGAAGGGGGTGCCTTCGGCAAGTTCGCCCACACGCCCGAGATGCGCCGGCCCGAAAGCGGGGCAGGGCGCTACAATATCCCCAACATCGGCATCTTCCTGTGGCGCCTGCTGTCGCTGCGGCTGACGGCGTTGCCGCTGGTCGCCGATCCGGGCGATGCGACCAACCGCAAGTTTCGCGTCAACCCGCTCGGCGCCGACCTCCGGCTGTTCCGCCGGCCGCGGACCGAGGACGACATCTCGCATCTCGCCGAGCCGATCAACGTGCCCGAGCCGTTGTCGGTGCGACTGATGGCGCTGGCCGTCAAGGCGGCGCAGGCGAGCACGGTGCCGGCGCCGAATGCCGTGATCGACGACGATTACGGTCCCGGCGAAAGCCTCGTCCTCCTGAGGCCCGGCAATCCGCCGGTGCCGGTTCCGGTCGAGCAGATCCGCATCTGCGACCTGCGCGATATTCTCGATGCCGGCGGCAACGTCATCGCCTGGAACCACCAGGCGGCCGTGCCGGCAGGCACGATCGGCGTCGATCCGGAGCGCGGCCGCGTGCTGCTCGGCGCGCCGGCCGACGGCCCGTTGCTCGCCACCTTCCACTACGGCTCGCCTCGCGCGATCGGCGGCGGCGAGTACGAACGCTCGCCGGAAGAGGCCGGTGTGCCCCTGCAGCGCACCGTCGCCAACAGCGCCGCCTTGCAGCCCGAGCTCGATGCTGTGGCCGTTGGTGGCCGGGTGCTGATCGAGGACAGCCGAACCTATGCCCAGACACCGGTCTTCAAGGTGAATGGCGTTACGACGGCGGGCGCGCCTGGCCTGAAGGTGGTCGTCGCCGCGCGCAATCCGGCGCGGCCGTTGATTGCCGCCACCGGCAATCTCACGCTTGCCATCGGCGAGCGCGGTCAACTCGTCCTCGACGGGCTGGTGATCTCGGGCGGCGCGCTGGAACTGCCGGCCGCGGCAGACGACGAACCGCGCGAGCTGCTGCTGCGCGACTGCACGCTGGTGCCCGGCCGCCAGCTCAATCCGGACGGCAGCGCCGTATCGCCCGGGCTGCCCAGCCTGGTGATCGGCCATCCGTTCGCCAAGGTCACGCTCGAGCGCTGCATCACCGGTCCGATCCAGCTCGACCGGGAAGCGGAGATCACGCTGGTCGACTGCATCGTCGACGCCGGCACGCCACAGAACGTCGCCTACGCCGGAAACGCGACCGGCGGCCCGGGTGGAACGCTGACGGCCCGGGAATGCACCGTGATCGGCAAGGTGCACGCCAAGGTGATCGAGCTCGTCTCGAACAGCATCCTGTTCGCGGCGCTCGGGGTGGCGCCGGGAGAGACCTGGGCCGCCCCGGTCATCGCCGAGCGACGCCAGGAAGGCTGCATGCGGTTTTCCTTCGTGCCCAACGGCTCGTTCACGCCGCGCCGCTACCGCTGCATACCCGATGCCGCTCACCCGCAGGCGCTGCCGCACTTCACGTCGCGACGCTACGGCGATCCGGCCTACGGGCAGCTGCGGCAGGTCACCGACCTGTCGATCCGCAGCGGCGCCGACGACGGCGGCGAGATGGGCGTGCTGCACGCGCTCTTCCAGCCGCAGCGCGAGACCAATCTGCGCCTGCGTCTCGATGAGTATCTGCGCTTCGGCCTGCATGCCGGCTTCTTTTACGCGAGCTGACCGGAACTTCGCTGGGGAACCACCATGGCCACCGATTTCTCGAGAGTCCGACTCAATCCTCTCCTCGACTTCGCCGGAGTGGAGCTGAAGCAGGGCGGCGTTCTTCTCGATGCCGACGCCAACGAGCTCGTCGCCATCGTCGACCGGCGCCTGCGCACGCTGGCGAGCGACGTGCTGGGACGGGCGACGGTCTCGTCGACCACGGTCGACGCCTTCAAGATCTCGGTATCGGGGACCGCGCTGCTGATCGGCAGGGGCCGGCTCTATGTCGACGGTCTGCTGGCGGAAAACCATGGCGCCGTGTCCAACGATCCGGCCAAGAAGTTGTTCGACAGCCTGATGGCCGAGCCGCAGTTCGCCGATCCGATTCCCTACACGGCCCAACCCTATCTTCCCAATCCGCCCGCGCTGCCGACAGCGGGACGGCATCTCGTCTATCTCGATGTCTGGAACCGCGAGGTGACGGCGCTCGAGCGGCCTGACCTGGTGGAGAGTGCGGTCGGTGTCGACGCGACGTCGCGCATCCAAACCGTCTGGCAGGTCCGCGCGCACGCACCGGACGTCGGCACGGGCACGACCTGCGCGACGCTGGACGCCGACATCCCCGGCTGGGCCAACATCATCGCGCCGTCAACCGGCGTGCTGACGACCGGCACATTCGAGGTCGCCCCGGTCGACGATCCGTGCGAACTGCCGCCGACCGGCGGCTACCGTGGGCTGGAGAACCAGCTCTATCGCGTCGAGATTCACGATGCCGGCCAGCCGGGCGCCGGCGCGACCTTCAAATGGTCGCGCGAGAACGCCAGCGTCGGCAGCCGCGTCGCCAGCATGGTGTCGGGCAGCGAGCTCGAGCTGGTGACGCTCGGTCGGGACGATGTGCTCTCGTTCAAGACCGGTGACTGGGTCGAGATCCTCGATGACGTGCGCGAGCTCTCCCAGGCGGCGGGCGAGATGCGCAAGATCACGGTTATCGAAGCGACGCGGCGCATCCAGTTCACGCCCGCGCTGCCGGCCGCGATGCTGCCGGGAACCTTCCCCAACAGCGCCTTTCCCAACGCCCGCAACCTCCGGGTACGGCGCTGGGACCAGCGCGGTCGGGTGTCGCGCACTGGCCCCAACGGCACGACCGTCCAGGTCCAGGACCTCGACGCTGCAGGCTCGACCGGGGTGATCAACTTGCCGGTGGCGACAACGACCCTGCTGCTCGAGAACGGCGTCACCGTCACCTTCGCCTCGACCGGCGCCAAGGGCTTCAAGGCGGGCGACTATTGGGTGTTCGCCGCGCGCACGGCGGATGCCTCGGTCGAGCTGCTCGACCGCGCGCCGCCGCGCGGCATCCATCATCACTTCGCCCGCCTCGCCATCTGGGATGTCGGAACGGGGCAGGTCACCGATTGCCGCCATCCGTGGCCGCCGACCGCCGAGGGCCACGATTGCAGCTGCACTGCCTGCGTCACGGCGGCCTCGCATGCCAGCGGACAGTTCACCATCCAGGACGCCGTCAACCAGGTGAGCCAGACCGGCGGCACGGTCTGCCTCGGGCCGGGGCAGTACGCGCTCACCCAGGCCGTGCAGCTCAATGGCACGCGCGCCGTCAAGATTCGCGGCCAGGGCGCCGCGACCGTGATCGTCGCAGCGGGCGGCGCCTTTGCGCTCAGGAACTGCATGGCCGTCGGCATCGCGGATCTGGCGATCCTGTCGCTGGCGCGGCAGCCCGCCATCAGCGTGCAGACGGCGCTGGGCGTCGAGCTGCGACACCTCCTGATCGCGGTGCTCGACACCGGCGACAACCGCGCCTCGGCCATCGCCTTGCAGGGCGTGGTCGCCGGCGCGCAGATCAGCGAGAACGCGATCCTGGCCTCGACGGCGATCCTCGCCAACGATCCCACCGTGCCGCGCGGCGAGGGCGACGATCAGACGGCATTCCTGGTCGCCGCGGCGCTGGCGATCGAGGACAATCTCCTGTGGTGTCGCCAGCGGGCGGTGGCGCTCGACGGCAACGTCCTGCACCTGCTGGACACGCGCATCGTCGGCAACGACGCCATCACCTGCGCCCAGATGGCGGTGAGCGCGCTCGGCATGGGCCTGACTGGAACGTCGATCACGATTACGCGCAACAACTGCTTCGTCGCGGGCAGTGGCGTGCGCTGCGCCGTCGACGGCGCCTGGATCGGCGAGAACAAGCTGGTCAACACCGCGGCGGCGCGCGTCGACACCACGGTTGGCATCACCTTGGCGACAGGCCTCGACAAGGCAGGCTCGGAGCAGTGCCAGGTGCTGGCCAACCAGATCGAGGGGTTCGGCCTGGCGGGCATCGTCATCGGCGCGCCGGTGCGCGACCTGATCGTGAAGCTCAACATCATCGAGCAGTGCGGCAGCGGCATCGTCTCGACCGACAACGCCAATGGCGGCTCGCTGTCGATCGAGAACAACCATATTCGCGGCATCGATGCCCGGCCGGGAGCCACCGGCCTGGTGGTCGGGATCGCCGTGACGCGGGCCGGACATGCCACCATCGCCGGCAACATCATCCGCTCGGTCGGCGTGACGGCGGTGCAGTCGGCCTTGCGGGTCGGCATTCTCGGCTTCGGCGTCGAACGCGCGCGCGTGTCGGGCAACGAGATCACCGAGCTCGCGCCGGCCGGCGACTTTGTCGGACGTGCCATGGGCGTCCTGCTGGCCGCCCCGCTGGTCGATTTCGAGATCGGGCACAATCGCATAGAGCGAGACGTTGCGCCTACGGCGCAGCGCAGCAACGGCGACTGGAGCGCGCTGTTCGTCATCGGTGCGGATGTTCAGATACCTCTGCAGAGGACGGGCAGCCTGACGACGGTACGCTCCGAGCCGACCAAGACCGTTGTGCTGGGAGCAGGACGACCCTATGTCGCCAACCTCGCCGCGGTGTCGACCGACAATCCGGTGGTGGGCGCCAACGGCTCGGTCCTCGGCAACGTGCTGGTCGCCCGCGGCGATGCGCCGGTCGTTGACGTGCTGGCCGGGCAGTGCCTGTTCAACGACAATCGGGTCGAGGCGCGGCTGAACGGCCGGATCGCCGTCCGGCTCGGAGCGCCCATCGTGCTGGTCAATGCTAATCGAGTCTCCGGTGGCAACGACGGTTCGATTCAGATCAATGGCGCCACACCCAAGTCGGCGACGGTTCTGGGCAATATCACGACCCGGGCGATTGTGCTGGCCGGCGCGGCATTGCCGCCGCCCTGGGACGCCCTAAATCTTAGGGCGTAGGGACGCCTTCGAGGAGGAAACCATGCCGAGGACTGTCACCATCAAGACCGACACGACGCTTCGCGCGCTCGGCCCGACGCTGCTCGACGCCCGATTTCGCGGTGAGCAGGTCGATGCGGCGCTGGATCGCCTGAAGGCACTCAATCCGCATGCTGATCCCGAGCGCATTCCGGCGGGAACGGTCCTGTTCGTGCCGGATACGCCGGCCTTCAAGGCATCGGCCGCGGCGTCGCCGCAGGCCGCCCCGATCGAGGAGTTCCGCGTCATGCTGACCGGCGCCTTGAGCGACGCGGCGAATCGGCTGAAGAACGCCAACGCCGCGCGCGCCGCCGAGCGTGCCGACCTGTCGACGGTGCTGAAGAGCGCCGCCTTCAAGCGCGCCGCCGGCGATGACCGCGACGTCCTGCAGCAGGTCAGCGACGCCCAGAAGGTCCTGGCCACCGAGGAAACGGAAGACAAGCAGGCCGAGGAAACCCTCGCCGCCATGAGCAAGGCGGCCTTGGCCGCCCTGGCGCAGCTTACGAAGGTGGCGGGATAGAGCGGCGCGCGATGATCTTTGTCCTCCCCAGCTTCGCTGGGGAGGTGCCACGTCTTACGGGGCGGAGGGGTCAGAGGCCTCAGTCCCGTTGCTCATGACCCCTCCGTCCGCGTCGGCATTTTGGCCGCGGAGCGGCCAAAAGCCCGTAGACGCGGACACCTCCCCACGCAAAGCGTGGGGAGGAGAGTGAGAATTCAAGGCCGCCGCCTGAACATCGTCCACGGGTCGCGCATGAAGCGCTCGCGGGCAGTGACCTGGGTCGCCGGGTCCCACATCGGGGCGGCGGCGCGGCGCTGGAAGATCATGTCGCGGCGGACGTCGGAGGTGTTGGCCGAGGTGCCGTGCGCCAGGAACGAATGCGCGACGACGATGTCGCCGGCGGCAAGCCGCGGCACCACCATGCGCGCTTCGGGCAGCAGGCGACGCTGGGTTTCGATCTTGATCTCGCCGAAGGGGATCGGCGCGTCAGCGGGCAATTCCTCGAAGGCCTTGGCAAACTCCTTGTGCGAGCCCGGCAGGACATGGAAGCCGCCCACCGTGTCGGAGGCGACATCGGTCAGCGCGCAGCCGAAGATGATGTTGAAGACGCCCAGCACCTTCTCGGTGCCGCCGTCGATGTGGAAGTTGCGGCCGATCCCGCCCTTGGTCGCAAAGCCCGGCATCGTTGACGCGAACTGCACGAAATCGACCGGCGGCGCGCTTTCCAGGATCTCGAGTGCCAGCGGATCGAGTGCGTTCGAGGCGATCGCCATGAGGTCGGGATGCCGGCAGTACCGCACCTCGCGCCACGATTCGTTGCGTGTCCGCTCCCAGCCACCGTCAGGATGGATCTCGTTCAGATGGCGGGCGGCCGCCTGCGCCGCCTCAAGCTGCGGTTGGCCGATCACGCCGGAGATCACCGTGAAGCCCCGGCCGGCGAGTTCATCCCAATGGGAATTCTCGAACATGATCTGCGCGTCCTCTGGACCATCCGCTGCCGGCTGCGCCGACCGGGAATGGCCAGTCATAGTGTAGCGCAAGAGTCGTGACTCGCCGGTCCCGTTGCAAGGTCGCTCTTCCTTCTCCTCCCCAGCTTCGCTGGGGAGATGCCCCGTCAAACGGGGCGGAGGGGTCATGGGCAGCGGGACTGGAGCCTCTGACCCCTCCGTCAGCGTGAGACGCTGACACCTCCCCAGCTTCGCTGGGGAGGAGAAAGAAGAGCGCTTCCTCAAGCGACTACCCATGAAGGGCGCGCCTAGGCCTCACACCCGCGCAGGGCGGGGCAGGCCGAAATGGTCGCGCAGGGTGATGCCTTCGTAGGCGGTGCGGAACAGGCCGCGTTTCTGCAAGAGGGGCACGACCTCGGCGATGAAGACGTCGAGCACGCCGGGGAAGATCGCCGGCATCAGGTTGAAGCCGTCGGCGGCGCCGTCGGTGACCCAATCCTCGATCAGGTCGGCGATCTGCTCCGGGGTGCCGGCGGTGGTGAAATGGCCGCGCGCACCGGCCATGTAGGCGAGCAGCTGCCGCAGTGTGAAGTTCTCGCGCTTGACCAGGCCCACGATCACCTCGGTGCGACTGCGGGCGGCCTCGACGGTGCCGGGATCGGGCAGGTCCTCGGGCGCGAGCGGCTTGTCGAGCGACAGGTGAGAGAAATCATGTCCGCCGAACCGGCTCGACAGCCGCTTCAGGCCGACATTGGTGTCGGTGAGCTCGGTGAGCTCGCGCGCCAGGCGCCTGGCTTCCGTCTCGGTGGCCGCGATCACCGGGCTCAGGCCGGGCAGGATGACGACATGCTCGGGACAGCGCCCCTCGGCGGCGGCGAGCGCCTTGAGGTCGGCATAGAAAGCCTGCGCCGTCTTCTTCTCCATCTGGGCGGTGAACACCGCTTCGGCGTGGCGTGCGGCGAAGCGGCGGCCGGTGTCGGAGGAGCCCGCCTGTACGAACACGGGCCGGCCCTGCGGCCCGCGCGGCATGTTGAGCGGGCCGGCGACGCGATAGAACTTGCCGCTGTGGTCGATCGGCCTGATATGGCCCGGCCGGGCGTACTGGCCGGACGCGCGGTCGTCGATCACGGCTTGGTCGCTCCAGCTGTCCCACAGCGCCTTGACGACCGACATGAACTCCTCGCCGCGCTCGTAGCGCTCGCCGTGGCTCACTAGCCCGCCGCCGCCGTAGTTGCGTGCCGAGGCGGCCAGCCAGGAGGTCACGATGTTCCAGCCGATCCTGCCGCCGCTGATATGGTCGAGCGAGCCGAACTGGCGGGCGAGGTTGAAGGGCTCGGTGTAGGTGGTCGAAGCCGTGGCGATCAGGCCGATGCGGCTGGTCGATCCGGTCAGCGCGCCGAGCGTGGTGATCGGCTCGAGCCAGGTCGCCGCCGAGTTCGTCACCGTGTCCATCAGCGCCAGCGAATCGGCAAGGAAGATAGAGTCGAAGAGGCCCGCCTCGGCGCGTCGCGCCAGGTCGCGGAAGTACTCGATGTCGGTCAGGGCCAGCAACGAGGCGGCGGGATGGCGCCACGACGCCTCGTGGTGACCACGGCTCTGGATGAAGAGATTGAGATGGATCTGGCGCTTCATGGGTCTGGTCATGGCTAGCAGGCAGGCGAGGCGGCAACAACCCGTTTGCCGCGACGGCGAGCGCTGGGTATCAGCTCGCCCTTCGAGTAGGCCGTTACGCTGTGGCCACTCATTATGATCACGAGGTCCCGGCTCACCCGGCTTGACGCCGCAAGAATCTCGCCTAGCTTGACGGGAGCTGGCGGCGACTCGTTGCCGGCAACTGCGCAGCATCAGGGAGGATGGATCGTGCGCGAACCTGCGGCTGTGGCCGATTGGGAACCGTCCGGCCGGGAGGCACCCTGTAAGAAAGCGAGCACTCGTGTCGCCGCGCCGCGCGAGCCTATCGAGGACGCTGTGGATGCCGACATGTCGGCGAGCGAGGCTGACGCAAAACGCCTGGCTGACGCAAAACCGCGTTCGACATCTGCTCTTGCGTCAGCCGCAAGTGCTTGATTCCAATGGACACTGACGCAACTGACGCAACTGACGCAAAATCTGACCGTGAAAAGTCTCCTATGAAGATCGGGCTGGGTGCCGCCCCAATTTTTTCAGCATCGTTTTGCCTGCGTGCATACTTGGAAGAAGCTCATGGCTGGGGGGTGCGCCACCCCAGTGGCGCGTCTTCTGTGCGATCGACGATGGCCGCGCCACTGGAGTGGCGCGTGCCCAGCACATTTCATAGGAGTTCTGTTTTGAAGATCGCGAAAGTCAGCGCCTGTGGCATGATGGCCGAGGGGTATCGAGGGGCGACCGGAGCTTCATGATTTCGCGGCGTTGGTTCTGGCTCGTCTACGGGGCGATCCTGGTGGTGGCGACTGTCGCCGGCACGGAGTTCGTCGCGTCCTTTTTGGCGCCGCCCTGGCCGGCGCGCGACCTGAGGCCGGTCTCGGCGGAGGCGCTGAAAGAGAGGATCTCCAGCGCCTTCATCGACATGCCGCAACTGGTGCCGGTCTACAACGACTGGGGCATGCGCGATCGGCCGCGTACCTTTACCCGCCCGCCTGATGTGAAGTTCCGCTCGGTGATGGTGGGCGACAGCTTCCTGGAAGGCTTGATGCTGACCTCGCCCATGCCGGCGCGGGTCGAGAAGCTCTTGCACGAGGGCGGTCATGCCGAGATTGAAGCGATCAATCTCGGCGTCACGGCGACCGGCCCCCGGCAATATTACTATCGCATCCGCAATGTCGTGACCCCGCTGAAGCCCGATGTGATCGTCGTGGTCGTCTATGCCGGCAACGACTTCGTTCCCACCCCCCTTGAACCCTATTCATTGCCGCCTTGGCTCGCCGAGCTGCCGATGCCGTCGGTGCTGGGCATGATGGCGCCGCGCACGGCCTGGCTGCTGGTCGCAAGCCGCCGGCCGAGCGCCTCGACTATTTCGTCCGCCACATGCGCACACACTACTATCCCAACGTCGACGAGGCGACGATACGGGAGATCCTGTCGCGCGGCGGCGATCGATTGTGGACGGCTTTTCGGCCACGTCCGGCCGATCGCGAGTTCGTGCAGGGCTGGCTGCTCGGCAGCATGATCGATTGGGAGACCGGAAAATGGGAGGTGCCGCGCAATGCCGAGGAGGCCGACCAGCGCAGCGCGCCGACTGTCGAGGAGACGCTGACCTGGCTGCTGGGGGCCAATGAGCTTGCGCGCGACATGGGCGCCGAGCTCGTGGTGGTGCTCGCACCCTCCGGTGTCGTCGATCCGGATTATGTCGAATTCTGGCGACCGTGGTCGCGTTATTTCAGCTACAACCTCAGTGCCGACGCCCGCCACAGGCGGCTCGCCGGGGAGCTGAACAAGCGGGGCCTGTCTGTCGTCGATCTGCGCGACAGCCTCAAGGGGGTCGGCGGCACGTATCGGCTGACGGATGGACATTGGACGGAGAAGGGGACCGACATCGTGGCGCAGCGACTGGCAGGCGCTCTGCTGGAACTCCGGCAACGGTCCGGTGCACCCGGCCAGCGCAAGGGCTTGTGAATCGCCGAAGAACGAAATCTACTCGGTGAACCGGTGGCTGGTGAACGTGTTTCGAGGGGATGAAGCGGTCTTCATGCAAAATGCCGCCACAATCACGAACAAGGATAAGAACGTAGCCGGGCCAAACGAGCCGCCCGGCTTCCTGCCGACAGGATATTCATCAGGCCGTCTGCCCCTCCAGGGTTGACGGCATTTTTGCGTCCGCAACTCAGCGCGGGGAGACGGGGTCATGGCAATCAAGAATTGGGCTGGTTCTTCCGGTGCCTGGGAGACGGACGCCAACTGGGTCCCGCTCGGCGTCCCGGCGTTCGGTGACGACGCATTCCTGGCGACCGGCTTCGCCACCCTCAGCACCACGATCACCGTCAACTCGATCGGCATCAGCGGTGCGACGCTCGACATCAAGAACCCGGGCGGGACGGCGACGCTGACGGGCGGGCTCACCATCACCGAGCTTGGGCGACTTTCCCTCGACGCCAACTATCTCGGCGGCCAGGGCGGGAACAGCCTGATCATCGGCGGGGTGCTGACGAACTCGGGCACCGACATCAACGGCCTGAATATCGGCAACATCGGAATCACCTCGGCCGACACGGTGACGGCCAGCGGGCTGATCAACACCGGCCGGATCAACATCGTGGGCAGCGCTACCGCCCAATCCACGCTGAACATCACCGGTGTCGCCGGATTCGGCACGGCGGGACTAGAGACGGGCGTTGTCTATCTCCAAAGGAACGCGCTGCTGCAGTTTGCCAGCGGTCAGATCGTCACGATCGATGGGCAGGTGTACCTGGATGGCGCAAACGCGCGCATGGCGATTGCCAGCGACACGTCGGCCAATTCGGCGTTGGTAGGCTTGCAGACGGTCGTCGGCGACTTCCATCTGCTGAACGGGGCCTCGGTGGGTCCGACCAGCGGTGGCTTGAGCATCATCGGGGGAGGCCGGCTCGGACTCGACGCGCACTACATCGGCGGCGCCGGCGGCAGCTCGCTGACCGTCGGCGGGGTGCTCACCAACACTAGCACGAACATCAACGCCCTGAATATCGGCAACAGCGGCATCACCTCGGCCAACACGGTGACGGCGACCGGGCTGGTCAACACCGGCCAGATCAACATCATTGGCAGTGCCGCCGCCCAGTCGACGTTGAAGATCAATGGAAATGCCGGGTTCGGAACGAATTTGGTGCAAACCGGGGTCGTCTATCTCGAGAGCAATGCGCTGTTGCAATTCGCGGGCGGGCAGATCCAGACGGTCAACGGAACCCTCTGGCTCAATGGCAAAGATGCCCGCGTTGCCAACAACAGCGATCCGGCGACGAACTCGGCTCTGACTGAACTGAAGACGGTTGCCGGCACCTTCAATCTGCAAAACGGGGCGTCGGTCACGAATCCCACCTTCGCGGGCTTCAACATCACCGGCACGGGGCGTGTCGCCCTCGACGCGTCCTATATCGGCGGCAACGGCGGCAGCACCCTCACTCTTACGGGCACGCTCACCAACTCGAGCACAGACATCAACGCGCTCTCGATCGGCAATTCCACGATCACATCGGACGTCACGATGTCCGCTGTCGACTTGATCAATAGCGGGCAGATCAACATCGTCGGCAGTACAACCGCGCAGGCCACGCTGCGCCTCGCTTCCCTGGGCGCATTTCAGACGGCGACCGGCTTCGTCCATCTGCAGAACAATGCCCTCCTGGAGTTCACCGCGGGTGGGGCGATCCACACGGTCAAAGGCACGCTGTGGCTGGAAGGCAAGAATGCCCATGTCGCCTTTACGGGCGCCACGTCCTCCAACTCGGCCCTGACCGGCTTGAGCGAAGTTTCCGGCACCTTCGCGCTGGAAGACGGCGCCTCGGTGGGCAAGACCACCGGTGATCTCAGCATCACCGGCACCGGGCGGGTCGCTCTCGACGCGCCGTATCTCGGCGGTTCCGGTGGCAGCACGCTCTCCGTCGGCGGGCGACTGACCAACACCAGCACCGACGTCAACGCGCTCGACATCGGCAACAGCTCGATCAAGTCGGCCGATACGGTCACGGCCGTGTTTCTGACCAATACCGGGCGCATCAACATTATCGGCAGTGCTGTCGCCCAATCGACGCTCGACATCACCAAGGGTGTCGCCTCCATGGGCACGGCCGGTGTGGCGACCGGGTTCGTCTACCTCGAGAACAACGCGCTGCTTCAGTTCGCGAGCGGGCAGTTCAATACGGTCGCCGGCACGCTCTGGCTCAACGGCCAGAATGCACGGGTCGCCAACGCCGCTGCGTCGTCGACCAACTCGGCGCTGGTCGACCTGGCGACGGTATCGGGCAGCTTCAATCTGCAGAACGGGGCGTCGGTCGGCACGACCAGCGGCGGTCTCAGCATCACCGGCACCGGCAGGGTGGCGCTCGATGCGAATTACCTAGGCGGCAACGGCGGCAGCACGCTCAAGATCGGCGGCACGCTCACCAATACCAGCACGGACATCAACGCACTCAATATCGGCAACAGCTCGATCAAGGCGGACGTTACCGTTTCCGCGACGCGCCTGAACAATAGCGGGCACATCAGCATTGTCGGCAGCTCGACGGCACAGGCGGCGTTGATCGTCGACGGCACCGCGGGCTTCGGCACCGACGGATCCCAGACTGGCTTCGTCTATCTGCAAAACAACGCCCTGCTCCAGTTCGACGGCAGCCAGATCGATACGGTCAACGGTACGCTGTGGCTCGACGGCAAGAACGCCCGCGTCGCCAACGAGTTCGCCTCCGCGAGCAACTCGGCCCTGAACGAGCTTTTTCACGTGTCGGGCAGCCTCAACCTCCAGAACGGTGCGACGCTCGGCCAGACCAGCACCGGCCTGACCATCAGCGGGACGGGTCGGGTCGCGCTCGATGCGAACTACATCGGCGGCGCCGGTGGCAGCCTGCTCGCCATCGGCGGATCGCTGACCAACAACAGCACCGACGTCAACGGCCTCAATATCGGAAACGTGTCCATCACCCTGGACGTCACGGTGACGGCCAGCGCGCTGGAAAATGCCGGCACGATCCAGTTGACCGGGTCGGGTACGCACAACGCCTTCCTGAAGATCGCGAACTTCACTGATAATACCGGCGTCATCTTCGTCAATGGCGGCGGCGTTCTCGAAAACCCGGGCGCGGGCGCGCTGTACAGCACCGGAGCCCTGAAGCTCGCGGGGGGAACGATCGACTCGCCGAGGGTGACCCTGGACAGAAGCGGCACCCTGACCGGCAAGGGAACCATCGACGGCCTGGTCTTCAACGATGGCTACCTCGAGGCGACCGACGGTGTGCTCGTCGTAACGGGTGGCATCCTCGGTGCGGGCCTCAACAAGATCGGGTCCAACGCGACGCTGCAGCTGGGGACGGGATCTCCCGACGCCGTGTTCTTCAATGGCGTCTCGGCGACCCTACGTCTCGACACCCCGGCAGCTTTCAAGGGAACGATCGTGGGCTTCGACGCCCTCGACAAGATCGACCTGCGGGGCATTGGCGGCGGCACCAGCGCCACGGTCGACTCCAAGAGTGTCCTGCATGTCCTCAACTCGAGCAGCGTCGAGATCGCGTCGCTCCAGCTGACGGCCTCGAACATCGGCCAGTCCTTCACGGTCGGCTCGGACGGTGCGGGCGGCACGATGATCACCGGCGGCGGCATCACGCCGGGTGCGACGGTGCACAACGGCGTGTTCCAGATGTTCGGACCGTCGAACTACGATTACACCAGCATGTTCCCGGTGCTGGCGCTGGCCACGTCGGCGACATTGTCGAACATCGACGTCGGCGGGCTCCGCCAGAAGTATATCGTGAACTACTCGAACGGCATCCAGGTCGAGTTCGATGGCAGCGGGCTCAAGCTCGGGGCGGGCGGCCAGTTCGCTCCGTCGGCCGGTAATGTCGACACCATCATCGTGTCCGCTGCCACTGGCGGCGGCCAGCCGATCAAGATCGCGTCGTTCACCAGCGATGCAGTGAACGGGCACGCCATGCTGGAGCCGTTCACCTCGACGATCCTGACCGGCGGGACAAGCTACTACCACCGGCTCCTCGACGGCGACAACCAGATCATCGGGAGCAACAACGACGACTTCATCGTCGACAATAAGGGTATCAACACGATCGACGGCGGGTCTGGCTCGGACACGCTCTATTTCGGGCCGGCCGTCACCTACCTGCAGGTAACGTCCGGCGATCAGCCGGGAGATCCTCTCGGCATCGGCTCGGCGATCTACGTCGACGATCTGGGCGCCGATATCTGGAAGGCGATCGAGAAGCTGAACGCGGCGACGCAGCTCAGCAACGCGGCCGGCTACAACGATCACAACAACCAGGGCACCACGACCAACACGACGAACAAGGGCGGCGCCTCGGGCGAACCGCACTTCACGACCTTCGACGGCACCTACTACGACTTCCAGGGCGTCGGCGAATTCGTGCTGGCGAAGTCGACCGTCGTGGGCGACACGTTCGAGGTCCAGATCCGCACGTCGCCGTACTTCGGCAGCTCGGCGGTCACGGCGATCAACGAGGTTGCCGTCAAGATCGGCAGCCAGCGCGTGACGTTCGACCAGGGCCGGGCCGATCTCGTCTGGGTCGATGGTTCGGCGGTTACCCTGGTGAACAATACGTTTGTGCTGGCCGAGGGTCACATCGATCTGGTGTCGCCGGGCCGCTACAACGTCGTCGACGATACCGGCCGGACGGTCCACGTGCTCGCCTGGTCCGGCGCCTATTTCGACGTCAGTGTCTCGCTCGGTGACGATGCGGCGCCGGCGACGGTGCAGGGTCTTCTCGGCAACAACGACAAGCTTGGCAGCAACGACTTCGCCCTGAAGGACGGCACGGTGCTGCCGATGCCGCTTTCGACGGCGCAGCTCTACGGCGCCTTCGCCGACGCCTGGCGAGTTGCGCAGGCGACGTCGCTCCTCGACTACGGGGCGGGGCAGACCACCAGCACTTTCACCAACAAGGCGTTCCCGGAGCAGGCCCTCACCTTGGCCAATCTTCCGCAGGACGCGGTAGCGCGGGCTACAGTGCTCGCTTTGCAGGCCGGCATCACCGACCCGGGCCTGCAGCAGCAGGCCGCTTTCGACTTCCTGGCGACAGGCAATCTCGACCTGATCACGCTCACCGCCAACCAGCAGCAACATGGTGCTCGGACGGTCACCCTAGCCCAGTTCTCGGACGGGACAGCGGGCTTCCCGCTGGTGGGCATCTCGGCCATTGCGCCCGAAGTGGTGGAGGCGCAGGGCAGCACGACCGGCGTGGCGTTCGAGATCTATCGCACCGGGGACACGTCCAGCGGCTCGACGATTTCCTACGCTGTCGTTGCGCCGGGGGCAGGCTACTTCAACGCGGCCGACTTCGGCGGCACCTTGCCGACCGGCCAGGTCACCCTGTTGGCGGGGCAGAGCTCGGCGACGATCACGATCAGCATTCCCAATGCAGCCATCACGGCCGCGTCGGAAACGCTGCGGGTCCAGATTACCAATGGCGGCGGCATCCTGGTGTTCGGCGGCACGGCCGACGTCGACGTGGCCAACAACACGCCCGTCGCCGGAACGCATGCCAGCCCGGCCTTCGAGAAGCTCTTCGGCGCGGGCGTCCTGAGCCACGTCGGCAACAGCTGGACGCTCAATCTCGGCGCCTTCGTGCAAGGCCAGCAGGTCGAGAACCTGTTGCTTGCCGTCGCCAACCTGGTCGCCTCTCCGGGCAACGACCTGTCCGGGACGTTTGGCCAGGCGGGCAGCGGCTTCACCCTGACCGGCGCCAACGCCTTCGCCGGCCTGGCGGCGGGAGCGGAGAAGGGGTTCTCTGTGGGCGTCGATACATCGACCCTGGGAGCCCGCAGCCTGACGCTCACGCTGCACGCCAGCGAGAGCAACGACACCGGCTTCTCGGCGGCGCTCGCCGATCAGACTCTGACCATCTCCAGCACGATCGTCGCCGCCGGCACGGCGGTAGTGTCGATTGCCGCGGCGTCTGCCGACAAGCCGGAAGGCAACAGCGGCACGACGGCGTTCACCGCGCAGACCGTCGCCTGGTCGATCGTCGGTTCCGGATCCGATGGCGCCGATCCGCCCGACTTCGGTTCCGGTCCGCTCGACGGCGGCACGGTGACGTTCGCTGCCGGTGAGACGGTGAAGACGGTCTCGATCCCGGTCGTCGGTGACACCGAGATCGAGGCCGACGAGCAGTTCACCATCTCGCTCAAGGACCCCTCGGCGGGGCTTGCGATCCAGACAGGGTCGGCCATCGGCACCATCCGCAACGACGACGGCGCGCCGCCGGCCGTGTCGATATCAGCGGCCGCTTCGGTCAAGGCGGAAGGCAACAGCGGCGCGACGGCCTTCACCTTCACGGTGACCCGCACCGGCAGCGCCGCCGCGGGCGCGTCGGTGAGCTATGCGGTCACCGGCTCGGTCACCAATCCCGCCAATGCCGCCGACTTCGTGGGCAATGTCCTGCCGTCGGGGGTCGTCAGCTTCGCGGCCGGCGAGACCACCAAGACTCTCTCCATCAACGTCCTCGGCGATGTGACGGTCGAGCCGGACAACGGCTTCATCGTCACGCTCGCCAATCCTTCGGCCGGCCTGACGCTCGGCGCGGCGAGCGCCAACGGCACGATCCTGAACGACGACCTGAGGCCGCATGACGATGCCTACGTCATCCTGCAGGGCAAGTCGCTGACCGCCGCCGCCGCGGTCGGGGTGCTGAGCAACGACGAGACCACGCCGCCGGTGACGGCGACGTTGCAGGCCAACGCGACGCACGGGCAGCTGCAGCTCGGGGCGGATGGCGGTGTCACCTACACGCCGACCGGCACTTTCGCCGGCATCGACAGCTTCAGCTATCACGCCTCAGGCGCCAACGGGGCTGGGGGCGATGGCCAGGCGACGGTCTACATCGTGCCGGTCCAGCAGGCCGGAGGATCGACGACTCTGAACCTGCTGGCGCTGACCGCCGAGCAGCAGATCGCCTCGACCTATGCGGCCTTCTTCGGTCGGGCCGCCGATGCCGGCGGGCACGGATTCTGGGTCGGCCAGTTCGTGCAGAACCTGCCGACGCAGGGGGCGGCGGCGCTGTTCTCCAACATCGCCAGCTCGTTCGGCATCAGCGAGGAGGCCAAGGCGCTCTATCCTTTCCTGGCCAATCCGTTCAACGCGACCGACGGCCAGATCAGCGCCTTCCTCGACAGCGTCTACAACAACCTGTTCAACCGCTCGTCGGATGCCGGTGGGCTGGCCTACTGGACGGGCGAGATCAAGGCGACGCTGCAGGCCGGCCAGTTCGTGGGCTCGGTGCTGATCAACATCATGAGCGGGGCGCAGGACACGGCGGCGGGCAAGGACATCACGACGCTGATGGGCAAGGTGGCGGTGAGCCTGGAGTACGTGCACGAGCAGCAGGCGCACAACACGGTCTGGGCCGGGGCGAGCGACGTCGCGGCGGCCACCGCGCTGCTGGACGCGGTGACGGACGCGCCGCAGGCCATCCTGACGGGGATCAGGAATGCCGAGACGCTGATCGCCAACCACGTCTGAGCGGTCGCGAACCAACGGGCGGCGCCGCGGTGACGAGCTGCGACGCCGCACTGGGGCGACGTTGCGGGCAGGCAACCTGTTCAACCGATCGTCGGATGCGGGTGGATTGCTTACTGAACCGGGCAGATCCAGCAGGCTCTGGTGAGGCGGTCAGTTCGTCGGCTCGCTGTTGGCGAGCATCATGAACGGCGCGCAAGACACGGTGGCCCGCAAGGACATCACGACCCTCATGGATGAGATTGCCGTGAGCATCGCCTATGCGCACGAACGGGTGAGGCTTCATGATCTCAAGGTGGGGATCGCGCGTACCCAGCCGCCTTATGGCGACGAGCCGGGGATCCAGGAGGGCCGGCACGCCAGCTCCGTCGGCGGCCAGAGCTCGAGGTGGTGATCGTGGCGCACGACTCGTTCCTGGAACGGCACACCATGCGCAATGGCAGGATCCGCTTCTGGCGCGCCCTGCGCGCAGCCGGCGGTGGGCGCGTGCGCCTGCTCTATCCTCATGTCGAAAGGGAAGGGCGGGCAACGGACACCATAGTGCACTCCAAGGTGATGGTGATCGACGACCGTTTCCTGCGTTTTGGGTCGGCGAACCTCGACAACCGGTCGATGGGCACCGACACCGAATGCGACCTGGCTGTCGAGGCGGCCGATGGCGAGGACGGATGCGCCCAGCGCGCCGCGATCGCCGGCCTGCGCAATCGACTGCTCGGCGAGCATTGCGGCGTTTCAGCCGAGCGCGTTGCAGCCGTGCTTGCCGCCAGCGGCTCTCTCGTGCATGCAGCCGATACCTTGTCTGACAGCGGCCACAGCTTGCGCCCAATCGACGACGGCAAGCCTGATCGCAGCGTCGTCGCTTGCATGATCGGGCGGCTGGCTGATCCGCCGCACCCCTTGCAGCTCGGCAAGTGGACGGGGCAGCTGTGGGCGCTCGGCTGAGCGCAAGGGCATGCGTGGCCCGGGCATGGCGTTGGCGATTGGCGGGCTGGCTGCCCTGGACCCGACAGTGACTTGGCAAGTGACCGACCTTTCCCAGTTCACCGAGCCGGCGCGGCTGCGCGACATTCTGTCGGAAATCGCCGCCGAGCGGGGCCCGGGCAGCCCACATCGGCGATCCGTTCGACGTGCTGCAGCGGGCGCTCGGCAGCCACGGCGTCGGCGCCCGGGCGATCAGCACCGCGGATGGCGACTATGGGCAGGCTCTGATCAGCCGCTGGCCGCTGGTCAACACGGAGATCCACGACCTGTCATTCCGCCGCCGCGAGCCGCGTCGCGCCATCAGCACCGACATGGTAGGTCCGTTCGGCTCGATGCGGATAGTCGCCACTCACCTCGGACTGTCGCTTCGCGAGCGGCGAAGCCAGATCAACAAGCTCCTGGCGATGCTCGGCGGTCGCGACGATCCGACCCTGGCGATGGGCGACTTCAATGACTGGTTCTGGGCGGGCTCGGTGCGTCGCAACCTGGCGCGCGTCCTGCCCGATTGCAGTCGACACCGCACCTTTCCGGCGGTGCTTCCGCTGTTCGCGCTCGACGGCATTTATCTCTGGCCGTCGGGATTGCTCGTCGCCTCCTGGACCGATCCCGAGGCACGCACCTTGTCCGATCATCTCCCGGTCATCGCCGATATCGATCTTGGTCGAGCGAACGCGTGAGGGGACGCCGCGAGTTGATATGCGGCCGCCATGACGCCGCCGCCCTGGGGGCGGCGTCGCATCGATGTCGAGGGAAGAGACGGTCAGCTCGGACCGATCGGCCGGCCGGGCCACCGATAGCCGGGCGCCGGCAGCGGGATCTTGTTGGCGATCAGCGAATTCTCGAGGGTCGGTATGCCCTCCTGGTAGTTGCCGGCCTCGCACTTCGAGATGGCCGCCGCTTCGGGTGTGTCGAGCTGCGAGGTGCGGAACTCGCGCCACTTGTCGCTGAGCGCCTTGCAATAGGAACGCGGGTCCGCGAACACGGTGCTGACCACCGTGCCGCCGCCGCCAACCACGATTTCGACGCGCCGGTTCTGCGGCTCGCGCACGCCGTCGCCGGTCGGCACCAGGGGACGGGATTCACCGACGCCAATGGCGTCGATCGACGTTGCCGGCACGCCCTCGCGCATCAGCGCGTCCTTCACCGCATTGGCGCGCCGAAGCGACAGCGCCATGTTGTAGCTCTCCGGTCCGGAGGTGTCGGTATGGCCGGTCGCGGTGATGCGCACTGCTCTGCGCGCCTTCCAGGTGCCGGCGGCCTGCTGGATGGTGGTGAGCGCCTGGGGCGACAGGTTTGACCTATCCCAGTCGAAGAACACCATGTAGCTGGTCGCCGCGGGAGGCGGTGGGGGAGGCGGCGGCGGGGGTGGCTCCGGGGTGCTGCAGGCGCCCAACAACGCTGCCGCGACGAGGACGGCCGTGATCTTCATGTACATGACAAGTCTCCGTGGTGGGAAAGCAGGTCCCCGCTTGAGCCGGACTCTTTCCCGCCGACCGTAGCGGGCGTCTGCGCGCCACCCCGGTCTTTCTCATCGTGTGACGAGCAAGCGCAAGCGAGTCGGAAATGTCTTCGCCGCCTGGTGCCCAATGACACACCCTGTCCAGATCGCAGGGTTCAACGCCATCTTATGTCAACGGTTCCACATTCGTGGCACGAGACAGCCACATTCACTCGGTGAAGACGTTGCCAGCCTGATCGACGCTCACGACGATGCGCGTCTTGCCGCGCAACGCACTCGCCTTCCAGACGCCGTTACTGCCTTGGCTAAGCATCTGCACACCCTTGTAGCCATCGGCTTCGATGGCTGCTCGGGCCGTTTGTTGCGACTTCTCGTCGGGCGCTGCCTCCGGCTTGTCCGTACCGGCACTGCCATCGGTTGTGGCAATGCCGTTCGCATTGGCCTTGCTGTCCGATACGCCAGGCTTCTCGGGCAGCGGCTGCCTGTGGGTGATCCGGAGCGGCACAGGGGGGCGAGCGGTATCTACCAAGTCGGGCTTGGCTGCAGGAGCAGGAGGTGCGGGGGCGACTTGGGCGGGAACGGCGGCAACGGCTGGAGCGGCTACCGGAGGCACGCTCACTTGTTGCACCGGCATTTGAGGTGCCGGCCGCACAGTGACCGTTCCGACGCTGCGCGTTGGCGTCGAGATCAACATGCCGGCACCAGCGGCTCCAGCCAGCGACGTGAGCACAACGGACGCAACCAGAGCAGTTTTCATTATCGTGGGCCTGCCTGTTCGTTGTCGTACCGTTTCAGGACGGTACGAATCGACAACGACATGGCAGGTTGGAAGTTGCCGGTGGGCCGTGAAGAGCAAGGATTTCCCCCTGCGCTCGTGAATGCCACGATTCAATAGCGCGCAGTGGTGTCCTTATCGTGGCATCCGCGTGTCCCAAGGCTGCGTGGCGGTTTGAAACGGCTGCCTTTTCCAGCCGGCAGGGACGTGCTCTAGCCCTCCATGATCCACACCGCGCCTGACGCGAGCGCGACCTCGCGCACCTTGGCCAGCAAGTTGGGTCCGACCGGTATACCGGTCTTCATCCGCTGCGCTGCGGTGCGCCGCTCGGGATCGCCCGCGACCAACACCGGCCGGCCCGCTTCGGCTGGCTTCGTGGCACGCAGCGCGTCGCAGAATGCGGCGACCTCGGCGCGAAACTCGGCAGGATCGCGGAACAGGCCAGGATCGATCGCCAGCAGGAAATGGCCGATGTCCATCGTGCCAGGTTTCTTGGTGTGAGCCGGGTCGGTCACCATGGTGGCGCCGGACAAGGCCGACGACAGGATGTTGACCATTGCCGAGAGACCGTAGCCCTTGTGGCTGCTGCCCTCCGGCGTCCCGCCAAGGGGAGTCATGAAACCGCCCTTGCTGACCTCGCGCGGATCGGTGCTGGGCTTACCTTCGGCGGTGACTAGCCAACCGAGCGGCGTCGGCAGGTTCTCGTTGGCCTTGTTGCGGATCTTGCCGGCCGCCACGGTCGTCGTCGCCATGTCGAGCAGGAAGGGCTCGCCTGGCTTGCCTGGCGCGCCGAAGGCGATCGGGTCGGTGCCGAAGCGTGCCTGGGCGCCATGGGTCGGCGCCACCTGGATGCCGCTCGCCGAGGTGGTCACCATGCCGATCAGGCCGGCCTCGACCGCCATCATGGCGTAGAAGCCGCAGGCGCCGAAATGCGCCGAGTTGCGCACCGCAACCATGCCGATGCCGCTCGCCTTCGCCTTCTCGGTGGCGAGCTCCATGGCGCGACGGGCATTGGCATGGCCGAGGCCCCCACCCCCGTCGATCACCGCCGACACGGCTGTCTCGCGCGTCGTCTTGGGCGAGGCCCGCATGTCGATTTTGCCGAGACGCCGCCGCTCGTCATAGGGCGGCACCATCGAGATACCGTGCGTGTCAATGCCGTGCAGATCGGCCCAGCTCATGATCTCGGCGGTGCTGGCTGCCGTTCCTTCGGGCATGCCCCAGGCCTGCAGGATCAGCTCAAGCTGGCGTCGATGGGTTGCATAAGGCGCAGGCATGTTTCTCTTCTCTCCTGTGAAATTGCGGTCCGGATCGGTCAATCGGGCTGGCGGATATGCCGGCTCGCTTCTTCCTCGGTGCGTAGCCAGACTTCGTTGGCGATCGGACGCTCAGCTTCCTCCATGATATGGCCGACCAGCCCGACCGCGCGCGCCATCACGCCGAAGCCACGCACCACCTTCCAGGGGAAGCCGAGTTCACAGCACAGCGCGCCGATCGCGCCGGTGGCATTGACCGGCAGCGATTTGCCCGAGAGTCTCTCAGCCTCGCCCGCGATCAGGCGCATCAAGCTGCAGTAGCCGCCGTCGAGACCGCATTCTTCGGCCACCAGGAACAGCCGCGGCGCGCGCGGGTCGACCGGCTTGTGGATAGGATGGCCGACGCCGGGAAGGATTCGGCGGGCGTCGGCATAGGTCTTGGCCACCTCGCGCGCCCTGGCCTCGAGGTCGACCCCGGCCGGCCCGTCGGGCAGCGTCTCGTAGAGCAGGCGCGCCGCGGTCTCCATGCTGCCGACGAACACCGTGCCGAGCCCGCACAAGCCCGCAGCAACGGCCGCCTGCATCGATTCGGGAGCCCCGGCATAGGTCAAGCGCGCGGCGATGGCGCTCGGCGTCAGGCCGTGCTCGACCAGGGTGACCAGGATGGCGTTGAATACCCGCGATTGCTCGCGCGTCGGCATGCGGCCGGTGAGCTGCAGGTAGGAGAAATCACCGAGATTGAGCTCGCCGATCACCTCTTCGGGCAGGCTCTTGCCGCGCACGACGATTTGCGTGCGGTTGCTCCAGGCGATGTCGGAACGGATCGGTTGCGGCGTACGGGCCATGTCTTTCTCCGGCGGACGGACTGTGCGGAAGTCAGGCGCGCCGACCCGTCTCAGGGGCGGCGCGATGGCGCGAGCCGGGCGCCGGCGGTGTTTCGGGCGGGCCGGCGAAACACTGGGCGATGCTCATCCAGTGCCGGGCCGTTGGTCCGGCGATGTGCAGATCGGTGTCGGCAGCATTGCGGGTCTGCGTCACCACCTGGCAGAAGGCGAAAGCGTCTCCGGTCACAGCTTCGTTCGCCGAGGGCGTGTTCCACGTCCAGCTCTCGCCAAATGGTGTCGCGAGGTTGATGAAAGGGCGGATGGGAGGCACGGGCAGGCCGCGATTCCGGTAGGCCCAGCCGAAGGTGCGCACGCCGATCTCGGCGATGTTGCGCAGGCGCGGCGAGGGCGCCGGCCGCTCGACGCCGAGCAGGTCGTAGATCGCCTGGCTGTGCGCCCAGATCTCCATCTGGCGCGCCGCGGCGAACATGCCCAGGCCCATGTCGGGACCGGCCCAGACGAGGCGGGCCTCGGGCGCCTTTTCGGCCAAGGCCGCACACAGGGCGTCGAGCGTCGCCCGCCATCGGTCGAGCAGGTCGGGGCCGGCCAGGCCGTTCAGCCGCTGCTTGGTCTCCTCGAGGCGGCTCGGACTTTCGGCCCGCCGGGCGCGGACGTCGTCCATGAGGGCGCGGAATGCCTCGGGGGACGTCGCCGAGGCCAGTCCCATCCGATCGCCCATGTGCAGGTGGCGCACGATGTCATCGACCGTCCAGGCCTTGAACAGGGTGGCGCGTTGCCAGTCGGCGCGACCCAGCGATTTCAGCAGCCGGTGCAACTCGTTGGCTTCGTCGCGCAAGTCGGTAATTTCTTTGAGCAAGCTCAGCGGACCCGGATCGGATTAAGGGCCGAACATATTCGCAATCCCGGCCCAGCCACCATCACGGATCGTCCGCGCTTCTGCACCACGGTTCGACGCCGGTGGCCTTCGGGGGGCGGTTACCCGAGCGTCTGCCGATAAGCGCGCGCACTTGGCTCGTCGCGCATGACGTAGATCGTCGCGTAGCGTCTGTGCCGGGCACGTAACGCGTGCATGCCGTCCAGAATCTGGTTCGCCAAGGCGTAGATCGTCTCGACCCGACGCCCCGCCGCAAAATCTGTTGGATTGTCCCGCAATCGCCCTTCAGCCTCGTCAGCGTCGTCCGCCATTCCCTCGAGAACCCGCTGAAGAAAGTCCATGCGTCGTGAGTCGATTCGCAAATCGTCCTTCACTGTTGCCCCCAAACACCCCGCAGTCCCCAACGTCCAGCCTGATCTTCGTGGATCGCAAGGATTCCCGCAAGGATTGCGCCACGTGGGACGGGGGAAAGCAGGGCCTCAGAAGTGATTGTTTCGCTGGTCGGCTGGTTCGAGGGGAGGCTTCGGTTGGTCTGCCTGCTGTCCGGGCTTCGAGACGGGCTTCGGCACGCCGGCGGAAGCGGGCATCATGCGCTGGGACCATGCCATTCCAGTGGCGCTCAAGAGAGATCCAGCAGGGAGAGCGCTACTGGAGTGGCGCGGTCCCAGCGACCTGCAGTCAGCTGAGATCGGCAATCCCCCTCCAATCGCCAGCAATCGTTTTGCGGTGGGGCTGGTGGTCTTTTGCGCCACCGGCGCCAGGACGGCGCCGACCCAAACCAAGGAGAGACGAATGTTCACCACCAAGCACATTGCCAGCCTGATTGCTGCCTTGGCGCTGCCGGTGTTGGCGGCGACCGGCGGTCCGGTTGCCGCTCAGCCGGCTGGAGATGCCTTCGACCGTCTGCGGGACAGCGAGATATCAGGCCGTCAGATCGGCTGGGGCAAGGCGGGCACGCTCGAAGCCTTCAAGAAGGCCGTCGAGACCGTCAAGCCGATGGTTGTCGTATTCGGCAGCCGTGAGTCGAGCTATTCGCAGATGCTTGCCCAGAAAGTGCTGCCGTGCCCGCACCTCAACCAGCTCGCGGGCATCGCGGTCTTCGTCTATGGCCCGCCACAGGAGGACGAGTTCGCCCGCCGGATGGCGCTGCATCTCAAGCTGACCGATTTCCCGACGATCAGCGTGATCGCGCCGCGCACCGACGTGCTGACCGAGATCTACCGCATGGAGGGTTTCTTCGACGCCGAGACGATCGCCCGCGACCTGCGCATGGCGTTCGAGCGCGGCGGTTACTGGCCGAAGGGATTCTCCCCGGCGGCGCTGCCGCAGCACAAGCTCGCCTACCCGAACATGATCTGCACGCGTGACGCCGCGCGGCGCTGACTGCCCGGCAATTTCCGGCAACGAGGAGCAATCCGCGGCAATCGGAACCGCGATTCGATTTGGTCAAGGTGATGTGAGCAGCGCTGGCCGGTCCTGGCCCGGCGCCTGCCGCCAACCAAGGAGGACAGGAGACATGATCAGGAACTACGTTATTTCGCTGCTGGCCGCTGGCCTGCTGATGCAGGCGACGGCGGGACAGGCCAAGGACGCCGCTGACGAGGCCCTGTGGGACGCCATTCAGGAGGACTTGCAGCCGCAATCCGTGCCGCCAGGCTACGTTTTCGATTTCGTGCAGCCGCTCGCCCGCGGCGATGAGGACAGGCGCCACTACGTTGAAAGGCGCATCGAGATGCGCTTCAACCGCAAGCCCGGCGCGCCGGGCAAGCCGCCGCTCGAGGTTGGCTGGGAAGGCTACCAGTACTACGTGTTCAGCACGGCCTCGGCGGCTGCCAAGTTCGCCCTGACCGAGCCCGAGGCCGTCGAGAACCTCAAGAACCTCTACGGCAAGGACGAGGACATGGAGCGGTTCGACCCGCGCGCCTGGCGCACCACGTTCACGGTCGAGGTCAAGACGGCGAACGGCACCCTGCTCAAGCTGCGTTGCATCCCAGCGGACACGCTGATCGGCTGCTTGGCCTGGACTGACAAGGCGCCGGCCGTCATCCATCTGATGCTGCAGGAGTCGAGCCTGCGCATCGCCCACAGCGACGCCGAGCGTCGGACGATCGTCGAGACCCGGGTGCGCGCCGAGGCGACCGGCCTGCTTGCCGCCGCGCAGGCCCATCTCGCCTGGGCGCTCGCCAAAGCCAAGTGGGTCATCCGCTAGAGCCGAAGCAAGGTCCGATCGGCCGGGAATGGACCCATCCCGCGTTCCTCCCCCGTTCATACGAGGTTCAAACGGGGGAGGTGCGACACATCCCATGAGCACCACTGGAGTGGCGCGATCCCGGCGAAGATGTCTTACCCGCCTGTCAAATTCCCGGCCCCCGCCCGTCTGGCAGGTAGGTAGGCGGGGCCGCGTGGTGCGGCGGCTGCCATCGTCCTCGTAACCGCCGCAAAACGCGGCGACGCCACGCGGCCGTTCCGCCTCCCGGATTTCCGCCATCCAACAGGAGCCTTTCATGCGCAAGACAATTACCACCGCCCTTTCGCTCGCCTCGCTGTCGGTCGGGGTTGCCGCCTCGGCGGCACCGAGCTCTGTCGACATCGCTGCCGCAAACGAGGCGATGCGGGCCTTCATGGCCCAGCGCCAGAACTGCGGGGACAAGATCGTCACGGCAATCGATGTTGACCCTCCGCAAGGCGGCTTTGCCGCCCCGCTGGATGCCAGGCAGGCCAAACCCCACACGCTCTACGTCGTGTCCAGCGGGTTGGAACCGCACTGGAGCGGGCAAGGCGACAAGATGACCGAGGCCGATCGGCTGAATGGCCTGCAGTGGAAGGGACGCGTGCAGATAGTCGCCAAGGCGGCCCGCCACATCGCGGTGACGCGCGGCGGCGGCGGGCCCGATGGCGTGTGGTCGAAGTGGCAGTCGAATTTTCCTCTGGGGACCGTCGAGGTCGAGCAGCGCAATGGTGTCTGGTCGACCAAGGAACACTGGCAGGTGCTGGACGCCCTTGGCCGGTTCGGCAAGCAGCGGCGGCCGTCCTGCTCGGAAGTCCCGGCGTAGCCACCAACCGGCGATTGATGCTGAAAGCAGACTCGCTACCATCGCCGTTCGCACCAGGGTGAACTATACTGGCGGCCAACGGCGACAGACCATGGTGTCACGGTATTTCGGTTCTGGCGAGACGGAGCAGCCCCGGGAGTCGGACGGCGGCACGGAAGCATCCGCGCCGTCCGCCGGCGAGCCGCGCATGGCGTTGCTCGTCGGCAATGCCCGGTATGCCCGGGGCGCACTCAGTAACCCGGTCAACGACGTCCGTCTGGTTGGCAGCACCCTCAGCCGGCTCGGTTTCACCGTCACCATTCTCGAAAATGCCGACAAGCCCACCTTTCACGGCGCGGTGATCGATTTCTGCACCCGCCTCGAGCAGGCGGGATCGGGTTCGGTGGCTTTCTTCTACTATGCCGGCCACGGCATCCAGCACGACGGCACGAACTATCTGCTGCCGGTCAAGGCCGAGATACCGTCGAGCCGGCATCTGCCAGCGGGTGCTCTCCGGGTCGACGAGATCGTGGCCGAGCTGGCGCGCATGCCTCGCAAGGCCAACGTCATCGTGCTCGACGCCTGCCGCAACAATCCGCTGCCCAACATGGCCGCGTCCTCGCGCGACGTGACGCAAGGCCTGGCGGCGCTGAGGCTGCCGGCCGAGGGCATGCTGGTGGTCTACTCGACGGCTGCCGGCGAGGTGGCCGAGGATGGCGACAAGGACCGTAGTCCCTATGCCACGGCGCTGGTCGAGGCCCTGCCGGGCCTGCTCGAGCGCGGCCGGCGCATCCACGACGTTTTTGTCGAGGCAGCCGACCGTGTGCGTCGGACCACGGGCGGCAAGCAGAAGCCTGCTCTGTACATGCATGGCTCGCTGCCGGCCCTGGAGGAGCCGGAGGCGCGGCGCCCGGAGATCCCCGAACCAGGCGCGGCGCCCGCGCCGACGGCGCCGCGACGGCAACGCTGGAGGAAGCCGCTGGCCTGGATGGTCGGCGTAGTGGCCACGCTCATGGCACTTGGGTGGGCAACGCTGGCACTTGAATTCGGGCCGTTCCCCGCCACGAGACAGCTGATCCGAGACATGACGGAGACCCGGTGGGAGAGATTCAGGTCAATGCTCGGCGAGGAGTTCCCGGCGTCGCTTACACCTTCCGGTTATCGCTTCGCCTTTCCCACGGGCTTCTGTTGCATGACCGCGAGCGACGAGAGTTACGGCATTGAAGCTCGCTCGAGAGACTTCTTCATTCGCGACGATCTTCCGAAACCCGCATCGAAGGAACCATTCAACTCGTGGGAGGGCTACAATTACATCTTCTTCACCGATGCCAGCCAGGCTGCGAGGTTCAAGCTTTCGGACATCAATTCCGTTGACCTCCTGAAGGTGATGCTCGGCACCGACGAAGAGGCCTCCCAGCGTTTCAGCGAGCGGGCGTGGCGGGGCACGATATCGGTAACCGTCTCGTCGCCACCGGAACCCGCCAGGGAGTTGCCGTGCTACGTCGCCGATACCTTGATCGGCTGCCTGGCGCGCTCGCCCAACCCTCGGGTGCTCTATTACCTGATGCTGCAGGAGCCTGCCCTGCGCATGGCGCGGACCGAGGAGGCTCGCCAGAAGCTCGTCCAGGCGCGGGTGCAGAAGGAGGCTGGCCTCCTGATGCATGCGGCCGAAGAGCATGTGAAGTGGGCGGAACGAATGGCCGGCCTCTGAAGCGTCGGACGAAGGCCAGAGCAGGGCCTGCAGGGCATTCTCATTTCCAAAATACTCCGTCAGCCCGAGCGGAGCCGTCTGAAGGCCGGCGCAGTCAAGGGACCTTGTCTCGCAAATGCTGCAACAAGAAAGGTCCCTCCACTGCGCCTCGCTGTGCTCGGCTTCGGTTGGGATGACGGCATTTTTTGCCATGCGCCTTGGGAGCCTTGGAGGGGCCAGTGTCACGGTGATTGAATCCCGCAGGTTCCTGTCGCCGGCATCGCCGTCCGCACCGGTGTGACTTATAATGGCGGCCAACGGCGGCGGACCATGGCGTCACGGTATTTCGGGTCTGGTGGGACGGAACAGCGGCAGGTACGGAACGGCAGCGCGGAAGCGCCCATGCCGCCCGGCGGCGAGCCGCGCATGGCGCTGCTCGTCGGCAATGCCCGGTATGCCCAGGGCGCGCTCGGCAACCCGGTGAACGATGTCCGCCTGATCGGCGGCACACTCAGTGGGCTCGGCTTCACCGTCACCATTCTCGAGGATGCCGACAAGCCTACCTTTCACGGCGCGGTCGTCGATTTCTGCACCCGCCTGGAGCAGGCCGGATCGACCTCAGTCGCCCTGTTCTACTATGCTGGACACGGTATCCAACACGACGGCACGAACTACCTGCTGCCAGTGAATGCCAACATTCCGTCGAGTCGGCACCTCGCCGTGGGCGCACTCCGGGTTGACGAGATCGTGGCCGAGCTGGCGCGCATGCCGCGCAAGGCCAACGTCATCGTGCTCGATGCCTGCCGCAACAATCCGCTGCCCGACATGGCCGTGTCCTCACGCGACGTGACCCACGGGTTGGCCGCGCTGAAGCTGCCGGCCGAGGGCATGCTGGTCGTCTATTCGACGGCGGCCGGCGAGGTGGCCGAGGATGGCGAGAGCGACCGCAGCCCTTACGCCACGGCCTTGGTCGATGCCTTGCCGGGTCTGCTCGAACGGGGGAGGCGCATCCACGATGTTTTCGTCGAGGCGGCGGACCGGGTGCGCGAGGCGACTGCCGGAAAGCAGAAGCCGGCCCTGTACATGCATGGTTCGCTGCCGGCTCTGGCGCAAACGGAGCGCGACGCCGCCGTCAGCAAATCGAAGGACAAGCCGGCGGAGGACAGCAGCGCGCCGATCTTGCCCTTACCTCAACCGTCAGAAGCGCAGCCCCGCCGCCGGCATTGGCGACGGCCGCTGGTCGGACTGTCCGCGATCGCGGTGTTGGCGGTCATTGTCTCGATGACGTGGCTTGGCGGGTGGCGACTATTCGACGGCACGGCCGCCAACAACCCGGCAGGGGAGAAGCGAGATCTTGCTTATGTGCTGGCCACCGAGTTCCCCGCCTCGCAGATACCCTTCGGCTATCGCTTCCACTTCATCGAGCCGTTTTGCTGCAGTGGCGACGAAAAGGAAAAGCGCCTCGGCATCGAGAGTTATTCGCGCGTGTACTTCGTGCGAGACGATCTTCCCCAACCCAAGCCCAAGGCCGGCATACCGTCATGGGAGGGGTTCAGCTACATCGTCTTCACCGACGCCAGCAAGGCAGCACGGTTCACGCTTGCCGATCTCGATTCTCTTGGGCTCGTGAAGCTGTTGCTAGGCGACGACGATGTGATCGCCAAGCATTTCAACGAACGTGCATGGCGCGGCACAATCACGGTCCAGGTCGCTTCGCCTGCAGCACCGTCCCGGGAGTTCCCCTGCTATGTCGCTGACACGCTGATCGGATGCCTGGTGCGATCGCCCAATCCGAGGGTGCTTTACCAGCTCCTGCTCCAGGAGCCGAATTTGCGTACGGCGCGGAGCGACGAGGTCCGTCAAAATCTCGTCAAGGCGCGGGTGCAGAAGGAAGTTGGCCTGCTGATGCTTGCTGCCGAGGAGCATGTAAAGTGGGCGGAGCGGCAGGCCGGCCGCTGAGAGCGCCCGGACAGCGTCGCCGTCACAACCGGATCATCGCCCCATGACCGCCATCCCCAATCTCTATCTCAAGTGGCGCGCCTTCCGCGAGCTGGCGGACGTCAACGATCCCGACAACTGGATCGGCAATCACGTCTTCAAGACCGAGGACGGCGCCCAGCGCTTCTCCAAGCTGCTGCGCGGCGATCTCGGCTGCTCGCCGGTGATCGCCCAGGACCTCACGCGCTTCATGAACGACTGGATTGGTGTGGCACGCTCGCGGGCGGAGAAGGCGGCACCCGCTGACGGACCGGCAGCGCCGGCCCTCGAAGCGGCCGATCTCGAGCTGCCGGTCCTGACCTTCGTGACTCGGCTGCTGGGCTCACTGGGGGGTGCGGCGACCCGCAATCTCGATCGCGCCCACCAGGCGCTGCTGCGCGATATGACACTGGAGCCGCCGCGCGGCCACGACAATCCACGCCTGGTCGTCGAGCGGTTCTCGGCCACCCGCTCGTTCGGCGGCGACGTGCAGCCGTCCGGCGGGACCGGGCCGGTGGTGTTCGAGGTCGGCAAGCACAAGGGTCAGCTGGCGGTGATCGTCGCCGAGGAGGCGCCGGTCGCCGCCTACACTTTCTTCACCCGCGACCCGGCGCCGATCGGCAAGCACCTGTGGGATCTGAGCTGGGGCGAGACCTTGCTCTGGCTGCCGGCGCCGATCGTTCCGACCCTGAGCGACGGCCGGCTGCTGCTGCTGCGCCAGGCCGAGCCGGTCAACCCGATGCCTGGCCGCTTCATCGTGACCTGTGCGCTGGTATGGCAGAAGGAGGCGATCGCCCGTCTCGATCCGCGCGGCGCCGCCCCGTCGGCCGGCATCATGGACGAGGGCGAGACCAGCCGATTCCTCACGAATCTCAGGCGCTTGACCGAGGACAAGCTGCGCAAATGGACCGGCGCGGTCACGGTCGCCCAGGCAGAATATGTCGTGAAGGCCTGAAGATGACGGCCGGCGCGTCCGGCAGCAATCGCCGGCAATGGCCGGCAATCGCGGCCGGAAGGGTGCCTCCGTATGGTCCGCCCCGCGGCTGGCAGGAGCCAGCCGGATGGAGGCAGAACACCATGAGAAACATCGTTCTTGCGCCCGTGATCGTCATCGGATGCGCCGTGCTGGGCGTCATCGTCGGCGCGCTCTACTTCGGCGCCGTGCTCGGCGTGCCCGACTGGATGGCCAACGCGGCCATTGCGGCCGACGACCTAGGACGCCGCGCCAGCTTCCCCGCCTTTGCCTTCGGCGTGCCGGCGGGGGCGGTGATCGGCGTTCGCCTCGTCCATGCCTTGTGCGGCGACGAGGAAACCTTCACGGACATCGTCGCCATGATCGCGGCGGGCCTGGTTGCCCTGCCGTGTATCGCACTGCCACTTTACGCGTCTGCCGAGCCGGCGTTCAAGGTGCTGGTGCTGATGGGCGCCAACAAGACGGCGACGACCCTGGGTTACCTGTCGATCCTCGGCGTCGGCGCCCTGGCGTTCGGATCGAACAAGCTGATCGACGCCTGCGCGGTCCGTCGGGTTTCCACGTCCAACTAGAGGTCCAGCCATGAAAAATCTCGCGATTGCTGTTTTCATGCTCGTGGTTTGCGTCGCCGGCACCGTGATCGCCGCGGCGATCTACTTCACCGCCGCCTTCGGCGCACTCGGCTGGCTCATCGATGCGACCGCGTACCGGATCGGCGACGCGGTCGGCTCGACCACCACGGCGCTGGGCTTCCCGGCGGGTGTCGCGGTGTTCGGCCTGCTGTTCTGGGACCGGCTTGTCCGCGACGACGGCAAGCCGGACTGGGTAGCGCGCGTCGTGGTTTTCGCCTTCGGCGTGCCGCTGGTCGTGGGTCCGCTGTTCCTCGCCGGCATGATGGCGCTCGACGCGGTGGCCCGCTTCAAGGCGCTCGGCTTTCTGGCTGTCGTTGGCTTCCTGGCCCTCGTCGGTCTGCTCGAGCGGTGGTCGCAGAAGCGGGCGTGAGGATGCCGTTCATCCCATTCGTCGCAATTGAAGGAGGTCGTCGTGATGATTTCACGCAGGTTCGTGGTAGCCGGTTTGCCGGCCGCCGTCTTGGCGCAGGCGCCTCTGGCCCACAGCGCCACCCGGTGCACCGCCGCCGATGCACGGGGCTATCAGCAGTGCGTTTCCGGGCTCGAGATCGGCAAGATGCAGACGGTACGGCAGCGCTGCCGCGATTGGTGCTGGGCGGCCTGCATCCAGGCCGTGTTCTCCCTGCAGGGTCGCGAAACGGCGCAGGAATGGGCCGTCGAGAAGATCTTCGGCAGCAGCAAGTGCCAGGTCGACGGTGACGGCGCGAACGCGCCGCAGATCATCCGGGCGATCAACGGCGAGTGGATCGACCAGTACGGCTTCAAGTTCCAGGCCGGCGCCGAGGTGCTGCCCGATGCGGCGCTGGTGGTGTCGACCAGCGTTCCGGGACCGGGCGGCAGCCCGGCCACCGACATGGCGACGCAACTGTTCTTCAACGACGGGGCCAAGCAGCTCGTGTCAGAGCTCGACCGTGGCCGACCGCTGATCATCGGCGCGGCCGGTCATGCCACCGTCCTCACCGCGGCGAGCTACGTCAAGGACCGCTCCGGCCACATCCGGCTCACCGAGCTCACCGTGCGCGATCCCTGGCCCGACAGTCCCAATCGAAGGACTCTCACTGCCGACGAGGTGCGAGGAGCCTTCTTCGTCGCCCGGGTCTGGGTGCGATGAGCACACCGGCCGACACGACGCCGCTGAACATCTGGTCCCGATCGGACGAGGAGATTGGGCGCCTGATGTCGCATTTCGCGCACACGCCGTTCGTCCTGGACGGCGTGACCTTCGGGTCGGTCGAGGCGTTCTACACCTGGCTGATCGCCAGCCCGGTCAGGCGACCCCGGGCGGCGCCGCTTTGGGGGCCGCGCGCGAAGCATGTGGCGCCGCGCCGGCTGCCGACGCACTTCGATTACCATGGCCGCACCATAGCCTTCGAATCGCACGAGCATCACCTGCTGATCCTCGAGGCCAACCGGGCCAAGATGGCGGCGCATCCGGAAATCGCCGAGGCGTTCGCGGCGACGGCGCCGCGCCCGATCCTCCACGAATTGCCTGACAAGGACGACCGCCATGATGTGTTCTGCTGGATCATGAACACGCTGCGCGACGAGTTGGTGGCGCAGCGAGAGTCGGCTCGGCGCGGATAGTCGGCCGGCACGAAATCCGCTGGGAGCGCACCTTCTCGGCAAGTCGCTGGCTGACAAGTTGCACTGGTTCCGGCGGCGGATGCAGGCTTACAGTCTTGCCAGCATGTTGCTCATCGGAGTCAATCGCTCGCCCTACACGCGCCGCGTCGCGATCACGCTCGATGCGTACGGAATCGCCTACCGGCAGGAGGCCGTGTCCGGATTCGGCAATCGAACGGAAGTGCGCGCGGCCAATCCGCTGGGACGCATCCCGGCGCTGGTCCTGGACGATGGCGAGGTGCTGGTCGACAGTGCCGCCATCATCGACCATCTCGACGAGGTGCACGGCCGCGAGCGGGCGTTGACGCCGGCGGCGGGCGCCGACCGCCGTGCCGTGCTGCGGGTGGCGGCGCTCATGATGGGGGCGTGCGACAAGCTTCTCGCGGCCGCCTACGAGCGCAACCATCATCCGCCGGAGAAGGTGCATCAGCCGTGGATGGATGACTGCATCGCTCAGGCGACCCATGCCCTGGGCGCCGTCGATGCCATGATCGAGACGCCGCGCCGCTACCTGCTGCTGGACCGCCTCACGCAGGCCGACGTCACGGCCTTCATCGCCGAGCGGCTGGCGCGCGGCCTCGGCGTCGACATGTCCGCTCGCCTGCCGCGCCTGCATGCTCACGCTATGACGTTGCTCGAGGAAGAGCCGTTCCGGGCGACCGAGCCTTAGTCATTGCTGGGAGCGCGCTACTCCGATGGCGCTCATAGGGTCTGTGATTCACAAGATGAGCGTCATCGGAGTGGCGCGCTCCCAGCGAGTCAGGTCACGCCTTCGCGCTGACCAGGGAGAACATCGCGCCTTGCGGGTCGAGACCCTGGACGATCCACTCGCCGCCCGGCACTTCCATCGGCCCGTTGATCACGGTGCCGCCGGACTGCTTGAGCCGTTCCATTGCGGCGCCGATCGCATCGACCCGGAAATAGTACGTTCAGAACGGCATCGGCACCTCGGCCGGCTTGGTCATCATGCCGCCGATCGTGTCGCTGCCCGAGTTGAACAGCTGGTAGCGGCCCATGGCGCCCATATCGAGCGCGTCGGCCTTGGTCCAGCCGAACATGTCCGCATAGAAGGCGAAGGCCTTCTCGCCGTCGCCGGCCATCAGCTCGTGCCAGCCGATCGCGCCGGTCGCCGTCGGACCGCCGGCCGGGCGTGGCATCTCGGACTGACCCTTGAACAGGGAGAAGGCAGCGCCTTGCGGATCGGCCACCATGGCGAAGCGCCCGATGTTGGGAATGTCGGTCGGCGGCACGTGGATGGCGCCTCCCGCCTTGGCGACGCGCGCGGCCGTGGCATCGACGTCGTCGACGCCGACATAGCCGACCCAGCCCGGACGCGCGCCGGCACTGCAGGCTTCGGGCGGCAGGGTCATCAGACCGGCCACCGGCATCTCGCCGGTGAGGAACATGGTGTAGGCCATGTCGGGCTGGCTGGCATCCTGCGGCTTCCAGCCCACCACCTTGCTGTAGAAACCCTCGGCTGCCTTGGCATCGGTGGTCATCAATTCATACCAGACGAATGTATAATCCATCGTAACCTCCTGTATTAATTACATAATTAGAGTTACATACTCACAAAGTACCCGGTTTCTAACCCGGTTATGTGATGCGTCGCGCTCTTGCCTAGAGGACGTTCACGAACCGTCTGTTTCGACATCCTGCGACGGGCTGCCGCACGAGCGCTCTCCCATGACGGACCTAGAGCGGGGCAGAGGGCAGGGCGCCTACCCAATCTCACGGCGCGACAGCACGAAGTCTGGCCCCCGGGCCGTCGCATGACGGGACGTGTCAGCGTCGATGCGCAGACACAGACGCGGCGGCTCGCAGACACGGGGCCGTGGACGGCGAGAGCGCTCGGCGGCGCCCAGGCCGAAGGCCCCCCGGCGGGGGGACCACCCTGCGGGGAGCCCTGCCAATAGCCCTCCGCTCCCCGTTTCCTACAAATCCGCAGCCGTTCGGCCCCTTCGCCCTCAGAGGCCCCGGCGGCACTTCGGCCTATTAGGCGACTTCCCGGTCGTGCCCTCCAAAAAAATTGAAATCAAAATTTCGGAACCCTCTGCCTTGCCAGCCTGCGCTTACGCCAGCGGCGGCTGTGATGGGCCGTGCCACTAGTCCTTACACGGCCATGTGTTTCTCAAGACGAGAACGACAACGGCTCGAAAGTCCCGATGAAGCGCCTGCGGGTTCAGGTCGAGAAATTGGACCACCAACTTTGCCGCCTGCTGAACGTTAACCTCCGATGGTACACACGACCGCATCTGCGGATTGAACCCGCCGGCCATTCCGAGAAGGCCGTCAACGATGCCTGCGCAAAAGCCTGCCTCGAAAAGCTGTGATCTGATCACCTTCGGATCGTTGGGGTCCCAGTCTGCCACGACGCGGCATCCCGGCAAGATCGAGTTGGCTGAATGATTACTCACCGGCTGAGAGTAACCGGGCGTGCAAGGCAGCATCAGCCCGGTCAAAAGCGCCCCAACTACGCAGCTTGTAAGAGCCTTCACCAAAGGCTCACTCCACCACGTTGCCGCCGCGCCGCCCTACGATGGTGCACACTCGGCGAACAATCTCGCGAGGGGTGCCGGTGCCCGTATAAAACGCGCTTGGTGGCGGCGCATAAACCGCTGTGCGCAACCCCCATTGATATCGACCACTAGACACTTCCGTTTCCACTTCAAGCACCCATCGGCCGCGCGCATCTTGGCCATCGTTTTCTAGCGTGAGCCCGGCGCACTCGGGAGACGCCGCGAACTCCGCGCGAACCGCAACGCGTGACGGGCTGTTCTTGCCGCACTCACTCGTGGGCGGGGCACCCTGACACCACGGGAGAATGACCATATTTGGATCAACCGGAGCATCGGCGACAGCCGTTGGCGCAGCAAGCAAAGCAGCCAGCGTAGCTACTACACGCCCAGCCATCACGCCCCCCTCACAGACAGCATCAGCCACCAACGTCTCTAACTCCCGAGCAACCGTGAAGGTTGCCTGCTACGCGCGAGCGCCGTCGAGCCCGGCCAACGCCGCGTTCATGGCGCGGACATCGTCGGGAACCCGCTCGATCCTCCAGCCGGGAGCAATGCAGCGGAGAACTGCGTTGATCACGCTCGCGCGGGCGGCAGCGGAAAGGCCGCCTGTCGCGGTGCCTTCTATTGCGATGTCTAGGACGCCGCGCAGTACGCTAGAGGAGGGCTGTCGAGCGTCATCCGCCCGGCGCACGGTGGCCGTGTACTCCCCCGGCGGGAACTTGATGGCCAAGCTCAAGAGGCACAGCAGTAGGTCCTCCGTAAGCGGTGTTCTGACCGCATCTTCATAGACGGCTTGTGATTGTTCATCGTCGGCTCCGAGGCAACGAGCGGAGTGGAAAAATGTCGGACACAGAGCTTGCGTCGAAGTCGGAGCCGGAGGCCCGGTTGGAGTTGGTC
>NZ_JBGAKA010000063.1:0-43873 GCF_044224635.1 Reyranella sp. | reverse complement strand
CGGTGTCGCCGACCGGCAGCACCGTCACCTATGCCACGACCTTCACCTACGACGCCCTCAACCGGCCGACCGCGGTCGCCTGGGATCCGGCCCCGGCGGTGACCGCACCGGCGGCCGGCCCGCTGGTGACCTTCGGCCACAGCTACGACAGGACCAACCGGAGGATCGGCCAGACCGTCACCGACAACACCTGGCTCGCCTATCCGACGGGGGCGCCCAGCACCACCAGCTACACGGCCAACGAGCTCAACCAGTACAGCGCCGTCACCGGCCTGACGCCGAGCTACAGCGCCAACGGCAACCTGACCGGCGATGGCACCTATACCTACGGCTACGATGCCGAGAATCGGCTGGTCTCGGCCACCGGCGCCGGCAACATCGCCAGCTACGCCTACGACGGGCGCGGCTGGCGCAAGCGCCGCACGGTCAATGGCACCACCACGATCTCGGTCACCGACGCCGACAACCGCGAAGTGCTGGAGTATGATGGCAGCAACGGCGCCATCCTGCGATGGTATGCCTATGGAGTTGGACCCAACGACGTCCTGAACCAGACGAACGTGCCGGGCGGGACGCGCTCGGTGTTCCTGCCCGACATTCAGGGATCGGTCATCGCCACGTACAGTTCGGCCGGGACACTCGTGAAGGCTGCTTACTTGGCCTATGGCGGTAGTGCTGCCGCCGCGAGCCCGTTTGGCTACACCGGCCAGCGTTTGGAGTCTGAATCCGGCAAACTCTATTACTATCGGGCGCGGCACTATTCGACTGCACTCGGTCGATTCCATCAAACCGACCCAACTGGGTATCGTAGTGGCGCTAACCTGTACGCCTACGTCGGAAACGATCCTCTCAATGCCACTGATCCGACGGGATTGGCAGCGGATGCCGCCAGTGGCGGAGGCCGGAACGACAGCGGCTGGAATAGCGGCAGCCTGAGTCCAATCGACCTTAGTACTGGATCAGGAGGTTTGAATCCGAGAAGCGGCGACTTCGGCACTGCCGGCGCCGGCCCGAGTTCATGGTCGGCACCTGTGCCTTCAACCTCGTCTGTGCCCTCGGGTACGGTAACGCCATCGACATCGGTGGTTCCCGTGACGCCGACAGTCACTCTTCCCTCAGGTAGCCCAACCAATACTGATAGTGGCTTCACGCTCGCTGGAGACAATCAACGCGAGAACAAGCAAGTCCGAGACATTGTGGTTGAGCTAGGCTTGACTAAGGTTCAGCAGCGGCAACTGCACGACGAGATTACAGGTCGAGGGTACTCCTATCACGAGATAAAAGTGATAGCGATTGAGATGTTTGGCACACCTGGTCGGCGATAGATTCCACAGGCGACACCTTGAGGTCAGCAAATGAGCGATATTGGGGAAGTCTGGAAACCACTCATCGGCCAAATTGTCTGGTCTGTCCGCCGAGGAGTGGGAACCTCAATTACGATGGAATTCGGAGAACCGCATCTATCCATCAGGGAGCCGATTTCGCCCCGCCTTGGCCATAGTGAGAGGATCCTCCAAGCACTGAAGCGGCGGAGAGTGTTCGTCACCGGCGATTGGCACTTTTGGATTGAATATGGTTACTGGCGACTGACAACCGACTCCGGGATTCTCGAATACAGCACCGCAAGGAGTTCCTCAATTGAAGAGTGTCTTGCTGATCTCGACGGCCAACGGTTGGCTTCGACTGGCATAGGAACTCTCCCGCACTCCTGGATCTTCCATTTTGACCTGAATGCCCGCCTTGAAATATGGCCCTCGAAGGAGATACCCGACACTCAATGGAGTCTTCATCATTGGGACGGGGAAATTGTTGCATGCGAGAGCAATGGTGCCCTTCGTGTAGAAAGAGCAGGCGCAGCCCCGTCGCCACTGATCGGGCGGTAAGCGGCTCCACGGAAAGAGTCCGGCCTCAGGGGTGTCTGAGGTAGCGCTGTTGCGGGAGGCCTCCCACAGGAAGACCTGTGGCGCAACGCGGCTGGGACGACGGCCACCCTGACCTATGCCGGATCGCCCGCGAAGCTGGTCAGCGTCACCAACGATTTTCGCCGCCAGCTGACGTTCACCTACGACTCCGATCTGTTGACCCGGGTGCAGGACGATTCCGGCCGCAGCGTTTCCTACACCTACGACCCGTCGGGCAATCTCATCGGGTTCACCGATACGCTGGGCAACCTGACGAGCTATGCCTACGCGGCCGCGGGTCAGCTCACGACGGTCGTCAACCCCTCCTTCCCCAGTACGGCGTTCGTCACCAGCAGCTACGATTCGCTGGGCCGGGTGATGACCCAGACCGATGCCAATGGCGGAGCCTGGCAGTATTTCTTCGCCGGCACGCGCAGCGAGGAGGTCGACCCCAAGGGCACGCGGCACGTGCTCTACACCACACCGCGCGGCAGAACGCGGCTCGACATCCAGGACCTGGACGGCCTGAACCTGCGGACCACCACAACCCATGACGGCCTCGATCGGCCGACCAAGACGTCTCTCCCGGCGGGCAACAGCATCTCCTACGAGTACGACCTCAACAGCAACGTCACCAGGGCGACGCGCAACGACAAGACCGTCCCCACCCCGGTGAAGACCCTGGTGACCTCGGCGATCTACGATCCGACCTTCAACAAGCCGATCCAGATCACCGACCCGCGCGGGCTGGTGACGGCCCTCGCCTACGATGGCGCCGGCAACCTGCTGTCCGTGGTCGCCAACAGCGCCGGCTCGCCCAAGGCAACCACGAGCTATGCCTGGACCGGGGCCGGCTTGCCCCTCACCGTCACCGACCCGGTCGGCACCGTCACGCGCTACAGCTATGACGAGCTCGGCAATCGCCTGTCGACCGTCGAGGATGCCGGCACCGGCCGGCTCAACCGCACCACCGCCTATGCCTACAACGCCTGGGGCGACGTGATCGCGACCACCGACCCCAACGGCAACATCGCCCGCGCGACCTTCGACCTCGCGCGTCGCCCGGTCGAGACCACGACCGCCGCCACCCCGGCGGCGCCCGGCGGTGTCGTCACCACCAACAGCTACGATGCCGACGGCAGGCTGCTGCAGGCCCGCCAGAGCAGCGCCGGCACGGTGCTGCGCACCACCAGCGCCACCTGGACGCCGACCGGCCAGCAGGCCAGCGCCACCGACGCCAACGGCAACGTGACCACCTGGGCCTACGACATCCTCGACCGCCTGGCCCGCACCACCGATGCCGAGGGCCGGGTCACCACCTTCGAATACGACAACGTCGGCCGGCCCACCGCGACCAGCAGGCCAGCGCCACCGACGCCAACGGCAACGTGACCACCTGGGCCTACGACATCCTCGACCGCCTGGCCCGCACCACCGATGCCGAGGGCCGGGTCACCACCTTCGAATACGACAACGTCGGCCGGCCCACCGCGACCTACAACCTGGCCATCCAGTCGGCCGCGCTGGTCAGCCAGACCTATACGCCCAACGGCCTCAGGGCCAGCCTGACCGACGCCAAGAGCAACAAGACCGACTTCACCTACGACGACTTCGACCGGCTGACCACGACCAAATATCCCGCCACGGACGCTCCATCCCCACCCCAGGCGGCCACCACCGAGACCTTCACCTACGACAATGACGGCAACATCGTCGCGCGCAAGTCGCGCGCCGACCAGAATTTTACGTTCGACTACGACGGGCTGAACCGGCTGATCATGAAGTCGGTCCCCGGCGGCCAGACGATCAGCTACAGCTACGACCTCGCCGGCCGGCTGACCAGCGTCGGCGACAACAGTGCCGCGATCGTGCCGGCGGTGTCGCCGACCGGCAGCACCGTCGCCTATGCCACGACCTTCACCTACGACGCCCTCAACCGGCCGACCGGGGTCGTCTGGGACCCGGCGCCTGCGGTGACGGCACCGGCCGCCGGCCCGCTGGTGACCTTCGAGCACGGCTACGACAGGACCAACCGGCGCATCGGCCAGACCGTCACCGACAACACCTGGCTCGCCTATCCGACGGGGGCGCCCAGCACCACCAGCTACACGGCCAACGAGCTCAACCAGTACAGCGCCGTCACCAGCCTGACGCCGAGCTACAGCGCCAACGGCAACCTGACCGGCGACGGCACCTACACCTACGGCTACGATTCCGAGAACCGGCTGGTCTCGGCCAGCGGCGCCAGCAACATCGCCAGCTACGCCTACGACGGCCGCGGCCGGCGCAAGCGCCGCACGGTCAATGGCACAACGACAATCTCGGTGACCGACGCCGACAACCGCGAGGTGCTGGAGTACGATGGCAGCAACGGTGCCATCCTGCGCTGGTACGCCTACGCGCTCGGACCGAACGATGTCCTGAACCAGATGAACGTGCCGGGCGGGACGCGCTCTGGTTTCGTTCCTGACCTTCTGGGCTCGGTGGTGGCGACGTTCAACATGGCGGGAACGCTCACCAAGAGCACATATCACCCATACGGTGGCAGCCCTGTTCCACCGGTGCCATTTGGCTTCACGGGGCAGCGCATCGACGCAGAGGCCGGCGGGAGCTATTACTACCGCGCGAGGCATTATTCTGCCTCGCTTGGTCGATTCCTCCAAGCCGATCCAATTGGCTATTCCAACGGCTCAAATTTATACAGCTATGTCAACAACAATCCACTGAACTTGATTGACCCTACCGGATTGGCTTCGGACAACCCTGGGGGCGGTTTTGGGGGTAACGGCGGTAGTTTAGTCCCTACCAACTCCTACTTCGGTTCCGCTGGCGTTGGACCCACTGCATGGTTCCCAGCTGCACCAATAGAAGGCATGGGGGAATCTTCTGGTTTTGGGGGGATGCCCCCAGCGAGCCCGCTTCGGTCGGGCATGACTGGGATCGGAGATCCAGCGCAGAGAAGTCTGGTGCCGGTTGCAGTTAATTCTGCTCTTGATGGTGGAGGCAACCCTCAGGCGATGCGTCCGGATCTGGGCGTCGCGAGAGGGCCATCTGCCAGCTCGTTGTCGTCCCCCGACAGCCAAGCTGAAGCTAGACCCGTTCAAGTCGCAGACATCGCCTCGGATCTGTTGATACTGGGGGGAGGCGCCCCTAGCAGGCTGCTGAAAATCGCGGCGGCAGAAGTGCGTTTCGCCTTGCCGACCGCCGTTTGGGCGAGGATGGCAGGAGCGACAGTGCCCCCTCAATCGAGCGATTGTAATCTGAGGTAATCATAGTATGAAAGGTTACACCTTTAGGTTGCTGCCGCAAGCAGCTTTGGTATTCGGATCAGGTTGTAGCTCGCCATGGTCAGCGTGAACTTGAAGCGAAGCTTGTCGACGCCTCGAAGCATAGGCCGAGCCAACCCTCCGATCGTCTTGCCCCAGCCGAACGATTCTTCGATGCGCTTTCTCTTCCGCTGGCTTACCGCATAGCCGCAATGCCGCGTGGTGCGTCCGTCGATGGCCGAGCGCCGATTGGTGTCGTTCTGCGCCACGTGCGGCGTGACGTTCAGCTGCCGCAGGTCGGCAACGAAGTCGCGCGTGTCGTAGGCCTTGTCGGCGCCGAGCGTGAGGCGTCGTGCATCCGGCGCGTGGCGTGCGATCATTACCTGCGCCGCCTGACGTTCCGCCAGGCCATTGGCCTGCGTCAGGTCGGCTTCGACGATCAGCCCGTTGCGGTTCTCCATCAGCGCATGCCCCAGGAAAGCCAGCTTAGCTTCCTTGCCCGCCCCCTTGCGATGCAGTTGCGCCTCCGGATCGGTCGTCGAGGCATGGGTCTCGTTGCTGCGCTTCTCGCCATGGAAGCTGCGTTCGCCATTGCGGCCCGGGCCAGGTGGTTCGTCCGAGCCGTCCTTGGCCCGGAAGCTCTTCATCGACGCCCAGGCCTGAACCTGCGTCCCGTCTACTGAGAAGTGCTCATCCGACAGAAGCTTGCGTACTCGTTCGTGATTGAGCAGCTCAGCCAGGAACTTGCGCGCAACATCGGCCTCCAACAGCCGGTCGCGGTTCTTCGTGAACACCGTCGGTACCCACACCGCCTCATCCACGCCCAACCCGACAAACCATCGGTACAGCAGATTGTAGTCGAGCTGCTCCATCAGCTGACGTTCCGAGCGGATCGTGTAAAACGCCTGCAGCAGCAACGCCCGCAGCAGCCGCTCCGGTGCGATCGATGGACGCCCCTTGTCCGAGTAGATCCTTGCAAACTCCCCGTTGAGACCTTCGAGCACATCGTTCACGATCGTCCGGATCGATCGCAATGGATGGTTTGACGGTACACGATCCTCAACATCCACGTAGGAGAACAATGTTCCCGTTCGCTCGTCCGAACCACGCATCGACACTCAACTCCGCCTCGAACTGCCAAAGAATACCCTATCGCCCGTCAGAAGCGACTTTTTCAGCAGCCTGCTAGGCTGGTCACGACCCAAAAGGGCGCCTCTCAGTTCATATTTCCGAACGGCCTGATATTGCGATTCGATCTACTTCCCGGCCAGTATCTACGTGGGCAAGGACCGCATATAAACCTTGAAGTTCCCAGCGGCCCTAACATTCACATTCCGCTATCTCCCTAGGCAATGTACAATGGCTCTAATTTGAGGATATTGGCGATGCGATACGATTTCAATGTACTAGAGAGGCGCGCCTCGGAACTAATACGAGAAGGCCGTGCAAACGACGCTATCCGCATATATCTATTTATGTCAGATGGAGACGAGTCGCTTGATGGAGGTTATCTCGGAAAGCGACTAGGTGAGTGCTATGAGTTGATTGGAGACCTTCATGCTGCAAAATACTGGTATGGCAGAGCAGTTGAGGAAAATCCTGAGGTCAGGCAAGATTGTGTAGAAGCACGGCGAAGACTTGAACACGTTACAATCGATGAGCTTGTTCGCCCAGAAGATTATATTAAGCCATAGTTCTTGGAACGCTCTTTGTGCGTACTACTGGCCAGGTCCGCATCGCTGGGCAGCGCCCCAGAGCATCCGAACCTCCAGACCGCCACGGACTATGATTCGATCGGCCGACGAAGACGTATCTCCCAGCGGTCAACAGCATCTCCTACAAGTACGACATCAACAGCAACGTCATCGAAATGACGCGGAACGACAAGGTCCTGCCCGACCCGGTGAAGACCCTGCTGACCTCGGCAGTCTACGATCCGACTTTCAACAAGCCGATCCGGATCACCGACCCGCGTGGGCTGGTGACGACCCTCGCCTACGATGGCGCCGGCAACCTGCTGTCCGTGGTCGCCAACAGCACCGGCACGCCCAAGGCGACCACGAGCTATACCTGGATCGGGGCTGGTCTGCCGCTCACCGTCACCGACCCAGTCGGCATGGTCACGCGCCACACCTACGACGAGCTCGGCAATCGCCTGTCGACCGTCGAGGATGCCGGCACCGGCCGGCTCAACCGCACCACCGCCTATGCCTACAACGCCTGAGGCGACGTGATCGCGATCACCGACCCCAACGGCAATGTCACCCGCGCAACCTTCGATCTCGCGCGCCGGCCGGTTGAGACCACGACCGCCGCCACCCCGGCGGCACCCGGCGGTGTCGTCACGACCAGCACCTACGACGCCGACGGCCGGCTGCTGCAGGCCCGCCAGAGCAGCGCCGGCACGGTGCTGCGCACCACCAGCGCCACCTGGACGCCGACCGGCCAGCAGGCCAGCGCCACCGACGCCAACGGCAACGTGACCACCTTCGCCTACGACGTCCTCGACCGCCTGGCCCGCACCACCGATGCCGAGGGCCGCGTCACCACCTACGAATACGATAACGTCGGCCGGCCCACCGCGACCTACAACCTGGCCATCCAGTCGGCCGCGCTGGTCAGCCAGACCTATACGCCCAATGGCCTCCGGGCCAGCCTGACCGACGCCAACACCAACACCAACACCACGGGCTTCACCTACGACGACTTCGACCGGCTGGTCACGATCGGCTATCCCGCCGCTGCCGCCCCTTCCCCACCCCAGGCGGCCACCACCGAGACCTTCACCTACGACAACGACGGCAACACCTACGACAACGACGGCAACATCGTCGCGCGCAAATCGCGCGCCGACCAGAATTTTACGTTCGACTACGACGGGCTGAACCGGTTGATCATGAAGTCGGTCCCCGGCGGCCAGACGATCAGCTACAGCTACGACCTCGCCGGCCGGCTGACCAGCGTCGGCGACAACAGCGCGGCGATCGTGCCGGCGGTGTCGCCGACCGGCAGCACCGTCACCTATGCCACGACCTTCACCTACGACGCCCTCAACCGGCCGACCGGGATCGCCTGGGACCCGGCCCCGGCGGTGACGGCACCGGCCGCCGGCCCGCTGGTGACCTTCGGCCACAGCTACGACAGGACCAACCGGCGCATCGGCCAGACCGTCGACGACAACACCTGGCTCGCCTATCCGACGGGCGCACCCAGCACCACCAGCTACACGGCCAACGCGCTCAATCAGTACAGCGCGGTCAGCGGCCTGACGCCGAGCTACGGCGCCAACGGCAACCTGACCGGTGACGGCACCTATACCTACGGCTACGATGCCGAGAACCGGCTGGTCTCGGCCAGCGGTGCCGGCAACACCGCCAGCTACGCCTACGACGGCCGCGGCCGGCGCAAGAGCCGCACGGTCAATGGCACCACCACGATCTCGGTGACCGACACCGACAACCGCGAAGTGCTGGAGTATGATGGCAGCAGCGGCGCCATCCTGCGCTGGTACGCCTACGCGCTCGGGCCGAACGACGTGCTGAGCCAGATGAACGTGCCGGGCGGGACGCGCTTTAGTTTCGTTCCTGACCTTCTGGGCTCGGTGGTGGCGACGTTCAACATGGCGGGAACGCTCACTAAGAGCATATATCACCCATACGGTGGCAGCCCTGTTCCGCCGGTGCTATTTGGTTTCACGGGACAGCGCTTCGATGCGGAGGCCGGGGGGATCTACTACTACCGCGCGAGGCACTATTCTGCCTCACTTGGTCGATTCCTCCAGGCGGATCCGATTGGCTATTCCAACGGTGCAAGCCTATACAACTACGTCAACAACGATCCGCTGAACTTGGTTGATCCTACTGGATTGGTTGCGGACAATTTTGGGAGTGGTGCGTGGAGTAGCGGCGGAAGTCTAGTCCCCATCAACAGCTACGTCGGGTCCGCTGGCGTCGGACCCACTGCATGGCTGCAACCTGGACTGCTAGAACCTTTAGTCTCGGGAGTACCTTCAAGTTTAGGAAATTCGTCCCCAGCGGGCTCTACGCCCCTGAGAGCAGCGATCATCGACTCTGGAGAAGCTCCAAGTGTAACTGGTTCCCCTTTTCAGAGCGATGTAAACCGGCAAGGCCATAACGCGCAGATTGCCGCTAGTCTATTGGGTGTAGAACCACTCATGTCAAGGCAGCCAAATCAAAGCACCACTCAATTCCCTGCTAGGCCAGAAGATGATATAGTTCGAGTGGCTGGTAACAATCGAAGCTCAGGTTCTCCAACCCTGTATTGTCAAAACGTACTCTGCGGCGCTCCCACCGGGGGAGTTGTGTATCCTCTCTGCCCAACATGTAATAATCGCTTAAAGAACGGCGGCCCGCCGATTTTGCTTGAAAATGGTATAAAGATTTACATCCCGATTAAGCCAGAGGATTAATTATGTCTCGTCTCTTTGTTGATGCTGACCTCACAGATGACGCGCGGAATATCCTAGACGAGCACCTTAATATCGGAGAAGAGAAGCCAGTAAGCTATTTGCCCATTAGGACGATAAAGACTCTGCTAAAACTCGATGTTGATCAGTACAAATCCTTAGTTGAGCAGGTCGGTGGAATTTGCACTGTCTTTCTGCCAGATCAAACGTGCATCAAATCTGGTGCGGTTTATGCTTATCATCTCGGTGGCCTGAAACGCGTGCTAGACGAAAATGCTGAGCTGCTTCGAAAATGTGACTGGCCGACATCTTGTGAAGGGTTCGTGAAGCGAATCTCGGCCGAATGGTTGACTGATGGTGACCCGATGCTTCCGGTCGTAAGGGCAGCTTTTGGCGAAGCCGTTGCAGTCGGTAACGGCGGCAGGCACGGGCTTGGCGGAGTGTAGGCGGCTCAGTAGGTTGGCGGGGTGGGGGATCGGGTGACAGGCGGCACGAGGACCCATAGCGGCCCGTCACCACGACCACGACCGCCGCCGCCCCGGCGGGACGCCCGGCGGTGTCGTCACCACCAACACCTATGCCGACAGCAGGCTGCTGCAGGCCCGCCAGAGCAGTGCCGGCACGGTGCTGCGCACCATCAGCGCCACCTGGACGCCGACCGGCAAGCAGGCCAGCGCCGCCGACGCCAACGTGACCATCGTCCCAGCTGCAAGGCCGACGTTTCGGATGGAAGCAAGTTTTGCAGCGCCGCAACGCCTGTGGAGGACCCTTCCCGATCCGCTGCGTCGACTGTGGCACACGAATCGAGCCGGATCGAAGACCGATGCCAATGGCGGAACCTGGCAGTATTTCTTCGCCGGCACGCGCAGCGAGGAGGTCGACCCAAAGGGCACGCGGCACGTGCTCTACACCACAGCACGCGGCAGAACGCGGCTCGACATCCAGGACCTGGACGGCCTGAACCTCCGGACCGCCACGGACTATGACGGTCGCGATCGGCCGACCAAGACGTCTCTCCCGGCGGGCAACAGCATCTCCTACGAGTACGACCTCAACAGCAACGTCACCAGGGCGACGCGCAACGACAAGACCGTCCAACGCCTGGGGCGACGTGATCGCGATCACCGATCCCAACGGCAACACCACCCGCGCGACCTTCGATCTCGCGCGCCGGCCGGTCGAGACCACGACCGCCGCCACCCCGGCGGCGCCCGGCGGCAGCGTCACCACCAACAGCTACGATGCCGACGGCCGGCTGCTGCAGGCTCGCCAGAGCAGCGCCGGCACGGTGCTGAGCACCACCAGCGCCACCTGGACGCCGACCGGCAAGCAGGCCGGCGCCACCGACGCCAACGGCAACGTGACCACCTGGGGTGACCACCTGGGCCTACGACATCCTCGACCGCCTGGCCCGCACCACCGATGCCGAGGGCCGCGTCACCACCTTCGAGTACGGCCAGCGGCGCCGGAAACATCGCGAGCTAGGCCTACGACCGCCACTGCAGGCGCAAGCGCCGCACGGTCGACGGCACCACCACGATTTTGGTGACCGACAACGACAATGGCGAGGTGCTCCAGTACAACGGCAACCTCTCACAGGAAGACCACGCGATCGCGCTGTGGTCGGACGTGGTGCACCATGTCGCGCGCATGTCGCGCGCGCCGAGACAAAGGCGCGGAGCGGCGGCGACGGCCGCCGCGACGGTGGGAGCCTCTCGGCAGCCATGCTAGATTAGGCTTATGAAGCTCCCCGCTATCAGATCGTCACGGCGCGTGGCGAAGGCTATGTGATCGGCAGGAGTGCTTTTGCCAAGATCGACGCGGTCGAGGGCATTCACACAACGGCGACGATGGAGACCGACTTCCGTGAATTCGACCGGAAGGGGCTCTCGGCCGAGGAACGCCGCAAGGCGATCAATCAAAAGTATGGCAAGTCCCGCTAGGCCTGCCGACTACGATGCCATCGCGGACCCATACTGCTATCCGGGCACCACGATCCTCAAGAACATACCCGGCATTCGCGAGGCCGCGGCCCTTGCCGAGTTCGAGGCCGCGAGCACGGCCCAACGCGCCGACGAGCCGTTGCCGACTGGCAGGATGGGCCTTCGGCACCGCAGGCTCTAAGGCCTGCCAAAGGCGCGAAACACGGCGTCCAGGTTGCGGTTGCCGAGATCGTTGCGGCGCTGGACGAAGGCGATGCGGCGGACCGGGCCGGTCTTGCCGAGCGCCACCTCGCGCACACCGTGGGCGGCGAGCAGGGCGGTGCGCGGGCGCGGCACGATCGACACGCCGAGCCCAGCCGAGACCATGGCGACGATGGCGTCGATCGAGCGGATCTCCATCGCGCGCCGCGCCTCGGGGCAGAGCTTGCGGGCATGCAGCGCCGCCATGCGGCCGCCGGTCAGCGCCGGGTCGTACTGGATCAGGTCGAAGCGCCGCAGCAGGTCGGCGGGCGACTCGCCCGACGTGCCGGGCGGCGCCAGCAGCACGAACGGCTGCTTCTGCAGGTCGCGCCAGGCCAGGCGCGACGATCCGCCGGCCGATGGCCGCACCAGCACAGCGGCGTCGAGGCGCCCGGCCTTGAGCTCGAGCAGCAGGCGGTCGGAGTCCTCGAGGACGATCTCGACGTCGAGGCCGGGGTGACGGTCGCGCAGCGTGCGCAGGGCCGGCGGCAGCAGGCCGCTCTGGACGGTGGCGATGGCACCCAGCCGGACGCGGCCCGAGATGGCCGTCGCGGGACGCAGCCGGAGCGCTTCCAGCCTGGCGGCAATGTCGCGCGCCACCGACGCCGCCTCGAGGGCGAACGGCGTCGGCTTGACCGATCGCGCCGAGCGATCGAACAGCGGCCGGCCGAACCACGCCTCGAGCTGCCTGGCCTGCAGGCTGACGGCGCTCGGCGTGCAGCCGACCTCGCGCGCCGCGGCGACGAAGCTGCCGCGGTCGAGGATGGCGACCAGGGTTGAAAGAGCCGACAGATTCATAAGTGATTCTCACTTTTGAAATGAAAACATATCGATTTTCCTGGTCTCCTCAACCGCTAGCATCGGCGGCGCCCGAGCAACTGGTCCGATGCCCCTCCACGATTTCCGCAGCGATACCGTCACCCTGCCCTCGCCCGCCATGATGGCCGCGATCGCCGCCGCCCGCCTGGGTGACGCCGCGCGCGGCGACGATCCCACGGTGGCGGACCTCGAACGCTGCGCGCGCGAGATCACGGGCAAGGATGACGCCCTGTTCGTGCCATCGGGCACGATGGCCAATCTCGCCGCGCTGCTCGCGCACGACTGCCGCGGCGGCGAGGTCATCGTCGAGGAGGCGGCGCATCTCTACAACTCGGAGGGCGGCGGGCTGTCGGTCGTTGCCGGCGCCGTCGCGCGGCCGGTCAAGGGCCGGCACGGCATCCTCGCGCCGGCCAGCATCGAGGCGGCGATCCGCGGATCGGCCAACCCGGCCGTGGCGCCGACCCGGCTGGTCTGCCTCGAGAACACGCACAACGCTGCCGGCGGAACGGTGATGCCGGTCGAGACCATGGCGGCCATCCACGACGTGGCGCGCCGCGCCGGCATCCCGGTGCATCTCGACGGCGCCCGGCTGTTCAATGCCGCCGCCCATCTCGAGGTGCCGATCGGCGCGCTGTGCCGTCCCGTCGACTCGCTGTGGTTCGCGTTGTGCAAGGGCCTCGGCGGGCCGGTCGGCGCGATCCTGGCGGGCGACGCCGCTTTCATGCGCAAGGCACGCCGCGCCGTGCGCATGTTGGGCGGCGGCATGCGCCAGGCCGGCCTGATCGCGGCGCCGGCGCTCGTGGCCCTCGACGATCCCTACCCGGCCCACCGGCGCGACCATGCGCTGGCCCGCCGGCTCGCTTGCGGCCTCGCCGCGATCGATGCCCGCCTGGTCGACGCCGACCGCGTGCAGACCAACATCGTGAACTGCCATGTCGACGACGCCGACGACATCGCGCGCGATCTCGGCGCGCGGGACGTGCTGACGCTGTCGCGCGGAAAAAACCGCATCCGCTTCGTCACCCATTCCCAGGTCGACGAAGCGTCGGTCGATGCCGCGGTCGACGCGCTGGCCGACATCCTGGCGACACGTCCCAACTGGAGCACGCCATGCCGCGAATCTTTGCCAACCTGATCGCCGCCGCGGCCCTGTGCAGCGGCTGGCTGCCAGCCCAGGCACAGACGTGGCCGGACAAGCCGATCCGCTTCATCGTGCCCAGCCCGCCCGGCGGCGGCACCGATTCGCTGGCCCGCCTGCTCGCCAACAAGCTCGGCGAGCTGCTGCACTGGCACTTCGTCATCGACAACCGGCCCGGCGCCGGCGGCAATCTCGGCCTCGATCTCGCGGCCAAGGCGACGCCCGACGGCTACACCATCGTCATGGGCGAATCGAGCAACCTCGCCATCAACCCCTCGCTCTACAGCAAGCTGCCGTTCGATCCGGCCAGGGACGTCGTGCCGGTGGCGCTGGTCGGCACCGTCCCCCTGGTCCTCGTGGTGGCGGCCAGCGCACCGGGCGACACGCTGGCGGCGCTGATCGACACCGCAAAGCGCCGCCAGCTCACCTTCGCCTCGTCGGGCAACGGCACGGTCGGTCACCTGGTCGGCGAGATGTGGCGGCGCGCGATCGGCGTCGACATGGTGCACGTGCCCTACAAGGGTGCCGGGCCGGTGATGATCGACCTGGTGGGCGGGCAGGTCGACCTGCACTTCGCCTCGCTGCCCGCCGCCCTGCCGCTGATCGAGAGCGGCAAGCTCAAGGCCTTGGCCGTCACCGCGCCGCAACGGCTATCGTCATTGCCGGATGTCCCGACACTTTCCGAATCGGGATTGCCAGGCTTCGAGTACAGCGTGTTCTACGGCGTGCTGGCGCCGACCGGGACGCCGGCCGCGATCGTCGGACGGCTGAACGTGGAGATCGATCGCGCCCTGCGCTCGGCCGATTTGAGCAAGGGTCTCGGCGAACGCGGCGTCGATGTGCGCGCCGGCACGCCCGAGCAGTTCGATGCGTTCCTGACAGCGGAGCGCGCCAAGTGGGCGCGCGCCGTCAAGGCGTCGGGCGCCACCGTCGACTAGCTCGTGAGGAATCCGGACGTTCGCCTTTCTGAAACGCCCCCCGTTGGATGCAGCCGTAGCAACGAGCACGAAGATGGATGGCCCAGAGGGAGATTCCAACCCGCGGCTCGATGAAAGCCGGCTTGGCTGGTGAAGGGGAAGCATGAGCCTGATCCGTCGCCGGGCAGCAGGCTCACACGAGCCAGCCATTGCCGGAGGCGCTGGTGAAGTCGATGCCGACGATCAGGTCGTTGTAGTCGCGGTCGCCGCCGCCGCGCGTGTCTTCCCATCCCCAGGTATTGAGGCCGTAGTTCCAGAGGTGGCCGATGGGCTGGCCGTCGACGATCTCGTTGGCCTGGCTGAACGCCGAGTAGGTGTTGCCGGTGGTCCTGTTGACGAGCTGCATGGCGACCAGGTCGCCTGCGTTCACCTGCCGGAGTTCCGTCTGCCCGTAGTTGCCGAAGCCCGGCCCGTCGATCGACGTGGCGCCTGACGTGGTCTGGTAGGCGCGGGCCAGCACTGCTGCCTGATAGCCCGCGTCGCCCGGATGCAGGCCATCGATCGTGCCGTTGAAGTCGTCCACCCGATAGAGCTTCAGCGCGACGCTGTCCTGGCCGTTCTGTCGTATGCGGACAACCGCGTGCTGGTCATCGAGGCCGCCCGCGGTCTCGGCCACGGCAATCGGCCGCGCCACGCGCACGGCGCTGTCCCCGGTCGCCGAAACGAAATCCACGAAGCCGAACGGGCTGGTGAGAGCCACCTGGGGCGCTCGTGCGCCGGTTCCCTCGATCGATACCTCGAGCCGGTCGCCGTGCTCGGCAACGGTTTGCGCCAGCACGCCCTGCGACTGCACGTCGAACATCCGTGCCAGACCGGGATCGAAGTCGGGCTGCAGCGACTGCTGGGCGAGCAGGCTGGTCCAGGCGAACGGAGCGGCCGGCGTGCTGGTGAAGCTCAGGCTGTCCGATCCCGCAAGCACGGCCACCGACATCGCGCTGTCCGACATCGCCTGGATCAGCAAGGTTTCGGCCACCGGCGTCGTGAGGTGGCCGGATTCGTGGATTTCGACGACATCGGGGTTTGTCGCGAACGACATCTGGCGATGCGCGATCGCCGTCAGGGCGCGGCCGAGCAGGATCCCGTTCGGCGTGCCGAGGCCGGACGTCAGGTCATAGCCGGGACCGGCCGAGTATCCGAAGCCCGTCGGCGTTACGTGCTGGGTCGGATCGCTGCCGTCCTCCGGCGGCGTGCGATACGGGCCCCCCAGCCTGAACGACGACGTGTTGCTGCCGAGCTGCACGTCGTTGAAGGCAGCCGGCGCAACCGCGGCGGCGATGTAGAGGAGGTCGTTCATGTAGCCGAGGGGCGGCAGCCCCTGGTCCTGGAAGATCGCGTTGAACTGCGCGACCAGGGCCGCCCATAGCGGGGCGGCGGCGCTGGTGCCGGCGCCGAGCCCCAACCCCGTCATGTCCGACAGTGGGACGTTGTACTTCAGGTTGCCGCCGGCGAGGGCCGAGACGTCCGGCACGCCGCGCCCGGGCAACGCGTCCGGATCGGCAGTTGCGAGGTTGAGGCCGAAGTCGGTCTGGTATGACGGCTGCGGCCGGCTGGGATCCACGCCGCCTGAGCTGGTGAAATTGTTGTTGTAGCCGCCGCCGTTGTTCTCCTTGTCGACGATATTGTTTCCGAAGACGAAATACGTGTTCCAGACGGTTTCGATCAGCCTCGCGATGGTGTCGGCGGCGCCTGACCCGGCCGAGGACGGCAGCGCCGTCAGGCCGCCGGCGACGAGCTGCCAGATCGTCGCCGGATCGCCGGCCGTCGCTGCCGCCGCGATGGCCTGCAGCGTCGGGTCCAGGGTCGCCGCCTGCAGGGAGCTGAGCGACGTCCCGCCGGCGACGATGCTGTAGGGACTGGCGTGGCTGACATCGACATTCGTCAGCCCGTTGGCGAGCTGGTCGCCGGAGCCGTCGTCGCCCACGGCATTGACCGCCGTGATATTGCGCAGCGCCGCATCGACGAAGAGTTCCCGGTAGGCGAAGTAGAAGGGCGAGTCGGGCGCGATATGGGGGTGGTCCCTGTACGACGAGCTGACGACCCGCGGCTTGTTCACGTCGTCCCAAAAGGCGGCCTGGTAGGCCGTGTAGGCGGCGGAGTGGGCGTCCGAGTCGGTACCTGACCCGGCATAGAGAACGAGCGGCGACGTGGGGCTGACCGTCGTCGCGATGCCGACGTCGAGCGAGCGCTCGCCGCTCGTCGTGCCGCTCGCGCCGCCGGGCGCGACTTCCCTGTAATCGCCGTGCGCATCGAGGCCGACGCGACGTCGGTAGGTGTCCGCGAGGTCGCGGAAAGAGTCCGAGCCCGACGGCAGGGCGGTTCCCAGGTTGGGTTCAAGCAGGCCGATCGGTCCGGTCTGGACAGTCTTCCACCAATCGGGCGTCGCGGCCGAGTTGAACGGAAAGTCGTAGAGGGCGGCGAGGTCGTTCGGAAAAATTCCCTCGACCTGGGGAATCGCATTGCCGGCGCTTTGCGGACCTTGCGGCAAGTCTACCAAGGCACCTGTGCCGGGATCGGCGAGCACTGACGCGAACAGGGGCGTGTCGAACATCACGCCCTTGACGCCGGCCGCGATCAGGCTGTCGGGAAGGCTGAGGTTGCCCTCCCAGAACGTGATCAGGTTTCCCGACTCGTCGTGCCCGCTGCGCAGGGCCGCATCGGGTCCGAACAGCGTGGTGAAATTCGTCTTGTCGACGTGCAGCCAGATCGTGCGCGACTCGGCGGAGGAGACATACTGGTGGCCGGCGCCTTCGGGAAACAGGATGAAGCCCATGTCGGCCAGTGCCGTCCGCGCGTCATGGTACCTGGCCGGATCCGCGCCATAGGTCGACCACAACGTCCCGTTCTGATCGAGCGCAGCCAGTTGCTGCTGCCGCGATGCCCAATCGGCCTGCAGCAGGGCCGTCGGATCGTTCGCCCGCTCCAGCACCAGCGCGACGTTGAAGGAAAACGAGTCGTGCAAATGGTCGGTGGGAGGAAGCGTTCCATTGCCGCGGTAGCTCGTGAAGTCGAGAGAGGTGGAGTTCGCGAGGACGGAATAGGAAATCGGTGGCTCAGCCATGGGGCCAACTCCGTTGTCGCGCGCCGGATCGGTGCAAGCGTGGACGACGAATCCAGCGAGCGCGGTTTTCCACGGACGAGATCATATTCTTCCGGGCCGCGAGCGTCTCGTTCTCCCGGGCCGCGAGCGTCTCGCTCGCTTATGAATCCGCGCGAGCGAGACGCTCGCGGCCCGGAAGACATGATCTGACCGGCAAGCGCCTAAATGTCGAAGAACACCGTCTCCTGCGGGCCGCCGAGATGGATCGGCAGGTGCCAGACCCCCTCGCCGTTGCGCCGGGCGATCAGGGTGCCGCGGCGCGCCGGCTCGACCAGGTTGAGCACCGGGTCCTCGGCCAGCGCCGCGTCGCCGTCGAAATAGAGTCGTGTCGCAAGACGGTTGAGAACGCCGCGGGCGAACACCGAGACGTTGACGTGCGCGGCCTGCAGGCCGCCGGCGGGCCACGGCACGCGGCCCGGCCGCACCGTGCCAAAACGCGCCACGCCCTTGGCGTCGGTCGAGGCCCGGCCGAAGCCCTCGAAGCCGGCATCGAGCGGCAGGTTGCGGCGATCGTCGGGATGGTTGTAGCGGCCGTGGCTGTTGGCCTGCCAGATCTCGAGCACGCCGTCGGGCACGACGGCGCCCTCGACGTCGTGCAGCGACAGCGCGAGCGCGACGCGCTCGCCGGCGACGCCGGGCGCCGCCAGCTCGGCATGACAAGTCTTGACCAAGGTGCCCCAGTAGAATGGCCCGACGGTCTGCGACGGGGTCAGCCCGCGGCTCATGGCGCTACTCCATCGGCGTGGCGTCGCGGCCACGCAGCACGATGTCGAAGCGGTAGGCGAGCGCCCATTCGGGTTGGGTCGCGTCCATGTCGAAGGCGGCCTGCAGGCGCTCGCGCGCGCCTTCGGGCACCGACTTGTAGATCGGATCGAACGCCAGCAGCGGGTCGTTGGGGAAATACATCTGGGTGATCAGGCGCGTGGCGAAGCCCGGCCCGAACAGCGAGAAATGGATGTGCGCCGGCCGCCACGCATTGTGATGGTTCTTCCACGGATAGGCGCCAGGCTTGATGGTGACGAAGCGATAGCTGCCCCCGGCATCGGCGCGGGCGCGACCGCCGCCATAGAAATTCGGATCGAGCGGCGCGTCGTGCTGATCGCCGGGATGATGGTAGCGGCCGGCGGCATTGCACTGCCAGATCTCGACCATGGCGTTGGGCACCGCCTTGCCGTCCTCGTCGAGCACGCGCCCGTGCACGATGATGCGCTCGCCCAGCGGCTCGGCCATGCGCTGGCGCGTCAGGTCGTTCTCCAGGGCATCGAGACGCTCGCCCTGCAGCAGCGGGCCGGTGATCTCCGACAGGCTGTGCGGCAGCACGATCGCGGGCTTGCCGGGCGAGCGGCCGGGCGTCGACTTGTAGGCATCGAACCGGTTGGGCGGATGCTGGCCGGCGGAGGGCCGGCGATAGGTTCCCTCGTTCATGCCGTCAGTCTAGAGCACATTTCGTCCGGCTGGAATCGGCCAGCGACGAGGCTGCACGGCATTCGCAATGGCAGCACGCCTTTCATTCTCCTCCCCGGCTGTGCTGGGGAGGTGCCCCGTCATGCGGGGCGGAGGGGATCGAGCGGAACCGTGTTCTGCACCGCGCGAGGGTTCATCAGGGAGAGGCCGGTCAGCAGGGCTGGCCCGCGCCGGCCCGCACCGCGCACATTGGCTGAAATGGTTGCGGAAGGTCACGCCCTCGCCGCACAGCCGGTCGATGTTGGGCAGCTTCAGGCAGGTCGCGCCGAGCTTGGGCAGCATCGGGCCGCGCACCGGTCGACCACGATCAACAGGACATTCTTCACCGCTTGCATGCCGGATCACCGTGATTGAGCGCGCGGAACCGCGCCGGATTGCGCTAGAGTGCCGCGAAATTCGCGGAGGAGACAACACGTGAGCCGTTTCAAGATCGTGACGACCGGCCCCGGCGGCACCGACCATTCGCTGGAAATGGAGACCCTGAGCGCGATCGGCGCGGAGATCGTCGAGGTGAGCGGCGGCGACGACGAGCTCGCCAAGGCAGTGGCCGACGCCGACGCCATCTACGCCAAGGGCCGGCCGCGCATCACCGCCAAGGTGATCGAGGCGGGCCGCAAGCTCAAGGTCGTGTCGCTGGGCAGCGTCGGCGTCGATTCGGTCGACGTCGATGCGGCGACCAGGCTCGGCATTCCGGTCACCAATTGCCCCGATACCTTCATCGAGGAGGTGGCCGACCATGCCATGACCCTGATCCTGGGGAGCTGGCGGCGCCTGGTGGTGCAGGACCAGATGGTGCGCAAGGGCGAATGGACGAAGGCGCGGCCGATGCTCTACCAGTTCCCGCGCCTGCGCGGCATGACGCTGGGCTTCGTCGCCTTCGGCCACGTCGCGCGCGCGGTCGCCAGGCGCGCCGCGCCGTTCGGCTTCAACATGCTGGCCTACGATCCCTACATCGAGGAGCTGGTGATGGCGGAGTACGGCGTCGAGCCGGTCGGCCTCGACGAGCTGATGCAGCGCTCCGATATCGTCAGCATGCACGCGCCAGGCACCAAGGACGCCCACCACCTGCTGAAGGAGAAGCACTTCCGGCAGATGAAGAAGACGTCGCTGTTCGTGAACACCGGCCGCGGCTCGACGGTCGACGAGGCGGCGCTGATCAAGGCCCTGCAGGAAGGCTGGATCGCCGGCGCCGGCCTCGACGTGCTCGAGACCGAGCCGGTCGGCCACAACAACCCCCTGCTCGGCATGGACAACGTCACCCTGACGGCCCACGTCGCCTCGGCCTCGGACCGCTTCGACAAGGCGCGCCGCCGCCGCGTCGGCGCCGAGCTCTCGCTCGTGCTGTCCGGCAAATGGCCGCGCGCCTGCGTCAACCCCTCGGTGCTCGAGAAGTCGAGCCTGGTGCGCTGGCAGCCCTTCTCGATGGAGCGCGGCCCGGGGAACTAGAGCGTTGCCGGGGGCGCGCCTTTCATTCTCCTCCCCAGCGACGCTGGGGAGGTGCCCCCGTAATCGGGGGCGGAGGGGTCATGGGCCCCAGTCCCGCTGCTCATGACCGCTCCGTCGCCGTAAGACGGCGACACCTCCCCAGCGACGCTGGGGAGGAGAGTGACGTCCGGGGGTCAGCGGAGGAAGTCTACGTCCGCTTCACGGCCATCAAGTCTTGCCGGTCGATGATCTCCTGCCACTGGTCGAGGATGACACGGTCAGCTGGGCAATCAGCCCACTGCGGCTTTGGCCTGTAGCCCGAGCCATATCGTCAAGCCTCTGCAGAACCCGTCTCGGCAGGGTAATGTTGACCCTCTCGGCCGTGTCGTCGAAGTACGTATCCTCGAGCTCGATGAGCCCGACCGCCCATCCCTTGTAGCCGCGAAGCTTGCGGGCTGCCTGGAGACTCGACGGCGCCGGCACGGACACTCCCCGGTCCAAGGCCGCATCGATCCACGCCGCTGCCGCCTCCTTGGCCGCCTCCACCGCTTCGTCGAGCGTGTCGCCGGCAGAGAAGCAGCCCGGCAGATCGGGAACCACGACCCCGAATGCCGTCGAATCGGTCCCCTCTTCAATGAGGATTGGATAACGCATCACAGACCTGCCTGTTTGCGGATTTTCGCGACCAGTCCCTTGCCGAGGTCCTTCTTCGGATGCGGCACGACAATTATTTCCGGTCGTGAGGGATGTCGAAAGACATGATGCGAGCCGCGCACGCGATCCAGGATCCAGCCGGCCTCGACCAGCTCGCGGATCAGATCCGCGCTCTTCATGGTGTGTATTATACACACCGATCCTTGGGCGTCAATCGACGGGCCCTACGTCGACCGCGCGCATCTCGATTGAACGCTTCTCGCGAATCGAGGCCAAGTTCATCGCTGGGGGCATCCTGAGCGCAGCGAAGGATCTCATCGCCAGCCGTAACGGCAGTGTGGTTCCGGCGATGAGATCCTTCGCTGCGCTCAGGATGACAGAAAGACGGGCGTCAGTGCCGCTTCAGCGTCTGCTGACGGTCGCGGATCGCGCTCTCGCACTCGGCGAGGCTCTCGAAGGGGCCGAGGACGACGCGGTTGCCGTCGTCGACGGCGTACCAGCCCGTCTCGGTGACGCGGTAGTCCTCGAGGTCGTCAGTGTGCACGTCGACAGCCGAGAGGTCCCTGGCCATCCAATGCCTAACCGCGGCGCGTCCAGCTCGCCAGATTGACAGCACCAGGCGACACCTTTCCCTCCACCAACGCTTCGACCTGCCGGACCGTATCGAAAGCCTGGCTTTCGCTGGCCGGTGGCGTCAAGCCGCCGATATGCGGGGTGGAGATCACTGTCGGCAGCCGCGCCAGCTCCGGGGACGGCATCCGGTCCGGCGCCCGTCCCACGTCCATGGCGGCGCCGGCGATGCGCCGCTCGGCCAGCGCTTTGGTCAACGCTGCTTCGTCGACGAGGTTGCCGCGCGACATGTTGATGAAGAAGGCGTCGGGCTTCATGCGGGCGAACGCCGCCGCGTTCATCAGGTTGTCGGTCTCCTCGTTGGCAACGGCGAGGCAGATGACGTAGTCGGCGCGACCGAGCAGATCATCGAGCGGCAGCTTGTCGAAGCGCTGATCGTCGACCGGGGTACATGCCGTCAGCCGTTGCCCCGGTCGCGCAGCCCGCGCAGGGCGAGCGCATAGCCGGCGATGCCGAAGCCGGACACCGTGCCCAGGCAGGCCGTCGCCACGTCGGACGTCGTGCCGCGCCGCGCCGGGTTGGAGATATGGACCTCGACCGTCGGGAAGCCGACGTTGCCGATGGCGGCGACGAGCGCCGGATAGCCGCGCGTGAAGCCCGCGGGATTGATGATGGCGCCGGTGAAGCCTTCGTCGTGCGCCGCGTACAGGCGGTTGATGACCTCGCCCTCGATGTTGGAATGGAATATCTCGACCTCGACGCCGAGCTTCGCGGCGAAGCCGCGGATTCTGTCATCGTACTCGAGCAGGGTCATCGGGCCGAAGATCTCCACTTGCGACTTGCCGCGCATGTTCATGCCGGCACCGTGGATGACCAGAAACTTCATGGTGCGGGGGTCTCCTGATAGAGCACGCTCCACCACCTGCCGCTGCGCCGGACATAGGTGTTGGACGACATCACCTTGCAGGTCGTCGCCTTGCCGTCCTTGACGCCGCTCGCGTAGGTCACGCGATAGAACAGCGTCACGACATCGGGCATCCAGACCTTGATCTCGCCGCCCGAGTCGTAGGCGATGCTGTCGAGCCGGAAGTCGGGCATGAACTTCAGGAACTGGGGCTTGTCGAAGCGGGTGCCGTCGCTGAAGATCTGCAGCCCATCGTCGGCCATGTAGTCCTTCATGCCGGCGATGTTCTTGTCCTTGACGAACTGCCAGCTCTCCTTCTCGAGGTCCATCAGGGTCTTGAGCAGGGCCGCCGGATCGGCCGATTGTGCCGCAGCGCCGGACGACCAGGCCGCCGCCACGGCGGCCATGGCGAACAAGGCCCGTCTTCGCGCAAACAGTCTCCTTCCAGCAATCATTCCCCCAACCCCTTTCAGCAAAGTCGATGACCCGCAGGGCCCGATCGCGCATGATGCGGCGCTCGTGTCCCATCACACCTACCACACCCGCAACGGCCCGTAACCGCCCGGGCGATGGCCGCCGCCGGAGGAAAACGAATGAGCCCCGCCAAGAGGAAAGCCGCCGCCGACCTGCGCAGCGCCCGCTGGTTCGCGCCCGACGACCTGCGCGCCTTCGGCCATCGCTCGCGCGCCATGCAGATGGGCTACGCGCCGGAGGACTGGGTCGGCCGGCCGGTCATCGCCATCCTCAACACCTGGTCGGAAGCCCAGCCCTGCCACATGCACTTCAAGAGCCGGGTCGACGACGTCAAGCGCGGCATCCTGCAAGCCGGCGGCTTCCCGATGGAGCTGCCGGCGCTGTCGCTGTCGGAAAGCTTCCTCAAGCCAACCACCATGCTCTACCGCAACCTGCTCGCCATGGACGCCGAGGAGCTCTTGCGCGGACATCCCGTGGACGGCGTCGTGCTGATGGGCGGCTGTGACAAGACCACCCCTGCCCTGCTGCTCGGCGCCATCAGCGTGAACCTGCCGGCGATCTACCTGCCGGCCGGCCCGATGCTGCGCGGCAACTGGAAGGGCAAGGTGCTGGGCTCGGGCTCCGACGCGTGGAAATACTGGGACGAGCGCCGTGCCGGCAGGATATCCGATTCCGACTGGGTCGACGTCGAGGCCGGCATCGCCCGCAGCTACGGCACCTGCATGACCATGGGCACCGCCGCCACGATGATGGCGATGGCCGAGACGCTGGGCATGAGCCTGCCGGGCGCCTCGTCGATCCCGGCGGCCGACGCCAACCACATCCGCATGGCCTCCGAGAGCGGACGGCGCATCGTCGACATGGTGTGGGAGGACCTGACGCCCAATCGCATCCTGACGCGCGAGGCGTTCCTCAACGCGATCACCGTGGCGATGGCGGTCGGCTGCTCGACCAACGCCATCATCCACCTGATCGCGCTGGCGCGGCGCGCCGGCCACGATGTCGGCCTCGACGATTTCGAGCGCGCCAGCCGCAAGGTTCCGGTGATCGCCAACATCCGGCCGAGCGGGACCACGTACCTGATGGAGGATTTCTTCTATGCCGGCGGCCTGCCGGCGCTGATGGCGCAGATCGAAGGCCATCTGCATCGCGATGCGCTGACGGTCACCGGCAAGACGCTGGCGGAGAACATCGAGGGCGCGGAGACCTACAACGACGACGTCATCCGGCCGGTCAGCAACCCGATCTATGCCGAGGGCGCGCTGGCGGTGCTGCGCGGCAACCTGGCACCGGACGGCTGCGTCATCAAGCCGAGCGCCTGCGCACCGCGCTTCCTGAAGCACATCGGCCCGGCGCTGGTGTTCGACGACTATCCGTCGATGAAGGCGGCGATCGATCGCGACGATCTCGACGTCACCGCCGATCATGTCCTGATCCTGCGCAATGCCGGCCCGCAGGGCGGGCCGGGCATGCCGGAATGGGGCATGCTGCCGATCCCGGGCAAGCTCGTGAAGCAGGGCGTGCGCGACATGGTGCGGATCTCCGATGCGCGCATGAGCGGCACCAGCTACGGCGCCTGCATCCTCCACGTCTCGCCCGAATCCTACATCGGCGGGCCGCTCGCCCTGGTGCGCACCGGCGACATGATCTCGCTCGACGTCGACAGGCGCACGCTCGACATGAACGTGTCGGAGGAAGAGCTCGGCCGGCGCCGCGCCGCCTGGAAGCAGCCCGAGCCGCGCTACGAGCGCGGCTATGGCTGGATGTTCACCCGCCACATCAAGCAGGCCAACGAAGGCTGCGACTTCGATTTCCTCGAGACGAGCTTCGGCGCCCCGGTGGCCGAGCCGTCGATCTACTGACGCCGCGATGCTGCCCGACCTGATCGAGATCGTCCCGCCCGAGCCCGGACGGGAGACGACGGTCGTCCTGCCCGGCTCCAAGAGCATCACCAACCGCGCCCTGATCCTGGCCGCCCTGGCAAGCCGGCCCGTGACGTTGCGCGGCGCCCTGTGGAGCGAGGACACGCAGGCGATGGTCGAGTGCCTGGAGCGGCTGGGCTTTCCCAGTCGCGTCGAGCCCGATGCGGCCGAGCCGGCCAACCGCACGATCACGGTCGCGGGACGCGGCGGCACGATTCCCAATACAGGCACGCCCGGACAGCCGCTGGAGCTGTTCGTCGAGAACGCCGGCACGGCGGCGCGTTTCCTGCCGCCGCTGCTGTGCCTCGGCCACGGCAGCTATCGGGTGAGCGGCATCGCCCGCATGCACGAGCGCCCGCAGGCGGCGCTGGTCGGCGCCCTGCGCCAGCTCGGCTACCGCATCGACACGCCCAACGACCGCCTGCCGGCCGTCATTCACGGCACCGGGCCGCGCCACGGCGCGGCGTGCAGCGTCAGTGTCGCCGAGAGCTCGCAATTCGCGTCGGCCCTGTTGCTGAGCGCGCGCATCGGCGGCTGGAACGTCGCCGTGACCGGCGCCAACGAGGACGAGCTGCCCTATGTCGACATGACCCGCCGCCTGGTCGACGACTTCCCATGGACCGGCGGCAGCTACGACATCGAGGCCGACGCCTCAGGCGCGAGCTACTTCTGGGGCGCCGACTGGCTGCTGCGCGACGGTGGCGGCCATGTCCGCGTCGAGCCCACGCCCCGGAGCGGCATGCAGGCCGACCAGAAGTTCCTCGACCTGATCGCCCGGAAGCCGTGGCGTCCCAGCTATTCGCGCCGTACCGACCTGGCCGACAGCATCATGACCGCGATCGTGCTGGCGCCGTTCGCCTCGGCGGCCACGGCGTTCACCGATCTCGGCCGCTTGCGAGTCCAGGAATGCGAGCGCGTGAAGGCGTTGCATGCCGAGCTCGCCAAGTGCGGTGCGCTCGTCGAGGAGAGGGGCGACACGCTGGTCATCCAGCCCGGTACCTTGCAGGGCGCCGAGATCGAGACCTACAACGACCACCGCGTCGCCATGTGCTTCGGCATGCTGGGCCTGCGCGTTCCCGGCATGCGGCTGCGGCAACCCGCCTGCGTGCGCAAGACCTTCCCCAATTTCTTCGCCAAGCTCGCCGAGCTCGGCGCCGTGATCAGGGATCCGGCCAGCGGCACGGCTCTCGCGGGCGAGGCGCTGCTGGCGTAGCGCGTGATGTTCGTAAATTGCATCGCCAGAGGGCCCCTCCTCAGAGTCTGTGAATGTATTGCGAGGCCGCTCGTATTTCTTGTCATCCTGAGCGTAGCGAAGGATCTCATCGCCAGAAGTTTCAATGCACACTTGTGGCACACGGCGATGAGGTCCTTCGCTGCGCTCAGGACGACAGGAAGGTGATCCTGCGGCCGCTCCTCAGGGTGAGGCCATTCTTTGGCGCTTCGACCAAGCAAGATGATGCTCTAGAAGGCAAGACGAGAGGAAATCGCCATGACGTTGAAGCCCGAAACCCGCGACAAGCTGCGCTCGGTCAGCACGCCTACCGTGGCGACGGCGCTGTTCAAGCGCGGCTTTCGCAACCAGGCGATCCAGGGCGTGCGGCCGCTGTCGCCCGTCGAACCCTCGATGGTCGGGCCGGCCTACACCCTGCGCTACATGCCGGCACGCGAGGATCTCAACAAGCTCGAGGTGTTCCGCGACCGCGGCCATCCGCAGCGCAAGGCGATCGAGGACTGCCCGCCCGGCGCCGTGCTGGTGATGGACAGCCGCAAGGACGCGCGCGCGGCGTCGGCCGGCTCCATCCTGGTGACGCGGCTGATGAAGCGCGGCGTCGCCGGCGTGGTGACCGACGGCGGCTTCCGCGACTCGGCCGACATCGCCCGTCTGGGATTCCCGGCCTATCACCAGCGGCCGAGCGCGCCGACCAACCTCACCCTGCACCAGGCGATCGACATCAACGTGCCGATCGGCTGCGGCGACGCCCCGGTGTTTCCCGGCGACATCATCCTGGGCGACAATGATGGTGTCATTGTAATTCCCGCGGGCCTGGTCGACGAGATCGCCGAGGAGGCGGTCGAGATGACGGCCTACGAGGACTACGTCGCCGAGCAGGTCACCAGCGGCCAGGGCATCTACGGCCTCTACCCGCCGACCAACGAGCAGTCGCTGAAGGATTTCGCGGCCTGGCGGAAGCTCAACGGGCGGTGACTCATGGCCGGGAGCGCGCCACTCGGCGGTGCTCGCGGGTCGTGCGATCAAGGAGAAGAGCGCCACGGAGTGGCGCGCTCAAGGATCACGCCTTCATCGGCGTTGCCTCGCCGAGCAGCGAGACGTGGGCGGCGACAATGCGCCAGCCGTCGGGCGTGCGCATCCAGGTGTGGCTCTGGCGGCCGGTGCGGTTGCCGCCATGGCGGCGGAACTCGCAGTTGGCGGTGCCGAAATCGCGGCCGTAGGTGACGATCCACACCTTCAGAAGGTCACGGTTGACGACGAAGCCGGGATCGCGGCCGGCGCGGAAGGCGGCGATCTGGTCGTGGCCATAGAGCTGCTCGCCGACGCCGTAGCGCAGCGTGTACGGGCTCTTCCAGAACAGCTCGTCGAGCACGGCGACGTCGTTGCTGTTCAAGGCCCTTTCGTAGTGCTCGAAGGCCGCCGTCACCTCGGCCACCACCTCGGGGATGTTGATGTCCATGTCGCGCGTCCTCGTCACGCCGGCGGGGCGCTGGCGACGCCCTGCTTCTCGAGCGCGCGCGCCACGCGCAGCGCCGCCGCCTCGTTGTAATGGTTGGCGATGATCTGCACGCCGATCGGCAGGCCGCCCGGGCGCTGCAGCGGCGCCACCACCACCGGCAGGCCGATGAACGAGATCGGCTGGGTGAACAGGCCGAGATTGGCCCGCACCGGCAGCTCGGCGCCGCCCAGGGTCATCATCACCTGGCCGAGCCTGGGCGCGGTGCATGGCGTCGCCGGTGCCAGGATGATGTCGACCTCGCCGAACAGCTTCTGGACGTTGGCGCGATAGCGCCGCCGGAAGCGCTGCGCCTTGACGTACCACGACCCGGGCAGCAGTGCGCCGGCCATGAAGCGCTCGCGCGTGTCGGGGTCGAAATCCTGCGGCCGCGACTTGAGCCGCGGCAGGTGAAGCTGGCCGCCCTCGATCGCGGTGATGACGTAGGCAGCGGAGCGCGCGGCGGCAGCTTCGGGAATGGTGATCTTCCGCGTCGTCCCGAGCGCCTTGGCCACCGTGGCCACGGCCTCCAGGGCTTCGGGTTGCGCGCCGCGCTCGAAATAGTCGCCGGCGACGGCGATGCGCAGGCCGTTGATGCCCTCGAGCAGAGCCGGCACGGTCGGCTCGGCCGCCCGATCGGTGCACACCGGATCGTCGGGATCCCAGCCCTGCATGGCGTCGAACGACAGTGCGAGGTCGTCGACCGACCGGGCAAGCGGGCCGAGATGATCGAAGGCGTCGACGAAGGGATAGGATCCGGCGCGGCTCAGCCGGCCGTAGGTCGGCTTCAGGCCGAACAGCCCGCACAGCGACGCCGGCACGCGGATCGAGCCGTTGGTGTCGGAGCCGAGCGCGATCGGCACCTCGCCTGATGCCACGGCAGCGCCCGAGCCGCCCGACGAGCCGCCCGTCATGCACGAGGGATCGCGCGGATTGCGCGACGGGCCGTAATGCGCGTTCTCGCCGGTGAAGTCGTAGGCGTACTCGCCCATGTTGAGGCCGCCGACCAGGATCGCGCCGGCCGCCTCGAGCTTGCGGATCAGCGAGCCGTCGCGCGTCGCGATCGGCCCGTCATTGTTGATCTTCGACCCGGCGCGCGTCGGGTGGCCCTTGATGTCGAACAGGTTCTTGACCGCGAACGGCACGCCCAGCATCGGCCCGCGATGCAGGCCGCGATCGATCTCGACGGCGCGGATGCGCGCCCGCTCGGCGATGACATCGGTGAAGGCGTTGACGGTGGGCTCGGCGGCCGCGATGCGCGCCAGGGCGGCGTCGACAACGGCCAGTGCCTTGACCTTGCCCGCCATCACGGCGCCGGCGATCTCGGTCGCCGTCGCCTGCTTCGACAGGGGATCGCTCATGGCCGGAACACCGGCGCCGGCGTGAGCTCGTCGTCGAGGTCGACGTCGAGCAGCGGCTGCGCGATGGCGAGCGAGCGCTCGTAGTTCACGATCACGTTGGCGCGATACTGCGCGGCAATTGGCAGCCCCAGGGCCTTGGCCGCCTCGTCGACCAGGCGACCGATATCCGGCTTGTCATCAGCCACGTTCCCAATCTCCCTATGCGAAGTGGCAGGCAACCTGCCTTGCCGGACCCACCGTGCGCAAGACCGGCATTTCGGACGAGCAGCGCGGCTCGCCCCTGGGACAGCGGCCATAGAAGCGGCACACCGTCGGATCGGGGTCGATCGGGCTGCGCGGCTCGCCGCTGAGGCGCAGGCGGCCGATCCTCTTGTCGGGGTCGGCCTGCGGGATCGCCGAGATCAGCGCCCGCGTATAGGGATGCTTCGGTCCGGCGAAAATCTCGGCCGCCGGCCCCTGCTCGACGATCTTGCCGAGATACATCACCAGCACGCGGTCGCACAGCAGGTGGACGACATTGAGGTCGTGGCTGACGAACAGGTAGCTCATGCCGAGCTCCTGCTTGAGCCGCAGCAGCAGCTGCAGGATCACGACCTGCACCGAAACGTCGAGCGCCGCCGTTGGCTCGTCGAGGATCAGCAGCTCGGGCTCGACGGCGATCGCGCGCGCGATGCCGACGCGCGCCTTCTGGCCGCCCGAGAGCTGGTGCGGGAAGCGGGTCAGAAGGTCGCGCGGCAGGCCGGTCATGTCGGCGAGCTTGTCGACCCGTTCGCGCAGCGTCGCGCCCGACATCTTCCTGAGGCGGCGCAGCGGATCGGCAATGGCGTCGGCCGCGGTGTAGCGCGGATTGAGCGAATCGCCGGCATCCTGGAACACCATCTGGATGCGCTTGCGGTTGGGATTGCCGGCGAAGTCCCGCGCCTTCATGTCGGCAAGCTCGGTGCGCGCCAGCCGGATGCTGCCCGACGTCGGGTCGAGCAGGCGGTTGATGAGTCGCACCAGTGTGGACTTGCCGCAGCCCGATTCGCCCACCAGGCCGACCGTCTCGCCGCGGCCGATCGTCAAGGTGACCTCGTCGACGGCATGCAGCAGGCGCTTGTTGCCGACCGGGAACCGCTTGACCAGCTCGGCGATGTCGAGCAGCGCCTCGCTCATAGCGGATTCCAGCAGGCGACCATGTGGCGCTCGCCCAGCTCGCGGCGCGGCAAGGGACGGGCGCAGTCGCCGCCGAGACGCTCGCAGCGGCCGCTGTAGCGGCAGGCCGGCAGGTCGCTGCGCCGCAGATCGGGCAGGCCGCCCGGAATGGACGCCAGGTCGGCGAGCGACGCCGTCTCGCCTGGCGTCGCCGCCAGCAGCTTGGCCGAATAGGGATGGCGGGGATGGCTGAACAGCGCGCGGCCGGGCGCGGTCTCGACGATGTGGCCGGCATGCATGACCACGATGCGATCGCAGTGCTCCGCCGCCAGGGCGAGATCGTGCGTGATGAAGATCGTCGCCATGCCGGATTCGTGCGCGAGCTCGCCGATCAGGTCCATGATCACGGCCTGGGTGGTGACGTCGAGGCCGGTGGTCGGCTCGTCGGCGATCAGCAGGGCCGGCCGGCAGGCGAGCGCGATGGCGATCATGATGCGCTGGCACATGCCGCCCGACAGCTCGAACGGATAGGCTTCGGCGCGCCGCTCGGGATCTGGGATGCGGACCTTCTTCAGCATCTCGATTGCGGCGCGCGGCGCCTCGGTCGAGGTCGCGCCGCCATGGCGCACCAGCACGTCGGCGATCTGCTGGCCGACCCGGCGGATCGGGTTCAGCGCCGTGCGCGGGTTCTGGAAGATCATCGACAGCTCGCGGCCGCGCTGCTCGGCGAGATCGCGCTCGCTCATCGCCAGCAGGTCGGAGCCGCCGAACATCGCCCGGCCCGCAGTCACGCGCCCCGCCGGGTCGAGGATGCCCATGACGGCGAAGGCGGTGACGGACTTGCCCGAACCGGACTCGCCCACCAGGGCGATGGTCTCGCCCTTGTCGACCGCGAAGCCGACCTTCTCCAGCACCTTGACCGTGCCCGAGCGGGTGCGGAACTCGACCGACAGATCCTCGACGGCGAGCGCGGGGATCGCGGTCATGTCCGCTGCCTCGGGTCGATGATGTCGCGCAGGCCGTCGCCCAGCAGGTTGAAGCAGAACACCGCCAGCATGAGCGCCGCGCCGGGGAACAGCGCGATCCACCATTCGCCGCTCTGGATGAAGTTGGCGCCCTCGGCGACCATGATGCCCCATTCCGGCGCGGGGGGCCGCACGCCGAGGCCGATGAAGGAGAGGCCGGCCGCGTTCAGGATGGCGTAGCCCATGGTGAGCGACATCTGCACCATCATGATGGGCATGATGTTGGGCAGCACATGGCCCAGCACGACCCTCGCCTCGCCGTTGCCCGAGAGGCGGGCGGCTTCGATGAAGCCGGCGTCGCGCCGCACATTGGCTTCGGCGCGGGCGACGCGGGCGTAGAGCGGGAAATTGATGATCGCCGTGGCGATCACGATGTTGATCACCTCGTTGCCGAGGGCGGCGACGATGCCCATCGCCAGCACGAACAGCGGAAACGCCATGATGGTGTCGGCGAGCCGGCCGACCACGCGATCCGTCCAGCCGCCGAAATAGCCCGCCGCCACGCCCGACAGGGCGCCGAGCAGGAAGGCCAGGACGACGGAGGCGAAGGCGATCGAGAGATCGAGCCGCGTCGCCACCAGCACGCGGCTGAAGATGTCGCGGCCGAGCTGATCGGTGCCGAACCAGTGCGCCGCCGACGGCGGCTTCAGCGCCATCGCGGCATTGCTCTGCAAGGGGTTGTAGGGCGCCAGCAGCGGCCCGAAGATCGCCGCGACCAGGAACAGCGCGAACAGGCCGAACGCCAGGCCGGTGACCGGATTCTCCGACAGCACGTAGCGGGCGTGGCGCAGCAGGGGGATCATGTCTTTTCCCTCCTCCCCAGCTTCGCTGGGGAGGTGTCGGCGTCTGCGCCGACGGAGGGGTCATGAGCGTCAGTGGTGGTGCCCATGACCCCTCCGTCGCCGTAAGACGGCGACACCTCCCCACGCAAAGCGTGGGGAGGAGAATGAGAAGAGCGCCCCGTCGCGCCGCCCACTATCAGCTGTCCAATCGGACCCGCGGATCGACCACGCCGTACAGGCAGTCGATCGCGAGATTGAGGGCGACGTAGAGCAGCGCCATGGTGAGCACGAAGCCCTGGACCGGCGCGTAGTCCGAGGTGATCAGCGCGTTCACCGCATAGAGCCCGATGCCCGGCCAGGCGAACACGGTCTCGACCAGCACGTTGGCGCCGAGCAGGAAGGAGAAGACCATGCCGAGCGTGGTGATGACCGGCAGCACGGCGTTGCGGAAAGCATAGGTGAACACGACGGTCCGGGGCGCCAGGCCGCTCGCCCGCGCGGTGCGGATGAAGTCGCTGCCCAGCACCGAGAGCATCGAGCCGCGGGTCATGCGGGCGAGCGGCGCCAGGGAGAAGATCGCCATCGAGACCGCCGGCAGCGCGAGCTGGCGCAAAGCGCCCCAGAACGCCTCCATGTTGCCGGTGAGGGCGGAGTCGATCAGGTAGAAGCCGGTGATGTGAGTGGGCGGCGACAGAAAGACGTCGAGCCGCCCGGTCGGCGCCGGCGCGATCTGCAGCACGTAATAGAAGAGATAGGCGAACAGCAGGCCGGTGAAGAACACCGGCAGCGACACGCCGGCCGTGGTGACGATGCGGCACAGATGGTCGATCCAGGTGCCCTGCTTCACCGCGGCCAGCACGCCGAGCGGGATGGCGATGCAGACCGCCAGGATCAGCGCGGCCAGGGTGAGCTCGCCCGAAGCCGGCAGGCGCGTGGCGATCTCGGTCACGACCGGCTGGCCGGTGCTGAGCGAGCTGCCGAGATTGCCGTGAGCCAGGTCGCCGATATAGGCGACGAACTGCTCCGGCAGCGACTTGTCGAGGCCGAGCTTGGCGCGGATCTCGGCGATCGCCTTCGGGCTCGCCGCCAGCCCGGCGAAATAGGCCGCCGGGTCGCCGGGCAGCAGGCGCGTCAGCATGAAGGTGACGATGACGACGCCGACCAGGCTCGGGATCGCCGTCGCCAGCCGCGACAGCAGCATCCTCAGCATGGGCACAGCTCATGCTGACCGAGCCAAAGGGAGACCTCACCCTGAGGAGACCGCCCCTCGAGTTCCCTCGGGATAAACTCCGCGGCCGTCTCGAAGGGTCGGATCACAGGCCGTGCTCGACCCCATCCTTCGAGACGCCGCGCTGCGCGCGGCTCCTCAGAGCCTGCGACTTTTTCGGCAAGCCCCCTGAGCATGCGGCGAGCGCGGCGAGGGACCTTTCCTTTCTCCATCGCATCGCCGAAGACGATGACGCCGAAAAAGTCACAGGCTCTCAGGATGTGGACTTCTCGATCATCGTGCACCCGCACCCCTCACCCCTTCACGAGCTGGCGGTAGTCGAGCTGGCGGTGGAACCAGTAGCGGTAGCCGGTGATGTTCTTCTGCATCGCCACGTTGAGCAGCGGCTGGTAGATCGGCACGCGCGGCACTTCCTCGAAGGCCATGTCGATGAAGCCCTTCACCGCCGCATCGTACTCGGGGCCCGTGGTGAAGCGCGCCTTGTCGATCAGCACGTCCATCGCCGGGTTCTTGTAGCCCATCGTGTTGAACACGGCGTTCTGGCCGTGATAGCACCAGAAGAAGAAGTACTCCGGATAGTTCAGCCAGCCGCCGAAGGCGTTGGTGATCATCGGCATGTTCTTCTTCAGGAGCTCGCCGCGCCAGTTGGCGCCGGGCACCTTGTTGATCGTGGTCCTGACGCCGATCTGCGCTAGGCTCTCCTGCACCAGCACGGTGAGCGGCTCGTTGGTGCTGGCGAGACCGAGATCGAACGACAGGGTCGTCTCGAAGCCGCTGCCGTAGCCCGCTTCGGCCATCAGGGCCTTGGCCTTGGCGATGTCGGTCTTGTAGCCGTCCTTCTGCGGCCAGTAGACGCCCTTGAACTTGTTGTCGGCGCCGCCGTAGAGCGGGATCGCCTGGCCGAACAGCACCGAGTCCATGATCTGCTGGTAAGGCAGCGCCCACGCTACCGCCTGCCGAACCTTCACATTGTCGAACGGCTTCTGGTTGACGTTCATGCCGAGATACATCATCGCGTTCTCGATCGGCGTGCCGATCACGGTGAGCTTCGGCGAGCTCCTGAGCTCGGAGAAATCCTTCGACGGCAGGTCGAACGACAGGTCGGCGTCGCCGCGCTCGAGCAGCGCGCGCCGGTTCCCCGCCGACGGGATGATGCGCATGATGACGCGCTTGACCTTGGGCAGCGGCCCGTTCTTCCAGTCGTCGTTGCGGGCGTAGACGACCTCCTGGCCGGGCTGCCAGCGCTCGACCTTGTAGGCGCCGCCCGAAGCATGGTTGTTCTTGCACCAGTCCATCGCCCACGGATCGGCCGCCGTCGCGTGCTTCTTGCACAGCTCCGAGTTCATGATCACCGGCACCGGCACGCCGATGTCGGGCATCGTGAGCTTGTCGGCGCGCAGGAAGTCGACCCGGAAGGTGTGGTCGTCGACGACCACGAACTGGTCGGGCTTCTCCAGCGAGCCCGCCGCCATCTGGAAGGTCGGGAAGCCGCCGACCGTGACGGCGCGGTCGAACGACCACTTCACGTCCTTGGCGGTGATCGGCGTGCCGTCGTGGAACTTGGCATCGCGGCGCAGCTTGAACGTCGCCGAGGTCGGCGTGACGTTCCACTCGGTCGCCAGCTCGGGCTCGAGCTTGGTGTAGTCGTAATGGTCGTTGCCATTGGCGTCCTTCTTGACGCCGTAGGTGATCAGCCGATCGTGGGTGTTCCACGACACCTCGTAGGCCGGCCGGTTGGCGCCGACGCCATGGATGTCCATCGAGTTGGGCGGGCTTTCGCCGACGATCAGCAAGGTCTCGTTGCGGGCCTGCGCCTTGGCCGCCGACCAGATTGCCGGTGCAGCCGTCGCCGCAGCACCGACGGCGGTGGTCTTGATGAAGCTACGGCGTTTCATTGTCAGTCCCCTGAGTTCCCAGACTCCCCGGTTCTCGAATGCAAGGACCGTGCCATGCTGCTCACGGCCGGGAGCGCGCCACTCCGTGGCGCTCATGCTCTTCCGGACCGCGTGAGCGCGTTCGTTTCGCGAGCCGCACAGAAGCGTCTCGCTCGCTCATTCTCCTCCCCAGCGAAGACGCTGGGGAGGAGAAGAGATTGTCACTGAGGGCTGATTTCAGGGCGCCGCTTGTCTACAAGCACGCCATGACGATGCTTCTCGACCTCGGCCTCCACGCCCTGCGCAACGCCTACCGCGCCGGTACGCTCGACGTAGCCCGCATGATCGAGGAGGTCCTGAAACGCATCGCCGTGTCCGGCGACGACAAGGTCTGGATCGCCCGCGCCCCGGACGTCGCGCTGCGCGCGGCGGCGCACCGGCTCGACGCCCACCGGAGCGAGCTCGAGCGCCTGCCGCTCTACGGCGTGCCGTTCGCGGTGAAGGACAATATCGATGTCGCCGGCCTGCCGACCACCGCCGCCTGCCCCGGCTTCGCCTACGAGCCCGGCGAGTCGGCCGCGACCGTGCAGCGACTGGTCGACGCCGGCGCCATCGTCGTCGGCAAGACCAACCTCGACCAGTTCGCCACCGGCCTGGTCGGCGTCCGTTCGCCCTACGGGGTGCCGCGCAATCCGTTCGACCCCTCGTTCGTGCCCGGCGGGTCGAGCTCGGGGTCGGCGGTCGCGGTCGCCGCCGGGCTGGTGAGCTTCTCGCTCGGCACCGATACCGCGGGCTCCGGCCGCGTCCCCGCGGGCTTCAACAACATCGTCGGGTTGAAGCCGACGCCCGGCCTGCTCAGCACGGCGGGCGTCGTGCCGGCCTGCCAGTCGCTCGACTGCGTCTCCGTCTTCGCGCTGTCCTGCGCCGATGCCGATGTCGTGCTGAAAGTGCTGGCCGAGCCGCACGCCTGCACGAGTACCGGCCCTGGCATCGGCCGGCATTTCCGCTACGGCGTGCTGCGCGCCCGCGACGCCGAGTTCTTTGGCGACGAGGCCTATGGCGCCCTCTACTCGCAGGCGATCGCGCGCCTCGAAGCGATGGGCGGCACGCCGGTCCAGTTCGACTACGCCCCCTTTCGCGAGGCGGCGCAGCTGCTCTATGGCGGTCCGTGGGTCGCCGAGCGCACCGCCGCGGTCGGCGCCTTCATCGAGGCCGCGGACGATGGCGCGGAGGTCTGGCCGGTCACGCGCGACATCGTGCTGGGCGGCCGCGACTACAGCGCCGTCGACGTCTTCGAGGGCCAGTACGAGCTTGCCGAGTTGAAGGCGCGCGCCCAGGCGGAAATGGCCGGCCTCGATTTCCTCGCCTTGCCGACCGCCGGCACGATCTACCGCGTCGCCGACCTCGAGCGCGAGCCGGTGCTGTTCAACGCCCATCTCGGGCACTACACCAACTTCGTGAATTTCTTCGGCCTGTCGGCACTCGCCCTGCCGGCGGGATTTCGGCCGGACGGCATGCCGTTCGGCGTCACCCTGGTCGGCCGGCCCCGAGCCGAGCGGGCGCTGCTGGCGTTCGGCGCGCGCTGGCAGCGCGCGGTGCCGCTTCCGCTCGGCAGGACGACCAGCCGGTTGCCGCCGCCGGGCGACGATCCCGTGGTTGCGGAGGACCGCATCCCGGTCGCCGTCGTCGGGGCGCACATGAGCGGCCTGCCGCTCAACGGCCAGCTTGTCGAGCTCGGTGGCCGTCTCGAATCGGCAGGAAGCACCGCGCCGCTCTACCGCTTCTATGCCCTGCCGGACGGTCCGCCGCAGCGACCCGGCTTGTTGCGCGTCGCCGAGGGCGGCGCCGCGATCGAGCTCGAAGTGTGGAGCCTGCCGGCGACCGCCGTTGGTGCCTTCCTCCGCAAGATCCCGGCGCCGCTGGGCTTGGGCACAGTGAGCCTCGCCGACGGATCGACCGTCACCGGCTTCCTGTGCGAGAGCCACGCGACCGCAGGCGCGCGCGACATCACCGCCCTGGGCGGATGGCGCGCCTACCTGAAATCGCTCGACTGACCCCAAGCGGACACGAGCTGCCGATTGCCGGGAACGCGGAACTCCACGAAGTCGCCGAAAAGGGTAATCCTCGCAAAGCAGCATCGACGTCCCGCCGCCCTCGCGCCACTTCAACCGGCAGGCATCGGTCTGCTAGGGTCGGCCGTCCAGGAGGAACGCATGTCAAAGATCGCGATCGTAACCGGCGCAGGCAGCGGCATCGGCCGTGCCTCGGCGCTCGCCCTGCTCCATGTCGGCTACAAGGTGGCCCTCGCCGGCCGCCGCAAGGACGCGCTGGAGGAAACGGCCAAGCTCGCCGGCAACAATACCCCGAATGCCTTGGCGGTGCCGACCGACGTCACCAAGCGCGACGACATCGTGGCGCTGTTCGCCAAGGTGAAGGCGACCTGGGGCCGGCTCGATCTGCTGTTCAACAACGCCGGCGGCGGCGCCCCGCCGGTGCCGCTCGAGGAGCTGCCCTACGAGACATGGCTCTCCGTCGTCTCGGCCAACCTCACCGGCCCGTTCCTGTGCACCCAGGAAGCCATGAAGATCATGAAGGACCAGAAGCCGCGCGGCGGGCGGATCATCAACAACGGCTCGATCTCGGCCCATGCGCCACGGCCGTTCTCGGTCGCCTACACCTCGACCAAGCACGCCATCACCGGCCTCACCAAGTCGACCTCGCTCGACGGCCGCGCCTACGACATCGCCTGCGGCCAGATCGACATCGGCAACGCCGTGACGCCGATGACCGAACGCATGACCAAGGGCGTGCTGCAGCCCAACGGCACCACCGTGGCCGAGCCGCGCATGGACGTGAAGGCGGTAGCCGACGCCATCGTCTACATGGACAGCCTGCCGCTCGACGCCAACGTGCAGTTCATGACCGTGATGGCGACCAAGATGCCGTTCGTCGGGAGAGGGTAGCCACCTCATTCTCCTCCTATGAAAATCGGAGCGGACACCGCCCCGATTTTCTCAGCATCGTGGTGCGCGCCGGCGTGCTGGGGGGCTCCCCAGCGTCTCCGCTGGGGATTCTTGCGGTCGTCGCGTAGGCGTAACCAGGGAATCGCTGTTGTGCGGGGCTGGCGCGCCTGCCACAGTTTCATAGCTCATGCGTTGGGTCGAGTTGCGTTGTCTCCAATGACCATGGAGAACGACATGAACAGGCGACAGCTTACGCGTTTGCTTCTCGTTGCGTTTGCGTTGCTGGTGAATGCCGTGCCGGCTCGGGCCGAGACGGTGCTGCGCGTCGTCATGAACTCGGATCTCAAGATCGTCGATCCGATCTGGAGCGGCGCGTACGTCACGCGCGACCACGGCTACATGATCTACGACACCTTGTTCGCCACTGACGCGAACGGTGAGATCCGGCCCCAGATGGTCGACCGCACGGAGATTTCGTCCGACGGCCTCACCTATACCTTCACCCTGCGCGACGGATTGACGTGGCACGACGGCCTGCCGGTAACCGCCGAGGATTGCATTGCTTCGATCCAGCGCTGGGCCTCGCGCGACGCCGTGGGCCAGAAGCTTATGGCTATCGTCGCTTCCATGACAGCCCGCGACCCGAAGACCTTCGAGCTGCAGCTCAAGGAGCCGAGCGGGCTCGTGTTGCCGGCCCTGGGCAAGCCGGATGTCAACGTGCCCTTCATGATGCCCAAGCGCATCGCCCAGGCACCGGGCAATACCCAGATCACCGACACCATGGGATCGGGTCCGTTCATCTTCAGACGCGATCTGTGGCGGCCGGGCCAGATTGCCGTCTACGTGCGCAACCCCGACTACAAGCCGCGGGACGAGCCCGTCTCGCGGCTCGCCGGCGGCAAGCGCGCCCTGGTCGACCGGATCGAATTGCTTGCCATGTCCGACCATCAGCAAGCCATCAATGCGCTGCTTGCGGGCGAGATCGACTTCATCGAAGCGCCGCCTTTCGACCTGCATCGCCTGCTCGAGCGCGATCGCAATATCCAGATGTTGACGCTCAGCCCGGTCGGCAGCCAGAACGTCTTCCGCATCAACCATCTGCACAAGCCGTTCGACAACCCCGGCATCCGCCAGGCGCTCTGGTACGCCTTCAACCAGGAGGATTTTCTCAAGGCCGTGGTCGGCGATCCGGCCAAGTACAAGGTCTGCAAGGCGCTTTTCATCTGCGGCACGACCTATGCCTCAGAGAAGGGCACGACGGGACGCCTGGACTCGAACTTCGACAAGGCCAGGGCGCTCCTGAAGGAGGCCGGTTACGATGGAACGCCGGTCGTCCTGCTGCAGTCGAGCGATCTGTTCTGGCAGACCAACCTCGCTCCCGTTGCCAAACGCCTGATGGAGCAGGCCGGCTTCAAGGTCGACATGCAGGCGATGGATTGGCAGAGCATCGTCATCCGCGCCGCCAAGAAAATCCCGCCGGAAGCGGGCGGCTGGAATGCCTATCTCGTCTCGCCGTCGGCGATGGGCCTCGTCAACCCGGTCTCGAACATCATCCTGAACTCTTCCTGCGAGAAGGCGCTGAGCGGCTGGCCCTGCGATCCGGAGATGGAGAAGCTGCGTGACCAGTTCGCGCGCGAAACCGATCCGACGAAGCTGAAGGAAATCGCCGACGCCGCGCAGCTACGCGCGTTCGAATGGACGCCCTACGTCCATCTCGGCGAATGGCGCCTGATCTCCGCCGCGCGCAAGAACGTCACAGGCTTCATATCCGCCGGTCCCACCGTATTCTGGAACGTCGAGAAGAAGTGACTTCCCGGCTCAGTAACCCTCGTCGTGGAGATTGAGCAGCGGGAAGGCGCTGTGCACGCCGGGCAGGTTGGTCGGCATGGCCGGCGCGATGTAGCTCTTGTCGAGCTGCGCCAGGCTGGTGACGCCCAGCAGGCCCATGACCTCCCTCATCTCCTCCTCGAGCAACTCGATCACCCGCTCGATGCCGGCGGCGCCGGCGGCGGCGAGGCCATAGCAATAGAGGCGGCCCATGCCGACCCAGTCGGCGCCGAGACAGATCGCCTTGACGATGTCGCTGCCGCGGCTGAACGAGCCGTCGACGCCGATCTTCGCCCGTCCCGCCACGACCTCGACGATCTCCGGCAGGACGGCCGTGGAGCCACGGCCATGATCGAGCTGGCGACCGCCGTGATTGGAGCAATACACCGCCCACACGCCATGACGGCAGGCGATCTCGGCATCCTCGGCTGTCCCGATTCCCTTCAGCATGAACTTCACGTCGGGGAACTTGTCCTTCACGCGCTTGAAATTCTCCCACGAGAAGGCCGCCTGGTGATCCTGCCCCGTCGCCGCGGTGCGCCACGACTTGACGAAGCGCTTGGCGATGTCGCGCTCGCGCCGCGAATAGACCTGGGTGTCGACGGTGATGCAGAAGGCGTCGTAGCCGGCGTCCATCGCCTGCTTGACCCGGTCGGCCACCCACTTGTCGTCGCCACGCACATAGAGCTGGTAGATCTTCGGCCCGGCGCCGCCCTTGACGATGTCCTCGAGCTTCAAGGTCGTCACCGAGCTGATCAGCATGGTGACGCCGCCGGCCCCTGCCCCCTTGGCGACCGTGATCCCGCCGCCCGGCTCGAACGATTCGAGCGAGCCGACCGGCGCCAGCATCACCGGGATGCGGATCTTGCGGCCGAGGATTTCCGACGACGGGTCGATCTTCGAGACATCGCGCAGCACGCGAGGCTTGAAGGCGATCGAATCGAGCGCCATGCGGTTGCGCCGCAGCGTCGTCTCGGTCTCGGTGCCGCCGATCAGGTAATCCCAGATATTCGGGTTGAGCCTGATCTTGGCCGCCTTGACGATCTCGTGCAGCGTTGCGAATTCGTTCTCCAGCCCGCTCGACATGCTTCCCCCGCCGGTCCAATGAGCGGTTCTTGCGCGTCCCATCGCTGGCGTCAACGAAGGCCGTTCGCAACGCAGCCGGCGGCGCTGGAGCAACGTCCGATCTGGTCGAACCCGTCCCGCTCATGCTCTTGGTCTTCCGGACCGCAGGCGTCACATCCGCGATCCAGGAAGTGCTTGCAATTCATGGGTATGAGCGAGCGGGACGCCCGCCGTCCGGATGAGCATGACGCCACCGCGGGCGGAGGTTACTCCGTCCGGCCCCCTTCGATCGCTGCTGACATGGATTCCGGATGTCTGAATCTTGGATTAATTAAGGCGCCGTGTGAATCCGCGGCGCAACGCCTGCGTCAAGTTGGCGTTGTGCCAACACCATTGACGCTGAACCTGTTCAACGATTTCATCTACCGTGATACGAACGGCAGAGTTGCGCTGGTGGACTGATCCGGCGCCAAGAAGCTGAATGACACAGCAGGGCAGGCAGACATGAAGCGACGCGTTCTTACCAAGGCTTTCCTTTTCAGCATGATCATGGGACCGGCGTTCGCCGCCGATCCGCTGCCGACGCTGCAAGAGACGCCGATGCTCGTCGACCAGGTGAAATCGGGCGCACTGCCGCCGATCGACCAGCGCGTTCCCCGGCAGCCTTGGGTGGTCACGTATTTCGCCGGCGGCGACGGGCCGGGCAAGCAAGGCGGCCAGATCAACATACTGGTGGCCAGCGCCCGCGATACGCGGCTGATGACGATCTACAGCTACACGCGCCTCATCGTCCACGACGACAAGTTCAAGCTGAAGCCGGACATCCTCGGGAGCTACGAGGTCAAGGAGGATCGCGAGTTCACCTTCCACTTGCGCGAAGGCCACAAATGGTCCGACGGCCAACCCTTCACCACCGAGGATTTCCGCTTCTTCTGGGAAGACGTCGCCAACAACAAGGAGCTTTCCCCGTCCGGCCCGTCGGTCGAGCTGCTGGTCGACGGTGAGCCGCCCAAGGTCGAGATCATCGACGCCCGCACGATCAAGTACACTTGGGAAAAGCCCAATCCCTACTTCATCGAAAGCCAGGCCCGCGCCGCGCCGCTGTTCCTGTTCCGCCCGGCTCACTACTTGAAGAAGTTCCACGCCAAGTACACCTCGCCCGAGGACATCGCGAAGTCGGGCAAGGGCGGCCAGCAGGGCGGGAGCTGGGTGCAGATCTACCGGCGCCACGACGTGATGTACGCCAATGACAATCCCGACCTGCCGTCGCTCAATCCCTGGGTGAACACGACGGTATCGCCGGCCCAGCGTTACGTGTACGTGCGCAACCCCTTCTACCACCGCATCGACGCCAAGGGTCAGCAGCTGCCCTATATCGATCGCGTGATCTTCACCCAGGCGGCGACCAACCTGATACCGGCCAAGGCCGGTCTCGGCGAGGCGGATCTGCAGCCGCGCTATCTCAACATGCGCGACTACACCTTCCTGCAGAAGAGCGCCAAGAGCTCGGGCGTCGACGTCCGGTTGTGGGAATCCGGCTCGGGCTCGCAGATCGCGCTCTACCCCAATCTCAACGCCAACGACGAGGAATGGCGCAAGCTGATGCGCGACGTGCGCTTCCGCCGCGCGCTGTCACTCGCCATCGATCGCGACGAGCTGAACCAGGTCGTCTATCTCGGCCTCGCCAAGCCGGGCAACAACACGATCATGGAGCGCTCCGAGCTGTTCAAGCCGGAGTACGCCAAGAAGTGGGCGCAGTACGATCCCAAGCTCGCCAACAAGCTGCTCGACGAGATCGGCCTCACCAAGCGCGATTCGCAGGGCATCCGGCTGCTGCCCGACGGCCGCCCGGCGACCATCGTGGTCGAGAACGCCAGCGAGGAGACCGAGGACGCCGACGCCCTGCAGCTGATTGCCGAATTCTGGAAGAAGGTCGGCATCAAGATGCTGACCAAGCCGCAGACCCGCGAGAATTTCCGCCTCAGGACCTTCTCGGGCGAGGCGATCATGACGGCGTTCGCCGGCGTAGTCACCGCGGTGCCGACGCCCAATACCAGCCCGCGCGAGTTCGCGCCGACCATGCAGGGCGGCCTGCAATGGTCGCGCTGGGGCATGTTCGTCGAATCGAAGGGCCGCCAGGGCGAGAAGTGCGAGCTCGAAAGCGCCTGCAAGCTGCTCGACTATGTCCGCGAATGGGAGACCGCGAGCGACGTAGAGGGACGCCGCAAGGCATGGGAGAAGATTCTGAGCGCCAGCGCCGACGAGGTGTTCTCGATCGGGACGGTGAACGGCATCCGCCAGCCGATCGTGGTCGGCCCCAAGATCCGCAACGTGCCCAAGGAAGGCTACTACGCCTGGGATCCGGGCGGATACATCGGCCTCTACCAGCCCGACACCTTCTGGATCGCGCAGTAGGCTTCATCCTCCTCCCCGGCTTCGCCGGGGAGGTGTCGCCGTCATACGGCGACGGAGGGGTCATGGGCATCACCACTGACGCTCATGACCCCTCCGTCCGCGATGACGCGGACACCTCCCCAGCTTCGCTGGCTAACTTGAGCACAGATGTTGCGCTGCGAGATGGTAACCATCAGCGATAGCGTAGAAGCGTTCGAGTCCGTCGCGCATAGTGATGGGGCCATTTGATTTGTCACTTTGGTATCCGGTCCAT
>NZ_JBGAKA010000062.1:0-45209 GCF_044224635.1 Reyranella sp. | reverse complement strand
ACCGATCTTGATCTCCTTGTCGGTCGCCCCGTCGTCATACTTCTTCTGAACGAATGCCGAACGCGATGCCACCATGGCGGCAACCGACGCACCGCCGACAAAACCACGCCTACTGATTGACAACGCTACCTCCCATCGTGATTGACCTGCCACAGTCGCCGCAATGCGGCGGTTTGAAAAGGGGTCGATCGACCAGGAAAAAGGCCGCCGGGATGCGGCGGCCTTGCTGTGTTTCGCGCAGCTGCGGGCGCCTCAGGCGCTTTCGGCCGACATGATGTCGCCGAACAGCTCCCACGTCTCGCCCTTGAAGCGCTGCAGCTGAACCGACTGCACCGGGTAGAAGTCGGTCGGGCTGGTGCTGACCGTGATGCCGGGCAACAGCAACGGCACGCGCAGCTTCTGGTGGTTGGCGGCCTGCTTCATGACGTTCTCGCGCGTCAAGAGGTCACCGCACTTCTTCAGCGTCTGCTCCATCAGGAACGCCACGGAGAAAGCGAAGATGTAGTTGGCGTCCGCCTGGTTGGCGCCCGGCATGTACTTGGTCATCCACTCGCGCCACGCCTTCATCTCGGCGTCGTTCTCCCACTGCTTGTCGGTAGGATCCTTGAGATAGGCCGCCGTGATGATGTCCTGGCTGTTCTCGAAGCCGGCCGGCTTCATCACCGACGCGACGGAGGCCGACACGTTGTTGAGATAATGCGCCGGCTTCCAACCGATGTCGGCCGCCTTACGGATCGACTGGGCTGCGAACTTGGGCGTCGAGATATTGAAGAAAACGTTGGCGCCCGAATCCTTGAGCTGGATCACTTGGCTGTCGACCGTCGGGTCGGTCACCTCGTAGGTGACGTGCTTGACGATGCGGCCGGCTTCCTTGCCCATGCCCTCCTTGAAGCCTTCCCAGTAATCCTTGCCGTAGTCGTCGTTCTGCATCAGCACGCCGACCTTCGGGTCCTTGACGTTGGCCAGGACGTGTTTGGCGTAGATCACACCCTCGGTATGGTAGTCGGGCTGGTAGCCCATCGTCCATGGGAACTCCTTGGGCTTTCCCCACTTCGATGCGCCCGTCGCGACGAACAGCATCGGCACCTTCTTCTGGTTCATGTACTTGTGGATCGCCGTGTTGGTCGGCGTGCCGAGCGTGTTGAAGGTGCACAGCACCTTGTCCTGCTCCACCAGCTGGCGCACCACTTCCACGGTCTTGGGCGGGCTGTAGCCGTCGTCGAGGGTGATGAACTTGATCATGCGGCCGTTGATGCCGCCGCGCTCGTTGACGCTCTTCCAGTAAGCCTCGAGCCCTTTGCCGATCACGCCATAGGCGGAGGCCGGCCCGCTGTACGGATTGGTATGACCGAGCTTGATTTCCTTGTCGGTCGCCCCGTCATCATACTTCTTTTGCGCAAACGCCACGCCGGACGCTGACAACATGGCGGCCGTGGACACGCCACCGATAAAGCTACGCCTACTGCTTCTCAACACACCCTCCCTATTTTAAGTCGTTTGAAGTTCGCGCGAAATCATGGCCCTGAAAAGGAGAAATTACCTCTTCCAGCACACAAGTTTGCAATGTTTTGCGCTGTAAAAGACCGCTCCATAAATACAGGAGCAGCCCGTAAATCACGTCGAGCCGAAGCTCCAGGCCCGGCGGGCCATTTGGCCTGCCGAGCCGGAGTAACGAACGTCAGGTGCTCTCGGCGTGCATGATGTCGCCGAACAGCTCCCAGCTCTCGCCCTTGAAGCGTTGCAACTGTACGGCCTGGATCGGGTAGAAGTCGGTCGGGCTGGTGTTGACGAAGATGCCGGGCAGCAAGAGCGGGACGCGCAACTTCTGGTGGCTGGCGGCCTGCTTCATGACGTTCTCGCGGGTCAGGTCGTCGCCGCACTTCTTGAGCGTCTGATGCATCAGGAACGACACGGCGTAGCCGTAAATGTGGTTGGCGTCGGCCTGGTTGGCGCTGGGCATGTATTTGCCCATCCACGCGCGCCACGCCCTCATCTCCTCGTCGCCGTCCCATTGCTTGTCGGTGGCGTCCTTCATGTACGACGCCGTGATGATGCCCTGGGCATTGTCGAAGCCCGCCGGCTTCATCACGGCGGCGACCGACACCGAGACATTGTTGAGATAGTGCACCGGCTTCCAGCCGATGTCGGCCGCCTTGCGGATCGCCTGGGCCGAGGCCTTGGGTGCGCTGATGTTGAAGAAGACGTTGGCGCCCGAATCCTTGAGCTGGATGATCTGGCTGTCGACCGTCGGATCGGTCGCCTCGTAGGTCACCGTCTTGACGATACGGCCGGCTTCCTTGCCCAACCCCTCCTTGAAACCGTCGAAATAGTCGCGGCCGTAATCGTCGTTCTGCATCAGCACGGCGATCTTGGCGTCCTTGACGTTGGCCACGATGTGCTTGCCATAGATCACCGCTTCCGTGTGGTAATCGGGCTGGAAGCCCATCGTCCACGGGAACTCCTTGGGCTTGCCCCACTTCGATGCGCCGGTGGCGACGAACAGCATCGGCACCTTCTTCTGGTTCATGTACTTGTGGATTGCCGTGTTGGTCGGCGTGCCGAGCGTCTGGAAGAGGGCCAGCACCTTCTCCTGCTCGACGAGCTGGCGCACCACCTCCACCGTCTTGGGCGGGCTGTAGCCGTCGTCGAGGGTGATGAACTTAACCTTGCGGCCATTGATGCCGCCCGCCTCGTTGACGCTCTTCCAGTAGGCCTCGATCGTCTTGCCGATGGCGCCGTACGACGAGGCCGGTCCGCTGTACGGGCCGCAATGGCCGATCTTGATCTCCGTGTCGGTCGCTCCGTCGGAGTACTTCTTCTGAGCAAACGCGCCAGTCGAACCGGACAACATCGCCAATGCCGACGCACCACCCACGAAACCACGCCTAGTCGACTTCATACCCAAAGCTGCCTCCCAATGTGGACCGGCGGGCTGTTGCTCGGATATTGTGGCGGAAAGAAGGCAGCGCGGGGTCAGGCGCTTCCGTGGGCTGCCAGCTTGGCGTCGGCATTCCTTATGCCACCCAGGACGCTCTGCGGGCCGCGATTGACGTCGTCGATGAGGCTGCTTTGCCAGGGCCATGTCCAATCAGGACCCGAGGGTCGATGGTTCGAGGTCGGTTCCGAAACGGAGCCGGTTGTCTTGCAGCTTGATCATCATCCCGGAAAGGTTGCGTCCGAGCCGGCAGGAGCCGGCCGGAATTGAGCCCTTGCGACATGTCCAACCGCCACGGTGTGGCACGCTCCCAACCCGAAAAGGAAAAGGCCGCCGGAGGCGGCGGCCTTATGCGGTGTGAGAGCGCCCGTCAGCTTGCTTCGGCCGACATGATCTCGCCGAACAGCTCCCAGCTCTCGCCCTTGAAGCGCTGGAGCTGGACCGCCTGAACCGGGTAGAAGTCGGTCGGGCTCGTGCTGACGGTGATGCCGGGTAACAGGCCCGGCACGCGCAATTTCTGGTGGTTGGCTGCCTGCTTCATCAGGTTCTCGCGGGTGAGGTTGTCACCACACTTCTTCAGGGTCTGTTCCATCAGGAAGGACACCGAATAGGCGTAGACGTAGTTCACGTCGCCGACGTTGCCGTTGGGGACGTACTTCGCCATCCACTCGCGCCATGTCTTCATCTCGGCGTCGTTGTCCCACTGATGATCGGTCGGATCCTTGAGCCAAGCTGCAGTGATGACACCCTGCACGTTCTCGAAGCCGGCTGGCTTCATGGTAGTCGTGACCTGCGCGGAGACGTTGTTGAGATATTGGACGGGCCGCCAGCCGATCTCGGCTGCCTTGCGCATCGATTGTGCGGCGAACTTGGGAATCGAGATATTGAAGAAGACGTTGGCGCCGGTGTCCTTGAGCTGGATCACCTGGCTGTCGACCGTCGGGTCGGTCACCTCGTAGGTGACATGCTTGACGATGCGGCCGGCTTCCTTGCCCATGCCCTCCTTGAAGCCTTCCCAGTAATCCTTGCCGTAGTCGTCGTTCTGCATCAGCACGCCGACCTTCGGGTCCTTGACGTTGGCCAGGATGTGTTTGGCGTAGATCACACCCTCGGTGTGGTAGTCGGGCTGGTAGCCCATCGTCCAGGGGAACTCCTTGGGCTTTCCCCACTTCGATGCGCCCGTCGCGACGAACAGCATCGGCACCTTCTTCTGGTTCATGTACTTGTGGATCGCCGTGTTGGTCGGCGTGCCGAGCGTGTTGAAGGTGCACAGCACCTTGTCCTGCTCCACCAGCTGGCGGACCATCTCGACCGTCTTGGGCGGCGAGTACCCGTCGTCGAGAGTGACGAACTTGATCATGCGGCCGTTGATGCCGCCGCGGTCGTTGACGCTCTTCCAATAGGCTTCTTCGCCCTTCCCAATGATGCCGTAGGAAGACGCAGGCCCGCTGTAGGGATTGGTGTGACCGATCTTGATCTCCTTGTCGGTCGCTCCATCGTCGTACTTCTTCTGCGCATACGCTACTCGGGTACCCGAAAGCACTGCCGCGGCCGCGAGACCGCCAACGACGCTACGCCTGTTCGTCTTCATGGTTATCCTCCCTGGGTGGGTTTACGCCATCGACTACTCCTTACTCGGATGAATGGTTCTTCAGGTTAAGGCGCTCAGGCGCGCTGCTTGGCGGCCGCCTGCTGGTCCTTGGCCGGCGCGCCGCGCATGCTGGCGCGCATGTTGTGGACCAGATAGGCGACGCCGCCCACGATGCCCATGGGCATCAGGTACATCAGCGCGATCAGCAGGATTCCGAATACCGTGTAGGCGGACAGGTCGAACTGCAGGCCGACGTCGTTCTTGATGAAAGTCGAGAGCGCCTGGGCGGAATTGTCGACCAGCACATAGAAGATCCCGCCGACCACCGAGCCGGTCAATGAGCCGATGCCGCCCACCACCAGCCCAATCAAGAACTTGATCGACAGGAAGAAGTTGAAGCTGTCGGGCGCCACGAAGGCGATGGCCGAGGCCGAGAGCGCCCCGGCGATTCCGGTATAGGCGGCGCTTATGCCGAAGGTCACGGTCTTGTAGAGCGACGTATCGATGCCCATCGTGTCGGCCGCCATGTACTGGTCGCGGATCGCCATCATGGCACGCCCACTACGGCTGTTAAGGATGTTGGCAGCCGCCCAGTACAGCAGCACCATGACGATCAGTATGTAATAATAGAGCCACTGATCTTCGCTGAGCGGCAGGCCGAATGGCGCCTCGGGCTTGCTGAGCACGATACCCTGGACGCCGCCGGTCAGACCTTCGAGCCACTTGTACTTGAGGATCTGAGGTACCGCGAGCGCCAGCGCGAACGTCGCCAGCGCCAGATAATGACCCTCGAGCTTCAGCGCCGGGAGGCCGAACAGGTAGCCGACGATGAAGCAGATAATGGCGGCGGCCGGCAGGGTCAGCCAGTATGGCCAGTTCAGCTGATCCATCAGGATGGCCGCCACGTAGGCGCCGACCGCATAGAACGCGCCGTGACCCAGTGAAATCTGTCCGTTGAAGCCAGTCAGCAGATTGAGGCCCAGCACGGCGATGGCCGCGATCATCATGGTGCTGACCAGGAACAACCGATAGTCGGACACGAGGTCGGGCACGACCGGCCGCAGCAGGGGGATCAGGAAGGCCGCCGCCAGCAGGAGCCACAGCCACGTCTTTCTCGAGGATTGGGGCATGTCAGACTCTCTTCACGACGACGCGGCCAAACAGGCCGGCGGGCTTCACGGTAAGAACGAAGATCACGATGATCAGCGCGACAGTGAGCTTCTCGCCGTTGCCGATGATGTATATTCCGGTCGCCTTCTCGATCTGGTTGCCGGCGAAGGCCACCATGTTCTCGAGCACGCCGACGATGAAGCCGCCCAACACGGCGCCGCCCGGATTGCCGATGCCGCCCACCAGGGCGCCGGCGAAGGCGTAGAGCAGGATGCCGCCCATCATGTTGGGGTCGAGATAGACGATGTGCGCCACCATCATGCCGGCCACTGCGCCCACCGCCGCGGCGAGGCCCCAGCCTAACGCCAGCATCCAGTCGACGCGTACGCCGACCAGCCGCGCCATCTGCGGGTTCTGCGCCGCCGCCCGCATGGCAAGGCCGAGCGGCGTATAGCGGAAGAACACGAACAACAGCCCGAGCACCACCAGGGTGACGATCACGACGCCCAACTGATGCGGGCCGATCACGCCGGCGATGCCGAAGCTGCTCTTGGGGAACGGTGTCGGATACTCCTTGATAAGGTAGCTCCAGATCGCGCCCGCCACCGAGTTGCAGATCGCCAGAAGGCCGATGAACACCACGACGATCGACAGGACCGGTGCATTGTGCAGCGGTCTCAGGATCACCCTTTCAATGATCACGCCCAGGATGAAGGAGAGCACCACCGCAGCGGCGAAAGCGATCCAGAAGCTGGCGCCCCACGTCATGAGCTGCCAGCTGATGTAGGTCGAGAACATCGCCATCTCGCCCTGGGCGAAATTGATGTGGTCAGTCGACACGTAGATCATGACGAGCGCCAGGGCGACGCAGGCATAGATGGCACCGTTGGCCAAGCCGGAGGCAATCTGCTGGAGGAACTGTTCCATGATCTCCGACTTTTAGTAGCCGAGGTAGGATTTGCGGACGTTCTCGTCGTTCTTGACCACGTCGGACGGACCCGACATCACCACCCGCCCGGTCTCCAGCACGTAGGCATGATCGGCGAGGTCGAGGGCGAGCGCGGCATTCTGCTCGACCAGAAGCATGCTGACGCCTTCTTCCTCGTTGATGCGTCGCATGATGCGGAAGATTTCCACGACGATCAGCGGCGCCAGGCCGAACGACGGCTCGTCCAGAAGCATCAGGCGCGGCTTCAGCATCAGGGCACGGGCGATCGCGAGCATCTGCTGCTCGCCGCCCGACAGCGTGCCAGCCTGCTGCTGAATGCGCTCCTTGAGCCGCGGGAAGTAGGCGAACACCCGCTCGAGATCAGTCTGGACGCCTGCCTTGTCCTTGCGCGTGTAGGCGGCGATGCGCAGGTTCTCCTCGACCGTGAGCGTCGTGAAGGTGCCTCGCCCCTCGGGCACGTGGGCGATGCGGAGGCGAACGATCTCCTCGGTCGCCAGCTTGTTGAGGTCCTTGCCCTCGAAGCGGATCGTGCCGTCGGTGCGCACCATGTTGCAGATCGCGCGCAGCGTCGTCGTCTTGCCCGCGCCATTGGCGCCCAGCAGCGTGGTAATGCCCCCGCTTTCGATCTCGAATCCAACGTCGTATAGCGACTGCGTCTGCCCGTAGAATGCCTTGAGACCTCTGACTTCCAGCAGCGCAGCCATTTACGAGGTCCCCAGATAGGCGCGGATCACTTCGGGATCGCGCTGCACTTCCGCCGGCGTGCCATCGGCGATCTTCTTGCCGAAATCGATCGCCACCACCTTGTCCGACACCGACATGACCAGGCTCATGTGATGCTCGACCAACAGCACGGTGACGTTCTGCGTGTCGCGCACGCGCTTGATCTGGCCCTTCAGGACCTCGATCTCGTCATGATTCAGGCCCGCTGCCGGCTCGTCGAGCAGCAACAGCTTGGGGCTCGAGGCGAGTGCGCGAGCCAGCTCGACTCGTTTGCGGATCGGGAACGGCAGGCCGCCCGCCATGGCGTTGGTGAACGGCTCGAGATCCATGAAGGCGATCAGCTCGCGGGCGCGCTCGGCGATGTGCTCCTCCTCGGGCCTCACCTTGGGCAAGCGCAACGCATTGTCGAGGAAGCTGGTCGAGCTCCTGCTGTGGCAGCCGACCTTGACGTTGTCGAGAACAGACATGCGATCGAACAGCGCCACGTTCTGGAACGTGCGGCCGATGCCGATCTGCGGGATCGCATGACGCGGCCGGTCAAGGATGGTCCTGCCCTCGAAGCGTATGTCGCCGTTGTTGGGCGTGTAGAGCCGGCTTAGGCAATTGAAAAGGGTGGTCTTGCCGGCGCCGTTGGGACCGATCAGGCCCGCCACCTGACCGGCAAAGACGTCGAAGGTGACGCCATCGAGCGCGACGATTCCGCCGAAGCGGACCGACACGTCGTACACGCTGAGCAGCGGTGCGCTGCTGGATGAGGACGGTCCTGCCATGGTCATGCTGGATTTGCAGGCCGGCGCATATTACGTCCCGACCACGCGAAATTACCCTTGCCTCCCAACACTTTGCGACCCTTCTTCGGAGTCATGCCTCGCAAAATACGATGGCTCATCCCGCGAATTGGCGCAACTCAAATGGCGGGTCGCCATGCTTTCGGCGCGATTGCGTCGCAGGATTGATCCGCAGCGCGGAGTGTTGACACGCCGCATGTTGCCCTTGATACGAAACGACCCCTCCAATGCCGGTTCACCGCCGATGAAGCGATTGCTCCCTCCCCTCCTGTTCGCGCTGACTGCTGTCGGCACGCCTGCCCTGGCCCAGACCCCTCCGACCCAGGGCTGGCCAGCGGCACGTCCTGCCGACCAGACCGCGCCCCAAGCAAAACCGCCGCAGACGACCCAGAAACCGCCCGCCACCGCGACGCCGCCGGCGGCGCCCGCAGCCCCGGGCATGTCGGCCACGCCGCCCGCTCAGGCGGCCACGGGCAATCCGCCGCCCATTCCACTGCCGCAGTGGTTCGTCGAGATCGATGCCGCCAAGAAGGGCGAGGTGTCGCGCGCGGATTTCCTCAAGTATCGTATGAAGTCGTTCGAGGAGCTGGACGCCAACAAGGATGGCAAGCTTTCAATCGACGAGTTCATGAAGGTGGCCGAGCCTCCCTACTCGCACGACGTCGCCAACGGCCCGAACCTCGAGGAGCGCCGCAATCGCGCCAAGGCGGAGTTCGGCAATCTCGACACCAACCGCGACGGCTTCGTCGAGCGCGCTGAAGCCGAGGCGCTGGTCCACTCCGAGTTCAACCAGTACGATACCGACCGCGACAACAAGGTCACCGAACCCGAGGTGCGCCTGATCGTGCAGCGCTCGATCGCGCGCGAGCAGCAGGAGCGCCAGCAGATGGAGCAGCGCCGTCGCCAGGGCATGGCGGCAGTCAACGACTTCATCGACATGCAGCTGCGCGAGGCCGACCGGCTCGACAAGAACAACGACGTCAAGATCAGCCAGCAGGAGTACGTGTCCCTGGCCGGGCCGGCCGACGGTCCACAGGCCCAAAATCTGCTGCCCTACGACATCCGCCGCCAGCTCGTGCTGCGCAAGTTCCAGGAGATCGACACCAACAAGGACGGCGTGCTCGATCGCCTCGAGCTCACCGCATCCGCCGTCAAGCAATTCATCGAGATGGACGCCAACAAGGACCGCTTCCTTAACGAGGAAGAGTTCAAGAAGGCTCAGGAAGCCGAAACCAAGAAGATGCGCGCCATCATCCAGGCGATGCAGCCCGCCCAACCGGCGCCCGCGCCGGCCCAACGGCCCGCCCCTGCTCCGGCCCAGCCGCGCCAGCAGCCCCAGCAATCCCCGACGGGCCTCGCGCCTGGTCTGCCGCAGGGTACACGCTAGGCGGACGTCCGGTGGGCATTCCGTCTTTTTTGACCGCGGGCGCGTCCCCGCTCATGATTCATGAATTGACGGGACGCCGGCTGTCCAGAAGAGCATGAATGCAGCGGGTGCCCCTTCCCAGCACACCGCAGGCAAGGAGCGGTCAGTTCGCGACGTCCGCCATCACGAGTGCCCTAGCCTGCGCAATGCCGGTCAAGACGGTCGCCGGGTCTGACATGACGGACTGGATCAAGGCGCTGGCTTGCGCACCATCGTCGGCATAAGATGTGTGATCGCCGGTCCATCGATCGATTGGAGGGCGGTCGGCGCGCCCCTACTCCACCGTCACGCTCTTCGCCAGATTCCGCGGCTGGTCCACGTCGGTCCCCTTCGCCACCGCCGTGTAGTAGGCGAGTAGCTGCACCGGCACGGTGTAGAGAATCGGCGCGACCATCGGATCGACTGCCGGAAGCGTCACCGTCGCCGCCGCGTGCCCGGTCAGCCGGGCGGCGCCGTCAGCGTCGCTCAGCAGGACCAGCTTGCCGCCGCGGGCGCGGACCTGCTCGAAGTTGGAAGCGATCTTGTCGAACAGGGCGTCGCTCGGCGCGACCACCACGACCGGTACGGATTCGTCGATCAGGGCTATCGGACCGTGCTTCATCTCGCCGCCGGCGTAGCCCTCGGCATGGATGTAGGAAATCTCCTTCAGCTTCAACGCGCCTTCGAGCGCGATCGGGAAGGATTGCCCGCGGCCGAGATAGAGGACGTCGCGAGCGGCGGCGAGGATGTCATCGGCGATGCGCTTGTAGTGCGACTCGAGCGCCAGCGCCTCGTTGATCGCAGCCGGCAGCTCGATCAGGGCGTGGGCGAGGCGCGCCTCCTCGGCCACCGCGAGCGTTCCGCGCGCCCGTCCAGCGGCGATGGCCGTCGCAAGCAGGACCGTGAGCTGGGTGGTGAAGGCCTTGGTCGAGGCGACGCCGATCTCCGGTCCAGCCAGCGTCGGCAGCACGGCGTCGGCTTCGCGCGCGATGGCACTTTCCGGCACGTTGACGATGGCGAGGATCGCCTGGCCGTTGCGCTTGGCGTAGCGCAGCGCCTCCAGCGTATCGATCGTCTCGCCGGATTGGGAAATAGCAAGGCAGATGCCGCCCTTTTCCGGCAGCGGCGGCTCACGGTATCGCAGCTCGGAGGCCACGTCGACCTCGACGGGGAGCCGGGCAAGCTTCTCGAACCAGTACTTCGCCACCAGGCCGGCATAGAAGGCGGTACCGCAGGCGGTGATGGTGAGGCGCGTGGCGCTTGTCCAATCGATCGGAAAGCTGGCGGGCAGGTGGACGGTGCGGGTGGCGGGGTCGATATAGGTCTGCAGCGTGTCGCCCACCACGGCAGGCTGCTCGTAGATCTCCTTCAGCATGAAATGCCTGTGGTTGCCCTTGCCCATCATGGCGCCGGAGATGCCGCTTTGCTTGATCGGCCGGCTCACCTTCTGGCCGCCCTGGTAGATCGTGGCGCCGGCGGGCTGAAGCACTACCCAGTCGTCTTCCTCGAGGTAGGTGACGCGCTTAGTGAAGGGTGCGAGCGCCAGCGCATCGGTGCCGATGTACATTTCGCCTTCCCCGTAGCCCACGGCGAGCGAGCTGCCGCGACGCGCACCCACCAGAAGGTCGTGACGGCCGGCGAACAACGCCACCAGGGCGAAGGCGCCGCGCAGGCGTTCCATGGCCCCGGCCATCGCCTCTTGCGGCGTGGCCTGACGCTCGAGCAGCGAGGTCAGAAGCTGCGCCACCACCTCGGTGTCGGTGTCGCTGTCGAAGCGGCGACCCTCGGCGAGCAGCTCATCCTTGAGCTCCTGGTAGTTCTCGATGATGCCGTTGTGGACGACGGCAACCCGCTCGGTGGCAATGGGATGCGCGTTGCGCTCCGACGGCTTGCCGTGCGTCGCCCAGCGCGTATGACCGATGCCGATGGTGCCGGCGAGCGGCTCGCGCGCCAGCCGCGCCTCGAGGTTCACCAGCTTACCTTCGGCGCGGCGGCGATCGATGTGGCCGTTGATCAGCGTTGCGACGCCGGCCGAGTCGTAGCCGCGATATTCCAGCCGCTTCAACGCCTCCACCAGCAGCGGGGTGACAGACGCCTTGCCGATGATGCCGATGATGCCGCACATGGGGGGCCTCGTGGGGGTGGCCTCGTGGTTGCTACTTGCCGGCGCGCGCTTTCAGCCGTGCCCGAAGCTCACCCGCCCGGCCCTGCTTTGTCACCTGTCTTGCCCGCCCGAAGGCAAGCGCGCCGGCCGGCACGTCCTCGGTGATGACGCTGCCCGCCGTCACGTTGGCGCCATTGCCGATCCGGATCGGCGCCACCAGCGAGGAATTCGAGCCCACGAAGGCATCGCGGCCGATGATGGTACGGTGCTTGCCGTAGCCGTCGTAGTTCACGGCGATGGTGCCGGCGCCGATGTTGCTCGCTTCGCCGATATCGCTGTCGCCGAGATAGGCCAGGTGGTTGGCCTTGGCGCCACGCCCGATGCGGGTGGCCTTGAGCTCGACGAAGTTGCCGATATGGACGCGGTCGGCGACCACCGAGTCCGGACGGATGCGGGCGAACGGGCCGATGATGGTGTCACGGCCGATCCTGACGCCCTCGATGTCGCAGAACGCCTTGATCTCGCTGCCGGCGCCGACGCTGACGCCGGGGCCGAAGCGCACGCACGGGCCGATCGAGACGTCGGGCGCAAGCTTGGTGTCGGCGGCGAGCCAGACGCTCTCCGGATCCTGCATGCCGACGCCGGCGTCGAGCGCCGCCGCGCGCAGGCGCTGCTGCAAGGCGCGCTCGGCCGCTGCGAGCTCGGCGCGCGCGTTGATGCCCTGGAACTCGGCCTCATCGCCGGTGACGGCGATGGTGCGATGGCCGGCGGCACGGGCGATGGCGACCACGTCGGTGAGATAGAATTCGCGCTTGGCGTTGCGATTGCCGATGGCGCCGAGCAGCTCGGGCAGCAGCGCGCCGGAAATGCACATCACGCCGGAATTGCACAGCGCCACCTGTTTCTCGGCGGGCGAGGCGTCGCGGCTCTCGACGATCTTCTCCAGGTCGCCGTCGCGCTGGATCAGGCGGCCGTAGGGCGTGGGATCGGCGGCGACGAAGCCCAGCACGCCGACGGCGGCGTTGGCACGCGTGCAGGCCGTGACCAGGCGGCGCAAGGTCGCCGTCGTGATCAACGGCGCATCGCCGAACACTACCAGCACCGGCCCGCGATGCCCGGCGAGCGCCGGCAACGCGGCCCGCGCGGCGTGGCCCGTGCCGAGCGGCTTTTCCTGCACGACGACCGCATGCGGGGTGAAGGCGGCAGCCACCCTCTCCGCTCCCGGCGCCACGACACCGACGAGGCGAGGCGCGGGCCGCAGCGCGGAAGCATTCTCGATCACGTGGCGGACCATGGGCCAGCCGGCGAGCGGATGGAGGACCTTGGGCAAGCGCGACTTCATACGCGTACCGGCGCCGGCGGCCAGGATGACGACGGCCACCGGGGCCGCGGCGGGAGCCGCAGCGCGGGACGATTTCATGCCTGTCCGATGCCACGACGCTGGCGGTCCTGCAAGGCGAGTGTGCTAAGGAGGGCGCGCATGCACCCGAACGCCGACAATCTCATCGCCGCCCGCTTCGACACGATCATCTATGATCTCGACGGAACTCTGATCGACAGCGCCCGTGACATGTGCGTGGCCGTGAGCCGGGTGATGGCCGACCACAAGCTGCCGCCGATCAGCGACGAGGACGCCCGCCTGTTCATGGGCGAAGGCAGCAAGGTCACCATCAAGCGCGCCTTCGCCAAGAATGGCATCACGCTGGACGACGCGGCGCTGAGCGCCGCGACGCGGCAGTTCGTGCAGTATTACGAGGAATTCCCGGTGCGCTATACGGTGGCCTTCGACGGCGTCGCCGAGGTGATGGCCCGCCTCGACCGGCTCGGCCTGCGGCAGGGCGTGGCCACCAACAAGTTCGAAAACCCGGCGCGCATGATCCTGCGCGATCTGAAATTGATGCCGCCCATTGCCGACGTCGCCGGCGCCGACACGTTCACGGTGCGCAAGCCCGACCCCGGCCACATCCTGCAGCTCATCGACAGGATCGGCGGCCGCCGCGACCGCGCCGTCATGATCGGCGATTCGATCCACGACGTCGCAGCCGCCCATGCTGGCGGACTGCCGGCGGTGCTGGTCAGCTGGGGCTACACGGCGCGGCCGGCGGAGGAACTCGGCGCCGAGGTGGTGATCGATCACTTCGCCCGCCTGCCCGAGGCCTTGCAGGAGATCGCCGCGCGCGGCTGATCCGCCCGACGCTGCCCGGATTGGTCGCTAGCCTCGCGAATCCTTGGCTTCGGGCGAGGCCACCGGAGGAGGCGCCGGCGCGCAATCGAAGGTGATCAGCCGAGGCTGGCTGGCGAAGATCGGCGGATTTGCCGGCTGCACGGGGAGCGGCGATTTGGGCCAGGCGCCGCTCGCCAGGTGGGCCTCGATGATCGGCACGAGCTGCTGCATCACGATCCAGGCGCGCAGATTGATGCCCGGCTGGGTGTTGTGGATGGCGTCAGCGAACAGGTCAGGATCGAACGGCATGTAGCGCACGATGTCGATGAATGGCACGCCGCGCGTCGCGGCATATTTGGCGAACACGCGATTCTGGAAGGCCGCCAGCCGCGCGATGTCGCGATAGCGGAAGGGGTAATGCTTGACGTTCAGATAGTCGTAGATCATCCGGTTGCGAACCGGATTCAAGATCAGGCCGTCACGCGCCAGCCACATGAAGGATGCCACCGCGAACTCGCTTCCCGCTGCGGCGAGTTCTTTGCGCATTCGGTCGAGATCACCCAGGATGACGGGAAGACTGACGGGCAGATCCGGGCTGGCAAGGTCCGGATCGGCTTCGTTGACGCCCTTCGGCCATTCGAGCGTGTAGTCGGGCTTCCGCGGCTCGACCCCGCCCTCCGTAACTTCCGCCAGGCCGAAAAGCGCACGCGCGCGGCGCGCCAGGGCAGACCAGCTCGACGCATCCTTGAGCCAGCCGGCCACGATGTCGGTCCAGGCCCGCCCATCGCCGGCCCGGCGTGCCGGCAGATCCTTGACCAGCCGCTCCAGCTCGAACTGGTTGGCGCCTTCGTAGTAGAGGACCAGGTCGGGGCGCAGCGGCAGCACTTCCTGGCGCACGATCGCCTCGATATCGCGCGACACCACAGCCTCTCGCCCGGCATTGATGACCTCGAACTTGCGGCCGGGATGATTGGCGGCCGCCCACAGGTTGAGCCAGTAGTTGAGCATCTCCGAGCCGGAATACGGCGTGGCGTGCGCCTCGGCGGTCGTCGAGGCGCCGACAAGGACGATGCGCACCGTGTCGGGCCGGCGCTTGTAGTCGACCGGCGGGCCGCGGAAGCCCAATTGATTGGTGACCAGCCCGAGCGGCGTCGTGGTGCTGGGCAGATAGCGGTAGATCGGCTGCCGCTCGCCCGCAGGCGGATCGAACACGATCAGCCGTCCCGGCGCGCCCCTGAAAAAAGGGCTGGCGCACGGATCGCCGACGAACGCCGCATTCCACGCCTTGAAGTAGTCCCACGGTCTGAAGTCGGAGACGAAATCCGCGGGGGCAGTGGGATTCGCCGCTTCAGTCCCCTCCGTCCAGGATGAACGCTGGCCACGGTTGGGCAAGGGTGGCGGCGACCTGTCGAACCACGCGCGATCGACGCCATGGGCCCGCGGCACCGAATCGAGATGCTGGGCCGTGGTGTCGAGCCCGATCGAGATATTCGCTTCGGGCGGCCGCAGCCCCCAGAGCGAATGCCCGTCGATCAAGCGTGTCGCCGCCTCTGCCACGACAAGGCAGAGCACGATCGACACCGCCGCCAGAAACCCGTTTGCCAAAACTCGCTTCATCACGGCTCTGTGATCTTCCGACCCTCGGCATGATGTCAAGGGGGCGGGACGGCGTGGATCGTTCCGGGGACAGATGGTGGGCGCTGTAGGGATTGAACCTACGACCCCACCCGTGTGAAGGGTGTGCTCTCCCGCTGAGCTAAGCGCCCGGAAGGGGCGCGTATAGGGCCTCGGCTGCGGCGCGTCAACGGGTGGTGCAGGGCAGTCTTGGGATTGCCCTCGGCTGGGCCCGACGTACGGCCATCCCGCCGGCCTCCCTGGCAGCTCCGCCGTGCCTTGGCGGCGGCGAAATCTCTTGCCACCATCGTTGTCTGACCTGTCGCCCGCCAGGGAGTGGCTCATGCATGGCTCATCGAACCCGATTTCTCTCGTCTCCGATGGCGACATCGACGGCCTGCTGGCGGCGACGCCCGGGCCGGTCGTGGTCAAGGCGACCATGAACCCGTGCATGCCGTGCGAGTTGATGCGGCCGGTGTTGCACAAGCTGGCGGCCGAGTTCGAAGGCCACATGACCGTGCTGGAAGTGGACGACAACGCCGAAGGCTTCTGCCACACTTGGCGAATCGCCTCCTTTCCCCAGCTCCTGCTCTTCCGCGACGGCCAATACGTGCGCCGCGTCATGGGCTACGAAGACGCCGGCAAGCTCCGCCAGGCGGTGCTCGAATTCCTCGAGCTCGACGAGACCGAGCCGTCGGCCGCGGAGCGCGCCTTCGGAACGGCCATCGCGCGCGCCGAGGCCGCCCTGGAGGAAACCATGGCGCCGGCCCAGGAGGCGCTCGCTGCTCATTCCGACGAGATCGATCGGGCGAACCGGGAAATCCAGGCCAAGTTCGCCGACAGGAAGGTCGGCCCGGATCTCACCGCCGAGCAGCTCCGCGCCGAGCTGATGGCCGAGTACAAACGCGCCTACGCGACCTTCGCCGACAAGGTCTTCGCGAACTCGCAGGCGCAGGCGGCAGGCGTGGCGCGCTACGCCGAGATCATGCAGTCCGCCGTCGAAACGTTCCTGCAGGACAGCAAGCGCTGATCCAACGCCGGCGGCGTGCCACATCCCCTGCCGTCCGCGCACCGCCAACCATCATCCTGTCGAAATGAGTCGCTATCGGGTCGGCCGATGACAGCCGACCCGGTTTCCGTTCTCACACATGTCACGCTCGACACAGGACACTTGAGCGCGAGCCCGCGCAACGCGGCACGCGAACACTCCATCGCGCTGTTGCGCGCGAGTCTCGCTGGCGCTGCACTGTCGTCCGGCACGCTGGCGCCGGTGCCGCGCCGAGACGAGTACGCCTACCTTGCGACTGTCGAGCGTGCCGGATTGCTGGTGACGCTGGTGCGCGTCACACAGCACGGCCCGACGCCCGTCGTCACGTTTGGGGTCGCCGTCGATGACAGCTACGCCGATCTGTGGGCGCTGCTTCATCGCCGGCGCGATGGCCTCGTACTGCGTACCGAACCCAGCGACCCGCCACCGCCGCCGTGGCTTGCCGCCCGCCTGGAGCCTGCTGCGCCAACCGTGCCGCCCGCTGACCTTCTCTGGATGGCCGACTTCGAGCGCACGATGGCGTGGGCCTGGCTCGACCACCTCGCCGCAGGCGAGGGCACCTAGCCGGTGCGCCCTCAGATCCGGAAGAAGTCGGGCAGGCTCGACGGATTGCCTTCCACCACGACCCACACGAAGTAACCATTACGCGTACCGCGCACGACCTGGCCAACGACGATCACGCCCGCATCGTCGTCCGCCGCCGACATCGCCGGCAGCGTGGTCATCGGGCGGTAGACCATGGTCAGCGCATGCTTGCGATGGCGCAGCGTCGTGAAGCCGGCCAGGCTCCGCGCGGTCGCCGACAGCGTGTCTCCACCGATGAACACCAGGCTCCAGCCACTGGGATGCCAGCGCGCTTCGGCGTCGATCGCCTGCAAGCTCTTGAGAGATCCGAGATGTCCGCTACTCATGCTCCCCCATAGGAGCACCGGCGGTGGCCCGTCGCCGCATCACGAGGTCGCAACCCAATTCCCCTTGTCGACATCCGGGCAACTGCCCGTTTCCCCCTTGTCGGCCGCCGAACGGCGCCTTTATGGTGGTCGATAACATCTTATGGTGATTGGTAACGTTCGTTACCGATTGCCGGGAGTCGTCGCATGCCCAGGACCCGCAAGATGCCTGCGACTGTACCCGCCCCCACCCTCGTGCGTCGGGCGGGCGCCGCCGCTGTTGGCGTCTACGACATGACCGCGGCGCCATGGACCGGGGCGGGCAAGGAGGGCATCACCCAGAAGGTCGTGCGCGTCGATCATGCCAAGGGCCACTATCTCGGCCTGGTGGCCTTCGATCCCCTGGTGTCGAGCGGCCTGCACCAGCACCAGGGCGTCGCCACCAGCTATGTTCTGCAGGGCTCGCTGACGGACTATGCCGGCACGATCATGCGCGGCCAGGTCGGCATCAACTTCAAGGGCTCGACGCACGACGCCATTCCCTACGAAAAATGCCTGCTCGCCGCGCGGCTCGAGGGGCCTGTCACCTATCCGCCGCAGGACGGCCCGATCCATCGCCTGCACGCCGGCGCGCGCCATTCCGAGATCGTCAATCCGGCGCCCGAGGTGATGCCCGACATCAATGTCATGGTCGAGACGGTGCCAATGGCGGTGACTGCGGTAGCGGGCGTCGGCCGGCGCCTGATCCTCGACTACAAGGGCACCGGCGACGATCGCCGCCTGGTGCAACTCCAACTCCTGCCCGGGACCACCATCCCGGCCCATCGCACGACCGAGCTGGTCGAGTGGTTCGTGATCGGTGGCGACGTCAGCGTAGGCGACGTGACGGCGCGCGGCGGCAGTTTCGTCTGCATCGAGCCCGGCACCGAGGCAATCGTGGCGAGCCGCTACGGAGCCCTGCTGCTCGCCTGGTCGGAGGGCCGCATCGCGTGGTCCGATGGTGCGTCCCGCCCCGACCTGTACGGCTTCTGAGACGCCACCGTCACGCGTCAGGCAACTGGCACGCGCGTTCGACCAGGCGATCGAGCAGCTGGCCGAGCTGGGCGCGCTCCGCCGGCGAGAATCCGCCGAACAGGGCTTTTTCGCGCGCCGCGCCGCTGGGAGCGATGGCGGCGAAGATGCGCCGCCCCCTGGGCGTCAGCGCCAGGATGAGCCGCCGCCGATCGTCGCGCGCGGGGCGGCGCGCGACATAGCCGTGCCGCATCATCGAAGCGAGCGAACGGCTGACCGTCATCTTGTCGAGCCCGCAGAGCCGCGCCACCTCGTTGGCCGACACGCCCGGCACGTTGGCCAGGGCGATCATCACCCGCCATTCCGTGAGGTTGAGCTGGTACTTGCGCGAGTACAGCCGCGCGAACGGACGCGCCGTCAGGTTCACGGCCAGAACCATGCGAAAGAACAGCGAGCTTGTGATTGGCAGTGGATTGACGCGCGACATGCGAGCCGTCCTGTAGCTTCTTTCGGCGATCGAGTTCAAGCTGGGTGGGTTCAAGCCGGGCGGGCCCGATCCAGGCGAGGTCGAGGTGGGCCGGATGGTCGATCGGGGAACGTCGCGATATGATCCCGCCATGACCAATCAAGCGATCAACCCCGTCCAGTTCCTGACCTCGCTGCTGCGCGCCGTGCGCGACGTGACCGGTCACCGGCAGCCACCCGCCTGGACGCATGTCTCGAAGGTCCAGAGCAAGCTCGCGACCGACAACGTCGACGCCGTCGATGCCGCCATCCGCCTCGCCGTGAAGAAGGGCTGGCTGCGCGCCGACGGCGATCCCGCCTCGTCCGTCACCATCACCGTTCAAGGAGTGAAGTTCCTGGAAACCTAGCCCCGGCGCGATCGCAGCGACGCCGGGTGCGATGCCGGAGCTCCGATGAAACCGTCGTCAGCCTCCATCACCTCCCCCCAGGACGTGCTCGCGGGCGTCGTCGAGCGAGTTACGTTCCACAATCCCGAGACCGGCTTCTGCGTGCTGCGGATCAAGGCACGCGGCCATCGCGATCTCGTCACGGTGGTCGGCCACGCCGCGGTCATCACCGCCGGGGAATGGGTGACCGCCTCGGGCGAATGGGTAAACGACCGCGTCCACGGCCAGCAGCTCAAGGCGCGCTTCCTGCGGACGTCGGCGCCGACATCGATCGATGGCATCGAGAAGTACCTGGGCTCGGGGATGATCCGCGGCATCGGCCCGGTCTATGCCAAGAATCTGGTCAAGGCATTCGGCGACAAGGTCTTCGATATCATCGAGGCCGAGCCGGCGCGGCTGCGCGAGGTCGCCGGCATCGGCATGGTGCGCGCCGCCAAGATCACCGCGGCATGGGCCGACCAGAAGGTCGTGCGCGAGATCATGGTCTTCCTGCACAGCCACGGTGTCGGCACCGCACGCGCCGTCCGCATCTTCAAGACCTATGGCTCCGACGCGGTCCAGGTCATGAGCGAGAACCCCTACCGGCTGGCGCGCGACATCCGTGGCATCGGCTTCAAGACGGCCGACGCCATCGCCCAGAGACTCGGGATCGCCAAGACCGCCATGATCCGCGTGCGCGCCGGCATCTCATACGCCTTGACCGAGGCGACGAACGATGGCCATTGCGGGCTGCCCCTGGAGGAGCTGTTGCCGCTCGCCGGCGAGCTGCTCGAGGTCGAGGTCGCCCTCGTGCAGACCGCGCTCGATCTCGAGCTGGCCGAAGGCACGGTTGTCGCCGATCGCGTCGGCGAGACCCAATGCGTGTTTCTTGCCAGGCTCCATCGGGCGGAGCGCGCGATCGCCGAGGACCTCTTGCGATTGTCGGCAGGCGAGCTGCCGTGGCCGCCGATCGACGCGGAAAAGGCATTGCCATGGATCGAGGCCAAGACCGGCCTGGCGCTGGCCGCCAGCCAGGTCGAAGCGATCCGCCTCGCCTTGCGGTCGAAGGTGCTGGTGATCACCGGCGGTCCCGGGGTCGGGAAGACCACGATCGTGAACGCCATCCTGCGCATCCTGGCAGCGAAGGGCACGGCCCTGCAGCTGTGCGCCCCGACGGGACGCGCCGCCCGACGCATGACCGAGGCGACGGGCTTCCCAGCCAGGACGATCCATCGTCTGCTGGAAACCGATCCGCGCGCCGGCGGCTTCAAGCGTGACGAGCACAATCCGATCGACTGCAATCTGCTGGTGGTCGACGAAAGTTCCATGGTCGACGTCGTTCTGATGCAGGCGCTGCTTGCTGCGGTGCCGAGGCACGCGGCGCTGCTGATCGTCGGCGACATCGACCAGTTGCCGTCGGTCGGCCCGGGCCAGGTGCTGGCCGACATCATCGGCTCGGGCGCGGTGCCGGTGGTCCGCCTCACCGAGATCTTCCGACAGGCCGCGCAAAGCCACATCATCGTCAATGCCCATCGGGTCAATCAGGGCTTGCTGCCCGACCTCGCGCGGCCCGAAGGCGACAGCGATTTCTACTTCGTGACGGCCGACGAGCCGGAGACGGCGGTGGCGCGGGTGGTCGAACTGGTGAAGGCGCGCATGCCCCGGCGCTTCGGCTTCGACCCGATCCGCGACATCCAGGTCCTGTGCCCGATGAATCGCGGCGGAGTCGGGGCGCGCTCGCTCAACATCGAGCTGCAGGCAGCGCTCAATCCGGCGGGCGAGAAAAAAGTCGAACGATTCGGCTGGACCTTTGCGCCTGGTGACAAGGTCATGCAGATCGAGAACGACTACGACAAGGACATCTTCAACGGCGACATCGGCTACGTCGACGCCGTCGACCCCGAGGCGGCGGAACTCGTCGCGAGCTTCGACGGCCGGCCGGTCACCTTCCTGTTCGGCGAGCTCGATTCGCTGGTGCCGGCCTACGCCGCGACGATTCACAAGAGCCAGGGCTCGGAATATCCGGCAGTGGTCATCCCGCTACTCACCCAGCACTACGCCATGCTGCAGCGGAACCTGCTCTACACCGGCATCACCCGCGGCAAGAAGCTGGTCGTGCTGGTCGGCCAGAAGAAGGCCGTCGCCATCGCCGTCAAGAACGTCGCCGGGCGCCGGCGGTGGTCGAAGCTGGCGGAATGGCTGGGAGGCAAGGATACAACGAGGAAGTGAGCTCACGGGCTCTCGGCCTGCGGCAGTGTGACGAGGTGGAGCACCATGTCGAAGGTCGGGTCATCCTTGAGGGCGTGGTGCTCGGCGATGTCCCGCATCGTATCGGGAGATAGTGGCGGCCGCGCCGTGGCGGCGCGCCTGGCGGCGATCATGTCCACGGTCTCGTCGTCCACGATCAGCCTCCCGGACTGCCGGGCAGAAAGCAGTAGATGACACCGGCGGGGCTGGCACAGATGTGGGCGTAGAGGGGCTCCCGATTCAGGGCGGGGTCGAGCACGGCATGCAGCGGCACGATCTGCCAGTGCCCGTTGATCATTGCCCGCCATTGCCCGTCTTCGCCCCGAAACGCCTGGGTCGGCCGGCAGTCGCCTTCGACGGTGCCATCGGGCCCCGACCGTCGCCCGTTGCAACACGACAATCCCGTGCCCGGCTGCTCCAAAGCTCGGTACCAATCGTGCCGATCGCCGTGGCCGTTGCCGTGTTCACCATCCTGCGCTCGGCCCGGCCTGGCGAACCCGATCGCTCCGACCAGGGCGATCACCAGAAGCAGTACTCCCACGGCCAATATGTTCGGCTGTCGCATTCCACCCTCCTTGGTGCCTGCGTCGTTTCGATGAAGTCGCGCCACCAGACGGTGGCGAGGTCACACTCCGTCAATGCTTGGAATGAGCGTCGGCGAGCTCCGTCGAGCTGCTCTGAACGGGATGAAGCGTGCGGCCGCTGCCGGGCTCGGAGGCGGCAACGTGGCGTCCGGTCTCGAGGATCCAGACGACGTATTCCTCGGCGAGCCGGATGGCGTCCTGCGGGTTGATCGAGTCGGCGTCACAGTATGCCAGCATTCGGACGGCGAGATGCAGGCACTCGCTGCGCAGAGCCGCCAACGGCGAAAGATCTTCGTTGCTTGTCATCACTCCTCTTGGGTTTGATCTTGCGGACCGTCGACTTGCGGGCGGTTCGCCTCGACCTTGAGATCGGCGTCGGGGAAGCTTCGTTCGAGCAGCGACAAGGCGCCGACCAGGCCGATCGCCGTCAGATGGCGCTCGACCACCTTGCCCGATGGCCCGAGATAACTCCGCGCCATATGTGCCAAGGCCACTGATTCGAGATGGGTTCCGGCGTCTGCCTTCGCCTTGGCCAGAGCCTGGCTGAGGAGTCTTAGCTGCTCGTCATCGAGGGCAAATGTGCGGGGCGTGATGGTCCGCTCGGCCACCCCCTCCTCGAACGGCGTTGGAGGCTCTTCGCGGCACGCCAGCACCAGCTCGCGCAGCTTCGCCACCGTCATGCCAGGCGCCGCGGCGCGCTCCAGCCACTCCGCAGCGTTGCCATCCTTGAGGACGGGTGCCAGCTCCTTGAGCTTGGTCCAACCGATCGGTTTCAGCGCGTCCCAGCCAAGCCCCAGTTCCGCAACCGCGCTGTATATCTGCACCAAATAGTAGGCCTTGCGCCGCTTGAAGCCGTGTCGTCTCTCAACATAGGAGGCGAAGTCGACATAGCCCGCGCTGGCGTACCATTTCTCGGCAAGGATCTTCGCCAGGATGCCGCCCAGCCGGAAGGCATTGTAGTCGGAAGCATCCGCGAGCTCACTCACCAGGGTGTGGGCGCGTTCGGCCGTCAGAGCTTCGATTTCGCGTGCCGTCCGGTCCAGCGCATCGGGACCGAGCACCTCGCCATGGAGGCCGCCCGATCGCGCAAGCGCAAAGCCCGGCGCATCGCCATATCGCAGCAGGATGGGGGGCGAACTGATGGTCATGCAGAGGCTCTCCTCGGCCTGGCGCGGAACTCAGCCGATGAAAGCCTGCGTCGGTGCGGAGAATGCCGGTGGGCAGCGAACGACCCCGTGCTTCGCCCGAAACTGTTCCAGCGCCCTGAGCTCCTCGTCGCGCGTGAGGCGGGGAGCAGCCTGAAACCGCAGCAGGCGCGCCCGATGCGTCAGCAGGAGGGATGAACGACGCTTGAACTCCAATGTTCCCTGTCGCTCGCTCAGGTTGCGCGCGGTGCCCGACACCGGCGCGCGAAGCATTGGCGTGGGCAGATCCGATTCTTGCCAGTCGAACGACATGATGAAAACGCCCCTCCTTGGGCTGATCAAGTCCGGGCACGCGCATGTTTCGTGCGCTGGTCCCGGGAGTTGATGTCGGCGTGATGGTGCGCAGCGCTGCTCGCTTGGCAGCCGCTGTTGTCGACCCTCCTTGGTCCCTTCGATCACTTTGTCCAATCCCCGCGCCAAGTCAAGAGTTTCCGGGCGCGATCGAGGACTACTCCACAACCATGCCTTGCCGCACGGAACTTGGCCTGAGCGCCACAAGCTCGAGCCCGACCGCGCCCAGCGCGGCGCGCATGTTGCCGATGTTGGGGACGCGGCGCGCCCTTGCCCAACTGGCGATCGTGTCCTTGCCGAGACCGGCCCGGACAGCCAGGCCCTCCAGCGACTCACCGCTGGCGTCGAGTTCCGACAGCAGCGCCCTTACGAGCGGATCGACCGCCCGGCTGCCGTGTGTGCGATCGTTAACTGGCCGCATGTCACCCTCCTTGGTGTCGCCCCACACTTGGGCATTCGGATGCCGTTGGCAATCGGGAATGGAATCCCGGACAGTTAAACTAGAGCGATGAGGGGGATTGCACCCTATGCAGGATTGGCGTGGGCTATGTCGCTCTCCCCGCCGTCATGGTCGGCCGTTGGCGGGTGATCGGCGCGATCGTCGCCAGCGTCGTGTCCGAAGCAACCGCCTCGCTGCAGTCCCAACTCCTCGAGCTCGGCGTCGGCTGCCTTCGGCCAGCCCTGCAGATCATGATGCCCCATGTCCTGGTGCTGCGGGTTGCCTCCGGGCTGGTCGGACGTCAATCGCCGCCGTGCGCGCTCGCCCTGCCATTTCACCGGTAGGTAATCGCCCCGCCGATCCCTGTTGCGACGATAGTCGCGCAACAGCTGATCGATCCGACGCAGCAGCGCGTTGACGGAGCTGTTGTTCAGCAGATTGGCATCGCACTCGAAGCCGGGCAGCCCGTCCTCGGCTGTTCCAGGCAGCGCAGAAACATCGCGGGCGATCCTCCAGACCAAACCACCCAAGTCATGGACGGCGTCGTACTCATTGCCCGACCGGCAATCGTCTGCGACCACCGGTCCCTTCTGCAGCGCCTGCATGGCGGCTCCTCGCCAGCAGGTGACCCACAGGTCGGGATGAAGACGCCATCCCCAGCCATTGGCGAGTGTCACCATCGCGTGCCGCGGCGTGCGGCCTGCCAGCTCGGGCACAGGCAGCGTCTTGAGATCGCCCTCGATGCAGCGCTTGACATAGTCCGGCGCACAACCCTGACGGATCAGCAAGCCGGACATCATCTGCTTCAAGGGATCGGAGAAGCGCAGGCGCTGAAAGCCGTGGCGCAAAACAAGATGATCGGCGACCGTTGTCTTCCCGACGCCGGTTGTGCCCGTCAAGGCAATCACCAGACTCATCGATCCACCCTCCTTGGTGTTACGTCGGCGCTTGCAGCGCCTTCATCCGTGAGTAACCGACATCCCGGCCTTGGCAATCGAAATTGCACCGGGCGGTACGCATTTGGTGCCACGATCGTGTGCGGATGCGGTCACCGGCGTTCGCCATGAAAGACTCTCGAGTTCATCCCGAGCGTCGAGAGGAATCCTTTTCCTTCAGCCCGGCAACCTCGGCCTTGAGCGCGACGACGTCCGCCGCCAGCGCCTGCACGGCCGCCGTCAGCACCGGGACGAGGTTCGCCGGGTTCATGCCCTGTGGCCTGATGGAGCCTGGCCGATGCAAAAGCTTTCCGTCAGGCCCCCTTGGCCCGTCGTGCCCCCAGACATCGTCCTTCCTGCCGGTCGCCGCGAAGGGAAGAACAGCCTGCACTTCGTGGGCAAGGAAGCCCATCCAGCGCTCGCGCGACTGCTTCCAGGTGAACCAGCCCGGTCGCAGCTGCGCCACCAGCGCGACGGCGTCCTCGATCGCCGCGAAATCTTCCTTCAGCCGATAGTCCGACGGCGGGTTGGCATAGCCGTTGAAAGTAACGTCGGTCGCGCTGATGGCGATGCTGCCGACCGGCGTGCCCTGGAAGGCAAAGATCTGGATGGCATCGCCGCCACCGCTGTTGTTATTCAGCAGCAACGACCAGTACTGCCCTTTGGACAGGAACAGGGACGAGCCGCCGATCCCCGCCGTGGCATCGAAGGTCATTGCGCCGCCGACGATCGCATTGCCAGACCCGGGTTGGTCCGTGGTGTTCTGGCCGTGGCGGAAACTGTTGATCTGGCTGGCCGTGACCGTGGTGAACCGGGCCGTCGAGGGCACCGTCGCGCCGATCGCCGTGCCGTCGATCGCCCCGCCCGAAACGGAGATCGCGCTCGCCAGTTGAGTGGCAAGAGTGCCGAGCCCTAGATTGGCGCGCGCTCCGGCTGCCGTCGCCGCGCCGGTTCCGCCGCCCGCAACGGAGAGCGCCTGGTCGATGAAGGTCGTCCCGTTGTAGCGCTGAAGCTTCTGGGCTGCGACGTCAAAGCGGATGGCGCCGGTCGGCGTATTGGTGACGGCGGCATCGAACATTGTCGCTGACGCGAGGTCACGGTCAGCTAGAAGGCCCGGCCAGTTGACATACAGGTCCGAGGCCGTCGGCTTGTTCCAGTCAGCCATCGATCACACTCCTCTCGCCGTCCAGCTGACGGTGCCGTTGGCTCGAACGCCGCTGCTGTCGAACAGCAGCACCTTGAAACTCGCGGGGTTGGGTCCGCCGGCAAAGCTGTAGACCGCCGTCAGCGGCGTCGTGCCAGCCGGAGTCAACGTGATCGCCGCGACCGCGGCAAAGGATTGGGCAAAGGTGACAAGCGTCCCTCCCGAATCGGACGCGACGGCGGCGACGTTTCCGAAATCGGTCTTGAGCTTCGCCGCCAGCTTCAGTGACAGGCCAGCCAGGATGCAGAACGCCGCGCCGCCGCTGGTGAAATCGACGGTCACCCGCACATAGCGGAAATTGGCCACGTACTGCTGGCTTCCGGTGCCCACCGTAGTCCAGCTCGTGCCGTTGAGGCTGGTCTCGATGGTGATGATGCCGGCGATCGCCCCGTGGAAGTCGACCTTGTTTAGGGTCACGGTCGCCAGATCGGTGGCAATGACGCTGCCGAAATCGAAGGTTTCCCTGTATTGCGCCGTCGTCTGCGCCGGCTCGATGAAGTAGGTATAGCCGGCGTTGATCTGGTCCTGCGGCGAACTCCACCCGCGCGCGCTGAAATGCGACGCCCAGCTCTCGCCGGTGGCGACCGGCCCGATCAGCTGGCCATTCTCGAGATGAAGATTGGTCTTGGTGCCGGCGAAATTCGACTGCCATTCGTTGTGCAGCACATAGTCGGGCGGCACGCCGACGACAGCCACGACGGAAGCTGGAGCCCCTTCGTTACCGGCCGTGTCGACTGCGGCGACCCAGTAGCTGAAGGTACCGCCCACCGTCTCCGACAACGACGTGAACGTGCCCTGCTTCTGGCCGATCACCGTACCGCCGGCCCACGTCGTGCCGCGCTTCACCAGGTAATGGGCAATCGGCAGGGCCGACGATCCGACGATCCATTTCAGCAGCACATTGTTGTCGATCACCTGCGCGGTGAGCCCCGACACGGCACCGGGAATCGACACGAGGACGGTCGTCGCCACGGCGGGTCCGACCGCGCCGGACACGTCAATCGCAGCGATCCAGAACAACCGGGAGCCGGCCCACGTGATCGGCGCCTGGAAGGTCGTCGCCTTGGTCGTGCCAACCAGGGTGCCGGCAGCGAAGGAGGTGCCGTAGCGGATCTCGTAGCGATCGACGGTGAGGGCGGAGGATACGGCCGGCCAGCTCAGGCGATAGTCGGTGCCGTCGATGACGCCCGTGACCGAGGGCGATCCGGGAACGGTCACGGTGACCGCGAGGCTCGCCGGATGGGCGCTGTAGACTCCCTGGGGCGCGGTCACCGCCGCCACCCAGAAGGTGTAGGTTCCAACGGCGAGGCCCTGGCGGGCGAATGTGGTCTCGACCGTGGTCGCGACCACCGTGCCGGTCGCCCATGATGGGCCCTCGCGGATTTCGTAGCGGCTCACGTTGAGATCGGGCACCGGCGACCATTTGAAGGCGACGCCGGTCGTGTCCGTCAGCAGAGTGAGGCCAGTGACGTCGGATGGCTGGATCTGCGATGTGAGTGTAACGGCGAGCAACTCGGCCCAGGCGCTCACCTTGCCATTCAAGGACTTCGCGCGGACCCTGAAATCATACACGCCTTCGACCGAGTCCTGGTACTCGATGCTGGTCGTCGACGTTACGCCGACATCGACATACTGCGAATCGTTGGGCCCGCGCACCTGGACATCGAACGCATAGACTCTGGCGTCCTCGGGCTTCGACCAAGACACGATGATCGACGTGCCGATCGCCGAGCCGGCGACGTAGTGGTTCAGCACGGCGCTCGCGCTGGTCGGCGGTGCGATCGGGCCCGTTGGAACGACATTGTACGGGACCGAGGTCGTGACAATGCCGATTTCGATGCGGCTGAACTTGGCGGCGTCGTAGAAGACTCCCATGACCTCGAACGTCGCCGGACCGACCTCGACGTTGGACACCACCAGGAAATCGCGCGTGGTGAGCGCCGTCGACGTCACTACCCAGACGGCATTGACCAGGGGCACGGCCGACAAGGCCGCCGACCAGGTGAAGAGACTGGTGCTGCCCGGCGCGTTGGTCAGCGTCCGGCTCGCCATCGTCCCGTCGGGCAACATGAGACTCAGCGTGTAGGTGCGGCCGGCAACGACAGTGTAGGGGGCGTCAATGGCGAGGCTCGTCGCGGTCGCCGACACGGCGCGGCCGCCGAACACGGTCTGGGCGTAATTCTCGTCGGCGATGGAAATGATGTCGCCGGGGAACTTGTCGGCCATGTCGAGACCGGCCCGGAAATGGACCGTCTCGGTTGCCGTGCGTTCGGTGTCGAGCACCCACTTGCCGGCCCGGATCGCCTGGCCGCGGCTCGTGCAGCCCGCCGCCACGATGTCGATCTGCCGCACGCCATACAGCCCCACGCCGGCCGGATCCTCGACGAACTCCGCCGCCGATCGATAGCCGTCGAGGGGATCGTTCCAGATCACCTTGGCCACTGTATGCCGCGCCTTCTGCGAGGTGCCTTCGTACTTGAACTCGCCAGCGATCACGTTGCTGTTGGTGAACAGGGCGACCGGTGCCTTGGGCATGTCGGCGGTCGCCCGTACCGCGCCCGAGCTCCAGAACGGCATGCCGCGGAAGATCGACGCCATGGTGTTGATGGCAGCGTAGGCTTCCTGGCGATTGTTCAGGCAAATGTTGCAGGTGAAACGCGGCTCGACGCCACCATTGCCGTCGTCGACGCCCTGGAACACCATGTTGGCGCCGCTGGCGACCACCGCATCGCAGTACTGGGCAATGGTGTAGAGATCCCACTTCCACGGATCGACCGCGCTCGCCGGCAGGCCAAGCCCGTAGCGCGTGTTGGTCAGCAGATCGTAGAAGCACCAGGCGGGATTGTCCGTCCAGCCGACCGACCAGGTGCCGTTCCAGGCACCGGTGTACTGGCGGGTGAGCGGGTGGTAGTTGGCCGGATACCTTACCTTCAGGCCATAGAGATCGTACGAGCGTGCCGGCGCACTTCCGCTGAACTGGGCGGTATCGATCTGGATACCGCAATAGGCGACATTGGGATGGGCGAGCTTGCCGTCGGTCACCAGGGTGTACGACGTGAAGTAGAATTCGTCCTTGATGCGGGATTGGTCGACGTCCACGCCGGGTCGCTCGACCTTGAGCTGCCACGACGTTCCAGCCGGCAACGCGATGCGATGATCACGCTGGTAAGGGCTGGTGCATTTGCCGTCGAAGGCGTCGGCGACCTGCAGCACGAACGGCCCGGCGCCGGTTTTCAGATGGATGTTGTAGGCGGCGCCTCGGGTCTTCACCGAGCCATCCATGTCGGTCTGATCGTAGAGCGCCGGAATCGACAGCTTCACGATCACCGCGCTCAGCGTCGATGTCGGGTCGGTGAAGGTGACAGTCACCGGCGACGAATGCGTGACCTTGGCCCCGAGCCCGCTGCCGACCTGAATGACGCTGCGGCTCGACGGGAAACCCGCCATGTACGACTGGGCACCCCATGGCAAGCCATAGCGCGTGTCCCACGCGATGCCGGTGAAGTTGAACGTGCCGTCGGCATTCTGCAGCGGCGTGTCATTGAAGAAGATCGACTGGTCCTCCGCCACCAGGCCGCGGATCTCGCCCTCGCACCAGACGTCGAGGAAGCGGGCAATCGAGCGGGACTGCATGGAGTTGGGTGCTTCGCTCGGAACGCGGCCCATCGGCTGCGTGCCCTGCCCTTTGGCGAACACGCCACCCCGGCCAAAGACGGGACGCTCCTGCCTGATCTCCATCACAGCTCTCCGCCGGAGAAGCTCGCGCGCGCCGTCGTGCCGCTTACCGCGCCGGCGCTCTGAGCACCCTCGACCTGATCGGTGCTGACCGACGAGGACACCAGCGCCGAACCCACGCGCATGCGCCCATAGACGACGGGAATTGGGCCACCCTGCTCAGCGGTGTTGGTCGGCCCATTGTAGATGAAGGACGGACGCGCCTCCGGCCGCTCCGCGGAGTAGCTCGGCGCGGCATGCGGCGTCGGCGACAGGAGCTGCGATACGCCGCCCAACGCGATCATGGCGCCGATGCCGGCAATGCGGCCGTAGGTGACGGCGCCGATCAGCGGCAACTCGACCGAAAATCCCAGCCCCAGGCCGGCTGCCGACGCGGGAATGGCGAGACCCTCCGCGCTCGCCGCCGCGGCGGCCGTCCCCAATGCCGTGGCGCCGGCGGTGAAGAACGCGCCGGCGATCATGGCGACGCCGAGCACGATCTTGCCGACGGTCAGGCCTCCATTTCCCCCTCCGTGACCGTAGGCGGCCGGCACGATGTGCAGGTCGTGGCGGCTGAGCGGCATCGCCACCTCGGCCAGAGCCATCGGTATTCCCGCACGACGCGTCGCGCCTTTGACGAACGAGTAGGCTGGTCCGCGCAGGAAATCGCGCTTGAAACCCGGGTGATTGGCGTCGAGCGCCCACACCGCCTCCGGCAGGGTTTCGATGTCGAATGCGTGGCGCCAGCCGTAGCGGCGCCCCAGCACACCGTAGAGGTAAACTGTGCGCAGCATCATGCACCGCCTCTCGCCGCCGGCGAGCGTAGACGCATGGTCTTGCGGTGAAACTTCTGGCGCCACGGCCCCAGCACGTCGATGCGCGAGAGCCGATTGCTGAGATGGTGCAGGACCAAGCCGTGACCGAGGTAGACGCCGGTGTGGTTGATCACCGTCGCGGCGACCTGGAACAACGGCACATCGCCGATCTCGAGCTCCTCTTCCGGACCAAGGGCATCGAACGCGAACTGCCCGAGATTGGCCTCAATGACGTCCTGGCCGAGGTCCCACCAGCCCGGATCGCGTGGCGTCAGCGGCAAGGCGAGAGCCCTTTCCTGACGGTACCAGTCGCGCACCAGGGCGTAGCAGTCGGCGACGCCGTGACGGAACACGCGGCCTTCGTATGGCGCAACCGGCAGGCTGTCGCCAAAGAAGAACAGCTCGGCGCCGTGCACCGGGTTCAGGGCGACAATGCCCCACGGGACTTCGCCTTCCGCCTGATAGGCCATGTCCGTGCGCGTCGGGCAGGCCGGGCCGTCGGGATGGGAATGGATGACGGCCCGCAGTCGGCCTGACTGTCTGGCGAGGACCATCGTCCCGCCGTCGATCTGGAAGGAACGGATCGGGTCATCGGCGATGTTGGGGCACGGCACGTACGCGTCGTCCAGGATCAGGCCGCAGGACTCGCGCGGGGTTTCCGCCTTGGCGTGTTCGATCAGATCGTCGCGGCAGCGCGGGGAGATGTCGAGCATGGGTTCAGCGTGTCTTGGAGATGCCGGGGAAGCCCGAGAAGGGCAGCTCGTTGGCAGAGCCGAAGCGGGCTTGGCAGCCGGTCAGCCGCTTGCTGCATCGGTCGGCGGCGGGATCGGTGGTCGACGCGTCCTTGCTGGTGAACTTCGCCGCACCGGCATAGGGACAGGTGCCATAGACGAAGGCCGTTCCGGTCCAGCGCCGATAGGTCTCGCTGCAATTGTCGCGAATCAGCTGGCGACGCGGCAGCATGACGCCCTGCTGGTCGAGCGCGGCCGCCAGCTCGAACTCGATCAGGCCCTTGGTCTGCTGCGACTTGCGATCGATGAAGTAGATGTCTGGAATGAAGCACGAGTTCGGGTCTGCAGTGGGCTGGCCGTCGAGGTACTTCACCAGCGTCTTCCAGCGCGTCACCCTGGCGCCGACCAGATCGTTGTACTGGATGACTGCCGGCAGCAGCAGCCCGGCGACATTGCCAACCGTGAGCTTCGGCTTGGGCAAAGCTCCGCGACCCGCCCATTCGAAGCCCGAGGCTTCGAGCGGAAAGGGCGTATAGGTGTGACCGCGCCACGCCGGCAGTGCCCCGTTGATCGTGCCGGCGCACAGGTACCAGATGTCGCTGCCGCCCAACGGGTTAGTATCGATGTCGAACAGCACGACGATGTCGCCGGGCGCCAGCGACTGTGCATCGGCGGACAGTGTGGCTGACAGGGTCACAGGTCGAACACCTGCTCGAACCGCGCCTTCATCGTCCCGGTGTTGCCGCTGGTCTTGCTGACCGACCAGGACTCACACTTGAACTGAAGCGCACTGCCGGCGCCGGGCGGCGTCCACAGGAAGGCCAGATAGCCCTTCTGTGCGGCGAGAAAGGCTTCGATGGTGGTGCATTCGGCGAAGGCAATGCCCTCCCACACGACCTGCCAGGTCTGTGGCGCCGCGTTCAGGCCATCGCCGGCACGTTGCTCGTAGCCGTTGCCGAACGCGTTTTTGAGCGTCCGCGGCGTCCGGGACAGCTCGGTTCCAAACGACGCGGCAATGCCGGGAAAGCTGGTGGTTGTCGGCATCAGTGAGCCAAGCCGCTGCCGAGATAGCCAGATGGATTGAGCAGGCCGCCCGGCCGCATCTGCTCGGCGAGATTGCGATTGAAGGCCGCGCTCACCATTGCGCCGATGTTGCGCGCCTGTTCGGCTGGATCAGGAGCTGCACCGGCACCGCCAGCAGTGCCGCCTCCCGCCACGTTGATCACGATGTTGGTGGCAATACTGCCGATGCCCGGCCCAGAGCCACCGCCGCGCAACGTCACAGGGATGCGCCCGTTGGGCACCGGGACATAGGCTTCTGGCGTCGAGCCCTCGCCGAACAAGGCGAGCTGCGGGGTGGCGGCGATTCCGCCGGATGCATAGGTGCGCAGCGGCAAGGGACCATGGCTGGTCATGATGCCGCCGCCCTCGAACAGGGAGGTGATCCAGCCGAAGGCACGCCCCAGGAGACCAGCGTCGCCGACGTTGCGGCTGCCTCCGAACATCGCGTCAGCCAGCGGCCCGGTGATGTTCTGCCGGACGGCAATCCGCGCAAAGTCGCCCACCACCGAGTTGACCAGGCTGTGCATGGCGGATCGCCAATCCCTGGTCTGGGTCAAGATACCAGCCAGGGCCTGGTCCGTAGCCCCCAATGCCTTGGCGATCCCGCTGCCGTAGGCCTGCCAGCCCGCGGTCGCCTCGCGCAGTTGGGCATCGATCGTATCGTCTCTGGGGGAAGCCGACCCGATCCACTCGGGAACCATCATCGTCGGCGGTCGCCGACCGACGCCGGTGTCGATACCGGAAGCGCGAGTCTCCCGCGACCAGGTCCCGCGATCCGCGGCACCCTCTGCGATCTCCCTGCCGGTCGGAAGGAGACGCTTCAGCTCGAGCGTCAGGCGTTCCAGCAAGCGCTCCTCGCCCTTCCTGCCGTCCTCGATCTCGGGCCGTTCCCTGATCTGCGTGATCGCCCGGGTCACCTCGCGCGACAAGGAGGCGACAAGACCTCGGATGTCGGTCATCCCTTCCCGCCGCTCCGCGGCAATCATGGTCGCGAAGGATGACGCGTCTGTTGCGGATCGCTCCAGAGCCTCTCGGGTTGGATACCCGGACTCAACCGAAGAAGTAACGTTTCCGCCCGACACGACCGACACAGGGTGAAGAGATCTGAGCTCCTCCATCATTCTTGGATCGATCGGGTTCTCCGATGACCTGTACTCATTCACTGGGTCGGGCACACCGCGGTGCTCCGGACCGAGCGAGGCGTTGGCACCGGTGCGCATCAGAAGCACCCGATTGCGCAGGATCGCAGTGATGACCGCCTTCAGTTCGCTGGCGGCCGTCAGGTCCGGCAGGCCGAATGCGGCGGCCAGAGCACGCCCCTCGCGGAGCCCGAGATAGAAATCCTGCCTTTCGAGGACTCGATGATCACGATCGCTTCGCGATCCGGTCGAAGCCCGATCGTCTGCTGCAGCGGATTGTCGGCCGGTCGAGGCAGTCCTTCTCCGGTCTTTCCAATCAGTCTCGTCAACCTGATCAAGTCCCCTGCCCTGCCGAACGAAGAGCGGCTCATCCCGCTCGATGCTGCGCACGTTCCTCTGCGGCACGGCGTCCCTGGCAGCCTCCGTCTCATGCGCCGAATCTGCTGAGCTGGAGGTCACCCACGCCATCGGCGCCGGGTTGTCGGCAACGTCAGCGGCGGCGCCGCGCACGCCGCCGGTCAGGCCCGCCATTCCCTTTGCCGTCTGCTGCAACGATTCCCGAAAGACGTCGATCTGCCGGGCCGCCAGCCTGTAGGCCGTGCCCATGCGGCTCGTCGCCTCGTCGTGCTTCCTCAGGATTTCCGCCGCTTCCTTGCGCATCCTGAGAACGAAGTGCAGCTCGCTCTGGGCGTTCATCGTCTCTTCCTGGCTTCCTCTCGTTGCTGCGCCTGGCACTCGGTGACGACCGAGTGCACCAGTCGCATGAGGGTCACGTACTTGACGGCCTGGCCCATGATCGAGCCGTCGTCGGCCAACACGCCTTCCGCGTAGAGCGCATAGAGTCCCATGAGCTCGGCGAAAGCGGCGGGATCCTCCTTCACCGGTCGACGCGGGCAGGCCCACGACTCCACGCCATCGAAGACCACCGGCGCCAGCGCCTTGTCGATCCAGGCGCCGGTCTCGTCCCGCCGCGCGTTGCATCCGTACTCCTTCTGCTGGCGCGCCGAGCATCTGCTGCAGACACGTTCCGGCAGCAGGACGAGTGCGGCTACGCCGCGACGGACTTTTTTACGTCGTCGGGCGTCACCTCGTTGATCTTGCGAATGGCCGAGGCGAGCTCGCGAACGAGGTCCTGGCTCAGCAGGGCAAGGCACTCGTCGGCCACGGCGACATACTTCTTGCCCATGACGATGCGGTCGGCGGTCGTGAAGGCCACGTCGTTGCCGCGATCGTCCTTGAAATTCTCCCAGCCCCGAAGGCCGAAGCGCACGGCCTCAAGATTGGCCTCGCTCATCTTGACCTGGGCCATCGCCACACCGCCAGCGTCATTCTCGGTGAAGGTGAGCGTGCGGTCGAACACGTAGGCCGACACGAACGCGTCGATCGCGCTTATTGTGAATTTCGTGGCGTCCGCCGAGCCCTTGGCCGGATCGCTGTCCGATTCGATCACCTTCACGGACGACAATGTGAGTGCCCTGATCGCCATTCCGCCCTTCCCTGGGATGCCCGCCGACGATGCGAGCACCATATCGGCCGAACGCGCGGCGCCTACCTGTCCCAGTCGGGCTGGCTCGCTGCTGCAGCCAGAGACGTGTCGTTCCGGCCGTCGCTGTCGCGGCTACTTGAGATTGCAGGCTTCCCGAAGCGGTGCCGCATCGTCCTGAAGTCCTTCGAGCCGGAACTCGAGGGTCTGGGCAGGCAGGCCATAGGGAGTCACGCGGACAGCAAGATGCCTGGCCGCATAGAGCCGCTTCAGGAAGGGGGCGGTCCAGGGTCCCAACAAGCCGCGCCCATCCGTGGAGATCGCCCAATACTCCGAGACCCAGGGTGCCGAGTCCAATCGCCATTGAATGGTCTGGCCCTTGCGCAGCCCCAGGAAGCGCGGCCACGAAATCACCACCGTGATCCTGCCCCGCACGCATCTCACGACGAGTATGCCCGGCTGATCGCTAGCGGTACCTTCCTGCACGCTGCCGAGCGATCGGGTCGCCAGAGTAACCGATTGCGACCCGTCTGCCGGATCCATCTCGATCTTGGTTCCCCAGGTCGGCGGCGCCGGGGTCTTTGCACCAGGTTGCCCCCCTTCCTTCGGCTGACGAAGGGCGATCTCGTAGGAGCCATCCGCGGCTCGAACCGCCTGGGCCAGCAAGCCATTGCTGTTATAGAGCTCGAGGATATCCAGTCGGGACGGCTTTCCGGTCAGCTGCGTCATGGTCGCCCGTCCGCCGATCACGGTCGCATAGACGGCGGCGTCGAGCCTCTTGCCGAGTGCCGCATGAACTCTGGCGATATCAGCCGGATCGGCTTGTACCTCTGCCAGCACCGCCGGCAATTGGCAGGTTGGACACACGGTGAACGGCAGGATGACGACCACGCTCTTCGCGACCGCTCGCTCGTCGCGGACAGGAACAACCTGATCGGCGGCGACCGGCACGGAGCCCGTTGTGATCGCCAGCAGAGCCGACATGCGGAGAGCGGCCCCGAGCTTCCAGATCCGACGACCGGAAAGACGAGCGGGCAAAACCAACGATCCCTCCCTCTTCGACTCAGGGCATTTCGCGGGTGCCAAAAAGACCGTCATCCCGAGCGAAGCTGCCCGATTCGGCACTGTTTACAGCGCCTTTGGCGGCGCAGTCGAGGGACCTTCCCTGTTGATTCTGCAGCAAGACAAGGTCCCTCCCCTACGCCTCGCTTCGCTCGGCTCCGGTCGGGATGACGGTATTTTTGCCATATGCAAACGCCCTGCTCCTCGGCTGGCGCGTCGGCAGCATCTGGAATGGTCCGGGGCTGCTGACGCCTGCCTCTCGAATCCTCCGCGATCTCCAGGAACGGCTGGGCCCGTTTTTTGCAACGCCTGCGTCAGTCCCGCCGTTCCTCCAAGAGTACCATCCGGGTCCGCGGCGCCGGAGTCGTTTCCCGGTCGATTGACGCATCTCTGACTGACGGAAAAGAAGGGCCGCACCGTCGCCGGTGCGGCCCGAGTTACCCGCTTCTTGTGTTTCGAGCGGCTAGCAGGCGTAAAGCAGGATTTCGTCGTCGCCATTCAGACGATTGAATTGCAGGGCCGCGTCGAGGGCGACGAGGCCGTTGCGATCCTTGTAGGTGAGGCCGGTGTACTGCACCGCCGGCGCATGGATCGCCCACATGTTGCCTGTCGCCGTTCCGACACGCATGCCGAACGGCATCTGCCGGCCGTTGGCGAGCTTGGACCAGAAATCCTGTTGGCCAACCAGCGTCGCCTCGGGATCGACACCACCCGTCGAGCTGCGCTCCGTGACTCTGATGCCGGTGAAGCCGTCGGCGGCGTTGATCGACATGCGCGGATCGATCTTGTTGCCGATATCGTAAGAGAAGGTGTCGACGGCGCAGATATTGCTGACCGGGCTCGCCACGCCAAAGCCGTCGAGATGCAACCGGCCGAGCTCGCATTGCTGCGGCAGGGTGGTCTCGAATACCGGGTTGGCCGGCAGCGGCACGTCGTTCGGAGCGTTGTAGAAGCCGGTGAACTCGAACTCGACAGTGGCGCGCTGTCCTGCCTGCGCGTTGATCTTGTAGGAGCCGTAGGCGCCAGTCAGCAGATGCGCCATGCCGTCCTTGTACATGCGAATGGTCAGGCTGCCATAGGCAGTCTCGTCCGACGACGGCAGGTACTGAATTCCCGGCGGCCAGGCCGTCGCCACCCAGGCCTGCCCCGTCACGAGCGTGCCTGACCAGTTCGGCGTGATCGTCGCCGCGGCAAGGCCTCCGCTCAGCGACAGTGCAGATCCCGAGATCATGGAGACGTTGGTCTGGGTCGCCGTGCCGTCGTCGTAGCTGATCGAACAGCGCGCCACGCCCGACCCACCGCTGGTGGTGACCTGGACGTGGATCGTCTTGGGCTCCGCGAGCGCGGAGAGGCTTCCGCCGCCATTCCAGGCGACTGCCGGCGTGTTGGGCTGGGCGGCCGCCAGGAAGGCGCCCCACCATGCCGCGCCGCGCGTCGTGGCGACCATGGTGCAGCCGCGCAGCAGCCGGCCCATCCGGCTTTCCGTACCAACGGACCCGCCGCCGCGCAGCTCGTGCTTGAACGACATCCTGCCCATCTTGCGGGTGATGATGTCGGCAATCGGCGAGAGGTCGTTGCGGTAGAGGTTGCGCTGGATGTTGCTGACATCGAGCTTATAGTCGGCGTCCTCCACCAGCATCGGGCTGGTCGAATCGGTGAGCGTCGCGGCGATGCCGTAGCTGCCCTCGAGCTCGGCATACACCAGGGTCTTGCGCGTGAGGATCGACATGTCGGGACTCCCGCTCAGGCCGCCACGACGAGCGCGGTGCCGCCCGTCGCGGACCGGCAGGCATTGAGCTTGGTCGCAAGCTCCTTGATCGCGGCGGCGACGCTGCCCATCACGGCGGTGGCGTTGGCCGCCCTGACGATGGCATTGGAAGCGCTCAAGTCGGCACCCGAAGCGGCCGTTCCGGTCGAGATCGCAACATCGGCGATCACCAGGGAGCTCGATTCGAGACCACCGGAGTTGTCGACCAGGGGCGGCACGCCACAGGCGACGCAAAGCATGTCGACCGAATAGCCGAGCTGCGCGATCCGATTGCGGATGTTCGCCAAAACGGCGTTGGCGCCGGCGGCTGACGCCATGGAGGCTCCCACGCCGCTGTAGGAGGCCGTGACCGCGCCGATCGTTCCGTCGGCCGCCGTTCCGGAGAGACTGTCGACCAGCACGCCCGAGAGCGCCGGCACCCTGGCGTGCAATTGATTGCACTGGGCAACGATCTCCTTCAGCGCATCGACAGCCGTGGCGAAGCCCGCTTCGAGCGCCGCCTTCTGCACGGCATCGTTCGTCCCGACGACGGCCGGCGTGAACGCCGCGATGGCGTCGACCGTGCCATCGGCCGATGCACCTCCGGAGTTGTCGACCAGCGCTGGCACGGCCGAGGCGGCGATGCGGGCGACGCTCTGGGCAAGGCCGCGCAGCGCTGGCGTCAACCCGTTCTGATCGACGCGATACACTTGCGACGCAGCCGAGAAATGATTGGCATAGATTCGTACGGGCATCAGGGCGCACCTCTTGGTCGTGCGAGGCCACGATCGGCCTCTCCATGTCGGTATGATTAGGCGGGTACTGCGCCAGGAAGAACGTCCGTCAGCCGCAGTGGCTCACCTCTGCCGCCAGTCGCTTGAGGCTGTCGGGATACGGGCGCCAACGTTGACGGCGCCCGAAGCAAAGTCCTCATCCTGAGGAGGCTGCGCAGCGGCCGTCTCGAAGGATGGGCCGCACAGAGAATCGTAAAACAAGCTGGATTGCAGCGCCCATCGTGTTGCCCACCAAAGGGCGAAGGTTACCTCGTCCGATTCGAGACGCGGCCCTCCGGGCCGCTCCTCAGGGTGAGGTGAACTTTCGGACTCAAGCCAGTCGACGTGGGTCCCGCACGGCGTGCCGGTAGGTCATGTCGAGGAGGACGGCGCCGCGGATATGTGTCTGGTTGTCGTCGCTGACCTTGTGGTCGTTGCCGACCTCCTGGAGATCGATGACCAGTCCGCCGAGAGAGGGATCTTCCGACACGCGGCGCTGCAGCGCGCCGAAGGCGAGGTTCATCGCGGCCGACGGTCCTTCGCCGGACTGGATGACGAGGCAGACCTCGAGCGTGACGCGCAGCACGCACTCCTTGACCATCAGGCGATTGGTCTTGATCTCGTGGCCGTCGAACACGCCGATCGAGCGCTGCTTCTTGAAAGTCCACTTTCCCGCCGGCGCCCAAAGCACCTGGTCCCAAGCAAATCCGTAGGGGTCGCCCCCGGGCAAGTGACCGCGCTGGGTCCTCAGACGCTCCACCAAGGTCTCGAGGGCGCGCTGCCGGATGGTGCGCTCATCGGGCACGAATACAGCCATGGACCCCTCGCCTCCAACAGCCAGCATGCTCAGAGCGTACGGCTCGCCCGGGGGATCTGCGCCCAGGGCAGGTAGCGCATCTTCGACTGGATGATCCGGTCGAGCTGCGATTGCAGTACCGACGCATCGGTGGTCGAGAGATTGGTCACGAACGACGGGTGGGCATTCAAGGCGATGCGGGCCGCCAGTTGCGCGGCGAGCGACAGCCAGGCCGGCACGTCCTTGTAGGTCTCGCAATCGTCGGTGCCGAAGCCCGCCTGGTAGGAGACCCGCAGCCACATGGGCTGCTCGCTCGCCCGGCAGAGCACACTGACCACACCCTTCTCGCGATCGACGTCGACCCGGTCCGTAATGTTCCGGGCCGACGCGCCGAGGTCGCTCCGGTCCTGCGCTGCCCACACCGTCGGCGCGGCGCGGACAAATCCGCGGGAGAGAGCAAAGGCCGTCGCGCCGTCACAGATTCGAAAGTCATCCTCGCGCGAAGCGAGGTCGAACGCTCCGCAGCGCAGCCGCGCGGCAAGATCGAGCGTGGCGCCCTCGAGAGCAGCGAGAATGACATTCTCGCCGTCTCGACCGTTGTCCACGCCAGTCGCCTCCTGGACCGATTGCAGCGTGGCAAGACGCATGGCTAGAACGAGGCCGTGGGTTCGGCGGGCTGCTCCCGCCTTGGCGTCGCCCGGGTGCCAGCTTTGCGACCGTCGAAAGCCACGGTGAAGTACTGCGGCAGATCGGCCAGCGCCTCGGCCACCTTATCCGCCACGACGGCGGGCTCGTTCGCGGTGAACACGATCCCGCCATAACGGTAGGTCTTTGCGCCGTGCAGCGTTGCTGTTGCCATCACCAACCTCACACCGAGGCGATATTGGTGAACTTGACCAGCGCGTCGACCTCCTCGACCTGCACGGCGACCCGCGCCGTCAGGACGACGATGTACACGCGCTCGGTAATGCTCTTGTCAAACTCCAGGCTGACTTGGCGCTGGATGCCGAAGATCAGGTTCTTGGGGTTGGTAAACAGGCCGACGGCCTCCGGCATCAGCTGCACGGCTTCCAGCGGCACGCCGAACGGCGACAAGCCGCCGCGGCCCTGGACCTGCGAATCACCGAGCGCGCCGACCCGGTTCGCGATCGTGTCCCGGTACTCGACCTCCTGGTTCACGGAGACGAAGTGCTTCATCAGGTTGAGGTTGCGCTGGTACTGGCCCGGCATCGCCTTCATGCCGGTCTTGAACAGCTCTTTGGAGATCACCGCATTGTTCCAGTTCACCACGTGCCCGCCGGCGGCAAGCTTGAGCCAGCCGTTGAACATCGACAGGTAGGCTTGATCATCGGCGTCGGCACCGTTGGTGTAGGCCGTGTCGGCGAGCAGGCAGAGTTCCTCGAGGTCGAGGGCCGCGCGCTCGGCGATCAGCGTCACGATCGTCTCCTGGAGACCGGAGCTCCACGGCGTGTTGGACGCTGCGTTCTCGGCCACGGTCATGCGCTCGATGTTGTCCTCGAGGACGTCGTAGGGCAGCCGGACCTCGGCGATCACTTCCTGCGTCGTCATCGTGATCTGCTCGGTCGCCGGCTTGGCGCGGCCGCCGAGGCCCGTCGTCGACACGTTGTCGAGCGCGACGCCCTGGGTCGCCTTGCGCAGGATGCGCTTGGCAAAGCCGATCTTGTTGATGCGGCGCTGCGGCGCCGTCATCTCGACCACGCGGGCCTGCCGGATCAGCGTCGGCTCCTTGATCAGCTTGCGGATGAACGCCGCGCCCTGTTCGGGCTGCAGAAGCCCGCCATTGGCGCTGAGATCGGCGAGGGCCAGGTCGGCCTTGCTGAGCAGGGCTGCGTTGGCAGTCATTGTGTTGGCCCCTCCCTGGGGCGCGCCGCCTTGCGCGGCAATCGAGAACGAAACGATGAGGACGAATGACGAAGACGAAGAAGGTGGCGGCGATCAGCCCGGACTGCCGAAGCCAGCCATGCCGGTATCGAGCAGCGGCGGCGGGCGGACGGCCTTGCCGGTTCGCGCCGGCACGGCCGGAGGGTCGCCATAGGCAATGCCGATGACGGCGCCCTTCATGCTGGCCTCGGTCTTCCTGACCGTGGCTTCAACGGCTTCGAACCGCGCATCGATCGCGTCGAGCCTCGACTGCACGAGTCCCGACAATTCATCGAGCGACTTCACCAGAGCGTCGAGCTTCGCCGCGACCGCCGCGTCGCCAGGATCGGGCTCGACAGTGGTTTCGGCCGGTGGGGCGGCTTCCGATTTGTGAAAGAACTTGAAGAAATCCACGGGACTTTCATCCTTCTTGGTGAAGCGGAAAGGAATGCGGTTGGCGCCCCGTCGCACGAGGGAGACGAACCGCACGTCGACGTCGCTCAGCGCGTGAGCCCAAATTCTACGGAACACCGAGCAGATTCTCCGCGAACGAGTAACGATGGAAGTGACCGGCGGCGTCCTCGGTCACCGTCCCCTTGAGGATGCCGTGCCTGTGCCCCTCGACCTCGTCGGTTTCGCCACCGAGGAACTGGCCCGCCTCGTCGAAGCTCACGACGAAGCGATGGGTGTGGCCTGCAGCCTCCTGCGATAACCCGGAAACGCTGTCGGGAATGTCGAGTTGCACCGTCGCCGAGGCGCGCAGGCCGACGCCTTCGAAGGAGAAGCCGTTCAACTCTCCCTTCTTGATGCGCGCCCACAGGGCCGCATCGGGCACGCGGACGCCAATCACCCACGCGCCGGGGATGAAGGTCGGATCGCCGTCGCGGGCAATGAAGCTCTCGACGATGTGAGAGCCGTTCGCCGCTCGGTCGTGGTCGGTGTCGACCGCGGCCTGTCGGCCCTTCTGCAGGAAACGGTAGGCCGTCTTGCGAATCTCCTCGGCCGACATGCAATCGCCCTGGGCATCGACCAAGCCTGGTGCGAGCACCTCGCCGAAGACGATCTGAAGCTCGGCATCGGTTTTCTTGATCTCGACTTCAATTCGATTGGACATTTGATCCCGTGCTGGTTGCCGGATGTCGCCGACACTAACAAGGGTGCAAGGATGCGTGAGAGACCGCTTCGACCGATGGCGTGATTTGGCGGCAAGAGTGAGCCACCGGCCCGGCCCACGCCGGGATGTCGTTCACCAGACCGCACCGCACAGCTCCGCCGGGGTGGAAGCCGCACGCGGCTCACCCTGATCACCCTCAAACGGTTCCATGATGACGATCCGGACGCGGCGTCCACCCGGTCCAGTCAGGCCCGAGTGGACACTGCTGCACGTCAGCGACGCGCGTGAGGAGACGTGTACTCGACCCGCGCACGACGACGCTCGAAGATGACCGTCGCCGTGTTGTAGGCATGGACGGCCGGGTCGTAGGGCACTTCCGCCCGGCTGGCGTCGAGAGGTTGCGCTGTTTCGTCCAAAGCCGTGGCCGCGGTCGCCAGGATGGCCTCGACGAGCAAAGCCTGCTCATCGACACGATCCCCGATCGAGCTCCCTCGATCGATCTGGTCGACTGCTCCTGCCACCTCGCCCAGAGACACGATGGCAAGCACGGCGCCGACCGAGGCCTCACCGATGGACGTCGACTCTGCGCTCGCTGCGACACCGGTCGCCGACATCGCCGCGGCAGCGGCCGCCGAGACCATCTCGAGCGCCGCCGCTGCAAGCGCGCCCAGCGCTGCCTCCGTGTCGGCCGCCAGCGTGCTTTCTTCAGTCCCGGCGAAGTACTCCAGCGTGCCAAGAGCCGCGTCGGCCGTCGCGCTGTCCTCTGCGCAAAGGGCAGACAGGATGAGGCTTCCTGCGAGGGCGTCGACAAGCGTGTGCCGCTCGTCGAGCAAAGCGGTTGCTGCCATGCCGGCAATGGCCGACTCGGCTGCCTCACCCCCTTCGACGACGATCGAGCCGTGCACCAGGGTGGCGACCGCGACACCTGTCGCGGACGCGGCCTCCGAGACGGAGTCGCCGAGCGATGCAAGGGCATCGCCATCGTCAAGCGCCAGCCCGGAGTCCACGACCTGGGCTGGCCGGAAAACCACGGCCGACACCGCCGCCATCGCCGTTTCGTCCTCGACCGCGACCCCGCCGGCGGTCCAGTCGGCGTCGCTGCTTTCCTCCGCGCTGGCGCGCTCCTGCGGATCGTCTCCGAAATAGACGAGGCTGCTCGCTATCGCCTCGGCGACCTCCGCCGCTTCGGCGTCGACGGCACTTTCGCCGAACAGTCGACCGGCATCGATCGCCACGTCCGCAGCTGCCATTTCATCACAGCCAGCCTGGCAGTGGTTCGTGGCTTCCGCGAGCTCCAGCGTCGCCACGCTCTCCACGGCGTCGCCGGCCAGATCTGCCGCACCTCCGGGCACGTCCACGACCGCGGCACTTTCGCTTGCCACACCGGACGCCGTCGACGCCGCCCACGCCAAATCGCTGGCCGCACCACTCGCGTCATCGAGCCCGCTCACGATCGAGACGGCCGGCGAGCTGTCCTCGGCCGCGGCGAGCTCGCTGCAGCCGGGGCTCATCGACAAGGATCGATCTGACGCTTCGGCCGCGCTCGCCGCCTGCGCGGCGCTGAGCGACAGAATAGCGTTGCTCGCACACTCTTGCGCCGCGCTTGCCGCCTCGACGACTTCCTGCATTGCTGCCTGCGTCGCCGAGACGGCATCATCGACCACGGCAAGCTCGTTCGCCGCCCTGGGAACGGCCAATGCGGTCTGGACAACTTCAACCGCCGAACCGAGCTCGCCGACCGCGACAACGAGGCTCGCCGTCGCTGCCCTGACCTCCGCGGCTGCTACCACATCATCGAACAAAATTGCGATCGTCACCGTGCCACTTCTGACATCACTGGCCGTCAGCGCTTCAGCGATCGCGACCGGCCGAGCGGCAACGGCGGTCGGCGTGTCCACCGCCGAGACGGCCTCGCTCCGTCCTCCCGCCTGCACCTGCCCGGCGACGTACCTGTGTCGCGTCAGGCGGGCAATGCGCCGCTCGAGGGATGCTGATGGTTCGCGATGAAGCCATGCATGCGCCCGCTTGCCCGAAAGATGACCAGCCGGAAAACGGCGCGCTGCGCCGTCGAAGCTCCCGCGCGTACGCCACAGCAGGTTCGCCCGTTGGGTGACGGGCGGACGGCGAAAGACGTGAGCTTTGGCCATCGCTCAACGCCTGATGTAAGTCAGACGCACTCGCCTGTCGCCCGCGGGCGGCGTGGCGGGCGCAACGATAGTCCAGCCGCTGTTGCCGCCCCCGTCCGTGGAACTCGTCGCGGTGAACGTCGCACCGCCCGAGGCATGCGAGTCCTTCAAGAGCAGCCACTCGCACGCGATGTCGCCAGTAGCGCAGGCCAGATGCCAGGCACTCCCATTGCTGCCGCTCCTCAACGTCGTCCGGGCGCCTGCGCCGGCACCGCCGAGCGTCAGCGTCTCGACGCTCTGGGTGCTGTCCGCCATAAACTCGATCACGTGCAACCCGGCATCCGACCGGAAATCACTAAATGCATTGGAGCCGGTTATGCTGAGCGTCCCGCCATAGGCGCCCGAGAACCACACATTGTGGTAGATCTTGCCACCTCCGTTGAACGAACGAATTGCCGCCGACGTATTGGTAAACTTTATGGTCGACGTTCCCGCCGACAACGCGCCTGCCACGAAGTCCCAGGCTGCGCCGGCGCCGGTGACCGTGACCACGGACCCATTCAGCACCGTCGAGGCGCCGGCATCGGTACTCCTGAACTGCCCCACCGACACCGCGTAGCCTGCGGTATCGAACACCCC
>NZ_JBGAKA010000061.1:0-46152 GCF_044224635.1 Reyranella sp. | reverse complement strand
ATGACAGTATTGATGTCATCCCGAGCGCCGCGAGGGACCTTTCTCTCCTCCTCACCCTCTGCGACCCTGCCTCAACCTCCCGACGATCCCCGTCGGGAAGAAATAGACGCACAGCACGAACGCTACGCCGAGCCACAGCAGCCAGCGGTCGGGGTGGAACAGGTTGGCGAGCAATGGCACGCCGGTGAGCGCCTTGTTGGCGATCGCCAGCAGGTCCTGCAGGTAGTTCTGGGCAAACACCAGCAGCACCGCGCCGATCACGGCGCCGTAGATCGTGCCCATGCCGCCGATCACCACCATCAGCAGGATGTCGACCATGATGTCGAAGCTCAGCGTGGTATCCGGATTGGTCTGGCTCGACCACAGCGCCAGCAGCGCGCCGGCGAGCGCCGCCACCGCTGCGGCGACGCAGCTTGCGATGGTGCGGTAGACCACGGTGCGGTAGCCGATCGCCTCGGCGCGGAACGGGTTCTCGCGGATCGCCATCAGCACGCTGCCGAACGGCGAGTTGACGATGCGCAGCAGCACCAGCACCAGGGCGACCGACACCAGGTAGACGAGATAGTAGTCGACCAGCCGGCCGTTCAGCCGCACCCCGAGCAGCGTGCCGTCGGTCAGCGCAAAGGACGCCCGCAGCGCCGTCGGCAGGCGATAGTTCAGCCCGTCCTCGCCGCCCGTGATGTCGGAGAGCTGCGAGGCCAGGATGGCGAAGGCGCTGGCGATGGCCAGCGTGATCATGGCGAAGAAGATCGTGCGCACGCGCAGGCTGAACAGGCCGATCAGGACAGCAAGCACGATTGCGACCATCAGCCCGGCGACGACGCCGACCGCGACGGCGTCCCACCCGGCCCCCATACGGGTGAGCGCAATCGCCACGCCATAGGCGCCAATGCCGAAGAACATCGTGTGGGCGAACGAGACGATGCCGGTGTAGCCCAGCAGCAGGTCGAAGCTCGCCGCCAGGACGATGAAGACGCAGATCTTGGCGGCGACGTTCAGCGACTTGGCGCCGGGGAACAGGAACGGCGCCACGGCAAGACCGATCAGGATCGCCAGCAGCGCCAGCGCCAGCCAGCGGCTGCGCGGCAGGTCGTCGGACAGGAGGGCGCGCAGCATCGCTATCTCCTGGCCACCGGATAGAGGCCCTGTGGGCGCCACAGCAGGATCAAGGCCATCAGCAGGATGTTGGAGCCCAGCGCCACTTTGGGGGCGAGGAAGCCGATGTAGTTGGCGGTGAGCCCGACCAGCAGCGCGCCGACGAAGCAGCCGCCGACCGAGCCCAGCCCGCCGATGATGATGACGATGAAGATCAGCACGGCGACCTGCGCGCCGATCGCCGCCGTCACCGTCTCCTGGTAGAGGCCCCACAGCGCCCCGCCCAGCCCGGCGAGCGCCGAGCCGGCGACGAACACGCCGACGAACAGGCGGCGGATGCGATAGCCCAGCGCCTCCACCATCTCGCCGTTCTCGACCCCCGCCCGGATCAGCAGCCCGAGCCTGGTGCGGCTGAGCGTCAGCGCGAGTGCTGCGAACACCGCCAGCCCGACCAGGACGGCGAGCGCGCGGTACTTCTCGATGGCGATGTCACCCAGCAGGAAGGCGCCGCGCAGCGCCGCCGGCCGGGTGAGCGTGATCTGGTCGGGCCCCCACATGACCTTGAGGAGCTGTTCGGCGACGATCAGGCCGCCGGTGGTCACCAGGATCTGGCGGAGATGCTGGCCGTAGACCGGCCGCACGATCACGCGCTCGAAGCCCCAGCCAAGCGCGCCGCTCACCAGCATGGCCGCCAGCACGGCAGGGCCGACGGCCGCGAGATTGAGCCAGATCGACTGCGACGCCATCCAGGGCGCCAGCGCCAGCATGACGCTTGCCGCCACGAAGGCGCCGACGGCGATGAAGGCGCCGTGGCCGAAATTGAGCACGTCCATCAGGCCGAAGGTGAGCGTGAGCCCCGACGCCATGACGAAGATCATCAACCCCATGGCAAGCCCGGCGACGGTAAGCGTGACCCAGCTGGCGGGCGAGCCGACCAGGGGAAAGGCCGCGACGGCGAGCGCAGGGGTCAGGAGCAGCGGCAGCCAGTCGCGTTTCATTGGTGGGTATCCATGCCGAGCCCCAGGAGGTGCTGCTGCAGGCCTGCATCGGCGGCGAACTCGGCCATGCCACCGCGATGGGCCACGCGGCCGTCGTCCATGACCGCGACCGCGTCGCCGAGCTGGCGGGCGAAGGCGAAATTCTGCTCGACCACGAGCATGGTTGACTCACCGTCCTTCAGCTCGGCGAAGGCCGCGATCATGTTGGCGATGATGGCCGGTGCCAGCCCCTTGGTCGGCTCGTCGATCAGGAGCAGCCGGCGCGGCTCGATGATGGCGCGCGCCACCGCCAGCATCTGCTTCTGGCCGCCCGACAGGTTTCCGGCCGGCAGGGTCCAGAAACGCTTCAGCGCCTCGAAGCGGGCGAAGATCCAGTCGAGCCGCGCCGGGTCCGGCGGGCCTGAGCGGGCGGCCAGCACCAGGTTCTCCTGCACCGTGAGGTCGGCGAAGATCGCCATGCTCTCCGGCACGTAGGCGATGCCCAGCCGGGCGATGTCGGGCGTCTGCAGGCGGGTGATGTCGCGCCCGTCGAAGCGGATCTCGCCCGCTGCGGCGCGCCACAGGCCCATGATGGTGCGCAAGGTCGTCGTCTTGCCGGCGCCGTTGCGGCCCAGCAGCATGGTGAGCCCGCCCTCGGCGACGTCGAGCTCGACGCCGTGCAGGATGTGGTAGCGGCCGATATTGGTCTGCACGCCGCGCAGGCTGAGCAGCGCCTCAGCCATGCGCCGCTCCGCCGAGATAGGCCTCGCGCACGATGTCGGAGGTGATCACCTCGGAAGGCGTGCCGTCGGCCACGAGCTTGCCCTGGTGCAGCACGACGATGCGATCAGACAGGGTGCGCACCACGTCCATCTTGTGCTCGACCAGCAATATGGTCTTGTCGGCGCGCTGCTTGATGTCGGCGATGATGTCGAGCACGGTCGGCACCTCGTCGATGCTCATGCCGGCGGTCGGCTCGTCGAACATGAAGACGTCGGGCTCGAGCGCCAGCAGGATCGCGACCTCGAGCTTGCGCTGGTCGCCGTGCGGCAGCGTCGCCGCGACGGCGCGGGCGCGGTCGGCGAGCGACACGGCGGCAAGATGCTCCATGGCGCGATCGATCAGCTCGCGATGGCCGAGCGTGCGGCTCAGCAGATCGAGCCCCTTGCCGCTCGTGGCCTGCACCGCCAGTCGCACGTTCTCGAGCGCGGTGAGGTTGGGGAACAGGTTGGTGAGCTGGAAGGCACGCCCGAGTCCGAGCCGGGTTCGGTGCGGCGCAGCGTAGCGGGTGATGTCCTCGCCGTTCAGCTTGACACGTCCGGACGTCGCCGGCAGCTGACCGGAGATCAGGTTGAAATAGGTCGTCTTGCCCGCTCCGTTGGGCCCGACGATCGAGGTGAGCGTGCCGGGGCGGAAGGTGCAGCTCACGCCATCGACCGCGGCATGCCCGCCGAATCGGATGGTCAGGTCCTGGGTCTCGAGCATGTGGTCACGGCTGGGGGCGCGCCACTCGTAGGCGCCAACTTGCAAAGGGACCTCCCCTGAGGAGCGGCCCGGAGGGCCGCGTCTCGAAGGGTCGGCAACAGGGCTGGTGCTGCAACACCGCTTTTCCAACGATCTCGTGTGTGGCCCATCCTTCGAGACGTCCGCTACGCGGCCTCCTCAGGATGAGGTTTTGTTGGGACTTCGACCAGAGTTAGCGCCTATGGGCGCGCCGCTCCCGTATCGCGTCATGATCGCGCCACGGGAGTGGGGCGCCCCCGGCATCTCCTACCGCTTGTTCTTGATCGGCAGCTTGAGCTCGTCGGCGGGGATCACGCGCACCAGCTCGAGCAGGTCGGTGTTGTCGGGCGGGTTCTGCTTCATGCGCCAGTGGTACATCGCCTGCAGCGCCTGATGATCCTCCTTGCGGAAGGTCATGGTGCCCTTGGGTGTCTCGAAGCTCATGCCCTCCATGGCGGCGATCAGCTTCTCGCTGTCGGTCGACTTGGCCTTCTTGACCGCCTCGACGATGGCGAGCGCAGCCGCCATGCCGCCGGCGACGAAGAAGTCGGGGGGCGCGCCGTTGTTGCGCTTCTTGTACTCGGCGACCAGCCAGTCGTTGACCGGGTTCTTGGGGAAACCCCAATAGTAGTAGATGGCGCCTTCGAGGCCTGGAAACTGCTTCCAGCCCGCCATCACCGGCAGGATGTTACCGCCGGGCGCGATCTCGATGCCGTAGCGCTCGGGCTTGAGATCCATCAGCTTGGGCAGAGGATGGGCGCCGGCCCAGACCACCACGACGATCTTGCGGCCGGGCTTGTCCTTCAGCGCGTCGAAGATGCGCTGCGCCGACGCGGTGAAGTCGGTGGTGGCCTGCGGCGCGTACTCCTCGTGCACGATCTTGGCCTTGGAGCCGACGTCCTTCAGCGCCTGCTTGAGCGAGGCGATGCCGTCCTTGCCGAACGCATAGTCCTGCGCCAGCGTCGCGATGTTGATGTTCTCGTCCTTGAGGGTGGCGGCGCCGGCCAGCGCATCCTGCGTCGAGTTGCGCGCCGTGCGGAAGACGTAGCGATTCCACTTGTCGCCGGTGATCTGGTCAGCGACCGCGGGCTCGACGATCAGCAGCTTCTTGTACTCCTCGGCGACCGGCAGCATGGCGAGAGCCGCGGCCGACGAGGTCGTGCCGACGGCGATGTCGACCTTGTCGTCGCCGTAGGCCTGCTCGAGGGCCGCCTTGGCAAGGTCGGGCTTGAGCTGGTCGTCCTTGGTGATGACCTGGATCTTGCGGCCGTCGATCTCCATCTTGCCCTGGGTCGCGTACTCGAGGCCAAGCATGAAACCGGCTTCGGTCTGGCGGGCATAGGCCTCGAGCGGCCCGGTCTTGCCGTAGATCAGCGCAATCTTGATCGGCGGCTGCTGCGCGGCCGCGGGCCCGGCCAGCAGCAGCCCGGCCGAGGCGACGAATGTACGACGGAACATGAGGGCTCCTCCTCCTGCGATGGCGCCCTTCTAGTCAATGATCGCGGCCTGCACCATGGTTCTGAACTGGTTGGCAGCGCGATGCGATCGGGATCGCTCACCTGCACCATGTAGATCGCGGTGAGCTGTTCCTTGGGGTCGATCCAGAACAGCGTGCCGGCATTGCCGGCCCAGCCATACTCGCCGACCGAGCCGGGTAACGCCGAATCGCCAGTCCGGGTGCGGACCTCGAAGCCCAGGCCGAAGCCCAGCCCCGGCGGGCGGCCAGGCCGCGTCCCGGTGTGATCGGCCGTCATGAAGGCCACCGTCTGCTTGCCGAGCACGCGCTTGCCGGCGAGCTCGCCATGGTTGGCCAGCATGGCGGTGAAGCGGAGATAATCGTCCATCGTCGCGGTGAGGCCGCCGCCGCCGGATTGGTATCGGGCGCCGTCATTGACGGCGAAGCGCGGCGTCATCGGTTGGCCGTTCGGCCGCGACCCGGGCTGGGCGGCGCGCCCGAGCTTGTCGCCCGGCACCTGGAAGCCGGTATCGACCATGCCCAGCGGCTGGAAGATGCGGGCCGATAAAGCCTCGCCCAACGTCTTTCCGTCGATCACCTCGACCAACCGGCCCAGCACGTCGGTCGACACGCCATACTCCCAGCGCGTACCGGGGGAGAATCGCAGCGACAGGTCGGACAGCGCCGTCACGAATTCCTGGTTGCTCCTGGCGCGATCACCGATCCTGGCCTCGAAGGACGACAAGAAAAGCCAAATTCAGGGCGAGGTCGGGCCGCGCCCCTCCAGAACCGAACGATGACGCTGGAAAAGCTCGACCAGCGCGTCCATGACGGCGCGCACCCGTGGCAGGGCCCGCAGGTCGCGGTGGACCAGCAGCCACTGCTCGGTGGAGAGCTCGGGAAGCACGCCGCCGACGCGGCGCAGGGCACTGTCCTGGTCGCCGAGATAGCAGGGCAGCACGGCAAGGCCCGTTCCAACGCGCACCGCGTCGTGCAGCACGAGCCAGTTGTTGACCCGGATCTCGGGCCGGCGGCCGAGCCGTTCGTGCAGCCACTGGTGGCCCGGCATGTAGCTATGGTCGTCGTCGAAGCCGATCCACGGTTGGTCGACGAGCGCCGGCAGGCCGGTCTCCTCGAGGGCGAGCTTGCGCGCCGCGTAGATGGCGTAGCCGACGCGGCAGAGCTTGCGGGCGACGATGCCGGCAAGCTCCGGCACCCGCTCGCGGATCAGAAGATCGGCTTCGCGCCGCGACAGGTTGGCGAGCGTGTGGCTGGCGACGACCTCGAACTCGATATGCTGCAGCCGGGCGCGCAGCCACGGCAGATGGCGGGCCACCAGCACGGCCATCGCCTCGCCGGCCGACATCCGCACGACGCCGCTCACCGTGTCGCTCAAGCCCGCGCTGCGGCGCTGGATCGACAGGGCCGCCTTCTCCATCGCCTCGGTGTCGGCCAGCAGCTCCTCGCCCGCCGAGGTCGGCACGAAGCGGTCGGGCAGGCGGTCGAACAGGCGCGCGCCGATCTGCTGCTCGAGCGCCTGCACGCGGCGCGCCACGGTGGGATGGCTGACGCCCAGCGACTTGGCGGCGGTGCTGAGCGTGCCGTCGCGCGCCAGGGTGAGGAAAATCCGGAGATCATCCCAGTTCGCGTCCATGTTCAGAAATGTACAACGGGTTTTACAATTTGTTGACTGACGAAAAGATATGTTCTGCTTAGACTCATTCTCATGCACATCGAACCCCGCCTCTTCGCCTTCACCAAGGGCGTCCGCCTGCGCATCGCCGGCGCCGTCGGCATCGGTCTCCTCGCGGTTGGCCTCGGCATCGCCCGGCTCGGCCTGCTCGGTTGGCTGATCGGCCAGGTCTTCGCCGGCCGGCCGCTCGCAGAGCTGGTGCCGTGGGTGGCGGCGATCGCCCTCGTCATGGTGCTGCGCGGCATGGCCGAGCACTGGCGCGCGGTGGTCGCCCACGAGACGGCGGCGCGGGTGCAGAAGCGACTGCGCCGCATTCTCTACGATCGCATCGCCGCATTAGGGCCGGGAACGGTCGGCCGCCAGCGCTCGGGCGGTCTCACCCTGTCGATGATCGATGGCGTCGAGCAACTGGAAACCTACTTCGGCCAGTTCCTGCCGCAGTTCATGATCGCGCTGCTCTCGCCCCTGCTGATCTTCGCCGTCGTGGCCTTCGTCGATCTCCCCGTGGCGGCGGTCATGCTGGCCTTCGCCCTGGTGGCGCTGCTGGCGCCCGCGCTGTGGCACAAGTGGGACGTCAAGAACTCGCAGCGCCGGCAGAAGGCCTACGCCTCGTTCGCCGCCGAGTTCCTCGATTCGATCCAGGGCCTCGCCACGTTGAAGGCGTTCGGCCAGGGCAAGGCGCGCGCCGACAAGCTCGAGGTCGAGGCGCGCGAGCTGTTCCGCCGCACCATGTGGGTGCTGGCGACCAACTCGCTGGCGCGCGGCATCACCGACACCTCGATTGCCTGCGGCGCGGCGACGGCGCTGCTCTACGGCGCAACCCGAGTTGAATCCGGAGCCATGTCGCTCTCCGCCCTACTGATCATCCTGATGTTGGGCGTAGAAATCTTCCGGCCGATGCGCGAGCTGCGCAGCGTGCTGCACCAGGGCATGGTCGGCCTGTCGGCGGCGCAGGGCATCTACCGCATCCTCGACGACAAGCCGATGGTGGCCGATGCTCCGCCGGCGCGGCTCGACAGGATGCTGGCGCCGACGATCGAGTTCGAGGACGTCCGCTTCGCCTATCCGGGCACGCGCCGCACGGTGCATGACGGCCTCACCTTCCGCGCCGCCGCGGGCGAGCGGCTCGGCCTGGTCGGGCCGTCGGGCGGCGGCAAGTCGTCGATCGTGCGCCTGCTGCTGCGCTTCTACGATCCCGAGCGCGGCCGCATCCTGCTGGGCGGCCACGATCTGCGCGCGCTGCCTTTCGCCGAGATCCGCTCGCTGATCTCCGTCGTCAACCAGGACACCTTCCTGTTCCACGGCACGGTGGAAGAGAACATCCGGCTCGGCCGGCCCGACGCCACGCAGGAGGAGCTGGTCGAGGCGGCCCGCGCCGCCAACATCCACGATTTCATAACAGGCCTGCCACAGGGCTACGCCACGATGATCGGCGAGAAAGGCATCAAGCTGTCGGGTGGTCAGCGCCAGCGCGTCGCCATCGCCCGCGCCCTGCTGCGCGACACGCCGATCCTGGTGCTCGACGAGGCGCTGAGCGCGGTCGATGCCGAGAACGAGGCGGTGATCCAGGAAGCGCTCGATCGCCTGATGCAGGGCCGCACCACGCTGATCCTCGCCCATCGCCTGTCGAGCGTGATCGACTGCGATCGCATCCTGGTGCTGGATGGCGGCCACGTCGCCGAGCAGGGCCGCCACGAGGCGCTGATGGCGAAGGGCGGCGTCTATGCCGCCCTGATGGCCGACCAGGCGCGCGAGCAGCAGCGCGGCGACGTGTCAGATACGTTCGACACGCCGGCGCGGGTCGAGACCGTCTCCGACACTCCCGGCGGCGCGGTCAAGGTCGTCACCGAAGGCATCATCAAGGCCGACGGCCTCACCTGGTACCAGGTCGTGGCGGCGCTGATGAAGGTGATCCTGCCATGGAAGGGCAAGCTCACTGCCACGTTCCTGTTCGGCGTGCTGCGCGTCATCACCTTCATCGGCGTCGGCGCGCTGTCGGCCCTGATCATCCTGGCGCTCAAGAACCACGAGCCCTACACCGGCTATGCCATCGCGCTCGCCATCGTGGCGCCCTTGTCGGGCGTGCTGCACTGGCTGGAATCGTGGATGGCGCACGACATGGCCTTCCGCCTGCTGGCCGAGATGCGCATCGACGCCTTCCGCAAGCTCGATGCGCTGGCGCCGGCCTACCTCGTGCGCCGCCGCACCGGCGACCTGATGGCGCTGGCCACACACGACGTCGAGCTGGTCGAGTACTTCTTCGCCCACACGGTGGCGCCGGCCTTCGTCGCCATCCTGGTGCCGGCGGTCGTCGTCGCCGTGCTGGCCTGGGCCAGCGGCTGGCTGGCGCTGGCGCTGCTGCCGTTCCTGCTCGCGGTCGGGCTCAGCCCTTTCCTGATGCGCAAGCGCGTCGACCGGCTGGGCAGCGAGGCACGCGAAGCGGCGGGCGAGCTGGGCGCCTTCGCCGTCGATTCGGTGCAGGGCCTGGGCGAGATCGTGGCCTTCCAGCAGGAGGACAGACGCGGCTCGCGCCTCGACGAGCTGTCGCAGCGCCAGATCTCGCTGCGCCTGCCGTTCTTCAGCGAGCTGACCCGCCAGCACGCGGTGCTCGAGGTGATGACCGGTCTGGGCGGCCTCGCCGTCGTCGTGACCGGCGCCGCCCTGTCGGCGCAGGGCGCGCTCGATCCGGGCCTGCTGCCGCTGATGACCATCCTCGCCATGGCAGCCTTCCTGCCGGTGTCGGAGATCGCCCAGATCGGCCGCCAGCTCGCCGACACGTTGGGCGCGACGCGGCGCGTCTACGCGCTCGCCAACGAGCCGATCCCGGTGCGCGACGGACCGGGCGTGCCGCCGCGCGCCGGCGCCGCCGCGCTTGCGCTGGAGAATGTCGACTTCGCCTATCCCGGCCAGACGCGCCGCGCGCTGAGCGGCGTGAGCTTCGTCATCCCCGCCGGCAAGACGGTGGCGCTGGTCGGCACGTCGGGCGCCGGCAAGACCACGACGGCGCAATTGCTGATGCGATTCTGGGACCCCGACGGCGGCCGCATCACCCTGAACGGCGCCGACCTGCGCGACTACAAGCTCGATGATCTGCGCCGCCTGGTCGCACTGGTCGCCCAGGACACCTACCTGTTCAACGACACGCTGCGCGCCAACATCCTGATCGCCCGGCCCGACGCTTCGGAAGCCGAGCTGCAGGCGGCGATCAGGCATGCCTCGCTCGCCGAGCTGGTGGCGGCTTTGCCCGACGGGCTCGACTCACCGGTCGGCGAGCGCGGCACCAGCCTGTCGGGGGGCCAGCGGCAGCGCGTCGCCATCGCCCGCGCCTTCCTGAAGGACGCGCCGATCCTGGTGCTCGACGAGGCGACCTCGCATCTCGATGCAGTGAACGAGCAGGCGGTGCGCCGCGCCCTCGACCTGCTGCAGGCCGACCGCACCACCATCGTCATTGCCCATCGTCTGTCGACCGTGCGCGACGCCGACCTCATCGTCGTGCTCGATGCCGGCCGGGTCGCCGAGACCGGCACGCACGCCTCGCTGCTCGCCCGCGGCGGCCTCTACGCCCGCCTGGTGTCGCGCCAGCTCGCCTCGGTCTATGCTCCGGCCGCGTCGTAATCAAACCTCCTCCCTAGCGTCTTCGCTGGGGAGGTGTCCGCGTCCAAGGCTTTTGGCCGCTCTGCGGCCAAAATGCCGATGCGGACGGAGGGGTCATGAGCGTCAATGGTGGTGCTCATGACCCCTCCGTCGCCGTAAGACGGCGACACCTCCCCAAGCTTCGCTTAGGGAGGAGAATGACACCAGGGAGGGATCGCCCATGTTCAGTCACGTCACCGTCGGCAGCAACGACATAGCCAGGGCCAAGGCGTTCTACGACGAGCTGCTGAAGCCGCTCGGCCTGGTGTGCCACATGAGCTTTCCCAACGGCGCCGGCTACGGCCTCGCCGGCGGCCGGCCGCAGCTGTGGATCGTGAGCCCGATCGACGAGAAACCGGCGAGCGTCGGCAACGGCATCACCATCGGCCTCGATGCCCCCAATCGCGCCGCGGTCGACGCCGCGCACAGGGCAGGCATGTCGGGCGGCGCCAAGGACGAAGGTGCGCCGGGGCTGCGCACGCACTACCATCCCAACTACTATGGTGCCTATCTGAGGGACCTCGACGGCAACAAGATCTGTGTCGTCTGCCACAAGCCGGAGTAAGATGATCTCAAGCAAGATGGGCCCGAGCAAGTTCGGGCCCGAGCAGGAGAGTCGCATGAGCGAGCCGCTGAAGGTGTTCTGGCAGCCTGGTTGAACCAGCTGCCTGAGACTCAAGGAGTTTCTATCGGTCCGTGGGATCGACTTCGTTTCGGTGAATGTTCTCGAAGACCCGGCTGGCCTCGCCGAGCTGCAGAAGCTCGGCGCGCGGTCGGTGCCGGTGCTCTCGCGCGGCGACAAATTCACGTTCGGCCAGAGCACCAAGCAGATCGTCGACTTCCTCGGCCTGATGGAGAAATCCGGCCCGGAGCTGTCGACCGACGAGCTCTACGCGCGGCTCGACAAGTTCCTCGGCGCAGCCCTGGAGTTGTTGCCGTTGATGCCGCACGACCGCCTCGACACGCACGTGCCGGGCCGGCCGCGCAGCTATCGCACCCTGGCCTTCCACCTGTTCCGCGTGGTCGACGCCTTCCTCGACACCAACCAGGGCGCCACCCTGGTGCAGGCGATGTTCGCCGAGAAGCCGGCCGACGATGCCGACACGGCGGCGCTGGTCGCCTACGGCGCCGGGGTGCGCCAGCGCCTGCGCGACTGGTGGGCCAACGGCGACACCGCCGCCACGCGCACGCTTGCGACCTATTACGGGCCGCAGCCGCTGCACGATCTGTTCGAGCGCACGACCTGGCACAGCGGCCAGCATGTGCGGCAATGGATGATGCTGCTCGAGAAGGAAGGCGTCAGCCATCACCGGCCGCTGGTCGACCGGGATTTCGCCAAGCTGCCGATGCCGCAGAACGTGTGGGACGGTTGAGGTGGGCGTCGGGCGCCCCCTCGTCACCCTGCTCCTCCTGATGACCAATCCTGCTCTCGCGGCAGACCCGCTGGCCGGCAGCACGCTCTACGCCGACGTCCGGCGCTACGAGGCTTTCGGCGTGCATCGCTACGGCTCGCAAGGCGCCGAGCAGGCGATGGCCTGGATCGCGGACGAGCTCGGGCGCGCGGGCCTCGAGGTCTCGTCTCAGCCTTTCACGCTGTCCCGCCAGCATGAGCTCGAGTCCGCAACGCTCACCATCGGCGACGAGAGCCGCAGCGTCATGCCGCAATGGTGGATACCCGAGGCGCAGGCGAGCTTCTCTGTCACCGCGCCGATCGCGGCTTCGGGTGCCGACCCGGCGGACGGCACCTTCGTGCGCGCCGATCTCGCCTTCGACCGCGGCGCCTATCTCAGTGCCCAGCATCGCGCCGTGATCGCGACGGCGCTGGCGCGCCGGCCGGTGGCGGTGCTGCTCACCATCGACCATCCGAGCGGCGAGATCTTCACCTACAACGTCGACCAGAAGGAGAAGCCCTGGCCGGTCCCGGTGATCCTGGTGGCCCCCAAGGACCGGCCCTGGCTCGAGGCTGCCCAGCGCGACGGACGGCCCGTCTCGGTCGAAGTCCGCGGGACGTGGCGCCGCGACGTGCCGGGCCGCAACGTCGTCGCGCACCTGCAGCGCGGTCCCGGCAATCGCAACTGGATCGTCGTGTCGACCCCCGTGACCAGCTGGTTCACCAGCACCTGCGAGCGCGGTCCCGGCATCGCGGGCTTCCTTGCCGTCGCACGCCTCGCCGCAACACGCTGGCCCAAAGCCAATTTCGCCTTCGTCGCCACGACCGGCCACGAGATCGGCCACGGCGGCATGGAGCATTTCCTGCACGACGGCGCACCGTCCGCCGATGCGACCCTGGCGTGGGCCCATTTCGGCGCGTCGCTCGCCTGCTTCGAGTGGCGCCGCGAGAACGGCCGCTGGGTGACCGACCGCACGGTGGATTCGCGCGTGCGCGTCATCCTGCGCTCCCAGGCGATGGACGCGATCGTCGCCCGCCGCTTCAAGGACATCGCCGGCCAGCCGCTGGTCGGCGACCGCGCCGGCATCGGCGAGCTGCGCGAGGTGATGGCGGCAGGCTATCCGCGCTTCTTCGGCATGGCGGCGCTGCATACCTTCTTCCACACACCGGCCGATTCGGCAGCGACGACCGGCCCGGAGATCCTGGAACCCGTGGTCAGGGCATTCGTCGAGACGATCGACGACGTCGTCGCCGGAACGCACTAGTCATCGCCGGGAGCCCGCCACTTAGGGTGGAGTAATCTCCGTCGACGTGGCGCTCTTCTCATTCCCTCCCCAGCTTTTGCTGGGGAGGTGTCCGCGTAATCGCGGACGGAGGGGTCGTGAGCAACCCCTCCTGTGCCCTTGACCCCTCCGTCGCGTATGACGCGACACCTCCCCAGCGAAGCTGGGGAGGAGAATGAGAAGAGCGCCACAGGAGTGGCGCGGTCCCAGCGCATGACGCGCATTTCCGGCAAAGGCGCAGGCAAAAACGGGGGCTGAGATTCTCTGCCCAGTTCCTCGCAGCGGGACCGGCGGTTTGCCGACTCGTCCTTGGCCAACATAGGCTCCCCCGTCATGCCAACCTATGCCAACACCGTACCGGTGATGGAGCGTCATCGCTTCGATGCCGCCTCACTCGATCGCTATTTCGCGCTGCATCTCGATGCCTATCGCGGCGGACTCGAGGTCCGGCAGTTCGACTCAGGTCACTCCAACCCGACCTTCTTCGTGTCGGCCGAGATGGCGGACGGCAAGCGCAAGGATTTCGTGCTGCGCAAGAAGCCGCCTGGCAAGCTGGTGGCATCGGCGCACCAGGTCGATCGCGAGTTCCGCGTCATCTCGGCGCTGGCCGACACCGACGTGCCGGTGGCGCGTGCCCGCCTGCTCTGCACCGACGACTCGGTGATCGGCCAGATGTTCTATCTCATGGATGCGGTGCCCGGCCGCATCCTGATCGATGCCTCGATGCCCGACCAGACGCCGGCCGAGCGCGCGGCCATCTTCGATTCGATGAACGACGTGCTCACGCGCCTGCACAAGGTCGATCCGGTCAAGGTCGGGCTGGGGGACTACGGCCGCACCGGCCACTACATCGCCCGCCAGCTGGCGCGCTGGACCAAGCAGTACGCCGAGCTCAAGACCGAGGAGATCGTGGCCATGGACAAGCTCTCGGCGTGGCTGCCCGAGCACATCCCGGCCGAGGACCCGACCGGCATCGTTCACGGCGACTACCGGCTCGGGAACCTGATCGTCCATCCCACCGAGCCACGCGTCGTGGCGGTCCTCGACTGGGAGCTTTCGACGCTCGGCCATCCCTTGTGCGACATCGCCTACAATTGCCTCGGCTATCACCTGGCCGAGCCGCCGCATGGCTTCGCGTCGGTGGACTTCCGGCAGCTCGGCCTGCCCACCGAAGACGAGTACGTCGCCGCCTACTGCCGGCGCATGGGCCGCGAGTCGATTCCGCACTGGAACTACTACCTCGCCTTCTCCCTGTTCCGGCTCGCCGCGATCGCGCAAGGCGTCTACCGCCGCGGCCTGCAGGGCAACTCGTCCAATCCGGAGTCGGTGAAGATGAGCCGGTCGGCGCGCGAGCGCGCCGAGCTTGCGTGGAGTCTCGTGTCGTAGGAGGAAGCATGCTCAAGAGGATCACCCGCCGCTCGACCCTGGCGCTGGGGGCGTCGGCGCTGGCGGCGCCGCTCGCCTCGGTGCGCGCCGACCAGACCGGCCTGCCCGACAAGCCGATCAAGATCCTGGTCGGCTTTCCCGCCGGCGGCGGCACCGACGTGATGGCGCGCTTCATCGCCGACGCCCTGAAGCAGCGCACCGGGCGCAACGTCATCATCGACAACAAGGCCGGCGCCTCGGGAACCATCGCCGTCGAGACGCTGAAGAACAGCCCGCCCGATGGCACTGTCATCGCCTACGTGCCGAGCGCCACGATCGTGCAGAAGCTCACCATGGAATCGGTGCCGTTCGATCCATTGACCGACCTCCTCCCGATCACGCTCGCCGGCACGGTGCAGACCGCCTTCTGCGTGTCACCGACCATCGGCGTCAACAGCCTGCCGGAGTATATCGAGTGGCTGAAGAAGAATCCCACTCGGCAGAGCTTCGGCACCACGGCACTCGGCTCGTTCACGCATTTCTTCGGCGTCATGGCCGGCCGCGAGATCGGCATCCCGTTGGAGCCGGTACCCTATCGTGGCGCCGCGCCGCTGGTCGCCGACCTCCAGGGCGGCCATATCGCGGCGGGCTGCGGCGGCATCACCGACTTCCTCGAGCATCACCGCGCCGGCAAGGTGAAGGTGATCTTCACCTCGGGCTTGAAGCCCACCACGTCGGCGCTCGAGATCCCAACGGCGACGCAGCTCGGCTATCCCAAGCTGAACATCCTGGGCTGGTACGTGTTCTTCGCCCCCGCAAAGCTTCCGGCCGGACTGAACGAGGCTTGGGGCAGGGAACTGCAGGCCGTCCTGAGATCACCCGAGGTCACCCGGAAGCTGGTCGAGCTCGGCCTCGACATCGAGACCTCGACGCCAACCGAATTCACCCAGCGCATGACGGCCGACCTGGCGCGCTGGAAGACGATCATCGATTCGATCGGCTATAAACCCGGCAATTGATCGCTGGAGGGAAGTTCGTCGTGCCGCTGCTGAAGCGTCCGGATGCCGAGATCTATTACGAGGTCCACCGCAGCGGCTTCCCGCTGCCGCTCTGCGTACCGGGTGGCCCGCGCTCGCAGGTCGGCCTGTGGGAGAAACGCGACGCCTGGGACGCCGCAAACAAGGGCAACGGCGTGCGCGATCTTCTGGTGCGGAATGCGCCGAAATGATGCCGGCCAGACGAGCGGCGGGCACGATCCGCTCGATTGCCGCAACGGCGCTGCTTGCCACGGGCGCGGCGCAGGCCCAGCAGCAGACCTGGGTCGCCGTCGCGACCGACGGGAGGAGCAACTTCGGCTACGCGGTCGGCATGGCGACGGGCGAAGCGGCCGGGATGACGGCCCTTGGCGAATGCGGCACAGGCTGCCGGCTGGTCCTCATGGCCGCTGCCCGCTGCGTCGCCTATGCGCGCAGCGGTCCGGGCAATGCGTTCGGCGCCGGCTCGGGCGCGACGCGCGACGAGGCGAGCGACATTGCCTGGAACGACTGCAATCGACGCGTCCCGGCGGACTCCTGCTCGATCCGCGCCGCCCAGTGCTTCGAATAACGTGCTTCGAATGATGTGCTTCGAATGCCGGTCGGCGTCGACGGTTGAGCCGGCAGCCTTCAGATCGTCGAATTCTCGTCGAGCCAGCGCCGCGCCTCGCTCAAGCTGGTAAACACCTTGACCGGACGCTCCGACTCGGTCAGCTCGGCGAAGTACTGCGCCATGGGGTTGCCTTCGATGCGGTCGACCACGAAGGCCAACGGCCCGCGGTTCGCCCCATGCGGCGCAGCGCGCACAAATGCCGCTATCTTCTCGACCAGCTCGGGGTCCATGTACGAGCGGCCCAGCGAGATATCGATGATCTTGCGGTAGTGGACCATGCCTTTCTCGACGAACTCCTGGATGGCCCTCAGTGTTTCCTCCGTCGTGATCGATCCGCGTGCGACGACGACCACAATGCGATTGGGATGGAATATGTCGAGGTGAATCGGCATGGCGGAAGGCGGCTGCCTTCAACCCTTGGACCAAGCGAATAATCCGCACCCGGCGGAGCGATCGTCCAATTGACTGTACATGGCCGCTTCTGCAGCAGCGACTATGCAAGAATGACCGACGTCGACACAAGAAGGACAGCCTGCACTCTCGGCGCAAGGTTCTCGCCCTGGACCTCGATCAGGCCGGCTCGACGACGACCACTTCCATCGACACCAAACCCGGTGCCGTCCTCCTGACGGCGTTCTGTCAGGAGGATCGGAAGATAGGCAACAAATTGATTGCCTATTGCCGCGACGCGACCTATCTGTCGCGCAACCAAGGAGTTGCGCATGAGCGATCGCATCGAAAAGACCGTCGACCTCGCGGCCCCGCTCTCCCGGGTATGGCGGGCGCTCACCGACCATCGCCAGTTCGGCGAATGGTTCCGGGTCCATATCGAGAGCCCGTTCGTGGTCGGCGAAACGTCGCGCGGGCACATCACCTATCCCGGCTACGAGCATCTGCGCTGGCAGGCCGTCGTGCAGAAGATGGAGCCCGAGCGGCTGTTCTCCTTCACCTGGCACCCCTACGCCATCGACCCGCAGCACGACTACAGCGGCGAGACGCCGACGCTGGTCGAGTTCACCCTGGAACGGACGGCGACGGGAACACGCCTGAAGGTGGTCGAATCGGGCTTCGACAAGCTGCCCAGCCATCGTCGCGATCTCGCCTTCCGCTCGAACGAGGGCGGCTGGACCATCCAGATGGAGAACATCGCCGGGTACCTGCGCGATGCGGCGTAGCGCGGCTGCGGCCGTCAGGACCGGCGCGGCCGTGTTCGCCGCCCTGGGCGACGAGACCCGGCTTCAGCTGATCGGCCGGCTGGCGGCGGGATCGCCGCAATCGATCTCCCGCCTGACCGCGACGACGCGGCTCACCCGCCAGGCCGTGACCAAGCACCTGCGCGTCCTCGAAGGCGCCGGCGTGGTCCGCGCCACCCGCAGCGGCCGCGAAAGCCTGTTCACGCTCGATCCCGGGCCGATCGACGAGGCGCGCGACTACCTCGCCCAGGTCTCCCGCCACTGGGACCACGCCCTGGCCCGGCTCAGGGCGATGGTGGAGAGGGCGTGACCGATGGAAAGACTTGAAGAAAGGTCCTCGCTGTGCTCGGGATGACACCGGGGGTGTTGCCCCAAAGGCGATGTCATCCCGAGCAAGGCGCTTGCGAAGCAAGCACCGTAAGCGAGGGACCTTTCCTGCCTCTAATTGCTTTTCAAAATCTTCGCCGCGGCATCGGCGAAGACCTGGCAGCCGAGGACGATGTCGGCGTCGGCGGTGTTCTCGGTGAAATGGTGCGAGATGCCGCCGATCGACGGCACGAACATCATGGCGGACGGCAGGCGCTGGGCCAGGATCTGGGCATCGTGGCCGGCGCCCGACGGCATGCGCACGTGCCGGCCGGCGGCATGCTTCTCGGCCGCCTCGTCGAGCGCCTCGAGCAGACGCTCCTCCATCGGCGCCGGCATGGTGCGCGAGAGGTTGGTGCAGTCGATGGTGCACGGCCCGCGCTTCTGCTGCTCGTCGACGATCTCGAGCAGCGCCGCCTCGAGGCGCTGCAGCACGGCGGGATCGGCGTCGCGAAACTGCAGGATCATCTCGGCCCGGCCGGGAATGATCGCCGGCGCGCCGGGCTCGACCGACATCTTGCCGACCGTCCACACGCTGCGCGGCCCGGCGAGCGCGGGGAAGCGCTCCATCACCGCCTGGTAGAGCCGCATCATCGCCACGCCGGCGTCCTTGCGGATCGGCATGGGCGTCGTGCCGGCATGGTTCTGGATGCCGCTGAACGCCAGCCGGTACTGGTAGATGCCGACGATCGCCGTGACGACGCCGATCCGCTTGTCGCTCGCCTCCAGGAGTCCGCCCTGCTCGATATGCGCCTCGAGATAGGCGCGATAGCGACCCTCCTCGAGCTCGATCCGCGGCGCCTTGTCGAGGCCGGCCGCCTTCAGGGCATCGCGCATCTTGCTGCCGTCGTCGCGATGACGGGCATTGTCGATGTCGGCCTCGGTGATGCGGCCGATGAACGACTTGCTGCCGATCATGCCGCCCCAATGGCCCTCCTCGTCGGCCCACGACGCGACGTCGACCGCGAGATGCGCGGTGTCAGGATCCTCGGCCAGCGCGCGCGCCACCTCGAGCCCGTAGATCACGCCCATCACGCCGTCGAGCCAGCCGCCGCGCGGCTGGGTATCGGTGTGCGAGCCCATCAGCAGGCGCGGCCCGCTCTTGGGGCTGCGGCCGATCACGTTGCCGACGCCGTCGATCACCGGCTCGAGGCCGGCCTCCTTCATGCGGCCGGCGAGCCAGTGCCGGCTCTCGACGTCCTGCGGCGACAGATGCGGGCGATGCACGCCGGTCTGGTAGCGGCCGAAATCGGCGATGCGGCGCAGATCGGCCAACAATCTTTCACCGTTGATGCGGGGCATGAAGAACCTCAGTTGAGATGGGTCTCGGTCGAGATGAAGCCGGAGCCTCAGTCGAGATGGGCTGCGACCCAGGCGGCGACGGACAGCAGACGATCGTCGGCATGGCGCAAACCGACCAACTGGATGCCGAGCGGCAGGCCGTTCGCGCCGCTGCCGGCCGGCAGCGTAACACAGGGCGTGCCGGCCAGGGTCCAGATCGAGTTGAAGCGCGGGTCTCCCGTGAACTCGACCCCCTTGGGCGCCTCGCCCGGGGCGCTCGGGCAGAGCAGCACGTCGACCTTGTCGAACAGAGAATCGACATGGGCGCGGAAGGCCACCGCCTTGCGTTGCGCGGCGACGTAGCGCTCGAAGCTGGTCTCGAGCCCGCGCTTCATCGCGCCGTCCATCAGCGCGCGGCTCACCTTGTCGGGATTGCGCAGCCGCTCGTCGGCATAGTTGCGCGCGCCCTCCCAGCTGGTGATGGCGGCATGGTCGTCGAGGATGTCGGCGAACGGCGCGGCAAAAGCGACGTCGATCAGCGAGGCGCCCTTGTCGGCGAGCTTCGAGGCCGTCGCCTCCAGGAGCTTCTTCGTGTCAGGCTCGGCTTCGCTCCAGATCGGCGTGCGACAGAGGCCGATGCGCGGCCGCGCGATGCCGCGATCGATCCTGATCGGCGGCAGCTTGAGCACGGCGCCGCGGAACAGGGCGATGTCGTCGAGCGTGCGCGCCATCAGGCCGAGCGTATCGACCGAATGGCACTGCATCTTGATGCCGACGCGCGAGAAATCGCCGAAGGTCGGCTTGTAGCCGATCACGCCGCAATAGGCGGCCGGCCGGATCACCGAGCCGCCGGTCTGCGTGCCGAAGGCAAGCGGCACGTGGCCGTCGGCGACGGCAGCTGCCGAGCCCGACGACGAGCCGCCCGGCGTGTGCGCCGGATTGTGCGGATTGACGGTGGGGCCGGGATGACGATTGGCGAATTCCGTCGTCACCGTCTTGCCCAGGATCACCGCATTGGCGGTCCGGCAGAGCGCCACGCAGGCGGCGTCGCCGAACGGCGCCTTGCCCTGGAAGATCGGCGAGTTGTGGCCGGTCGGCATGTCGTGGGTGTCGATGATGTCCTTCACCCCGATCGGCACGCCGCGCAGCACGCCGCCCCGCGCGGCATCGGCCGCCCTGGCCTGGGCGAGCGCCAGCGCCGGCTCGAGGAAGGCCCAGGCCTTGACCGCCGGCTCGCGCTCGGCGATGCGGTCGAGGCAGGCCCGCACGACCTTCTCGGCGGTGAGCTTGCCGCTCTCGATGGCGGCGACCGCTTCGGTGGCGCTGAGCGGCTTCATGACAGGGCCCTCCGCGCCCAGGCGGCGACGTCGAGCAAGGCTGCGTCCTCGTGCTGGCGGCCGACCAGCTGGATGCCGAGCGGCAAGCCGGTCGGTCCCCGGGTGAACGGCAGGGTGATGCACGGCATCCAGAGATAGGTCCACAGCAGGTTGAACGTCGCCTTGCCGGTGGCCTCGAGACCAAGCGGCGCTTCGCCCGGTGCCGGCGCCGTGAGGATGGCGTCGAACGCACCGAACATCGCGTCGACCGCGGCGCGACCCGTCTCGCCCAGCTTGCGGGCGGCGACCCAGGTCGCGTAGTCGATCTTCGCCCCGGCGGCGAGCTTGTCGTTCTTCAGACTTTCGCTCAAGAGATGCGGGAAGCGGCGCGCCTCGTCGGCATGGGCACGCGGACCGTCGAAGGCGCTGAGCGTGCGCTGTCCCTCGGTCATGTCGCGCACCGGCGGCGGCAGCTCGATCTCGCTCACGCTGGCGCCGGCCTTGGCAAGTCGCGCCGCCGCCTCCTGCACCGCCTCCGTGCCTTCAGCCGACAGCTCGGCCTTGTGGTGCGTGAAGCAGACGGCGATGCGCGGTGGCTTGTCGAGCGGCGCGACCGGCCGGTACGGCATCGCCATCAACGCGGCGCGCAACAGCGCGATGTCCTCGACGCTGCGCGCATAGGCGCCGATCGTGTCGAGCCATTCGGTGTTGGCCTTCATGCCCGCGGGGGCGAAATGGCCATAGGTCGGCTTGTAGCCGACGACGCCGCAGAACGCGGCGGGCCGGATCACCGAGCCGCCGGTCTGCGTTCCGGTGGCGAGCACGACCTGGAAGTCGGCGACCGCAGCAGCCGAGCCGGACGACGAGCCGCCCGGCGTATGCGCCGGATTGTGCGGGTTCTTCGTCACGCCGGGATGACGATTGGCGAACTCGGTCGTCACCGTCTTGCCGAGCAGGATCGCGCCCTCGCCCTTCGCCAGGGCGACGGTGGCGGCATCGGCGAGCGGCTGATGCGTCTTGTAGATCGGCGAGCCGTAGGTCGTCGGCTGGTCCCACGAATCGATGATGTCCTTCACGCCTATCGGGATGCCATGCAGCAGGCCCTGGCGTGGTCCGCGATCGAGCACCCTGGCGCGTTCGAGTGCAGCCTCGCGTGCGAGATGCGACCATGCCAGCACATCGGCGTCGCGCTCGTCGATGCGCGCGAGATGGTCGCGCACGATCGCCTCCGCGGTCACCGCGCCCGCATCGATCCGACGCGCGAGCTCGGTGGCGGTCAACGTATTCAGCTCAGCCATGATCGCCGATCAAACAGCAAGAAACATGCCGCGTCCACGGCGTCGACGGCCTCATTGACGTGCGCCGAGCGTTTCCATCTTTCCCGGCAGAGCTGGGGAGAGCTATGACCTCGCGCTTCTCAGCGCCCGCCACACCCGTTCCGGCGTGGCCGGCATCTCGATGCCGTCGACGCCGGCCTGGGCCAGCGCATCGAGGATCGCGGCCATCACGGTCTGCGGCGCGGCGATGCAGCCCGCCTGCCCCGAGCCCTTGACGCCCAGCGGATTGGCAAGCGTCGGCCGCTCTATCAGGGCGATGTCGAAGGCCGGCAGATCGTCGGCGCGCGGCAGCGCGTAATCCATGAACGAGCCGCTCGTCAGCTGACCGGAGTCCGGGTCGTATACCGTGTGCTCGAGCAGCGCCTGGCCGATGCCTTGCGTGACGCCGCCCTGCACCTGCCCTTCCGTCAGCAAGGGATTGATCAGGCGGCCGTAATCGTCGACGGCGACATAGCGCACCAGGCTGGTGGCACCTGTCTCGCGGTCGATCTCGACCTCGGCGACGTGGCAACCGCTCGGGAAGGTGAAGACATCCGTCATGTTCATGACGTGCTCGCCGAGGCCCGGCGACATGCCGTCCGGCAGATTGGCGGCATCGCGCGCGCTCCGGGCCACGGCGAGCAGATCGATGCTGCGATCGCTGCCCCGCACCGAGAAGCGGCCGCCGGCGAACTGAATCTCCTCCTCCGACGCTTGCAGCAGATGCGCGGCGAGCTTGCGCGCCTTGGCCAGCACCGCGTCGATCGCCTTGACCACGGCAGCGCCGCCCATGTGCATCGAGCGCGCACCACCATGTCCCGCGCCGCTCTTCACGGCTGCGGTATCGGCCTGAACGTAGCGAAAGGTCTGCAGGGGCAGGCCGAGCCGGTCGGCCGCGATCTGGGCATAGGCGGTCTCGTGACCCTGGCCGTTCGATTCGGTGCCGACGGCGACCGTCACCCGGCCATCGCTTTCGAAGCGCACCTCGGCACCCTCGTTGGGCGCGCCGCGCGACGTCTCGAGAAAGCAGCCGACGCCGATGCCGCGCAGCTTGCCGGCGCGGCGCGACGCCTCGCGCCGCGCCGCGAAGCCTGCCCTGTCCGAGCGCGCGAGAGCGGCGTCGAGATTGTCGACGAAACCACCGGAATCGATCGCCATGCCCATCGCCGTCCTGTGCGGGAACGCAGCGATCAGGTTCTGCCGCCGCAGGTCGGCAGGATCGCGGCCCAGCACGCGCGCCGCCTGCTCGATGGCGCGCTCGATGATGTAGTTCGCCTCGGGCTTGCCGGCGCCGCGATAGGCGTCGACCGGCACCGTGTTGGTGAAGGCGCCGCGCACATCGACATGGATCGCCGGCACGTCGTAGACGCCGCCCTGCGCCGTCGAGGCGGCAATCACCGACGCGCCTGGTCCGTTGCCCGAGAGATAGGCGCCGAGATTGGCGACCATCGCCACGTCGAGCGCCAGGATGCGGCCGTCCGCGTCGAGCGCCAACCGGGCGCGCGCGTCGATGTCGCGGCCTTGCGTCCCGGCGACGAACTCCTCGGCGCGGTCGGCGATCCAGCGCACCGGACGGCCGAGCTTGCGCGCGGCCCACAGCAGCAGCACCCACTCGGGATAGACGAAGTTCTTCATGCCGAAGCCGCCGCCGACATCGGGCGCGCTGAGATGGATGCGCTCGAGCGGGACCTTGAACACGAACTCGGCGAGCTGGCGGCGGATGCCGTGCAGGCCCTGTCCGGCGAGCTGGAGATCCATCGTGTCGCTTGCGGCATCGTAGCGGGCGATGCCGGTGCGCGGCTCGATCGGCGCCACGACGACCCGATTGTTGACGATCTCGAGCTCGACCACGTGCGCGGCGCCCGCCAGGGCGCGGGCGACCGCATCGGCGTCGCCGCGCTGGACGTGGAAGGCGAGATTACCCGGCGCCTGGTCCCAGATCATCGGGGCATCGGCGGCGAGCGCTGCCTGGCCGTCGACCACGGCGGGCAACGGCTGATACTCGACCTCGACCAGCTCGGCCGCCTCGCGCGCGATCTCGGCGCTGTCGGCGACGATGAAGGCCACCGGATCGCCGACATGGCGGACGCGATCGGTGGCCAGCGCCGTGCGCGGCGGCACGATCAGCGGCTTCACCGCCGCCATGCAGGGCAGCGTGCCGATGCCGTCGGCCGCCAGGTCGGCCGCGGTGAAGACGCCGCGGACTCCCGCCAGCGCCGCGGCCTCGGTCACGTCGATGCGCGAGAGGATCGCATGGGCATGCGGCGAGCGCAGGACATGGGCGTGCAGCTCACCCGAGCGAGCGATGTCGTCGACATAGCGCCCCTGGCCGAGAAGGAAGCGAACGTCCTCGAGGCGGCGAACCGAGCGCCCGATCTGATTTTCGATCATCGCATGTTGTCGCGCATTTTCAGGCCCGGTGTCACGCACCGCGAACCGCGAGAAAATCGTCCACCGCCCGTGCCCTGCCGCCGCACGCTTGGCGGCGGGCCGGCAAGATGGCTAAGCTCCGGCCAACCCAAGGAGGGATTCACCCCATGATCGATCTGCACTATTGGCCCACGCCCAACGGCAAGAAGGTCACCATCCTGCTCGAGGAATGCGGCCTGCCCTACAGGATCGTGCCCGTGAACATCGGGCGCGGCGACCAGTTCACCGACGAGTTCCTCGAGATGAACCCCAATCACCGCATGCCCGTGATGGTCGATCGCGAGCCGAAGGACGGCGGCAAGCCGATCGTCGTCTTCGAATCGGGCGCGATCATGATGTACATCGCCGAGAAGGCCGGGAAGTTCTACCCGCAGGACCTGCGGACGCGCTACGACGTCAACCAGTGGCTGATCTGGCAGATGGCCAACCAGGGGCCGAAGAGCGGCGAGTGCGGCCATTTCCGCCGCGTCGACCAGAAGCAGTTCGGCGACCAGACCTATGCCATCACGCGCTTCACCGACGAGGTCAACCGCCTCTACGGCGTGCTCAACAACCGGCTCTACAAGCACAAGTATCTGGCCGGCGACCAATACACGATCGCCGACATGATCTGCTATCCATGGACGATCAACTGGAAGTTCCAGGGCCAGGACATCGAGGAGTTCAAGCACTTCAAGCGCTGGTTCGAGGAGCTGGGCGCCCGCCCGGCCGTCCAGAAGGGCATGGCGGTCGGCGCTGACCTCTCGGTCGACAACACCAAGCTGCCGCCCGAGGAGCAGGCCCGCATCCGCAAGATGCTCTACAACCAGCGCGCCCGCCCGGTGCCGGCATAGGCTTTCGCCTCCCCCCAAGCTTCGCTTGGGGAGGTGTCGGCGTCTTACGCCGACGGAGGGGTCATGGCTGGGAGCGCACCACTCCCGCGGCGCTCTTCTCTGTGTTCCCACACCGCATGAACGCCACAGGAGTGGCGCGCTCCCGGCGCATGACGCTCCTTCGCCAAGGTCGGCGCCTATGAGTCAGCCGCCCGCGATCAGCCGCCCGACAGGGGCGGCGCCACTTCCTCGAGCGACTTGCATTCCGCCTTCACACCGAGCTTCAGCGTGACGAGGGCGGCGACGATCATGAGGGCGGCGCCCAGCAGGTAGCCCAGCACGATCTCGCGCGGGCTCTCGCTCGCAATCAGCACGCCGAACAGCCACGGACCGCCGACACCGCCCAGCAGGGTGCCGAAGGCGTAGAACAGGGCGATCGTGAGAGCGCGGATCTCGAGCGGGAAGCATTCGCCGACCGTCAGGTAGGCGGCACTGGCCGCCGCCGAGGCGAAGAAGAACACGATGCACCACATTGCCGTCTGCGTCGTGGCATCGAGAAGCCCGAGGTCGAACAGCACAGCGGTGGCGGCCAGCAGCAGGCCGGAGACGGCATAGGTGATGAAGATCATGGTCTTGCGGCCGACCGTGTCGAACAGCGGCCCGAGCAGGAGCGGCCCGAGGAAGTTGCCGAGCGCGAACGGCAGGATGTAGAGCCCGACCGCGTCGGCCGGCACGCCGTAAAAGCGGGTCAGCACCAGCGCATAGGTGAAGAAGATCGCGTTGTAGACGAAGGCCTGAGCCGCCATCAGCACCAGGCCGAGCGTGGTCCGGCCGGGATACTGGCGCAGCAGGGTCCGCGCCACCGAGACCATGGTCACGCGATGGGTGGCCCGCAGCGCCAGGGCCGAGCTCGACGGGGGAGGCAGGACGTGGCCGCCGGCCGCCACGCGGGCCTCGATCTCGCCGACGACTCGCGCCGCCTCGCCCGGCTGGCCGTGGATCATCAGCCAGCGCGGGCTCTCTGGCAGGAAGCGCCTGAGATAGAGGATCACCAGGCCGAGGGCAGCGCCGCTGCCGAACGCCAGCCGCCAGCCGAGGTCGGGGCCGACCAGCTCGGGATCGAGCAGCACCACCGACAGCAGCGCGCCGCCGGCGGCGCCGAGCCAGAAGCTGCCGTTGATGGCGAGGTCGACGCGGCCGCGCAACCGTGCCGGAATGAGCTCCTGGATCGCCGAGTTGATCGCCGAATATTCGCCGCCGATGCCGGCGCCGGTGAGGAAGCGAAACAACAGGAAGCTGTAGAAATCCCAGGAGAACGCCGTGAGCGCCGTCGCCACCAGGTAGACGCCGAGCGTGACGTTGAACAGCTTCTTGCGTCCCAGGCGATCGGTGAGATGGCCGAAGAACAGGGACCCCAGCACGGCGCCTGCAAGATAGGCACTGCCCGTCAGCCCGACCTGCTCGGCCGTGAGCTGCAGGCGCGGGCTGGTCTGCAAAGCGGCGGCGACGGAACCTGCCAGCGTCACCTCGAGGCCGTCCAGGATCCAGGTGATGCCCAGCGCCACGACGACCAGCCGATGGAAACCGCTCCACGGCAACCGGTCGAGCCGCGCCGGAACGTCGGTGTATGTGCGAAGGTCGGTGTTCATGGGCCAGTGCACACAACGTGCAAGCCCGGCGAGTCGTTGCGTGACCTTCGGAAGCAGCCGCCGTCATTGGGCTCGCCCGCTCATGAATCATGAGGCGGGCGAGACGCCCGCGGTCCGCATGAGGTGCTGCAACGCTGGCTTGTCGGCGCAATGGTGGTCTCTTCGGGCGCGCCTGCTATTGTGCGAGCATCATGACCGACAACACGATGGCGGCGGGAGCCGCGCCCGCGGCAACGTCTTCCGTGTCGAGTTCCGTCTCGGCCGCCGCGGCCAACAACACGACCTTTGCCGTCATCCTCTCGCTGAGCTTCTGCCACCTGCTGAACGACATGATGCAGTCGCTGGTGCCGGCGCTCTATCCCATCCTCAAGGATTCACACGCACTGAGCTTCAGCCAGGTCGGCTTCATCACCCTGGCCTTCCAGTGCACCGCCTCGATGCTGCAACCGGTGGTCGGCTTCTACACCGACAAGAAGCCGCAGCCCTATTCGCTGATGGTCGGGATGGGCTTCACCCTGATCGGCCTGCTGCTGATGTCGCGCGCCGCCAGCTATTCCTCGATCCTGGTGGCCGCCGCCCTGATCGGCATGGGTTCCTCGATCTTCCATCCCGAGGCCTCGCGGGTGGCGCGCATGGCGGCGGGCGGCCGCTACGGCCTCGCCCAGTCGCTGTTCCAGGTCGGCGGCAACATGGGGTCGGCGGCCGGCCCGCTGCTGGCAGCCTTCATCGTGATCCCCGCGGGTCAGCACAGCCTCGTCTGGTTCTCCGGCGCGGCGCTGATTGCAATGACCGTGCTGTTCCAGGTCGGCGGCTGGTATGCGCGCCGGCGCGCCGCCACCCACAAGCGGGCGGCGCGCGGCGGCGCCGCGGCGGCCGGCACGCGCGCGCCGGGGTTGTCGCGCGGCCGCGTCATCGCCGCCGTGGCCGTGCTGGTGGCCCTGCTTTTCTCCAAAAACGTCTACAGCGCGAGCCTCGGCTCCTATTTCACCTTCTACCTGATCGCCAAGTTCGGCATCGATGTGCAGACGGCACAGCTCTACCTGTTCGCCTTCCTGGTCGGCATCGTTGCCGGCACCATCGCCGGCGGCATGTTCGGCGACCGGGTCGGGCGCATACCGGTGATGTGGTTCTCGATCGTCGGCGCGCTGCCGTTCGCCCTGATGCTGCCCCACGCCAACCTCTTCTGGACCGGCGTGCTGGCCGTCACCGTGGCGATAATCATGGCCTCGGCCTTCTCGGCCATCCTGGTCTATGCCCAGGATCTGCTGCCCGGCCGCGTCGGGCTGGTCGCCGGCATGTTCTTCGGCTTCTCGTTCGGCCTGGGCGGGCTCGGCGCCGCGGCGCTCGGCCAGATCGCCGATGTCGCCGGCATCGAGACGGTCTACAGGCTCACACCCTTCCTGCTGCTGCTGGGCCTGCTCACGGCCTTCCTGCCGCGTCATCTGGGAGGAGCGCCCAAGCCGGCGCGCTGAGTCGCCCGGCTGCGGACGCGGGAGTAACGTCGGAGGTCGGCATGCGCGCCAGACGACTGATTGGTGGATCGATCCTTGCCGGAGTCATTGGCTTTCTGGCGTCGCAGGCCTTCGCCCAGGGAACGGTCGACCGGCTCTACGTCATGGATTGCGGGCACAACGCCGCGACCGACCAGTCGCGCTGGTCGCCGGGGGTGAATGTCGGCAAGCCGATCGAGCTCTCCGACAATTGCTATCTGATCAAGCACGGCTCGGACTGGATCCTGTGGGATACCGGCTATCCCGATGCCGTCGCCGGGAAGCCCGTCACCGGACCGGTCGGCACGGCGACCCGCGCCAAGACGCTGGCCGCCCAGTTGGCCGAGGTCGGCGTCAAGCCGGCCGACGTGCGCTACGTCGCCGTCTCGCACACTCACGGCGATCACGTCGGCAATGTCGACATGTTTCCCGACTCGACTCTGCTGATCCAGAAGGCCGAGCTCGACTGGGCGTTCGCGCCGGGCAAGAACCCGCCATTCAAGGGCGAGCGACCGGTGCGCAGGATCGAGGGCGATCTCGATGTGTTCGGCGACGGCAGCGTCACCCTCATCGCCACCCCCGGTCACACGCCGGGCCATCAATCGCTGCTGGTCCACCTGCCCAAGACCGGCTGGCTCGTGCTGTCGGGCGATGCCGCACACTTCAAGGACAACTGGGACAATCGCCGCGTTGCGTCGATGAACACCAGCGCCGATCAGACCCAGGCGTCCTACAGGCGGATCGCCGACCTGCTCGCCGAGAAGAAGGCCGAACTCTGGATCAACCACGACAAGCCGCAGAGTGCCGGCCAGAAGCGCTCGCCGCAATTCTACGAGTGACCGACGTTATGGACGCCCCGATGATCGCCCCTCTCAGCCTCTCGAACCTGATCACGGTGGTCCTCGCCGTCATCTGCCTGTCGACCATCCTGCCGCAGGCGCGCGGCAACGTGGTGAAGATCTGGCGTCTGGCGATGCCCGCCTGTCTCGCCATGGTCGTGGCCTTCATCCTGCTGGCCAGCGTGTTCGATGCCGACCTCGCCACCGATGCCGAGTGGCTGGGTGCGTTGCTCGTCGGCGCCGTCGCCGGGCGCATGCGCGGCTGGGCGTTGGCCATGGAAGTCGACCAGGCGTCGGGCCTGATGCGCCAGCGCCGCTCCGCCGACGGCACCATCGCTGCGTCGGCGCTCGTGCTGCTCGCTTTGGTCGACTTTGCGAGCGCTGCGCTCCGCGAGCTGTGGATCGATCCCCAGCATCTCGCGGCGGCGGCCGCCCTGTTCGCCGGCTTCCTGGGAAGCCGCGCGCTCGCCATGGCGGTGCGCACCACGCGCCTGCCGCATCACGAGCTGCATACGGCCTGAGAACGGACGGCGCTGTCGCTAGGCTATCGTGAGCACCACCTTGCCAAGGTGGGCATTGGCGCGCATGTGGGCGTAGGCGCCGGCAGCCTGCTCGAGCGGGAAGCTGCGATCGATCGGCACCTTGACGCGACCGGCGACGACATGGGGCCAGATGTCGTCGACCATCAGGCGGATGACGGTCTGGATCTCCTCGAGCGAGCGGGTGCGGAAGGTCACGCCGACGAAGCTGATGCGCTTCAGGCTGTGCAGGTCGAGATCGATCTCGCCCTTCAGGCCGCCCAGGCGGCCGACATCGACGATACGGCCTTTGACTGCCGCCGCCTGCATGTTCTGGTTGACGACCGGCCCGCCGATCATGTCGATCACCAGATCGGCGCCCCTGCCGCCCGTCGATTCCGTCACCCGGCGGACCACGTCGTCGCTCAGTGAATTGACGCCGACATCGAGGCCCCACCCGCGCAACGTCGCAAGCTTGGCGTCGGAGGTCGACGTCCCGATGACCAGCCCGGCGCCTTTCGCCTTGGCGATCTGGAACGCGGCGATCCCGACCCCCGAGGTGACGCCCTGCACCAACACGCTCTCGCCGTGATGCAGGCGGCCGTTGGTGACGACCGCGTCGTGCATGGTCATGAACGCGACGGGCGCGCTCGCCGCCTCCTCCCACGAGAAGCCTGTCGGCACGGGGATCAGCAGGCGATGATCGATGCGGGCATACTGGGCGAACGCACCCTGCCCCATCGCCATCACGCGATCACCCGCTTTGACGCCGCTCACGCCGGCGCCGAGCTCGGCCACCTCGCCCGCGAATTCCAGCCCGGCAACAGGCGCCGCCAGCGCCGCTCCCGCCTGCTTGAAATGGCCGACATTCATCGCCAGGTCCGCCCGGTTGGCACCGGCGGCATGGACACGCACAAGCACCTCGCCAGCGCCAGGTTGGGGCCGCGGCACATCGCGCACCTCGATCCGCTTGCCGCCCTCGTCCTGCACGACCACCGCCGCCCGCATCGCCGCCTCCAAAAGCTTGCTCATCGTCATGCCCTTCCCAGTTGGGCAGCAGCGCCGAGATGATGCGGTGGTTCACGATCGCCGGCGCCTCGTCGACGTCGTAGGTGCAATAGTAGGCCACATAGCCGTTGAAGGCGGCGCGCACCTCGGCATCGCTGCCGAGATCCTTTTGCGCCGCCGACTGACGGGCCTGCGCGAATCTCGGCCGCCCGCGCTGCATCATCTGGCCGCTGAAGAAGCCCTCGCGCGTGTAGACGATCAGGCCCTCGGCATCGCGGCCGAGCTGATGCTCTACCGTGCCGTCGTCGAGCACGAGCTCGAAGGAGCGGAGGTGAAAGCTGCCGACGAAATCGCTCGCCTTCATGCCCGCCTCACGCCACCGGCTTGCCGATGCCGTAGGGCGCGCCCCACGCCAGCGACTCGAGCGTCGTGGTCGAGGGCGTGTACTCGCAGCCGATCCAGCCCTGCCATCCCTTGGCGTCGACCATGTCGAAATAGTGCTGCAGGTTGAGCTCGCCGACCCCGGGTTCGTGCCGGCCCGGCGGATTGCCGAGCTGCAGATGGCCGATCCACGGCCAGCTGCGCTCGAGGTTGGCGCTGAGCGCGCCCTCTTCCATCTGCACGTGGTAGGTGTCGAAGCAGAGCTTCAGGGTGTCATGGCCGACTTGCTTGATGAGATCGATGCCTTCATCGAGCGTATGGATGAAAAAGTCGGGAAAGCGGGCGCTGCAGACCGGCTCGATCGCCAGCGTCAGGCCCGCCTTGCCGGCCGCCTCGCAGGCAAAGGAGAGGTTCTCGACCACGCGCGCCCAGGTCCGCTCGCGCGCCTCGCCTGTGGGCGTGCCGCCGATCGCCGGATGAAGCAGGCCGCAGTCGATCTCCAGCGCATAGTCGATGCCGCGCTTCACGGCATCGCGGAAATCGCCCTCGCGCCCCGGCAGGGTGGTGAGGCCGAGCTCGCCGGCCGCCCAATCCTGCGGCGTCAGGATCTGCACCATCGTGAGCCCGTTGTCCTTCAGCCAGCGGCCGACATCCTTCGCCTTCCAGGCATACGGGTCGCCATGCTCGACACCCTTGAAGCCGCAGCGCGCCGCTTGCACGAAGCGCTCGGGCATGGCGAACTCCTTGAACATCCAGCGGATGTTGGCCTCGAAACGCGGCATCGCCTGCTCCTGCTCAATTCACCTTGATGTTGGCTTCGCGCACGACCTTGGCCCACTTGTCGTATTCGCCGCGCAGGAAGGTGGCGGTCTCGGCCGGCGTCATCGGCGCCGGATGGAAGCTCTGCCTGAGGAACCCGTCGCGCACCTCGGGCAGGGCCAGCGCCGTGCGCACTGCCTGGTTCAGCGTGTTGATGATCGCGGTCGGCGTGCCCTTGGGCGCCATCAGCACGCCCCACGCGCCGACCTCGAAGCCCGGCACGGTGTCGGCGATCGGCGGCACGTCGGGCAGCTCGGGCTGGCGCTGCAGGCTGGCCACGCCCAGCGCGCGCACCTTGTCGGCGCGAATGTTGGGCACCGCCACCGGCATGTTGTCGAGCAGCAGCTGGATGCGGCCGGCGATCAGGTCGAGCTGCAGCGCCGCCGAGCTGTAGGGCACGTGCTGCATGCTGGTGCCGGTCATGATCATGAACAGCTCCATGCCGAGATGGAGGTTCGAGCCGATGCCGGTCGAGCCGAAGGAGAGCTTGCCGGGATTGGCCTTGGCGTAGGCGACCAGGTCGGAAATCGTCTTCACCGGCAGCCCGGGATAGCAGACCAGGACGTTGGCCACCTTGGCGGCCAGGGTGATCGGTTCGAAATCGTCGACCGGCTTGTATTTGAGCTCTGTCAGGATATGCGGGCTGACGGCGTGCGTCGTGCTCGAGCCGAAGATCAGCGTGTAGCCGTCCGGCTTGGCGCGGGCGACGAACTCGCCGCCGATATGGCCGGACGCGCCCGGCTTGTTCTCGACGATGAAGTTGACGCCGAGCCGCTTGGCCATGGCGTCGCACATCAGGCGCGCGAGGGCGTCCAGCGCGTTGCCGGCCGGGCCCGGCACGACGACCCGTACCGGCTGCGTCGGATAGCTTTGGGCGACCGCGGGCAAGCCGCCTGCCGCGAGCGCCGGCAGGGCTGCGAGCACGGTTCTGCGCTTCATCCGTTTCCTCCCGTCTTGATCTTGCGAGCATCAGAGCATCGACCGGCCTGCGCGGTCCAAGCGGGGCTTTGACTTGATCGATAAGACAATCTTATGGTTGGCGGATGGAGCTGCGGCAGCTGCGCACCTTCCTGGCGGTCGCGGAGGAACGGCACTTCGGCCGCGCCGCCGAGCGCCTGCACATCGCCCAGCCGGCGGTCAGCCAGCAGATCCGCGTCCTCGAGGCGCATCTCGGCACGCGCCTGTTCGACCGCACCAGCCGCTCGGTCGAGTTGACGCCGGCCGGCCAGACCCTGCTCGCCGGCACCGTCGACATCCTCGGCCGGGTTGCCCAGCTGGCCGAGGCGACGCGCGCCACCGGCCGCGCCCTGCGCGGCGAACTGCGCCTGAACTACGCGCGCACCGCCCCGGTCGGCATCGCCACCGACATCGTCGAGGAGTTCCGCCGCCGCCATCCCGAGGTCAGGCTGACTGTCGACACGGTGACGACCGCGCGCAGCGTCGACCAGCTGCGCGACGGCACGCGCGATGCTGCCTTCGTGCGCTTGCCGCTGGCCGAGGCCGATGAACTCGAATTCGTCGAAGTTGGTCGCGACCCACTGGCCGCTGCCCTGCCGGCGACCCATCGGCTGGTGCGCCGAAGGTTCGTGACACCGGCCGATCTCCAGGGCGAACGCATCGTCTCCTGGCCGCGCGAGCAGGGGCCAGGCTTCTACGATTGGGTGGTCACCCACATATTCGCCGGTACGCTGCCGAACGTCGCCCGCGTCGAGCCCGATACCGAGCAGATGGTGCGCGCTGTCGCCCGCAGAGCCGGCTGCGCCGTGACGACCCGATCGCGCGCCTCGCTGTTGTCCGTGCGCGGCGTGGTCTTCAAGCGGTTCGCGCCGAGCGTCCCTGCCGCTCCGCTCGGCCTCGCCTGGCGCGCGACGGATTCCTCGCCGCCTCTGCGACGGCTGGTCGCCATCGCCCGCAAGCTCTGCCCGCGCTAGCCTTGCCGGCGAGCGCATGATCGTCCGATTCCATCAGCTCGGACGCCTTGCGCTTCCTTTTCGCGATGGTCGTCGTCCTCGGCCACACCGCAGGCTGGGACAAGGCGTTGGTTCGCGGCGGGTTCGCCGTCGACTTCTTCTCCTCTATCTGACACTGCTGGCGCTGTCGGCGGCGAGCGACAGCCTTCATCGAGCGGCCGGCCCAGCGCTTCCTCCTGCGGCTATGACCTCGCAGGCTGCGACCGGCTTAGCGGCTCTAGCGCGCCAGCATGTTCACCCGGCGCAGATTCTCGCGCTCGATCTTGTCCTGCTCGCGCGAGGCGGCGTCGTAGGCGGCAGTGTCGAGATAGAGCGTCGGCATGCTGTAGCGCTCCATCACCGCCTGGGTGGCCGGGTCGAACAGCGCGTCCTTCATGGCATCGTGCAGCTTCTTGACGATCGCGGGGTCCAGGCCGCGCGGACCGCCCACGCCGTAGGGCGAGTTGACCACCAGGTCGATGCCGGCCTCGCGCAGGGTCCGCACCTCGGGGAACAGCTTCATGCGGTTGGAGCCCCACACGACCAGCAAGCGGAACTGGCCGCTCTGGACCAGGGAGATCCAGCCGCTGGCATCGGCGATGGCGTCGATCTGGCTGCCGAGCAGGCCCTGATAGAGCTCGCCGCCGCCGCGGTACGGCACATGCGTCAGCTCGATGCCGAGCCGCTGCTGGATATCGACCATCACCAGGTTCTGCACCGAGGCCGGGCCGAACGTGCCGTAGTTGAGCTTGCCGGGCTTGTCGCGGGCCGCGGCGACGAACTCCTCGAAGCTGCGCCACGGGCTGTCGGCGCGCACGACGATGCCGTGCACCGAGCCGCTCAGCTGGATGATGTAGGTGAAGTCGTTCATCACGTCATAGGCCGGCTTCTCGGCCATCAGCGCGGCGCGGAATACGCCCGTGTGAAGCTGCGCCAGCGTGTAGCCGTCGGGCTTGGCGTCCTTCAGCGTCACCGCACCCAGCGTGCCGTTGGCGCCGGGCTTGTTGTCCGGCACGACGGTCTGCCCGAGCCGCTTGCCGGTCTGCTCGGCCATGGCCCGCAGGAACGCGTCGGCCGATGCGCCGGGCGGCCACGGGATCACCAGTCGTAGCGATCGATTGGGAAAGTCGGCCTGCGCGCGCGCCACGGCAGGCGCCGCCAGGGCGCCGATCACCACGGTCCGGCGAGACAGCGTGCTCATTTCATTTGTCCTCTCCCACACATGGCGCTCATTGCCGGGACCACGCCACTCCCGTGGCGCGGTCCCGGCGATGAGCTCCGACAACTCCCCGGCGCATGTTCGACATTCGCCGGCCGCATCGTCAAGCAGGCGCCGGCTGCTTGACTCCCGATCGTGCGCGCCGACAAGGTGCCGGCAAAAGAAAAGAGGAGCCAGGCGCATGGCAGAACGGCGCAGTGCAGCGGCGATCCTGAAGTCGGGCCTCGATCCGGTGACCCTGGAAATCATCCGCGGCGGGTTGCGGGCGATCCAGTCCGAGATGGAGGTGCTGATCGAGCGTACCGCCATGTCGCCCTTCATCCGCGAGAAGAAGGACTACGCCTCGGGTCTCTACGATTCGGCCGGCCGCATGATCGCCGGCAAGGCGCTACCCTTCGCTTCCGATCTCGTGACACCGATCTTCGCCGACTATCCGCCCGCGACGATGAAGCGCGGCGACATCTACTGGTACAACGACTGCTATCTGTCGCACGGTGCCGTGACCCATACGCCTGACCAGGTGCTGATCGCGCCGGTGTTCGCCGATGACGGGTTGATCGGCTTCTCGCAGACCTGGGCGCATTTCGCCGACATCGGCGGCATGCGACCCGGCTCGCTGTCGCCCGACTGCACCGAGATATTCCAGGAAGGCACCATGGTGCCGCCGGTCCGCCTGGCACGCGACGGCGTCGTGCAGGAGGACCTGCTCAAGGTCTTCATCCGCAACTGCCGGTTCCCGGCCCTCGTGCGCGGCGACCTGCGCGCCATGCTGGCCTCCGTCGGCCTCGGCGAGAAGCGGTTGGAGGAACTGGCACAGCGTTTCGGCGCCACCCCCCTGCGCATCGCCTTCACCGAGCTCCTGGCACGTACCGAGTCGGCGGTACGTAGTCGCCTGCGCGCCCTCGTTCCGCCCGGCACCTACCGCTTCGCCGAGTCGATCGACACCGACGGCCACGGCAGCGGACCGATCACGCTGCGCTACCAGCTCGACGCGACCGAGGACGGCCGCTTCCTGCTCGACCAGACCGGCAGCGACGACCAGACGCGCGGCCCGATCAACCTGGTGCTCAACCCCAAGGCACCCGGCGTGCTGGTCGGCGTCTACCTGCTGGGCGGCAGCACTGAAGTCTCTCTCAATGCCGGCGCCGAGGCGCTGTTCGACGAGGTGAGATTGCGCGAAGGCTCCGTGCTGGCGCCGCAATTCCCCGCAGCACTCGGCCAGCGCGGCGTCACCATGCTGCGCAACCTGTCGGGCTATCTCGGCCTCATCAACAAGGCTTCCGACGGCAAGGCCGCCGCCTCCCACAGCCCCTACGCCATCTGGCTGATCCGCGGCACGACGACCGGCAACGAGCGCTTCCTGATGTCGGACGGTGTCGCGTGCGGCTACGGCGCGCGGCCGTTCGCCGACGGCCACGACGCGGTCTACCTCGTGGCGCAGGAGAACTACCCGGCGGAGTTTGTCGACATCTCCTATCCCATGCGCATGCGCTGCTACGCCATCAACCCCGACACCGGAGGCCCGGGCCGCTGGCGCGGCGGGTGCGGCGTCATTCGCGAGATCGAGGTTCTGGCCAAGGAGGCCGTGCTGTCGGTCCGCCTCGACGCCATCGATCATCCGCCGTGGGGCACGGCCGGCGGCCAATCCGCCGGCGTCGGCCGCTGCGTCGTCAATCCCGGCCGGCCGGACGAGCGCGTGCTGAAGCCGCTGAGCGACGGCAATCCGCTGCGCCAGGGTGACATCATCCGCCTCGAGACCGGCGGCGGCGGCGGTTGGGGCCATCCGTTCGATCGCGAACCCGAGCGCGTGCTCGCCGATGTGCGCGGCGGGTTCGTCAGCCGCTCGAGCGCCGAGCGCGACTACGGCGTGATCCTGAGCGGCGACGGCCGCAGCGTCGACGCCGCGGCGACGGCCGCGCGGCGCGCCGCCCGGCCCGCGGCCGCGCTGTTCCATCGCCGCGGCTACGCCGACAGCCTCACATGAGCAGCATGCGCGACATGAGCACCGAGTGCGCGGGCGCCATCATCGGCGTCGACACCGGCGGCACCTTTACCGACGTGACACTCTACGACCCGGCGACCGGCCGGCTGGTCGTGGCCAAGACGCCGTCGACGCCGCAGGACCCGTCGGAGGGGTTCGGCAATGGACTCGGGGCGGCGCTGGCCGAGGCCGGTGTGGCTGGGGCCGGCGTTGGCCGCGTGCTGCACGGCACGACAGTCGCGACCAACCTGATCCTCGAGCGCAAGGGACCGCCCGCGGCGCTGATCGTGAGCCGCGGCTTTCGCTACGTGCTGGAGATCGGACGCCACGACATCCCGCGCCGCTCCAACCTCTTCACCTGGCAGAAGCCGCCGCGGCCGGTGCCGCCCGAGCACATCTGGGAAGTCTCCGGGCGGATCGGCCCGGACGGCAGCGAGATCGAGCCGGTCGACGACGCGGCCATCCGCGACGCCGCGCGGGCGATCGCCGCCGAAGATATCGGCACGGTGGGCATCGTGCTGCTGCACAGCTATGCCAACCCGGCGCATGAGCAGCGCGTCGCCGAGATCCTGCGCGAAGAGCATCCCGCCGTGCTGCTGTCGCTGTCGTCGGAGGTATTGCCGGTGCTGCGCGAGTACGAGCGCAGCGTCGTCACCCTGCTCAATGCCTACGTGATGCCGACAGTCTCGACCTACGTCGAAAGGCTGGAGCGGCGCGCCGAGCAGCAGCGCATCTCGGCGCCTCTGCTGCTGATGAAGAGCTCCGGCGGAGTCGCCAGCACGCGGGCGATCCGGCGCACGCCGGTCGAGACCGCCTTGTCGGGGCCGGCCGCCGGCATCGTCGGCGCCTCGTTCGTCGCCCAGGCTGCGGGCTTCGGCGACCTGATCACCATCGATATCGGCGGCACGTCGGCCGACATCGCTCTGGTGCGCAACGGGCAGCCCGGTCTCACCACCAACGGCCGCATCGCCGATTGGCGCGTCACCTTGCCGATGGTCGATCTCACGACGATCGGCGCCGGCGGCGGCTCGCTCGCCCGCCTCTCCGAGACCGGCGGTCTGGTCGTCGGGCCGCAAAGCGCCGGCGCCCTGCCCGGCCCCGTGTGCTACGGCCGCGGCGGCAGCCAGCCGACCGTCACCGACGCGCACCTGGTGCTCGGCCATCTGCCCGAAGGCCTGCTCGACGGCAGCTTCGCGCTCGATCGCGCTGCGGCCGAGCGGGCGATCGGCGACAAGATTGCCGTGCCGCTGGGGCTCAGCCTCGAGGAAGCGGCACGCGGCATTCTCGACATCGTCGACAACACCATGCTGGGCGCCATCCGGGTCGTCTCGGTCGAGCGCGGCCACGATCCACGCGACTTCGCGCTGGTGCCGTTCGGCGGCGCCGGGCCGCTGCATGGCGGCGCGCTGTCGCGCCTGATCGGCTGCCCGGTCCAGATCGTGCCGCCGGCGCCGGGCGTGCTCTCCGCCCTCGGCCTGCTGGCCTCCAGCTTGCGGGCGGAGTTCTCGCGCAGCTGCGTGCAGCGCGGTGGCCGCTTCGACCTCGACCGCATCGCATCGGTGTTCGCAGCGCTCAACCGCGACGCCGTGGCATGGCTTGCCGCGGAAGGCGTTGCGGAAGACGCGCGCCGCCTCTCCTGGCACGCCAGCCTGCGCTACGAGGACCAGGGCAGCGAGCTCACCCTGCGCTGGCCAGGCACCATGGTCGACGACGCAGCGCTCGTCGCCGTGCGCGAGGCCTTTCATGCCGAGCACGAACGGCTCTACAGCTTCCACCTGCAAGAGGTGCCGGTCGAGATGGTGACCTTGCGCGTCGATGCGCTGGGCCTCCTGCCGGCGCTGAAGCTGCACGAGTTGCCGGCGGCCGGCCCGATCGGCCAGGCGATGACGGGCCGCCAGGTCATCGCGCTGCCCGACGGGCCGATCGACGCCCCGGTCTATGCCCGTGCCAGGCTCGGCGCGGGCGCGATGCTCGAAGGCCCGGCGATCGTCACCCAGCTCGACGCCACCACCCTGCTGCTGCCCGGCCAGACCGCCGAGATGCACCCGCTGGGCTCGCTGATCGTCCGCGAGAACGAGGCGTGATGGCCCCTCAAATCCTCCCCAGCCCTGTTGGGGAGGTGTCGGCGTCTTCGCCGACGGAGGGCTCGTGACTCGTTGCCGGGAGCACGCCACTCCGCGGCGCTCATCCTTGATGCTGCGAGAGAAAGAATACGCCATGGAGTGGCGCGCTCCGGGCAATGACCCCTCCGTCGCCCTTTGACGGCGACACCTCCCCGGCGAAGACCCCGGGGAGGAGTAAGAAGAACACGACACCGCGATGACCAGCGTCTTCCTTCCCCTCGCGCTGATCGCCCTGCTGGGCGTGTTCCTGCGCCAGCTCATCCCGTCGATGGAGGACAACCGGCGCGCCATGAACCAGATGGTGCTCTATGTCTTCCTGCCGGCACTCGTCTTCCATTCGATCATGGGCGCGCCGATCGACCGGCTGTTCTACGAGATCCCGCTGGTCGCGGCCTCGGGCGTGTTCGTCTGCCTGGCCGTGGGATTCCTGGTGTTCCGCTTCCTGCCGATCCCCGGCCCGACCAAGGGCGCGATGATCCTGGCGGCGGCGTTCGGCAACGTCACCTATTTCGGCCTGCCGGTGCTGCTCGGCACGTTCATCGGCGACGCGGCCGAGGTGACCGAGGTCGCCGTGCTCTACGAGGTCACCAAGTCGTCGCTCAATCTCACGATCGGCGCCATGATCGCCATCGCCCACGGCAGCGAGGAGTCGATCACCTTCCGCAAGACGGCGCTGGAGGCGCTCAAGCTGCCGCCGGTCTGGGCGCTCGCCGCGGCTATCGCCTGGAAAGGTTCGGGTCTGCTCTGTCCCGCCTTCGTGCTGCACACCACGGCGCTGCTCGCCACCACGGTCACTGGCATCATGATGCTGTCTCTCGGCATGGCGCTGAAGTTCAAGCCGACGCGGCTGATGGGGCTTGCCCTGCCGGTCGCCGCGATAAAGCTGCTGCTGTCGCCACTGGTCATCGCCCTGGCGGTCGTGCCGCTCGGCGTCACCGGGATTTACCGCGATGCCGCCATCCTCGAAGGCGCAATGCCGAGCCAGCTTCTCTCCTTCATAATCGCCGGCCGGTTCAAGCTCGATGAGGAGACGATGGCCTTCGTGATCATGGCGGACACGGTGCTGGCCTTCGCGACCCTGCCGCTCATCCATTCCTTCCTGTAGCCGGCCAGGGCAGACCAACACGCGAATAATTTTGTAGCGTTCGTTCCAGAATAGCGCTTGGATGCGGCCCATGGCCCGACTCAAAGCCTTCGATGAAGAGCGCGCGATCGACGCCGCCGTCGATTGCTTCTGGATGCGCGGCTACGACGCGACGTCGGTGCGCGATCTCGCCGAGGCGATGGGAATCGGCGGCGCCAGCCTGTACAACGCCTATGGTGACAAGCGCGCCCTGTTCGCCCGCTCGCTCGAACGCTACGCCAATCGCTCGATGCGCGAGCGCATCGTCCGGCTGGAGGCCGGCCATCGGCCGAAGGAAGCCATCGCCGCCTTCATCGGCGAGATCGTCGAACGCTCGCTGAAAGACCCCGACCGCAAGGGCTGCCTTTTGATCAACTCGGCACTCGACGTGGCGCCGCACGACGCCGCGATCGGCCGCGTGGTGTCGGGCTATCTCGACGAGATCCGTGACTTCTTCCGCCGCAACCTCGTGGCGGCCCGCGAGGCGGGCCAGGTGTCCCGGAGGATCGACGCCGACTCGATCGCCACGCACCTGCTGGGCGTCATCGCCGGCATCCGCGTGCTGGCGCGCACCGGCGCCGGACGGCGACAGCTCGAGGATGTCGCCCGGCCGGCCCTCGCCCTCTTGGAAGCGGCGCGATGATCGAGCAACTCGACGAGCCGGCCCTGGGGGCGCTGGCCGGCGACGAGCCCGTCGTCATGCTGAAACGGCAATTCACCGCCTAGGAGCAGCACCCATGGTCAAACGTCTCAGCGACATGCCCGAGGTCGAGGCGATGCATCTTAGGCGCATCGAATGCCCGACTTACGACGACACGCCGGCCCTGCCCGGCAAGCCGCTCGACCGGCGGCGCGTCGTCATCATCTCGACGGCGGGACTGCACAAGCGCGGCGACCGGCCGTTCCGGCCGGGCGATGGCAGCTATCGCATCATCCCGGCCGAAACACCGGCCAACGAGCTGGTGATGAGCCACATCTCGGTGAATTTCGATCGCACCGGCTTCCAGCAGGACGTCAATGTCGCCTTCCCGATCGATCGCCTGCGCGAGCTGGTCGACGAGGGCCGTGTCGGCTCGATGGCGTCGCTGCACTATTCCTTCATGGGCGCCTTTCCGCCGGTTGCGGCCGAGCCACACGCCGCGCATCTCGCGGGACTGCTGAAGGCGGATGGCGTCGATGCCGCCCTGCTCGTCCCGGTTTGACCCGCCTGCACGCGCGCCGTCGGCGCGCTGGGCCACTTTCTCGAGCGGCAGGGCATGCCGACCACCGGCATCAGCCTGGTGCGCGAGCACACCGAGACCATGCGGCCGCCGCGCGCGCTCTGGGTCACCTTCGAGCTTGGCCGCCCGCTGGGCGTGCCCGACGATCCGCCGCTCCAGCGCCGCGTCGTGAAGGCGGCGCTCGATCTGCTGGCCCGCACCGACGGGCCCCTGATCGCCGACTATCCCGAGCATGTGCCCGAGGTGACGGACTTCAGCGGCTGGGCCTGCCCGATCAACCTGGCGCCGGCCACGATCGAGTCGCTGGCGGCCGAGATCGATCGGCTGGTCCCTTGGTACGATCGCTCGCGGGAACGGCTCGGCCGCACGACGGTCGGCCTCTCCGGCCTCGACATGCAGGCGGCAGGCGCGCTGGTCACCCGGGCGCTCGACGGGGCGCTGCCGCCCGCCCAGACGCTCAAGGAGGCGACCGACGATCTCCGCGCCTACTACCTCGAAGCCGCGGCGGCCTTTCCTGATCCTGGATCGCCGAAATCGCGCAAGGAATGGCTGTGGAGCGAGACCAAGCTCGGCCAGTCCCTGCTCGCGCTTCAGCCCAGGCTGGCCGCAAGCACCGACCCGCAGCACAAGATCCTGGGCAACCTGACCCTGATCCCGGGGCGACATTTACTTTGACAAACCCAAATCTATAGGTAGGATATAGGCCGTCCCAAGGACGACCCCGATGGCCCGCTCAGTTCTCGACGCCCCGCACTACCACAACGAAGCCGACGCCTTCGCTTTCATTGAGCGACTGCTCTGGCCGAACGGCCCGGTCTGCCCGCTGTCCAACAAGAAGACCGGCGAGATTTGCGCCAGCAAGCCCCAGCGCGTCGGCAAGCTCGTTGGCGTCCGGACCAAGCCCAACGCCACGAACCCCGAGGGCATCGAGCGCCACGGCCTCTACAAGTGCTACCACTGCCGGGGCCAGTTCACGGTCCGCAAGGGGACGATTTTCGAGGAGTCGCACCTCCCGCTCCACCTGTGGCTCCAGGCCATCTACTTCATGAACAGCAGCAAGAAGGGCGTCTCTACCCACCAGATCCGCCGACTGCTCAATTGCTCGCTCAAGACTGCTTGGTTCCTGACCCATCGTATCCGCGAGATGATGAAGCCTGCCGACATGGGCAACGTTCCCCCGCTGGGCGGCCTGACCGTCACCGTCGAGGTAGACGAGGCCCTACATCGGCGCGACTGCCGGCAAGAAGAAGGGCCGTCCCCCGGTCGAGAAGGCTCCGGTGGTCTCCCTCGTCGAGCGCGGCGGCGCCGTCCGTTCCTTCCATGTCCCGAACGTTCGTGCAGAGACGGTCGGCACGATCCTCGCGGCCAACGTCCGCAAGCAGTCCAAGCTGAACACGGACGAGTCGAACCTCTACAGCCCGATTGGCGGCTACTTCTCGGCCCACGAGACCGTCCATCACACCTACGGCGAGTACGCCCGCGGCGAGACAACCACGAACAGCGTCGAGGGATTCTTCTCGATCTTGAAGCGCGGTCTCTTCGGCATCTATCAGCACGTTTCCGAGGCTCACCTGCACCGCTACTTGGTCGAATTCGATCATCGCTATTCGAACCGTGCCAAGCTCGGCATCGACGATGCCCAGCGCACGGCGATTACCGTCAAGGGTGGCAAGGGCAAGCGCCTGACCTATGCAGCAGCTAGCGCGGGCTAAGAAGCGCAAGCTACCTAGATTCGGCCTTCTTCGGTTGCTGCTAGACGATTGGAAGTAGCGTAGAGTTTTACAGCCGCGTAGCGGCCCAACCCTGCGGAGGTCATCGTGCCCAAGATCGTAGTGCACCCTAGCGGAGCGGAGAGCGATTTGCTTCCCGCGCGGGATGCGCTGAATCAGATCTTGGATTTTGTGGACTTGCTTGTGCAGTCCCACCCGGACGACGACCATGCCGAAACCGTGATTTGGCTTCTCGCGAGCATAACTTCGAATACGCCAATCACCGCTGAGGTCAGTGGCGCTGGCGCTGACCCGGCAGTTCCGGTGGTGCATGAAGCGTTGCGTTCAATGACGGCCGTCGAGGACGGCATCTCTGCGGCGATGGAAGGACGCGATATCCCCCGCTGGATGCTCAATGGGGCCTACAACACTGCACGTAGATTCTTTGACCGAAACACTAAGGCTATCGGACGCACCGATCTCGTTTTCGACGGCGTTGCGCCGACGATTCTCATAGCTCCGGCGGGCGCGCGCATCGCGCTTATCAACTTGGAACGCGCGGCCCTTGAAGAAGAGAAGAAAGTTCGCGACTGGACTCACAAGGCGCGTGGTTCAATTGAAGGCATCGTCATTGATACAACGACCTTCTACGGAAAGCCCGCCATACGAGTCCGCGAGCGTCTCTCTCGCCGCGATATCATGTGTGTCCTTGACGAAGCGAACGCCGTTCGCGTTGGAGATAAGTACAACTGGCAAAAGACCTGGGATCATGGGCGCGTCCACGTTGAGGGCTTGCTTCACTACGACAAAAGCGGCGATGTGATCCGTGTCTCTGACGCCGATGTCATTGACGTTGCGGTATCGCGATCTATCGACTTGGCGGAGTTTTCCGACAGCACTTTCACCAATGGATTGACTCCCGCGGAATACCTTGAACGCTGGAGGTCGCGCGGTCGTGACTGATCTTCGGCGCGTGTATTGGGATGCGAACGCTTGGCTGGGGTTGATCAACCGCGAGGCTGGGAAGGTTCGAGCGTTGGAAATCATCTATGCGGCGGCCAAGAAGAACGAGATTGAGATATGGACCTCCGCCATCTCTTTCGCGGAGGTCTACAAGATGAAAGACGATCCAGCGGCGCCGCGACCTCTAGATGAACAGAACAAAATTATCGCTGCGGTTCTAGAGCAGCAGTTCATCCAACTGGTGGAAGTCAATACCATCATTGGCGCCTCTGCCCGCGCACTCCTTCAGAAGCACCCGGAGCTTAAGAAGCCATACGACGCGATTCATCTAGCCAGCGCGGCGCACTGGAACCTGCATGCTTTGCACACATACGACAATGCGAATCTGCTGCCGCTGAATGGACTGGTGTACCGTCGCGATGGGAAGGCATTGGAGATTTGTAAGCCGGACCTAGACGCTGACGGTCCTCTGTTCGGAAAAGGGGGCTGAGCCATGACCAAGCCCACCCCCAAGCAGGACGACCCCGCCCAGTCGAAACGGTTCTACGAACTGGCGAGGGAGCTTGGCCTAGAGGATGGGGACGACATAGGCGCGGCGGTAAAGCGCCTGGCCGAGCATGGGCCAGAGCCCCGGCCGACGCCGGAGCGGAAGTCGAAGGCTGGCAGGAAGCGGAAGCCGGCCTAGCCTCGCAGCAGAGGCGATCAGGTCGTCGGCGTGTAGACGCGCCGGCAAGCGTTATAGCGATAGGTCAGGTAGAATGGGCGGGCTCCGCTGCCCGGATCGAACGTCAGGTAGAACTCTCTATTCTTGTCGTCTTTGCCGACAATTTTTCCAGAACCATCAGGCTGCAACGCCTTCAAATCGACGGTGAACGAATTGTTCGGAAATGGGCTCGTGCTCTTAAAAGTGAGCGTGTTCCCCTTTATGTCGACCTGACCGTAGGCGGGGTTGGTCCATTCCGGCAAGGGGATCGAACCGCCGCCGCACAACCTTGACTCGCCGTCCTCCAGCGCGCCAACGGCAGCCCATCTCGTGTCTGCCGCACTGGAGACATGAGAAGCGCTCGCCAGCCCGATCACAGTCGCGAGAAACAGTCCTAGCCTCATGGTCGCCTCCACTGGCTCTGTAGCTATGAGGCATATCAACACCTGGGGCTGGGTTTGTCAAAGTAAATGTCGCCGATCCCGGCAACCGAGCGCTGGCGGCTGACGAGCAAGTAACTCTCATCGCTGGGAGCGCGCCACTCCCGCCAATGAACCTGCTATGGTCGCGGCCCGGACCATCGGTCGAAAAAAAGGAATGCCAAGATGAGCACTGCAAGCAACGCCACCGGGTTGCAACTTCGCTCCCTGATCCGCAAGAGCGGCGAGCTCGAATTGTCGCTGATCGAGGTACCGATCCCCGAGCCGGGCCCGGAGGAGGTCGTGGTGCGCATCGATGCGACGCCGATCAATCCGTCCGACCTCGGGCTGCTGCTCGGGCCGGCCGACGTCAGGACCGCGACCTCGAGCGGCAGCGGCGCCGGCGTCAAGGTGTCGGCCAAGGTGCCGCAGACCGCCCTGCCGTTCCTGGCGACACGCCTCGACCAGTCGATGACGGTCGGCAACGAAGGCGCCGGTACGGTGGTGAAGACGGGATCGTCGGACAAGGCGCGCGCGCTCGATGGCAAGACCGTGTCGATGGTCGGCGGCTCGATGTACGCCCAGTACCGCCTGCTCCGCGTGCAGGACTGCCAGCCGCTGCCGGCCGGCACGACGGCAGCCGAGGGCGCATCGTGGTTCGTCAAACCACTGTCACTAAGCTTATCTAGGCCTTGCTAGGCACGAAAAGGGGCTGAAAAGGCCTGTTTTGCTGGATTTAATCGTTCTTTAAGGCCTTATGAGGCCTAGCTATACTTGGCTGGCTTGATGGCTGGCTGATGGCTGGACCATTGAAAGCGATGCCAAAGGACGACGAACCATGCCAAAGATTGATTTCAGCGATGAGGCGCTACGCGCTTTGCGTGCGCCCATTAACAAGGTGCGCGAGAGCTACTGGGACAAGACCACCAGGGGCTTCGGCCTCAGGATCACGAAGAGCGGTGTGAAGAGCTTCGTGGTGCAGGCCCGCACCGAAGCCTCGGCCCATCCGGTGACGGTGACTCTCTGCCAGTTCACCGGGCGCAACTTCAACGCGGCGCGCAAGCTCGCGGACGAGCGGCTGGCTGAGCTTGCGGATGGCAAGAACCCCAACGTCGAGAGGAAGACGACGCGCAACCAGACGCTGGGCGCGATGGCTGAGCAGTTCATCAAGGCGGAACTGAACGGCCTGCGCCAAGGCCACCAGTGCGAGTCCTTCCTGCGCAGGGACTGGCTGGGCCAAGAGCCGCTGAAGGGCAAGTGGCGGCGAGAGCGCGCGGCCAACG
>NZ_JBGAKA010000009.1:0-200218 GCF_044224635.1 Reyranella sp. | reverse complement strand
TTCGGCAATGTCTGGCATGCCACGCCCGGCGAGGTCGCCCGGCATTACATGGACACGATGATGGAGTGAGCCGATCGCGGTGTGCTGAACGACGGCGCACCTCTCTATTGTCATCCTGAGCGTAGCGAAGGATCTCATCGCCAGAGGTAACGGAGTACGCTCGTACCAGTCGGCGATGAGATCCTTCGCTGCGCTCAGGACGACAGAAAAGCAATTCCCGTCAGTGGCGGCGATCGACCGCGAGATCGACGACCAAGTCCGTGGACTTGGGCTCGTGGGGTTGAAGGCTCGAGGCGCTCGCGTCGGCCCAGTGGGCGATGTTCACCACCACGCCCATGCCGCCGTCGGTTTTCTCCGGCTCGACGGGTTCCACGATGTTGAGGCCATTCCTGTCGAGAAAGTAGGTATGCTCGCCGAACAACTCTTCGAGCCTGGTTATCGCCGGATGCTCGGCTGGAATGGCTTGAGCGTTGGGTTCGTCGGCGTTCAGTTGACGCAAGGTCTGCTCGATCTGTGCAGAATTCATCTTCATCGCGCGTTCCTCGTGATTGGGGTTTCCGTTCGGGCATCGCGTCGTGCGGAGGCCTTCCAAACGGAATGACCGTGGGCCGACAGGCATCGAGGGTCGGCCGTTCCGCCGCCGCCCACCTTGGAGCGACGATTCGTGCCGTCAACCCGATGCCGCAGAATATTGCGCAATGATCACAAGCCTAGGCGATAGCTCGGCCGGAGAGCTCAGAAACTCGTATCGTCCATCACCCGATACAGCGGCGCCTCCGTCTCGTCGTCGTTCATCGGGATGATGCCTGTGCCGAGGTAGCTGCCGGGGGAATCGGGTTCGAGCGCCGCGGCGACGACGCCGCAGGCCGGTTGGCCCATCGGCACGAAGAGCGCGCCGGCCGGCGCGTCGATCGTCGTTGCGCGCAGGGTGACGTTCAGCGACCGATCGGGATTGATCGATTCGCCGGCACGGCGCGAGGGCCTGCCGAGGCGCTCGACGTCGTAGGCTTCGACGGCGAGGCGTGCCGGCTCGGCGAGCCTGACGGTCCGTACCTGGAGCAGGGCCAGCAGCCCGGCAACGGCCTCTCCACTGCGCAGCACCAGGTAGCCGTGCGGTCGCGCGCGCTGCTCGACGGTCGCCAGCAGGCGGCTGTCGGCCAGGGTCACGGGCGTCGGCCGGGCCGCGCCGCTCTCCGGATCGACCAGAGGCAATTCCAGCGGCCGGCGAGCGAGCTCGTGAGCGACCACCAGCGGGCTGCGATCGGCTGATGCGGCACGCCGCGCCATCCTGACGGCGCTGCGCAGCGCAGGTCCTTCGTCGGCCGATGCGGCGAGCAGCGCCTTGGCCAGCAGATAGTGCGTGGCGACGCGCTGCTGGTAGCGCTGCAGCCCCAGCCCGACGCCGCGCGTCTCGATCAGGTAGGAGACGCTGCCGCGCAGGCCGAAGGCATTGCGCGCGATGCCTGGTGCGTTGCCGCCGAGCGACACCAGCAGGTCACTCTTGTCGGCGGCGGTGGTGACGTAGTCGTGGCTCGACAGGCCGTGACGCTCCAGCGTCGCCTCGAGCACCGGCCGGTAGAGGCGCCGGGCGATGTCGGTGAGGCTGCGCGGCACGCCGGGATGCGTCGCTTCCAGGATCATGACGTCGAGCGAGTGCGAGCCGCCGAACTTCTCGACCCAGCGGCGGGCGACGCTGAACTCGTGGTGATCGAACACTACATCGGGCGGCAGGCGCTGCATCGCGGCATGCAGCGCCCGCGATTCGTCCTGGCTCAGCAGCAGGTGGTCGCGGTTGAGGTCGTTGCCGCTCGCCAGCACGCGCTGGTCGGCCGCGGCGCCGTCCGGATTGATGCGTGGCACGATCACGATGCTCAGCCGCTCCAGCAGCGGCGCCAGCTCGCCGGTCGCCAGCGCCGCCGCCAGGACCAGCATTGCCTCGCCGCCGGCATGCTCGTTGCCGTGCTGCTGGGCGACCAGCCAGATCACCGGGCGCTCGAGCGCCGCAATCGCCTCCGGGTCGGCGAGGCCTTCACGGGTAAAATGGAGCACCGGGATGTCGCGGCCGAGCTGCGATCGGCCGAGGCTCGACAGCTGCGCGTGAGCAGATGCCCGGGCGAGGCCGGTCACGAAGTCGACCATGGCGTCGTGGGTCGTGAACGACGGCGCTCCGTAAGCAAATCCCGGGCTGATCAGCGGGACGTCGGCGAACGCCGAGGGCTCTGTGCCGGACAGGTCCGCGACGGTCACCGCGGGCGCGGGCGTGTCCTGTCGCATCAAGGGGTGCCCGAGCCCGTCACTCCGCCGCCTGGCTGAAACCCTGGTTCTGGCGCAAACGGAACAGGCGGACGGCCTCGGCATGCGCGGCCTGGGCCTGCGGCGACATCGGCGTCTTGAGCCGCTGCTCGGGCAGGAAATGGCCGTAACGATCCTGGCCGCGCACCAGCAGCGCCGAGGGTTTCACCGATCCGAGCGGCCGAACGTGCGCGGGGATGAAGCTGATGCCGAGACCCATCCGGCGATCGTCGTTGTCGTTGCCCGGTGAGCAGTGGACCAGCGAGGTGTGATGGAGCGACAGCTCGCCGGCGTGGAGCGGCATGGGCACGCCGGTCTCGCCGTCGAAGCGCTCGCTGATGCCCTGCCCGCGCATGATCATGTTGTGCGCACTCGGCTTGTCGTCGTGCTCGATCAGGGGCAGGCGGTTGGTGCCGGGAATCACCCGCATGCAGCCGGCGCATTCCGAGGCCTCGGACAGCGCCACCCAGGCGGTCACGTGGTCCAGTGGATCGAGATAGAAGTAGGCACCATCCTGGTGCCATCGCACATGCGCCGGCGAGTGCGGTTCCTTGATCCACATGGTCGCGTGGTAGACGAGGATGTCGGGCCCGACCACGTCCTCGACGGCATCGAGCACCTTGGGATGATGCACGAGGATGTCCGCCCAGCGATACAGCAGGTACGACTTGCTCTTCTCCGGGTAGTCGAGCGGATGGCCCTGCTGGCGCTCCCAGTACTCGAGATCGGCGCGCAGCGCGCGAACCTCGTTCGCATCGAGAACCGGCACGGGAAATGCAAAGCCATCGCGCTTGTATTGCTCGACCTGAGAGGCAGACAGGATCTTCGGCATGGGACACTCCGCGTGCTGGCAGTTGTCGCTCCGCACGCTCTATCGTAGCGTCTCTGTCGGGGATTCAAGAAGGGGCTTCACCATGAAATCGAACACACGGACATTCTCGCGTCGCGGATTCGTCGCCGGCAGCACGGCAGTCGCTGCGAGCGGTCTCGGCTTTCCCGCCATCCTCGGCGCGCAGCCGGCGTCGGTTAAGGTCGGCCTGATCCATCCGGTCACCGGCTTCGTCGCCTACAACGGCCAGCAGAGCCGGCTCGGCGCCACCATGGCGGTCGAGGACGTGAACAAGGCCGGCGGCATCAAGGGCATGGGCGGCGCCAAGCTCGACGCGCTGCTGGGCGACAGCCAGTCCAAGGTCGAGGTCGGCGTCAGCGAAGTCGAGAAGATGAACGAGCAGGGCGTGGCGGCCTATATCGGCTGCTTCCAGAGCCCGGTCGGCATCGCCGCCAGCCAGGCTGCCGCGAAGTACAACACGCCGTTCCTGATCGATGTCGGCGCTTCCGACCTGATCGTCAATCGCGGGCTGAAGAACGTGTTCCGGCTGAAGCCCGGCTTCGGCGTCTGCGTCGATCAGGGCATCGCCTCGCTGGGCGCGCTCAACAAGGCGGCCGGCGGGCCGGCCAAGACGGCAGCGATCGTCCACGAATCGGGCGAATTCGGCACCGGCACGGCCAAGCTGCTCGCCAGCAAGCTGCCGTCGATCGGCATCGAGCCCAAGGAGCTGATCGCGCACGACAACCCGACGCGCAACTTCGACAACATCGCCCTGCGGCTGCGCTCGATGGCGCCCGACATCATCATGATGTCGAACTACGGCAACGAGTACATGCTGCTGGCGCGCACGCTGTTCCAGCAGAAGGTCAACGTCGCCGGCTTCTTCTCCATCCTGGGCGGCGGCTTCAACTACAAGTTCGTCAAGGAGATGCCGGACGTCTCTCAATACATGATGGACGTCAACCACTGGTACAATCCGCGCTCCGACAAGGCCAATGCACTGAAGAAGCGCGTCGAGGCGGGCGGCGCGCTGTTCACCTTCGAGGTCTATCTCAGCTACACCAACGTCATGCTCCTGGCCGATGCGCTGGAGAAGGCCGGCTCGGCCGACAAGGAGAAGCTCACCGCGGCGCTCGCCGCCTCGGAATTCAAGGCCGAGCTGATGCCCTACGGCCCGACCAAGTTCGCCAACGGCCAGAACCAGGGCGCCCGGCCCGCGGTGATGCAGTCGCTCAAGGGCGATATCGAGGTGATCGCGCCGGAAGACGTGACCTCGGCCAAGGCGGTGTTCCCGCGGCCGAAGCTCGGGTGAGGTCATGGCTTTTCGCCGGGAGCGCGCCACTTGAGGCGGAGTAACCTCCGCCGACATGGCGCTCATGCTCTTCTCCTCCCCAGCTTCGCTGGGGAGGTGCCCCGTCATACGGGGCGGAGGGGTCATGAGTCACAAAAAGCAGCGGGGCCATGACTCATGACCCCTCCGTCGCCGTAAGACGGCGACACCTCCCCAGCTTTGCTGGGGAGGGGAATGATTGCTAGCGTGCTCGATCCCCAGATCATCTTTGCCGGCGTGCTGAACGGGCTGTTGGCCGGCGGCGTCTATGTCCTGGTCGCCGTCGGGCTGACCCTGATCTACGGCGTCCTGCACATCATCAACTTCGCCCATGGCAGCCTGCTGATGCTGGCCATGTACGCGGTGTTCTGGCTGTGGCGGCTGCTGGGGATCGATCCCTACGTCGCCCTGCCGGTCGTGATCGCCGGCGCCTTCGGCTTCGGCTACCTGCTCTATCGCGGCATCATCGGCCGCTTCAGCCATGGCCGTGACGAGAACATCCTGCTGATCACGCTCGGCCTGTCGATCGTGATCGACAATGCCGCGCTGCTGTTCTTCGGCGGCGACACGCAGACCATCGACGTGCCCTATGCCGGACGCTTCGTCGAGATCGGCGCCGCCTTCCTGCCGCTGCCCAAGATCGTGTCGTTCGCCGGCTCGCTGCTGCTCTGCGCCGTGCTCGGCCTCTACATGGCGAAGAGCGACACCGGCAAGGCGATCCGCGCCGTCGCCAAGGAGCGCCAGGGTGCCCGCCTGGTCGGCATCGACGTCGAGAACATCTTCGCCATCTCCTACGGCATCGGCATCGCCTGCCTGGGCGCGGCCGCCTGCCTCTTGATGCCGAGCTACTACGTGACGCCGACGTCGGGGCATGCCTTCGTGCTGGTCGCCTTCACCATCGTGGTGCTGGGCGGCATGGGGAGCTTCATCGGCGCCGCGGTCGGCGGTTTCATCATCGGCATCACCGAGGCGCTGGGCGGCCTGTTCCTGGGCGAGCAGCTGGGCCAGATCGGCATCTCGCTGATCTTCATCCTGATCCTGTTGCTGAAGCCCACCGGCCTGTTCGGGAGCCGCGCATGACCCGGGCCGCCCTGCTCTGCCTCGGAGCTCTCGCCGCGGCGCTGGTCTATCCGCTGCTGGTGCCGAACTACCTGGTGAACATCGGCATGCTGATGCTGTTCACCGCCTTTCTCGGCCAATCCTGGAACCTCGCCGGCGGCTATGCCGGCCAGACCTCGTTCGGCCATGTCGTGTTCTTCGGCGTCGGCGCCTACACCTCGACCATCCTGCAGGTGACCTACGGCTGGAACCCGTGGCTCGCCTGGCCGATCGCCATGGCAGCCGGCGGCGCGGTCGGCTGGATGATCGCCGTGCTGTCGTTCCGCGCCGGCCTGCGCGGCTCCTACTTCGCGCTGATCACGCTCGCCTTCGCCGAGGTCTTCCGCATCCTCGCCAACTCGGTGCCGTTCACGCGCGGCGGCCTCGGGATGCTGATCAAGGCCGACCAGCGGCCGATCAATTTCCAGTTCAAGGACCCGATCTGGATCTACTATCTCGCGCTGGTGCTGTGCGTGATCTCGCTGCTGATCGCCTGGCAGATCGCACGCAGTCGCTTCGGCGCCCGCCTGGTGGCGATCCGCGAGAACGAGGATGCCGCCCGCGCGCTCGGCATCGACGTCTTCGCCGAGAAGGTGAAGGTGCTCACCCTGTCGGGCGCGATGTGCGCGGCCGGCGGCACCTTCTATGCGCAAAAATACCTCTACATCGATCCGTCGATCGCCTTCGGCGTCGACAAGTCGGTCGAGATGCTGCTGGTCAGCATGGTGGGCGGCGCCGGCACCATCTTCGGCCCCCTGATCGGCTCGGTGGCCCTCACCGTCATCAACGAGGCGACGCGCAGCCTGGCCAGCGTCGTGCCGGCGCTGAAGAACGTCCAGCCGCTCAGCCTGGTCGTCTACGGCGTCATGTTGGTGCTGATCGTCGCCCGCCTGCCCGACGGGCTGATGGGCCTGTTCCGTCGCCGGCCGCGCCATGCTTGAGGTGCGCGAGCTGTCGAAGTCGTTCGGCGGCCTCAAAGCCGTCGACAAGGCATCGCTCGACGTGCGCCAGGGCGAGATCGTCGGCCTGATCGGTCCCAACGGCGCCGGCAAGACGACGCTGTTCGCCGCCATCGCCGGGTTCCATGCCCCGGACAGCGGCCACGTGGCATTCGAAGGCCGCGACATCACCGGCCTGGCGCCGCACCGGATCTGCGCCGCCGGCATGGTGCGCACGTTCCAGATCACCCAGCCGTTCGCCAAGATCAGCGTGCGCCAGAACATCATGGTCGGCGCCTATCTGCACACGGCAGACCGCCGGCTGGCGGCACGCGAGGCCGAGGCGGTAGCGGAAACTGTCGGCATGACGGATCAGCTCGACCAGCTCGGCGCCGATCTCACCGTCGCCGGCCGCAAGCGGCTCGAGCTCGCGCGCGCGCTCGCCACCGGACCGCGCCTGCTGCTGCTCGACGAGGTCATGGCCGGGCTCAACCCGACCGAGATCGTCGAGATCGTCGGCGTCATCAAGGGCATCCGCGACGCCGGCATCACCATCCTGCTGATCGAGCACGTGATGCAGGCGGTGACCTCGCTCGCCGAGCGCGTCTATGTCCTGAACCAGGGACGCATGATCGCCGAGGGCACGCCGGCGGCGATCGCCGACGATCCGCAGGTCATCGAGGCCTATCTCGGCCATGGCGCCGCCAAGGTGATGCGTGCTTGAGGTGACCGGCTTGCGCGCCGGCTATGGCGCCATCGAGGTGTTGCGCGGCATCGATCTCGCGGTCGCCGCCGGCGAGATCGTGGCCCTGCTGGGCAGCAACGGTGCCGGCAAGTCGACGCTGAACAACACCATCTGTGGCCTCTACCGGCCGTTCGGCGGGACGATCCGTTTCGACGGAAGCGACATCGCCGGCAGCCCGTCGATGCGCATCGTTGACGCCGGCCTGATCCAGGTGCCGGAGGGCCGCCGCGTGTTCCCCAATCTCTCGGTGCGCGACAATCTCGAGCTCGGCAGCTACCGCCGCGGCCGCGCCGCGCGGGCGCGCAACCTCGAGCGCGTGCTCGCGATCTTCCCGCGGCTCGACGAGCGACTGGCGCAGGCCGCCGGCACGCTGTCAGGCGGCGAGCAGCAGATGCTGGCGATCGGCCGCGGCCTGATGAGCGAGCCGCGGCTCCTGATCCTCGACGAGCCGTCGCTCGGCCTGTCGCCTCTGCTGGTCGAGGAGATGTTCGCCCTGATCGGGCGCCTCAATGGCGATGGCCTCGCCATCCTGCTGGTCGAGCAGAATGTCGTGCAGTCGCTCGCGATCGCCCATCGCGCCTACGTGCTGGAGAACGGCCGCATCACGCTCTCGGGCCAAGCCGCCGACCTCGCCCAGGACCCCGAGCTGCGCAAGAGCTACCTGGGGCACTGAGCAGGCAAAGAAGCAGCGCCGGGAGCGCGCCGCTCCGAGCTTTGACTCTATCGATCGAATGCGCGTCTCTCATGTCATCCTGAGCGCAGCGAAGGATCTCATCGCCAGAAGTTTCAACGCGCACTCGTAGCAGACGGCGATGAGGTCCTTCGCTGCGCTCAGGACGACAAGAAATGCGCCACTCCGTGGCACATCATCTTCTCGCCACGTAGAGGAAGAGCGCCACAGGAGCGGCGCGCTCCCAGCGCATGATCCTTCCGTCGGTGGAGGTGCCGACGCCGGCTTGCGGCCTACAGCCTTCCCGGTGCCCCCGTCGGGTTCCCGATCACCAGCACGATCGGCTGCCCCTTCGGGTTCTGGCCGCGCGCCACGAACTGGTCGCTGCGATCGCCCGGCCCTACCCGGTAGGTGCCGCTGCCCTCGAGGAAGCCGCAGGACAAGGTGAAGCGGCCGGCGCGCGCGTCGTCTGCGGTGAAGCTGCCGCTGCACGCCTTCGCCTGGTTCATGTTCTCGATGGTGAAGGGGACTACGCGACTGCGGCCCAGCAGGGCTTCGTAGCGGATGACGAGGTTGATGCGCCGCTCGTTGCTCTGGTCGTCGCGATAGATCAGGAGCAGCGGACTGTCCGGCGACTTCGACGGTGTCGCGATCTCCGGGGCCGCCGCGCGACGCCCCGAGAGCACGGCGCTCCGCCCTTCGCTGGCGTCGGCTTCGACGACGGCGCAGCGCGGCCAGGTCCAGCCGACTCGCATCGCCACCTCGAGGAAGCGGACTTGCCCAGCCGCCAGGTCGACGACGGCCGTATCGGAATTCTCCATCGTCGTGCAGCGCACGGCGTACTGGGCGGGATCGAGGTCGAGGCGCATCCAGGTGTCCGCCGTCAAACGGCCCAGGGGCTGCCGTCCAAGCTCGACGGAGACGGAGGTCGCCGCACCGAAGATCGATTCGCGGTAGATGTACAGCGCGGCCTGCTGCGGCAGCGCCTGGAACGCCTTGCCCTGCTTGTCCGCCTCGACCGGCGCGAGCGGCGCCGTGCTACAGGCCGACAGCAACACAACCAACGCTCCGAGCCAAGGTTGGCGCATCCCCTTGAGTCTCCCTCCCGTCCTGGCCCACAATCCTAGTGCCGGGGCGGCGCAAGGACAAAGGGGGCCAGCAGAGTTCCCTCTCGGAACGAGGAAGATGGGGTTGACCCGATCAGCTCTCGCCTGTCACCCCGAGCGTTGGCGACCGATCCTTCGTCAATTGCCAGACGCGTCACGCGGCTGAGAGGGATGGTCCATGACGGCAGGCAGGACGAACCGATTGAGAATCGCTGCCGGGATGTGGTGCCGGTAGTTGAACGCGTTGACAGCGACGACGAGATCGAGCAGGGGAACGATGAAGAGACGCTGGCCGCCGCTGCCGAAGCCCGCCGTCCACGTCAGTTCACGACCGTTCAACAAGGAACGACCGAGCCACCAGTGGTAGCCGTAGTATAGCGCCTGAAACCCTTCGGCATCGAGGTGCGGACACGTCGACTCGGCAATCCATTGGGCGGGCAGGATTTGCCTGCCCTTCCAGCGCCCCTCATCGGCAACCAGCTGGCCGAGCTTGGCGAGGTCGCGCGGTCGCAGCCGCAAGCCGCCGAACGCCGCGACCAATGCGCTGCCGGCAAAGCCCAGCCACTCGGTGTCGGTAATGCCGAGCGACCCAAACAGCGACTCGCTGGCATAGGTCTCGAGACTCCTGCCGACCGCCTTGACCAGCGCCGCCGCCAACAGCGTCGTGGCGCCACCGCAGTAGTTGAACGCCGCGCCGGGCGGCAAGGCCATCGGCTGCGCCAGCACGTAGCGGCAGGGATCTTTCGCTTCAAACAGCAGGCGCTCGTTGTTGGCCCGGCTCGTCCAGGCGACGCGCTCCTCCCAGCGCAGCCCATGCGACATGGTGAGAAGGTGCCGGAAGGTGATTCGGCCCTTCGCGGGCGTGCTGAGATCGACATGGTCCGGGAAGTAATCGATCACCGACGAGTCGAGTGGCGGAAACTTGCCCTCGCTCACCGCCATGCCGACCAGCAGTGAAATCACGCTCTTCGAGATGGACCTTATGTCGTGCTTCGTGGTCGGCGAGAATTGCACCGTCCCGGACCACGCCATCCAGCGTCGCTCGCGGCCGCGGAAATAGCGCTCGAACACAAGCTTGCCGCGCCGCGCGATGACGACGGCGTGAACATTGTGCCTGGGCCACTGCCTGAGAAAGGCGTCGAGACGAGAGAGCTGCGCCGCGTCGAGATCGACCTCGGCAGGCGAAGCAACCTCCCATCCGTCGTCGAGTGCTGGCGGCGCCGCGGGAGGACGATGAGGTGTTGGCATCGCTTCTCCGCTCTACAAATCGAGCCGGATCAAACGGCTTCCCCGGCGACCCAGCCGGACGACCACGCCCATTGGAAATTGTAGCCGCCCAGCCAGCCAGTGACGTCTACGGCCTCGCCGATCACATGAAGGCCCGGGACCTTCTTCGCTTCCAGGGATTGCGAGGAGAGCTCGGCCGTGTCGACGCCGCCTGCCGTCACCTCGGCCTTGGCATAGCCTTCGGTCCCGTTGGGCGCGATCGTCCAGGCCTTGAGCCGGCCTGCGAGGGCTGCGAGATCGCGGTCGGGCAGATTGGCCATCGTGCCCTCGCCGGCAAGGGTCTGGGCGAGGCGCGCCGGCAGGATTTCCCCAAGCACCGTGCGCAGCTCGGCCTTGGGCCTTGTCCGCTTGCGCTTCTTCAGGAAGGCGGCGGCATCGAGATCGGGCAGCAGGTCGATGGTAATCTCCTGCCCCGGGCGCCAGTAGGTGGAGATCTGCAGGATCGCCGGGCCCGACAGGCCGCGATGCGTGAACAGCATGGCCTCGCGGAAGCGCGCCTTGCCGAGGCTCGCCATCACGTCGAGCGACACGCCGCTGATCTCAGGCACCGGCAGGGTGAGCGGCACCAGGGCGGGCCGCGTCTCGGTGACGGCGAGCCCGAAGCGGCGTGCCATGGCATGGCTGAAACCGGTTGCGCCCATCTTGGGAATCGACAGGCCGCCGGTGGCCAGCACCAGGGCGGACGCGGCGAAATCCTCCTGATCAGTATCGACCGTGAACCGGTCGGACTTGCCGATCGACGTGATCCGATGGGCCGGTCGCACATCGACGCCGGCGGCCGCGCATTCGGCCAGCAGCATGGCCACGATCTGCCGCGCCGAGCCGTCGCAGAACAGCTGGCCGAGCGTCTTCTCGTGCCAGGCGATGCGATGCTTGTCGACCAGGGCGATGAAATCGTGCTGCGTGTAGCGCGCCAGCGCCGACTTGCAGAAATGCGGATTGGCCGACAGAAAAGACTCGGGCCGGCAGTGCAGGTTGGTGAAGTTGCAGCGGCCGCCGCCGGAGATCAGGATCTTCTTGCCGACCTTGTCGGCATGGTCGAGCAGCAGAACCGAGCGACCGCGCTGGCCGGCGCGCAAGGCGCACATCAGCCCGGCGGCGCCGGCGCCGGCGACGATGACGTCGAAGGCGCGCCGGCTCACGCCAGCGCCGTCCTCATGATCCAGAGCCCGACCAGCAGGCCGGCGATCGCCAGCGCCACCGAGCCGCCGACATAAAGCGCCGCCATCAGGTGCGCATGGCGCTCCCACAGCAGCACGGCATCGAGCGAGAAAGCCGAGAAGGTGGTGAAGCCGCCGAGGATGCCGGTCGCCAGAAACAGGCGCATGTGGCCCTCGGGATCGCCGCGATGGATGAACCAGCCGGCGACCAGGCCCATGACCAGCGAGCCCAGGATGTTGATGACGAAGGTATGGTAGGGGAAATGCGTGCCGAGCAGGTGCGCCACCCAGATGTTCATGAAGTGGCGGATCGAGCCACCGACCCCCGCGCCCACGAACACCACCAGATATCCCGTCATGCGCGCACGCCTCCGAAACGCGCCTTCCAGTCCGGCAAGGCATCCTTGTACGGCAAGGCGGTCGCTTCATACACGCCCCGCGCCACGGCGCGCGCCAGGCAGTCGGCCGCCACTGTCCCGAGCTCGGTCAGCACCGGCGGATCGCCGCCCGGCCCAGCGGCACCCGTGGCGGCGGCGAACACCGTATCGCCATCGTTGGGCGCATGGACCGGGCGCAGCGCCTTCGACAACCCGTCATTGGCCATGATGGCGAGCCGCTTGCACTCGGCCTTGGTGAGCTGCGCGTCGGTCGCCACCATGCCGATCGTCGTTGCGGTGGCCGGCAGGGGCTGACCTTTCATGGTGAGGGCGAGAGCCTCGGCCGGAAACGTGCTCGGCCAGCCGCGCCCGCCAAACTCGCCGTCCCGCTCATACGGTGCCGCCCAGAAGTGGCCCCCACTGCCGAAGGTCGCCGCGCCGACGGCGTTGACTGCCACGAGGGCGCCGATGGTGAATCCCTGGCGCGTGCGCGCGCTGGCCGAGCCGAGCCCGCCTTTCACGGTGGCTGTCGTGGCTCCGAGACCGGCCCCGGCGCTGCCCAGCTCGAACGACTCCGCCGCGGCGAGCGCGGCGTCGCGGCCGAGATCCCAATAGGGCGGCTGCCGCGGCTGCGGCCCCGCCAGCCAACCCTTCTCGCCGCCGTTGCGGAGATCGAACAGGATCGCCTGCACGGCGACCGGAATGGCGATGCCGCCGAACTGCGCGCCCTTGCCCTGGGCGCGCAGCACCGCGGTGACGCCTCCGGCGGCATCGAGCCCGTAGATCGAGCCGCCGGAGAGCACGATGGCGTCCACCAACCCTCCCATCTCCGGCTCGAGCAGGGTGACGGCACGCGACCCCGGCGCACCACCCAGGGTGATCACGCCGGCGGCGACGCTGCGCTCGAACATCGCCACCGTGACGCCCGTCGCGGCGCGCCGATCCTGGGCATTGCCGACCAGCACGCCCGGCACGTCGGTGATCAGGTTCCTCACGTCAGGAACTCGCCGCCGTTCACGTGGATGGTCTGGCCGGTGATGAAAGTGCCTTCCGGCCCGACCAGCAGGCGGACCATGGCGGCGATCTCGTCGACCGTGCCGAAGCGCTTGAGCGGGATCGGCCGATTGATCCGGTTGGCCGGCATCGGTCCGGCCGAGGCAGCGCGCGTCGTGTCGATGGCGCCGGGCGACAGGGCGTTGCAGGTGATGCGGTGCGGTGCCAGCTCGACCGCGAGCGCCCGCATCAGCCCCTCGAGACCCGACTTGGAGGCCGAGACATGGCAGCGGTTGGGCGTACCGACGTGGGTCGAGATGCCCGACATCGCCACGAAGGCGCCGCCCTGGCCCTTGGCCACCATCTGCGGCACGAAGGCCTTGCCAAGCAGGAAGGCACCGTCGAGCGCCACCGACAGGATCTCGCGCCATTCCTCGAACGACATGTCGAGGAACGAGGTCTGCCGGCGCAGCCCGGCATTGCTCACCAGGATGTCGATGCCGCCCAACTGCTTTTCCGCCTCTGCCGCCAGCCGCGGCGCCACGGCAGGATCGGAGACGTCGCCCATCGCCGCGATGGCGTTGCCGCCCGCTGCCTTGATCTCGCCGACCACGCCGTCGACCGCTGCCTTGTCAACCCGGCCATTGACCAGGATGGTGGCGCCGTCGCGCGCCAGCGTGAGCGCGATCGCGCGCCCGATATTCTTGCCGGCGCCGGTGACCAGCGCGACCTTGCCGTGCAGGGGAAGAGACATGCCAACTCCGTCCAGGGTGCGCGCGACCCTAGCGGAGTTCGATGCTCCAGACCAAGGCAGCTTCGTCGACGGGCACGAAGCGTTCCGTGCGGCGCGTCGACGAAGGGAAGGTCAGGCACAAGCCGGCCAGCAGCGCCACTTCGCCACCGCGGAGAGGGCTGCCAATGCGCTCACCGACGCCCTGATCGAGCTCAGCCGGCGACGATGTAGGCCTTGAGCGCCTCGGTCTCGTGCCGGGTCTCTTCCAGGCGCGCCTTGACGACGTCACCGATCGACACCAGACCCAGCAACTCGCCGCGACGAACCACCGGGATGTGGCGGAAACGCCCCTCCGTCATGGTCTGCATGACGCTGTCGATGGAATCATCGGGGTCGCAGGTGACGACATCGCGCGTCATCACCTGGCGCGCCTCGAGCTCCAGGGCCTTGGCGCCGTGACGGGCCAGGGCGCGAACGAGGTCGCGCTCGGAGACGATGCCGGCCACCGAGCCCGCGACGTCGAGCACCAGGACCGAACCGATCCGCCGCGCACTGAGCTGCTGGGCAATTTCAGCGACCGAGGTCGCCGGGACGACCGTGAAGATGGTCGTGCCCTTCTGCGAAAGAATGTCGGAGACGAACATGGTTCACCCCTCTTCGCATGCTGTCGGTGAGACACGTAACGCGGTAGCGCGAAGAAAGGTTGCGGGCGATAAAGCCCTTCATGAACGATGCTCGATCGGCCCTCGTCCTGTTCTCCGGCGGTCAGGATTCCACCACGTGTCTGGCTTGGGCGCTAGCTCGATTTGCGCATGTCGAGACGGTGGCTTTTGACTATCAGCAGCGCCATCGGATCGAGCTCGATCAACGGCTTGTGGTGCTGGCCGAGATCAGGCGCAAGTTTCCCGCCTGGTCGGACCGGCTGGGCGACGACCACTTCATCGATATGGGAATCCTGGGCCAGATCAGCGAGACCTCGCTCACCCGCAACGTCGCCTTCGCCATGGAGAAGGACGGCCTGCCCAACAGCTTCGTGCCGGGCCGCAACCTGCTGTTCTTCACCTTCGCCGCGGCGGTCGCGTGGCGGCGCGACATCCGCAACCTGGTCGGCGGCATGTGCGAGACCGATTTCTCGGGCTACCCCGACTGCCGCGACAACACCATCAAGGCGCTGCAGGTCGCGCTCAATCTCGGCATGGATCGCAGCTTCGTGCTGCGCACGCCGCTGATGTGGCTCGACAAGGCGGAGACGTGGTCGCTGGCGCGCGAGCTCGGCGGCGATGCCCTGGTCGACATCGTCCTCGAGCATACCCACACCTGCTACGAGAACGAGCGCGGCCCGCGCGAGGCCTGGGGCCATGGCTGCGGCCACTGCCCCGCCTGCGCCCTGCGCAAGCGCGGCTATCTGGCCTGGCGTGCCGGGACGAAGGTGGTCACCGACTAACTCATGGCTCCTCCCCAACGAAGTTGGGGAGGTGTCGCCGTCGTACGGCGACGGAGGGGTCATGAGCACCGTGACTGCGGCCCTTGACCCCTCCGTCCGCGAAGACGCGGACACCTCCCCAGCGGAGCTGGGGAGGAGCGAGACTTCAGTAGCGCGCTCCCGGCCAACGAGTCGTCAATTCGCCGGGCGCAGCTTCTTGATCTCGTCGTCCGGCGGCAGGGCGTCCTTGCCGTCGACGAAGCGCCATTCCTTCATGTAGCCCTTGCCGTCCTTGACGCCGACGCGGCCGACATAGGCGCCCATCGTCGATTGATGGTCGAGCGGGCGGTATTCGATCATGCCGAACGGCGTCGCCAGGGTGAGACCGGACATGGCGGCGATCAGCTTGTCCTGATCGAGCGAGCCCGCTTTCTTAATCGCCGCGACGGCCGACATCACGGTGGCGTAGCCGACCACCGAGCCAAGCCGCGGATAGTCCTTGTACTTGGCCTGGTAGGCGGCGAGGAACCTGGTGTGCTCGGGGGTCTTGATCTCGCTCCACGGATAGCCGGTGACGTACCAGCCGTCGGGCGATTCGTCCTTCAGGGGATCGAGATACTCGGGCTCGCCGGCCAGCAGGTTGAACACCTCGACGCCCTTGAAGACGCCGCGCTGCTGGCCTTCACGCACGAACTTGGCGAGGTCGGGGCCGAACAGCGAGGAGAAGATCGCGTCCGGCTTGGCGTCGGCCAGCGCCTGGACCACGGCGCCGGCGTCGATCTTGCCGAGCGGCGTCGCCTGCTCGGTGACGAACTCGACTCCCGGCTGCCTGGCGCCGAGCAGCTTCTTGAAGGCTGCGGTCGCCGACTGGCCGTACTCGTAGTTGGGATAGACGATCGCCCAGCGCTTCTTGTTGAGCTTGACCGCGTCGGGAATCAGCATCGCCGTCTGCATGTAGGTCGAGGTGCGCAGCCGGAAGGTGTAAGGGTTGCCCGAATCCCACACGATCTTGTCGGTCAGCGGCTCGGCGGCGATGAACAGCACCTTGCGCTGCTTGGCGAAGTCGGCGACGGCCAGCCCGACATTGGACGGGAAGGTGCCGATCAGGAAGGCGACGCCCTCGCGGCTCAGCAGCTCCTCGGCCGCGCGCACCGCGTCGCCGGGATTGCCGTTGTCGTCGCGGCTCACGATCTCGATCTTGCGGCCGAGCACGCCGCCCGCCGCATTGACCTCCTCGACGGCCAGCTCCCAGCCCTTCTTGTAGGGCTCGAGGAAGGCCGGAAAGACCTTGTAGCTGTTGAGCTCGCCGATCTTGATCGGCGCCTGCGCGACGGCCGGTCCGGCGAGCGACAGCGCAACCAGGCCCGACAGGGCTGTCAGCAGGCGATTGCGGGTCAACATGATATCCCCCTCCAACGAAGACTTGGCACCCGTCCGACCCTAGCGAGCCCGGTACCCTTTCGACAAGGTCGCTCAGGCGGCGAAGCTCGAGCGGGCTTGCACGCCCAAACGACCGTCCTGGTTGGTCACGATGTATATCGACTTGTAGCGGCCGATCAGCGAGCCGTCGCGGCGCCAGCGGCTGAACTGGACGGCGAGATGGACCTTGCTGTCGCCGACATGGATCGGCGTGCGCTCGTCCCAACGGCTCTCCGCCCAGCCGTCGCCCGCGCGGGCCCGGAACCCCTCCAGCGCGTAGTCGCCGGCCTTCTGCCAGACCGTCACCTTGCCGCTGGCCAGCCGCACATGCGGAAAGTGGAAGGTCGCGTTGATGCCCGCCTCGTCGCCACGGTTCAGGGCGGCCATGAAGGCGTCGAGGACCGCCAGGGCCTCGCTGAGGGGATCGCTCGCGCCGGCTGTTGCCACTTTCGCCGCCTCCGAGATTGGCGTTGACGAGACTCGTGCCGGTCATAGCGGAAGTCGGACAGTGTTGTCGCCGGCCGTCCAGAAGGGATTGCGGTGCACCCGGGGTTGACAGTCCATAAATACTTTACCATATGGTTAACTATCTATTCGACATGACTGCGCAGCCGCGCCGGATCGATTGAACATCAGCGAGGACATCCGCGACCATGACCTACATCGATGGATTTGTGCTGGCGGTGCCAACCGCGAACCGCGACGCTTTCAGGAAGCATGCCGAATGGTCCGCAACGATCTTCAAGGAACACGGTGCGGTGACGGTGGTCGAATGCTGGGGCGACGACGTCCCGGACGGAAAGCTCACGTCCTTCCCGATGGCGGTGCAGAAGAAGGACGACGAGACGGTTGTCTTCGCCTGGATCGTATGGCCGTCGAGACCGGCCCGCGACGAGGGGATGAAGAAGGTGGAGGCCGACCCTCGCGTCCAGGCCAACGTCAATCCGATGCCTTTCGACGGCAAGCGCATGATCTTCGGCGGCTTCGAGGTCCTGGTCGAGGTCTGAACCAGGGTCGGCCCGCAGCCTCCTTCACCTTCGACACCATCATGGTCGCTGCCCGGCGTTCCGACCAGCGCCGAGGCTGGCTATCCCGACATTGCAGCCGACATTTGGTCCGCCGTGCTCGTGCCCACGGGAACGTCGAGCGACATCATCGCGGTGCTGCAGCGTGAGATCGCCAGCTTGCTCAAGCTACCTGACGTGCAGGAACGCATGGGCGCACTCGGCTATCAAACGGTGGGCAGCACACCGGAAGATTGTGCAACGCAGATCGCCGCCGAATTTTCCAAATGGGAGAAGGTGGTTCGCGCTGCCGGCATCAAGGCCGAGTGACGGTTCACAGGTTCGATCCGCCACCGCCCCTGGAGTGACAGCGCGGCATTGTCAATGAACCCTGTGACGCAAAGGCGCCGGGCTTCAGCGGCGCCTCGGTCCAGCGCCTCGTCAATCTGCGCTGGTGGTAGCGTGCTGACGGCGACGGTCACCGGCAGGTCCCCGAGATCGCTGTCGGGATCGAGGTCACGTGCCGGTCGGCGTTCGATGGCGGGATGATCGAGGTTTACCGCGTTGGCGATCAGCGTGGCCGCCGCGTCGGCGGCCGCCGCCGTCGCGGCCAGCACGGTGACCGAATCGGCGATGCCCAGCGAAAACGAACGGCCACCCCAGCCCGAGGTCGCGATGCCACGCACCGGGCGATCGGCGGTGAGCCTGGCCACGCCGTCGAGAGCGGCGACGAAGATGCCGGCGCGCAGCTCCTGGCCTGGCGCCAGATGGAAGGCGATATCGCCGCCGTCGTTGACATAGGCCCTGTCGAGCGTGCGGTCGCGTACGAGCGCCTGCAGCATCTCGTCGGCAACTGCGCCGGCGACGGCCGCCATCGGTGTGATGAAGACGGTGCGATGGGGCCACACGGCCTCGGCCATGCGCCGCGCGACCGTGCCATGCAGCAGCGGCCGGACGTCACCGACAGGTCGGCGCAGGATCGGCAGCTCGTCGACCAGGCGCGGCAGGATGTCGGCGAAGCGGGCGATGGCCTGGCCATAGGCACGCTCGACCTCGTCGACACCGCCGAAGGCCTCGATGATCAGGTCGATCGGCCCGTGCTGCAGGTGCAGCCGGCCGTCGTCCAGCCGGGCCGCGACGGCGCTCATGCGCCGGTCTCGTCGACCCGCACCCTCGCGGCGCGCGCCAGCACGTCCTCGAGCGTGACGGCACGCGAGGCGTAGCCGCCCAACGCGGCATAGTCTGAGGCGCGCAGGGTGAACTCGATCGGCGCCACCAGAGCCGGCGTCGGTACGTAGCCGAACGATTTCTCGGGCATGCGCGCCACATCGACCATCAGGGTAATGCCGCCGCCCGGCCAGACATAGGCCGGCACGCCGCCCAGGGTAACCTTGGTGAGCGCGTCACGCACCGAGCGGGTCAGCCGCACGGGATTCTCGGTGACGCCGGCGCGCAGCGAACCGCCGGCGCCGGCCATGAACAGCACCGTGCAGAGAGCTGGCTCGCAATTCTCGGCGATGCGCTCGACGACGTGGCGCACCGCCGCCGGCATCTCGGTCGCTCGCGGCTTCAGGTCCTGGTCGAGCTCGAACCATGCCGAATGCTCGCCGGTGGTCGACACCATCAGGAGTTTCAGCCCGGGCCAGGCCTGCTTGGGATCGATCTTCTCGATGATCTCCAGCGGATCGGAAACGTTGGTGCCGCCCCAGCCCAGCCCGGGCTCGGCGACCTGGAAGTAGCGGCCGGGCGTCGAGCGCCGGCCGCGCACCCGGATGCCGGCCGGCTTCATGTCGAGGAAGCGGCCCCCCTGGTGCTCGCTCAGCACACCGGTGATGTGATCGTCGACCACGATCACCTCGTCGACATGGTCCTTCCATTGCGGCGCGAACATGCCGATCGCCGCCGAACCGCAGCCGACGCGCATGCGCTCCTCGCGGGTGCCGTTGACGATCGGCGGCCGATCGGCCTGCACGACCACGGTGGCGCCGCCATCGATCGCGAGCTCGACGGCCTCGCGATTGCACAGCGCCAGCAGCGCGTCGCAGGTGACCACGCCTTCCTTCTTGCTGCCGCCGACCAGGTGATGCACGCCCCCCAGAGAGAGCATCTGCGAGCCGTACTCCATCGTCGTGACGTGGCCCACCGCTTCGCCCTTGACCCGCACCGCCGCCTGCTCGGGGCCGAGATAGCGGTCGGTGTCGATCTTCACCTTGACGCCGCAGTAGCTGAAGATGCCCTCGGTCACCACGGTCACCATGTCGACGCCGTCGTGACGCGACGACACGATGAAGGGTGCCGGCTTGTAGTCGGGATAGGTCGTGGTGGCGCCGATGCCGGTGACGAAGGCGCCTTCACCTTTGCCGAGCTCGCCGCGCCAGGAATCGCTGCCCTCGACGAAGGCGACGCGCGCCAGGTCGGGCTTGGCCAGCAACACCAGCGGATCGACGCGGACCAGCCGGCCGTCCTCGTTGGCATAGCGATCGCAGGCGCCGGGGCGACCGGGCCGGATGCGACAGAGCACGGGGCAGGCATCGCAGCGCACGATGCCGGCGCCGCGTTCGGCTTCGGTGAGCGCAAGATCGTCACTCACATCCGCTTCTCCCCCGAGGCAACGATGGCCTCGCGCAGGCGATGGGGCAATACCGGAACGCGCCGCATGCGCACGCCGGTCGCGTGCTGGATCGCGCCCAGGATGGCCGGGGCGGTCGGCACCAAGCCTGGTTCGCCGACACCCTTGGCGCCCGAGGGCCCGAGCGGCTCGCGGTCCTCGATCAGGATGCAGTCGATCTCGGGCACGTCGCCGATCGTCGGGATGAGATAATCGTGCAGGTTCTCGGTGCGCCCGGGCAGGTATTCTTCCATCAGCGCCAGGCCGAGGCCCTGCGCGACGCCGCCCTGGATCTGGCCCTCGACCAGGGTGGGATTGATCGCCTTGCCGACATCGTGCGCCGCCACGATGCGCAGCACCTTCACCGTGCCGAGCTCGAGATCGACCTCGACCGTCGCCATCTGGGCGGCGAAGGCATAGGTCGCATAGGGCACGCCCTGCCCGTCGGCATTGAGCGGCGTGGTCGGCGGGTCGAACGTGCCCTCGCCCATCAGCAGGCCGACGCCGGCCAAGTCGAGGGTGCGGATGTCGCCGCCGTCATGGACGACCAGGCGCGGCCCGTCGAGCACGAGACGCGCCTCGGGGCCGGCATTGGCCAGGCGCAGGACCTGACGGCGCAGATCCTTCGCGGCGCGCTCCGCCGCCATGCCCGACACGAAGGTCTGGCGCGACGCCGAGGTCTTGCCGGCATCGGCCGTGAGATCGGTGTCGCCGGCGACCAGCGCCACCTGACCGGCCGGTACGCCGAGCGCATCGGCGACGATCTGGGTCATGATCGTGTTGGAGCCCTGGCCGATATCGACGGCGCCGCTGTAAAGCGTCACCGTGCCGGCCGGCGACAGGCCGACCCGCATGCGCGACGGGTTGGACATCGAGGTGTTGCCGATGCCGTACCACATGCAGCCGATGCCGACGCCGCGCCGCCGGGGCCCCTGCGCCGCGTTGAACGCGGCCGACCCGGCCAGCGCCTGCTGCCAGTGCGGGCGCAGCGCGTCGAGACACTGGGCGAGGCCAGCCGAGTGCGCCAGCGTCTGCCCGGTCGCCGTCGTGTCGCCGGCCCGCAGGGCGTTGCGATGGCGAAACTCGAGGCGGTCGATCGCCAGCAAGTCGGCCAGCTCGTCCATCATCGCTTCGTGGGCGATGGCGGCTTGCGGCACGCCGAAGCCGCGAAAGGCGCCGGCCGGCGGGCCATTGGTGAAGTAGGCCGAACCCCAGGTCCGCACATTCGGAACGGCGTACGGCCCCATGGCATGTACCGGCACCCGGTTGGCGACCGTCGGACCCCACGAGGCATAGGCGCCGGTGTCGAACGTTGCCGTCACCTCGCAGGCCACGAGCTTGCCGTCGGCATCGCAGCCGAACCGGGCGGCGACGCGGGCCGGATGACGCTTGGTGCTGGCCGCCATGCTCTCCGGCCGGGTGTAGACGCAGGCGACCGGCCGGCCGAGCGTCCAGGCGGCGAGCGCGATCAGCGGATGGACCGAGAGGTCGAGCTTGCCGCCGAACCCGCCGCCGCAGGCGGTCGGCACGATGCGCACCGCCTCCGGACGCAGCCGCATCACGTTGGCGACCTCGTCGCGATCCATGTAAGGCGTCTGGGTGGTGACGTGGATCTCGAGGCGATCGCCGACCCGTTGCGCCCAACCGGCTTCCGGCTCGATGTAGGCGTGCTCAACGAAGGCGGTCTCGAACACCCCTTCGGCCACCGCGGCGCATTCGGCGAACGAGCCGGCCGCATCGCCCCGTCTCAGGCCGCCCTCGAGCAGGAGATTCGCCGGCTTGTCGGCCTGCACCAGGAGCGCCTCAGGCGCTGTCGCGGCGTCGATGCCGAACACGGGCGGCTCGACCGTCCAGGTGATCGGCACCTCGTCGTCGCGGATCGCGAGCACGTCGTGTCGCGCACCGACCAGCGCGACGACCGCTTCGCCGCGATAGCGCACGATGCCATCGGCCAGCACCGGCTGATCCTTGATCTCAGGATAGATGCCGAAGCCATTGAAAGGCACGTCGGCAGCCGTCAGCACGGCGGCCAGGCGCTCGCGCAATGGCGCGAGATCGCCAAGCTCGAAACGCGCCCGCGCATGCGGCGAGCGCACGACCCGGATCCACAAGGCATCGGCAGGAATAGCGTCGGCGCCGAACCGGTCGGTGCCCGTCACCTTGGGCACGCCGTCGACGCGCGCCAGGCGAGCACCCACGGCGCTGCGCGCTCCAAGCGTCGCCACCGTGACCCCGTTTCCGACGGCCAGCACTGCGTCCACGATCTTGCCGTAGCCGGTGCAGCGGCAGAGCACGCCGCCCAGCGCATCCTCGACCTCGCCGCGGCTCGGCCGCCTGGCACGACGCAGCAGATCCTCTGCCGCCATGAGCATGCCGGGCGTGCAGATGCCGCACTGCGCCGCGCCGTGCGACAGGAAAGATGCCTGCACAGCGCCGAGCGTCGTCTCACGCCCGGCCAGGCTCTCGACCGTCTCGACGACCCGCCCCTCCACCTGGCCCATCGCGAGCAGGCAGGAGCAGAGCTGTCGGCCATCGACCAGCACGGTGCAGGCACCGCAGTCGCCGGCATCGCAGCCAACCTTGGTGCCGGTGAGGCCGAGATCGTCGCGCAACGCTGCGGCCAGCCGGGTGGTCGGCACGCCCGTCCAATCCACCGCTTGACCATTCAGCGTGAAGGCCACCTTCATGGCGCCGGTCCTGTCGCCCGTCACGTAGCAAATCCGCCAAGCAAGCGTCGCACCAGCGCCAGCACGGCACCGCTGCGATAGGCGGCACTGCCGCGTATGTCGTCGATCGGCGCCAGCGGCGCGAGATGAGCCGCTTCGACCCGGTCGGCCAGGCGCGCGTCGAGGGCCGCGCCGGCAAGCGCCGCCTCCAGCGCCGGCAGCCGCTCGGCGACCGGCGAGCAGGCGCCGACGGCAATCGCGGCCGAGGCCACCCGCCCGTCCGCCACTTCGAGAGTCGCGGCCACCATGGCGATCGAGATCACGAGGTAACGCCGGGCACCCAGCTTCAGGAATCCGCTGCGCGCCTCGTGCAGAGGGCGCGGCACGTGGATGGCCGTCACCAGCTCGTCCACGGCGAGGCTGGTGCGACGCACGCCGGTGATGAACTGGCGCAACGGCACGCGGCGACGGCCGCCGCGGCCGGCGACCTCGATCTCGGCGCCGAGCGCCAGCAGGCACGGCACACCGTCGGCGGCCGGCGAGGCATTGCACAAGTTGCCGGCGAGCGTCCCGGCATTCTGGATCTGCCGGCCACCGACTTCGCGGGCAGCCTGCTTCAGGCCATCGAACAGCGGCGGCAGGTCGGCTTCGACCAGCTCGCTCCACGTCGCAGTCGCCCCCAGGCGCCATCCCTGGGCGTCGGTCGAGATGCCTCTCAGCTCGGCGATCGCACTGACATCGAGCACATCCTCGGTGATCGGCCGACCGACCCGCGCCGGGTAGAAATCGGTCCCTCCGGCCAGCACGGTGTGCGGCCGGACCAGGGCATTCAGCGCCTCGTCGAGGCGTTGCGGACGCAAGTAGGCAGCCATGTCGTTCGTGTACATACGATGACACAGCGACCTTGCAAGTCAACGAGGAGCAGCGATGCGTGAACCACGTTGTGCGACGTGCGCTCTTCATTTCCTTCCCCGGCGCCATCGCTGGGGAGGAGAGATGATTGTCAGGTGAGCTTGGCGAGCAGCTCGAGCAGCAGTCGCTGTTCCTGGGCGTTGAGCGGCTTCAGCGTCTCGCGCGATACCGCCGGGCCGTTGACCATGAGCTTGTTGATCAGGCGCTGCCCGTCGATCGTGAGGCTCACCAGCGTGCGCCGCGCATCGCCCGGGTCGGGTCGCGAATCGACCAGCCGGCGAGACTTCAAGCGGCGCACCACGCCCTGCATCGTCGCCTTGTCCATGCCGACGAGACGGCCGAGCAGGTTCTGCGACAGCTCGGTGTACTCGTGCAGCTTCACCATGCTCGAGTACTGGGTCGGCGTGATGTTCGGATCGCCGATCGTGGATTGGAAGATCGCACTCGCGCGCTGGTGTGCGCGCCGCAGGCGATAGCCGATCTGATCTTCGATGCGGTAAGGCCGCGGCGCCGGGTTGCTCGTCGACCTGGGCTCTTGCTGTTTCTTTGCGACGTCGCTTCGCATCGCCCCCCGCCTTTGTTGACCCCTTCGCTACACCTCCGGCGCGCGTTGCACAACGGTTTCATATCACTTGTAGATGGAGGTTAATGAATCGGCCGGTGTTCAATGCATGACCGCGTATTGACGAACGTTCCTGCAACCCGTGCCGGACGCGGCCATCTTGTCGCGCAGATCACTCGTCGGCGCCACGGTGACGCTCGCAAAGCATTCCGTGCTTCACACCAACCATCGCGCAGCACCATTTGTCATCCTGTACCGCCGGCTCGAAGAGCGCGACGTCGCTCGTACACCATCGTGCCTTTCCAGCCGTGCCCGCGCGTGCGAAGACCCGTCAGTCCTGCAGGTCTGAGCACACTCGTTGTCGTCTCGTCAGACTCGCTCTCTCGTCTTCGATTCGTTCCTCGCGGCTTGCAGTCTTCCACAAGGATCGGAAATTGCGCGACAAGCAGAGAAAGATTGGACGACGGCCCGTCGATCGCTGCGACGCACGCCATCGAGTTGTCGACAGAAGTCGCCATCGCAATGGATAGTACGTTCGTCGGCCCGCAGCCCTGATAGGTGGCGTCGTTCTCCGTGCGGCACTTCGAGCCTCGCGTCCTGCGATCATTTGATCTCTCGGATCGCCCTCCCGAAGTATCTTCGGTCATGCTGCATGAGGTTGCGCGCAGGTGTTGGCCCACTTGTTCTGCCTCGCAAAGCACCGCTCGTGACGCCGCGCCGACGCAATGGCAGTCTCGCGCCCGTCTGTTGAAAGAACCGAAGCATGGCTGGCGCACTCGCAGGACTAAGGATCGTCGATCTCACCAATGTCATTCTCGGGCCCTACGGCACGATGTTGCTGGCCGACCAGGGAGCCGACGTCATCAAGGTCGAGGCTCCCGAGGGCGATGCGGTGCGTCACATCGGCAAGCCGGGGAGGACTGCGGGCATGGGCCCCACGTACCTGTACGTCAATCGCAACAAGCGATCGCTCTGCCTCGATCTCAAGAACGAACGGGCGCGCGCCGCCCTGCTCAAGGTGGTCGAAGGCGCCGATGCCTTCGTGCACGCCTTCCGGCCCCAGGCGATCGAAGGCTTGCGCCTGGGCTACGACGAGATCCGCAAGATCAAGCCCGACATCGTCTATGTCGGCGCCTACGGCTACTCGGCCGACGGGCCCTATGGCAAGCTGCCGGCCTATGACGACGCCATCCAGGCCCGCTTCGGCATCGCCGACCTGATGGGCAGGGCGGCGGGCGACGAGGTTCCGCGCTATCCGCCGACCATCATCGCCGACAAGACGGTCGGCCTCACCTTCGCGTTCGCCACCCTGAGCGCGCTGATGCATCGCCAGCGTACCGGCGAGGGTCAGTTCGTCGAGGTACCGATGTTCGAGACCATGGCCGCCTGGCTGATGGTCGAGCATCTATGGGAACGGACGTTCGCCGACTCGGGCGAGGTCGGCTACTCGCGTCTGCTCGCCCGCACGCGCAAGCCGTTTCGCACGCTCGACGGCTGGATGGCCATCCTGCCCTATATCGACAAGCACTGGCGCAACTTTTTCGAGATCATCGGCCGGCCCGAGGTGCTCGAGGATCCGCGCTACTCGACCCTCAATGCCCGCTCGCTGCACATCAACGACATGTACGCGATGGTGGAGGCGCTGGCGCCGACCAAGACGACGGCGCAGTGGGTCGAGATCCTCGATCGTGCGCAGATCCCCAACGCGCCGGTGATGCGTCCCAGCGATCTGCTGGAGGACCCGCACCTGGTATGGCGGCAGCTCTTCAAGAAGTACCCGCATCCCAGCGAGGGCGAGATCCTGATGGTCGAGCCACCCATGCGCATGAGCCGCACCCCGCCCGCCATCCGCACCATGGCGCCCCTGCAGGGTGCCGATTCACGCGCTGTGCTGCAGGAGGCCGGCCTCAGTGCGACGGAGATCGATGCGCTGAAGTCGGCCGGCGCGCTTATCGAGCCGTAACCGCAAGCTCGGCCGCCGCCAGGTCCTCGAGCGCGGCCCCGACCGACTTGAACAAGGTGATGGCGGCGTGATCGTCGGCCGCGCGACCCGGCTTGGCGCCGCGCGCCAAGTCCGCGAGGTCGGCCACGATGTCGGCGGTCGAGATCGTCCCGTTGGCCAGCGGCTGGACGATGTCGCCGCCCTCCTTGAGCGCGCCGGCGCGGGTATCGACGAAGACGCGGGCGCGCGCCACCGCCCGATCGTCGCTTTCACGCATCTCGGGGGTGAAGGCGCCGACCAGGTCGACATGCTGGCCCTGATGCAGCCAGTCGCCTTTGACGAGCGGCGTCCTGGAAAGGGTGGCGCAGGAAACGATATCGGCGGCGACGACGGCCTGTCGGCGATCCAGCTCGGCGCGCACCACGATCGGCCGGCCGAGGTCGTGCGGCAACGACATCGCGAGTTCGGCCGCGAGCGCTTGTGCCCGCTCGGGGCGCCGGCCCCAAATCAGGACTTCCTCGATCGGCCGCACCTTGGCATGGACGCGGATCAGCTGGGGCGCCAGCGCACCAGTGCCGAGCATCGCCAGCGTCTGCGAAGCGGCACGCGACAGGTAGCGCGAGGCCAGCCCGGAGGCGCAGGCGGTCCGGCGCTTGGTCAGCATCGTGCCGTCGAGCTGGGCGACCGGCGCGCCGGTGCCGCCGTCGAGCAGCAGGTACTGGCCGTAGATGGACGGCAGCGAGCGCGTGCCGTTGTCGGGAAAGACGGTGACCAGCTTGATGCCGATATGGCCGCCTCGCCCGCGCGTCCAGGCCGGCATCAGCAGCAACGTGGCGTCGGCCGAGCCGGGACCGTTGGGCGCCGCGATGGTGTGATGGTGGCGCGTCGGCATCTCGCAGCCGTCGCGGAACATCGCGTCGAGCCGATCGATCAGCGCCAGGTCGTCCAAGGCGCGGTCGACCTCGTCGGCGGACAGGATCCTCATTATTTTCCATCTCCCCACCTTCGGTGGGGAGGTGCCCCGTCAGACGGGCCTTCGCCGCGCCGAAGCGGCTTCGGCCGCGCAGGCGGGGCAGAGGGGTCATGAGCCACACAAGAGACAGCGGTGCCATGGCTCATGACCCCTCCGTCGCCGCATGGCGGCGACACCTCTCCAGCAGAGCTGGGGAGAAGAATGAAAAGACGCGCGCGCCTCGCGGTCATCACGAGAACGGGCCGCGCCGGTCGGATGCGCCGAGATCGGGTGCGACCAGGGCGCTCTGACGCTCGATCGCCCTCCGGTCGCGCGATGCGGCCGGGCCGGCTGGCGACGACGGCGATGGGGCAGCGGCGGCCGCGGCTTGGCGGACGCGCTGGATCTCGCGCTCGAGGCGACTTGCCTCGGCGACCGCCTCGCGCGCATGCCGCCGGTGGTGGCGGCCGGCCCACCAGCCGATGCCCAGGCCGGCCAGCACGCCGAGCAGGAGCAGAAACACGACCAGCAGGTAGAGCGGCATGATGGCGATGTGCGGCAGCGGCCACAAGGTGAGCTGCACCGGCTGACTATTGCTGACCGCGATCAGCACGCCGAGCAGGACGAAGAGCAGGAGCAGAGCGCGCGACAGGATCTTCATGAGACGCCCACCTTGGCACAACGCCTTGTCGGTAAGCGAGGGAACGCTACTTCTTGTCGCCCATAGGCCTGTCAGCCGTCGGCCTGTCGCCCATCGGCTTGTCGCCTGCCGGCTCACTCGGCTGCAGGCCGGCGGCGAGCGCTGCCTCCCTGTTGAGCCGGTCGCGCAGATCCTTGCCGGTCTTGAAATAGGGGACGCGCTTGGACGCCACCGCGACCTGCTCGCCGGTCCGCGGATTGCGTCCGGTGCGTGGATCGCGCTTCTTCACGGAGAAGGCGCCGAAGCCCCGCAACTCGACGCGATGCCCATTTGCCAAGGCCTTGGAGATTTCATCGAAGACCGTCGCCACGATACGCTCGACATCTCTTTGATAGAGATGGGGATTTCGGGCCGCCAGGCGGGCAATCAGCTCCGACTTGGTCATCCTGTCATTGTAGCGCAAAACACCCCTTGGTCAAGGTAAGCCCTTGAAACAAAAAGAAAAGGCCGGCCCCGAGGGCCGGCCTTTCCGGTTTTCTAGCGTCGAAGGCTACTCCGCCCCCACTTGCCTTTGCGCCGAGCAAAGCTCGGCGCGGCGACGCACTACTTGGCGTCTTCCTCACCCTTGCGCTGGGCGCGGCTCAGAGCAGCGCCCAGGATGTCGCCCAAGCTGGCGCCCGAATCGGACGAGCCGAAATCAGCCATCGCCTTCTTCTCCTCGTCGAGCTCGCGCGCCTTGACCGACAGCACGACCCGGCGCGAGGCGCGGTCGATGTTGGTGATCTTGGCGTCGAGCTTGTCGCCGATGGCGTAGCGGTCGGGCCGCTGCTCGGAGCGGTCGCGCGACAGCTCCGACTTGCGGATGAAGCCGGTGATGCCGTCCTGCACCGTCACCTCGATGCCGTTGTCCTGGATCGAGGCGACGATGACGGTGACCACGTCGCCCTTCTTGGCGACCGCGCCGACCTTCTCGAAAGGATCGTTGGCGAGCTGCTTGATGCCGAGCGAGATGCGCTCCTTGTCGATGTCGACGTCGAGGACCTTGACCTTGACCTGGTCGCCCTTCTTGTAGTCGCGGATCGCCTCGTCGCCGGCCTTGTCCCACGACAGGTCGCTGAGATGAACCATGCCGTCGATGTCGCCGGGCAGGCCGACGAACAGGCCGAACTCGGTGATGTTGCGGACCTCGCCCTCGAGCTCGGTGCCGGCAGGGCACTGCTCGGCGAAGCTTTCCCACGGGTTGGCCAGGCACTGCTTGAGGCCGAGCGAGATGCGGCGCTTGGACATGTCGACATCCAGCACCATGACTTCGACCTCCTGCGAGGTCGACACGATCTTGCCCGGGTGCACGTTCTTCTTGGTCCAGCTCATCTCGCTGACGTGGACCAGACCCTCGACGCCGGGCTCCAGCTCGACGAAGGCGCCGTAGTCGGTGATGTTGGTGACGCGGCCCTTGAGCTTGAGGCCGACCGGGTACTTGGCGCCGGCGCCGTCCCACGGATCGCTCATCAGCTGCTTCATGCCGAGCGAGATGCGCTGCGTCTCGGAGTTGAAGCGGATGACCTGCACCTTGACCTGCTGGCCGATGGTGAGGGCTTCCGACGGGTGGTTGATGCGCTTCCAGGCGATGTCGGTGACGTGCAGCAGGCCGTCGACGCCGCCCAGATCGACGAACGCGCCGTAATCGGTGATGTTCTTGACCACGCCGTCGAGGATCTGGCCCTCCGACAGGGCGCCCATCAGGCGGGTGCGGTCCTCGGCGCGGGTCTCCTCCATGACGGCGCGGCGCGACACGACGATGTTGCCGCGGCGGCGGTCCATCTTGAGGATGGCGAATTGCTGGGCCTGGCCCATCAGCGGGCCGACGTCGCGCACCGGGCGCACGTCGACCTGGCTGCCCGGCAGGAAGGCCACGGCGCCCGACAGGTCGACCGTGAAGCCGCCCTTCACGCGGCCGAAGATGGTGCCCATCACCCGTTCCTGGTCGGTGAAGGCCTTCTCGAGGAGCGTCCAGGCTTCCTCGCGGCGCGCCTTGTCGCGCGACAGGACGGCTTCGCCGTCCTTGTTCTCCATGCGGTCGACGAAGATGTCGACCTCGTCGCCTTCCTTGACCTCCGGGGCGCCGGTTCCATTGGCGAACTCACGGAGGGCAACGCGGCCTTCGGACTTCAGGCCGACATCGACGACGACGAAATCATTGGCAATCCGGACGACACGGCCCTTGACCACCGTGCCTTCGAAGCTCGCCGAACCGCCGAGCGATTCGTCGAGAAGTGCTGCGAACTCCGCGCTGGCGGCATCGTTCGGAGATTTGCGCAGGGCGCTGCCCTTGGCCATTCAATACCTCTTTCCCTCGATCCCGGGCGAAACGCTGCCACCCGTCGGCCAACCGGTTAAGTCCGGCGGATCCACTGCCTGTAAACACCCGCGTCCGGACGACTCGTCCGTTCGCAATCGCCGCTGATCGTCTTCAACCTGCCGGCGGCGACTTACGGCCCGTCAGGTCGAAAGCCCTTGCCCGCCATGAAAGCCAGGGCGGCGGCGAAGGCCGCATCGGCATCCATGTCGCTGGTATCGAGAAGGTAAGCATCGGGCGCGGCTTTCAAAGGGGCAGCCGCCCGTTCGCTGTCGCGACGGTCCCGCTCCGCCATCTCGGCAAGAACGCGCGACCTTATAGGGTCGGCCCCGCGCCCGCGCAACTCCTGGAAGCGACGTTCTGCCCGCGCCGCGACGCTTGCCGTCACGAACAGCTTCACCGGCGCGTCGGGGCAGATCACGGTGCCGATGTCCCGACCGTCGAGCACCGCCCCCGACGCCTGGCCGGCAAATCGCCTCTGGAACGCGAGCAGGTTGGCCCGCACCTCCGACAGCGCGGCGACCCGCGAGCCGGCCTGGCCGGCTTCGTCGCCCCTGAGATGGGGATCGGCGAGATCCTGTGCCTGCAGGGCTGCTGCGACTTCCGCCGGGGGCTCGCCGGACCGCTCGGCACGCCAGCCGACCGCGCGATAAAGCAGACCGGTATCGAGGTGCGGCAGCCCGAAATGGCGGGCGAGTCGCTTGGCCAGGGTGCCCTTGCCGGACGCCGACGGCCCGTCGATGGCAATGACCAGGCGGCTCACGCCGCGCCAGCCGCCGACCCGGACTGGGGTACCGCCGTCACAGTCCCCGCCAATGGCCCGATCCGGGCGCCGAGCTGGTTCATAAGGGCGGCAAAGCCCGGAAAGCTGGTGTCGATCGGCGATCCGTCGTCGACCGCGACCGGCTCGCGCGTGGCGAGGCCCAGGACGAGGAACGACATGGCGATGCGATGGTCGAGATGGGTCGCCACCAGGCCGCCGCCGGCCGGCGCCGCTCCCGTGCCATGCACGGCCAGGCTGTCGGCGCCCATCTCGTGCCGGACACCATTGGCCTGCAGGCCGGCCGCCACGCTCGCCAAGCGATCGCTTTCCTTGCTGCGCAGCTCCGCCAGTCCCGTCATGTGGGTCGTGCCCTCGGCGCAGGCCGCGGCGATGGCGAGGATCGGGTATTCGTCGATCATGGTCGGCGCCCGCTCGGCCGGCACCTCGATTCCTCTGAGGCAGCCGCCGCGGACATGCAGGTCGGCGACCGGCTCGCCGCCGACCTCGCGCCGGTTCTCGAACATGATGTCGGCGCCCATCTCGCTCAGGGTGCGATAGAGACCGGCGCGCAGCGGGTTGATGCCGACATTCTCGATCGTGACGTCGCTGCCCGGCCGGATCGCCGCCGCCACGACGGCGAAGGCGGCCGACGACGGATCGCCCGGCACGACGATGTCGCGCGCCTTGAGCTCAGGCCAGCCGACCACGGTGCTTCGCTTGCCGCCGCCCTCGGCGGGCGCCACGTGCACCTCGGCGCCGAAGTGGCGCAGCAGGCGCTCGGTGTGATCGCGCGTCGCCTCGGGCTCGATCACCGTGGTCTCGCCGGGGGTGTTCAGGCCTGCCAGCAGGATGGCGCTCTTGACCTGGGCCGAGGCGACCGGCAGGCGGTACTCGATCGGCAGCATCTCGTCGGTGCCGATGATGGCGAGCGGCAGGCGGCCGCCCTCGCGCCCTGCGAAGCGGGCGCCCATGCGCCCCAGCGGATCGGTGACGCGCTTCATCGGCCGGCCGCGCAGCGAGGCATCGCCGGTCATGATGCTGGTGAACGGGTGGCTCGCCAGGATTCCGGCCAGCAGGCGGGTCGAGGTGCCGGAGTTGCCCAGGTCGAGCACGTCGGCCGGCTCGCGGCCGCCACCGACCCCGAATCCACGGATCCGCCACAGCCCCCGCTCGCCGTCATGATGCAGCTCGGCGCCGAGGGCGCGCAGGGCGGCCGCGGTGCGCAGCACGTCCTCGCCTTCGAGCAGTCCCCGCACGGTGGTCTCGCCGAGCGCCAGCGCGCCGATCATCAGCGCCCGGTGCGACACCGACTTGTCGCCGGGGGCACGCACGCGACCCTCGAGACGAGGCACGGATCGGGCAACCAGCCCGGTGGCGGACGATCGATTGGACAGCTTGTCCTCCCGCAGGACGGCGGATTTGTGGCGCGCCGTGCTCGTAGCATGCCGGAATTTGGTTTTGACAGGGTGAAAGACGCGTGACATACGCGCTCCCTCGCGGCCGATCCGGCCGATTCTGCGGAATTTCCAGGAGTTCCCTGCGTGGTCAAGGCGAACTGGGGTATCAAGCGCACCTGCCAGAGCTGCGGCGCGCGCTTCTACGACCTGAACAAGAGCCCGATCAAGTGCCCGAAGTGCGGCCGCGAGCATGATCGCGAGGACTTCGTGAAGGTGCGGCGCGGCCGCGGCACGGCCGCGGCGACGGCGGCTTCGGCGGCGGCCGCCGCCGCGGCGGCCAAGGCGGCCGCCAAGAAGAAGGTCGACGAGGCGGCGCTGGCCGGCGACGAGGTGCCTGACGTGGAGGGCGACGAGGCGCTGGAGGATGCCGACGATCTGGCGGACGAGACCGAGGATCTCGAGGTCGAGGTCGAGGACGACAAGGGCGAGGGCGACCGCTAGCGCCTGTTGCCAGCGGGAAGGCCAGGACTTATACCTCGCGCCCGCTTCCCAAGAATTTCGGGGCCATAGCTCAGCTGGGAGAGCGCTACAATGGCATTGTAGAGGTCAGGGGTTCGATCCCCCTTGGCTCCACCAAGAAACGAGGGCCTGGCCGGCAACGGCCGGGCCCTTTGGCTTTGCGGGGACATGCCGGAGAGGAGATGTCGGACGGGGGACTCGCCTTGACTTCCGCTGATCCCGGCTCGACGGATATCAAACCGACCTCGACCTCTACAGAGCCGCTGCTACTGTCCGACAGGAGAAGCCGCCACGAGGCGGCGACTGGGTCAACAGCCGATGATGCGAGCCAAAGCCATCCGTCGCCTTGCCGAACTTCACTCACTGTCGAAGAGCCCCGTCTCGATGAAGACGGTCGGCCTCTATGCTTGCGTCTCGACAATCTTCCTGGTGCCCACAGCCACGAACGGGCAGCAGCGCAGCGTCGACATGGCCTACGTCGAGCGTCGCTTGAGTGCCCTTCAGCAGCAGCTTGCCACTCTCAACGCGCGGCTCGACCAGATCAGGGCGCAGGACCAGCAGCTCCAGCAACAGCTGGAAGCCCTGCGGACGAAGTGGGAGACACGCCTCGAGCGCCTCGAAAAGGGCGGAAACCGTTCGGGTCGCCGTTGACTGGTGGAGCGGCGTTCCTCGAATGTTTCGTTGTTGACCAGGGTATCGAGCCGCTCGAAACAGCCCCTCACCGCGCCGACGCAATGTTCGATCGAGGACGGATCACGATCCTGACGGCGGGCCAGAGGCCCGCCGTCAGGCAATCGCTACTCCAGCCAGACGTCGTCGAAGCGCCAGTTGTTGTAGATGCTGTTGACCTGGATGGTGACGCCCTTGAGGCCGGGCTGCCAGCAGGTGGCACCATACATGTAGTAGAGCATCGGCCGCACCGCCTCGTTGGTCAGCTTCCTGTCGATCTCCCAGGCGATCTTCCTGCGCTTCTCCGGATCGCGTTCGGCAGACTGCGCGGCCACCATCGCGTCGATGTCCTTGTTGCAGTAGTCCATGTAGGTGCGCGAGCCGCAGACGTAATTCTCGAAATAGTTCTGGTCCGGATCGTCGACGCCGTTGCCGACCTGGCTGACGGCGATCGCGTAGTCGCGGCGGATCAGCTTGGGCACCCACTGCGCCGTATCCACCAGCTGCAGCTCGCCGTCGATGTGGATCTCCTTCAGCTGGCTGATCAGGATCACCGATGCGTCGCGATAGGTCGGCAGGTTGCGGGTCGAGACTTTGAGCTTCAGCGGCTTGTTGGGCCCATAGCCCTTGGCCGCCATGATCGCGCGCGCCTTCTCGCGGCTCTTGGCGACGTCGGCGCCGTAGCCCGGCAGCTCGCGCAGGATCTCCGCCGGCAGGCCCCAGCGGCCCTCCGGCAGGGGCTGCATGGCGCCGCCGGCGTCGCCGGTGCCCGAGGTCATAATGTCCCGGAACGCCTTGCGGTCGAGCGTCATGGCGACGGCGCGGCGCACCTCGATGTCGTCGAACGGCGGGACGGGATTCATCAGGATGTTGGCGGCGACGTTCATCGGGGCGGTCTCGCAGATCGCATCGGGCCGGTTGGCCTTGATGTCGCCGACCAGCGGCACCGTGACCTCGAACGGGAAGATCATGTCGAACTTGCTCGACTGGAAGGCCAGGATCGCCGTCGAGCGGTTGGGGATGATGGTGTACTCGACGCCATCGAGATACGGCTTGCCCGGCTTCCAATAGCTCGGATTGCGCACCAGCTTTATGGTCTGGTTGGGCTTGTACTCGACGAACTTGAATGGGCCGGTGCCGATCGGCGCCTGGCGCATCTCGCGCGGGCCGACATGGCAGGGATACATCGGCGAGAAGCCCGAGGCGAGCAGGCCGAGCAGCGCGGGCTGCGGCGCCTTCAGCTTGAGGACGGCCTCGCTCTCGCCATTGGCGGTCGCGCTCTCGACGTTGGCATACCAACCCTTGCGAAAGTTGACCTTGAAGTTCTCCGGCGCGTTGCCCTGCAGAAGATCGATCGTGCACTTCACATCGGCGGCCGTGAACGGCTTGCCGTCGTGCCACTTGACGCCCTTGCGCAAGGTGAAGGTCAGCGTCTTGCCGTCCTCGCTCCAGGCCCACTTCTCGGCGAGATCGGGCACGATGTCGTCGAGGCTGTTCTGTTTCCTGGCCGGATCGAACATGACCAGGTTGTTGAACACGCCCATCATCGGCAGCACGGTCGAGATCGTGCCTTCCTCGTGGATCGACATGCTGGCGGGGCTGTCCCGGTGGGTGATGCGCAGGATGCCGCCCTGCTTCTGGGCGGAGGCGCTGGCGAAAGGTGCGCTGAGCAGGAACGCGAGAACCACAAATCGCACACACAACAAAGCGACGCGTATCATCGTGGGCTTCCTCCTTGACGTCGCGGCCCGCGTTCCTTGGATGGAACTTTTGATGCATGACCGGGCCACGTCGGTGCGTGGAGCCTAGGCGTTTCTCGCAGCCTGCGCCATCTCGCCACCGATCGCAGTCGTTGCGCTTTCCGGTTCCTCTTGCCGCCTTACGTCGCAGATGCGCCCACGACGAGCAGGGCCTGAAGGGCTGCAAAGGCCACCAGGAAGGCGACAAGGGCGCACTCGACTGCCTTGCCGCGATGGCCCCGCATCCTGAGCCGCAGGGAGTGGTTCGGTGCCGACGGCGAGCGCATGATCATATCGGACACGGCAATGCCCCGAATGGCTGACAAGTGAGTTCTGGATGGCCTCCCGCGCGATCCAAGGCGACGAGGAAGACTTGGAGGCTCTCGACCATCCGAAGATCGATCTTCGAACGACGGCTCGTGTACCGATGCTTCGTATCCCGGCCGTGTTGCGGCCCAGGCAAATTGTGTCGTCCGTGTCGCGGCGTCCCTTCCGGGCCTCTCTTTCCCGTTCCGTGTCCGAGCCGCGCCCTGTAGCCTGAGCAACGGTGCTCGGGAGGAACCCCATCGTGACCGCTTCACGCCTCTCCCTCCGATGAAGCACGCGATGGCCCGGCGGAGGGTGACATTGCGGCTCGCGGCGGCCTGTGCGCTGCTCGCGGCTGCCCTGTCGCACTTGGCGCCGGTGCACGCCGAAGCGCAGGACGAGTCGACCGGCGCCGCAAACGAGGAATCTCCGAAAGCCGCGTCGACAGGGACGCAAGCCAAGGACTCACGTCCGTCGGTCGACGAGATCTGCCGCACGCTGGCCCGGGCGGCGGCCGACAACGAGCTCCCCGAGGAGTTCTTCACCCGTCTCATCTGGCAGGAGAGTCGCTTCGACCCCAAGGCGGTCAGCCCGGCAGGCGCGCAGGGGATCGCGCAGTTCATGCCGCAAACCGCCGCGACGCGTGGACTCACCAACGCGTTCGAGCCGCTGCAGGCGTTGCGCGAATCGGCGAGCTATCTGCGCGAGCTGCGCGCAACCTTCCGCGGCAATCTCGGGCTGGCGGCGGCGGCATACAACGCCGGCCCCGCCCAGGTCGAAGCCTGGCTGGCCGGCCGACGCCGCCTTCCGAACGAGACGCTTGCCTATGTCCTCATCATCACCGGCCACGCCGCGCAGACCTGGGCGTCGCAACCGCCGCAATTGCCGTACTCGAGCACGCTTGGCGGCGTGCGCTGCGTCGAGCTCGCCAGGCAGATGATGATCAGTCCGCATCCTCGGCGCGATCTTGCTTCCGATCCGGCATGGGGGCCCTGGGGCGTCCAGCTTGCCGGCACCTGGTCCGAAGGACGCGTCCTCGCCACCTACGAGCAGTTGCGGCGCAAGTACACGGCCGTTCTCGGCGACCGGCTGCCGCTGGTGCTGAACGCGCGTCGTCGGGTGCCCTTCTCGGTCATCGTCCGCGTCTCGGAGAGCAGCCGGGCAGAGGCGAACGCACTGTGCGCCAGGCTGCGCGCCGCCGGCGGCGCCTGCATCGTTCTGCGCAACCCGCGTAGCTGAAGGGGCTCAGCTGCTGCAGGCAGGCGCGGCAGTCTCGGGCAATGTTTTCGGGTTGATCATGCTCTTCCGGACCGCGAGGGTCCCGCTCGCTCAGATTCATGAGCGAGCGGGAATGAAGCTGATCCTTCTTGAAGCCTCATCTGTTTCCGCTTGAACCGATCAGGCTCTAGGCCCTTACCTTTCCATCGCCGGCGGCATACACGGGAACCGGCTGGTCGAATCCCTTCAGCTTCCGCGGATCGAGCTCGACCAGCGACACCTTTGAACCAACCTCGCGCGCCGCAACGCGATCGATGAGGATTTCACCGTCCTCCGCGCTTGCACACAGGCGCGACGCGAGGTTCACGACATTGCCGATCGCGGTGTAGTGGAGGCGGCCCTCGGATCCGATTCGCCCGACCGTGGCGGGCCCCATCGCCAGGCCGACGCCGAAGCCAAGCCGGCTGTCGAGTGCACGCCAGCCGATCAGGAGCTTCTGCACGCTCCCTTGCATGTCGTTCGCCAGCTTGACCGCCCGCAGGGCCGGATCGGAGCAGGACACCGGCGCGTTGACCAGCACCATCACGCCGTCACCGAAGAAGTTGATCAGCGTCGCCTCGTGGGCGCTGACCGCGCGCTCGAGCGCGTTGTGGTACTCGCGCAGCACAGAGATGACGGTTTCGGCCTCGGCGCCAGCCGAGAAGGCGGTGAAGCCGCGGAGATCGCAGAAGATCACCACCACGTCGACGCGCCGGCCATCCAGAACGCGGTCGTCACCGGTGCGATCGATCAGCTCGGCCACTTGCGGTGGGAGAAAGCGCCTGAGCCGGCCGATGCGTTCCGAGCGCTCCTGCGACAGCGCGAGCTCGCCCGCCATCTCGTTGAACCGGGTCGCGAGCCGCTCGAACTCGTCGCTCGTCGTCAGGCTGATCCGATGAGCGAATTGTCCTGCACCGATCCGGGTGACCCCGTCCTCCAGCACACGGATCGGTTCGATCATGCGCCGGGTCAGCCAGTAAGCGAGCCCGGCCGCGAGGGCCGTGCCGGCAACCAGCAAGGCCACGGTGCGCCAGAGCGCAGCATAGATCGGCTCGAACGCCTCGGCGACCGGTTGCTCGACGACGACGCTCCAATCCACGCCGGGGATCTGCGCCATCGCCGCCAGCACCCGATTGCCGGAAATGTCGCGGCCGGCAGCCACCTGTCCCGAGCGGGCGACAATGGCCGCCCGCAGAGCCTGCAACGGTCTTTGCGCGCTCTCGTCGGCGCGCAGCACCAGGCTGATGTCGGGATGGGCGACGAGACGTCCCGGCTGATCGAGCACGAAGGCGTCGCCGGTGCGCCCCACCCGAATGCCCGAGATCACCTCCCAGATGAACTTGAGATTGACCTCGGCGATCGCCACCCCGTCCGCCGCACGATTGCCCGAGATGGCGACGGTCATGAAGGGTTCCGAGTCGTTGTGGAAGGTGACCGGTCCGAACCACGTCCGATCCGATCGGCCCCCCACGACGGCAGGGCTCGCGGAAAGATCGCGGCCGTCCTCGATCCTGTTGAGGCCGATGCGCGATATGAACAGGCGTTCCCGTCCGGCGGGGTCGACCAGAATGAGGCTCTCGATGGCCGGGGCTTGGCGCAGCAGGCGCAGGGCGTCGAGCCGGCGCCGGTTGCCGGGATTCTCCGACCACGGCAACTGTACCGTCCAGCCCATCTGGTCGCGGATCCCGTCGATGAAATCCGCAATCTTCACGGCCGCCAGCCGGGCCTCCGCATCCAGGAGGTCATTCAGCCTGGCGCGCTGGTCGCGGTATCCGAACCATGCTTCGCTTGCACCCGCGATCAGAAGCGGCGCGACGACCGCCGCAAACAGGGTGCGAAAGTATTTCTTGAAGAGCGTCGCGCGCGGAGCGGCGATCGGATCGGCCATCGTATCAGCTCGCGCGACGGCCGATCGACCCGGTCATTCGATCACCCGATCGGCGCTGCCCAGGAGCGAAGACGGAAAGGCGAGGCCGAGCGTGTCGGCAGCCTTCAGATTGATGAACAGCTCGACCTTGGTGACTCGTTGCACCGGCAGATTGGCAGGCTTCTCGCCCTTGAGGATGCGGCCGGCGTAGATCCCGGCATTGCGGTGCGATTGGCTGAAATCTCCACCATAGCTCATCAGGCCGCCAGCGAGCGTAAAGTCGCGCGATTGGGTCATTGCGGGCACGCCATGGCGCACCGCGAGCGCCGCCAGCTGCTGGCTGCGGTAAGCGAAATAGGGATCGGAGCTGAAGACGAGTCCGCCTGCCTGAGACTCACGCGCGGCGGCGAACAGGCGGTCGAACTCCTCCTCCGAGCTCGTCTTCAGGACGACCAGGCTTACGCCGAGGCTCTCCGCCGCGGCATGGAGGTTCTTCAATTGCGAGTTCGAGGTCGGACTCGTCGGGTTGATGGCAACGGCGAATATCTTGCTGGCCGGGCGCACTTCACGCATGAACTCCAGGCGCTTGCGCGAAACCTCCACGCTGAGGCTCGTCACGCCGGTCAGGTTGCCTCCCGGCCGCGACAGGCTGTCGACGACGCCCAGCGCAATCGGATCACCGCCCATCTCGAAGACGATCGGGATGGTCGACGTCGCCTGCTTTGCCGCGAGCGCCACTTCGGCGCCGCCTGCCGCCACCACGACCACCACCTGACGGTTCGCGAGCTCCTTCGCGAGCGCCGGCAGTTGGGCGTACTGGCCTTCTGCCCACCGGAACTCGATCGCGACGGTGCTGCGACCTTCCGCGTAGCCGGCTTGCGCCAAGCCCTCGCGAAAGGCACTGAGCCGACTGCCGTAGCGTTGCGGGGACTCGGAGCCGAGATAGCCGATAATCGGCATGGCCTGCGCATGAGCCGCAACCGTCCATGCCGCTGCGCCACCAGCGAGCGCGATGAAACCGCGGCGCGCCATTCCCTCAGCGAGATCGGCAGGGCCGCGGGGCAGCAAACGCAAGGTAGTCCCTCCTTCGAACCAGGATCGCCCGGTCAATGGACCGCAGCATAATGTCCTAATTTGGCCAGCGAATCAGTCGTTCGCTCGCCCAGGAGAGCCGACGCAGCATGTAAGGCGCTGTTCTCGTTGATCACACAACCCATGAGCACCATCGGAGTGGCACGCCCGCAGCAGCGAGGGACCTTTCAAATAACTACGGCCGCCCGCCGGCCGACGCTAGATCACGGTCGGATCTTCGTCAGAGATGCTCTACGGGCACGGCGTGCCGACGTACATCATCTTCTCGGTCGACCACGCCTCGATGCCGCAGCTCGCGTCCTTGGTCGGCGCCGCTGCACCCGCTTCGGTGCGCGACGGCAGGGAGAACCTGGCATCCTGCAAGGCCTTCTCGATGCCGGGAATGCCCGCAACGTCACCGACCTTGCATTGCGCCACCGCCGCGCGCGCTTCGAGGCTTTGCGGTTGCCGTCCGCGCTTGGAGCTCATGTCGAGATACTGCTCGTACTTGGCGACCAGCGACCGGCAGTAGTCGGCGTCACTCGATTGCGCGGACGCCGCGCCCGGCAGAGAAATCGCGGCGACGACAAGCAAACCCTTCAAGGTCTTAGTCATGGCAACCTCCATCGCTCGAGGATCGAGCGACGGCAGATTCCGCAACGATCGCGGCAACAACCGGACTTTTGCGTTACACCGCACTGACAATGGATGGCGCCGCGCGTCTCGACGCGCACGCCGCCCTGTCAGCGCGCTTCCAGTCCGGCGTGGTCGATCACCTTCTTCCACTTCGCTCTCTCCGCGGCCATGCGGATCACGAGGTCCTCGGGGCAGCTCGAGAGCTCGCGCACACCGACGTTGCGGATCTTGCGCACCATCGCCTCCGAGCGAATGCCCTTGGCGACGGCACGCGAAAGCTTGTCGACGAGGTCGACGCGCGTACCCGCCGGCGCCGCGAGATACCACCAGAGCGTCGCCTCGAAATCGGCGTAGCCCTGCTCGGCCACGGTTGGAATGTCGGGCGCGGCGAACCAGCGCTGGCTCGAGCTTACCGCCACAGCGCGCAACGCACCGGAACGGATGTACGACAGGCAGGTCGGCAGATTGTCCATGGCGACGTGGATGTTGCCGGCGAGAAGATCCGCCAGCATGCGCGACCGGCTGTCGTAGATCATGTGCCTCAACCGGATCCCGGTGACGCTCTGGAGATACTCCATCGCCAGGTGACCGGCGCTACCCAGCTCGGGCGAGGCATAACGTACGCGGGACGGACCGAGCGTTGTGCAATAGTCGACGAACTCCCTGAGCGAGCGGATCGGAAACCTCGGATGCACGACAAGCACGTTCGCCACCTCGCCGACGAGCGAGATCGGCGCGAAGCTCTCGACGCCGTCGTACGGCACATACTTGCGCAGATAGTGGTTCGTCACGGCGGTGCCGATATGACCGAGAAGCAAGGTACGGCCGTCGGGCGATGCCTTGGCGACGATCTCGGCGCTGACATCGCCGCCCGCGCCGGTCCTGTTGTCGACCATGAACGGCGATCCCGTCGCCTCGCCCAGGATATGGGCCACCACACGCGCCATGACGTCGGTGGTCCCTCCGGCGGCGAACGGCACGACAATGCGGGCGACGCCGTCGACCGGCGTGAATCCCTGGGACCGGCCGATGCCGGCGAACGAGGGCAGCGCAAGCGTAGCAACGCCGAGACCGGCACCGAGAGTGGTGCGGCGACGGATTGCGATCGGCATTTTCCCCTCCTGTGTTTGCGGTTGGAGGCCGGCGGCCTCCTCAACAGACGGATGGCACCTGCAGACCGTTGAGCTGGGCCGTGAAGTGCGGCACCGCCCCTTCCAGGCAACGCGACCACGCAGTTACCGAGACGTTGACGAGCTTGTCGCCGAGCTGGTCCAGCAGCGCATTTTCGACGGCGTGCTGGAAGTCGCTCATGCCGTGGGCCCAGCCGGCCGGCGTGAGCAGGGCGGCCAGGGCCGCAGCCGACGATCCGCGCGCGAAGCACCCCAGCACGGCAAGCTCGATATCGGACGGGCTGGGCAGCAGGGCGTCGACATTGAGACGGACGTCATAGCGACGCGGCCGCGGCGGATCGTTCCACCGGCCGCAGGCGAACGGGATGTCGACCGAACCGAGACGCATGGTGAAGCTCGAGCCGATCGATGGCAGGATGCGATCACTGCCGCGGTTCCGCAGATAAGAAAGCGCCGAGGACGACATCAGGCCCGAGATCTCTTCCTCTTCGAGGCGCGAGATCGGGCGCAAGGGCACGCGCACGTCGGTCGGCTTGCCCTTCACCAGGTGGCGCACCACCACCTCCCTGACCCCAGTGGAGGTGAAGATGCCCATGGCATGCAGCGGCATAGGGACTTCGAGCACGATGCCGGCCGGCGGTTCCTGGCGGAACTCGTAGGTGTTCGGCACCGCATGAATCGGCGCGAACCAATTGGTCCAGCCCAGCGTCGGGTTCAAGCCGACACCCGTCAGGCAGAGGTAATGGGCGAACTCGAAAGCGTCCATGCGATCGAGATGTCCAAGCTTGCTCATCGTGCACCCCGTCAATTTGCGACGAAACTTCCGCTCCCAACGGCGGGCTTCAGCGCGGTCGAGTATCGACACCGGGCGTTATCCGGGTGGGAAGCCAGCGTTCGGAAAACGTGATTTCCGCGTGTATCGACGCGATTCGCCCCGCGGGCTAGAGTGCGCCCCGTCGCCGTCGATCGGGGGAATGATGGCTGTTCCGGCCCATCGATTTTCGCTCTCGCTGTTGGGCTCGTTCCGGCTTGTCGGCCCGGACGGCGAGCGCATCGAGATCGTCAGCCGCAAAGGCATGGCCATGGTCGCCATGCTCGCCACCGCCGACGGCGGCGAGCGGACGCGCGGCTGGCTGCAGGAGAAGCTGTGGGGACAGCGCGACCGGCCGCAGGCCCAGGGCAGCCTGAGACGCGAGCTCAGTCATCTGCGTGAGCACCTCAATGCCGGACCGAAGCCGGCGCTGATCTGCGAGCGGCAACGGGTGCGCCTCGACTTGCCGCAATTCGACGTCGACGTGCTGGGCCTACGACAGGAGGGCAGCAGCGGCGGCGACTTCCTCGAGGGCTTCGATCTCGCCGGCGAGGAAGGCTTCGAGGACTGGTTGCGGGAGCAGAGGAGCCAGCTGGCGGCGCGCCTGCCGGGCCAGGCGGCCGGGCGACCGGTGCTGCGCGACGTGTCGGTAGCGCGCGCCCCGGAGAGCGGCTTCGTCGATCGCCCTGCGCTGGCCATCCTGCCTTTCGCCAACCTCACGGGCGATCCGGCCAACGATTATCTGTGCGAAGGCGTCAGCGAGGACCTGATCGACCGCGTGTCCCGCCTGCGCTGGCTGCCGGTGATTTCCCGCAACTCGAGCTTCGCCTTCGCCTCCGACCGCCTCGACCCGCGGGTCATCGGCCAGCAGCTGCGCGCGAAGTACCTCCTCGAAGGCCGCCTCAAGCCGTCGAGCGACGGCTTCTCCCTCGCCGTCAACCTGTCCGACGCGGTCAGCGGCTATTCGATGTGGTCGCATCGCGTGCCGCTGCCACCCGACCGCTCGCAGGATGCGCTCGACCCGATCGTCGCCGAGCTGGTCGGCGTGCTCGACACGCAGGTCGACTACGCCGAGCAGGCGCGCGCCCGCGGCAACCGCCAGAACCGGCTGGAGTTCAACAACCTGATCTGGCGTGGCCGCTGGCATCTCAACCGGCTCACCAGCGCCGATTCCGGGATCGCCCGGCAGCTCTTCGAGCAGGCGCTCGAGCTCGAGCCCGATTCGCCCGAAGCGCTCATCCAGGCGACCTACTGCCTGGGCTGGACGCTGTGGGCGCAGCGCGGCAACGAAGCCGAGATCGGCGAGATGCGGCGCCTGGCGCATCGCGCCATTGTCGCCGACCCCGACGATGGCCGGGGCCACATGCTGGCCGGCATCGCCGAGCTGTGGCTGCGTCAGACTGCACGGGCGCGCACCCTGTTCGAGCGCGCCATTGCCCTCAATCCCAGCCTGTGCCAGGCGCATGCCCAGCTGGGCTGCCAGCACAACCTGATGGGCGAGCCGGCGCAGGCGATCGAACCGCTGCGCCGCGCCCAGCGGCTGAGCCCAAACGACATCCACATCTTCTTCATCATCGGCGAGCTGGCGCTGTCGTACTGGATGCTCGGCCGCTGGAACGATGCCATCGACCACGCCGATCAGTCGCTGGTCCGCCGGCCGGCCTACTGGTACGCCCTCGTCATCAAGATCAACGCCCTGCTCGGCAAGGGCGACCGCGGCGCGGCGCGGCGCGCCTACGACGAGCTGATGATGCTGAAGCCGGATTTCACGCCGAAGTTCATCGACTGGACTCCGTTCATCGATCGCACCTGGAACCAGCGTCTGGCCGGCGGCATCGCCCAGGTGACAGGTGACGTAAAGCCGGTGTCGCGACGGCGCCAGTAAGAGCCTGTAACAAACAAATGCTTGAAGCTCCGATACTGGCACGTGGCGCGCGAGACACAGACGCTGTCATCCCGATGCACTCAATCGCGTGAACTGAATCACACGCCCTGAGCGGCGTCTTTCTTCCACGGCTTGCGGGGCCTTCTTCCATGCTCGAGCTCAAATACTTCAGGCTGATCGACGCCTACGAGCGGGCGGAGCGGGAAGCGGCCGAGCCGCCGCCGGCGCGCCCCTTCGACATCGCCGAGCTCGGCCAGGACAACACGATGAAACGCGCCATCACCGAGGTGGTGCGCGTCGCCGTGCTGGCCATCTTCAAGCTGCTGCGTGCTTTCTGCCCGGTGGCGCGCATCGGCCGGCTGGTCATCGTCTCGCGCCACGCCGACGTCCGTGAGGTGCTGCTGGATCGCCAGCATTTCCAGGTGCCGTTCGGCCCGGAGATGCGCAGCCTCACTGGCGGCGCCGATTTCGCCCTCGGCCTCGACGGCGAGGCCCACGACCGGCAGCGCCGCTTCCTCGACGCCGTCGTGCGCCGGGCCGACGCGACGCGCATCCTCGAGCGGACGCGCTACTTCACCACGGCGCTCCTCGAGAGCTCGGGCGGCCGGATCGACGTCATGACCGACCTCTTCGGCCGCGTCCTGACCGAGAGCTGCAGCGAGTATTTCGGGCTCGACCTCGACGAGCCGCACGCCTTCCTCGACCGCTCGATCGGCATCTCCGCCCTGATCTTCGCCGATCCGTTCGGCAGCCTGAAAACCCGCCGGCTGGCCATGAACGGCGCCCAGCGCGTGCGCTACCTCGTCGACCGTGCCATCGAGCGCGCCCATGCCCTGCCGCGCGAGACCGTCATCGATCGGCTGGTCCAGTTCAGGGACGAGCACGGCGCCGCGATCCCGGACGACGAGATCCGCGCCATGATGATCGGCACGATGACCGGCCTGATCCCGACCAACCTCCTGGGCGCAGGCAAGATGCTGGAAGAGCTGATGCGGCGCGGCCTGCTGCAGAAGGCCATCGAGACGGCCGCGGCAGCCGAGCGCCATCGCCAAACCGATCCGCAAACCGCCGACCGGCATCGCCAAGTCCTGCGCGACCTGCTGTTCGAGGCATCGCGGCTCAACCCGGCGCTGTTTCCCGGCCAATGGCGCTTCGCCCCGCGTACCGCCACCATCGCCGGCAAGACCATCGAGGCCGGGTCGGTCATCATGGTGGCGACCCTCTCGGCATTGCGCGATCGCCGGGCGTTCACTGCGCCGGATCGCTTCGAGGCGGGCCGCAGGGTCGACCCCGACCTGATGTTCGGCACCGGATCGCATCGCTGCCTCGGCGCCCACCTCGCCATGGAGCAGATCACCGAGATCTTCCAGATCCTGCTGGCCCAGCCCGGCATCCAGCTCGCCCAAGGCGCCGCCGGCATCATGTCCCACATCGGCCCCTACCCGCGCCGGCTCGACATGGTGTTCCAGCCCGCCGGCGCGCCGGCACAGCAGAACATGATCACCATCCAGGCGCGGCTCGCGCCGGACAGCCTGGCCGAGGTGCGCGCCATGATCGTGGCGCTCGGCAATCCGGCGACCGCCGACAGCGCCATCGGCCAAGCGCTCGGGCGCACCAACCTCGTTCACTTCGCATCGCTGTCGGCTTTCGACGCCGCCGATCCGGACGACGCGCAGGCCGCGCCCGATCCTCGTCTTGTCCTCGAGCTCAGCGTCGACGGAGAAGCCGACCGGGCTCTGGTGCGGATCGTCGAGGAAGCCGGCCCGCTGATCGAGCCGATCTTCCGGCACATCGCCGGCAGCGGGACGCGTCCGCTCGCCGAGCTGCTCCACGCGCACAAGACGAAGCTCCACTTCTTTCCGTGGGGCGCTACCGGCCTCAACTTCAACGGCACGCCGGATTGCCCGGTGGGCGACATCGAGCAACAGCGCAAGGTGTCGACGTTCGTGCGCGACGCCCTCGATCGCTTCCTGCGCGCCCACGATGGCGTCCACAAGCGGGCGATGGATGTGCTGACCTATGTCAGGAGCCTGACGCTTCCCCACGAGACGTTGCAGTCGGCAAAAGCGTCGCCATCCGATGCCGCCGGCAAAGCAGCCGAAGCAACGTTGCGCAGCGACGGCGCGGCGCTGCGCCCGTTCCTGATCCGCCCGGCGGGGCGACGCCTGGCGATGTCCGAATGGACCGGCCGCGGCAACAGCGTGGGCTGGCCGGCTCTCCTCAGATCCACGGTCGGGCTCTACGGCCTGCTGCTGGTGATCGCGGTCGTGTCGCTGAACGGCGCTGCGATCCATTCCGTCGTCGGCACGACACCCTGGATCACGCCGGCCCTGCTGGTCGTGTGGGGCGCCGCCACGGCCGCTCTCCTCATCGCAACCTTCGTCGCCAACGGCTTCGCCCGGATCGGCGAGGTGTGGAATCGGATCGTCACGATCCTCGTCTATCTCGGCATCCTTCTGGCCGGCGTAGCAGCGCTCGCGATCGTGACCGGCGGCGTGGTCGTTGCCTCGGGCGAAGCGTCCCGCATCCTGCAAGACTGGTTGCCCGGTCTCGCCGACAGCGTGCGCTGGGTGCTGGCGGTAGCGTGCGGCCTGATCGTAACCGCCGTCGTGCTGCGCGCCCTCGCCGCGTTCGTGCCGCTGCTCTGGAGGTATCGCCAGCCGCTGCTCCTGGTCGTCGCCGGGATCGCTGCGCTGGCTGTCGCCTGCTTCCTGTGGCGGCACCTGGGGGCGCTGGCGCTCACCGTGACCGGCGGAATTCTCGCAAGCTTCCTGCTGTTTCTGGCGGTTGCCGGCGTCTTCCTGGCGATCCTCTACTGGCACGAGCTGCACGACGTACCCGACGAGCGGACGGCGCCGCTCGACAGCATCGCCCGCATCGCCGCCAAGGAGAATCCGGCTGGCTATGTCCAGAACCACATCACCGCGGTGACGCCGTTGAAGGCCGGCGCCTTCCGCAAGCTCACGCTGGCGGTGTCGCTCTGGGGCATCGGCAAGCTGGTGCAGTACTGGTTCCGGCCGGGCTTCGTGCTCAACATGGGCACCATCCACTATGCGCGATGGTTCCGCCTGCCAGGCAGCGAGATGCTGGTGTTCTTCTCCAACTACGACGGCAGCTGGCAAAGCTATCTCGAGGACTTCGTCACCAAGGCCCACAACGGCCAGTCGGCGGCGTGGAGCAACGGCCGCGGGTTTCCCAAGACGACCCTGCTGGTCCTCGAAGGGGCGAAGGACGGCGACCGCTTCAAGCGCTGGGTGCGGCGCCAGCAGATCGTCACGCAGTTCTGGTACAGCCGCTTCCCCGACCTGACGACCGACCAGATCCGCACCAATGCCCTCATCCATGACGGCCTGATGCGGGCGCAGACCGACACCGCGGCGCGCGCCTGGCTCGACTGCATCGGAACCATGCCGCGTCCCGACAACGCCCTCGAGTCCGACGAAGTCCAGTCGATCGTGTTCCGCGGCCTGCCTGCCTACCGCTACACGCTGAGCGCCGCGCTCGCGCTGCCCGAGGACCGGGCGCAGCGGCGCGCGTGGCTCGACCTCCTGTGCCAGCAGGTGCGCTTCGGCGAGCATCCGGACCTCTCGCAACGAGTCGCGACTTTCGTCGGCTTTTCCGCGCGCGGCATCGCGCAGTGCCTGGATTGCCGCGATCGTCCCGAAGAGGCCGAGCGGGTGATGAGCACCTTCCCCTCGGCCTTCCGCCTCGGCATGGCGAGGCGCGCCACGATCCTTGGCGACCGTGGGGCATCGGCGCCGGACAGCTGGCGCTGGGCGGATGCCGATACCACGCAGGGTTCCGCCAAGACGGCGGACGTCATGCTCTTCGTCTACGGCAGGACGATCGAGGACTGCCGGCAGGCGCTGGACCGCCACTACGCGGTCCTGAAGCCGATGGCGACCTGGGAGGTCATGACCCAACCGACGGAGAAATCTCTCGAGGCCGAGGAGGAAAGCCAATCCAGGGGTGAGCGGGGCGCCGCGCCGATGTACGAGCATTTCGGTTTCCGCGACGGCATTTCCCAACCGGTCATCCGTGGCAGTCAGCGCGCCGCGGCGACTGGCTACAGCGCCGACCTGGTCGCCGCCGGCGAATTGATCCTGGGCTACAAGAACGGTGCGGGCTACGTGGCGCCGGCGGTGACCGTGCCGGCCGAACGCGACCCGGGCGACGACCTGGAAACCGATACGCCGGCCTTCGCCTCGCGCTTTCCGCGCTTCGACGGCTCGCAGGACTCCGAGTCGCGCGACTTCGGCCGCAACGGGACCTTCGTGGCGGTCCGCCAGCTGGCGCAGGATGTCGACGGGTTCAACGGCTTCGTCGCCGCCCAGCGCCAGGAGCTGGAAAAATATCCCGGCATCCAGGAAGTCGTTGGCGGCCCGATCACCGACGACTGGATCGCCGCCAAGATGATGGGTCGCTGGCAGACCGGCGCCTCGCTCATCCGCGCGCCGCATGCCGTAAAAGGCCGCCCGCCGCCGCAGACGGCTGACAACGACTTCAGTTTCGCGACCGACGACCCTCAGGGGCTGCGCTGCCCCTTCGGCGCGCACATCCGGCGGGCCAACCCGCGCGGCAGCCTGGCGCCCGACGATCCGATCCAAAGCCAGATCGAGCGGCGTCATCGGGTGTTACGGCGCGGTCGGCCCTATACCGGTGCCGATGGCGACCCGGCGGAACGCGGCATGCTGTTCGTCGCCCTCTGCGCCGACCTCGAGCGCCAGTTCGAGTTCCTGCAGCAATCCTGGATCGGATCGCCCGCCTTCCATGGGCTCACCAACGAACCCGATCCGATCACCGGGCCGCCGCCGTGTTCCGGCCCGCACGACTTCACGATCCCGACGACGGCTGGCGCCGTCACGCTGAAGGGGCTCAAGAACTTCGTGACGGTGAAAGCCGGCGGCTATTTCTTCATGCCGAGCCGCTCGGCGCTGCGCTTCCTCGCAAGCCAGGCAGAGCGCCCGCCGCGATAGTGCTACTACGATGACACCGGAGCTCGTACACGTCGCACGCCTTGCTGCCGCTGCTGCCCGGGCAAGGTGGCCATGTCGGCTTCCACGGCGTCGGCAGCCGCCAGCCCTGGAGCGACCTCGCGATCGCAAGGTTCATCGCCCGGCGCGGTCAGCCCACTCCGGCGACCGCGAGCGGCAAATGACAAGGCGTTATTGCCCGCTCGGCAGGGGGAATTCACGTCATCGACCGAGAGCGCGACCAATGGACCCTCGACATTTGCGATTCTGTGCACAAATTTGCCGCCATCCGATGGGACAGGGACTGCCGGTGCAGTACATTCCTGCCGCGATTTTGCCCGGCGGACGCGTTACAATGATTGACCAGATGGTGTGGATGGGGAGCGGTCGCCCATGGGGCGCGTAAGAAGATTCCTCGCGATCATAGGCGTGGCAGCGATCGGCGCGATCGCCGGGCTCACGGCCTGGTTCGCGCCGAGCCTGCCGACCGGCATCGCCCAGGATGCGGCACGGCCCAACCACCAGCCGCTGATCTCGCGCGGCTATACCGACGCGCCTGCCGGCACGTTCACGGTGGCCGGTGATCCCATCGGCGGCGCGACATTGATCGAGCTGCGCATCAAGGACGGCCAGACGGTCAAGGAAGGCGAGATCATTGGCGTGCTGTCGGAGTACCCGCGAGCGGACATTACGGTGCGCACCTCCGAGGCGAGTCTCGAGAAGCTCATGCAAGTGCGCGAGACCATGACCAAAGGGTCGCGGGTGACCGAGATCGCCATGGCGGAGGACAACATCGCGCAGACGGTCGAGCGCAACCGATTGAAGGTGCTCGAGCTGCAGCGCTCGGGCAAGCCGCCCGACCAGAAGGAGATCGAGCTCAGCCTCATCGAGCAGAACCTGGAAAAGCAGAAGACCAGCCTGTCCCTGCAGAAGCAGACCCTGGCGGCCGACCTGGCGATCAACGCGCTCGACATCGCCAACGCCAAGGCGGTCCTCGACCGGGCGCTGACGAATCGCGAGGCCGCCCTGGTGCGCTCGCCGATCGACGGCGTGGTGGTGCAGATATTCACGCGTCAGGGCGAGCGCGTCAGCCACCAGGGCATCGCCAAGATCGTCGACATGCGCAAGCTGCGCGTGCTGGCCGAGGTCGACGAGTTGCACCTCGACCGGCTGGTCCCAGGCGCCAAGGTCGAGATCACCTTCCGCGGCAGCCCGACCGTCTATACCGGCAAGGTGGTGCGCTCGCCGATGACGGTGACCCGCGTGAAGCGCAGCAAGGCCGATCTCGGCGAGGGCAGCGCCCACCAGGTCGAGGCCGAGATCGAGTTCGACGATCCGAGCAAGATACCGCAGATGCTCGAACGCGAGACGCGCGTCGTCTTCCTGTGACGCAACGGCCCGCGGAGTCGCCGGTCACGGCCCTTCGCGGACCGGCACTTTCCTTCTCCGGCGACCCTTTCCGCGACGGGCTCGAGCGCACCCTGGTGCACGAGCCCGATGCCATCGTTGCCGTGCAGGACGGCCGCATCCTCCATTTCGGTCCCGCCCGCACCATCCAGCGCCTGCTGCCGCCGGGCACCGCGGTCCGCGACTACGGCAAAGATGCGCTGATCTCGGCGGGCTTCGTCGACAGCCACGTCCATTTCCCGCAGACGCCGATGATCGCCGCCTACGGCGAGCAGCTGCTCGACTGGCTCGAGAAGTACACCTTCCCCAACGAGCTGAAGTTTGCCGACAAGGAGCACGCCCGGCACGTTGCCCGGATCTTCCTGCGCGAGAATTTGCGCAACGGCATCACGACCAGCTGCGTCTACTGCACCGTCCACCCGCAATCGGTCGACGCCCTGTTCGAGGAAGCCGAGGCGCTCGGCCTCAGGCTGGCGGCCGGCAAGGTGCTGATGGATCGCAACGCGCCGGACGGCCTGCGCGACACGGCGCAGTCGGGCTACGACCAGTCGCAGGCCCTGATCGCCAGATGGCACGGTCGCGGCCGGCTGCTCTATGCCATCACGCCGCGCTTTGCCGGCACCAGCTCGGCCGGGCAGCTCGCCGCCGCCGGCGCGCTGTGGCGGGCGCACGGCGACTGCCTGATGCAGACCCACATCGCCGAAAACCGCGCCGAGGTCGCCTGGATCAAGCAGCTGTTCCCCGATCGCCGCAGCTACCTGGACGTCTACGACCATCATGGCCTGTGCGGCCGCCGCGCCGTGTTCGGCCACGGCATCTGGCTGCAGGATGACGAGCTGCAGCGCCTCCATGTCACGGGCGCGGCGATCGCCCATTGCCCGACCTCGAATTTCTTCCTGGGCAGCGGCACCTTCGACGTCTTCCGGGCCATGGCGAGCGAGCGGCCGGTGCGGGTCGGCCTGGGCACCGATATCGGCGCCGGAACCTCGTTCTCGATCCTGGCGACCCTGGGCGAGGCCTACAAGGCGAGCCAGCTCAACGGCCAGTCCCTGTCGGCCTGCCATGCCTGGTATCTCGCGACCCGCGGCTCGGCCCGGGCGATGTATCTCGACGACCGCATCGGCAGCCTGGCGCCCGGCATGGAGGCCGATCTGGTGGTGCTCGACATGCGCTCCACCCCGCTGATCGCCTTCCGCATGGATCACGCGGCCGACTTCGCCGAGCAGCTGTTCGTCCAGATGACCCTGGCCGACGATCGCGCGATCCAGGCGACCTACATTGCGGGCCGTCTCGCCTACAGCCGGACGACCCCCTCTCTAGTGTGATATTTGCGTTGCGGCCCATAAATATTGTGGCCGGTTCGACCCATTCACGGTAGGCTGAAGGCAGTCAATGAGGGAGGTCGCCTATCCGTTCGAGGACGCTGTGCCCGACGGACTGTGGATCACCGGTGGATAATCCATCGAGTGCCCTGGCAACCGCACCTTCACGACTGCCGATCGCCGACGCCTCCGCTTGCGGGGGCGTTTTTCTTTTGGCGACAAGCCCGCGGGGTCAGCCCCGAGGGCGGCCGGCGGGTCCACGCCCGCAGGCGGACGCGGGCGCGCCCCGCGGACGGCTCCCCACTACCGTTCCCTGCTCCGGAGTACGCCAATGGCAAAACGCGCCACTCGCCGCGCCAAGCTGCACGCCATCGACACGGGTCGTATTCACAACCTGGTCTTCGAGCCGGCGCCGGCCAACGACCGGGAGCAAAGTTACATCCGCAAGATCCGGCCGCGCAGCGACAACCAGCGCATCCTGATGGAGGCGGTCGACGCGACTCCGCTCACCATCGCCATGGGTCCGGCGGGGACCGGCAAGACCTACCTGGCCATCTCGGCCGCCGTCGAGGCCCTCGAGGCCGGCAGCGTCTCGCGCATCGTTCTGTCGCGGCCGGCCGTCGAAGCCGGCGAGAATCTCGGCTTCCTGCCGGGCGACATGCGGGAGAAGCTCGATCCCTACCTGCGGCCGCTCTATGACGCCCTGAACGACCGGATGGGCCCCAAGCGGCTGCGCCAGAACCTCGACGACGGCACCATCGAGATCGCCCCCGTCGCCTTCATGCGCGGACGCACCTTGAACAACAGCTTCGTGCTGATCGACGAGGCGCAGAACTGCACCTACGGCCAGCTCAAGATGCTGCTGACCCGGCTGGGCTGGCACTCCACCATGGTGATCACCGGCGATCCCGACCAGACCGACCTGCTGCCCGAGCTGAGCGGCCTGGGCCAAATCGGCCAGAGGCTGGAGGGCCTCGACGACGTCGCCGTCATCCGGCTCACCGACAAGGATGTCGTCCGCCATCCCCTGGTCGGCCGCATGCTGTCGGTCCTGTAGGGTTCCGACCAGCCAAACTTCCCCGGCGACGCTACATGCCGGGAGTGATGGGGAGGCCTTCGAGACGCCACGCTCCGCGTGGCTCCTCGGGGCTTTGGTGCCTCAACAAAAGAAGATCATGCCCTAGTCAGCTGCCATCTCAAGGCGAGGCGGCGGCGCCGACGATCGGTAGATCACGCTCGTCCCGCGGCACACCTCGACGCTCGTGATCCACGGCGTCCATTCCTTGAGTATCGCTTCTGCCTGCTCAATCAGCCCTTCGTACGGCTTGTCGTCGAGCAGCAGCACACCACGAACTTGGCCGTCCTTCATTAGGTGGCATCGCATGACCCACACCCATTTCCCGTTCCCAATTCCCACCCCGGCTCCCAACCCGGATGGTATCCGCACTATAGCCGCAATGTCTTTCGTTGTCCTTACGGAAGATCCCTCCACGGGATCAGAAGTGTGAGATGTAACACCGCCACTTATCCACCGAACGAAGCGCGACGGACAATCGGATCAAACCAGGAACATCGACCGCGACCAGCCCTTTCTTAAAGCTGTCCCCAGCTTAAAAAACACTTTAGTGTCAATTGGTTAAGGCATAATTTCGGCTCGACTGCCATCGTGGCTTCTTCAAGTCAATACAGTGACGCTGACGCAACAGTCGGCAGCCCGATCGTTTGTTCACAGACTTTCCCACATCGACGCGCTGTCCGGCGGGAACAGTTCGGCCTACCCATATGATGGGCGGCGCTCAGACAGGATCTCCGTGACTGACGATACCGTAATCGATACCGAGCCGCAGCCGAGCGAGGGTTCCCTCGCCGACGGGATGCGGATCATTGCCGAGTTCGTGCGCACCCTCCCGCGCAAGCCCGGGGTTTATCGCATGATCGCGGCCGACGGCGAGGTGCTCTATGTCGGCAAGGCGCGCTCGCTGCGCAGCCGGGTCGCCGCCTACACCCAGCCGACCCGGCTCGAGATCCGCCTGATGCGCATGGTGTCGGCGACCCGGACCATGGAGTTCGCCGTCACCGGCAGCGAGGCCGAGGCCCTGCTGCTCGAAAACAACCTGATCAAGCGCTTCCGGCCGCGCTTCAACGTGCTGCTGCGCGACGACAAATCGTTCCCCTACATCGTCATCCGGCGCGACACCGAATGGCCGCAGCTGGCCAAGCATCGCGGCACGCGCGAGCCGGACAACGAGTATTTCGGGCCCTTCGCCTCGGCCACGGCGGTCAACCGGACGCTCTACGCCCTGCAACGGGCCTTCCCGCTGCGCTCGTGCTCCGATGGCGTGTTCTCGACCCGCACCCGGCCCTGCCTGCAGTTCCAGATCAAGCGCTGCACCGCGCCCTGCGTCGGCCGCATCGACAGGACCGAATACGGCACGATCGTCGACGAGGTGCGCGACTTCCTGGGCGGCCGCAATCGCGAGGTCCAGCAGGCCCTGTCGCAGCGCATGGAGCAGGCCTCGACCGACCTCGAGTTCGAGCGCGCCGCCGTGCTGCGCGATCGCATCCGCGCCCTGGCGCACATCCAGTCGCACCAGTCGATCAGCCTGCATTCGATCGACGAGGCCGACATCTTCGCCGCCCACGCCGAAGGTGGGCAGGTCTGCGTCCAGGTGTTCTTCCTGCGCGCCGGCCAGAATCTCGGCAACCGCGCCTATTTCCCGGCCCATACCAGGGATCTCGACGAGCCCGCCGTGCTGTCGGCCTTCATCGGCCAGTTCTACGAGGCCCGTCCGGCGCCGCGCCTGATCCTGACCAGCCACGACATCGCCGAGGCCGACCTCCTGGAAAGCGCGCTCGGCATGACAGCCGGCCACAAGGTCGAGATCCGCCATCCCAAGCGCGGCGACCAGAAGGATGCGCTCGACCAGGCGGTTACCAACGCCCGCGAGGCGCTGGCGCGGCGCATGGCTGAACGCGGCACGCAACGCCAGCTGCTCGAGGGCACGGCCCGCGTATTCGGGCTCGACGGCCCGCCCGAGCGCATCGAGATCTACGACAACAGCCACATCCAGGGCAGCGCGCCGATTGGCGCCATGGTGGTGGCCGGCCCGGAAGGCTTCATCAAGAATTCCTACCGGAAGTTCAACATCAAGACCGAGGGTGCGGCGGGCGACGATTTCGCCATGATGCGCGAGGTGCTGTCGCGGCGCTTCGGCCGGGCACTGCGCGAGGACCCCGAGCGCAACGAGGAGCACTGGCCTGACCTGGTGCTGATCGACGGCGGCCAGGGACAACTCGAGGCTGCGCGCAGCGTGCTGAGCGAGCTCGGCCTGGAGGACATTGCCGTGGTCGGCATCGCCAAGGGACCCGACCGCGATGCCGGCCGCGAGCGCTTCTTCGTGCCGGGCAAGCCGCCCTTCTCGCTCGAGCCGCGCGATCCGGTGCTCTATTTCCTGCAACGCCTGCGCGACGAGGCGCACCGCTTTGCCATCGGCACGCACCGCACGCGCCGGGCCGCCGACATCACGCGCTCGGCGCTCGACGAGGTGCACGGCATCGGCGCCGGCCGCAAGCGCGCCCTGCTGCACCATTTCGGCAGCGCCCGCGCCGTCGCCATGGCGACGCTCGAGGATATCAAGGCAGTCGATGGCATCTCCGACGCGCTGGCCCAAAAGATCCACGCCCATTTCCGCGGCGGGCAATAACGAAAGGAAAAATCCCTCGCTGTGCTCGGGATGACACTGTTGTTGCCGCCAGCCCAATGGGGTCATCCCGAACCATAGCGAGGACCTTTCCTTCCGTTGCCCTCCGGGGTGACAGGCCCCCTCCAAATGGGCTTTAACCATCGACGATGCTCAACCTTCCCAACCTGCTCACGCTGTCGCGCATCGCGGCGATCCCGCTGGTGGTCGCCTGCCTGTGGTTCGACCGCGCCTGGACGCAGTGGCTGGCGATGAGCCTGTTCGTGATCGCCTGCGTTACCGACTGGTTCGATGGCTACTTCGCGCGCCGCTACCACCAGATTTCGCGTCTCGGCCGTTTCCTAGACCCGATCGCCGACAAGCTGCTGGTCGCGGCAACCCTGCTGATGCTGGTCTATAACGGCACCCTGCACGGCATTCACGTGCTCGCCGCGCTGATCATCCTGATGCGCGAGATCCTGGTCTCGGGCTTGCGCGAGTTCCTCGCCGAATTGCGTGTCGGCGTGCCGGTGAGCCAGCTTGCAAAGTGGAAGACGGGCGCCCAGATGGTCGCCATCGCCTTCCTGCTGCTGCGCAATGTCTCGCCGCCAGCCGTCACGGTGACCGGCTTGGTGCTGATCTGGATCGCCGCCGGGCTGACCTTGATCACCGGCTATGACTATCTGCGAACCGGGTTGCGTCACATGGCCGAGGACCAGGCGAGTCCCGGGGGTGCCGAGTGAAGATCCGCTATTTCGCCTGGATGAAGCGCCGCGTCGGCCTCGGCGAGGAGGAAGTGACCCCGCCGGCGACCGTGACCACCGTGGCCGACCTCGTCGCCTGGCTGCGCACGCGCAGCCCCGGTCACGCCGAGGCGCTGGCGGAGGGTGCTGCCTTCGGCGCCGCCGTCGACCAGCGCACCGTGCCGTTCGACGCGCCAATCGCCGGCGCCCGCGAGGTCGCGTTCTTTCCTCCCTTCACCGGCGGGTGACGACATGAGCGTGCGCGTCCAGGAGAACAATTTCGATGTCGGCGCCGAGCTCGACCGACTGACGGAGGGCAACAAGCGGATCGGCGGACTTGCGGTGTTCGTCGGCTTGGTGCGCGAGATGCACGTCCGCGAAGGGCTGCATCGCGAGCGCATCGATTCCCTGACGCTCGAGCACTATTCCGGCATGACCGAGAAGGCGCTCGAGGACATCGAGGCTGAAGCCCATCGGCGATGGCCACTCGAAGCGACGCTGATCGTCCATCGCTACGGCAGGATGTCGGCCGGCGAGCGCATCGTCCTGGTGGCGGTCGGCTCGCCGCACCGCGAGGCCGCTTTCGAGGCGTGCGAGTTCCTGGTCGATTGGCTGAAGACCAAGGCGCCATTCTGGAAGCTCGAAGAAACGCCGGCCGGCGACAAGTGGGTCGGCGCGCACGAAGGCGACGATGCGGCCGCCGCGCGCTGGGAAAAGCCCTGCACCTAGCACCTCTTTCGCCTGGAACTGCGTCACTTCAGGCGGAGTAACCTCCGCTCACGACGATCAAGGTCCTCGAGGGCAACGCCGCCATACCAACGCCGGACACCACGCCCGAGCGCGCGGCGCGGTTCATCAGGGACGAGCTCGACAAGAGGGCACCGGTCATTCGCGACGCTGATGTGAAGATCTCCTGATTTGTAGGGTGATGCCCTTCCGCGCTCATCCGGAAATGCTCGCGAGAACGGTCCGCTCAGGCAGCGGCCGTTCCCGGCACACACTCGCAATCGTTGCGACGGTGCGGCTGCCACGGTGACCAACGCCTGGCCGCCCTTCTCGGCGGCGGCCGACATTGATAGAATTTCGCAAAACAGTTCAACAACCAACGGGAGTAACGCTCATGAGCTCTTCGATGCGAGTCGAGAGGCGGACGAATATGTCTCGCCGCGCCCTGGTCGGCGCGGCGGGGGCAGCCGCTGCGACGTTGGCTGCGGGCAAGGCCTTTGCACAGACGCCGCCGCAAACCGGTCCGGTTGCGCCGCCATCGACAGTTACGACGCCGCCCCGCGACTTCAGTCGCAGCGGTGCGCCGACCACCTACTTCACCGACCCCGACATTCTCACCATCGATCCAAGCTTCAACGCGCTGCGCCAGCCCAACACGCCGATCCAGCGGCTGTGGACCGGCGCCCTGTGGGTGGAGGGACCGGCCTGGAACTCGCAGGGCCGCTACCTCGTCTGGAGCGACATTCCCAACAACCGCCAACTGCGCTGGATCGAGGACGACGGCCGGGTCACGGTGTTCCGCAGCCCGTCCAACAACAGCAACGGCAACACCTTCGACTTCCAGGGGCGCCAAGTCTCGTGCGAGCACCTGACGCGGCGGGTCGTGCGGTACGAGCTCGATGGTTCGGCGACGGTGCTGGCCGACTCCTTCGACGGCAAGAAGCTGAATTCGCCCAACGATGTCGTGCCGCATCCGGACGGCAGCTACTGGTTCACCGATCCGCCCTACGGCGGGCAGCTCTATGAAGGCACGACCGATGTCGCCGGCGGCCCGAGCAATATGGCGGGCAAGATCAATCCCCGTCTCGGCCAACCACCCGGCATCGGCACCACGGCCAAGCGCGAGCTGCCGACCAACTGCTATCGCATCGATCCCAGCGGCCGCATCGACCTCGTCGTCACCGAGGAGCAGGTGCCCGATCCCAACGGGCTCTGTTTCTCCCCCGACTACAAGACGCTCTACGTCGCCAGCACGGGTAAAGGGCCCGGCGACACCGGTCCCGGCGGCAAGGGCGAGGTCTATTCCTTCACCGTCGGCTCGGACAACAAGCTCTCCGATCGCAAGCTGTTCAGCGATTTCATGGTCGACGGCATCAAGTGCGGGCCTGATGGCGTGCGCTGCGACGTCTACGGCAATCTCTGGGTCTCGAGCAACGCCGGTCGCTCGGTCGGCTACAGCGGCGTCACGGTGTGGAACCCGGAAGGCAAGCTGATCGGGCGCATCCGGCTGCCGGAAGTCTGCGGCAACATCTGCTTCGGCGGCCCCAAGCGCAACCGCCTGTTCATGGCCGCGAGCCAGTCGCTCTACGCCGTCTATCTCGCCGTCCAGGGTGCCGCGCCGGGCTGAATCTCATTTCACCAGCTGAGTGCATCAGAAAAATTGTCATCCCGAGCGTAGCGAGGACCTTTGAAGCAGCAGGAAAGGTCCTCGCTGCGCTCGGGATGACAGCATTGCCGAATGCACTCTCGTGAAACTGAAGCGCTTGACTCATCAGGCGCGAGGCTCGGATTTGCCCGTTGCCTCCATGGTGCATCGCGCGACTTCTGGGTACGCTTGCCGATCGTTCGCGTAACCTTCGAGGAAGCTCCCCATGACCGATCGGCCGATCTCCAGCGACATCCCGCCCGGCGACGAGCTGGTGGCGTACCGATCGAAGGCCGGCCAGCCCGCGATCGTGCCGGCGCGTCAGCGTGACCGCGGCATCGGCCCCTTCAAGCGCCTGGTGCTGCGCGGCGCGACGGTGATCGACGGCACCGGTGCACCGCCGATCGGGCCGACCGACATCGTGATCGAGAACAACCGTATCACGCTCCTCAAGAAGGTTACCGGCAATCTCGCCACCGCCGCCAACCGGCCGGCCCAGGGCGATCACGAGATCGATTGCCGCGGCAAATGGGTCACGCCGGGCTTCATCGACTGCCATGCCCATGCCGGCGTCGCCTACCATGCGGCCAACGGCTGGGTCCCGCCGGTCGACTATGTCTACAAGCTTTGGCTGGCCCACGGCGTAACCACCGTGCGCGAGATGGGCTCGATGAACGGGCTGGGCTGGATGCTCGACCAGAAGAAGCGCTCCGCCGAGAACAGCATCGCCGCACCCCGCCTGCTCGCCTATGCCTACTTCCCGGCGGTCAACGACATGCTGAAGGTGCTGCACACCCCCGACGAAGGGCGGTCCTGGCTGCGCCGCCTCAAGGAACGCGGTGCAGACGGCGTAAAATTCTTCGGGGCGCCGCCCGCTATCATGGAAGCGGCTCTCGACGAATGCCGCAAGCTCGGCCTCCGGTCGGGCTGTCATCACGCCCAGATGTCGGTCACCCGCATGAACGCCCTCACCACGGCGCGCTGGGGGCTGACGAGTGCCGAGCACTACTACGGCCTGCCCGAATCCCTGTTCGAGGACCGCGTGGTCCAGAACTTCCCGCTCGACTACGACTACAACGACGAATATTTCCGCTTCTCCGTCTCCGGACAGATGTTCAAGCAGGGCGCCAAGCCGGGCTCGGCCAAATGGAACGAGGTGTTGGAGCGCTTCCTCGAGATCGGCTTCACGTTCGTGCCGACCTTCACGATCTACGACGCCAATCGCGACCTGATGCGGGCGCGGCAGGCCGACTGGCACAAGGAGTACACTTGGAAGTCGATGTGGGACTACTTCACCCCGCAGCGCGGCGGCCACGGCTCCTACTGGTATCGCTGGTCCACGCAGAACGAGATCGAGTGGAAGGAGAACTATCGCCTGTGGATGGCGTTCATCAACGAGTACAAGAACCGCGGCGGCCGTGTCTGTGCCGGCAGCGACTCGGGCTTCATCTACCAGATCTTCGGCTTCGGCTATATCCGCGAGCTTGAGCTGCTGCAGGAAGCGGGCTTCCATCCGCTCGAGGTCATCCGCTCGGCCACGTCGCAGGGCGCTGCCCTGTGCGGCGTGCAAGACGAGTTGGGCACATTGGAGGCGGGCAAGCTCGCCGACCTGCTGGTGCACGACCACAACCCGCTCACCGACTTCAAGCTGCTCTACGGGACCGGCGCGATGCGCCTCAACGAAGCGACCAACCGTGTCGAATGGCATCGCGGCCTGAAATGCACGATCAAGGACGGCGTGATCTTCGACACCGCCGAGCTGCTCGCCGACGTCCGCGAGCTGGTCAAGGAAACCTGGGCGGAAGATGTCCCGGCCCGCTTCCGGCAACAGCAGGAAGCGGCGCAGTGAACGGTGCTGCGGACAACCGATTTGAGGGTAACGGATCCGGGGGCCTGGATTTCGTCGTCCTGACGGGGTTTCTCGGATCGGGAAAGACCACCCTGCTGCGCGACTTTCTCAAGCTTCCCGAGGGCGCCGACACCGCGGTGATCGTGAACGAGGTGGGCGAGATCGGCCTCGACGGCGCGATCCTGCGCGAAAGCAGCGCCGGCACGCCCATCGCCATGCTGTCGGACGGCTGCATCTGCTGCCAGGCCGGCAGCGACCTCGCCCACACGGTTGACGCGCTGCTCGCCGTCGACCGGCCGGGCGCCCAGGGACCGTTGCGCCGGATCATCCTGGAGACCAGCGGGCTCTCCAAGCCGGGACCGGTCCTGCGCCAGCTCGCGAGCCTCGCCGAGCATCGCCTGAGGGTCAGCGTGGTGGCCACCTTCGATGCCACCTGCGGGCTGCGTCCGGCGGCGTTCGAGGAAGCGGCTGCGCAATGGGCGGCGGCTCACCGCATCGTCGTCACCAAGGCCGATATCGCTGCAGGCGACGACGGCGTCCCAGAAGGGCCGCTCGCGCGGGCGAGAAGCGAGGCCGAGGCTCTCAACCCGCTGGCGGAGATCGTGGCGACCATGTCCCGCGACAAGGCGGTCGCAGCGGCTTTCGCGCCGCTGGCGCGCTCGGCGGCGACGCCGGTCCTGCCGCGCCTTGTCAGCGCGGCCCCGCATCCGCGCATCGCCGTGCGGCTTGCCCGGCCGGCCGGTGTCCTGGGCTACGACGCTCTGGCGGCCTGGCTCGACAATCTCGCCGGTGCTCTGGGCGACCGGCTGCTGCGGCTGAAGGGGCTGGTCCGTGTGGCCGAGAGCCCGCGACCGGTCCTGGTGCAAAGCGTCGGCACCCTGTTCTCTCCGCCGCGTCCGTTCGGCACGCCGCAGCCCGACGTGCCGCTGTTTCTCGTCATCATCGCCCGCGACCTCGAGGACGGCGCGCTCGAAGCCATCCAGCCGGCTGACCTTTTCGCCTTCTCGTCCCCGACTCGACCCGGCACCGTCGTTCGCGCGGGATCGCTTCGATCCGCCGTGGTGGAATGGATGTGATGCCGGGAGCGCGCCACCTAAACGCGGAGTAATCTCCGCCGACGTGGCGCTCTTTTCATTCTCCTCCCCAGCTTCGCTGGGGAGGTGTCCGCGTCTTCGCGGACGGAGGGGTCGAAAGCCCCACTGAGGCTCCTGACCCCTCCTGCGGCGCGTTCGCTTCGCGAGCCGCGCCTGACTCGGATTACCGAGACACCTCCCCAGCGAAGCTGGGGAGGAGAATGAATCTAAAACACCTTGTGCACCCAGCCGTGCATGTCCTTGGCGCGGCAGCGCTGGATGTCGATCAGGGTAGCCTTGAGCTTCTCGGTCTGCGCCCCTGAGCCGCCATTGCCGATGACGAAATCGCCGTCCCTGGACTTGACCGTGCCGATCGGCGTCAATACCGCAGCGGTGCCGCAGGCGAAGGTTTCGCGCAGCCGCCCGCTCGCGGCATCGGCGCGCCACTGGTCGAGGGCGTAGGGCTCCTCGCGCACGGCGATCTTCATGTCCTTGGCCAGGGTCAGGATCGAGGCGCGCGTGATGCCCGGCAGGATGGTGCCGCCGAGCGGCGGCGTCACCATCGAGCTGTCGTCGAAGACGAAGAAGATGTTCATGCCGCCCAGCTCCTCGATCCAGCGGCGCTCGACGGCGTCGAGGAACACCACCTGCTCGCAGCCGTGCTTGTAGGCGTCCATCTGGGCCATCAGGCTGGCGGCGTAGTTGCCGCCGCACTTGGCGGCACCGGTGCCGCCCGGTGCGGCACGCGTGAGCTCCTGCTCGACCCAGACGGAGACGGCACTGTCCTTCGACTTGAAATAGGAGCCGACCGGCGAGGCGATCACGATGAACAGGTATTCCGACGACGGCTTGACACCCAGGAAGACCTCGTTCGCGAACATGAACGGCCGCAGGTAGAGGCTGCCTTCGCCTTCGGGGATCCAGTCGCGATCGATGGCGACCAGCCGATCGACCGCTTCCACGAACGTCTTCTCGGGCAGGCTTGGCATGGCCAGCCGCTCGGCCGACTTGTTGAAGCGGCGCGCATTCTCTTCGGGACGGAACATCACCGCGCCGCCGTTCGCCGTGCGGTAGGCTTTCAGCCCCTCGAAAATCTCCTGGCTGTAGTGCAGCACTGCCGAGGCCGGATCCATCGGGATCGCTTCGCGTGGCCCAACCTTGGCGCTGTGCCAGCCTTTGCCTTCGCTGTAGCGAATCGTGACCATGTGGTCGGTAAAGGCACGGCCGAAACCGGGATCGCGCAGGATGGCTGCGCGCTTCTCCGGCGTGGTTGGCGAGGGATGCGGTTGTTCAGCGAACTCGATGGGAAGGGTCTGGGACATGGCGCTCTCTTGTTGGGGCCTATTTATCGCGGTTGGCGACGGAAAATGAAGCCCCGATTGCATGCTGTTCGGGACCGGGCTGGTCTGCGCCAGGCTCTTCTCATGTCCCTCCCTAAGCGTAGCTTGGGGAGGTGTCGCCGTCTTCGGCGACGGAGGGGTCATGAGCAGCGGCACTGAGGCTCATGCCCCCCTCCGCCCCGTATGACGGCGCACCTCCCCCGTTGACGGGGGAGGGAGTCTGATGGCGGGCGAGGAATTCTACCCCAGCGCGACCAGCGCGAGGTTGGCGTAGCCGCGCTCGCGCAGCCGGTCGGCGGCGGCGAGCGAACGCTGGCCGCTGCGGCAGCACAGGACGATGCGCCGCGAGCGCTCCGCCGACAGCGTCGCCACATGATCGACGTCGAGGCGCAGCGCCCCGACGAACGGCGATTGAGGCGCCTCGTCGAGGCCGCGCAGATCGACGACGACATCGTCGTCGTTCACTGCCGCCGGCGCGATGAAGGGCACGAAGCTCTCGGGCTCGGGGCTGCCGGTGAAGTCGAAGCCGCCGAAGCCGGGGCGGCGCGCGTCGAAGGTGAACACGCGCCCGAGCACGCCAGGCTGCAGCCCGAGCAGCAGGTGCAGGGCGAGATGGGCCTGCAGCCCGCCGACCACGGCCACCGCCGTGCCCAGCACGCCGAGGGTGGCGCAGGTGCCGCCATCCGACGTGATCTCGGGGAAGACGGCGCGGTAGCTCGGACCGCCGCCGCAGAAGGCGCCGGCATAGCCGCTGAGGCCGACGATCGAGGCGCTGACCAGCGGCTTGCCCAGGTCATGACAGGCATCGCTCAGGATGTAGGTGACGGCGAAGCTGTCGGCCGCATCGACCACGAGATCGGCCGCGGCGACCAGCGCGGCGGCGTTCTGCGGCGTCAGCCGCTCGGCCACGGCGCGCGCGACGATGTTCGGATTGAAGCGCTTGAGGGCTGCGCAGGCGCGCTCCGCCTTGAGCTGGCCGAGATCGGCCACCGCATAGAGCGGCTGGCGATGGAGGTTGGTCTCCTCGACCCGGTCGTGATCGACAATGACCAGGCGTCCGACACCGGCGCCGGCGAGATACTGCAGCACGGGGCAGCCCAGGCCGCCGGCGCCGACCACGAGGACGGATGCGGCGGCCAGACGGGCCTGTCCCTCGGGTCCGACATCGGCCAGGACGACCTGGCGGGCATAGCGGTCGGTCATGACACGCCTCGCGTCGCGGTGATCCAGGCACGCGCCTGGCCGAGCGGATCGGCGTGGTTGACGACGTCGCCGACGACGGCGGCGCTGTCGGCGCCGCCCGCCAGGCAGAGCAGCGCCCGGTCGAGCGTGAGGCCGCCGATCGCCACCAGCGGCCGCTTGCCGATCAGCCGCTTCCATTCGGCGAGCCGCTCGACGCCCTGCGGCGCCCACGGCATCTGCTTGAGCTTGGTCGGATAGATCGGCCCCAGGGCGACGTAGTCGGGATCGACGGCGAGGCCCTTCTCGAGCTCGGCGTGATCGTGCGTGCTGACGCCGATGCTGAGGCCGGCCTTGCGCAGCGCCTTGATGTCGGCGTCGAGCAGGTCCTCCTGGCCGAGATGGACGTAATCGCAGCCTTCATCGATTGCCGCCTGCCAGTGGTCGTTGACGATCAGCTGGGCGCCTGATGCGGCGCAAGCAAGCTTGGCCTGCCTGACCTGGCGGCGGATCTCGTCATCGGGCTGGTCCTTGATGCGAAGCTGGATCAGGCGCGTGCCGACCGAGACCAGTCGGGTCACCCAGTCGGCATCGGGCACCACGGGATAGAAGCGGTCGAGCATGCCTAGCCTCCCAGCACGGCCTTGCCGATCACCGGCGTCGACGGCCGGGCCATGTCGCGCGGCTCGAGCGGTTGCGCCAGGAAAGCCGTGCGGCCGGCCTCGACGGCGAGCGCGAAGGCGCGCGCCATCGCGACAGGATCGCCCGCCTCGGCGATGGCGGTGTTGAGCAGCACGGCGTCGTATCCCAGCTCCATCGCCGCCGCAGCATGCGAGGGCACGCCCAGCCCGGCATCGACGACCAGCGGGATGTCGGGAAAGTGCGCGCGCAGGGAGCGCAGCCCATAGACATTGTTGAGGCCGCGCGCCGAGCCGATCGGCGCGCCCCACGGCATCAGCACGCGGCACCCGGCCTCGACCAGCCGGTCGGCAACGACCAGATCCTCGGTGGTGTAGGGAAACACCTCGAAGCCGTCCTGCGCCAGGATGCGCGCCGCCTCGACCAGGCCGAACACGTCGGGCTGCAAGGTGTCGGCATCGCCGATCACCTCGAGCTTGATCCAGGTCGTGTCGAACAGCTCGCGCGCCATGTGGGCGGTGGTCACGGCTTCCTGCACCGAATGGCAGCCGGCCGTGTTGGGCAGGACGCGCAGGCCGAGCGACTGGACGAACGACCAGAAGCTCTTCCCGGCACGGCTGGCGCCGCCTTCGCGGCGCAGCGACACCGTGACGATCTCGGCCCCTGACGACCTGATTGCCCGCTCGAGCACGGCGGGTGACGGATAGCGCGCCGTGCCCAGTAGCAGGCGCGAGGAAACGTTTGCGCCGTAGAACACGGGTCAGCCTCCCTGCATCGGCGCCACGACCTCGACGCGATCGCCGTCGGCGAGCGGCGTCGCGGGGCGCGCCGCGGCGGCAACGAAGCGTCCGTTCACCGCCGTCGCGATCTTGCGCCCACCGAAGCCCAGCGCTTCGAGCGCCGCGGCCAGCGTGGCCGCATCGATCTCATGCGCGTCGTCGTTGAGGAAAATCCGCATGACTGACCTCCGATTCCAACTCTTCTCGGGTGATGGCGTCGGCGACCCAGCCCGCCAGCGTCGGTGCCAGCAGGAAGCCGTGACGGAACAGGCCGTTGGCGTGCAGCACGTGGCCGTCGCGGCGGAGCTGCGGCAGGTTGTCGGGGAAGGCCGGGCGCAGATCGGCGCCGAGCTCGACGATCTCGGCCTCGCCGAAGGCCGGATGCAGCGCGTAGGCGGCGCTCAGCAGCTCCATCGCCGAGCGCACGCTGACCGGGCCGCGCCGCTCGCTTTCGATCATGGTGGCGCCGATCATGAACAGGCCAGCGCCGCGCGGCACGATGTAGAGCGGCAGGCGCGGATGCAGCAGCCGCACCGGCCGCGACAATTCGACGTCGGGCGAGCGCACGAGCACCATCTCGCCGCGCACCCCGCGCAGGTCGGGCAGGCGATCGCGCGCCGCGTAGCCACGACAGTCGACGACGGTCTCGCTCGCCGCGGCGCGCACCGCATGCTCGACACCGAACTCGATCGCCACGTCGCGACGGCCGAGCTCGCCGGCCAGGGCAGCCAGGGCGCCGCGCGGATCGAGATGGGCCTCGTCGGGGAAGAACAGGGCCCGGCGGAACCGGCCCGCCAGCGCCGGCTCGACGCTGGCGATGGCGTCGGCATCGAGCCATTGAAAGCGTTCGGTGCGCTGGGCGAAGCGTGTCAGGTCGGTGGCATCGCGCGGCTGCGCCACCACCAGGCTGCCGCGCTGCTGGGTGCCGGCGTATCGCCGTGACCACCAGTCGATCGAGGCGGCGCCCCAGTCGGCGACTTCCGGCTCGGTGGTGGCGCGCTCACACCACGGCGCCAGCATGCCGCCCGCCATCCACGAGCAGCAGCCGTCTCCCAGCGCGCGGCCGCGCTCGACCACCGTGACGTCAACATCCCGCTCGCTGAGCGCGAGCGCGCAGGAAAGACCGGCTACCCCGGCGCCAATGACAATGACGGATGATCTGGCCAATCGATGAGCTCCCGTTCCTTCGCCGGCATGATCCGGATCAGGTTCAAAGGGTTCAGCCGCTCGGCTGTCTCAGCCCGGTCTCACGAAGACCGGGCACCCCTCGGACGTCATCGAAGCAAAGTGCAGAGCGCCTGCGCTGTCAAGCGGCGAGCGAGGTGCTCGCGGGGGCGAGATGCGTCGATTCGCCGAAGCCTTCGCAGTCCGGCTGGCGCACCAGCTTCTGGAAATCCGTCATCAAGGTGCGTGCGCAGGGGCCGGACTGGTAGTGGTGATCATCGACCGAGCCCACCGGGACGATCTCGGCAGCCGTGCCGCAGAGGAATACCTCGCTGGCGTCGGCAAGCTCCTGCAGCTTCACCGCGCGCTCCTCGACGGCCCAGCCGCGCTTCCGCGCCATGCCCATGACGGCGCGGCGGGTGATGCCGTCGAGGAAGTTCTCGGCCGTCGGCGTCACCAGCGTGCCGTCGATCACCAGGAAGATGTTGGCGCCGGTCGATTCGGCGAGGTCGCCCTTCCAGTCGAGCATCAGGGCGTCGTCGAAGCCGGCCTTGAGGGCGCGGTCCTTCTCGATGCCGCAGATGATGTAGAGGCCGGCGACCTTGGCGTGACCCGGCGCGAAATCGGCCGACGGGCGGCGGTATTTGGCCATGGTGACGTTGATGCCGGCGTCGCGCGCCTGCACCGAAAGCCGGCCCTCCTGGGCCCATGGCGCGATGGCGAGGTGTACCGAGGTGCCGATGCCCGACACGCCCAGCACCTCCGTGCCGCGCCAGGCGATCGGCCGGATATAGCCGGCCTGCAGTCCGTTCGCCTTGACCACCTCGCGGGTCGCCGCCTCGATCTGCTCGCGCGTCCACGGGATCTCGTAGTCGAGCAGGTGGGCTGAGTTGATCAGCCGCGCGCTGTGCGCCGCCAGCCGGAATATCTTCCCGTCATAGATGCGCTCGCCCTCGAACACGGCCGAGCCGTAATGCAGCGCATGGGTCAGCACATGCATGCGGCTGTCGCGCCACGGCACCAGCTTGCCGTCCAGCCAGATGAACCCGTCGCGGTCTTCCATCGATAAGGACATTGCTCTCCCTCCCGGGGAAATATTCCAAAGCGATCACTCCAGGTCGCTCCATAGCAACCTTCTGTCTAATTAGGTCAATAATAATGACCTTGTCAATATCATTGCCTAAACGAGAGTCATGGGCCGGGAGCGCGCCACTTAAGGCGGAGTAGCCTCCGCCGACGTGGCGCTCTTTTCATTTTCCTCCCCAGCTTTGCTGGGGAGGTGTCCGCGTAATCGCGGACGGAGGGGTCAAGAGCCCCACCCATGGCCTCATGACCCCTCCGTCGCGTATGACGCGACACCTCCCCAGCAAGGCTGGGGAGGAGAACGAAGATGAGCGCCACGTCGGCGGAGGCTACTCCGCCTTAAGTGGCGCGCTCCCGGCCATGAGCTTGCTTCGTGCAGGAACCGCGCTCGCTTCCCTCCACGCCCCCAAGGGTGTCAACGCAACGCGCCGCCTCTATAGTCGCGGTTTACGATCAGAACCGACCGAAACTCGGCACAGAGCTTCATGGTGGACTCGAAACCTCCCGCTAACCCTCTGTTCCTCCGCGAGGAGGAGCTGCGCCAGGGCATCGAGCTGATGTTCTATGCCTACCGCGATTTCACGTTCGAATCGGATCAGCAGCTCAAGCGCTACCAGCTAGGCCGGGCGCATCATCGCGCGCTCTACTTCATCGGGCGCCATCCCGGCCAGACCGTCGGCCACCTGCTGTCGATCCTCAAGGTCACCAAGCAGTCGATCTCGCGCGTCCTGAAGGACCTGATCGGCCAGGCCTATGTCGAGCAGAAGAGCGGTGCGCGCGATCGCCGCGAGCGCCTGCTGTGGCTCACCGAGAAGGGCCAGAAGCTCGAGCGCGACCTGACCGGGCGGCAGAGCCAGCGCTTCGCCCGCGCCTACCGCGAGACCGGCGCCGAGGCTGTCGACGGCTTCCGCAAGGTGCTGCTCGGCCTGCTCGACCCGCCCGAGCGCGCCATCGTCGACAAGCGCGTGCGGGGCGGACGATGAGCCTGCTCGACAGCACGGTCGACAAGCCGCATGTCCTGGTGGTCGACGACGACACGCGCCTGCGCGGCCTCTTGAACACGTTCCTGTCCAAGAGCGGCTTTCGCGTCACCACCGCGAGCAATGCCGCCGAGGCGCGCCAGCGCCTGAGCGCGCTCGATTTCGACCTGATCGTGCTCGACGTCATGATGCCGGGCGAGAGCGGCCTCGAGTTCGCCGGCGAGCTGCGGCGCTCCGACGACGTGCCGATCCTGATGCTGACAGCTATGGGCGAACCCAAGGACCGCATCGCCGGCCTCGAGCAGGGCGTCGACGACTATCTCGGCAAGCCGTTCGATCCGCGCGAGCTCCTGCTGCGTATCCAGAACATCCTGCGACGCAACAAGCCCCAGGCGCCGGCGAACGCCGAGACGCCGCGGCAGGTGTCATTCGGCCCGTTCCAGTTCGATCTCGAGGTCGGCGAGCTGGCCCAGGACGGCAAGCGCGTGGCCCTGACCGAGACCGAGACGGCATTGCTGCGCGCCCTTGCCGCTCGCCTCGGCGAGGCGGTGAGTCGCGAGGCGCTGTGCCGGATCGTCGGCAGCGCCGTCAACGAGCGCGCCATCGACGTGCAGGTCACCCGGCTCAGGCGCAAGATCGAGCCCGACCCGTCGTTTCCGCGCTACTTGCGCACGGTCCGCGGCCAGGGTTATCGACTGGTCGACGCATGATGGGCGACATATGATTCTGGGCGCGATCCGCGACGCCTTCGAACGCATCGCCCGCCTCGCCGACCGGCATTCCCCGCAGACGCTGTTCGCGCGCGCGCTGATCATCATCGTCGTCCCCATGCTGCTCCTGCAGGCCTTGTCGGCCTGGTGGTTCTACAGCCAGCGCGGCGACAACGTGACCAACCGGCTGGCCATCCTGCTGGTGCGCGACCTGCGCCTGCTGATCGCGCTGCACGCCGACTTCCCCGACGACGCCCATCGCGAATGGATCCTGCGGCGCTCGGCGCAGGATCTGCTGCTGTTCGTCAGCTTCCGCAAGGGCATCATACGGCCGTTCAAGCAGCCGGAGTATTTCGACATCGCCGCGCGCGAGGTGCAGGGCGCGCTCGACGCCGATCTCAAGCGCCCGTTCTTCATCGACAACAATGTCGGCGGCGGCCAGATGCTGATCGAGATCCAGCTCAACGACGGCACCGTGATGGACGTGCTGGTGCCGCACGTGCGTCTCACCTTCGGTTCGAGCTTCGCCTACGTGATCGCCCAGCTCGGCCTGGCGCTGGTGCTGTTCGGCCTGGCGATCTGGTTCATGCATCGCGAGCTGGTGCCGATCGAGCATCTCGGCGTAGCGGCCGACGCCCTGGGCAAGGGCCGCGACATTCCCGATTTCGCCTTCTCCGGCGGCACCCGCGAGGTGCGCAACGCCGCCACCGCCTTCCACACCATGCGCATCCGCCTGCGCCGCTCGATCCAGCAGCGCACCGAGATGCTGGCCGGCGTGAGCCACGACCTGCGCACGCCGCTCACCCGCATGAAGCTGTCGCTCGCCCTGCTGCCCGACTCGCCCGAAAGCAAGGAACTCGGCGACGACGTGGTCGACATGGAGCGGATGATCGAAGGCTACCTGGCGTTCGCCCGTGGCGAGGGCGACGAGGAACCCGGTCCGGTCGATCTGTCGGAGATCCTGGAGGACGTGGCGGCTGGCGCCCGGCGCAACAACGCCGACGTCGACGTCGCCTGGCAAGGCGACATGAATGTCGAGCTGCGCGAGCTCGCCATGAAGCGCTGCCTCACCAACCTCGTGTCCAACGCGCTGCGCTACGGCACCAAGGTCCGCCTCAACGCCGTGCGCGGCCGCACCTCGGTCGAGATCACGATCGACGACGATGGCCCCGGCATTCCGCCCGACAAGTACGAGGACGTCTTCCGCCCGTTCTTCCGGCTCGACGAATCGCGCAACGTCGAGACCGGCGGCGTCGGCCTCGGCCTCACCATCGCGCGCGACGTGGCGCGCAGCCACGGCGGCGACGTCGCCCTCGACGCCTCGCCACTGGGCGGCCTGCGCGTGATCGTGCGGATTCCGGTCTAGTCCCTCCTCCCCAGCGTAGCTGGGGAGGAGGATGACTACCGAAACACGTCCTTGCGATGGCGCACCTCGGCGAATACGGCGACCGGGTCGCCGCCGGACAGGCCGACGGCGCGCTGCACCGCCGGAACGTCGGCGCGCAGGAACGGATTGGTGGCCTTCTCCTCGCCGAGCAGCGACGGCACCGTCGCCTCGCCGCGCGCCCGCGCCGCGTCGATCGCCGACGAGCGTTCCTGCAGCTCCCTGTTGTCGGCCTCGACGGTCAGGGCGAAACGCGCGTTCGACTGGGTGTATTCGTGCGCGCAGTAGACCCGCATGTCGTCGGGCAACGCCCGCAACCGGCTGAGCGAGCTCCACATCTGCGCCGGCGTTCCCTCGAACAGGCGGCCGCAGCCCAGGGCGAACAGCGTGTCGCCGCAGAACAGCGCCTTCTGCTCGCGAAAGGCATAGGCGACATGGCCGCTGGTGTGACTCGGCACGAAGAACACGTCGGCCTCGGCTTCGCCGAAGCGGTAGCGCTCGCCGTCGTCGACCTCGACATCGATGCCGGGGATTCGCGCCCGGTCGCGGCGCGGGCCGACGATGGTGCAACCGGTGGCGTCCTTGATCGCGCGGTTGCCGCCGACATGGTCGCCATGATGGTGGGTGTTGAGGACGTGCGTGATCTGCCAGCGCCGCCGGGCCGCCTCGGCGAGCACCGGGCCGGCCACCGCGGGGTCGATCACGCCGACCGCGCCGCTCTGCGGTTCGCGCATCAACCACACGTAATTGTCGTTGAGGACGGGGATACGGACGATGTCTAGTGTTGCGCTCATGGCAGGCAACGCTAGCAAAGCTACCTTGCGGCCGCCATGGTCGCAGGGGCGTGGAGTCTGCTAAGATCGTCTCATGTGGACGGACGTCCTCGATCTCAACGATTTCTACCGCAGCACGCTCGGCCAGATGACGACCCGCCTGCTGCGCGCCCGGCTGCGCGAAGTGTGGCCCAATGTGCGCGGCGAAAGTGTCCTCGGCCTGGGCTATGCCACACCGTTCCTGCGGCCGTTTGCCGAGGAGGCGGCGCGCACCATCGCCTTCATGCCGGCGCCGCAGGGCGTCACCCGCTGGCCGCGCGAGGGGCGCAACCGTACCGCGCTGGTCGACGAGATGGACCTGCCGCTCGCCGACCGCTCGATCGACCGCGTCGTGCTGGTGCACGCCGTCGAATGCACCGAGCGGGTGCGACCGATGCTGCGCGAGATCTGGCGCGTGATGGCCGATGGCGGGCGCCTGCTCGTCGTCACGCCGACGCGTGCCGGCCTGTGGTCGCAGATCGATCGCTCGCCGTTCTACCAGGGCCATCCCTACTCGGCGGGCCAGCTTGCCGGATTGCTGCGCGCCAACATGTTCGCGCCGATGCAGCAGACGCGGGCGCTGTTCATGCCGCCGACCCATTCGCGCCTGGCGCTGCGCATGGCGCCGACCGTCGAGCGCTTCGGCCGCCGTTGGCTCGGCCGCTTCGCCGGCGTCTGCGTCATCGAAGCCGGCAAGCAGCTCTATGCCGGCATCGCCGAGCGCAGCCAGACCGCGGAGCAGGCCGTTGCGCGACCGAAGCTGCGCATCGCCAGCTCGCGCGACACCCAGGCGGCGCGCAACTCGGGCGACGGCGAAGCGCCGGCGTCCTGAGTCCTCCGAGAAGACCATCACGTCAATCGTCACGAGAGCATTCGCATGTCGCTGTCTCCGCGCGTGATCGCGCTGTTGGGCTTTGGCGAGGCCGGATCGGCAATCGCCCGCGGATTGTGCGCCGAAGGCGGCTGGCGCGGTCCCACGCGTCCGGGCGACAACGCCCCGCGCCGCGTCATCGCCATCGACACCGCGCTCGACAAGGACGCACGGGGCACGACGCTCGGCAAGGAAGCGCGCCGGCTCGATGTCGCGATCGAAAGTCACTACACGTCAGCCCTCGGCGAGGCCGACCTCGTGATCTGCGCGGTGCAGGGCGAGCATGCGCTGGAGGCAGCCGAGGCCGCCGCGCCTCTGCTCAAGAAGGGCGTGCACTATCTCGACCTCTGCACGGTGACCGGCAAGATGTCCGACGAGGACCGTGCACTGATCGAGGCGGCGGGCGGTCATTACATCGACATCGCCGTCATGGGCGGCTTCTTCAAGCATGGCATCAAGGCGCCCATGCTGGTGGCCGGCGAGGATGTCGAGGCGGCCGTCGCCTGGATGAACGCCAGCGGCTTCGATGCCAGGGTGCTCGGCCCGAAGCCGGGCAGCGCCTCGTCGGTGAAGATGATCCGCAGCGTGCTGATCAAGGGCGTCGAGGCGCTGGGCGTGGAGGCGTACGTCACGGCGGAGCGCCAGGGCATCCTGAAGGAAGTCATGGAGTGCATGGGCGACGTCGACAAGGTCGGCTTCGCCAATTTCGTCGGCACACTGGTGCAGACCCATACCGTGCACGCCTACCGCCGCTGGGAGGAGATGGGACTGGTCGGCAAGACCTTGCGCGAGACCGGCGTCGATCCGCTGATGACCGAAACGACCGAGCGAAGTCTTCGCCGCTCCATCGATGCCGGCATTGCGCCGGCCGACGGCAAGGTGCCGAGTCTCGAAGAAGCGTTGAGGATCCTGTCGGAGAAGGTGATTCGTGGCCGCTGATGTTTTCGACCAGCTCGTGGCGCTGCTGAACGACGACAAGGCGAAGTTCCGCGTCATCGAGCACGAGCCGGAAGGCCGCTCCGAAGCGATCAGCGTCATCCGCGGCAACCGGCCCGACCAGGCCGCCAAGGCGATGGTGCTCGACGTACGCGGCGGCGGTAGCGGCAAGCGCCACGTGCTGGCCATCCTGCCGGGCAACCGCAAGCTCGACTTCAACGCAGTGGCGACCCTGTTCGAGGCGCGCAAGTGCGGCTTCGCCTCGCCCGACACGGCCCAGGCGCTCACCGGCTGTGTCATGGGCTCGGTGCCGCCCTTCTCGCTCGATCCGGCACTGGCCATCGTCGTCGACCAGGACCTGCTGGCCAACGACACGCTGTTCTTCAACGCCGGCCGCCTCGACCGCTCGATGGAACTCGACACCAAGGACTGGCTCGCCGTCGCCCAGCCGCGCGTCGCCAGGATCGCCGCCGGTGCCTGAAGCTTGGCGGTTCGCGCCGACGAGCGAAGCAGACTTCGAACCATTGCTGGCGCTGCGCATCGAGGTGATGCGCGAGCATCTCGAGCGCGTCTTCCGCTACGAGCCGTCGCGAGCGCGGCGAGTCTTCCGCGAGTCCTTCGACGAACCCGGCATGCGGCTGATCCTGCTGGACGACGAGCGGATCGGCTGCGTCGGCTTCCGCATCGGCACCAGCGAGATCAAGCTCGATTCGTTCTACCTCGCGAAGCACCTGCACAACAGCGGATTGGGAACGGAGATCCTGAAGACTCTGCTGGCCGAGGCCGACGCCCTGGGCCTGCCGGTGCGCCTGGAGGTCCTGCACGGCAGCCCCGCCGCCCGCTTCTATCTCCGCCACGGCTTCGTGAAGATCGGCGAGGACGACATCGAAGCCGAGTACGAGCGGCCAGTGCACTCCGCCGAAGCCACGCGATCGTAATCCACGATGGCATTCATTGCCGGGAGCGCGCCACTTCAGGCGGAGAAACCTCCGCCGACGTGGCGCTCCTTCTCCTCCCCAGCTTTGCTGGGGAGGTGTCCGCGTCTTCGCGGACGGAGGGGTCGAAAGCCCCACTGAGACTCCTGACCCCTCCGTCTCGGATTACCGAGACACCTCCCCAGCGAAGCTGGGGAGGAGAATGAAAAGAGCGCCACGTCGGCGGAGGTTTCTCCGCCTGAAGTGGCGCGCTCCCGGCCATGACCCTTCGGTCGCCGCAAGACGGCGACACCTCCCCGGCTTCGCCGGGAGGCGAATGATCTCTCAATCCCTTCTCAGCATGAACACCGCCTGCTCGCCCAGCAGGTTGGCGGCGAGCGGCGGCAGGTTGATCGGCTTGCTGTTGCGGTCGAGCACGATGGCGCGCTCGATGCGCACGCCCATGTCGGCGCACAGCGCGCGGAAATCGTCGATGCTGCAGAGATGGATGTTGGGCGTGTCGTACCATTTGTAGGGCAGCGACGGCGTCTCCGGCATGCGGCCGCCGAACACCATGCGCAGGCGCACCTGCCAGTGGGCGAAGTTGGGGAACGACACGATGGCGCGCTTGCCGACCCGCAGCATCTGCTGCAGCACCTGGCGCGGCTCGCGCGTGGCCTGCAGCGTCTGGCTCAGGATCACGTAGTCGAACGCATCGTCCGGGTAGTCGCCGAGATCGGTGTCGGCGTCGCCCTGGATCACCGACAGGCCGTTGGCGACGCAGGCGTTGACGCCGGCCTGGCTGAGCTCCATGCCGCGCGCATCGACCTGCTTGAAGTTCACCAGGTAGGCGAGCAGCGAGCCGTCGCCGCAGCCGACATCGAGCGCGCGAGCCGACGGATCGACCATGTCGGCGATGAGCTGCAGGTCGACACGGATGGCGGCAGAGTTCACCGCACTCCCCTGAGGCCGCGCACCGTCGCGGCGCCCTTGAGGAAGCCGCTGAGCGTGCGGAACATCTCCGGCTCCTCGAGCAGGAAGGCGTCGTGGCCCTTGTCGCTCTCGATCTCGACGAACGAGACGTTGGCGGCCACTGCGTTCAGCGCATGCACGACGTCACGGCTCTCGTGCGTCGGGAACAGCCAGTCGCTGGTGAAGGACACCAGGCAGAAGCGCGTCGGCGAGCCGCGGAAGGCATTGGCCAGCACGCCGCCATGGGCATCGGCGAGATCGAAATAATCCATCGCCCGCGTGATGTAGAGGTAGCTGTTGGCGTCGAAGCGCTCGACGAAGGTCGAGCCCTGGTAGCGCAGGTAGCTCTCGACCTGGAAATCGGCGTCGAAGCCGAAGCCGAGCGCATTGCGGTTCTGCAGCGAGCGGCCGAACTTGCGCTGCAGCGCCTGCTCCGACAGGTAGGTGATGTGCGCGGTCATGCGCGCGACCGCGAGCCCGCGGGCCGGCACCGTCTTGTGCAGTCGATAGTCGCCACCCTTCCATTCCGGGTCGGCCATGATCGCCTGGCGGCCGACCTCGTGGAACGCGATGTTCTGCGCCGAATGGCGCGCCGCACAGGCGATCGGCACGGCCGCGAACACCCGCTTGGGAAAGCTCGCCGCCCATTCCAGCACCTGCATGCCGCCCATCGAGCCGCCGATGACGCAGAACAGGTCTGCAATGCCGAGATGGTCGAGCAGCGCCGCCTGGGCGCGCACCATGTCGGCGATGGTCACCACCGGAAAGCGCAGGTTCCAGGCCTTGCCGTTCGCCGGATCGCTGGCCAACGGCCCGGTCGTGCCCATGCAGCCGCCCAGCACATTGGCGCAGATGATGTAGTAGTGCGCCGGATCGAGCACCTTGCCCGGGCCGACCATGCTGTCCCACCAGCCGTCCTTGCCGGTCACCGGATGGCGCTCGTTGACGAACTGGTCGCCGGTCAGGGCGTGGCAGATCAGCACCGCGTTGGATTTCTCGGCGTTGAGCGTGCCGTAGGTCTGATAGGCTACCCGGTAGGGCCCGAGATCGACGCCGCAATCGAGATGCAACGGACGGTCCGCCCCCAGGATGGCATGATGACACCGGCCGAGCGCCTTGCGCTCCGCATCGGCGAGGTCGTCGAGCCGCAGCGAGCCGATCGTCCCCTCCATGTGCACTCCCCTCGAGCCGCGCGCCCGCGGCGACGAAAAAGCCCCCGGCCGGCGAAGGACGGGGGCTTTTTCGAGCGCTCCGACCTTTTAGCGATGATTAACGTGGTCGCAAGCCGGTCGGCTCAAATTCCACGGGAAGCCCTCTATACGGATGCTACCGGCGACGCGCAAGACCCTTGCGGTTTCTAAGCCTTTACGCGGACCGGCCGAACGTAGTATCGCCGCAGCCGCACAGGAACCACCAGCCTAATGGATTCACCCACCCTCGACCGCTTGCGCCAGGAAATCGATTCCATCGACAGCGACTTGCACGGTTTGATCGAGCGGCGGGCCGACCTGGTCGACCGGATTGCCGCGTCCAAGAAGGGTGGCGGCGGGCTGGCCCTGCGGCCGGGACGCGAGGCCCAGGTGATGCGCAAGCGACTGGCCGGGCACCGGGGGCCTTTCCCCGCGGCCGCGGTGTGGCGGATGTGGCGCGAGATGATGTGCGCCTTCACCCTGATGCAGACACCCGACATCAAGATCGCGATCTGCCGGCCGATCGACCAGCCGGGCTACTGGGATCTGGCGCGCGACCATTTCGGCTGCCAGATCCCGCTGGTCGCCCACGATACGCCGGCCCAGGTGCTGGCGGCGGTGCGCGCCAGCCCGACGACGCTGGGTGTCGTGCCGGCCCCCATCGAAGCCGATACGACCCCCTGGTGGCCGCTGCTGACTGGCCGGGATGCCAGCCTGCCCAACGTCGTGGTCCGCCTGCCCTTCCTGATGATGCCCAATGCGCGCGCCCGCGGCATCTCGGCCTTCGTGCTGGCACGCATGGAGCCGGAAGAATCGGGCGACGATCGGGCGTTGATCGCGCTCGAGGCCGAGACCGGTCTCAGCCGCAACCGCATCGCCGGGGCGCTCGAGAAGGCCGGCCTGCCAGCCTTCACCTCGGCGCTGGACCAGGTGGTGGGCGGCGTGCATCACTACCTCGTCGAGCTACCCGGCCTGGTCACCGATTCCGATCCACGGCTCGGCGCCCTCGGCGCCGCCCTGGGACTGCAGAATGGTCGTGTCGCCGCCATTGGCGCCTATGCCGCTCCCGCCCTGGTGCGGGCCTAGCGGCGCGGGCTCCCTCAACCCCAACAGGAGACTGCCATGAGCGCGCTCACGCCGCGTCCGGGCATCATGAAGATCGCGCCCTACGTCCCCGGCAAGGATTCCATCGACGGCAAGCAGACAGTCGCCAAGCTGTCGTCGAACGAGGGCGCGCTGGGCCCGAGCCCGCGGGCGATGGCGGCCTACGCCAAGGCGGCTGCCGACCTGCATCGCTATCCCGACGGCGACACCGCGCAGCTCAGGGCGGCGATCGGCCGTCACTACGGCCTCGATCCGGCGCGCATCGTCTGCGGCGCCGGTTCCGACGAGCTGCTCAATCTCCTGGTGCGCGCCTATTGCGGGCCGGGCGACGAGCTTCTCTACAGCCAATTCGGCTTCCTGATGTATCCCATCAACGCGCTGGGCGTCGGCGCCACGCCGGTCGCGGCTCCCGAGAAGGACTACCACGCCGACGTCGACGCCATGCTGGCCAAGGTCACCGGCAAGACCCGCGTCGTTTGCCTCGCCAACCCGAACAACCCGACCGGCACCTACATCACCAAGGACGACGTGCGCCGCCTGCATGCCGGCCTGCCGAAGAACGTGCTGCTGGTGATCGATGCCGCCTATGCCGAATATGTCAGCCGCAACGATTACGAGTCGGGTGTCGAGCTGGTCGACCAGGCCGAGAACGTCGTGATGACCCGCACCTTCTCCAAGATCTATGGCCTGGGGGGCTTGCGCATCGGCTGGATGTATGGACCGGCCGGGATCGTCGACGTGATGAGCCGGCTGCGCCAGCCGTTCAACGTCAATTTGGCGGCGCAGGCGGCCGGCGTCGCCGCGCTGGCCGACATCGCCCACACCGATGCCAGTCGCACCAACAACGACCTCTGGCTGCCCTGGCTCAGCGCCGAGCTCGCCAAGCTCGGCCTCGCGCCGCTGCCCAGCGTCGGCAACTTCGTCACGGTGGGTTTCGGCTCGAAGGAGCGCGCCCAGGCGGCCAACGCCTGGCTGATGAACGACGGGCTGATCCCGCGCATGATCGCCGGCTACGGCCTGCCCGAGCATCTGCGCATCACCATCGGCACCGAAGCCGAGGTCAAGGCGGTGCAGGCCTCGCTCGCCCGGTTCGTCGCCCAGCAATGACCAAGCCCTCTCCCGACAAGCCCCCCGTCGGCAAGCCAATGTTCGGCAAGATCGCGCTGATCGGCATCGGCCTGATCGGCGGCTCGATCGCGCTCGCCGCCCGCCGCGCCGGCCTGGCGCGCACGATCGTCGCCGCCACGCGACGCGCCGAAACCGCCGAGACCGCCAACCAGCTGAAGCTGGTCGATCATTGCGGCACCGACCTCGCCGCCGCCTGCGAGGATGCCGACCTGGTGATCGTCTGCACGCCGGTCGGCTCCTGTGGCGAGGCGACCCGGACCATCGCGCCCAAGCTGAAGCCGGGCTGCATCGTCTCCGACGTCGGCTCGGTGAAGCAGGCGGTGATCAGCGCCATGGCGCCGCACCTGCCAACCCATGTCCACTTCGTGCCGGCCCATCCGGTCGCCGGCACCGAAAACTCCGGTCCGACGGCCGGCTTCGCCGAGCTGTTCGACGGCCGCTGGTGCATCCTGACGCCGCTGCCCGGCGTCGATGCCGCCGCGGCCGACAAGCTCGAAGCCTTCTGGCGCGGCCTGGGCAGCGAGGTCGAGCGGCTCGACCCGGCCGATCACGACCGCATCCTCGCCATCACCTCGCACCTGCCGCATCTGATCGCCTACACCATCGTCGGCACAGCCGACGATCTCGCCGGCCATCTCAACAGCGAGGTCCTGCGCTTCGCCGCCGGCGGCTTCCGTGACTTCACGCGCATTGCCGCTTCCGATCCGACGATGTGGCGCGACGTCTTCCTGAACAATCGCGAGGCCGTGCTGGAAGTGCTGGCGCGCTTCCAGGAGGACCTGTTCTACCTGCAGCGCGCCATCCGCTGGGGCGAGGGCGACAAGCTGTTCGACCTGTTCACGCGCACGCGCGAGATCCGCCGCGCGCTGATCCACCTCCACCAGGAGTGAGCACGCCGGACGACGGCATGGAGACCCGGCCGCGCTGGGTCTTCGGCTACGGCTCCCTGATGTGGAATCCGGGCTTCGCCACGCCCGAGACGCGGCCGGCGCGCCTGCAGGGCTGGCATCGCGCCTTCTGCATCTACTCGGAGCATTATCGCGGCACGCCGCAGCAGCCCGGACTCATTCTCGGCCTGCTGCCGGGCGGCGCCTGTCGCGGCCTTGCCCATCGCCTGCCCGACGACGATTACGACGCGGTGCGCCGCTACCTGATCCATCGCGAGATCGACAATGACGGCGTCTATCGCGAGACCGTCCGGCCGATCCATCTCGACGACGGCCGGGTCGTGCCGTCGCTGGTCTACCTGGCCGACCGCCAGCATCGCCAGTTCGCCGGCAGGCTGCCGATCGAGACGGCGGTGTCGCTGGTGCGCCGCGGACGCGGCGCCACCGGCAGCAACCTCGACTATGTCGAGAACACGGTAAAACACCTCGCGGAGCTCGGCCTGCGCGACCGCGCGCTCGAGGAGCTGGCGCGGCGGGCGGCGGCGCCGTAGCGAACCTCATTCGCCTCCCCCGTAATCGGGGGAGGTGCCCCGTCATGCGGGGCGGAGGGGGAAAGCCCCAATCGAGATGCTTCTGATTCCGACGTCAAAATCGGAGAACACCAGTTTGCGGCCTTCCCCCTCCGGCCCCACAGGCCACCTCCCCCGATTACGGGGGAGGCATATGACACCGCGTTCGCCTAGTGCCGAGCGCCGCCGTCGGTGAAGACGGCGCGGGTGATGAAGCGCAGCTCGTCGCGCGCCTGATCGATCGACAGGCCGAGGCGGCGGCGCAGCACGACCCATGCTTCCGGGGCACATGCTACTGCGAGCGCATTCAGGGTCCGCTCGCGCGACTCGGGCGGCATCGCCGTCAGCTCGCGATCGAACCAGATCGCCAGCTGATGACGGTTGCCGTTGTACATCTGCACCACCATGTCCGAGGCATTGGACGAGCGGCGCTGCAACGTCTCGACGAAGGTCCACATCGGCAGCAGGCGCTCGCAGCGGTCGCTATACTGGTTGGTGATCGCGGCGATGCGTTCCTCGATCGACCAGGCGGCGCCAAGCTCGGGAAGATCGCCGACCACGGCGGCGAGCATGCGGCCGAGCACGGCGACGTAGAGTTCCGCCGTGTCGGAGAAATGCTGGAATACGGTGCGCGCCGAGACGCCCGCCGTCTTGGCGATGTCGCGCACGATCGGCGCCACCTCGCCGGCCAATGCCAGCGCCAAGGCCGACGCGATGATGGCCTCGCGCGTACGCGCCACACGATCACCGCGTCCAGCGGTCGGCATTTGTGGCGGGCGGATGGAAGCGACGAAATTCATGCACCAATCTCCCGAATGCTGATCATCGCGACAGGAAGGGTCACGCAAATCGCGACGTGCGCCGCGTCATCCATGTTTCAGATTTGCGGCGCGGACGGATACTAATGCATCTACGACGGAAGTGCGACGATGCGCTATTAAAGCGCGTCCAGTGTAAGCAACCCGTAAGGTCACGGAAACCCGAAATGAACGACAAGACCCTAGCCGCCGCATCGCTCGCCGCCCAGGCGATGGGCTGGATCGATCCGGTGACGAAGGCGGTCGTTCCGCCGATCCATATGGCGAGCACCTATGTTCGCGACGAGGACAATGCCTATCGATCGGGTCGCATCTATGCACGCGCCGACAACCCGACCTTCGATCAGGCCGAGGCGACGCTGGCCGCTCTCGAACGCGGCCCGAAGGCCCTGATCTTCTCCTCGGGCATGAGCGCCGCCACCGCCTGCTTCCTGGCGCTGGCGCCGGGCGACCACGTCGTCGCTCCCAAGGTCATGTACTGGGCCCTACGGAACTGGCTGGCCACCTTTGCAACGGCGTGGGGGCTCGAGGTCGAGTTCGTCGACGCCGATCGGCACGACGCGATCGCCGCTGCCGTCCGGCCCGGCGCCACCAGGCTGGTGTGGATCGAGACACCGGCCAATCCGACCTGGTGCATTACCGATATCGCCGCGGCGGCCGACATCGCCCATCGGGCCGGCGCCCTGCTCGCCGTCGATTCGACGGTGGCGACGCCGGTGCTGTCACGGCCGATCGAGCACGGCGCCGACATCGTCATGCATTCGGCAACCAAGTATCTCAACGGTCACTCCGACATCATCGCCGGCGCGCTGGTCGGCGCGCGCGACGACGCCTACTGGGCGAAGCTGCGCACGCTCAGGGCGCAGCTCGGCACGATCCTCGGCCAGACCGAGGCATGGCTTCTCATGCGCGGCATGCGCACGCTGTTCCCCCGAGTCGCCTGGGCCTGCCGGTCGGCCGAGGCGCTGGCCGAACGGTTCGCCGCTCACCCAATGGTGGCCGAGGTTCTCTATCCCGGCCTGCCGGGCTTTGCCGGTCACGCCATCGCCGGCAAGCAGATGGCCGGCGGCTTCGGCGGCATGCTGTCGGTGCGCGTCAAAGGCGGCGAGCGCGCAGCGATTGCGACCGCGGCCCGCGTCGAGCTGTGGAAGCGCGCGACGTCGCTGGGCGGCGTCGAAAGCCTGATCGAGCACCGCGCCAGCATCGAGGGCCCAGGCACGCCCTGCCCAACCGACCTGCTGCGCCTGTCGGTCGGCGTCGAGGATTCCGGCGACCTGTTCGACGACCTCGACCAGGCCCTGCGTCGCGCCCACAACGCGTGAGAGCGCTCTTTTTCATGTCCCTCCCCAGCTTCGCTGGGGAGGTGTCCGCGTCATCGCGGACGGAGGGGTCATGAGCAACGCGACTGTGGCTCATGACCCCTCCGTCGCCGTATGACGGCGACACCTCCGCAGCGAAGCTGGGGAGGGGGTGAACGAGTCGGCGACTCTACAGCCCGAGGCTGAACCCCTCGCGCAGGGGATCGTCATCGTCGAAACGGAAGCGTGCGTCGCCGGTCTGATGGGCGCGGCCGCCGACCTCGACGATCACCGACTTGCGGCCGCCGACCGGCAGCGCATCGCGCATCACTTTCCCGGTGAACACGGCGCCGGTGCAGCTCTCGAACAGGCGCTCGTCACCGACCCGCACCCGGCGCCGCGCGGCCTGCAGGGCCATGCGCGCCGTGACGCCGCTGCCGGTCGGGCTGCGATCGATCTGGCGGCCGGCGAAGATGCAGACGTTGCGGCTCGGCCGGCCCTCGGCGCCCTCTTCGCCGTCGGTCAGGATGGTGCCGTAGAGAAAGGCGAGATCGGGCTCGTCGGGATGGTCGATGGCGATTGCCTTGGCTGCCGCGAGCGCGATCTCCTCGCCGGCATCGACGATCTGGCGCATCGGCGAGGCGGTGAGGTCGAGCCCGATCGAATCGGCGGCCAGGAAGGCATAGAACGCGCCGCCATAGGCGATGTCGACGGTGACCGGTCCCCACGTCCGCGTGGGCGCGATGCGATCCAACGCATAGGCGAAGGCCGGAACGCTCTCGAAGCGCACCATGCCGTCAGCCGCCACGCGCGCCGTCACCAGCCCGCACGGACATTGCAGGCGCACCATCGTTTCCGGCTCGCGGCGGGCGACCCGCCCGCTGTCGACCGCCCAGCGCGCCAGCGCGATCGTGGCGTGGCCGCACATCGTGCTGTAGCCCTCGTTGTGCATGAACAGCACGGCGAGATCGGCCTCGGGATGGTCGGGCTCGACCAGCAGCGCGCCGTACATGCCGTCGTGGCCGCGCGGCTCCAGCATCAGGCCGCGCCGCAAATGATCGAAGTGCTCCTTCGCCTCGCGCCGCTTGTCGAGCAGCGTCCGGCCTTCGAACGCCGGCCAGCCATCGACGATGATGCGGGTCGGCTCGCCGCCGGTGTGCATCTCGACCGTCGAGAGGATCACCCGAACACCTGCGGCAGGGCGACGCCGATGCGCTCGTTCATCATCTCGATCGAGCCGTCGGTGTAGGCGGCGATCTTGGCGCAGGCGAGATGGCGGGCCAGCGGATAGTCGGCACGCAGGCCGTTGGCGCCCATCGCCTGGATGCAGTCGGCAATGCGGCGCACCGCCATCTCGGTGGCGAACTTCTTGGCGTGCGCCGCCGGCAGCACGGCATCGCCCGCCTCGTCGATCAGGCGCGCCGCACGATAGGTGAGCAGCCGCGCCGCCTCGAGATCGGTCGCCGCATCGACCAGCTTCCACCGCACGCCCTGGTGCTCGAGCACTGGCTGGCCAAACGTCTTGCGCTGCCGCGTATAGCGCACCGCCGTTTCCAGCGAGGCCTGCAACATGCCGCAGCACATGGCGGCGACGTAAGCGCGCGCACCGTTGATGCCGGCCAGTGCCGCCTTGAAGGCACGGCCCGGTGGATGCAGCAGCGCCTCGTCGGGCGCGATGTAGTCGACCAAGCGAAACCCGCCGACGCCGATCGCATGCCCGCCATGCAGCTCGAACGGCTTTTCGCGATGGAAGCCTGGTCGATCCGCCTCGATGGCGAAGCAGGCGATGCCACGATAGCCCTGCGCCTTGTCGGTCTGGGCATAGGCGACCGAGAGGCCGGCCACCGCTGCATTGGTGATCCAGGCCTTGGCGCCGTTCAGCTTCCAGCCGCCGTCGACCTGCACCGCCGTCATCTCGAGGCCGCCGAAGTCGCTGCCGACGCCGGGCTCGCTCAACCCGGCGCAGCCGATCACCTCGCCGGCGATCATGCGCGGCAGCAGGCGCGCCACGTGCGCCGGCTGGCCGTCGCGGGCAAAGCGCGCCACGGCGTTGTGATGGTTGATCAGGGCAAAGGCGAAGGCGAAATCATGCCGGGCGATTTCCTCGAACGCGCGCAGCTTGCAGGAGAACGACAGGCCCTGCCCGCCGTGCCTGGCGGCCAGCTCGATCGTATGCAGGTTAGCGGCACAGGCGGCCTTGATCGTCTCGAGCGGATAGCGCCGCTCCCATTCCCAGCGCGCCGCGTTGGGCGCGACATGTTCCTCGGCGAAGGCCTTGGCACGCGCCACCACGGCGCGTTCTTGCGGTGTCAGGATTTCGTCCAGCATCGGCTTCTCATGGCACAAACCGGGCGCGAGATCACCGCGTCGTCACTTCACCGGGCCGCAGAAGGTGATCCAGATGGCGAAATCGTCGGTGAAGTTCGTGAGCCGGCGAGACACCCGTTGGTAGGGGACGGCCCCGCCGGTCCAGAAGACAGGGACCTTTCATTGAGCCCCCGACGCAGGCTAGAATGGCATCCAAGCGGGTGTAGCTCAGGGGTAGAGCGTCGGCTTCCCAAGCCGTAGGTCGCGGGTTCAAATCCCGTCGCCCGCTCCAACATTTTCAATGCGGGCAGGAAACGGCGGCATGAATTCGGTCGTATCGGCTCCGGTCGCGGCCACCGGCGATTTTGCGGCCGATCAGGCCCGGTTCTCGACCTATTGGCGCGGCGTCGCCGAAACGCTGGCACGCCTGCCGGCCAAGCCGCAGCGCGACGCGGCATCTCACCAGGCCGCCGAAGCCCTCAAGCAGGCGGCGCGCCAGGCGCGTTTCGTCTTCCTGCGTCGCCATGTCGTCACGCTCTACGACAAGCTCACCGACAGCCGGCGCAAGTTCGTGCGCGTCGATCGCCTGGTCTATGACGCCGCCCAGCTGGTGCCTGGCCTGGTGCCGACGCGCGCCGAGGTGGCGGCCGAAACCGAGCTGCGCCAGGCCGACAAGGACGGCTGCGAGATCGACCAGGGCATTCTCTGCAACCAGGTCCTGGCCGATCCGGCGTGCGGCGCCCATCTCTGCCACGCCATGCTGCTGCCGCGCGAGGAATCGGCCGAGGCGCTGGCGAAGTTCCGGCGCGATGGCCGCCTCGATCTCGGCTACGCCAAGGTCGAGCGCCGTGGTAAGGCGGCCGAGCTGCTGCTCGCCAATCCGCGTTTCCTCAACGCCGAGGACAACTCTACCCAGCCCGCCACCGAGATCGCGGCCGACGTCTGTATCCTCGACCCGGACAGCGAGGTCGCGGTGCTGCGCGGCGACATCGTGCCCGCCGGCAAGTATGCTGGCCGGCGCGTCTACAACGCCGGCATCAATCTCACGCATCTGTACTACGGCAAGATCCCCTTCCTGTGGTTCATGGTGCGTGACCTGGGATTCGTGAACAAGGTGCTGCGCGGCCTCGCCAAGCCCGACCTGCCGCCCGACGAAGTCGCGGGCGATTCTATCGAGAAGCTGTGGATCTCGGCCGTCGAGACCTTCGCCATCGGCGGCGGCTGCCAGATCCTGCTCGCCACCGATTTCAACATCGCCCAGCGGGGGGCCTACATGACTCTGCCGGCGCGCAAGGAGGGCATCATCCCGGCGATGGCCAACCTGCGCCTGGCGCGCTTCGTCGGCGATCGCATCGCCCGCCAAGCGATCATGTACGAGCGCCGCATCGACTGCGATTCGGAGATCGGACGCATGATCTGCGACGAGATCGTCGAGCCCGATGCAATGGATGCGACGGTTGCCCGGGTCATCGACCGGCTGACCGGCTCGGGCATGGTGGGCGCGATCGGCAATCGCCGCGCGCTGCGACTGTCGGCCGAGCCGCTCGACATGTTTCGCCGCTACGCAGCGCTCTATGCCCGCGAGCAAGCGCTCTGCCATTTCAGCCCGGCGCTGATCGCCAACCTCGAGCAGTTCTGGAACGCGCAGAGCCGGCGGGCGTGACTCTTCCTCCTCCCCAGCGTCCTCGCTGGGGAGGTGTCGCCGTCGTACGGCGACGGAGGGGTCATGAGCAGCGGGACTGAGGCTCATGGCCCCTCCGTCCGCGATGACGCGGACACCTCCCCAGCTTCGCTGGGGAGGAGCAGGAACTACCCGCCGGCCATCAGATCGGCGAGCGTGGGATCAGCCGCGAGCTCGGCCGCCGTCCCTTGCCGCACGATGCGGCCGCGGCTCAGCACGACGCCGCGATGCGCCACGCGCAGGGCCTGGCTGGCGCGCTGCTCGGCCAGCACGACGGCGAGCCCGTCCGCCGCCATCGCCGGCAACCGTTGCAGCAAATCGGCAACGATCAGCGGCGCCAGGCCGAGCGTCGGCTCGTCGAGCAGCAGCAGGCGCGGCCGGTTCATCAGGGCCCGCGCCAGCGCCAGCATCTGCTGCTGGCCGCCCGACAGCAGCCACGCCCGCGCCCGCGGCCGCTCGCCGAGCATGGGGAAGAGCGCCATCATCTCGGCCGCGCGTTGCCGGCGCTCGGGAGCCGACAGCGACGACGCGGCCTCGAGATTCTCCTGCACGGTGAGGCCCGCGAACACGCGCCGCCGCTCGGGCACATAGCCCACGCCCATCAGCACACGCTGCTCGACGGCGAGCGCCGCCACGTCGCTGCCGAAGAGGCGCACCGGTCCTGGCTGGAAGCCGAGGATGGTCTCGAGCAGGCGGGTCTTGCCGGCGCCGTTGCCGCCCAGCACGGCGACGATCTCGCCCGGCTCGACCGCGAGGTCGCCGATCTCGAGCACCGCACTCATGGCACCGCGCTCATGCCGCCTCGTCGAGGCCGAGGAAGCTCGCGCGCACGCGCGGGTCGGCGCGCACATCTGCCGGGGCGCCAACGGCGAGCAGCCGGCCGCGATCGAGGCAGACCAGGCGATCGCTGAGGCGCGACAGCAGCTCGATATCGTGATCGACGACCAGCAGCCCCAGCCCGCCGTCGCGCAGTCCGCGCAGGGTGTCGACCAGGTCGCTGCGCTCGCGGTCGGTCGCGCCGGCGGCCGGCTCGTCGAGCAGCACGAAGGCCGGCCTGACTGACAAGGCCCGCGCCAGCTCGTCGCGTCGCGTCTCGCCCTCGAGCATGCGCGCCTGGAAGGTGCGGCCCACGCCAGCCCGGGCGACGGCGTGAGGCGGCAGAGGCGTGATCGGCCGCTCGTCGAGCGCAATCGTCCCGCCGTCTGCCGGCTCGAGACCGGAGATCACGTTCAGGAGAGTTGTCTTGCCCGATCCGTTGGGGCCGATCAGGCCGACGATCTCGCCGCGCGCCACGGTGAAGGAGATGCCGGACAGCGCCTCGACGCCGCCGAAGCGTTTGACCGCCCGATCGACCCTGAGCTGCCGCGGACCGGCATTCGGCGCCAGCAAAGCGGGCCATGCTGGCGAGGGCGCTGCAGCCACCGGGGCGTTGCGCAGTCGATCGACCAGGCCGGCCAGCCCGTCGGGCGCCCACAGCACGACCGCGAGTGTCGCAACGGCGTAGGCGAGCAGCCAGGCACCCTGGAAGTCGCGCAGCAGCTCGGGCAGCCCGACGGCCAGCGCGGCGCCGAGCACGGCGCCCATCGGATGGCGCGTGCCACCCAGCACGACCGACGTGAGGCAGAGCACCATGATCGAAAAACCAGTCGCTTCCGGCGAGACCACGCCGCTCAGGGCGGCGGAGAAGGCGCCGGCCAGCCCCGCCAGCGCGCCGGCAACCACAAAGGCCGCCAGACGCCAACGTCCGCCATCGATGCCGAGCGTGGCCGCGAGCAACGGCGCCTGGCGCAACAGGCGCGCCCGCTCCCCGGCGCGCCCCTGCGCCAGCGCGGCGCAAGCCACCACCAGGACGACCAGGCAGGCCCACACCACAGCGAGCAGCAAGGGACCCCGCGGCAGCCCCCGCGCAAAGCCGGCGAGGCCGTTGGCGCCGCCGGTCAGGGTCTCGGCATGCACCGCCACGAGGTTGACGAGCGAGGCCAGCGCCAGCGTCGCCAGCGCAAAGTAATGCGATTGCAGGCGCAGCAGCGGCCCGCCCACGATGGCTGCCAGGCCGGCGGCAGCGGCCAGCGCCACCGGCAGCGCCAGCCCGCCCAGCGCCGGTGCCAGGAGGGCGGTGGCATAGGCCCCGACGCCGAACAGCGCGCCCTGCGCCAGGTTGAGCGCGCCGAGATGGCCGAAGATCAGCTGGTACCCCAGGCCCATCAGGGCATAGACGCCGACCAAGGTGACCATGCGCTGTCCGAAGGGCGCCAGCACGCCGAGGGCAATGACTGGCGGGAGGACGAGCGCGACCAGCCAGAAGACGCCGAGCGCGCGCATGTCAGGCGCGGCGGCCGACCGGCTCGCCGAACAGGCCTTGCGGCCGAACCGCCAGCACGACGAGGACACTGAGGTAGAGGGCCGCCGACGCCCAGGCATCGCCGAAGGCAGCCGACACGAAGGTTTCGAACACGCCGATGCCGAGCGCGCCCAGCAGGGCGCCCGGCACGCTGCCCCAGCCGCCCAGCGCCACCGCGATATAGGCCTTGAGCATGTAGCCCGCGCCCTGGGTGGGGGCGACCAGGAACTGGTGCCCCAGCAGCATCCCGGCGACGCCCGCAAGCGCCCCGGCAAGCCCGAGCGACAGCAGGACGTAGCGGCCGACCGGGATGCCGACGGCGCGCGCCATGTAGCGATCGCCAGACACCGCCCGCATGCGTCGGCCTGTCTGCGTGCGCTCGAGCAGGAACCAGGTCGCCAGCACCAGGGCGCTGCCCAATACGATGATCGCGATCGGCTGGCGGCCGAGCGCCAGGTCCGCCAGCGCGAACGAGCCGCTGCCGGCGAGCGAGGGCGCGGTGCGCGGCGCCGTTCCCATCTCCACGGTCAGGCCCTGCTCGATGATGGCGGCAAGCGCGATGGTGGCGACGAAGGTCGCCTCGGGCGGTCGCACGGTCAGCGGCAGGATCGTCACGCGGCCGGCGATGATGCCGGCGACCGCCAGCGCCGCCGCCACCACCGGCAGCAGCACCACGCCCGGCAGGCCAAGCCACATGCCGGCCGCCACCGCGACGGCGCCACCCAGCACGACGAGATCGCCATGCGCGAAGTTCACCGCGCCCACGGCATTGAGCGCCAGCACGAAGCCCAGCGCCACCAGCGCATAGGCCATGCCCAGCGCCAGCGCGTTGACCAGAAGCTGGACGGTGATCAGTACGCCTTCATCGATGTTCGTGGCATCAACGTTGGTGGCATCAATGTTCGCGCGGCGCGTGCTTGCCGAGGATGCGCTGCAAGGTGCGGCGATGCATGTTGAGCCGGCGCGCCGTCTCGGAGACGTTGCGGTCGCACTGCTCGAACACGCGCTGGATGTGCTCCCAGCGCACGCGGTCGGCGGACATCGGATTGCTGGGCGGCGGCGGCAATTTGCGGCCATGCGCGGTCAGCGCCTGCTCGATGGCGTCGGCATCGGCCGGCTTGGCGAGATAGTCGATCGCACCTTCCTTCACCGCTGCCACGGCGGTGGCGATGTTGCCGTAGCCGGTCAGCACGACGATGCGGATATCGGGGCGCGCCTGGCGCAACGGCCCCACCAGCTCGAGACCGTTGCCGTCGCCCAGCCGCAGATCGATCACGGCGAAGGCGGGCGGCCGCGCCGTCTGGGCCAGCGCTTCGGCGACCGAACCGACGGCCGAAACGATGAAGCCGCGTTGCTCGAAGGCCCGGGCGGTCCGGTTGCGAAAGGCCGCGTCGTCATCGACGATCAGCAACGTGCGGTCCTTGTTCGCCGTCGCACCGTCGATTACGGGCGACACGGGTCGACCCGCGCCTGTGTCCTGGCTCATGGCGACTCCTTCGACATCGGCCGCTATGTAGCCTTGAAGACGGGGTTTGGCCAGCGCACCGATACTGCAGCCCCCGTGCCGAGCCGGCGATTGCCGAAGGTCACGGTCGCCCCGGTGCGCTCCAATAGCGTTTTGGCGATGAAGACACCCAACCCCATGTGTCCCTCCTCGCCCTGCCGGGTCGAGATGAAGGGTGTTCCCAGTTCGTCCAACAGGGCCTCGGAGAAGCCCGGACCGTCGTCGGAGACCTCGACCTCCGACCATTCCGTGGTCCAGCGCGTCGCGATGGTGATCTCGCTGCGCGCGAACGAAACGGCATTCTGCACGATGTTGCCGATACCCTGCATCAGCTCGGGGCTGCGCACCTGGATCGGCGCCATGGCCGGCACGCCCTCGCCCGTCGGGCCGGCTTCGAAGGCGATGGCGATATCCTCGCGCTTGTAGGGCTGCGCCGCCGCCTCGATCAGCGCCGGCAGCGGCACCAGGATATAGGCATCCGACACGTCGCCGGCCGGATCGACCGAGAGCCGGGCCAGGATGGTGCGGCAGCGCTCCGATTCGGACGACAGCAGCTCGACGTCCTCGCGCAGCGGATCGTCGGCCTCGACCTCGCGCAGCATCTCCTTGGTCACCACGGCGATGGTCGAGAGCGGCGTGCCGAGCTCGTGCGCGGCCGCGGCCGCAAGCGCCCCCAGCGCCGACAGGCGCTGCTCGCGCGCCAGCGCGGCCTGCGCCGCGGCCAGCGCATCGGCCATCTGCCGCCCCTCCTCGGCCAGCCGCCAGCCATAGAGCGTGGTCAACAGGGTGGTGAGGGTGAGGCCGGCCCACAGGCCGGCGCGGTAGATGTCGGGCAACTCGGGCGGTGGGCCGCGCCACGGCAGCGGCTGGTGGAACAGACCGAGCAGGCCGATGCACAGGATGGTGAGCATCGACAGCACGATGTTGCTGGCGAGCGACAGGACGGTGGCGCCGATGGCGACCGGCGCGAGCAGCAGCAGCACGAAGGGATTGGTCAGCCCGCCGGTGAGGTAGAGCAGCACGGCGAGCTGCAGCACGTCGAAGGCGAGGAAGACGGCCGCTTCGCGGTCGTCGACGCGCGCCGAGGCCGGACGGCCGATGCTGACCGTGAGGTTGAGCAGCGCCGACAGCGCGATCGCGCCGAACACCGCCAGCAGCGGGAGGGTGAAGCCCAGCCCCCAGTGAACGACCGAAACGGTGAAGAACTGGCCGGCGACGGCGGCCCAGCGGATGAGGACCAGGGCGCGCAGGCGCACGCCGCCGCGCGTCGGCAGGCGCGAACCGGCGGCGGCCGATGACAACGGGCCGGGAGCAGCCCCGCTCGAGGAGGGCGAAGCGGTCCCGACAGGTGCCATGGCGCTACTCCTCGAGCATCAGGTGCTTGCGATGGATCGTGGTGAAGAGCGGGATCTTGCGCTGCTTCTTGCGATCGGGCGGCTCCTTCGCAAGACGGCCGACCTCGCCCAGGATCAACCCGGTGATGGTCGGCAGCGGCAGCTCGCGCGCCTCGTCGAGCTGGACCCAGCGGATGTCGCCGAGCTCGCTCGAATGGCGGATCTCGCCGGTGGCATCCTCGGCCCGGGCCATGAAGAAACGGGCATTGAAGCGGCGCGGCCGGCCGGGCGGCGTCACGGCGCGCGCGATCAGGTCGAGGCAGTCGAGGGCCGGAGCAAACCCCTTGTCGAGGAAGCCGCGCCAATGCTCGCCGAAATCCTCGTCGGGCGGTCCATTCTTCAGGGGCTTGCCCAGCATCAGCCCGGTCTCCTCGAAGGTCTCGCGCACCGCGGCAACGGCCAGCGCCCGCGCCCGTTGCGCCGTCGCCGCCTTGCGCAGCCGTTCGTCGACGAAGCGGTCGAGCGGCGTCGCCACCGGCACGCGCGCATCGTCCGGATCGACGCGGCCGCCGGGGAACACATAGCGGTTGGGCATGAAGGCATGCTTGGCGTCGCGACAGCCGAGCAGCACCTCGGGAACCTTGCCACGCTGGCGCACCAGGATCAGCGTCGCCGCATCGCGGGGCCGCAGATAAGGGTACTTCTTGTCTTCATGGGTCGGGTCGACTGGCCGCTCGGTGATGGGCCGCTCGGTGATGGGCCGCTCGCTGCCGGGCTTGGGGGCTGCGTGGTCGTAGCCCCTGTCGGTGCCGCGCACGACAGCGCCGGCGGGAATCGTTCGCTTGCTCATGATCGCAACGATAGACGCAGGAAACGGAGCGCTCCAGCACTCCTCGCATCACCGAGCCCGGATAGAATCATTCGCATAAGTACCGTCATCCCGACCGGAGCCGAGACAGGCACTTGCGGAGCAAGTGCCGCTAGCGAGGCGTAGGGGAGGGACCTTTCTGGTTGCAACATCGGCAAGAAAGGTCCCTCGGCTACGCCGCCCTCCGGGTGGCTCCGCTCGGGATGACGGACAAAGGGGCATTTGCGATCGCCCTGCAAGACGACCGGGCAGCCCCCATATCGCGTCGGAACCTGATCCAACGTCGAAGCAGCTCGATGGAAGATATCGAGACTTTTCTCGCGATCATCGAGGGTGGCAGCCAGACGGCCACGGCGCGTCGCCTCGGGCGCTCGCTGCAATCGGTCAATCGCTCGCTGCTGGCGCTCGAGCGACGCGTCGGCGTCGAGCTGGTGCGCCGCACCACGCGCCGCGCCACGCTCGAACACAAGGCGCTCGAGGGCCTGTGCTCTACGAGCACCTTCGCGACGCCGGCGGCGTTCTCTATCCCGTGAGTGCCCTGCCCTTCTCGCCTGACGACTGGAAACAGCATCTCGGTTCGCGCTGGCAATCCTTGCGCGATGCCGCCGGGCGCTACGATCCGGCCAACATCCTGGCACCGGGCTACGAGCCGTTCAGCAGTGCCTGAGGCATGGTGCCTGCCATGGCGATGCGATTTCTTCTGTGGGGCGCCGTGACAATCATGGCGCTCGCGTTGGTGTCCGGCGCGGCCTGGATTCTGTCGCTGCCTGGGCCGCCGGCAATCAAGGCTGCCCCGCGAATCGCAGAGGACGAAACCTCCGCCATGATTGAGGCCTTGAAGCCACCGAAGCGCCAGCGGCCGCTGATCGCCATCGTCGGCATCAATGACGGGACCGAGACCACTGACTATCTCATGCCCTTCGGCATTCTTCGGCGCGCCGATGTCGCGGATGTCGAGGCCTTGGCAACGGGACCAGGGCCCGTGACCCTGTTCCCGGCGCTCACGGTGGAGCCGCAGGCGACTACCGCCGACTTCGACGCGCGCCACCGCGACGGCGCCGACTACGTCATCGTCCCCGCCATGCAGCGGGATGACGACCCGGCGGTCCCGCAGTGGCTCAGGAGCCAAGCCGCCCAGGGAGCAATCATCGTCGGGGTGTGCGCCGGCGCCAAGGTCGTCGCCGATGCCGGGCTGCTCGACAGCAAGCGCGCGACCACGCACTGGTACTACCTCGACGAGATGCGCCGCCGCCACCCGTCGATCCGATACGTCGCGGACCGCCGCCTGGTCGTCGACACCCGCATCGCGACGACGACCGGCGTATCTGCCTCCATGCCGATGGCCCTGACCCTGATCGAGGCAATCGCCGGAAGGGCGAAAGCCGAGGCCGTCGCGCAGCGCCTCGGCGTCGCGCAGTGGGATGCGCGGCACGACAGCAGCGCCTTCATCTTCACGCGGCCGTTCGCCGCGACGGTGCTCGCCAGCCTGCTCGCCGTGTGGAATCACGAGCGGCTCGGCATCGCACTCGACGCCGGCGCCGACGAGGTGTCCCTTGCCCTCGTCGCCGATGCCTGGTCGCGCACCTATCGCTCGCGCGTGCGGACGGTCGCTGCAACAGCCGAGGCACGACAGTCGCAGAACGGCATCCGCATCGTCCCCGACCAGGTCGCGACGATTGGTTCGACAACCCCGATGCTGCCGTCCCTGGAACAAGGGCCGCCGGCGCAGGCACTGGACCAGGCTCTCGACGGCATCGCGGCACGCTACGGCGCGGACACAGCGAACCTCGTCGCCATGCAGATCGAGTACGCACAAGGACTGCGCCACTGATGAAGCGGCCCGCTGTGCAATTGATTGCACGACGGCCTCTGTCGACCGGTTGAAGACCGATATTCGCCCTTCACCGCGCTCGGCAGCGGCGGCTGACAGCAGCGTCCCGGTGGAACAAAAAAGTGCAACCGCGATTCGCCCGACCGAGTCTTGACACATGAAAAAGCCTGTCATGACAAGGCTCTAGCCGAACCCGCACTCGTGCAAGCATTCGAACAACAGGGAATCGGAACAGGGAATTCAGAAAAATTAACAGGGAACTGATTGCACCATATCAGGGAATTTCTCCCTCCTGAGCAGGGGAAGCGCGACGCGATATCGGGAAGCTCGACCATGCGACCTCGTTCAGTTGCGGACATTGCGCGCCGAACGCGCGCGCTTTGTCCGCAACCCTAGGCGCCCTGTCCGCGGAGTAACCGTCACCCCGCCATCAAGGTGCGCAAATGCAGCCACTTGTTCCGCTCACCGGCTCGGCGGCCGTCGGAGGCAGCATGATCGCCTCGTCTAGTTGACGCATCTCTGAAGCATCGCCCCGCTAGGCGGCTTGATCATGTTACCCACTTTTTCAAGGAGGCCAGTCTCGGGCTTCGCATCCGGCGAGGTCGGGTCGATGCTCTTGCCGTTCTTTTTGGTGGGCACGACGGTCACGGAGATTTTCGTTGGCGACACGATCTCGGCCGCGGTGATGGTGCCTTCCGCGGATTCGTCGTTCGCGGATTCCTTTCCTGGGCTGCTGAACGCCACGGCAGGCTTTCCGCCACCGGCAAAAGTCCATCTCGGCTTGGTCTTGTCACCGCAGTCGGGAGACCACGTCCCGACGAGACCGAAAGCTGTCAAAGCCTCATTGATGCCCTGGGAGTGGGCTGGACCCGCCGCAAAAAATGCCATGCAGGCAGCGATGACCAAAATCCTGCGCATCGTAACCTCACTTCTGCAATTTCGACTGCGCGCGGAAATCCGGCGCGTCAGCACTGTAGCGCATCGGCGGTCGCGATTTCGATTGCCAGGGATTGCTCGTCATTGGCTACACATGAAGTTGCCACGCGAGCAGTCCCGTTCGGGCGCCGCCTTATGCATGTTTTGACATCTCATGAACGCCACGGAGTGGCGCGCTCCCGGCGTATGACACGCTCTTCGGGCAGGGTTGCGCCTGAAGCGGCGTTCCCGGCAATGACCCGGTTTGTCGACTAGGGCCTACGCCGCCTCTCGCACCTTCAGCCGCGGCATTATCTCGGCGGCGAAGCGGCGCATCTCGCGCTCGAAGGGCTGGAACTGCAGTAGCAGGGTCTCGATGCCGGCCTGGTGGAACTGGCGGATGCGCTCGGCGACGGTGTCGTAGCTGCCGACCAGGCCGGCGGCGGTGCCGCCGTTGGTGCCGACCTTCTCGAACTTCGCCATGGTCTGCTTCATGACGACCTTGGCGTCCGTGTTGCGCTCCTGCATCACGCGCGCGTCGGCGTCGAGCGCCGCCAGCGCCAGCAGGCGCTGGAATTCCTCCTGGGCTTCCGCCTCGGTCGGGCGGGCGATGACGAAAGCGGAAAGGCCGAAGCGCAGCGGGGCGCCGGGCCGCGGCCGGCGCGCGACGTCGGCGATCAGGCGGGCGACGTCGGCCAGGGGCTGGCCATTGATGAACCACACGTCGCCGAGGTCAGCCACCAGCTGGCGCGCCGGCTCCGACTCGCCGCCGACATAGATGCGCGGCCGCGGGCGGAAGGTGCGGTGCGGCCGCAGGATGTAGTCGCTGACGTCGAAGTACTTGCCCTTCCAGCTCACCCGCTCGCCGGCCATCAGCGGCTCGACCACGGAGAGCCATTCGCGGCCGTAGGCGTAGCGCTCGTCATGCTCGAGGAAGGGAATGCCGGCCTTCTCGATCTCCGCCCGGTTCCAGGCATTCACCAGGTTGATGGCGAAGCGGCCGCGCGCGATGTGCTCGATCTGCAGCGCCATCTTGGCCAGCACCACCGGATGGTAGAGCATCGGCTTGATGGCCGTGATGATCTCGATCCGCGAGGTCAGCGCCGCCAGCGCCGCCGACGACGTCCAGGCCTCGAGCTGGTCGAGGTCCTCGCGGTGCGGGTTGGCGGTATGCTGGGCGACCAGCGTGCAGTCGTAGCCGAGCTGCTCGGCCTCCAGGATCAGCTTGCGGTTCCGCTCCCACGACGCGTCGTAGGGTTCCTCGGGGTCATGCAGGGCGGCGCGGTTGCCGTGGACCAGGGCCCAGATGCCGAACCTCAGAGGATGTTGCATGGCGATCCCGCTTGCACCGTTACCACTCTTGTCTATGCGCGGCCGGGGGCACCGGCCGCAAGCAAGCATCCGCCGACCATGCATTAGGTGAGTTTGTGTTACATCTACAGATTAGCTGTACTTAACAATGCGATAGTAATTGCTGTTTGCGCGCCGATCAAAGGGGTCGGGATACTTTTGGCCTATGACTTTTGCCGAATTTTCCCGGGCCACCCTCGTCCCGCATTTGCCTCGTCCGGCTCCTGCTGCCTGCAGCATCGACCCTTCCGAAAGAAGGGGTTACGCGCTGGGAGCGCGCCACTCCTGTGGCGCGCTCCCAGCGACGAGGCGCCGAAGTAAAGAGTTGGCGCCGATGCGTGGCGCGGTCCCAGCAATGATCCTTCCGGCAGGAACCTGAGCGATGGCGTGGCGACTGGGCATCGATATCGGCGGGACGTTCACTGACGTCGCCATCGTCAACGAGGCGACCGGCGGGATCGGCGTGGTGAAGGTGCCGACCACGCCGGGTAATTTTGCCGAAGGCGTGCTGGACGGGCTCGGCAAGGCGCTGGCGACCGGGCCGATCAATCCTGGCGCGGTGGCGCTGCTGGCGCACGGCACGACGGTGGTCACCAATGCGCTGCTGGAAGGCAAGGGCGCGCGCTGCGGCTTCGTCGGCACACGCGGCTTTCGCGACCTGCTCGAGCTTAGGCGCTCGTCCAAGGCAAGCCTGTAAGACCTGATGCAGGATGGACCGGACATCCCGGTGCCGCGCCGTTTCCGCTACGAGATCACCGAGCGGGTCGACGCCCAGGGCGAAATCGTGCTGCCCCTGGCCGAGGGCGAGATCCCGGCCCTGGTCGAGGCGATCCGCGCCGCCAAGCTCGAGGCGGTCTCGGTAGTGGTACAGTTTGAAAATCGGCCGGATTCCTTGACGCCCGATTGAAGAAAGAGAATCCTCAGAACTGCAATCGGGGAAGGCGATCATGAGACTAGGGCTTTTTCTCGCGACATTGATCGGCCTGGCGGGTGCTTCTCACATCTCCAGCGCGGCAGACGCGACTTGGGTTGCCGTTTCCGACGGCAGTAAGAACACCTCGGTGTGGTGCGGTTACAACAATGTGTCCTGGCAGGTCGACATAAAGGGGAACACGCTCACTTTTACGAGGCAATCGGCGAAGAAGGATTCATTCACTGTCGATTTGAAGGCGTTGCAGGCAGATGGCTCTGGAAAGGTTGTCGGCAAAGACTGGAAGGACAGAGAGTTCTACGTAACGTTCGAGCCGGGCAGCGGAGCTCGCCCATTCTATTACACTGATTTCGACAGTCCTTGCCGGATTGCTTTTGCGCCCAAGACATAGTGCGCCCCGCCCCTGCCGGGCGACCTCCCAATCCTCCAGCACCTTCACCATATCGGCCATTTCCCAGAGCTTGGGAGTGACGCCAGCGGCCATGGCGGGCGTCGTCTTCAGCGTCTTGTGAATGCGCACGAAATTGTAGTGCATGAAGTAGATGGCCATCATGTGATTGTGGCTCGCGGCCTTCTTGCTGAAGGCGTCCGTCAACCGCGTCATGCACCGGTTGCCCATGCGGATGTTGAGGTTCTGGCACTCGACGTATGCTGGAATAATCAATTTCACACCGGCAGTCGTTCTAGTAAGACCACTCGACCGGCGCGTCCGGGCGAAACACCACGACGCTCTTGTCGCCATTCGCGACATCGATTCGTTCGGGCGCGACCAGCGGCGCGGCGTGCAAGGTCACGCGCTGCTCATTGACCGGCAGGCCATAGAAGCGCGGCCCGTTCAGCGAGGCGAACGTCTCGAGCCGGTCGAGCGCGCCTTCCTCGGCGAAGATCTGGGTGTAGACCTGCATCGCCACCGGGGCGTTGAAGATGCCGGCGCAGCCGCAGGCGCATTCCTTGGTGTCGGCGGTGTGCGGCGCGGTGTCCGTGCCGAGGAAGAACTGCGTCTGGCCAGGCGCCGTCGCGGCGCGACGCAGCGCCAGGCGGTGCTCCTCAGCCTTGGCGATCGGCAGGCAGTAGAGGTGCGGGCGGATGCCGCCCTTGAACAGGGCGTTGCGGTTGTAACTGAGATGATGCGGCGTGATCGTGCCGCCGACGCGCGCGCCGCCGGCCTCGACGAAGGCGACGCCCTCCCGGGTGGTGATGTGCTCGAGCACCACCTTCAGCCCCTGGTGGCGCTTCAGCAGCGGCGCCAGCACGCGGTCGAGGAACACCGTTTCGCGGTCGAAGATGTCGACGTCCGCGTCGGTCACCTCGCCATGGACAAGCAGCGGCATGCCGGCCTTCTCCATCGCCTCCAGCGCGGGCGCGATGCGGTCCATCGAGGTGACGCCGTGCGCCGAGTTGGTGGTGGCGTGCGCCGGGTAGAGCTTGGCCGCGACCCACACGCCCTCGCGCCTGCCGCGCGCCAGCTCGGCCGGATCGGCGCCGTCGGTCAGGTAGCAGGTCATCAGCGGCTCGAAGGCGAGGCCGGCCGGGACCGCACTGCGGATTCGTTCGCGATACGATTTGGCCTCGACGACCGTCGTCACCGGGGGCACCAGGTTGGGCATGATGATGGCGCGGGCGAACTGGCTTGCCGTATGGACGGCACAGGCCTGCAGCATCGGCCCGTCGCGCAGATGGGCGTGCCAGTCGTCGGGTTGGCGGAGGGTGATCGAGGTCGGCGGGGCCATTCGCGTTTCTACGCTTGCTCCCGGGCAGCCTCCAATGTTGATTGTGGGCGCGAATGACTGTTGATTGCGGGCATGAAGGATCTGAAAGACGCAATAGCGTTCGCCAAATCGGCCGAATCCAAGTGGCCTGCCAGCATGCAGATGCCCGACGGCCAGTTCGTCATGACCTACGATTCGGGCGAGAAGGCGCCGGACAACGAGGTGCTGGGGCCGGTCACGCCGCGCGGCGGCCACGCCGGCATGGTCTATCGCGGCGGCAAGCTCGTGGCCGAATGGGGCGATGTCGGTCGCACCGACATGACCTTCAGCGTCGCCAAGAGCTTCCTCGCCCTGCTGGCCGGCCTCGCGGTGGGCGACGGGCTGATCAAGAGCCTCGACGACAAGGTCGCCGGCTACAAGCTCGATGACGGCTTCGCGAGCGACCAGAACAAGGACATCACCTGGCGCCACCTGCTGACCCAGACCAGTGAATGGCAGGGCACGCTGTTCGGCAAGGAGGATCGCATCGACCACAACCGCGTGGTCGGCATCGCCGTCGCCGATGCGCCCAAGGGCACGCGGCGCCCGCTGAAGCCGCCCGGCACCTTCTACGAGTACAACGACGTGCGCGTGAACCGCCTGTCGCTCTGCCTGCTGCAGCTCTTCAAGGAGCCGCTGCCGTCGGTGCTGAAGCGGCGGATCATGGACCCGATCGGGGCCTCGTCGACCTGGAAATGGGACGGCTATCGCAACTCGGCGGTGACGATCGACGGCAAGCAGATGGTCTCGGTGCCGGGTGGCGGCCACTGGGGCGGCGGCATCGTCATCTCGGCGCGCGACCTCGCGCTGATGGGCCTGCTGGTGGCGCAGGGCGGCAAATGGGAGGGCAAGGAGATCCTGCACCCGGGCTGGACCGACGAGCTGGTGAAACCCTGCCCGGTGGCGCCGTTCTACGGCCTGATGTGGTGGCTCAATGCCAACCGGCGGCAGTTCGCGGCAGCCTCGGAGCGCAGCCATTTCGCGCTCGGCTGGGGCAGCCACATCGTCTGGATCGATCCCGACAACGATCTCGTCACCGTGCTGCGCTGGATCGACCGCAAGCAGGCGCCGCAATTCGTCGAACGGCTGCTGGGAGCGCTCGGCTGATGGAGGAGCTCGACTTTTCCGCCGTCCCGCGCATGCCGGACGGCCGCACCGCCGCCGAGCACATCCAGGAAATCGAATCGACCGCCCGCGCGGTGCGCATGCCGATGGGCAATGGCGGCCGCATGATGTGGCACATCTGGGGCGAGGGCTCGGGCAAGCCGATCCTGCTGCTGTTCCACGGCGGCTCGGGCTCGTGGATCCATTGGATCCGCAACGTCCAGCCGCTCGCCCGGCATTTCACGGTCTACGCCGCCGACATGCCGGGCCTCGGCGACAGCGATCCGCCCGACGACGTGCGCGACATCTGGTCGGTGACCCATTGCGTTCAGATCGCCATGCAAGGCCTGCTGCCGCCCGGGGAAAAATTCGCCATAACCGGCTTCTCGTTCGGCGGCATGGTGGCCGGTCACATCGCCGTGCTGTTCTCCCAGCAGATCCGCCGCATCGTCATGGTCGGCGCCGGCGGGCTCAAGGCGACGCGCAAGCCCGGCCCGAAGCTGCACAAGCTGCTGGCCTCGATGCCGGCCGAGACGCTGGCCACCGAGGCGCGGCGCAATCTCGAGATCCTGATGCTGCACGATCCGGCCAAGGTCGACGGCGTCGCCATCCACATGCAGATCATGAACACGACGCGGGCCAAGACGCGCAGCCGAGACATGGGCCAGCAATTCAAGCTCAGCGAGGTGCTGCCGCGGGTAAAAGTGCCGCTCACCGGCATCTGGGGCGAGTTCGATTCAACGACCTACCCCCACATCCAGGAGCGCATCGACCTGTTCCGCGCCCGCCAGCCCGATTTCGAGATGAATGTCATCCCGGGCGCCGGCCACTGGGTTGCCTACGAGGCCGCCGACGCGTTCAATGCCAAGCTGATCGAGATTCTTGCACCCTGATCGGCGATCCTTGCGGTCGCCGATCGCCACTACCGGGAGGGCGCCGTGAAAACCGAAGTCTCCGAGATCGCCGACAAGATCTATCGACTGTCGACCTTCGTGTCCGCCGTCGGGCCGACGGGATTCACGTTCAACCAGTTCCTGATCGATGCCGACGAGCCGTTGCTGTTCCATTACGGCCAGCGCTCGCTGTTCCCGCTGATCTCGGCCGCGGTGAAGAGCGTGATTCCGCTCGACAAGCTGCGCTGGACGACCTGCAGCCATGTCGAGGCCGATGAATCGGGTGCTCTCAACCAATGGCTGGCCGCGGCCCCCAAAGCGACGCCGGCGCACGGCCAGGTCGGGTGCAACATCTGGCTGCGCGACATGGCAGACCGCGAGCCGCGCGTGCTCGGCAACGACGAGGTGCTCGACCTCGGCGGCAAGCGCGTGCGCTGGCTCGACACGCCGCACGTGCCGCACAACTGGGATGCCGGCGTGATCTACGAGGAGACCACCGGCACGCTGTTCAGCAGCGACCTGTTCACCCAGTTCGGGCCGGCCGCACCGACCACGGAGTCGGAGATCGTGGGTCCGGCGATCGCCACCGAGACGGCGGTGCCCTACATGCCGGTGACCAAGCTCACCGAGCCGACGCTGCGCCGCCTGGCCGGGCTGAAGCCCACGACGATCGCCCTGATGCACGGCCCGACCTTCAAGGGCGACGGCGCGGCCGCGCTGACGGCGCTGGCCGATCACTATCGCGATCGGTTGGCGAACTGATTGGGGGGCGAGCCCCATACGCGTTAAAGTAGGTCGAAGACTCAACAAAGTCCTCATGCTGAGGAGGTCGCGTAGCGGCCGTCTCGAAGGATGGGCCGCACAGGAGATCGCTAAAAAGGCGGTGTCGCGGCACCCGCTCTGTTGCCGACCCTTCGAGACGCGGCCCTCCGGGCCGCTCCTCAGGGTGAGGTCTCTTTGTATTTTAACGCCTATGGGGGCGAACCCCGGTCGTTACGCTTGACATAACGGCGCCTGTTACGTAATTCGTAACGCGTGATCAAGAGCTTCGCCTGCAGGAAAACGGCCCTCGTCTTCCAGAGGCAGGCTCCAAAAGGCTTTCCCTCCGACATCCTGTCGGTTGCGCGCCGGAAATTGCGAATGCTGGATGCGGCACTTTCGTTGGATGAATTGCGTGTACCGCCCAACAACAGGCTGGAACCTCTCAAGGGCGATCGTGCCGGGCAGCACAGCATACGGATCAACGATCAATGGCGGGTTTGCTTCGTTTGGCACAATGGAGCGGCACACTTCGTCGAGATCGTGGACTACCATTGAGGAGAGGTGACATGCCTCGGAGGAAAACGACAATCCATCGAAGGAAAGTGACAATCCATCGCGAGGATCTCGACGCAGGGAAAGTAGACCTGTCGGCCGAAAGCACTGGACGAACCCTGGCGTTTATCACGCCCGGCGAGGTGCTTCGTGAAGAGTTCATGGTGCCAATGTCGCTTTCCGCCCGTGCGCTTGCTCGCGAACTGGGCATTCCGGCCAACCGAATCACCGCGATCCTCCATGGGGAGCGCGCGATCACCGCGGATACGGCCCTGCGTCTATCGCGTCGCTTCGGCGTATCAGCGGAGTTCTGGATGAACCTTCAAACCGCACACGACCTGGAGAAGGCGCGCCGGGAATTGCCGATCGCTGCGGAGTGACCGTATGAGCTTCGTCCCTTCGTCCCCCACCGGCGGCGGCTCGCTGACAACTCTTTTCCGATTTCCATAAACGCTGGCTCGTCGGATAGTCCTGCCAGGCTTCGCCGCGCGGAGCCGAAGAGGAACGACGGACACCCCATGGCGCACACGCGGCTTCGCAAATTCAACACCAAGGACACCTACCCCGAGCAGAAGCTCGACAACGACCTCTGCCAGGTCGTCGTCGCCGAAGGGAAGCTCGTGTTCGTGCGCGGCCAGATCGGGCAGGACCTCGACACCTCCAGGAGCGTCGGCATCGGCGATGTCGCGGCGCAGACCGAGCAGGCGATGGCGAACATCAAGACGCTGCTCGAGGAGGCCGGCGCGAAGCTCGAGCACGTCTGCAAGATCACGATCTACATCGTCGATCCGCGCTATCGCGAGACGGTCTATCGCGTCGTCGGCAAGTGGCTGAAAGGCGTGTTCCCGGTCTCGACCGGCATCGTGGTCTCCGCGCTCGCACGGCCGGAATGGCTGGTCGAAGTCGACGCCATCGCGGTCATTCCGCCCGCCCGCGCATGACCTTCTCGATCACCGCGCGCTGCCCGGAGACGGGGATGTTCGGCATCGCCATCTCCTCGTCATCGCCCGCGGTTGCCGCGCGCTGCGCGCACCTGCGGCCGGGCGTGGGCGCAATCGCCAGCCAGAACGTCACCGATCCGCGGCTCGGCAAGCAGGGCCTCGACCTGATGGCGGCAGGCGCCTCGGCGGAGGCGGCACTTGCCGAGCTGAAAGCGTCGCCCTTCATCGACTTCCGCCAGCTTGCGCTGGTCGACACGGCGGGACGGACGGCGGCGCTGTCCGGCGCGGGCGCGCTCGGCATCCACGCCATCGTGCAGGGCGACGGGGCCGTCTCGGCCGGCAACCTGCTGGCCAGTCTCGACGTGCCGCGCGCGATGATGACGGCGTTCGAGGCCGCACAGACCGATTTTCCCGGCCGCCTGCTCGCTGCGCTCGAGGCCGGGCTCGCTGCCGGCGGCGAAGCCGGTCCCGTCCATTCTGCCGGACTGGTCGTGGTCCGCGACATCGAGTGGCCGATCGTCGATCTGCGCGTCGACTGGAGCGATACGCCGCTCGCCGACCTGCGTCGCGTGTGGGAGCTCTATGCGCCGCAGCTGGAAGACTACGTGTGGCGCGCCCTCGACCCGGCGCGCGCCGCGAAGTTCGGGGTGCCGGGGGAGCGATGATCGTTTTCCTCCCTGCGCGGAGCGCGGGGAGGTGCCCCGCAGGGGCGGAGGGGTCATGAGTCTCAGTCGAGGCGTCCGTTTGGGATAAGACGTCATCATCCACAAAGTGAATCCAATCGCGGATCGTTGGCGGGATGACGAACTTGATCCATACGTGTGTCGCTCATGACCCCTCCGCCCCCTGCGGGGGCACCTCCCCGCGCTTCGCGCAGGGAGGACAACAGCAAGCGTCGACGGGGGGAACGCTTACGGCCCCGCCTTCAGCCCGAGCGACCGCAGGTAGCTCCAGCGCACCACGCCGTGGGCGAACTCGATGCCGGTGAGGTACTCGGCGATGGCGCGGTCGATCACCGCCTGCGCCGGCTTGTCCTTCCGCGTGCCGTCGGCGAAGGCCACGATCTCGTTCCAGCCGTCGGGGCGCGGGATCGACACCACGGTCGATTGCGTGTCGAGGTTCTTGTAGGTCCAGAACGACCAGCCGATGCCGTGCGTCTCGTGCAGCAGGCGGAACTGCTCGTTCCAGTCGTCGGTCAGCTCGCCGGTCTCGCCGAGGAACAGCGGCACGCCGTAGCGGTTGGCGAAGTTGAGATGGCGCTGGATCGAATCGCGCTTCGTGCTCGCCCAGAACGAATGGTACGTGTAGGCGAGGTTGGGCGCGAACGGCGGGCCGAACATGTCGAAGCTCGAGCTCCACTGCCCGGCGGCCAGGATGACGATGCGGCCGGGATCGACCTCGCGGATCGCCGCGGTGACCTGGCGATAGAACGGCTCGAGCCGCCTGTTGAGCGTCGCCACGTCGTGATAGGGCGCGATCGGCTCGTTCAGGATGTCATAGCCCAGGATCGCCGGATCGCCGCGGTAGCGCCCGGCGATGGCGCGCCACAGCTTGATGGTGAGCGCGCGATCGCGCGGCACGTAGAACATCAGCGGATAGCCCGGCCCGTCGTCGTGATTGATGCCGGTCTGGCCGCCCGGCGCGGCATGAAGGTCGAGGATGGCGAGCAGGCCAGCGTCACGGACCCAGCCCAGCACGCGATCGAGCAGCGCCCAGCCCGCCCCCTCCATCTCGCCCTGGTCGGTCATGAACAGGCGGTAGTGCAGCGGGATGCGCACCGTGTTGAAGCCGACTGACTTGATGAACTCGATATCGGCCTGGGCAATGTAGCGGTCGCGGTAGCGCAGCCAGAACCCGGCCGCGCGCTCAGCTCCGAGCAGGCGGTCGAAGGCGCCGTAGATCTGGCGCGGCGCCTTGGCGACCTCGAACTTGAACATGTAGCCTTCGGGCATCAGCCAGTTGCCGAGGCTGATCCCCTTGATCTGCAATGTCCGGCCGTCGGCCGTGACAAAATTCCTGCCTTCGATGCGCGCCAGGCCGGTGTCGGCATGGGCAGGCAAAACGACACAGACAAACGACAGCACGACGAGCAGCAGGCGCATGACGTCACTCTAGCAGCCGACTAAGGTCGCGCCCCATGCTTCTCGCCTCTCTCCTGGTGCCGATCGCCGTCCTGGCCATCGTGCTGCTGGTCCAGCGCCTGCGGCTTCCCGCCTTTCTCGCGATCATGGCGACGATCGTGGTCTACGGGATCGCTGCCGACATGACCTTCCAGTCGGTCGGCAAGGCCTTCGGCCTGGGCTTCTCGGCGGCGCTCGAGCAGGTCGGCCTGCTGGTGGTGGCCGGCGCGCTGGCCGGCGCGGTGGCCCTGCGCGAGCCGCTCGGCACCGGCACCTCGGCGGCCGTCGGGGCGCTCGCGGGGCTGGGCAGCTCGGCGGCCGGCGGGCTCGCCCTGCTGCAGGCGACCGGGCAGGAGGCGCCGCGCCGGGCGCTCGGTCTCGCCCTCACCCTGCTCGCCGTCAGCGCCCTGGTGGCGCCCTCGCCGCTCGCCGTCGCCGCGGCATCGGTGATGAAGACGACGGCCTCGACCATGCTCATGGCCGCGCTGCCGGTCGCCATCATCGCGGTGGCAATCGGCTGGTGGCACGTGTCGCGGCAGCTGCCGGACGACGAGAGCACGGCTGCCGCCGCGCCGGGCCGGCTGGGCTGGGCGTGGCTCGCCGTGATGCTGCCGGTGGCGCTGCTGGTCGTGCAGTCGGTGGCGCAGATGCCGAGCGAGCCGCTGGGCAAGGGTGGCGCGCGCGAGCTCTACATCGGCATCAGCAAGCCTTTGATGCTGGCGGCGCTGGCCATCACGCTCGCCGTGCTGTTCGCCGGACGCTGGCAGCCGTCGGCGCTGTCGGGTCGCGGCTGGGCGCCGCTGCTGCTCACGGTGGGCGCGGCCGGCGGCCTCGCCCGCGTGTTCGACGAGACCGGCATGGCCGAGCTGCTGGCCGAGCACGCGCTGCATCCGCGCTTCGGCCTGCTGACGCCCTTCCTCGCCGCGGCGATCGTCAAGACCATGCAGGGCAACTCGCTCACTGCGGTGCTCACCGCATCAGGCATGGTCGAGCCGATGCTGCCGGCACTTGGCCTCGACAGCGCCTCCGGCCGGGCGCTGGCGGCGGCCGCCGTCGGCGCAGGCTCGATGGCGATCTGCCACGTCAACGACCCGTTCTTCTGGATCGCCGCCAGCATGGGCCGCCTGACGCCGGGGCGCGCGCTGATGGTGATCTCGCTGGGCAGCGCCGCGATGGCGATCGGCGCACTGGTCGTGCTGGCGGCGGTGAAGCAGGTTCTGTAGCGGGCGTCGTTTTCCTCCCTGCGCGAAGCGCGGGGAGGTGTCCGCGTAATCGCGGACGGAGGGGTCATGGGCCACCTCTCGTTGCTCATGACCCCTCCGTCGCGTAAGACGCGACACCTCCCCAAGCTTCGCTTGGGGAGGAAGATGAAGTGATCAATCCAGCCTGACCCCCGAGGCTTTCACGGCAGGCGCCCACAGGCGGCGGTCCTCGGCGAGGAAGATCTCGAAGCCCTTGCGGCCCGGCGGCGGCATGTCCATGCCGAGATCGGTCTCCCAGCGCTTGCGGATATCCGGCTCGGCCAGCGCCTCGGCGATCGCCGTCTCGAGGCGGGCCAGGATCGGTTCCGGCGTGCCTGTCGGCGCGCCGGCGCCGTACCACGACGTCGCGGCGTAGCCCGGCAGGGTCTCTCCGATCGTCGGCAGGTCGGGCGCCGCCCACGACCGCTCGCGCGAGGTGACACCCAGCCCCCTGATCCGGCCGCGGCGAACCTGCGGCAGCATCGACGGCATGTTGGCGAACATCATGGTGATGGTGCCGGACACCAGGTCGTTGTAGGCCGGCCCGGCGCCCTTGTAGGGCACGTGGATGATATCGACCGCCGCCATGGCCTTGAACAGCTCGCCGCTGAGATGCAGCGACGACCCCGGCCCGGACGAGGCGAAGGAGTACTTGCCTGGATTGGCCTTGCAGACCTCGATCAGCTCGGCGACCGAGCTCACCGGCAGCGACGGCGTGACGCCGAGCAGGTTCGGCAGGACGGCCAGCCGCGAGATGCTGACGATCTCCTTGTCGGGATCGTAGGGCAGCCTGGCGTAGAGCATCGGGTTCAGCGTATGGCTGGCCACCGAGATCAGGCCGAGCGTGTAGCCGTCCGGCGCGGCGCGCGCCAGCTCCACCGTGCCGATATTGCCGCCCGCCCCGCTCTTGTTGTCGACCACGAACTGCTGGCCGAAGCGTCGAGACAGCTGATCGCAGATCAGACGGCTCACCGTGTCCGTGCCGCCGCCCGGCGCGAACGGGCAGATGAAGCGCACGGTCTTGGCCGGCCACGACGACACATCGGCGCGCGCGATCGCCGGTGCCGCCAGGGCCGCAACGAGCAAGGCCCGACGCTGGATCATGAAAACTCCCCCCGCGAACGGCTTCGGCCCGCCGACCGAAGCACCTCACGTTAGAGCGATTCCCGTTTCGAGGGAATGCGCGGCTTTTTCCATCCAAGAATTTCGCTGGGAGCGCGCCAATGACGAGAAGCAGACTCATCCGCCGGGAGCGCGCCACTCCGAGCTTGTGAATTCATTAGCGGCATCGACTTTGGCCGCAGTTCCGAGAAAGGAAAGGTCCCTCGCTGCGTTCGGGACGACAGTATTATTGTCATCCCGAGCGCAGCGAGGGACCTCTAATTTTTTCAACCTCGGATCGAAAGCGACATCGGCAATAAGTTCACAAGCTCTCCGTGGCGCGCTCCCGGCCATGACCTCCGTCCTCCGTTGTTTCGCCACAGCGCGGTCGGCTGTTCCAGCCGGACGCAATGTGCTCTAGCGTCCCCGGCAATGAATTCGACGGAGGAACGCGACCGCCCGGTGCGCGAGCTGCTGGGCGTGCCGGATTTTCTGCGGCTGTGGCTGGCCGGAGGCGCCGGCAACGCCATGCGCTGGCTGGAGCTGCTCGCCTCGAGCCTGTTCGCCTTCGAGGTCACCGGGTCGGCCTTCGCGGTCGCCATCGTGGTGGCGACCCGTCAGCTGCCGCAATTCGCCTTCGGCGCCTTCGCTGGCGCCGTGTCGGAGGCGGTGAACCGCAAGCTGATCGTCGTCCTGGCCATGCTGGTGCCGGCGATCGTGTCGAGCTTGGTGGCCCTGCTCGCCGCCACCGGCCACCTGGCATTGTGGCACATCGCGATGGCGAACCTGGTCTCGGGCATCTTCTGGGCGACCGAGATGTCGACCCGCCGACGCATGGTCGGCGAGGTCGCCGGACCGCATCGCATCGTCAACGCCATCGCCCTCGATTCGGCGACCAATGCGGCGACGCGCATGGTCGGCCCGCTGCTGGGCGGCATCGCCTTCGAATGGCTGGGCATGCAGGGCGCCTACGCCATAACGGCGCTGGTCCAGGCCGGCGGCGCCCTCGCCATGAGCCGTCTCACCCATACCCAGATCACGCGGCGGCTGGCGCTCGCCAGCCTGCCGGCCGAGATCGCCGAAGGGCTGCGCTTCGCGCGCACCAGGCCGACGATCGTCCTGGTCTTCGGCATCACCATCGTGGTCAACGCCTTCGCCTTCTCCTACTCCGGCCTGGTATCGCCTTTGGGCCTGGGCGTGTTCGGGGTTTCGCCGGCTTTGGTCGGCCTGCTGGCGGCGGGCGAACCGCTCGGTGCCTTCCTGGGCGGCGCCCTGATGGCGGCGGGCCTGCTGCGGGTCGACCGCCGCCTGCTGTTCGCCGGCGGCGCCGCACTCTTCTTCGTCGCGCTGATCGTGATGGCGCTGTCGCCGTCCTACTGGCTGGCGCTCTCGGTGCTGATCATCGGCGGCTTCGGCACGGCGGGATTCAGCAACATGCAGACCACCCTGATGCTCACCGAGGCGCCGGCCAGCATGCGCTCGCGCCTGATGGGCATCGTCACCGTGTGCATCGGCACCGGGCCGCTCGGCGTGCTTGCCGCCGGCGCGCTGGCGCGCGAGCTCGGGCCGCGCGATGCCGTGCTGGTGATGGCGAGCCTCGGGCTGCTGGCGACGGCCGTCCTGAGCGCGGTGCTGCGGCGACGCTGAGCCGGTATCGTCGCCCTCCAACGCGTCGCTTCGGCCGGGCCCCCGAGCCGTGTTATGGCATGATCCGCGCATTGAGCCGTGATCTGCAGGGAGACCGGATGCTGACTGACGAGGACCGCGCACGCATCGAAGCGGACGAACGGCTCCGCCACGCAGTCCGCCGGAGCATGCAGCCGCCCGCCCAACCGGCTGAGCCGCCGCCGCCGTCCAGGCCCAGCTTCGGCCAGCGCCTGATGCATTTCCTCAATAGCTCGGTCGGCATGTGGCTGCTGTCCTCCGTCCTGCTGACCGGCGGTGCGGCGGTGCTCCAGCAGATCCAGCACGACCACGAGATAACCCTGAAGAACCAGCAGGAGCTGACCACTCTGCGCTTCGAGATCGAGCACCGGCTCGGCAACATGGCCTTCCTGCTGCGCCGCGCCAAGACGGTCGGCGCCGCCAAGGTGGCGCTCGACGGCGTGTTCAAGAGCCCGATCCCGCTCGCGCCGGAGCTGCAGAATCGCAGCCTGTCGTCGCTTTTCCTTTCGGCCTATCCGATCCTGCCCAAGGACAAGCATCATGACGTTCGCCAGGCCATCAAGCTGGTGAAGCAGCTGGAAGAGGACGAGCTTCTGCTGCGTTCGTTGCCCGACGACCAGCCGCTGAGCGACGCGCAACGGGAAAAGTTCGGCAAGACGATCAGCTCCATCCAGCAGCTGCATATCTCCGAAAGCTGAGCGCCGGAACGCCACCCGATCATGAAGATCGCCATCCTCGACGACGACTTCGATATGCTGCGCACGCTGCTACGTCTCGCGCGACAAATACGAGGGGCAGTTCACCGACGTCTTCGACCAGATCGTAGCCTACGCAAACGGTACGCCGACCCGCGTGGTCAACCCGGATGTGCTGGCGCACGCGCACTCTCGCCCGTTACGGTCCAGGGAGCGGCGCTCAACGATCGTCCCGCGACAAGGTTGCGCGACCTGATCGTCATATGATCGACAATGCTCTCGTCGGGCGCTGTGACCTAATTGGGAAAGCGGCATCCCCCAGCATGCCATCACGTTGATCGGGACACGCGCTGTGATCGCAGCGTTCGTGCAGACGGACAACCTGAGGAGGCACAGAAATGCCGCTGTTTTTCCTTATTGCCATTGGTGCAGGCGCGTTCGTGGTCGGCGCCACGACAGTGGACGTCGTACAGGACGGCCATCTCGGCCAGAGCAACCAGTTTGCCCAGGCCGCTCCGACGCAGCCTTTCAACCCCAACGCCTATCCGACCCTGAGGGAGTGCCTGGATGCGGCGACACGGCAGAACGTCCCGACGTCGGTCTGCCAGAGGCAGTAGCCTCTCCAACTTCCCGCCCGCCCAGGGTAGACAGCGAGGCCCCCTCAGGGGCCTCGCTTCATTTGTACTCGTTCTCCTTGTCATCCTGAGCGCAGCGAAGGATCTCATCGCCAGAAGTGACAGAGCACACTCGTGGCTAATGGCGATGAGATCCTTCGCTGCGCTCAGGATGACGGAACACTCTTGCGCGGCGAAGAGCGCCACTGTCGGCAGAGGTTACTCCGCCTGAAGTGACGCGCTCCCAGCGAAGATCACGAACCCTTGCCCGCCTTGAGCAGCAGCTTGCCTGCGACATGGCGGCCTTCGAGGCGGCGGTGCATGTCGGCGGCCTGGTCGAGGGTGAACATGCCTTCGATCGGCACTTTCAGCCAGCCCTCGACAATGCCGGCGAGCACGTGGGTGATGCCGGCGTCCCATTCGGGCGAGGCCTGGTCGACATGGCCGAGATGCAGGCGCGTAAAGGTTTGCGAGCGCGGCAGGATGCGCTCGCGGATGTTCTTGAACGGCTGCCCTTCCGCCTCGCCGATGCTGATGACGTGACCGAGCTTTCGCACCACGTTGAAGGTCCGGTCGAGCATGGTGGCGCCGTAGGAATCGATCGCGAGGTCGACGCCCTTGCCGCCGGTGAAGTCGAGCACCGCCTTCTCGAAATCCTCTGCCGTGGTCACCACGACGCGCGCGGCGCCGTACTGCAGCGCCCGCGTCTCCTTGCCCGGCGTGCCGACGGTGCCGATGACGCGCGCGCCGGCATGCACGGCGAGCTGGGTGCAGGCGAGCCCGACGCCGCCGCCGATCGCGTTCACCAGCACGGTGTCGCCGCGCTCCAGGCCGTAGATCGTGTAGAGCATGTGATAGGCGGTGAGCGCCTGGATGGGGAACGCTGCGCCGACATCGAGCCCGACGGCCGGCGGCAGCTTGATCAGGCCGGTTGCCGAAGCGACGCACTTCTCGGCATAGGCGCCGCCCTTTTCGGGGAAGGTCGCCACGCGATCGCCGACCTTGATGCCGGTCACGCCGGCGCCCAGCGCCGCGACGGTGCCGGAGACCTCGAAGCCCAACACCATCGGATAGGTCATGGGATGCGGATAGATGCCGACGCGGACCTGCGTGTCGGCCCAGTTGCAGCCGGCATAGGCGACGTCGATCAGCACCTCGCCGGGACCCGGGACCGGATCGGGCATGTCGGCCACCGTGAGCTGCTCGGGGCCACCGGTGGCGTTGATGACGACTGCTTTCACGATGATCCTCCGCGCAAATCTGTCGTCCTGAGCAAGGCGCGGTTTACCGCGCCGTTAGCGAAGGATCTCATCGCCGCCTGCGACCAATCCTTGGAGATTTCTGGCGATGAGATCCCTTCGCTACGCTCAGGATGACGGAAAAAGACGCTCCTACACCGCGACCGTGAGGGCGCCGTCGATCACCAGGTTGGTGCCCGAGATGCGGCTCGCCATCGGGCTCGACAGGAACACGACTCCGGTCGCCACTTCCTCAGCCGTGCCGAACTTGCCGGTCGGGTTGACCTTGAGCGTCGAGGCGAACAGGTCCGGCATGTTCTTCTCGATATTCTGCCAGATGCCGCCGTCGAAGTAGGTGTTGCCCGGCGACACGCAATTGACGCGGATGCCCTTGCCGACGAGCTGGCGGGAGAGCCCCTTGGCGTAATGGATCAGTGCCGCCTTCATCGCGCCGTAGGAGCCGGCGGCGAAATCGACCTCGAAACCCGAGACGCTGGAGATCAGCACGATCGACGGCGAGGTCGACCTCTCGAGGAACGGCACGCCGGCCGAGACGGCGTTCACCGTGTGCATCATGTCGGTACGGAACGACTTCTCCCAGCTCTCGGGCGAGTCGCCGACGGCGAGCGCGCTCACGTTGCAGACCAGCGCGTCGAGACCGCCCAGCTCGCCGGCAGCCGCGACGATCCAGTCCTTGAGCGCCGGCCCGTCGGCGACGTCGAGCGCCTTGCCCGACGCCTTCACGCCCTTGGCCTCGAGTGACGCGACGGCAGCCGAAACATCGTCGGCATTGCGCGCGCAGATCGCGACGTTGGCGCCTTCCGCGGCAAAACCCTCGGCGATCGCCCGGCCGATGCCCTTGCTGCCGCCGGTGACGGCGACGCGCTTGCCCTTCAATCCGAGATCCATGCCAGCCTCCTGCGAAACGACCAGGGCCTGTGACAGGTCTTGTCAGCCGAGATCGTCGACATCATTGCGCAGCTTGGCACCGGCGCGCCAGCGCGCGAGATTGTCGAGGAAGATGTCGAAGATCGCTTCATTCTGGCCAAGAGAGTGGCTGGCGGTGTGCGGCGAGACGAGCACATTCGGCATGTCCCACAAGGGCGACGCCGGATCGAGCGGCTCGCGCTCGAAGACGTCGAGATAGGCGCCCGCCAAGTGGCCTCCGGCCAGGGCCGCGACGACATCCTTCTCGATTGCGACCTCGCCGCGCGAGACGTTGATGAAATGGCTGCCGGCCGGCATGGCGGCGAAGGCCGCCGCGTTGGCGATGCCGCGCGTCACCGGCGAGGCCGGGCAGCACAGGATCAGCCAGTCGGCCTGCGGCAGCACCGCGTGCAATTGCTCGTAGGCGATCGTGCGGTCGCACGGCTCGATAGGATCGGCGGTGCGGCGCACGCCGATCGCGGTCATGCCGAGCACCTTCAGGAACGAGGCGACGTGCCGGCCGATCGGGCCCATGCCGACGATGACCGCGCACTGGCCCCCGAGATCGCGCGGCGAGCGTTCGCCGAGGCGCGGCTCCCAGGCGTGGCGGCGCTGGGCGTCGGCGAGCAGTGGAAAGCGCCGGTTGAGCGCGATCACGGCGCCGAGCGTGCTGTGCGCCACGGTCACGGCGGTGGCGCCCGATGCCGTCGTCACCTTGACGCCGCGGTCGCGCAGCTCGCGATAGATCGGCCGCTCCGCCCCGGCCGGATGGATCTGCAGCCATTTCAGGTTCGGTGACTTGCGCAGCACGGTCTCGAAGCCCTGCAGCTCGGGAGTCTTCCGGTCCTTGCTCGACGAGCCGGTGACCTCGCGGGTCATGAAGGCGATGTCGGCGGCGCACGGGCCGTCGACGGCTACTGCCTCCTCGGCGGTGATGAAGGCAAGGTTGCCGGCAGGCACGGCGGCCGCCGCGCGCGCGCCCCAGATCTTGTGAGCATGAGCCGACAGCAGCAGCGTAAGCGGACGAGACATGGGGGCGGAGACTAGAGCAAAAGACCCGACGGTCGATACTCATTCTCCTCCCCAAGCGCAGCTTGGGGAGGTGTCCGCGTAATCGCGGACGGAGGGGTCATGAGCAACGGGACTGGGGCCTCTGACCCCTCCGTCGCCGTATGACGGCGACACCTCCCCAGCGAAGCTGGGGAGGAATCTGATCACTACGCCGCCAGGAACTCGTTCCACTTCTCGGTGTAGTATTCGAGGTTCTTCGGCCGCGTGTTCCACACGAGACCTGCACCAGGGTGAAGATCGGCAGCCACTGGTAGGCGAGGAAGAACAGCGTGATCGCGCCCAGGATCCAGCCGGTGAGGTTGAGGCGGAAGCGCCAGCCGATCATCGCTCGGCTCCCAGCCGCCTGATGTCGACGACGCGCAGCGCGACCACCACGCCCACCAGCATGCAGATCATCAGCAGCACGGCCACCACCGAGGCGGCGCGCAGCTGCGAGCTTTCGTAGAACAGCAGCACCAGGTTGGGCAGCAGCGCGTGCTTGTTGCCGCCGATCGTCGCCACCGTCGCGAAATCCGCCATGACGTTGAGGAAGACCAGCACCTGGCCGATCACCACGCCGGGCAGGGTGAGCGGAAAGACGATGCGCCAGAACACGGTGAACGGCGTCGCCTTCAGGGTCATCGCCGCCTCGCGCCATTGCAGCGCGACCGAGTTCAGCATGTAGACGACCGGCCCGGCCGCCATCATGGTGTAGAGCGACACCTGCGCCATGGTGATGCCGGTGCGCGAATAGAGGAACGCCTCGATCGGCGACTGGGTCGCGCCGAGGAACATCAGCGTCTGGTTGATGACGCCGTTGACGCCGAGGAAGGGCACCCAGGCGATCGCGCGGATCAGGGTGCTGGTCCAGAACGGGATGATGAACGCGAGGAACAGCGCCGTCCGCCACAACGGGCTCCTGACCTTCATCGTCAGGAAATAGGCGATGCAGTAGCCCAGCGCGCCGGTGACGGCCATCAGCCCCACGGTGTGCAGGATGGTGGTGAAGATCAGCTTGACGTAGATCGGGTTGGCGAAGAAACGCGCGTAGTTGTCGATCGTGAGCGGGCTCGCCGTCGAGAAGGCGCGGCCGCCTCACAGCGACACCCAGACCAGCAGCACGATCGGCACCACGACGACGCCCAGCATCCACAGCGCCGGTGGCACGGCGAGCCAGTAGCTGGCCGGCGAGCGGACGCGGATGGTGCTCATGCCGGCGACACCGCATGCAGCACGCTGGCCTCTGCCGTCCAGCCCAGCGGGACGGTCTGCCCGGGCGCGATGCGCGCCGCCTGGGCGCCGAACTGGTCGACCTTCAGCACCTCGCCGTCGGCGCGCTCGAAGATGTGGCGGCGCACCGAGCCGAAATACTCGACGGCGGTGCAGCGGACCGACAGTCGGTTGACGTGGCGCTCGACGCCCAAGTCGGTGATCAGCTCGGCGCGCACCGAGAAGGACACCGATGTGCCCAGCGCCGGCGTCGAGCCCGTCATCGGCCGCGGCACGACGAACGTGCCGACCGGCGTCTCGACCCGCAGCGCACCGGCCAGGATCTCCGTCACCCCGCCGCGGAAGACGTTGTTGCCCTGCACGAAGCTCGCGACGAAGGCGGTCGCCGGACGCTGCAGGACCTCCTCCGGCGGACCCTGCTGCTCGATGCGCGCGTGGTTCATCACCACCACGAGGTCACCGAGCGAGAACGCCTCGTTCTGGTCGTGCGTCACCCAGATGAAGGAGATGCCGGTGCGCTGCTGCAGGAGCTTGAGCTCGAGCATCACGGTCTCGCGCAGCGAGTAATCGAGCGCACCGATCGGCTCGTCGAGCAGCAGGATGCGCGGCTCGGTGATCATGGCGCGGGCCAGCGCGACGCGCTGGCGCTGGCCGCCCGACAGGCTGGCCGGCTTGCGATCGGCCAGGCTGGCGATCTCGAACGAGGTCAGCACCTGGTTGACGCGCCGGGCGATCTCGGCCCGGGGCTTCTTCAGCATCTCCAGCCCGAAGCCCACCTGCCTGGCCACCGTCATATGCGGGAACAGCGCGAAATCCTGGAACATCATGGCGATGTCGCGCTGCCACGGCGGGTCGCGCGTCACCTCCTTGCCGCCGATCAGGATGCCGCCGTCATCCGGTTCCTCGAGGCCTGCGACGCAGCGCAAGGTCGTGGTCTTGCCGCAGCCCGACGGCCCCAGCAGGCAGACGAACTGCCCCTTCTCGACCTGCAGCGACACGCCGTCGACGGCGGTGAAAGTACCTCGCGATTGAGATCGAAGCTCGGCGTGTATTGCGGCGAGGTCGACGAGATCAGCCAGCCGTTGTTCCCAATCGGAATGAACACGCCGATTTCCATCGTCCCTCCTCGAAGGTGTGGCTCGTGCTGCAACGCAGCAACTCCCATGCCACCGATGAAAAGCACCGATTGATTGGACAATTGGCGACGGCGCGATCACGCGGCGAGCGGGTCAGTGCCCGATGCGAGGCAGATTGCCCGATGGGAGAGTCATCGCTGGGAGCGCGCGCCACTCCTGTGGCGCAATCTTCGCCTCCCCAGCTTGGCTGGGGAGGTGTCCGCGAAGCGGACGGAGGGGTCATGAGCCACGGGAGACAGCGGGGCCCATGGCTCATGACCCCTCCGCCGCCGTAAGACGGCGGCACCTCCCCAACTTCGTTGGGGAGGCGAAGATTGCGCCACGGGAGTGGCGCGCTCCCAGCGACTGAAAACTACTGCGCGGCTTCGACCACGCCCGTCGTGTGAAATCGGCTGCGCGGCAGCGGCAAGCCGAGATTGCCGCGCAACGTCGTCGATTCGTACTCCGTCCGGAACAGGCCGCGGCGCTGCAGCTCGGGGATCACCATCTCGACGAAATCGGCGAGCGAGCCAGGCAGCCAGGCGGGCATCACGTTGAAGCCGTCGGCAGCGCCGCCCACGAACCACTCTTCCATCACGTCGGCGACCTGTTCAGGCGTGCCGATCGCCAGCACGTGACCGCGCGGACCGGCATTGAGCAGGCAGAGCTGCCACAGGGTGAGCTTGTCGCGCCGCGCCGCCTCGAGCAGCAGGCGCTGGCGGCTCAACGGGCCGTTGGTGTCGGCCATCTCCGGCACCGGCCCGTGCAGCGGCAGCTTGTCGAGGCCGTGCACGCCGATCGTGTGCTCGAGAATCGCCAACCCGACGGCCGGCTGGATGAGCGATTGCAGGTACTCGAACTTCTCCCTGGCCTCGGCCTCGGTGCGGCCGACCACCGGATAGAAGCCCGGCATCACCTTCACCTCTTCCGGCGTGCGCCCGAACTTCGGGACGCGCGCCATGACGTCCGAATAGAATTCCCTGCCCTGCTCGATCGTCGTCTGGGCGGTGAACACCAGCTCGGCCAGACGGGCGGCGACGTCGCGCCCGGTGCCCGAGGCGCCGGCCTGCACCAGCACCGGCCGTCCCTGCGGCGAGCGCGCGACGTTCAGCGGACCACGCACCTTGAAGTGCTTGCCCTTGTGGTTGAGCACATGCAGCTTCGACGGGTCGAAGAATACGCCCGACTCCTTGTCGCGCCGGAAGGCGTCGGCGTCCCAGCTGTCCCACAGGCCATTGACCACGTCGGCGAACTCGATCGCGCGCTCGTAGCGGTCGGCGTGCGCGAGGTGCTCGTCCTTGCTGTAGTTCAGCGCGTCGGCCTCGTTGTTCGAGGTGACGAGGTTCCAGCCCGAGCGGCCGCCGCTGATCTGGTCGAGCGAGGCGAACTGGCGGGCGAGCGTGTAGGGCTCGTTGTAGGTCGTGGTCGAGGTGGCGACGAGGCCGAGATTCTTCGTCACCGCGGCCAGGGCCGACAGGATGGTCATCGGCTCGAACTTCACCACCTTGCCCATGCGGCCGCGCGCATCGGCGCTGCCGGCCAGGCTGACCGCGGCGCTGTCAGCCAGGAACAGGAGATCGAACTTTCCGCGCTCGGCGAGTTGGGCGGTCTCGAGCATCTGGGCGAAGCTCACACCCGACAGCGCATGCGCCTCGGGATGCCGCCAGGCGGCGACATGCTGGCCAGTCTCGTGCACAAATGCGCCGAGGCGCATCATCCGACGTTGCTTCATGGTGCCTCGTACTCCGACCCGCGATCCGCGATCCGATGGATCGTACACTCACGAAGGGTCCCTCGCTGCAATCTGGATGACAACGACTTTTCATTTCTCCCCCGCAATCGGGGGAGGTGGCCCGTGATACGGGCCGAAGGGGGAGAGTCACAGTCGAGATCTTTCCGATTCCGACGTCTGACCTTCAGAGATCTCCACTGCTGCCTTCCCCCTCCGCCCCTGTGGGGCACCTCCCCCGATTACGGGGGAGGAAACGAAAGCTATGCTACCGACCGAGGAGGATCGTCCATGCTCACGCTCTATTTCGCGCCCGGGGCCAGCTCGATGGCGGCGCACATCGCGCTGCACGAGGTCGGCGCCGCCTTCGAGGGCAAGCCGGTGTCGCTCGCCACCAAGGACACGCACACGCCCCAGTTCCTGGCCATCAATCCCGAGGGCAAGGTGCCGACCCTGCTGATCGACGGCAGGCGGCTCACCGAGGTGGCCGGGATCCTGTTCTACCTGGCGCGGCGCTTTCCCGAGGCCGGCCTGCTGCCGGCCGGCAACGTCGAGGCCGAGGCGCAGGTCGTGTCATGGATGTCGTTCATCGCCTCGACCATCCATCCGGCGCGCCGCCAGGGAATCGAGCACGCTCGCAGCGTCTACAAGCTCGCCGACCAGCGGCTGGGCAGGAACGACTGGGCGGTCGGCGGACGCTTCTCGATCGCCGACATCCACCTGTTCCGCCTGTTCTGGCGATTCCGCGGCTCGCTCGATCCCGAGCCCGGCGACTTCCCCAACATCGAGGCGCACTACGCGCGGATGATGGAACGGCCCGCCGTCAAGAAGACGATCGAGATCGAATCGAAGATCGGCTACGCCCTGCCGGCGTGACTCAATATTCCTCCCCAAGCGAAGCTTGGGGAGGTGTCGCCGTCTTCGGCGACGGAGGGGTCATTGAGTCATGAGAGGGGGTTGAGCCTGAGGCTCATGACCCCTCCGTCGCGTAAGACGCGACACCTCCCCACGCATGGCGTGGGGAGGAGGACGAGTTCAAAACAGCTTGCCGCCGTTGGGCACGCTCTTGTCGGGCACCACGAGCACGACGCTGTTGTCGGCCATCGGGAAGCCGAGCGTCAGCACCTCCGACATGAACTTGCCGATCTGGCGCGGCGGGAAATTCACCACCGCGGCGACCTGGCGGCCGACCAGCGCTTCGGGCGTGTAATGGACGGTGAGCTGGGCGGAGGATTTCTTGATGCCGATGTCCGGCCCGAAATCGATCGACAGCTTGATGGCAGGCTTGCGCGCGCCCTCCAGGATGGCCGCGTCGACGATGGTGCCGACGCGGATGTCGACCCTGGAGAAGTCTTCGTACGTGATCGTGGTCATTGGCCCAACTTAACCCATTTCACCAGGTTTCTGCGGGCCGCCGACGGGGAGACCTACTTCTTGGCGATCGCCGCCTTCACTTCGTCGGTGATCTCGCTGACGCGCGCGCTCAGCGCGGCGAACGCATCCGACTGGGCCCTGCCGTAGAGGTCCGCCAGTTCCTTGCCGTTGGCGATGGCGGTCTCGTAGCTTTTCTTGGCGAAGTCGATCTGCTTGATCGCCTTCTCCTCAAAGGTGGCCGCGGCGAGCACTTCGCTGCCGTACTTCGACAGGTCTTCCATCGCGGCCCGGACCATGTCGCCCTGGCGCTGGGCAATCGTCTTGATCGTCTCGACGGCGGTCGTGTTGGCGCTGGTCATGGCCGCGAAGTTCTTGCGCGTCGCCTCGACCATGGTCTCGACGTTGACGACCGGCATCTTGAAGTCGGCCGTGAGCTTGGTGAAGTCGAAGTCGGTGAAGGGATTCTTGAAGGCGCCGTTGCCGTACATGGCGGTCTCCTTGGGCGAATGGGCGTTCGGACGGGCGTAGGAACCGCAAATGCTGCGGTGCACAACGAGACGGAATGTAGGCGCCCGCCGCGCCAAGTCAAGGAATCATTTTGTGCAGTGCACAAAGATTCTACGCGGAGGCCTCGTCCGGGGTCGGCTCCGCGGTATTGGCTCGAGGCTTTTTCGTATATTTATCAACAAATTGAACCCAGCGTTCGGCGCCCTTGAGGCGGCTGTCCAGGGCCGCCATCGTCTTCGAAGAGTCGGTCGTTTCGTCGCGCTCGAAGACCTGCGAGACAGACTGGTAAAGGACCAGCAGGCCGCTTTGCCGCATTGCACCCGCAATGCCGTCACTCGGCACGCCGGCCGCCTCGAGCATGGCGGCCATCGAGCGGCGCACTGCCGGGCCGAGGGACAGCGCCAGCAGCGGGTCGCGCAACCCGGCGCGGCGGATCGCCTGGACCGCCGCGCGGTGCGGGCGCAGGGCGTCGAAGCGGCGCATCAGCACGTCGAACAGGCGGTCGCGCACCGTCTCCTCGGGATCGCTGGCGGACGGCGTCCCCGCCATCACCTCGGCGTCGATGCGCGCCAGGAAGCCCGCGACCAGCGCCGCCTTGTCGGGATAGCGGCGATAGAGCTCGGCCAGCCCGAGACCGGCACCCGCCGCGACGTCGCGCAGGGCGACGTCGGCGTAGCCCTTCGCGGCGACCAGGCCCAGAAAGGCATCGAGCGCGGCGTCGGGTGCGCCGGTCATCCCGCCAGCTCCTTGGAGCGGCGCGAGGCGGCGGCCAAGGCCTTGTCGAACACAGGCTGGATACCTTCGGGCGCCATCAGCACCTTGAGCGCCTCGGCGGTGGTGCCGCCCGGGCTGGTGACATTGACACGCAGCTGGGCGGCGGGCTCGCTCGACTGGCGCAGCAGCTCGCCGCTGCCGGCGACGGTGGCACGGGCGAGCTGCATCGCCATGTCGGGCGCGAGCCCGAGCCTGGCGCCGGCCGCCGCCATCGCCTCGACCAGCAGGAAGACATAGGCCGGGCCGCTGCCCGACAGCGCGGTCACCGGGTCCATCAGCGCCTCGTCGTCGACCCACAGCACCTGGCCGACCGCCTCCAGGAGATCGTGGCAGCGCTTCCTCTCCGCCGCCGACACGCCGCCGACCGCCGTCGCGACGGTGATGCCCTGGCGCACCGCCGCCGGGGTGTTGGGCATCGAGCGCACGATCTTGGCCGTGCTGCCGAGATGGGCGGCGAAATACTTCACCGTCTTGCCCGCCGCGATCGACAGGAACACCGCGCCGTCGTCGGCGAAGCGCCGCAGGTCGGGCAGGACGCCGTCCATCGACTGCGGCTTGACGGCGAGGACGACGAGCTCCGGCGTCTCGACGACCTCGGCGGTCGACGCGACGGTGCGCAGGCCGTCGCGCCTGGGCCGCAGCGCCTCGACCGGCTCGGCGACGACGATGTCGTTGGGGCTGAGGCCGCGGGCCAGCCAGCCGTCCAGCATGGCGCCGCCCATCTTGCCGCATCCGACCAGCATCAGCTTGCCCATGGCCAATCCCCTCGTTTCCCCGTTCTCTTATCGGCCTATCTGCCTTTGAAGCTATCGGCCTATCGGCCCTTGAAGCGCGCCGTGCGCTTCTCGCGGAAGGCGGCGGCGCCCTCCTTGCGATCCTCGCTGTTGGCAATGCGCTCGAGCTTGTAGCGTTCCGGCACGAAGATCTCGGCCGGGCCGCGCGGCAGCGTCTGGTTGGCGAAGTCGCGCAGGGTGCGGATCACCAGCGGCGCCGAGCCGGCGATGATCCTGGCCATGCGGCGCGCCTCCTCGCGCTCCTCGCCTAGCGGCACCACCTTGTTGACGAAGCCGACATCGTAGGCGCGCTTCACGGACACCTCTTCGCCGAGCAGCAGCAGCTCCATCGCCACCTTGTGCGGCATGCGCGAGACGATGCCGGGCATCAGCCCGCCGAACACGCCGACCTTGGCCTCGGGATACATGAACTTCGTGGTGTCGGCCGAGACCATGAGATCGCAGGTCATCACCATGCAGATGGCGCCGCCGATCACCCAGCCCTGGGTGCAGGCGATCACCGGCTTGGTGAGCTTGTGGCTGACGTCGGGCACCGCCTTCCACATCGCCCCAGGCGGCTCCTTGAGGTCGGCGCCGACGCAGAAAGCCGGCCCATCGGCTTGCAGGACGGCGACCTGATCGCCACCTGCCTCGAAGGCGCAATAGGCGTCGTAGAGGCCGTCGCACAGGGCCTGGTTCAGCGCGTTGCGCTTGTCGGCCCGCGTCATGGTGATGGTGGTGATGCCTTCGCTCGACTCGACTTTGACCAGGCCCACGGCGCCCTCCGGTGTATGTTGCGCCGGATGCTAGCAGCCGACCATACTCGCCGCACCAGGAGACAATTCATGCAGACCCGCAATCCCTTCATCGACGACCTGACCAAGATGGCCAACGGCGCCATGGGCGCGTTGACCGGCGTGAAGGACGAGGTCGAGGCGCGCTTCCGCGACCAGATCGCCAAGATCCTCGACGGCATGGACATTCCGCGCCGCGATGAGTTCGATGCCGTCAAGGCGATGGCCGCCAAGGCGCGCGAGGAGAACGAGGAGCTCAAGAAGCAGATCGCCGAACTGCAGGCAAAGCTGGCGGGCGGCGGCGCGGCGGATGTCCCGCCATCCGGCGCGGGCATTTCGCCGGAGGTTTAGCTCCAGGCGGCAAGGCACTCCCTTCAGCGTGCTGTGACCGCACCCAATCGCCTGCTTCTTTCTCAAGCGATCGAAGACGAACATCGAGAGGTAATACTCCCACCAAAGTTCGATCGCTTCGTCGCAATCGAACGCCGCCAGCGCATCCTCGACGTGGTAGTCATTGCGGCAGATCGGGTTGAGCCGACCGAGATCGCACGGGAGTGCCGCGACCCGAAGGACAACCAATACTTGGCATTGGCTGCCGCTGGCGGCGCAGAGGTCATCGTGAGCAGCGACATTCGTCACCTGCTTTCGATGCACCCGTGGCGCGGGATTGCGATCGTGTCTGCGGCGAACTTCCTGGCCCTTCCCTGACGCGGTAGCCATTGCCGATGCTCTGCGCAGCAAACTGTCCGCATCCTAGCCTTGCAGGTCACGCGCTCGCATCGACGGCCGGACTGCCAAGCAGTTGATAGTGCAGCTCGGCGTTGCTGACCTGGCGCCTGCAAGGTTCAAATCCTGCCCCCGCAACCGGCCATTCGTGCATGACCCGTTGCTCACGTGAGCGGAGCAGGCGTATCGGTCCTGCGACACACATCCACGGAATCGCGCACGATTGCTCCCCGTAGTGGTTGGTGCAACCATGTCTACAGCGGCCGGCTCAGCAATAGGAGGATGCGGAATGCCTTCGTTGTGGTCCCATCTCGTGGCAATCCTCGCATGGGCGACACTGGCAAGCCCGTCCCTTGCCGGCGCGCTTATCGAGGTTCCTGGCGCGAACGAGGGCCAAGCGTCGCTGCCAGCTTACCTCCAGCGGCCCTCTGGTCCGGGCCCGTTTCCCGCCGTCGTCGTACTGCACGGCTGCGGCGGCTTCAACAACGTCGCCGTGACCTGGGCCGACCGGCTCGCCAGGTGGGGATATGTGGTTCTCGCCATCGACAGCCTCACGCCCCGTCACCGGACGAACGCCTGCAGCAGAGGCCTGAACGAGCAGACCTTCGATGCCTATCAGGCTTTGAATTTCCTCGCAGTGCAGCCATTCGTGCGCGCCGATCGCGTCGGCATGCTGGGCATCTCGCTGGGCGCCGGATCGGTGTTGACTGCGCTCGAGCGCGACCTGGTCGAGCCGATGTTCCCCGTGAAGTTCCGCTCCGGAGTCGCCTTCTATCCAAGGTGTTCCGGCATGGCCGGTATCATGACGGCGCCGACCCTCGTCCTGATCGGCGAACTCGACGACTGGACTCCGGCCGCGGCATGCCGGGACATGGCGGCCGGCAAGACCGGTGCCTTCGGGCCACCGCGCGAACCCGCCGACCGCTCGAAGGTCGAGCTGGTGGTCTATCCTGACACCTATCACTCGTTCGTCGCCTCCGAGTTGGGCGAGGGCATCCGCCTGTACGGTCATTGGCTGCAGTACAACGAGGCGGCAGCCCAGGACGCGGCCAATCGCGTTCGCAGCTTCTTTCAGCGCACGCTCGAGAACTAGACCGTGAGATCGAGGCGCATGATGATCGCTGGCGGCCTGTCGGCATTGGCCTTCGCCGGAGCGGGTGGGCGCGCTGCCGACATGGCTGACTGGCCCGTAGCGACGCCTGAGAGCCAAGGCATCGACAAGGTGGCGTTGGATGCAATTCTGGATCCCGCCAGGATTTTGAATCTGGCGACGTCGCTCTATACGCTCCGCAGCCTTGTCGTGGTGCGCAACGGCTTCCTGGTCGAGGAACGCTATTACGCCGGATCCAAAGCTTCGACACTGCGCAACATCGCCTCGATTACAAAGAGCATCTCCTCCATCCTCGTCGGCATCGCCCTGGAACAAGGAAAGATCAGGAGCCTCGATCAAACGATAGCCGAACTTCTGCCCGAGGCGGCCGCAAGAGCCCCCGCGTCAGCGGCGAATGGCGTGACGCTTGCACAGTTACTCACGCAAACCGGTGGCTTTCCGGATGACCGGCAATCGGACACGAGGGACCTGGAACCGCAGGTCCGGGACGTGCCACTCGAGCCCTCTGTTCCACCTGTATGGAGGTATAGCAGCGCAGCCGTCTCCTTGATTGCGCCGATCCTGGCTCACGCTGTTGGCGGCTCAGTGGAGGACTTCGCCAGAGCCTCGCTTTTTTCGCCGCTCGGTATCGGCGACTATGACTACGATTGGCGACGCGATGCCGCCGGCAACGTCCGCTCGGATTCGGGCCTCAGGCTCCGCACGCGCGATCTGGCCAGACTTGCGTGGACGATGGCCGATGGCGGGCGATGGCGGGGACGGCAGGTCGTCCCCGCACAATGGGTGGCGGAGCGCACGCGCCGCCACATCGCCCTCGGTTGGCCACTCGGGCCAATGACCAACGTCGACTATGGATACCTGTGGTTCACGGGGACGCTCCATCGACGCGTTGCGACCTTGGCTTGGGGCTACGGCGCGCAGTTTGCCCTTGTGGTGCCGTCGCTCAACCTGGTGGTCATAGCACTTACGGACGCCCCAGGCGCCAAGGAGCTTGCCAAGCAAGCTGCCGAGGTGATGGGGCTGGCTGCCCAGATCGTCGAACTGGCCGGTTAGCACAGACCGGTAGGGAAATCTGGCATCGATGAAATCGGTGCCCGAGGAACTTTACGAGGCCGCGGCGATCGACGGCGCCACAGAACGTCGTCGAGCTTCTTCGCGGCGCCCCTCCACCCGACTGGAATACGTGCCTGCAGCCTCGTAGCATGGCTCCCTCAGGAGGGCGTTCTGCATGCGCGTTGGAGTCGAGGTCGGGGGGACGTTCACCGATCTGGTGGCGGTCGAGGATGGCCGCGTGGTTGTCACCAAGGTGCCGAGCACGCCGCGCAGCCCCGACATCGGGGCATTCGCGGCGCTGACGGCCGCCGGCATCGATCTGGCGCGCATCGAGGATCTCGGCCACGGCTCGACCGTCGCCACCAATGCGGTGCTGGAGCGCAAGGGCGCGGCGGTGGCGTTCGTCGCCACGCAGGGTTTTCGCGACCTGCTCTTCATGCAGCGCCACGACCGGCGCAACATCTACGACCTGTTCTACGCCAAGCCGGCGCCGCCGGTGCGCCGCAAGGATTGCTTCGAGGTGCCCGAGCGCATCGCCGCCGACGGCGCGATCGACACACCGATCGACGAAGCTGCCGTCCGGAGCGCGCTGATCCCGGCGCTGAAGGCGGGCGGCTACCGCGCCGTCGCGATCTGCCTGCTCAACGCCTACGCCAATCCGGCGCACGAGCAGCGCCTGGCCGCGCTGATCGGCGCAGCGCTGCCCGACGTGCTGGTCACCGCCAGCCACCAGGTGGCGCGCGAGTTCCGCGAGTTCGAGCGCGCCTCGACGACATTGCTCTCGGCCTACGTCCAGCCGGTGATCGACGGCTACCTGCACCGCTTCGAGAGCAAGCTCGCCCAGTCGGGCTTTCGCGGCCGCTTCACGGTGATGCAGTCCAACGGCGGCCGCCTGCCCGCCGAGGCGATGCGCCAGAGCGCCATCACGGCGCTCTATTCCGGTCCGGCGGCCGGCGTCGTGGGGGCGACGCGCCAGGCGGCGCGCTCGGGCTTCGACAACCTGATCACCTTCGACATGGGCGGCACTTCCACCGATGTCTGCCTGGTGCAGGAGGGCCGCCCCTCGCTCGCCTCGGAGAGCGAGATCGACGGCCTGCCGATCCGCACGCCGGTGCTCGACATCGTCTCCGTCGGCGCCGGCGGCGGCTCGATCGCCTGGGTCGACGACGGCGGCATGCTGCGCGTCGGCCCGCAGAGCGCCGGCGCCGATCCCGGCCCGGCCTGCTACGGCAAGGGCGGCACGGAACCGACGACCACCGACGCCCATATCGTGATCGGCACCATCCGGCCCGGCGCCTTCCTGGGCGGCCGCATGACGCTCGATGGCGACGCCGCGCGAGGCGCCTTCGAGCCCCTGGCGACGCGCTTCGGCCTCGGCATCGAGCAGGCCGCCTCGTCGGCCCTGCAGCTCGCCGATGCCAACATCGTGCGCGCCATCCAGCTCGTCTCGACCGAGCGCGGCCGCGATCCGCGCGACTACGCGCTGGTGCCGTTCGGCGGCGCCGGTCCGCTGCATGCCGCGCGCATTGCCGAGGAACTCGGCATCTCCACCATCGTCGTACCGCCAAGCGCCGGCGTGATCTCGGCCTACGGCCTGGTGGCGTCGGACTACACCAAGTTCGATGCGGTGACGCGCAAGATGAAGCTCGACGACGAAGCGGCGGCGGAGGCCGGCCGCGTCTTCGCCGAGATGCGGGCGCGGCTCGCCCAGCAGTTCGCCGACATGAAGCTGCCGGGCGAGCTCGTCTACACCCACACGCTCGACATGCGCTTCGTCGGCCAGGCCTTCGAGGTCGGCGTCGAGATCCCGGCAAGCCGGCTCGGCGCGCTCGACGCGGCGTATCTCGCGGGCCTGTTCGCCGACGCCCATCACCGCACCTTCATGCACGGCGCCACGCTCGACCGGCCGGTCGAGATCGTGACCTTGCGGGTCGGCGCCACCCTGCCGATCGGCGCCGCGCCGCGTCTCGACCGCGAGACCGAGGCGAGCCGCGGCGCCGACGCGACGCGCATCTTCCACGGCGAGGCCTGGATCGACTGCGCCCGCCACGCGGCCGAGGCGCTCGCGGCCGGCCAGGTCATTGCCGGACCGGCCGTCGTCGAGGGCTACACCGCCACCACCTGGGTGCCGCCCGGATGGACAGCGACCCTCGATGAAGCGGACAATATGATCCTGCGGAGATCGTCATGAGCCAGCTCAGTCCCCTCGATTATGCCGTCATCAGCCAGGCGCTGATCGCTGCCGCCCGCGAGATGGGCGTGAAGCTGATCCGCTCGGCCTACTCGACCATCCTGCGCGAGGCACGCGACGGCTCGGCCGGCCTGATGGATCGCCACGGCAACACCGTCGCCCAAGCGGAGCTGATCCCCATGCAGCTCGGCCCGATCGGCGAGACCTTGCGCGCCTGCCTCAGGCGCCATCCCGTCGAGACGCTCAAGGAAGGTGACTTCCTGATCAACAACGACCCGTTCGAGGGCGGCCAGCACATCCCCGACGTGTTCATCTTCACGCCGATCTTCGTGGGCGGCCGCGTGGTCGGCTTCGGCGCCTCGGTGGCGCACCATCTCGATCTCGGCGGCGGGGCGCCCGGCCTCAACATCCATGCCTCGGATGTCTACCAGGAAGGCCTGCGCTTCCCGCCCAGCAAGTACGATTTCGCGCGCGACTGGAACGGCGGCAGCTTCGAGCGGCTGGTGACGGCGAACGTACGCGTACCCGACCTGACGATCGGCGATTTCAACGCCCAGTTCGCCGCCAACGCGATCGGCGTGTTGCGGGTGAAGCAGCTGTGCGAGCGCTACGGCGCCGACAAGGTCGAAGCGGCGATGGCGGAGATGCAGGACTACTCCGAGCGCCGCGTGCGCGCCGCCATCGCCCAGGCGCCCAAGGGCACCTTCTACGGCGAGGACGCGGTCGACGACGACGGTCTCAGCGACGAGCCGCTGGTGGTGAAGGCCAAGGTGACGATCAGCGACGATTCGGTCGAGATCGACTTCGAGGGCACCTGCGGCCAGGTCAAGCGCAACCTCAACTGCCCCTACTCGAGCACCCTGTCGGCCGCGCTGTCGTGCGTGAAGTCGGTGCTGACCAGCGCGGACATTCCCTACAACGAGGGCATGGCGCGGCCGATCACCATAAAGGTGCCGTACGGCTCGCTGCTCAATCCCAGGCCGCCGGCGCCGGTGCGGGCGCGCATGATCCCGGCCTATCGCGCCTTCAACGCGGTGATGAAGGCGCTGGCGCAGGCGCTGCCCGACCGGGTGATCGCCACCGGCTTCGACAGCACGACGGCGCTCTGCCTCTCCCATCTCGGCGAGAGGGGCTACAGCGTCTATCTCGAGATCTTCGGCGGCGGCTACGGCGCCTCCCGGGATGCCGACGGCTGCGACGCCGTCGACTCGCCGCTCAGCAATTGCTCGAACGCGCCAGTCGAATCGCTCGACATCGACTACGATTTCTTCCGCATCGTCGGCTACGAGCTGGCGCCCGACTCGTTCGGCCTGGGCGCGCGGCGCGGCGGCGCCGGCTTCTTCCGCCGCTGCGAGATCCTGACGGACGACGTGCAGCTCGCCATCTATTCCGACCGCTTCCGCCTGGCGCCCGAAGGCCTGCAGGGCGGCGAGCCCGGCCAGCGCGGCTACTGCCGCATCCTGCGCGCCGACGGCACGGTCGAGGAGCTGCGCAGCAAGGCCGCCGTCGATCTCGGCAAAGGCGACCTGGTCGAGATGTTCGTGGGCGGCGGCGGCGGCTTCGGCCGCCTCGCCGAGCGGCCCGACGCCATGATCGAGCGCGACCTCGCCGACGGCATGATCACGCGCGACCCGCGGGCGGCGCGCAAGCTCGCGGCCGAATAGGCGCGGCGCGCAGAATGGCACGCCGGCCCGACCTTCTCGCGCTGCGCGTCGACCAGGTCGGCAGCCTGTTGCGCCCGTCGTCGCTCAAGGATGCGTTCCTTGCCTGCGCCAAGGGCGCGCTCGCGCGCGACGCCCTCGATCGGCTGGTCGAGCAGGCCGTGCGCGACGTCGTTGCCAGGCAACAGTCGATCGGCTTCCCGGTCGTCACCGACGGCGAGTTCGGCCGCATCAACTGGCATGTGAGCTTCAGCAGGATCGAGGGTTGGGCGCTCGACGAGGCGTCGTGGCGCTCCTTTCTCGCCAATCCGGCGATGCGCCACGAGCACGAGCGCGCCAACACGATGGGCGCCGATGCCGTCCAGAGCTACAAGACGCCGGCGACCGCACGCCTGCGGCTGCTGAGCAACTTCCCGCTTGCCGAATACCGGCGTCTCGCCTCGATCGCCACGACGCCGGGCAAGGCAATGCTGATGGGCCCGGACCGGGTCTCGCAGATGTGCGACCTGCCCGCCTCCAAGGCCGCCTACGACAGCGCCGACGCCTTCCTGGCCGATGTCGTCGACGTTCAGAGCCGCATGGTCGGCGAGCTGGTCGAGGCGGGCTGTCCCTACGTGCAGCTCGATGAGCCGAGCTACACTGGCTACGTCGACCGCGCGACCCTGGAGCGCATGCGTGCCAGTGGCGAGGATCCGATGGCCAACCTCCGGCGCGCCATCAAGGCGTCGAATGCAGTGGTCGCCCGGCACGCCGGCAAAGCCGTGTTCGGCATCCATATCTGCCGCGGCAACCGCGCCAGCATGTGGCATCGCGAAGGTACCTACGACGGCATCGCCGAGGAGCTGTTCGCGACCCTTCGTTTCGATCGCCTGCTGCTCGAGTACGACACCGGCCGCGCCGGCGGCTTCGAGCCGCTGCGCTTCGTGCCCAAGGGCCCAATCGGCACGGCGCCGGTCGTTGTGCTCGGCCTGGTCACCACAAAGACGGGGGACGTCGAGACCGTCGATGCCCTGCAGCGCCGCATCGAGGAGGCGAGCCGCTTCATCGACATCGACCAGCTCGCGCTGAGCCCGCAATGCGGCTTCGCCTCAGGCATGTCCGGCAACGACCTCGACCACGACCAGCAGTGGCGCAAGCTCGAAGTGATTTTGGAGACGGCGCGGCGGGTCTGGCACTGAACGTCAGTCTCCGGCTCAGGCGGCCTTCTTCTTCAGTTTTGGGCGGCGGCGGCCGATGCCACTCAGCACGACAGGCTCCTGTTCCGGAAACTCGACGATCAGATGAAGCCGGCCGCCAATCGCGTCGATGTACTTGCTGAGCGTCGACAGGCGCAGGTCGTCGCGGCCTTCCAATCGCGAGATATTGACCTGTTTCACGCTCAGCCGTCGGGCGACCGCCACCTGGGTGCGGTTGCGAGCCTCACGTAATTCCCTGAGCGCCAAGTGCCGTTTCGCAGCTGCAGTCGCCGTTCGCCGGATAGCGGCACGCTCCTTCGGAGAAAAGAGTTCCTTCATCATGTCTTCAAACGCCACGGGCATCGCTATCTCCTCTTAGCGCGCAATTCTGCAAGATGCGCATCGAGCCGAAGGTCGGCCGTCGTGATCAAACGCCGATAGAATCGATCCGACGCCACGCCCGACTTCGTCGCGCCGACCAACAAGATGCCTTGTCGACGCGGATCAAAGGCATAGGCAATGCGCCACTCGCCATCGCCGACACCGAACCGCAACTCCTTCATATTGCGATGTCTCGATCCCTTCAGCGTGTCGGCGTGAGGCCGACCCAAGGTCGGACCGATGATCTGGAGCGTCTCGATTGCCGTCGCCGCGGCCCTCTGAACGTCATGCCGCCAGCTTCGAAATTCCGGAGCAAGCAGATCGTGGAACTCGATGGTCCACGGCCTGCGGAGTAGTATAGCCTATAGGCTATATCGATTCAACTGCGCACTGATGAGGCAGACGTCAATCTGCCGGAAACAGCGGTCACACGTGGCAATGCAGGCGCTTGCCCGGCAGCAGATCGTAGGGTGCCTGCCATCCGGGAAGCTCGGCCAGGCGCGCAAGCCAGGCGGCGATGGCGGGACGGCTCGCGGCAAGATCGTATCCGCTCTCGTGGACCGGGAACGACAGGTAGGCCATCAGGGAGATGTCGGCGATCGTCGCCCGCTCCCCAATCACGAAGCTGCGGTCCGCCAGATGGCCGTCGAGAATACCAAGAAAGTCATCGAGCCGCCGGCGCAGGAAGGCGAGCACCGCCGGATCGGGCGCGGCGGTGAAGGCGCGCAGATAGCGGTAGGTCGCCATGTATCCCGTGAGCTTGTGATGAGCGTATGCGCCGAGAGCGCGTCGAGGCTCTCCAGGCGATCGCCTGGAATGAGCCCGGGACTGGCCACCGGATAGGCCTCGACCGGCAGGACCCTGCGGCCGGCCACGCCGGGCCACGGTCCGCGGCCGAGCCGGATGGCGCAGTCGAGGTCGCGGCGCTGGGCGAGATCGACGATATCGGGCGAGGTCTCGAGCTCGATCTCGAGGTTGCCCAGCGCGATGCCGCTCCTGGTGAGGCGCGGCACGAGCCAGTTCGCGGCGAAGGTCGGGATGACGCTCACCCTGAAGGCATCGCGGCGCACCGGAACCCTTGCCGCCTCCGTGGCGGCACGCACGGCGTCCCACGCCGGACCAAGCTCCGCGACGTAGCGCTCGCCCGCTGCCGTGAGGGCGAGACCTCGGGGCAAGCGATCAAACAGCCAGACTCCAAGATGGCGCTCGAGGATCTGGATCCTGCGACTCACCGCCGGCACCGTGATATTGAGCATCGCCGCCGCGCGCGCCAGACTGAGGGCGCGTGCAACGACGACAAAGGCTTCCAGAGATCGTAGCGGAAGGGAATTCACGCAAAGACTCTAGCAGTATTGCGCACCTAAAAGGCGTGCAATCTCGTGCGAACCGTCAGTCGGGATGGGGCCGCACTGACCGATCCACAGGACTGCGCTGCGACGTCCCGCTACCATCGTTCGATAAGGAGCGAGCGATGAGCCGAGCCCGGTCGAAACGGACACAGACGGACGAATATGCCAGACGGATTGCGCGGGCGTTCGCCAAGGGCCAACCACCGCCGCTCACCGCCGAGCTCGAGCGGTACTGCGAAAGCGCGCCACGCGAGGTCTTTGCCGCCTTCGCCGGCCTCGCGCGGCACCTGCCTCGGGCCGATGACGACGAATCTCTGGCCGTCGGTTACCTCGTCGTCCTGCAGAGGCTGCTCGAGACGCTGCGCTACCGCGCCGACCGCGGCTATGCTGACGCGGCCGAGCTGATCGCCGAGTTCCAGTCAGAGGTCGTCAGGCAGGTCCGGACGGGGAAGGTCGATGCCGGCGTGCTCGCCGCCTTGGGCGATGCGCTTCACCAATCGAAGATACCGGCGTCGCCGGAGCTCGCGGCGCTGGCGGTCGAGCAACCTGTCGAGCACGACGATGATGGGGCGCCCCCGGACATTCGCACCGCTTTCGACGAAATCCTCGAAGCTTGCGGCCGCGATCCGTTCGAAACCATCGTCATGCTGATGAAGGGCAGTCACGCCATGCCGATGGACGCGCGCGGCGCCGTGGCCGGCGCCATGGCGCTCGGCGGCAGTGCGCCGGCGCGCAGCGCCGCGGTCCTGTTCCTGCTCGACCCGGAAGCGTCCGTTCGTCGTGCGATTGCCGACGCGCTCGAAGAGGTTGCCGGGTCCCTGACCCCGACCGACGTGCGGCGGCTGATCTCGATGCGCAATTGGCGGCCCGAAACCGAGCGCGCCGGCGTCGACGCAATCGTCCGCAAGGCGCGGGCGGCCGGTGTCGACTGCGCGCAATGGGATGAAGGCGGCGTCACGTCGGTCGACGCCAGCGGCATCGATGGCTCTGCGACACAGATCTTCCTGCTGGTATCACCGAGCGGGCGGAAGGTGCGCCTGTCGTCGCTGATGACGAAGGGCGGGGTCGCGGATGCCTGGAGCCACCAACCGGAGCCGCGCCGCGCCATCGACCGGCAGATCGCCGAAGCCCGAAGGGACATCCCGACGCTCGCCGTATCGCGCGCCTATCTCGACCGCGTCGTCGCGCACCAGCTGGCGCTCGGGTTGCAGGATGGCGGCGTCCCGCCCGGCGGCCTGCTGCAGGTCGCCGAGACGATCGGCGGGGCGGACTGGCAGCCTTCGCTGATGCCCTTCGAGAAGACGCTTGCCGACCTGATCGCCGAGGTACCCAAGACGATGCGCCAGCCGGCCGCCGTCACGTCGATCCTGCAGAGGAGCGACGAGTTGGTCGATCTCGAAGCCATCGCCCAATCCTGGTTCGAGGACAGCCCGGAGGTCGCCCAGGCCATCGAGCAGGCATCCGGCGCCAGCCGTCCGAAGCTCGCCACGTATCTCCTACAGACTGTCTTTGCGCAGCATCGCCAGAAATGGGCCGACATGTTCCTGCGCACCGCCCTTTGGATGCACGAGGCGTCGCCGGCCGGCGATCTGTGCTGGCCCGACCTGGCGATCGTCACCCAGGCGCTCGTCGAGGGACGCGAGATGACGGAGATCGGGCTGATGCGTGACATCGCGATGCGGACGATCGACGTGCAGAGAGACACTGCGCCGTTCTGAAGGCCATCTCGGCGAGTCCACCGCGCTCCGGCATTCGGCACAGAGGCTTTCACGTGGCGGAAGCTGGGCCGCCGATTCTCGTCTTACTCAACCGCGCCCCGTCTCCTACAGTGAGGCAAGATACTGACCGGGACGGAGGTTGGCTCGATGCCCGGGAACACGCCGACGAAGGGGCCGCACCCATGAGCCAGGCTGTCCGCATCGACGCCGAGACCGGCCGCAAGCTGTTCGCCACCCGAGCCGCCAAGGCGACGGACAAGATCGCGGGGAAGGGTTACTCGATCGTCGAGGACGAGGCGCTGAAGACCCTGCCGCCGCCACCGCCCGGCGCGGTCTTCGATGCCGAGGAGCAGGCGAAGTACCGGAAGTTCAAGGAAGCCCGCACCGGCGCCGCCGACTACATCCGCCTGGAAGGCGAGTTCGCCCGGTATCTCGAGGATGTCTATTCCGATGCGCCGGTGCCGCGCGACGCCCTCGACGACGACTGCGAGATCCTGGTGATCGGGGCAGGCTTCGGCGCACTCCTCCTCTGGTACCGGCTGATGAAGGCCGGCTTCACCGACGTGCGCTTCTGCGAAAAGGGCGGCGACGTCGGCGGCACCTGGTACTGGAACCGCTATCCCGGCATCGCCTGCGACGTCGAGAGCTACAGCTACCTGCCGCTGCTCGAGGAGATGGGCCACATCCCGTCGATGAAGTTCGCCTCGGGCTTCGAGATCCTGGAATACTGCCAGCTCATGGCGGAGCGGTTCGGCTTCTACGAGCGCTGCCTGTTCCACACCACGGTCGAGGAAACGGTGTGGGACGAAGCGGCCAGGCGCTGGATCGTCAGGACCGACCGCGGCGATGCCATGCGCGCCCGCTTCGTCGTTCTGGCCAACGGCATCCTGACGACCCCGCGCCTCGCCAGGATCGACGGCATGGAGACCTTCAGGGGCGAGGCATTCCACACCTCGCGCTGGAACTACAACATCGACTTGGGCGGCAAGCGCGTCGGGATCATCGGCACCGGCGCCACGGCGGTGCAGGTCGTGCCCGAGATCGCCAAGGTGGTGAAGTCGCTCCATGTCTTCCAGCGGACGCCCTCGTCCATCGACGTGCGCGACCAGCGGGCCACGACACAGGAAGAATACGCGACGTGGCCGCACGAGGGGGGTTGGGCGGTCAAGCGGCGGGAGCGCCTGGCCCTCATCTCCGCCGGACGCACCGCGCTACAGGGCAATGACGACTTCCTGTCGGGAAAGATCACGAACTACAAGCGCCAGAAGCAGTACGAGCGCGAGCTTTCGCCCGAGGAGATGATCGAGGCCCAGCTCCACAGCAACTTCCGCATCATGGAGCAGATACGCGGTCGGGTGGACGCCGTCGTCAAGGACCCGCAGACGGCGGCGGCCTTGAAGCCTTATTATCCCTACGGCTGCAAGCGGCCGACCTTCCACGACGAATACCTGCCGACCTTCAACCTGGATCATGTCCATCTGGTCGACACGGCGCCCACGGGCGTGAAGCTGATCAACGAACGAGGTGTCGTTCACGACGGCGTGGAGTATCCGCTCGACGTGCTGATCTACGCGACCGGATTCGAATGGATGGGCACCGGCTCTTTCAACATGATTCGCGGACTGGGCGGGCAGACGCTGAAGGAGAAGTGGGAGACCGAGGGGACGAAGACCTTCCTCGGCATGCATTCCGCCGGCTTCCCCAACCTCTTCATCATGAACGGCCCGCAGGGCGGCGGCGGCCAATTCAACTTCACCCGCGTGGCCGAGATGCACGTCCACTACATCGTCTGGGCCCTGGAAACCGTCAGGGCGCGCGGCGCGGCAACCATCGATGTGACCGCGGAGGCCGAAGACGAGTATGCCCGGCACTGTGCCCAGATGGATGTCCTGTCGGCGCCGTTGCGGGACTGCCTCTCCTACTACAACGGTGACGGCAAGGCGAAGCCGGGCAGCCTTGCCTACTACGGCGGCGGCAAACGCTGGCACGACCGGCGGGAGGCGGCGCAGACGTCGATGACGCCCTATCGGTTGGAGGGCAGTGTCTAGTCCAGGGGGAGGACAGCCATGGCAGAACTGGAAGGCAAGGTCGCCGTCGTCACCGGCGGCGCCAGCGGCATCGGCGAAGCGTCGGCCCGCCTCTTCGTGAACGAGGGCGCGCGCGTCGTCATCGCGGACATGCAGCGCGAGCGCGGTGCGGCGCTGGCCGAGGAGCTCGGCGCTGCCGCAGCCTTCGTGTTTTGCGAAGTGCGCCAGGAAGACCAGGTGAGGGCCGCAATCGACATGGCAGTCGACCGATGGGGACGGCTCGATTGCATGTTCAACAATGCCGGCTTCGGTGGCGCGCTCGGCCCGCTCGAGGACATTCCGACGGACGAGTTCGACATGACCTTCGACGTCCTGGTCAGGGGCGTTTTCCTCGGCATGAAGCACGCGACACCGGTGATGCGCCGGCAAGGCGGCGGCTCGATCATCAACACCGGCTCGATCGCAGGCGTGACCGCCGGCCGCGGCCCGATCGTCTATTCCGCGGCCAAGGCGGCGGTGATCCACATGACCAAGGCGGCCGCGATGCCGCTCGGCGAGGCTTCGATCCGCGTCAACTGCATCTGTCCCGGCGCCATCGCCACGCCGCTCTCCGCCAACACCGTGGGCAAGCCGGATTCGCTCATCGAGGAGCGCATCGCCGACTATGCCGGACTGCAACCGATCCCTCGGCCCGGCCGGCCGGATGACATCGCGCAAATGGCGCTCTTCCTGGCAAGCGACCGCTCGAGCTTCGTCACCGGCCAGGCCATCGTCGTCGATGGCGGCGGCGCCACGGGCGTCATGTGGGCCGACCAGAAATCCGCCTACAAAACCCATCGCCCGCTGCGGGTCTACAATCCGGACCGCGCGTGAGCCGAGCCGCTGAAGAACGCGCGCACCACGCAAGACATCATTGAGGAGACTGGGTAATCATGTCCCTGCCGTTGGAAGGCGTGCGTGTCCTCGAGCTGGCACGAACAATCGCGGGCCCATTCTGCTCGATGACGCTTGCCGACATGGGCGCGGACGTCATCAAGATCGAGGAGCCGGAGCGGGGCGACGAAACGCGCGCCATGGCGCCGCTGTGGAACGGGGAAGGCGCAATCTATCTCGCGGTCAATCGCAACAAGAAGAGCGTGGCGATCGACCTCAAGTCCGACGCGGGACGGGAGATCGTGCTGCGGCTGGCCGAGCGCTGCGACGTGCTGATCGAGAACTTTCGCACCGGAACCGTCGAGCGCCTCGGCCTTGGCTATGCCGAGGTCTCGGCGCGCAATCCCCGCATCATCTATTGCTCGGTCTCCGGCTTCGGCCGCTCAGGGCCGATCGCCCACAAGGCCGCCTACGATTTCATCATGCAGGGCTACGGCGGCGTCATGAGCATGACCGGAACGCCCGACGGCGAGCCCGTCCGGGTCGGCTATCCTTCCGCCGATATCACCGCCGGCTTGCTCGCCTACGGCGGCATCATGACCGCGCTGTGGGCGCGCGAGAAGACGGGCCGCGGCCAGCACGTGCAGTCGTCGCTGCTGGCCGGCCAGATTGCGACCATGAGCTACTTCGCGGTGGCGACCCAGGCGGCCGGCGTGCCGCCCAAGCCGATGGGCCACGTGACGGGCGCCGTGGCCCCCTATCAGGCATTCATGGCCGCGGACCGCTATTTCCTGCTGGCCGTCGGGAATGACGGACTGTGGAAACGCTTCTGTCGGGCGATCGAGCGGACCGGCTGGATCGACGATCTGCGCTACGCGACGAATTCCGCCCGCGTCGCCAATCGAAGCGAGCTGGTGTCGTCATTGGCGGAGCTGTTCGCCACGCGCCCGGCCGCCGAGTGGGTCGCCTTGATGGACGAATGGGGCGTTCCCGCCAGCCTGATCCAGAACATCGCCGAAGTCATGAAGGACGAGCAGGTCCGCGACCAGGAGCTGGTCGTGAACCTGCCGCACCCGAAGATTCCCGAGCTGCAGGTCGTCGGCGTGCCCATCAAGCTCTCGGAGACACCCGGGCGCATCGCCAGCCCGGCGCCCATGCTCGGTCAACATACCCACGAAGCATTACGCGAGATCGGCCTCGACGATCGCGAGATCGACGAGCTTGCCGGGAAGGGCGTCATCCGCCGCGGCGTCGACGGCGGAGGCTCCCAAGATCCGATCGGTTCACTTGGGACCAAGCGCCTGCCTCTTCTGTCATCCTGAGCAAAGCGAAGGATCTCATCGCCAGAAGTTTCAGAGCACACTTGTGGCAAACGGCGATCAGGTCCTTCGCTGCGCTCAGGACGACACCAAAGTCCAAGTGAGTGAAGTGATGTTCAGGGTGCTTCAACCTACGAAAGCACCGCTCTGGTCTGATCTGGCCATCAAGTAGGCCGCGAAGGCCAGCACCTTCACGCCGCGCCGACCGACTCCAGATAGAGGCTGCTTGCCCGTGCGGTCACGCTGCCGGGCCTGCCATCGGCGATCGCTCGTCCATCGACTTTCGTCACCGGCGTCACGCCGCCCAGGGTGCCGGTGACGAAGGCCTCGTCGGCGGAATAGACCTGCGCCAGGGTGAAATCGCACTCGCGCGCGACGCCGCCCACCGCCTGCCAGGCGTCGATGACGTTGCGCTGGGTGATGCCCTTGAAGCTGTAGGCGCCGGTCGAGGTCCACAGCTCGCCGCGGCGCACGATGAAGAAGTTGGTCGAATTGCACGACGCCACGAAGCCGCGCGGGTCGAGCATCAGCGCCTCGTCGGCGCCCGCCTTGATCGCCTGGATCAGCGCCTGGATGAGGTTGAGCCGGCTGTGCGAGTTGAGGCGCAGGTCGAACTGGTCGGGACCCGTCGTGCGGAAGGTCGAGGTGAACAGCGCGTAGCCGCGCGTCTTGGCCTCCGGCACCGGGGTCTTGTATTCGGCGACGATCACGACCGTCGCCTTGCCGATCACGAAGCGCGGATCCTGGTTCGGCGTGCGCTTCAGCCCGCGTGTCACCATCAGGCGGACGTGCGCGCCATCGGTCATGCCGTTGCGGTCGAGCGTGTCCTGCACCGCGCGCACGACGCCCTCGCGGGTGAACCCGATATCGAGGTCGATCGACTTGGCGCCCTCGAACAGGCGATCGAGATGGGCGTCGAGGCTGATCAGCCGGCCCTTGACCAGGCGCAGGCCCTCCCACACGCCGTCGCCCAGCACGAAGCCGGAATCGAACACCGAGACGCGTGCCTCGCCGCGCGGCACGAACGCGCCGTTGACGTAGACCAGCACGCCATCGTTGCGGCTGTCGGCCTGGTAGGCTTGTGCGCTGGTGATCTCGGTCGCTGACATTCCTGGTTCCTAGAGGCTGTATTGCCGGTGACTGTCGAGGAAGGCGCGGGTGCGCGGCTGCTTCGGCGCGCGCAGCACCTGGTCGGGCGTGCCCTGCTCGTGGATCGCGCCATCGGCCAGGAAGATCACGCGAGTCGCCACGTGGTAGGCGAAGCCGAGCTCGTGCGTCACCAGCAGCATGGTGCGGCCCTCGTCGGCAAGGCTGCGGATGGTCGCCAGCACCTCGCCGACCAGCTCGGGGTCGAGCGCCGAGGTCGGCTCGTCGAACAGCAGCAGCTCGGGATCCATGGCGAGCGCGCGGGCGATCGCCACGCGCTGCTTCTGGCCGCCCGACAGGTGCGCCGGATAGTGGTCGGCCTTGTCGGCGAGTCCGACGCGCGCCAGCTCCTTCTCGGCCCGCGCCTGCGCTTCGGCTTTCGACTGGCGGCGCACGGTGCGCAGGCCTTCCATGACATTGCCGAGCGCCGTCATGTGGGGAAAGAGATTGAACTGCTGGAACACCATGCCGACGCGCTGGCGCACGCCGATCAGCTCGCCGTCGCGATAGCTGCGCGCCCCGCCGCGGCCCTCGCGCCCGAGCAGCTGGCCGTCGAGCTCGATGCGGCCAGACGTCGGCAGCTCCATGAAATTGAGGCAGCGCAGCAGGGTGCTCTTCCCCGAGCCGGACGACCCCAGGATGGCGATGCGCTCGCCGCGCTCCACCGCGAGGTCGATGCCGCGCAGCACCTCGTTGGCGCCGAAGCGCTTCACCAGGCCGGTGACGCGCAGGATGGTCATTCATCCCTCCGCAACCGGCGCTCCAGCCCGTAGGTGAGCTGAACCAGGGGCCACAGGAAGACGAAGAAGATCACCGCCACCGCCGTATAGGCCTCGATCGGGTTGAAGTTCAGCGAGGCGATCAGCTTGGCCTGCTGCAAGAGCTCGACATAGGCCACCGCCGAGGCGAGCGTCGACATCTTGAAGATCTCGATGGCGCGATTGGTGAGCGCCGGCATCATGCGCTTGATCGCCTGCGGCAGGATGATGCGCCGCATCGCCTGCGCCCAGCTCATGCCGATGGCGCGGGCGCCGTCCCACTGGCCGCGCTCGATCGACTGGATGCCGCCGCGATAGATCTCGGCCGAGAACGCCGCCGAATTGAGCGAGATGCCGAGCGAGGCGGCGGCCAGCGGGCTGATCTCGAACGGCATCAGGATCGGCAGGGCGAAGTAGAACCACAGGATCTGGACCAGCACCGGCGTGTTGCGGAAAAACTCGACGAACGCCGTCGCCGGCAGATGGAGCCACCACGCCCTGGCGTAACGGCCGAGCCCGACCACCAGGCCGAGCGCCAGCCCGGCCACCAGGCAGATCGCGAAGATGCGCAGCGTGCCTCCCGCGCCGGCGAGCAGCGCGTCGGTGTTGGCCAGCACGGAGGCGAAATCCCAGGCGTGATTCATCGCCCGTTGTCGCTCCCGACCAGTCGCGGCTCTTGACGGGGACTCATCAGTGCACCGTCGTCTCGCCGCTCACCGCGAGACGGCGCTCGATCAGGCGCGCAACCAGGCTCGCGGCAAAGATGACGATGAAGTAGATGCCGGCCGCCACGGTGAAGGTCTCGAGCGGCCTGAAAGTCTTCTGGGCAATCTCGTTGGCGGCGAACAGCAGGTCGGCATAGGAGATGGTGGCGACCAGGGTCGTGGTTTTCATGAGCTCGATCGCGCGTTCCATGAAGGCCGGCATCATCCGTTTCACCGCCTGCGGCAGGACGATGCGACGCAAGGCCTGGCGATGCGTCATGCCGATGGCGAGCGCGCCCTCCCACTGGCCGCGCTCGACCGACACGATGCCGCCCCGAAAGACCTCGGCGAAGAACGCCGCCGACTGGATCGAGAAGGTCACGGCGGCGGCGACGAACGGCGTCATCTCGATGCCGACGATCAGCGGCAGGGCGAAGAAGAACCAGAACAGCTGGACCAGCGGCGGCGTCGTGCGGAAGACTTCGATGACGAGGCCGGCCGGCCACGACGCCCAGCGATGGCGCGACAGGCGCAGCAGGGCCAGCGCCAAGCCCAGCACGAGGCCGCAACTCAGCGCCATGCCGGTGACCTTGAGCGTGTTGACCAGGCCCTGCGCCAGCAGCGGCGCATTGGCGAGGACCGGCGCGAAATCCCAGCGGTACATCGCCCGCGGATGCCGCCGCCTACTTGATCATCTCCTTCATGACCGGCGGCGCCAGGGCGGGATCGAGGCCGAAATCCTTGACCGCCGCCTCGTACCATTTCTGCGTCTGGCCGCTCTGGTAGAAGGCCAGCAGCTGCTTGTCGACCCAGGCTGTGAAGGCGGCGTCATCCTTGCGCAGCGCGGCGCTGGACGGCCGCGATTCGGCGGGAGTCGGCACCACGATCTTGCCCTTGCCCAGGCGCTGGCGGGCGGCGAGCAGCGGCGGATGGAACAGGCAGACGACGTCGGCGCGGCCGGACTGGAAGGCGGCGATCGCCTCGGCATTGCCGGGGAAGCGCTGGATCTCGGCCTTGGGCGTGTGCTCGCTCACCCACTTGTCCATGGTCGAGGCCTGCGGCACGGCGATGCGCACGCCGGGCTTGTCGAGATCGGCCCAGGTCTTCACCGGCAGGTCGTCGCGCGCCAGCACGGCGAGCGAGTACCAGAGCAGCGGCGCGGCCGGGAAATTGGCCGCCTGCTTGCGCTCGTCGGTGGCGTCCATCATGAACATGATGTCGATCTTGTTGCCCTGGAGGGCGGCGATCGCATTGCCCCAGGTCACCTCGACCACCTCGACCTTGGCGCCCAGCGCCTCGGCCATCGCCTTGCCCATCGACACGCCGAGGCCCGACGTCCAGTCGCCGGTCTTGGGATCCTTCGAGAACCAGGGCGGCGCCTGGGTGACACCGACGCGCAAGGTGCCGCGCTTCTTGATCTCGTCGAGCGTGCCGTCGGCGCGCGCCGCCAGCGGCAACGCAAGCACGGCAGAGCTGGCCAATCCTACGGCCAGCAGCGAACGTCGGTTGATCGTCATCTCAAGTCCCCCTTCTTCGTCACCCCATCGAGCCCGTCACGCGGCGCCTGCGGCAGCGAGCGCAGGAAGCGCTCGGTCACCGCGATGCCGCGCTGCATGTGATCGGCGATCTCCAGCCGCAGCGCCGCGAGATCATCACCCAGCGCCGCCGCGATGTAGCTGTCGTGACTGTCGCGCCGCGGTCCGCGACGGCCATGCGCGCGATGATGGGCCGCCCAGTAGAGCTGCAACCGTCCGCGCAGCCCGAGCCAGGCGCGCTGCAGCAGCTTGTGGCCACTCGCCTCGTAGACCAGCCCATGCAATGCCAGCTCGGTGGCGATGCTGGCGCGATCGTCGCCGGCATCGATCGTGGCAAGGAGCGCCGCGTTGCGGCGCGCCAGCTCGCGGCGGAAGCGATCGTCCCGATGTTCCCACACCTGCTCGAAAGCGAAAATCTCGAGCGCTGTACGCAGCGAGTAGATCTCGCGCACGTCCTCGAACGACAGCGACGCCACGTGCGTCCCGGTATAGGGCACCGTCACCAGCAACCCTTCCTCGATCAGCTGCCGCAGTGCCTCGCGCAACGGCCCGCGGCTGACGTCGAAGCGCTGCGACAGCGCCGTCTCCACCAGCGGCGCGCCGGGCGCGATGTCGCCAGCCAGGATCGCCGCCCGCAACCGCTCGGCGACGTGTGCGCGCAGCGTGCTTCGCGGGACAGGGTCCAGCCGCGGCATGGAATCGGCCGGCGAGAGATCGGGCAGTGACAAGGATTGGTTCAACAATCGTCGATTGTCGACAATCTACTTTAATAAAAGGCCCAATGCAAACTTGCCTGGCTAAAAAGAAAGCGCGCGCCAGTAGACCGGCGCTTCCGGATCGATTGTAGCGGTCCGTGACATTTGCCTAGATTTTAGGCAAATGCTCGCACAGCCGCTATGCAAAATACAAAGCAACTTGTGTTAACTCTGGGGATTAAAATTATGGAATCGCTTGCTTTTTCCCCATTTAAGCCACTATTTTCGATTGCATCGAATTGATGGCTTGTGGCAGGCTACCGCTTGTAGGTGGCTTGGTCTCCACCAACGATATGTCGACCACCCGTCGTAACAAAAGGTCCAGCAGGCACCGCAAGACGGAACAAGTTGGGGGAGTGGGGTCGATGGCGTTATCGCGACAAGAGCGAGTTAGGCGAAAAGCCGATCTCAACCCTTTGAAAATGATCGAGAAGATCGTGGCCGACAATGACTGGCCTTTCGATCGCACGTCCGATCAGGAAATCGCTGTCGAGGTCGCCGGCCGGTGGTGCGATTACCGGATGTTCTTCAGCTGGCGCGAGGACGTCGAGGCCCTGCACTTCACCTGCGCCTACGATGTCCGCATCCCGAGCGAGCGTCATCGCGACATCCACGTGCTGCTTGCCCTGATCAACGAAAAGATGTGGCTGGGTCACTTCGATCTGTGGAGCGAAGAAGGCCTGCCGATGTTCCGCCACGCCATCCCGTTGCGCGGCACCACCGGCCTGATGCCCGAGCAACTGAACGACCTGGTCGAGGTCGCCATCAACGAAAGCGAGCGCTTCTATCCCGCCTTCCAGTACGTCGTGTGGGCCGGCAAGACGCCGATCGACGCCCTCACCGCCTCGATCCTGGAGACGGTCGGGGAAGCCTGAACGAAAATCAACGCCAACGGAAAACGAGATTTGTCGCCAACCCCAAACGAGAACGACCGACGCCCCCTCTCTCGATAAAAACGCAAAACAGCTCGGATCGTTTTCGGCGGCGCCGGCCCTCAAGGCTGGCGCCGCAACGTCTTCTCTTCCCCGGCTTTTGCCGGGGAGGTGTCCGCATCTTCGCGGACGGAGGGGTCATGAATCACAAGAAGCGGCGGGCCGATGGCTTATGACCCCTCCGTCGCCGTAAGACGGCGACACCTCCCCAGCTTCGCTGGGGAGGACAATGAGGCCGGCGCCGCAACCATTCTGCGGTCACGATTGGCCGGCTATAACGGCCGACAATGAACACCCTTCTCCTGCTCCCCTACCCCGCCATCGACCCGGTGCTGATCCAGATCGGGCCGTTCGCCATCCGCTGGTACGCGCTGGCCTACATCGCAGGCCTCGTCATCGGCTGGCAGATCATGCGGCGTGTCTGCGAGCAGCCGCCCGAGCTCCTGTCGCCAGTCAAGATCGACGACTTCCTGGTATGGGCCGCCCTGGGCGTGATCCTGGGCGGACGGCTTGGCTACGTGCTGTTCTACAAACCGGGCTTCTACCTCGCCAATCCGCTCGCGATCCTGACGCTGTGGGAGGGCGGCATGTCGTTCCATGGCGGCCTGCTGGGCGTGATCGCCGCCATCCTGGCCTTCGCCATCCGCAACAAGGTCGACCCCTTCATGCTGTCGGACCTGGTGGCGATCGTGACGCCGATCGGCCTGTTCTTCGGCCGCCTGGCCAATTTCATCAATGGCGAGCTGTGGGGCCGTACCAGCGACGTGGCATGGGCGATGATCTTCCCGCACGGCGGCCCCTTGCCACGCCATCCGAGCCAGCTCTACCAGGCATTCTTCGAGGGCATCGTGCTGTTCCTCGTGATGGTCGCGGTGTGGCGTCGGACCGATGGACGCCGCCGGCCCGGCCTGCTGACCGGCGTGTTCTGCGCCGGCTACGGCGTGGCGCGCATCGTCGGCGAGGTGTTCCGCGAGCCCGACGCTCATCTCGGCTTCCTGTTGGGGCCGCTCACCATGGGGATGCTGCTGTCGGTGCCGATGGTGGCGTTCGGCGCCTGGCTGATCGTGCGCGCCGAACGGCGGCCCGCCCTCGCGTGACCCCCCTCGCGTGACCACCGAGCTCGGGCGGCTGCTCGCCCGTCGCATCGCCCTCACCGGGCCGATTCCGGTCGCCGACTTCATGGCCGAGGCGCTGGGCCATCCGCGCTTCGGCTACTATCGCAAGGCCGCGGCCCTCGGCGCCGCCGGCGACTTCACCACGGCGCCGGAAATCTCCCAGATGTTCGGTGAGCTCTTGGGCGCCTGGTTGGCTGAGCGATGGCTCGCGATGGGACGACCACGACAAGTGCGGCTGGTCGAGCTGGGCCCCGGTCGCGGCACCCTGCTGGCCGACGCCCTGCGCGCCACCCGCGGTGTTGCCGGCTTCCATGCCGCGCTCGACCTGCACCTGGTCGACATAAACGAACCCCTGCGCGCCGCGCAGGCCTCGGCGCTCGCCGGATTCGAACCGGCCTGGCACGACCGGCTCGACGACGTGCCGGACGGGCCGCTGCTGCTGGTCGCCAACGAGTTCTTCGATGCCCTGCCGGTGCGCCAGTTCACCTGTACTCCGCAGGGCTGGGCCGAGCGCATGGTCGGCCTGGGCGACGATGGCGAGACGCTGCGCCTGGCGCTGGCGCCCGGCCGCACGCCCTTTGCCGCCGCCCTGCCCGAGGCCGCGCCCGGCCGGCAGGCCGAGCTCTGTGAAGCGGGGCTGGCGCTCGCCGGCGCAATCGGCACGCGTCTGCGGCGCGACGGCGGCTGGGCGCTGATCATCGACTACGGCTTCGAGGGCACCAGCGGCCTCTCGCTCCAGGCGGTGCGCCGCCATCGCGGCAGCGACATCCTCGACCGGCCAGGCGAGACCGATCTCAGCGCCCACGTCGACTTCACCGCGCTCGCCCGCTCGACCGGAATGCCGACCTTCGGCCCCGCCGGCCAGGGCGACTTCCTGCGGCGCCTCGGCATCGCCCAGCGTGCAGAGGCACTGAAGGCGCGCGCGACCCTGTCGCAGCGCCACGCCATCGACGCGGCATTGGCGCGCTTGATCGACCCGGATCAAATGGGCACGTTGTTTCGCGTCATGGCCGTGGGCGACACCCCAAGCAGCGAACCACCCGGCTTTTCGGACAGCTTCCCGAGTACGACATGATCCAGGCCCAATGATCCAGGCGACTTCGCTTGCCGAGCTCGACGGCATGCAGCACCGATTCTTCACCCGTCATGGCGGCGTCAGCAGCGGCCTCTACTCGTCGCTCAACTGCGGCTACGGCTCGGCCGATCCGCCGGAGAACGTGCGCGAGAATCGCCGCCGCGTCGCCGCCCAGTTCGATCGCGCCGAGCCGGACTTGCTGACCGTGCATCAGATCCACTCGACCGACGTGCTGACCGTCGGCGATGACCGCTGGACCTCGCCCGGCGCGCCCAAGGCGGACGGGCTGGTGACCGACCGGCCCGATGTCGTGCTGGGCGTGCTCGCCGCCGATTGCGCGCCCGTCCTGCTGGCCGATCCGTCGGCCGGCGTGATTGGCGCCGCCCATGCCGGCTGGCGCGGCGCGCTCGCCGGCGTGGTCGACGCGACGATTGTCGCCATGGAGCGGCTGGGCGCCCGGCGCGACCGCCTGAAGGCCGCCGTCGGCCCCTGCATCGGCGGCCGGTCATACGAGGTCGGGCCGGAGTTTCCGGCCCCCTTCCTGGCGCAGGATCCGGCCAACGCCGCCTTCTTCCGCGACGCCCCGCGCGCCGGTCATTTCCTGTTCGACCTGGCGGGCTACCTCGTCCATCGCATCGGCCTTGCCGGCGTGGCGGCGACCGCCACCGGTCACGATACGCTGGCCGCCGGCCACGACTTCTTCAGCTACCGCCGCAATACCCTGCAGGGCGAACGCGACTACGGAAGGGGCCTGTCGGCCATCGCGCTGCGACGCTGATGCCCTACCTGATCATCCTGATGTTATGCTGCCTGCTCGGAGTCGTCGCGACATGCGCCATGCTGTGACGCTCCTCTGGCTGTTGCTGCTGGCCGCCTGCGCCGCGCCGCCAAAGCCCTTCGAGCACGACGACACCGAGGCGCCGATCCGGCAGCTGCCGCGCGACAAGAACGAGGTCGCGATCGCGCTGCCCAAGAACATGCCGCCGGAGATGGGCCGGCGCGTCGCCGCGTCGCTGGCGATGGAGCTGCAGTCCTACGGCATCGTCGCCGCCGTACAGCCGGCCCAGGCGCCGATCCAGATCAGCAGCACGATGAGCACGCGCGACGCCGGCGAAACCGCCATCGAGATCCAGGTCGACTGGAAGGTCGACGGCGCGCCGAACCCGCAAGAATCGACCACCAAGACACGGGCGCGGCCAGAGGATTACGCCGAAGCGAGCGAGCGGCTGGTTTCGCGCATCGCCTATCAGGCGGCGCCGCGTGTCGCGACCATGATCGGCCGGCCGCCCAACTTCAAGCCGCGCTCGCCCGGCCAGGTCGCTGCCGGCGTCACGGTCGCCGAAGAGCCGCCGCCCGATCTCACCGTGCCGCCGATCGCCGGCCTCGCGCCGACGGCGGCGGGCGCCACGCCGCCGGCGCCGCAGCTGCCCGGCCAGCCGCCGCCGGCCCAGGAGGCCAAGGTCAAGGTGCTGGTGGCCCCGGTGACCGGCGCCCCCTCGGACGGCAATCGCCAGCTCTACTCCGGCATGCGACGCGCCCTGGGCTCGAGCAAGATCATCGTCGTCGATGCCGAGGCGCCCGACGCCTTCATCGTCGTCGGCGCGGTGACCGTGACGCCGGTCGACGAGCGCACCGTGCAGCTGGTCATCAAGTGGTTCGTCAAGGATCCGTCGGGCAAGACCATCGGCGATCTCGAGCAGGCCAACCCGGTGCCCGCCGCCGCCGCCAAGGGCTCGTGGGCCGGCTTCGGCGACATCGTTGCGACGGCGGCATCGGAAGGCGTGCTCGAGCTCCTGGAAAAGGCGATCAACCGCCCGCGGTGAGGATCATTGTCCTCCCCCTGTGGCGCTGTAAACAGCGCCACAGGGGGAGGTGCCCCCGCAGGGGGCGGAGGGGTCAAGAACCTCAGTCGAGGAGGTGTCCTTTCTGATACTTGATGCTGGTCGCGCGGGCCTGATTCCATTTAGTTCGACGACAACACATGGATGCCGAACGTGTGTTGCTCATGACCCCTCCGCCCCCTGCGGGGGCACCTCCCCAACGCAAGCGTTAGGGAGGGCAGCCTAGCGCAAAGGTCTCCTCGCGGCTGTGAAATCGCTCTGTCGCACAGGGGTCCCGGACTGCTAGAGTCTTGACAGCGGCTCGATTCTTGCAATGAAGCCGGTGCCATAGGGAGGCAGTCGTTTATGTTCAGTCTCAGGAAATCCGCCGCGACCTTTGTCGCGGCTGCCAGCGTTGCAGGCCTGATGGGGGCCGGTACAGCTGACGCACAGACCCTCAAGGTCGTGATGCATTCCGACGTCAAGATCCTCGATCCGATCTGGACCACTGCTTACATCCAGCGAAACCATGGCTACATGGTGTGGGATACGCTTTTCGCGATGGACGAAAAGTTCGAGGTCAAGCCGCAGATGGTCGACAAGTACGACGTCTCGGCCGACAAGCTCGTCTGGACCTTCACCCTGCGTGACGGCCTCGAATGGCACGACGGCAAGCCGGTGACGTCGGAAGACTGCATCGCCTCGATCAAGCGCTGGGCAGCGCGCGATTCGATGGGCCAGAAGATGATGGCCTCGGTCGACGGCTTCGAGGCGGTCGACGCCAAGACCTTCAAGATGAAGATGAAGGAGCCGTACGGCCTGGTGCTCCAGTCGCTCGGCAAGCCGTCGTCGAACGTGCCGTTCATGATGCCGGCCAAGACCGCCGCGACCGATCCCAACACCCAGATCAAGGTCGAGGATGTCATCGGCTCCGGCCCGTTCATCTTCAAGGCCGATGAATGGAAGCCCGGCGAGAAGACGGTCTATGTGAAGAACCCCAAGTACAAGCCGCGCGCCGAGCCGCCCTCCGGCCTGGCCGGCGGCAAGGTGGTCAAGCTCGATCGCGTCGAATGGGTTTGGATCCCCGACGCCCAGACCCAGGTGGCGGCCCTTCAGAACGGCGAGATCGACATGATCGAATCGCCCAGCCACGACCTGCTGCCGCTGCTCGCCAAGGACAAGAACATCAAGCTGTTCAACGGCAATCCGCTCGGCAACCAGTACGTCTTCCGGTTCAACAGCACGGCCAAGCCGTTCGACAATCCCAAGGTTCGTCACGCCGTCGCGGTCGCCTTCGGCCAGGAGGACTTCCTCAAGGCGACGATCGGTGATCCGACCTACTACAAGGTCTGCAAGCCGGTATTCATCTGCGGCACGCCGCTGGCGAGCGAAGACGGCCTGGCCGACGTGCTGAACGCCAACGCCGCCAAGGCCAAGCAGCTGCTGACCGAGGCGGGCTACGACGGCACGCCGATCGTGCTCATGCAGTCGACCGACTTGCCGGTGCTGACCAATCTCGCCCCGGTCGCCAAGGCGCAGATGGAACGCGCCGGCCTCAAGGTCGAGATGGTGTCGATGGACTGGCAGACGCTGGTCGTCCGCCGCACCAAGAAGGATCCGCCGACCGCCGGTGGCTGGCACGCCTTCCTCACCTCGTGGGTGGCCGCCGATATCCTCAACCCGGTGATGGCCGGCTTCTTCAACGCCGCCTGTGACAAGGCAATGTTCGGCTGGCCGTGCGATACGACGATCGAGAAGCTGCGCGACCAGTTCTCCAAGGAGACCGATCCGGTCAAGCAGAAGGAGCTCGCGATCGCCCTTCAGAAGTACTGGGCCGACAACCCGACGCACGTCAATGTCGGCCAGTGGTATCAGCCAGCCGCCCTGCGCACCAATCTCGAGGGCACGCTGGTCGCGCCGGTGACGACGTTCTGGAACGTATCGAAGAAGTAAGCGCAAGGGGGAGAGCGGAGGGGTCCGTTCTCCCCCATTCATGTTGGAGGGGTTTATAAATGAGAGTGTTTCGACGCACCCTTGCGGCCGTCGCCGCCGGCGCAATTCTCGCGTCGGCTGTTCCGGCGCTGGCGCAGAACAAGGTCCTGCGGTTCGTGCAGAATGGCAACCTGACGATCCTCGATCCGATCTGGACGACCGCCTACGTCACGCGCAACCACGGCTACCTGATCTACGACACGCTGTTCTCGGCGGACGAGAACAATGCGGTGCGGCCGCAGATGGTCGACAAGTACGAGGTGTCGCCCGACAAGACGGTGTGGACCTTCACCCTGCGTGACGGCCTCGAATGGCACGACGGCAAGCCGGTGACGTCGGAAGACTGCATCGCCTCGATCCAGCGCTGGGGCAAGCGCGACGCCATGGGCCTGAAGCTCATGGACTTCGTCAAGGAGTTCAAGGCGGTCGACGCGAAGACCTTCCAGATCGTGCTGAAGGAGCCCTACGGCCTGGTGCTCGACTCGCTCGGCAAGCCCTCCTCGAACGTGCCCTTCATGATGCCCAAGGCGGTCGCCGAGACCGACGCCTTCAAGCAGATTGACAGCCAGATCGGCTCGGGGCCGTTCATCTACCAGAAGACCGAATCCAAGCCGGGCGAGAAGCACGTCTATCTCAAGAATCCGAAGTACAAGCCGCGCAACGAGCCAGCCTCCGGACTGGCCGGCGGCAAGGTGGTCAAGGTCGACCGCGTCGACATCATCGAGATGCCCGACACCCAGCAGCAGGTGAATGCCCTGGTGGCGGGCGAGATCGACCTGCTCGAGCAGCCGCCGCACGATCTCATCCCGGTCCTCAAGGCCGAGAAGAGCGTGAAGCTGGTCGACTGGAACCCGCTCGGCCATCAGTTCATCATCCGCTTCAATCACGTGGTGAAGCCGTTCGACAATCCGAAGATCCGCATGGCCGCGCTGCTCGCCATGCGCCAGGAGGACTACCTCAAGGCGACCGTCGGCGAGCCCGAATACTACAAGGTCTGCTCGGCCGCTTTCGTCTGCGGCACGCCCAACGCCGTCGACGCGCCCAACGGCCTGCTGGTCAAGCCCGACTTCGAGAAGGCCAAGGCGCTCCTCAAGGAGGCGGGCTACGACGGGACGCCGATCGTGCTGATGCAGTCGACCACCCTGCCGGTGCTCACCAACACCGCGCCGGTGACCAAGGCGCTGCTCGAGCAGGCCGGCTTCAAGGTCGACATGCAGTCGATGGACTGGCAGACGCTGGTCACGAGGCGCACCAAGAAGGAGCCGGCCAACCAGGGGGGCTGGAACATCCTCCACACCTTCTCGGTGGCCGCCGACATCCTGAACCCGATCTCGACCTCGTACATGGTCGCCCAGGGCGACAAGTCATGGTTCGGTTGGCCGACCGATCCGGAGATGGAGAAGCTGCGCGACGCCTATGCCAAGGAGACCGATCCGGCCAAGGCCAAGGCGCTGGCCGGCGCGGTGCAGGCGCGCGCGCTGGAGACGGCGCAATACGGCTGGATCGGCCAATGGTACGGTCCGGGCGCGGCGCGTAGCAACGTCACCGGCTGGCTGAAGGCGCCGGTGCCGGTGATGTGGAATATCGAGAAGAAGTGACATCGCAGCCGCCGCAAGGCGGCTACGATGTCACCCTGAGCGACGCGAAGGATCCTTCGGGCCCATCGCATCGCTCGGGGCGACAAACGGGAATCACATGCTCGATTTTATCGTCCGCCGACTGATCGCCATCGTCCCCGTGCTCACGGTGGTGGCGGTCCTCGTTTTCCTCATGCTGCGATTGACGCCGGGCGACCCGGCGGCGGTGATCGCCGGTGACAATGCCACGTCCGACCAGATCGCCGACATCCGCGCCAAGCTCGGCCTCAACGAGCCGATCTGGACGCAGTTCGCCATCTGGATCGGCAGCATCCTGCAGGGCAATTTCGGCGAGAGCTACTTCTTCAAGAAGACGGTTGCCGAGCTGATCGCGCAGCGCATCGAGCCCACCCTGGCGCTCGCTCTGTGCACCCTGATCTTCGCCGTCTGCGTCTCGGTGCCGATCGGCGTGATGGCCGCCTACCGCCAGGGCACGCTGTTCGACCGCATCGTCATGGGCTTCTCGGTCCTGGGCTTCTCGGTGCCGGGCTTCGTGATCGGCTACTGCCTGATCTACATCTTCGCCATAGAGCTGGGCTGGCTGCCGGTGCAGGGCTACGTCCGTATCGGCGTGAATTTCTGGCAATTCCTCGAACGCATGGTCCTGCCGTCGCTCACCCTGTCGGTGGGCTTCATTGCGCTGATCTCGCGCATCACCCGCGCCTCGGTGCTCGAGGTGCTGAACGAGGATTACATCCGCACCGCCCGCGCCAAGGGGCTCTCCAACCGCGTCGTGCTGATGCGCCATGCGCTGCGCAATGCCGCGGTGCCGATCCTGACCGTGATCGGCATCGGCATCGCCATCCTGATCGGCGGCGCGGTGGTGACCGAGAGCGTGTTCGGCCTGCCGGGCCTCGGCCGCCTCACCGTCGAGGCGGTGCTGAGCCGCGATTTCCCGACCATCCAGACCGTCATCCTGATGTTCTCGGTGGTCTATGTCGTGATCAACCTGCTGATCGACATCAGCTACACCCTGTTCGATCCGAGGATCCGCTATTGAGCACGATCACCGAAGAAGTCGTCGACTCCGCCTCGATCGCGGCGGCCTCGACCAAGCGGCGCAGCCTGTGGCTGGTCGCCATCCGCCATCCCAGCGTCATCATCGGCGGCACCATCCTGCTGATCATGATCGCGATTGCCGCGCTGGCGCCCTTCCTGGGCACCGTCGACCCGACGCGCATCGACCCGGCGGCACGCAACAAGAAGCCGGGCACCGAGATCACCTACCGGCTCGATGACGGCCAGACCGCCAAGCGGGTCGCCATCATGGGTACCGACAGCCTGGGCCGCGACGTCTACAGCCGGGTCATCTACGGCACCCGCGTCTCGCTCGCGGTCGGCATCGCCGTCGCCATCATCGCCGTCGCCATCGGCACGATGATCGGCCTGGTCTCGGGCTACGTGCGCTGGGCCGACGGCATCATCATGCGCATCATGGACGGGTTGATGGCCATACCGGGCATATTGCTCGCCATCGCCCTGGTGTCGATCTGGCGCACCGGGCTGATCACCGTGGTGTTCGCCATCGTCGTGCCCGACGTGCCGCGCGTCGTTCGCCTGGTGCGCTCGATCGTGCTGACGGTGCGCGAGGAGCCCTATGTCGAGGGCGCGATCTCGGTCGGCACGCCGACCTGGGTGCTGATGTTCCGCCACATCCTGCCCAACACCGTGGCGCCGCTGATCGTGCAGGGCACCTTCCTCGCCGCCGCCGCCATCCTGGTCGAGGCCGCCCTCTCCTTCCTCGGCATCGGCATCCCGCCGGAGATCCCGAGCTGGGGCAACATCATGGCCGAGGGCCGCACGCTGTTCCGCGTGTTCCCGCACAACATCCTCTATCCCGGCATCTTCCTCGCGCTGACGGTGCTCGCCATCAACATCATGGGCGACGGCTTGCGCGACACGCTCGACCCGAAGATGAGCAAGAAAGTCTGATGAACGACACGAAGAAGCCAGTCCTCGAGGTCCGCAACCTCTCGGTATCCCTGCCGACGGGCGCCGACCGCGCCCATGCCGTCGAGAAGGTGAGCTTCACGGTCAATCCCGGCGAGATCGTCTGCCTGGTGGGCGAATCGGGCTCGGGCAAGTCGGTGATCGCCTTCACCGTCATGGGCCTGCTGGCCAAGGCGCTGAAGCCGACCTCGGGCGAGATCCTGCTCGAGGGCGAGAACGTGCTGGCGGCCGACGAGACCCGGTTGCGCGACCTGCGCTGCACGCGCATGTCGATGATCTTCCAGGAGCCGATGACGGCGCTCAACCCGGTGATGACCTGCGGCGAGCAGATCGACGAGGTGCTGAGCACCCACACCAAGCTCGACGCCGGCGAGCGCAAGGCCAAGATCCTGGCCATCCTGGGCCGCGTGAAGTTGCCCGAGCCGGAGCGCATCTACGCCTCCTACCCGCACCAGCTGTCGGGCGGCCAGCGCCAGCGCATCATGATCGCCATGGCGCTGGTGCTCGATCCGGTGCTGCTGATCGCCGACGAGCCGACGACGGCGCTCGACGTCACGACCCAGGCCGAGATCCTGAAGCTGATCGCCGAGCTGCAGGCCGGCCAGGGCACCGGCGTGCTGTTCATCACCCACGATTTCGGCGTCGTCGCCGAGATCGCCCATCGGGTGGCCGTGCTGCGCTGGGGCGAGCTGGTCGAGATGGGGCCGACCGAGCAGATCCTGTCCCGCCCGGGGCATGGCTACACCAAGATGCTGATCTCCTCGGTGCCGTCGATCACGCCGCAGCATCGCGGGGTGCGCAAGGACGGCATCACCGTGCTGCGCACCGAAAAGCTCGGCAAGGTCTACTCGGGCAAGTCGTTCTTCCAGAAGGCGCGCGTGGTCAAGGCGGCGATCGACGTCGATCTCGATATTCGCAAGGGCGAGACGCTGGGAATCGTGGGCGAATCGGGCTCGGGCAAGTCGACGGTGGCGCGCTGTATCGCCCGCCTGATCGATCCGACGGAAGGCAAGGTATTCCTGGGTGACACCGAGATCGCCACCATGTCGGTCAACAAGCTGCGGCCGCACCGGCGCAAGGTGCAGATCGTCTTCCAGGATCCCTACCGCTCGATGAATCCGCGCATCACGGTGGGCGACTTCATCATCGAAGGGCCGATGAACTTCGGCCTCGGCAAGGACGAGGCGCTGGCCCGCGCGCGCAAGCTGATGGAGACGGTGCGGCTCGATCCCAACTCGCTCGACCGCTATCCGCACCAGTTCTCGGGCGGCCAGCGCCAGCGCATCTGCATCGCCCGCGCGCTGGCGATGGAGCCCGAGCTCCTGATCGCCGACGAGGCGGTGTCGGCGCTCGACGTGTCGGTGCAGAAGCAGGTGCTCGAGCTGCTCGACGAGATCCGCCAGCGGCTCAATCTCGCCGTGCTGTTCATCACCCACGATCTGCGCGTGGCGGCGCAGATCTGCGACTACGTCGCGGTGATGAGCAAGGGCCGCGTCGTCGAGTACGGCTCGGCCGAGCAGGTGTTCGGCGCGCCGCGCGACGACTACACCAAGGCGCTGTTCGCCGCCGCGCCCGGCCGGCACTGGGAATTCGGCAAGTTCGCCACTGCCTGATTTGTGCTAGGCTCCGCACCAAGGAAAGGCCCTACAGGCACCCGCTGCCGCGCCTCCCCCTGACCGGCACCGGATGGACGGGAACCCGTGTCGAGGGAGGCTCACATGGCGGACAGCGTGTACAAAGTGATCGAGCTGGTCGGCACCAGCACCGACTCCTGGGAAAAGGCGGCGAGAACGGCGGTCGAGCGCGCCGCTAGGTCGTTGCGCGACCTGCGCGTCGCGGAGGTCGTCGAGCAGGATTTGGTGATCGAGGACGGCAAGGTCACGGCCTACCGCACCAAGCTCAAGCTCTCCTTCAAGTACGAAGGCGGCGGCTGATCTCGGCGCACGTCTGAAGGGTCAGCAATACTGTCATCCCGAGCGTCAGCGAGGGACCTTTCTTGCTGCCTAGACCAAAGGTCCCGCGCTGACGCTCGGGATGACATCGGGACTTGGACTGCGAAATCACCCTCACATGAGGTAGAGTCGCGCATGTCCTCCGGCCTGCTCGAAGACGCCTCGTTCAACCAGTCGCCGGCCTTCGGCGACCTCGACCTGTTCAGCGCCGACCGGCCACTGGCGGATGCGGCCCGGCGCGCCGGCCTCGACCTTGCGAACCTGGCTGCCTGCGGCAAGGACTACGGCGCGGCCGAGACGCTCGATCTCGGCCGCGTCGCCAACGAGAACCCGCCCAGGCTCCACATCATGGACGGCAAGGGAAACCGCCTCGACCTCGTCGAGTTTCATCCCGCCTACCACGCCATGATGGCCAAGAGCATCGGCCACGGCATCCACGCCTCGGCGCACGACGGCAGCGACCCGTCAGGGCCAATGTCGACGCGCGCCGTGCGGCTCTATCTCGCGACCCAGGCCGAAAGCGGGCACATGTGCCCGGTCACCATGACGCATGCCTGCATCGGCGCGCTGCGCTCGGAGCCCGCCCTGCTGGCCAAGTGGCTGCCGCATATCCAGACGCGAACCTACGATCCGCGGCCGCTGCCGTGGTGGGAGAAGAAGGGCGTCACCCTCGGCATGGGCATGACCGAGCGTCAGGGCGGCACCGACGTGCGCGCCAACATCACGTCAGCCGCGGCGGCCGGCGACCATGTCGAGATCACCGGCCACAAATGGTTCATGTCGGCACCGATGTGCGATGCCTTCCTGGTGCTCGCCCAGGCGACCGAGGAAGCAGCCGAGGGATCGCAAGGCGGCGGGCTCACCTGCTATCTGATGCCGCGCTACCGGCCCGACGGATCGAAGAACCAGATCCGCTTCCAGCGCCTGAAGGACAAGCTCGGCAACAAGTCGAACGCCTCGTCTGAGGTCGAATTCCACGGCGCCTATGCCGAGCGGGTCGGCGCCGAAGGGGCGGGCGTGCGCACCATCATCGAGATGGTGAACCTGACGCGGCTCGATTGCGCCATCGCCTCGGCCGGGCAGATGCGCATCGCGCTCTCCCAGGCGCTGAACCACATCCGCAACCGCTCGGTGTTCCAGCGCCGCCTGGTCGACCAGCCGGCGATGCGCGCCACCGTCGCCGACCTCGCGCTCGAGATCGAGGCGCAGGTCGCGCTGGTGTTCCGCCTTTGCCGTGCCGCGGAGCGCGCGGCCCAGGATCCCGCTGAGGCGGCCTACGTCCGCCTGCTGACGCCGGCGGTGAAATTCCTGGTGTGCAAGAGCACGCCGCAGGTCGTCTACGAAGCGCTCGAGTGCCTGGGCGGCAATGGCTACACCGAGGACTTGCCGATGGCGCGCTACTTTCGCGAGTCGCCGCTCAACGCCATCTGGGAAGGCTCCGGCAACGTCATGGCGCTCGACGTGCTGCGCGCCGCCGGCCGCCATCCCGACCAGGCGATGGCCACGGTCGAAGGCCTGGCCCGCACGGCCGCCGTCGCGTTCGATACGCGCCCGCTCGCCCAGTCGCTCGCCACCGTGTTGCGCTCGGGCAATGCCGAGCGGCGCGCCCGCTTCGTCTGCGAGGGTTTGGCCCGCATCGCCGCCCTCGCCGCGCTCGCGGAAGCGAAGTCGGATTTCGCCACCCTGTACGGCGACGCCCGCCTGCGCGGCGCGGGCTTCACCCAGTTCGGCACCGCCGATCTCGGCAACGCAGAGACCGCTTTGATCGATCGCGCGCTGGCAGCGTGATCTTCCTCCTCCCCAGCGATGACGCTGGGGAGGAGAATGAGCGAACGGTTGCGACACCATCCGCCCTCCCGCAAGATCGCGCCCATGAAAAAGATCTTCACCGCCTGTCTCGGCACCGAGACCAACACTTTCGCCTCCATCCCCACCGGCCATCAGCTCTTCCAGGAGACCTGCCTCTTCCGCAAGGCCAGCTATGGCAAGAACGTGCCGATGTTCGGCGCGCCGCTGGCGGTGTGGCGCGGCCGTGCCGAAGCCAAGGGCTGGCAGGTGGCCGAAAGCCTGTGCGCCTTCGCCCAGCCTGCCGGCAAGACGGTGAAGAAGGTCTACGAGTCGTTCCGCGACGAGATCATGACCGACCTCGAGGCGGCCATGCCGGTCGATGCCGTGCTGCTGTCGATGCACGGCGCCATGGTGGCCGAGGGCTACGACGATTGCGAAAGCGACGTGCTGGCCCACGTCCGCCGGATCGTCGGCCCCGACGTGCCGGTCGGTGTCGAGCTCGACCTCCATTGCAACATCGGCGACGGCACCTTGCGCGACGCCACGGCGCTGGTGCTGTTCAAGGAGTATCCGCATGTCGACGTGCCCGAGCGCGCCGACGACCTCTTCACGGTGATCGAAGGCGCCGTCGAGGGCCGCACCAGGCCGGTGATGGCGGCGTGGGACTGCAGGATGATCGGCGTGTTCCACACCACGCGCCAGCCGATGCGCGGCTTCGTCGACAAGCTCCAGGCGATGGAGGGCAAGGAGGGCGTGCTGTCGCTGTCGATCGCGCACGGTTTCCCGTGGTCCGACATCAAGGAGATGGGCAGCAAGCTCATCGCCATCACCGACGGCGACCGGCCCAAGGCGGAGCGCCTGGCGCGCAAGCTCGGCAAAGAGTTCTACGCCATGCGCGCGGCGACCCAGCCGCCCTACGTCACCCTCGATGCGGCGATGGCCCGCGTCTCCTCGCACAACCTGCCCAAGCCCATGGTGCTGGCCGACGTCTCCGACAATGCCGGCGGTGGCGCGGCCTCCGATTCGACCTTCGTTCTGAAGGCGCTGCTCGACCGCAAGGTGCAGGATGCGGCGGTCGGCATGATCTGGGATCCTGGCGCGGTCAAGCTCGCCTTCGAGGTCGGCGAAGGTGCCGAGCTCGACATCCGGCTGGGCGGCAAGCTCGGTCCGCAATCGGGCCCGCCGATCGATGCGCGCGCCACGGTGCTGAAGCTCGAGAAGGACGTCACCATCGAGTTCGGCGGCGTGCGCAAGAGCGTCGGCACGATCGGCGATGCGGCGGCGCTGCAGATCGACGGCGTGACGGTGATCGTCAACAGCAAGCGCACCCAGTGCCTGAGCCGCGACTGCTTCACCAAGCTCGGCGTCGATCCGTCGACTAAGAAGGTCGTGGTCGTGAAATCGATGCAGCATTTCCATGCCGCCTATGCGCCGATCGCCAGCGAGGTGGTCTATGTCGCCGCCCCCGGCGCGCTGGTGCCCGACTGGTCGCTGCTGCCCTACACCAAGGTCGACAAGGCGCAGTGGCCGTTCGTCGCCGAGGCGCACGCGTCGTGAAGGTCCTCGCCGCCGCCGTCGCGCTGATGACGGTCTCGTCGACATCGGCTGCGCTGGCGCAGTCGCCGACCTCGCCCAACGGCGTGCGCACGCTCACGCCGCCCGGCGCCATCATGGCCGAGGGCACCTGGAGCCTCGGCACGCGAGCCGGCGACTTCGTGTTCGTCGCCGGCATGCAGGGCATCGATCCGGCGACCAACAAGCTGGTCGAGGATCCGCAGGCACGCGTGCGCCAGGCCTTCCTCAACATCCAGACGATCGCCCGCTCCGAGGGCGCGAGCCTCAAGGATTGCGTGCGCCTCACCGTCTATGTCAGCGATCTCGCCCGCGTCGCGCCGATGGTCGAGAAGACGCAGGCCGAACTGTGGGTTGGCCCGCCCTATCCGCCGCGGACGATGGTCGAGGTTCGCCGCCTGTTCGACGACGACATCGTCGAGATCGACAGCGTCTTTTATTCACCGGCGAAGAAATAAGCGGAGACGGGGTCCGAATCCCGCCAGCGTCGCCTGGATGGCGGCACTACCGTTCCACGAACCCTGGAGCGGCAGACATGTCCCAGAGCAACGACCTCGCCATTGGCAAAATCATCGCGCATGGTCACGCGACCTGCATGATCTTCCGTCCTGCGTAACTGCATGCACTCCGTGCCCCGACAATCGGCAAGCCTGATCACGGCGCTCCTGACCTTCGTCCTCGTCGCCAATCTCGTTCCGCTGATGACCGTGCCGACGGTCCTGCCCGACCTGCAGGCGCGGTGGCACCTGACCGCCGGGCAGGCCGGCTGGATCGGCAGCATCTACTTCGCAGGCTACGCGATCGCCGCGCCGATCCTGGCGAGCCTGTCGGATCGCATCGATGGCCGGTGGGTGCTTGCGGGTTCTTCACTCGCAGGGGCCGCCGCCAGCATCGCGTTCGGCATCTGTGCTGATGGCTTCTGGCTCGCGTTCGCGCTGCGCTTTGTGAGCGGCGCGGCAATGGCCGGCGTCCATATGCCCGGCCTCAAGATGCTGGCTGACCGGACACTCGGGCCCGCACAGCTTCGCAGCGCCGGCATCTACACGTCGAGCTACGCGCTGGGCAACGCAGGCTCGGCGCTCATCGCCGGTGTCGTGCAGTCCCTGCTCGACTGGCGGGCGCCGTTCGTTGTCGGCGGGATCGTCACCTTGCTGGCCCTGCCGGCATTGGCCCTGCTACGGCCTGCGCCGAGACAGGCCGCAAAAGAAGAGACGCCGGCACACCCTGTCATGCTGAGGCGCAATCGGGCGCTGGTTGCGTATATCGTCGGATTCGCCGGAAACACCTGGGAAGTGTTCGCAATCCGCGTCTGGTTCGTCGCCTGCCTGGCGTGGACGCTGCGCCTGCCCGGCAACGACATCGACCTGCCCAATCTCGGCGTGGTCTCGGGCCTGGCGGCCCTTGCCGGCGTGCCGGTCAGTATCGCAGTTGCGGAATTGGCCGTGCGATACAGGGGATCCACGGTCATTGTCGTCACCGCTCTCCTGTCGGTCCTGGTGTGCCTGGGGCTTGCCGCAACGGCCGGCGGCAATGTCTTCGTTGTCCTTGCCCTCCTGGTGCTGCTGCAGGTGACGAGCTTTGCCGATGTCGGCGCGTTGGGAGCAGGCGCCGTCGCCGCGACGCATGCAGCCGAGCGCGGCAGGGCATTCGGGATCTACGCGACGGTGGGCTTTGCCAGCGGCTTTGCCGGGCCTGCGGTTGTCGGCCTCGTGCTCGAACGTCTCGGCGGCACCGAGAGTCCCGACGCGTGGGCAGGCGCCTTCCTCGTGATGGGCGTGGGCTCGGCAGTCACCGCGGCAGCGGTCTGGTTTGGCCGATCGGATCAACGCCCATCGGGCGGGCGCTGAAGCGATCATCGCCTGAACTATTTCTGTCATCCCGAGAGTAGCGAGGGATCTTTCCAGTCGGCCACGATCCTGCTTCGCGAGCGCCTGCGCGGCGAGATGTTGCAGGCCGTTTACAGCGAGGGAACACATTGGTATGGTCCGCCGCGTCGCGGCCGGGATTGGCCGTTTTGTCGTTTTATATCAACGACTTAACAACACCCCGCCCGGCGCGAGGGGCGCAATCCATGAAGATTCTCACCGGCAACAGCAATCGACCGCTGGCTGAAGCCATTTCGGCCAAGCTGGCGCTGCCGCTGGTCAAGGCGAACATCCGCCGGTTCTCCGACAATGAGATCTTCGTCGAAATCCTCGAGAACGTGCGCGGCGAGGACATGTTCGTCATCCAATCGACGAGCTTCCCGGCCAACGACCATCTGATGGAGCTTCTGATCATCATCGACGCGCTGCGCCGAAGCTCGGCGCGGCGCATCACGGCAGTATTGCCCTACTACGGCTACGCCCGGCAGGATCGCAAGACCAGCCCGCGCTCGCCGATCTCGGCCAAGCTGGTCGCCAACCTGCTGACCAATGCCGGGGCGAGCCGCGTCCTGACCCTTGACCTGCATGCCGCCCAGATCCAGGGCTTCTTCGACATCCCCGTCGACAACCTCTTCGCCGGCCCCCTGTTCGGCAAGCACATCAAGGAAACCCTGACGAACCGCAGCCTGACGGTGGTGTCGCCCGACGTCGGCGGCGTGGTGCGCGCCCGCGACGTCGCCCGGCGCATCGACGCCGACCTCGCCATCATCGACAAGCGGCGCGAGCGTGCCGGCGTCAGCGAGGTCATGAACGTGATCGGCGACGTCAAGAACGCCGACTGCCTCCTGGTCGACGACATCGTCGATTCGGCCGGCACGCTGTGCAACGCCGCCGTCGCCCTGATGGACCATGGCGCGCGCTCGGTGTCGGCCTATGTGACGCACGGCGTGCTGTCGGGCGGCGCGGTCGCCCGCGTCGCCGCCTCGCCGATGGAGAAGATGGTCATCACCGATTCGATCCAGGCCACCGAGGCGGTGCGCGTGTCGCCCAACGTGCGGCCGCTCAGCATCGCGAGCTTGATGGCCGAGGCAATGAAGCGTATTGCCGACGAAACGTCGGTCTCGAGCCTGTTCGACTAGCATCGAGCCAACCGGACTGACAGGAATTTACTGACAAGGAATATTGGAGATCCGGTGATCGGCACCCCTGGAGGCCACGCCGCGAGTGAGAGAGCAACCTCAACCTTAGGAGATGTGAGATGGCAGAGACGACGAAGGTCGTCGCGAAGATGCGGAGCCGGGCCGGCAAAGGGGGCGCCCGTTCCAGCCGTCGCGATGGACTGATTCCCGCCGTGATCTACGGCGACAAGCAAGCCCCGGTGATGATCGCGGTCGAGCCGAAATCGATCGAGCGCGAGCTGCACAAGGAGGGCTTCTTCAATCACCGGATGGAGATCGACGTCGAGGGCACGCCCTACGCGGTGCTGCCGCGCGACCTGCAAATCGACCCGGTGACCGACCGGCCTCTGCATCTCGACTTCCTGCGCATCGGACCCGATTCGATCATCACCGTCCAGGTCCCGGTGCATTTCCGCAACGAAAATGCCGCGCCCGGCATCAAGCGCGGCGGGGTGCTCAACATCGTGCTGCACGAGATCACGGTGCGCACCAAGCCGGCCAGCATCCCCGAATATTTCGAGGTCGACCTGACCGGCCTCGAGATCGGCCATTCGATCCACCTGTCGACGCTCGCCATCCCCGAGGACGTGCGCGTGGTGAGCCGCGACAAGAACGCGACCGTGGCCTCGATCGCCGCGCCGACCGTGGTGCGCGAGGCGGCGGCGCAGGCCGCAACGGACGCAGGCACGCCGGCGGCAGCCGAAGGTGCGGCGGCGGCTCCGGCCGCTGGCGCTGCTGCGGCGGCGGCTCCGGCCGGCGGCGCCAAGGCGCCGGCGCCGGCCAAGAAGTAACCGGAGCCTCCGCGCTCCGGACTTCCCATGCTGCTGCTGGTCGGCCTCGGCAATCCCGGGCCGCGCTATGCCGGGCACCGGCACAATGTCGGATTCATGGCGGTGGACGAGATCGTCCGCCGCCGCGTGTTCTCGCCCTGGCGCGCGCGCTTCAACGGCGAGGTGGCGGAAGGCCATCTCGGCGGCGAGCGCACGCTCGTGCTGAAGCCGATGACCTTCATGAACGAGTCGAGCCGCGCGGTCGGCGAGGCGGTGCGCTATCTCAAGGTCCCGCTCGAGCGCGTCGTGGTGTTCCACGACGAGCTCGACATCGCGCCCGGCCGGGTACGCATGAAGAAGGGCGGCGGTGCAGGCGGCCACAACGGCTTGCGCGATATCGACGCCCATGTCGGCAGCGACTATCGCCGCGTGCGCATCGGCATCGGCCATCCCGGCCACAAGGATCTGGTGCTGCACTGGGTGCTGCGCGACTTCGAGCCCGACGAGCGTGACCCGAAGACAGGCTGGCTGCCGAAGCTGCTCGACGCCCTGGCCGAGGAATCGGCGCTGCTGGTCGAAGGCGGCGCCAAGGGCGACGAACGCTATATGAGCCGCGTGGCGCATCTCGCGCCGCCTCCCAAGCCACCGGCGGTGGAAACGAAAGCGTAACGATGGGTTTCAATTGCGGAATCGTCGGCCTGCCCAATGTCGGCAAGTCGACCCTGTTCAACGCGCTCACCGCCACCCAGGCGGCGCAGGCGGCCAATTACCCGTTCTGCACCATCGAGCCCAATGTCGGCCGCGTCGCCGTGCCCGATCCACGGCTGGACAAGCTGGCCGGCATCGCCCAGTCAGCCAAGATCGTCGCCACCCAGCTCGAGTTCGTCGACATCGCCGGGCTGGTGAAGGGCGCGTCGAAGGGCGAGGGGCTCGGCAACCAGTTCCTCGCCAACATCCGCGAGGTCGACGCCATCGCCCACGTGCTGCGCTGCTTCGAGGACGGCGACGTGACCCACGTCTCGGGCAGCATCGATCCGGTGCGCGATGCCGAGATCGTCGAGACCGAGCTGATGCTGGCCGATCTCGACAGCCTCGAGAAGCGCCTGCCCAACCTCGAGAAGCGGGCCAAGGGCGGCGACAAGGAAGCCTCTGCCGAGGTGCCGGTGGTCAGGAAGGCGCTCGACGTGCTGCGCGAGGGCAAGCCCGCCCGCGAGGCCGACCTCACGGCCGAAGAGCTTCCGACCTTCCGCCGCCTCCAGCTGATCACTGCCAAGCCGATGATGTACGTGCTCAACGTCGAGGAAGCATCGGCGGCGACCGGCAATGCGCACAGCGCCAAGGCCGAAGCCTATGCCCGCCAGCGCGGCATGCCGGCGGTGGTGATCTCCGCCGCGATCGAAGCCGAGGTAGCGCAGCTCCCGGCCGAGGATCAGGCCGAGTATCTCGCCTCGCTCGGCCTCGAGGAGACCGGCCTCGCCCGCGTGGTCCGCGCCGGCTACCAGCTGCTCGACCTGGTGACGTTCTTCACCGTCGGCCCCAAGGAAGCGCGCGCCTGGACAGTCCGCCGCGAGGCGCGTGCCCCGGAAGCGGCCGGCGTCATCCATACCGATTTCGAGAAGGGCTTCATCCGCGCCGAGACCATCGCCTACGAGGACTACGTCTCGCTGAACGGCGAATCGGGCGCCCGCGACGCCGGCAAGCTCCGCCTCGAGGGCAAGGAGTACGCCGTCAAGGACGGCGACGTGTTCCACTTCCGGTTCAACGTGTGAACGTCGTTTGCCTCCCCCGTAATCGGGCAGGGCATTCGCATACGGGCGCGCCTTTCACTCTCCTCCCCAGCTTCGCTGGGGAGGTGCCCCGTCATACGGGGCGGAGGGGTCATAGGCCTCAGTCCCGCTGCTCATGACCCCTCGGTCGCCGAAGACGGCGACACCTCCCCAACAGAGTTGGGGAGGAAAATGAGAGAGCGCCCATATGCGCTCGGGATGACACCACTATTGTCATCCCGAGAGAGGCGCTTGCGAAGCAAGCGCCGTAAGCGAGGGGACCTTTCGTTTCTTCGTCTACGACCCTATCGGTCCGCCGCCCTTCCTTGTGATCGCCACGACCGACGGGCGCGGCGGCATGCCGTCCTTGAAATCGGGCCAGCGTGTCGACGGCTTGTCGAAGCTCGAACCGCTGGACTCGCCGGGATGCTGGATGGCGAGGAACAGCGTGCCGTCGTCGGGCGTGAAGATCGGCCCGCAGACCTCGGCGCCGACCGGCGCCTGGTAGAAGCAGCGTGTCAGGGCGCGGCCGTATCCCATCGTGTCGGCGGCATAGACGCCGTCGGCGATGCCGGCGGCGCCCGGACCGGCATCAGTCGCAATCCAGATGCGGCCCTTGCTGTCGAAGGCGATGTTGTCGGGGCACGACAGCCACCCATTGTCCGAGGTCGCGCGGTGATAGCGCGCCCCGGCATCGTGGCCCGGCTTGCCTCCCATCAGGAAGATCGACCACGTGCCTTCGCCGGCGCCATGGTCACCATCCTTGGGCGAGATCTCGAGGATGTGACCGTGGTCGTTGGGGCCACGCGGATTGGCCCGATCGACCTGCTCCGGCTTGCGCTGGCCATTGTTGGTGAGCACGACATAGACGCGGCCGTTCACCGGATTGGTCTCGATGTCCTCCGGGCGATCCATCGGTGTCGCCTTGAGGAGATCGGCGGCGAGACGCGCCTTGATGACGACATCGCCCTGCGTCGAGAAGCCGTTCTCCGGCGTCAGCGGCCCCTGCCCCTGGACCATCGGCAGCCAGTCGACCTTGCCGTCCGCATTGAAACGGGCCACCGAGAGCGTGCCATCGTCCAGCAGATCCTTGTTGGCCGCACGGTCGTTCGGATTCCACGGCCTCGCGGTGACGAACTTGTAGATGTACTCGAAACGCTCGTCGTCGCCGCTGTAGAAGGCGACACGGCCGTCCTTGGCGATCGCATAGGTGCAGCCCTCGCGCTTGAAGCGGCCGAGCGCGGTGCGCTTCACAGGGGCTGCCGCCGGATCGTAGGGATCGATCTCGACCACCCAGCCGAACCGATTGGATTCGTTAGGCTCCTTGGCGAGATCGAAGCGGTCGACGTAGCTCGACCAGGCATAGGTCGCCCGGCCGATGCCATAGCGCCGGGTCATCGGCTGAAGCAGCTTCGTGGCATCGCCGCCGAAATAGATGTTGAAGTTCTCCTCGCAGGTAAGCCAGGTGCCCCACGGCGTGGAGCCGCCGGCGCAATTGCCGAACATGCCGAGGACATGGCGGCCCTGGCGATCGGCAGAGGTCTTGAGCAGGTCGTGGCCGGCCGCCGGCCCTCCGATGTCCATCGGCGTGTTGGCAGTGATGCGGCGCGCGAACTTGCTGCCCGGCACGACCGTCCAAGCGCCGTTCTCGCGCGCGATCTCGAGCACCGCGCCACCGACCGCCGCCATCTCGACCGCGACCTGGTCCTTCGAGGATTTGAGGTTGGCGCCGCGGCCGGCGCCAAGGCCGGCGAACATCAGGTTGGAGTTGAGGTACTCGTGATTGACGACCAGCAGGAAACGATCGCCGCCACGGTTGTCGGCCGGCAGCGGATAGAGGCCGAGATAATCGTTGTTGTAGCCGAACTGCTTCTCTTGATCGGCAGCCGCTTGCCTGACTGGGTCGAAGGCCGGCGCGCCGGCAAACATCGGATCGCCCCAGCGGATCAGCACCTGCACGTCGTAGCCGTCGGCAACGTGTTGCCGGTCGTCGAGCGTATGGGCTAGCTCCTTGAAAGTGAGCGTCGACGGCCCCGCGGCCTGCGCGTTCGCCGTGGCCGGCATGCTGAAGGCCGCGGCGGCGCCGGCGCCGAGCAGCCCGCGCATCGCATCGCGGCGGTTGAGACGCTGCTCGATCAGCTCGCCAATCGATGGTGTGTCGCTGCCCTTGCTCATGCCGCCGCCTCCCGCCGGACCGCGGACGGATAGCCACTGCATCCGCTACGGTCACGGCCGCGTCGTGACATTTTTACGACAGCCCTGGCAAGGAATTCCCGTTTCACAGCCTCTGACGGCAATCCGGCCGTCTTCTGGGCCTCGTAGCCCGTCGGTACGTGATGCGTCTTGTCGAGGCCATGCGGCACTTCCTCGAAGGTAGGCGACGACGGCCCGATCGGCTGTGCCATCGCGCTGCCGCCACCCGGGACGTAGCCGACCGACGCCGCCGCGCCAGCGCCGAGCAGCCCCCGCAGGGCGTCACGCCGCCCAAGCCGGCGGCCGATCAGATCGCCGATCGTCGGTTCGGTGCCGGGATTCGAGCCGAGATCCTCGGAGTCCATGCCGTCGCCATGCCGCATTCGCTTCTCCATCCCACTGCTAGTGGTCGCCGTACCCGACGATGCCGGACAGCAGCACGACAGAGATGTTGCGGTTCCATGACAGACGCGCCGCTGGCGCCCCCACCATCCACAGGGGCCGATGACCCTGGTCGGCCCGCCGATGCGCCAGCTCATCATCCTGCGCGTGCCGGAGCTGTTGAAGGCGAAGCAGGATTCTCGTTCTTCTCCTTCCCAGCGAAGCTGGGGGGAGGATGAGCCTACGGCAACACCCGCTTCATCCAGTCGGCGGTTTCCTGCGAGTCCTGGCGGTCGCTCGCCGTCAAGCGGTCGATCACCCGATGACGGTCGACGAGCTCGCGGTTCTGGCTGAGCTTCAGCTTGGTCTCGAGCCGCACCAGCGGCATGCGGAAGGCGACGATGCCGCGGGTCTGGGCCTCGGCATTGCCGGGCGGCAGGCGGTCGAGCGACCACGCGTCGGCGCCGCCGCCCTCGTAAGCGTGCGCCAGCTTGCCCAGCACCTCCAGCGCGCCGGCGGTGTCCTCGATGACCTGCGGCCGGCCGTAGGCGTGCACCGTCACGTAGTTCCAGGTCGGCACCTTGACGCCCGGCGTGTACCAGGTCGGCGACACGTAGGCGTGCGGGCCCCAGAACAAGGCAAGCGAGTCGGCTGGGCGGGCGAACAGCTTCCAATGCGCGTTGGCGCGTGCCATGTGGCCGATCAGCGAGCCGTGTGGCGAGCCGTCGTCCTGCCACAAGAGCGACAGATGAGTGGCGAACGGTGCGCCATCCTCGCCGGTGGTCATCAAGAGCGCCCAGCTGTGAGCCTGCATGATCTGCCGGCCCGCGTTCTCGCTGCCTTCGAAGTGCTTCGGAATGTACATGGCTCGTCTTCCGGCGATGGTCGCCCCGAGGGTTGATCGGCGCGCCATTACCATGTCCTATGCCGGCCGCAACCGGGGGAATTCTCATGGGTGAAAATATCCGTCTTAAGTCTGCTGCCGGCGAGATCGGCGCCTACCTGGCCACGCCGAAGGGCTCACCCAAGGGCGGCATCGTCGTCATCCAGGAGATTTTCGGCTGCAACCATCATATCAGGGCGGTGACCGACAAGTTCGCAGCCGACGGCTATCTCGCCCTGGCGCCCTGCTACTTCGACCATATCCATCCCGGTATCGAGCTCGGCTATACACCGGACACCATCGCGCAGGGGCGCGACTACGTGATGAAGCTCGGCGTCGACAAGGCCGTGCAGGACACGGATGCGGCGATCGCCGAGCTGAAGCGCCGCGGCGTCCGCAAGGTCGCGGTCACCGGCTTCTGCTGGGGCGGCACCATCACCTGGCTGGCGGCGACCCGCCTCAAGCCCGATGCCGTGATCGGCTACTATGGCGGCGGCATCCACGGCACCCGCAACGAGAAGCCCGGCGTGCCGACCATGCTGCATTTCGGCGACAAGGACATGCACATCCCGATGGCGCACGTGAACGAGCTGCGCTCGCTCCACCCCGGCGTCACCATCTACGACTATCCGGCCGACCATGGCTTCCACTGCGACGAGCGTGGCAGCTACGACGCACCGGCATCCAAGCAGGCCTACGCCCGCACGCTGGAGTTCATGGCCAAGCACGTCGGCTAGACTGGAGTTACCTCCTCCATGAAGATGCGCGGGGCGCGCGCCACTCCAGTAGCGCGATCATCGTCGATCACACGGAAGACGCGCCTCTGGAGTGACGTGCCCCCGGCCATGAGCATCTTCCACGCAACGCCGGCACTTTCACTGCGTCGTGGCGCACACGGGACACCTCCCCAGCAGGGCTCGGGAGGGAGTTCGATATGACCAAACGCCCCGCCAAGAAGAACTTCGAACCTGCCGCGCGCGGCCCCCTGAACGGCGTCCGCGTGGTCGACCTGTCGCGGCTGGTTGCCGGCAACGTGCTGACCCTGCAGCTCGCCGATTTCGGCGCCGAGGTGATCAAGATCGAGCCACCCGAAGGTGACACGCTGCGCTCGTGGCGGGTCAAAGGCATCGAGACTGCCTGGAAGGTCAATGCCCGCAACAAGAAGAGCGTGGCGCTCGACCTGCGCTCCGATGCCGGCCGCGACATCGTGCGCCGCCTCGCCGCCACGGCGCAGATCCTGGTCGAGAGCTTCCGGCCCGGCGTGCTGGAGCAGATGGGCCTGGCGCCCGACACGCTGCACGCAATCAATCCACGCCTGATCATCGTGCGCATTTCCGGCTGGGGCCAGGACGGCCGCTATCGCCACAAGCCGGGCTTCGGCACCCTGATCGAGGGCTATAGCGGCTTCGCCTCGATGAACGGCTTCGCCGACCGCGAGCCTGTCCTGCCGCCGATGTATCTCGCCGATGCCATCGCCGCGCTTTACGGTTACGGCGCGGTGATGGTCGCCCTGCGCGAGGTCGAGATGAACGGCGGCAAGGGCCAGACGCTCGACCTGCCGCTGTTCGATCCGCTGTTCTCGGTGCTGGGCCCGCAAGCCGCCAACCACAAGCTGACCGGCGAGGTGAAGGAGCGCACCGGCAGCCGCTCGACCAACGCCGCGCCGCGCAACGTCTACCGGACCAAGGACGGCCACTGGGTCTGCCTGTCGGCCTCGACCCAAGGCATGGCCGAGCGCGTGCTGGTCAAGATCGGCCGGCCCGAGCTGGTCGAGGATCCGCGCTTTGCCACCAACATCGAGCGCGTGCGCAACGGGCTCGAGCTCGACCGGATCATCGGCGGCTTCATCGCCGAGCGCGATCTCGCCGAGAACCTGCGCTATTTCGACGAGGCCGGCGTCACGATCGGGCCGGTCTACGACATCAGCCAGATCGTGCAGGACGACTACGTTCTGGAGCGCGAGGCGCTGATCGAGACGCCTGACGAGGAGATGGACGGGCTGCCGACCCATCCGATCGTGCCGCGCCTGTCGGGCACACCCGGCACCTTGCGCCATGCCGCGCCGCGGATCGGCGAGCACAACGAGGCCCTGCTCCGCCCCCTGCTGGGCGATGCCGAATACGCCGCGCAGTGCGCCGCCGGCGTGATCTCCAAAGGAGCAAAGAAGAAGTGAACCGCCCGCCGCCGCCCGTCTGGCGCTCGATCCTTTACGTTCCGGGCAACGTTCCCAAGTTCATCGACAAGGCGCACGAGCGCGACGCCGATTGCGTGCTGGTCGATCTCGAGGACAGCGTGACGCCTGCGGAGAAGCCGGTGGCACGGGCGATGCTGCCCGAAACCATGGCCAAGGTGGTGCGCGGCGGCGCCGACGTAGCAGTGCGCATCAATCGGCCGATGCGTCTTGCCATCGCCGATCTCGAGGCGGCGGTGCGGCCCGGCCTGTCGGCGCTGTTCATCACCAAGACCGAAGGCGTGCAGCATCTGCGGCTGCTCGACGAGGCGGTGAGCGAGCTCGAGCGCGAGCGCGGCATGCCGACGGGGGGCGTTGGCTTCGCCGCCATGATCGAGCATCCGCGCGCGCTGGCCCATCTCGACGACATTGCCGCGAACGCGCCGCGGCTCATCGCCATGATGCTGGGCGGCGAGGATTTTGCCCTGGAGACCGGCTCGATCCCGGGCGACGAGACCCTGGAATTGCCCAAGCGGCTGGTCGCTTTCGCGGCGCAGGCGCATGGCGTGGCGATGGTCGGCATCCTGGGGACCGTCGCCGACTACACCGACCCGGCGGCCTATCGCAAGAGCGCGGAACGGGCGCGGCGCTTCGGCTTCTCGGGGGCCACCTGCGTGCATCCCGGTCTGGTGCAGGCGCTCAACGACGCTTTCATGCCGGGCGCCGAAGAGGTGGCCCAGGCGCGCAAGCTGATCGCGGCCGACGAAAAAGCCGCAGCCGAGGGCCGCGGCTCCTTCACCGTTGATGGCAAGATGATCGATGTTCCGGTAATCGACCGCGCCCGCCGACTGCTGAGGCGACACGACGCGATCGAGCGCCGGATCAAGTCCTAGGCCGATACACTGGTCCCGTCGTCGCTAGGCGTCGACGAGTTCCCGCGCCGGCGTGCGAACCGTCTCCACGGGGACGAGATCCGACGGGAAGTCGGTAACGACAGCCGTGAGACCGGCATTGAGGCTCTGCAGCAGAACCTCGCGACCATTGGCGAATCGAACCGCGTCACGGTGGACGTGCGTGCCGCCCTCCATGCGCGTCATGACGACGTCCTCGACGGGTCCGACCGCATAGACCCGTTGCACCGCTTCAGCGATGCCGGCGAGCTGCAGGCGGGCGTCCGCCGGCATGCAGACTGCGGTCTCGCAGTCGCGCGCCGAGGTGAAGCCCATCGTGCCGCTCGGGAACCGGTGAAGGGTATATTGCTCTTCTTGAACTGCAGGTCGTGAACGATAGAGTTCGAGTGAGTAGTCACACATGACGTCCTCCAGGTTACGTGGACGCTCCACGTGACGTGGTAACGTCGGCGCACCGATCAAGGTTCGGCGCCGCGTCGTCCGTAACAGTTCGTACCAACGCCCTGTTTGGGGCAGGCCCAAGCCGGTCGAGCGAGCTATGCAGCCCAGCGCAAGTGCTTGGTAAGTCGATCGAATTCGCGCTGAAGGCTGCCTAGGCGCTCGCCGCCGGCGAGCGCCGGCGCGGTGCCGGCGGCGTGACAAAAGTAGAAAAAACTCACAAGAACTCGATAAGGAGGGAGCCTTGCCCTCCCGGCGCGAGGTCCGCTCAGTGTTTGTCGGACCACACCATGCGCTTCACGGCGTACATGAACCCGGCCATCGCCAGCAGGAACAGGATGACGCGAACGCCAGTGCGCTTGCGGCTCTCCATGTGCGGCTCGGACGCCCAGGCGAGGAACTCGACGACGTCGGAGGCTTCCTGGTCGGTCGTGGCCTTGGTCCCGTCGGCGTAGGTCACCTTGTCGTCTGCCAAAGGCGGCGCCATGGCGATCTTGTGGCCCGGAAAGTACTTGTTGAAGTTGTCGTCCTTGGTGACGGCAAACTCCTTGATCTCCTGCGGCGTCAGCTTGTCGTAGGGCACGTAGCCGGTCAGCAGGCCGTGGATGTAGTTCGGGCCGTTTTCGCGCGCCTTGACGATCACGCTGAGGTCGGGTGGCGCCTTGCCATTGTTTGCGGCGGCGGCGGCGAGCTCGTTGGGAAACGGCTTCTTGAAGCGGTCGGACAGGCGTGCCGGGCGCTCGATCGGTTGGCCGTCGTCGTTGATGTCGGGGACGACGATGTCCTTGATCAGGCTCTTGACCTGGCTCTCGGTGAGGCCGAGCTCCGTCAGGTTGCGGTAGGCCAGCAGCTGCAGCGAATGGCAGGCGGCGCAGACCTCGGCATAGATCTGGTAGCCGCGCTGCGCGGCCGCCCGGTCGTAGGTGCCGAACGGGCCCTGGAAATGCCAGTGCTTGTGCGGCGGATGCTCGACGGTGCCGGCAGCGATCGCGGCGACGCCGGCGCCGAGGGACGCGAGCGCGAGGGCGCCCGAGACCAGGAGCTTCTTCATGGGCAACATGCGCATGGCTCTCAACCCGCCTTGTTCTTGAGCACGGCGTCGGCAATGCTTGGCGGCAATGGCAGCGGCCGTTCGATCTTGCCCAGAATCGGCAGCAGGATCAGGAAGTGGAAGAAGTAGTAGAGCGTGGCGACCTGGGCCAACGGGATCCAGAAGCCGGCCGGCGGATTGGCACCGCAGAAGCCCAGCACCACCACGTCGATCACCAGGACGAACATGAACCACTTGTAGATCGGCCGGAAGGTCGCCGAGCGGACCCGCGAGGTGTCGAGCCAGGGCAGCACGAACAGCACGGCGATGGCGCCGAACATCGCAATCACGCCGCCCAGCTTGTCGGGGATGGCGCGCAGGATGGCGTAGAACGGCAGGAAGTACCATTCCGGCACGATGTGCTCGGGCGTCACTAGCGGGTTGGCCGGAATGTAGTTGTCTGCCTCGCCGAAGAAATCGGGCGCGAAGAAGACGACGCCGGCATAGACGATCATGAAGACGACGACGCCGAAACCGTCCTTCATCGTGTAATAGGGATGGAACGGCACCGTGTCCTGCGGTCCCTTGGGATCGATGCCCAGCGGGTTGTTCGATCCGTGCACGTGCAGCGCCACGACGTGCAGCGCCACCACCGCGACGATGACGAAGGGCAGCAGGTAGTGAAACGCATAGAAGCGGTTGAGCGTCGGGTTGTCGACCGAGAAGCCGCCCCACAGCCAGGTGACGATCGAATCACCGACCACCGGGATGGCGGAGAACAGGTTGGTGATGACGGTGGCGCCCCAGAAGCTCATCTGGCCCCATGGCAGCACGTAACCCATGAACGCCGTCGCCATCATCAAGAGGAAGATGACGACACCCAGGATCCACAGCAGCTCGCGCGGCGCCTTGTAGGAGCCGTAGTACATGCCGCGGAAGATGTGGATGTACACGGCGATGAAGAAGAACGACGCGCCGTTCATGTGCAGGTCGCGGATCAGCCAGCCCTGCGGCACGTCGCGATCGATGCGCTCGACCGAGTCGAACGCCATCAGGACGTGCGGCGTGTAGTTCGTCGCCAGCACCACGCCAGTCGCGATCATGAGCACCAGCATCACCGTCGCGATCGCGCCGAAATTCCAGAAGTAGTTGAAATTCCGGGGCGTCGGGAAGGTGTGATACTCCTTCTCGAGATACGAGAAGATCGGCAGGCGGTGATCGATCCAGGAGATCACCTTGTTGTTGAAGACCGGCGGCGTGCCGTGGGACGAGGCCATGCTGGGAACTCCTGGCGCTGATCGCGCGATCGATCAGCCGATGCGGACGAGGGCGTCCGAAAGGAACAGATAGTCGGGAACCACGAGGTTCTTCGGCGCCGGTCCCTGGCGGATGCGGCCCGACGTGTCGTAGGCCGAGCCGTGGCACGGGCAGTACCAGCCGTTGAAGGGGCCCTTGTCCTGGCCCGGCCGGTTGCCGAGCGGCACGCAGCCGAGATGGGTGCAGACGCCGATCATGATCAGCCATTCCGGCCGCACCTTCTTGGCGCTGTCGGTGACGCGCGAATTATCGGTCTGCGGATCGGGCAGCTGCGACATCGGCACTGACTCGGCCGCCTTGATGTCTTCCGGCGTGCGATGACGGATGAACACCGGCTTGCCGCGCCACTTCACCGTGATCGCCTGGCCGACCTGTATGGGGGCGACGTTCACCTCGACCGAGGCCAGCGCCAGGGTATCGGCAGCGGGGTTCAGGTTGTTGATGAAGGGCCACGCCGTGGCCGCAAGGCCGACGCCGCCCAGAGCGCCCGTTGCGACCATGAGAAAGTCGCGCCGGGTCGGGTCACCGTGCCCGCCGGCCGGGTTGCTTGATGTTGCCATTGTTACTCTCTTCCGTCCCCCCGAGGAGATAGTGGTCTTTAGACCGCAAAAGGCCTTTAAGTTTCAAGGCTCTGTTGGTCGCAGGCCGAAGCCGCGGCGATCTGTGACAGCGTGCCGCACGGCAGCCCCTTCCGCGTCGCGGACGGAGTAGACCCATGGCCATGCGCATCGCCCTCTACGAGCCCGATATTCCGCAGAATGTCGGCGCTTTCATCCGACTGTCGGCCTGCCTGGGCGTCGGCCTCGACATCATCGAGCCGTGCGGCTTCCCGGTCGACGACCGCCGCATCCGGCGGGCGGCCATGGACTACTACGATCTGGCGAGCTTTGTCCGTTATGCCTCGTGGCGGGCCTTCCGGAGCATCCGGCCGGCCGGGCGTCTGGTCCTGCTGACCACGACGGGCGACACGGTCTTTCCCGATCTGGCCTTCCACCCCGACGACATCCTGCTGCTCGGCCGCGAAAGCGCCGGCGTGCCGGACGACGTGCACGCTGCGGCCGACGTCCGGCTGCGTATCCCGCTCAGGCCCCGGGCGCGTTCGCTCAATGTCGCGCTGGCGGCCAGCATGGTAGTGAGCGAGGCCCTTCGCCAGACCAACGGTTTTTATGCGCAAGCCGACCAGCACGCCCACCCCCCTGCCCGATGAGACCACGATAGAGCGGCGCAAGCAGGCCGCTCGGACATGGTTCGAAGGCCTGCGCGATCGCATCTGCGCTGAATTCGAGCGCATCGAGGGCGAGCTGGCCGGCACGCACCGCAATCTGCCGGCCGGCCGGTTCGAGCGCACCAGCTGGCAGCGCGCGGCAGGGCCGGCGGGCGAGGATCGCGGCGGCGGCGTGATGTCGGTGATGCGCGGCCGCGTGTTCGAGAAGGTCGGCGTCAACGTCTCGACCGTGTTCGGCGAGTTCAGCCCCGAGTTCCGCAGCCAGATCCCGGGAGCGGCCGAGGACCCGCGCTTCTTCGCCTCGGGCATCTCGCTGGTCGCCCACATGCGCTCGCCCAGGGTGCCGGCGGTGCACATGAACACCCGCCATATCGTCACCACGCGCGCCTGGTTCGGCGGCGGCGCCGACCTGACGCCGATGGTGCCGAACGACGCCGACACGCGGGCCTTCCATGGCGTGCTCGAGGCCGCCTGCAATCGGCACGACGCCGCCTACTATCCCCGCTTCAAGCAGTGGTGCGACGAGTACTTCTATCTCTCGCATCGCGGCGAGGCGCGCGGCGTCGGCGGCATCTTCTACGACGACCTCGACAGCGGCGATTTCGAGCGCGACTTCGCCTTCACCCGCGACGTCGGCGAGGCCTTCCTCGCCATCTACCCTGAGATCGTGCGCCGACACATGAACGAGCCGTGGACCCCGGCCGAACGCGAGCACCAGCTCGTGCGCCGCGGCCGTTACGTCGAGTTCAACCTGCTGCACGACCGCGGCACCAGATTCGGGTTGATGACCGGCGGCAACGTCGACGCCATCCTGATGTCCCTGCCGCCCGAGGTGAGGTGGCCTTAGGGTCGGAGCTGAAAGAGGGTGACCAGCATATCCTCATCCCGAGGAGCCGTGCGCAGCGCGGCGTCTCGAAGGATGGGATCAGACGTGGTGCCTATCGCCCATGCTTCGAGACGCGCCCTTACGGGGCGCTCTGCATAGGCGGCCAGTGAGAAAGCTTCGTTGGTTCCCGCGGCGGCAAGGCTGGTCGACAAGGCGGTGCTGGAATAGCTGAGCGCACCGCCGATCCGGAAATCGTCGAAGACCTCGATGTCGCCGCCAGCGGCAAAGCCGTGCAGCCCATAGCTGACGCTGTGCGTGGCGGTGTCGCCATACACCGCGCCGAGCGCGCCATACGACGCGAACCACAGCCCGCCGGCCTCGGTGCGCCGGCTGCCGCCGCCTGTCGTTGCCAGTGACTTAGTGCCGTACCGTTGATCGACTGCCGGTTCATGTAGTTGGCGGCCGGCAGGAAGGCGGGGTTTTCGCAGTTCGGGCTGCTGGTCAGGCCGATCAGGCTGCCTTGCAGCTTGCCGCCGTTCCCCCACGGACCCGGAGTCGGAATGGCCGGCGGATTCGCCGGGAAATTCCCGGTGATCGGCGCTCCCGTGCCGAACAGGATGCAGGTGCCGGCCGGCACCTGCACCAAGGTAAGCGAGTCGGGCAGGAACGGCAGCGCCAGCACGTCGCGGATCTGATGGACATCGAGGCCACGGATCGTATTCGCCGGAGCGATGAAGCCGCCGACCGGATTGGTGATCCCCTGCGTGTAGACACGGGCGTAAACCGTCGGCACAGACGTCAGCACGACCGTAGCCGGGCTGTTGGGCAGGAACGATGCGGTGGGCGGCGTGCTGAAGATATACGCGTTGGCATCGGCGCCGGTCGTGATCGACGGCACCATGGTGCCGTTGCGGCGAAACGCCGGACCGGTCACGACCTGGCCATCCGGCACGATCATGCCACCCACGATCTGTTGCGCGAACGCGCCATCGCCGAGCAGCGCCATGCTGCACAGTATGGCGAAGAGCTTTTTCATCGGCGCCGCGCCAGGGCGGCGCCGGCCAGCATCGGGGCTGCCAGCAGGCCAACGACGAACAGCGGATAGGGCGCGCCCCACCAGAAGCCCAGCCGGTCGAGGAAGACGGTGGGATCTTCCCCATAGACCATCCGCGTCTCGACGAAACCCAGCAGCACGGTTGAGGTTGGCCATAGCAAGGCGGCGAGCAAAGCCGCCTCGACCCAGCGCGGTCCCGCCGTACGGCGGGCATGGATCAAGGCCAACATGGCGACATAAGGCAGCGGCACCAGCGTCTTGTACCATTCGACCGCGCGCACCGGCATCGTCGGGGCGAGCCAGGTGTCGCCGACGAAATCGTTGAGCAGCACGAACAGCGCGAGCGCAAGCCACAGCGCGAAGGTGAGGCCGGGCCGGATCATGCCTCAGCCACAAGTCTCTCGAGCTCGACCAGGCAGGCGGCGCGATCAGCGGCGAAGTCGCCGGCGATCCACCAACGCTCGACGGCGTCGAGCAACTGGCCGATCTTGCGTCCCGGCTTCAGGCCGAGCTTCAGCGCATCGGCGCCGGTCACCGGCAGGTCCGGCGGCGTCCACGATCGGGCCAGCGCCACGGCGGCGCGCCAGTCGCCCGGCGCCTCGACGGCCAGCAGCACGCGGTCGACGAACAGGCTGGTGCCTAGACGATAGACCTGCGCCCGCAGGTTCCGCGCATCGCCGTCGAGCTGCACCTCGTACTCCGGCGACAGCATGAGCTCGAGGCGCAGCGTTTCCTGGGTCGACAGACGCAAGCGTTTGGCAACGACGGGCGTGGGCACGATCGCGGCCAGCCGGCGCAGCGGGTCGGGCTGATCGCCCTCGCGGTCGATCAACGCCCGCAGGATCCTGGTGCCGAAAACTTCCGGCAGCCAGTGGTCGAGCGCACCGGCTTCGACCATCGCCTCGAGCGCATCGGCCGGCGCCGGCGCTGCGAGCAGGCGAAGAAGCTCCTTGGCGACGCGCTCGGCCGACAGGGCGCCCAGCGTGGCGGCATTGCGCCGGCAGGCCGCGAACCCCGCACCGTCGAGCGGCGGGCGGCCGAACCAGGCATAGAAGCGGAAGAAGCGCAGGACGCGCAGTCGATCCTCCGCGATGCGCCGGTCGGCATCGCCGATGAAGCGCACCCGGCCGGCAGCAAGATCGGTCCGGCCGTCGAACGGATCGAACAGCGTGCCGTCGGACGCGGCGTAGAGCGCGTTGAAGGTGAAGTCGCGCCGGCTGGCATCGATCAGCCAATCGTCGGTGAAGGCGACAACGGCGCGCCGGCCGTCGGTCTCGACGTCGCGGCGCAGTGTCGTGAGCTCGAACGGCCGACGCTCGATCACTGCCGTTACCGTGCCGTGCTTGATGCCGGTCGGCACCACCTTGATCGTCGCCGCCTCGAGCGCACGCACGACCAGGTCGGGTGGCTTGTCGACGGCGAGGTCGATGTCGCCGATCGCGCGGCCGAGCAGCGTGTCGCGCACGCAACCGCCGACGAAGCGCGCGCCAACGCCACCCTGCGCCAGCGCCGCGAGCAGTCGGCGCACGGCGGGTTCGTCCATCCAGGGGGCGTGGATTTTTTCACCATTCATTGTTCATCGCCTTCCTCCCCAGCGTCTTCGCTGGGGAGGTGTCGCGTCATACGCGACGGAGGGGTCATGAGCAGCGCGACTGTGGCTCATGACCCCTCCGCCCCGTATGACGGGGCACCTCCCCAGCGAAGCTGGGGAGGAGACGTGACTACGACGCAAACAGGCCGCCATAACCCTGGTTCTGGGTGAAGAACATGACGAGGAAACCCGCGATCGTGCACAAGAGGCCGGCGATGGCGAGCCAGGTGACCGGCAGGTCCTGCCAGGACGGCAAAGTGCCGGCGAGCTTGCGCTGCTCCTTGATCTTCACGCCCCAGGCCCACAGGAAGAAGGCGGCGGTCGGCGCCAGCACCAGCAACAGGACCAGGAGGACGATGCGCATGGCGTGGACTCCGCGGCCTTTCGGCCGGCTGCCTCAATCGGCAGCGGACAGGACGTACTGCAGGTTCTTCAGCATACCGGCAGTGGCGCCCCAAATGTAGCGTTCCCCGTACGGCATGGCGTAGTAGCGCCGCTCGCGGCCCTGCCAGACTCGGCTGTCGATGCGATGGTTCTTCTCGTCGAGGAAGAACGCCAGCGGCACCTCGAACACGTCGGCCACCTCGCGCGGATCGGCGCGGGTGGTGAAGCCCGGCGTCACCAGCCCGACCACCGGCGTGATCTCGTAGCCGGTGCCGGTACGATACTGGTCGACCGAGCCGATGACCTCGACAAACTGTCGCGTCAGCCCCACCTCCTCCTCGGCCTCGCGCAGGGCCGTGTCGACGGAATCGGCGTCACTGGCCTGCGGGCGGCCGCCGGGAAAGGCGATCTGGCCGGCATGGCTCGGCATGTCCTCGGTACGCTGGGTCAGCAGCACGGTGAGCGCAGGTTCCCGGCGTATGATCGGCACCAGCACGGCGGCCGGCCTGAACATGGTCGGTGGCGGCACCACGCCGTTCAGCGAGAAGTCGCTGCCGAGCGGGGGCCGGTTCACTGGCAATCCGGATGCCAAACGGCGGCTGCGTTCGCGCACCCGCTGCACGATTTCTTCAACTGTCATGCCCTTGTTCCGGCCTCAATTCTGGGCTTCCCTGACATCCAATCCCCCACGATCACAGGAGTGCCCAAGTGGCTCCCGATACATCCACTGCGACCGACGCCGATGCCCTTGCCGCCCTGGCCGACATCGAACGCCTGGGGGGACAGCTGCGCGCTGCCCGCGCGGCCATCGGCAAGGTCATTTATGGCCAGCAGGATGTCATCGATCAAACCCTGGTGTCACTCCTGTCGGGCGGCCACCTGTTGCTGATCGGCGTGCCCGGCCTCGCCAAGACCAAGCTGGTCGAGACGCTGGGCATCGTGCTGGGCATGGATGCCAAGCGGATCCAGTTCACCCCCGACCTGATGCCAGCCGACATCCTGGGCTCCGAGGTTCTCGAGGAGACCGATGCCGGGCGCCGCTCCTTCCGTTTCATCCAGGGTCCGGTGTTCGCCCAGCTCCTGATGGCCGACGAGATCAACCGAGCCAGCCCGCGCACCCAGTCGGCGCTGCTGCAGAGCATGCAGGAAAAGCACGTCACCGTCGCCGGCAAGCGCTACGACCTGCCGGAACCGTTCCATGTGCTGGCCACCCAGAACCCGCTCGAGCAGGAAGGCACCTATCCGTTGCCGGAAGCCCAGCTGGACCGCTTCTTGCTGCAGGTCGACGTGGGTTACCCCGACGAAGCGGCAGAACGCCAGATCATGATCGGTACGACCGGCGCCAACGCGCCGACCACCACGCAGGCGCTGACGCCGGCCGATCTGATGGCCGCGCAAACCCTGGTGCGCCGACTGCCGATCGGCGAGAGCGTGGTCGATGCCATCCTGAAGCTGGTGCGCGCCGGCCGCCCCGAATCGAGCGATCTCGACATCGTGCGCCAGCGCATCGCCTGGGGCCCCGGCCCGCGCGCCAGCCAGGCCTTCATGCTGGCCTGCCGCGCGCGCGCCATCATCCAGGGCCGCCTCGCGCCTTCAGTCGACGATGTCGTGGCGCTGGCCGGACCGATCCTGCGCCATCGCATGGCGGTAAATTTCTCGGCACGTGCCGAGGGCATCACGGTCGAGACGGTGATCAGCCAGTTGTGTGCGCGTCTGGGCTAAATGGCTTCTGCGTCAACCCTCAACCGTTCGCTTGAGCTCGCCGGAACGCTGCCGGCCCTGATGGTGGCGGCCGATCGTGTCGCCGCGACCGTGATCCAGGGCGTGCACGGCCGGCGACGGGTCGGCCAGGGCGATGCCTTCTGGCAGTACCGGCCCTATCGCGACGGCGACGCCGCGAGCCAGATCGACTGGCGCCAGAGCGCGCGCAGCCGGCACCTGTTCGTGCGCGAGACCGAATGGGAAGCGGCGGCCAGCGTCTGGCTGTGGCGCGATGCCTCGCCCTCCATGCAGTACGCCTCGCTGCGCAACACCGACACCAAGGCGGTGCGCGCCGAGCTGATCACGCTGGCGCTCGCAAGCCTGCTGAGCGATGCCGGCGAGCGGGTGGCCGTGCTCGGCTCGGGCATGCGGCCGATCTCGGGGCGCATCGCCGTGCGCCGCATCGCCGAGACCTTGTTCGACGAGACCCGCAACACCAGCCGCCCGCCGCCCAGCCTGCCGCCTCTGGTGCCGCTGCCGGCGCATGGCAGCGTCGTGCTGGTGTCCGACTGGCTCGATCCCCTGGACAAGATCGAGGAGGTGGTGCGCCACTATGCGAGCGGTGGCGTGCGCGGCCACATCGTGCAGGTGCTCGATCCGGCGGAAGAGGATCTGCCGTTCGACGGCCACGTGAAGTTCGAAGGTCTCGAGGCCGAGGGCCAGCACACGATCCGCCGCGTCGAGACGGTGCGCACCGCCTATGGCGCGCGGCTGGCCGCGCAGCGCGAGGGCCTGCAGCGCCTGGCCCGGCCGTCCAACTGGACGGTGCATCTCCACCGCACCGACAAGCCGGCGCAGACGGTGCTGCTCTCCCTCTACATGGCCATGGCCGACCTGCGTCGGCTCACGGCGGCGTGATGGTGATGGCGTATCCGATCCTTTGCGTTGCCATCCTTCGAGACGCCGCGCTACGCGCGGCTCCTCAGGATGAGGCCGTGCGAGCAACCACTAACCTCACGCTGAGGAGGGCGCGCAGCGCCCGTCTCGAATCGGGCGAAGTAACCTTCGCCCTCTGCTGCGAACGAGCATCATGTTAAGTCTCGGCGCCTTCGCCTTTGCCGCCCCGGGAATGCTGGCCCTGCTGCTGGTGTTGCCGGTGATCTACTGGTTGCTGCGGCTGATCCCGCCGCTCCCCAAGCTCGTGCGCTTCCCGGCGATCCGCCTGCTGATCGGGCTGGAGCCCTCCGAGCAGACGCCGATGAAGATGCCGTGGTGGCTGCTGCTGCTGCGCCTGTTGCTGGCGACCGCGCTGATCCTGGCGATCGCCCGGCCCGTCCTCAACCCGCAGGCCGACCTGCCCGGCCGCGGCCCGCTCTTGCTGGTGATCGACGACGGCTGGTCGTCGGCGCCCGGCTGGACGACGCGCCTCACGCATGCCGAGCGGCTGATCCAGCGCGCCGAACGGACCAACCGCCCGGTGGTCATCACCGGCACCGCACCGGTGGCGATCGATGCGCCGGCCCTGCGCCGCGGCGCCCTGCGCGCCGACGAGGCGCGCACCGTTCTGCGCGCCTTCCGGCCCAAGCCGTGGCCGACCGACCGCGCCGCCGCCGTCACCGCGATCGACCAGATGCAGGTCGATCCCGCTGCCTATGCCGTCTGGCTGAGCGACGGGCTGGAGGATGAAGGGGCGGCGAAGCTCACCGAACGGCTGCGCCGCTTCGACGGCCTGCAGGTCGTGCTGCCCGACCAGGCGACGACGCCGCTGCTGCTGTTGCCGCCTTCCACCGGCGGGCGCGACCTCAAGGTGCAGGCGCTGCGCCCGGCGGCCGACGGCCCGCGCAAGGTCGCCATCCAGGCGGCCGACGAGCAGGGCCGCGTGGTCGCCCGCATCGATCTCGATTTCGCCGCCACGGCGACCAAGGGCGAGGGCACCCTGCCGGCGCCGGCGGAGCTGCGCAACCGCATGGCCCGCCTCGACATCGAGACGCAGGGCGGCGCCGGCAGCACGGTGCTGCTCGACGAGCGTTCGCGCCGCCGCCCGGTCGCCGTCCTTGGCGAGCGGCCGACCGCGACCGGCCAGCCGCTGCTGCAGGAGGTCTACTTCCTGGAGCGCGCGCTCGATCCCTATGTCAGCCTGACGATCGGCGATCGCGAGACCGTGCTGACCCGCAACACCGCTGTGCTGCTGGTTCCCGACGGCGCCGTGCCGTCGGCCAACGATCGCGAGGAGATCGCCAAGTGGATCGAGCGCGGCGGCATCGCCGTGCGTTTCGCCGGTCCCAACATCGCCGCCGGCAACGATCCGCTGGTGCCGACACGGCTGCGCCTGGGCGACCGCGCCCTGGGCGGCGTCATGAGCTGGGGCCAGCCCAGCGCGCTCGCCGAGTTCCCGGCCAACAGCCCGTTTCTCGGCATTCCGATCCCCAAGGACGTGCGCATCTCCCAGCAGGTGCTGGCCGAGCCGACGCCCGACCTCGCCGACAAGACGTGGGCGCGGTTGGCCGACGGCACGCCACTGGTCACCGCCGAGAAACGCGGACAAGGCTACCTCGTGCTGATCCACACCACCGCCAATACCGGCTGGAGCAACCTTGCCATCTCCGGCCTGTTCGTGAACATGCTGCAACGCCTGGTCACGCTGTCGCGCGGCGTCGCCGGCGACGGCGTCAACAAGGCGCTGAAGCCGTGGCGCACCCTCGACGGCTTCGGTCGCCTCGGCGCGCCGCCGGCCGGCGCCCAGATCCTGCCGGCCGACGCGATCGAGACCTTCAAGCCCAAGCCAACGACGCCGCCGGGGCTCTATGGCGACGAGAACGCGCAGGTCGCCTTCAACATCGGCGGCCATGTCGGCGAGCCCAGGCCGCTGGTGCTGCCCGGCGGGGTCAGCACCGATCGCCTGTCCGAGGGCGGCGAGACCGACCTGTCGCGCTGGTTCCTGCTGACGGCGCTGCTGCTGCTGCTGGCCGACATCTTCATCGCCCTGTGGTTGCGCGGCCTGCTGGGACGCGCGGTGCGCATCGGCCGTGCCGCACCTGCTGCCGTGGCAGTGCTGGCGGCCGTCGCGGTCATGGCGCCGGCGCCGCCGTCCGACGCCCAGCAGCCGGCGCCGCAGGCGCGGCCTCAGCGCGTCGCCGACCAGCCGGCGCGTCCCGGCCCGCCGCCGCTCAGCGAGGAGCAGGCGCTAAAAGGCTCGCTCGACATCCGCCTCGCCTACATCATCACCGGCGACAAGGAAGTCGACGACCTCAGCAAGGCAGGCCTCGAGGGCTTGAGCGAGATCCTGCGCAGCCGCACCTCGGTCGAGCCGGCCGATCCGGTCGGCCTCGATCTCGAGCGTGACGAGCCGCGTCTCTATCCGCTGATCTACTGGCCGATCACCTCGACCCAGCCGGCGCTGTCGCCGCGTGCTTCGGCTGCGCTCGACCGCTACCTGCGCACCGGCGGCATCCTGTTCATCGATACGCGCGACCAGCAGATGAGCTTCGATCGGCCGTCCGGCGGCAATCCCGACCTCAAGCGGCTGCTGAGCGGCATCGAGACGCCGCCGCTCGTCACCATGCCGCCGGACCACGTGCTCACCAAGTCGTTCTATCTCCTGTCGGACATGCCGGGTCGCTGGCAGGGCGGCAAGATCTGGATCGAATCGGGCGGCGGGCGCGTCAACGACGGCGTCACGACGATCGTGATCGGCGCCAACGACTATGCCGGCGCGTGGGCAGTCGACCAACGCGGCCGCGGCATTCTGCCGACATCGCCGGGCGGCGAGACCCAGCGCGAGATGGCCTATCGCGTTGGCGTCAATCTCGTGATGCATGCGCTGACCGGCAACTACAAGGACGACCAGGTCCATCTGCAGGACATCATGCAAAGGCTCCGCCGATGAGCCCAGCCTCGGCTCGATGCAGCAAGGACAACCTCATCCTGAGGAGGCCGAGTAGCGGCCGTCTCGAAGGATGGGCAACAGGAACCGATCGGGTGGCCCACCCTTCGAGACGGCCCTTTGGGCCTCCTCAGGGTGAGGTCTGTTTGGAAAGGCTGACACGGTGAACACGGTTTCCGCCGTTTCCGTCGTCTTCGATCCGCTGCTGCCGTGGTGGGTTCTGGCGACGCTGGGCGGCATCGGCCTTGCGCTGGTAGCGCTCAGCCTGCGCGCCGGCGCGCGCGGCTCCCTGCTGCGGCTGGGTGGAATCGTGGTCGTGCTGGCCGCGCTGGCCAATCCGGCGCTGATCGAGGAGCAGCGCAAGCCGATCGCCGACGTCGCCCTGATCGTGATCGACGACAGCGATTCGATGGCGATCGGCGAACGCCGCGCCCAGGTCCAGGCGGCGCGCGAGATGCTGAAGCGCCGGCTCGGCCAGCAGGAAGGGCTCGAGGTCCGCGAGGCGGTGCTGCCGCCGGCGCGCATCCAGCTGGGCAGCGAACGGCCGGGCGGCACGCGCCTGATCGAGGCGATGCGCTCGGCGCTGGTCGAGGTGCCGCCGGAGCGGCTGGCCGGCGTGGTGCTGCTGAGCGACGGCCAAGTGCACGACGTGCCGGCCATCGAATCGGCCAAGGGGTTGCCGCCGGAATTGGGGGGCGCACCGGTCCACGCCTTGATCGCCGGCCGCAGGAACGAGCGCGACCGCCTGATCGTGATGGAGCAGGCGCCGCGCTTCGGCGTGGTCGGTCGCGAGGTGACGACCAGGTTCAGGATCGAAGATCCGTCGGGCGGCACTGCGCCCGTCACCCTGTCGGTCGGCGGCGAGGTGGTACGGCGGATCGACGTGCCGGTCGGCAAGTCGGTCGAGTTGCCGATCACGGTCGGCAATCCGGGCGCCAATGTGGTCGAGCTCGAGGTGGCACCCGGTTCGAGCGAGCTCACCCTCGACAACAACCGCGCCCTGTTCACCATCAACGGCGTGCGCGACCGCCTGCGCGTGCTGCTGGTTTCGGGCGAGCCCTACCAGGGTGAACGAGCATGGCGGAATCTGCTGCGCAGCGATCCCGCCGTCGACCTGGTGCATTTCACCATTCTGCGCACGCCGTCGAAGGACGACTTCGTGCCGGTGCGCGAGCTCAGCCTCATCCCCTTCCCGATGAAGGAGCTGTTCGAGCAGAAGCTCAAGGAGTTCGATCTCATCATCTTCGACCGCTACGAATCGGGCGGTCTGATCACGCGCGAATATTTCCGCAACATCGCCGAGTATGTACGGGCCGGCGGCGCCCTGCTGGTCTCGGTCGGGCCGGTGTTCGCCACGGAGCGCTCGCTCTACCGCACGCCGATCGGCGGCGTGCTGCCGGCGGCACCCGTCGGCGAGGTGGTGGAAACGCCCTTCAAGCCCAAGGTCAGCGAAGTCGGCCAGCGCCATCCCGTCACCGCCAACCTGCCGCAGGCCGGCGATCCCGGGAAGGAGCCCGACTGGGGCCGCTGGTTCCGGCTGATCACCTCGCGCACCGAGCGCGGCAACGCCATCCTCTCCGGGCCGGACGACAAGCCGCTGGTCGTGCTCGACCGCGTGGGCGAAGGGCGCGTGGCGCAGTTCATGTCGGATCATCTGTGGCTGTGGAATCGCGGCATCGACGGCGGCGGGCCGCAGCCTGAGCTGGTGCGCCGCGTCGCCCACTGGCTGATGAAGGAGCCCGATCTCGAGGAGGAGGCGCTGCGCGCCACCTCGGTCGGCGGCCGCATCGAGGTCCGCCGCCGTACGCTGGCCACGACCTTCCCGCCGGTGACGATGACCTCGCCCGACGGCTCGACGCGCACCCTGACGCTCAACCAGGCGAGCCCCGGCGTCGGGCTCGCCGTGGTCGATGTCGACAAGCCCGGCCTCTACCGTTTCGACGACGGCACGCTGCGCACGGTGGCCGCCGTCGGCAACCCCGATCCGCTGGAATTCTCCGACGTGCGCGCGACCGATGCCAGGCTCAAGCCGATGGTCGATGCCTCGGGCGGCACGCTGCTGTGGCTCGCCGACTCGTCCGAGCCGGACATCCGCTCGGTGCGGCCCGGCCGCGCTGCCGGTGGTTCGGGCTGGATCGGGCTGCGCCGCAACGAAGGCTATACCGTCGCCGGGATCAACCAGCTGCCCCTGCTGCCCGGCATCCTGGTCGCCGTCGCCTTCCTGCTGGCCATCGGCAGCGCCTGGTGGCGCGAGGGGCGGTGAAGGGCGTGGGCGAGCTTGTGAGCGTGTTGGCTGATGCGTTGTGATCCAGCTCGACCAACAACACCTCATCCTGAGGAGCGCCCGAAGGGCGCGTCTCGAAGGATGGGGATCAGGCACCGTGCCGGTTGCCCATGCTTCGAGACGCGAGCTTCGCTCGCTCCTCAGCATGAGGTTTTTGTGTTGCCTGGCTGCGCAGTGACGCAGAGGCTCAGCCTGTGAACACGACGTCAGCCGTCTCCGTCGTCTTCGACCCCCTGCTGCCGTGGTGGGTGCTGGCGGCACTGGGCGGCATCGGCCTGGTGCTGGTCCTGCTCGGCCTGCGCGCCGGTGCCCGCGGCACGCTGCTGCGGCTCGGCGCAATCATCGTCGTGCTGGCGGCCCTCGCCAACCCGGCGCTGGTCGAGGAGCAGAGGAAGCCGATCGCCGACGTCGCGCTGATCGTGATCGACGACAGCGATTCGATGGCGATCGGCGAGCGCCGTGCCCAGGTTCAGGCGGCCCGCGAGACCCTGAAGCGCCGGCTCGGCCAGCAGGAAGGGCTGGAAGTCCGCGAAGCCGTGCTGCCGCCGGCGCACATCCAGCTCGGCAGCGAACGGCCGGGCGGCACGCGCCTGATCGAGGCCATGCGCTCGGCGCTGGTCGAGGTGCCGCCGGAACGGCTGGCCGGCGTGGTGCTGCTGAGCGACGGCCAGGTGCACGACGTGCCAGCCGGCCTGCCGCCGGAGCTCGGCGGTGCGCCCGTGCACGCCCTGATTGCCGGCCGCAAGAACGAGCGCGACCGCCTGATCGTGCTCGAGCAATCACCCCGCTTCGGCGTGGTCGGCCGCGAGGTCACGGCCAAGTTCAAGATCGAGGATCCCTCGGGCGGCACCGCGCCGGTCACCCTGTCGGTCGGCGGCGAGGTGGTGCGGCGGATCGACGTGCCGGTCGGCAAATCGGTCGAGCTGCCGATCACGGTCGGCAATCCGGGCGCCAACGTGGTCGAGCTCGAGGTCGCGGCCGGGCCCAACGAGCTCACCCTCGACAACAACCGCGCCCTGTTCACCATCAACGGCGTGCGCGACCGGCTGCGCGTGCTGCTGGTCTCGGGCGAGCCCTACCAGGGCGAGCGGGCGTGGCGGAACCTCCTGAAGAGCGACCCGGCGGTCGACCTGGTGCATTTCACCATCCTGCGCACGCCGCAGAAGGACGATTTCACCCCGGTGCGCGAGCTCAGCCTGATCGTGTTCCCGATGCGCGAGCTGTTCGAGCAGAAGCTCAAGGAGTTCGATCTCATCATCTTCGACCGCTACGAAACTGGCAGCCTGATCACGCGCGAATATTTCCGCAACATCGCCGAGTACGTGAAGGCGGGCGGCGCCATGCTGGTCTCGGTCGGGCCGGTATTCGCGACGCAACGCTCGCTCTATCGCACGCCGCTCGGCGCCGTGCTGCCGGCCGCCCCGCTCGGCGACGTGTTGGAGACCCCGTACAAGCCCAAGGTCACGGAGATCGGCCAACGCCATCCCGTTACCACCAACCTGCCCCAGGCGGGCGACCCGGGGAAGGAGCCCGACTGGGGCCGCTGGTTCCGTCTGGTCACCTCGCGTGTCGAACGCGGCCACGCCATCCTGTCGGGAGCCGACGATCGCCCGCTGGTGATCCTCGACCGCGTCGGCGAAGGCCGCGTGGCGCAGATGATGTCGGATCACCTGTGGCTGTGGAACCGCGGCATCGACGGCGGCGGGCCGCAGCCTGAGCTGGTGCGCCGCGTCGCCCACTGGCTGATGAAGGAGCCCGACCTCGAGGAGGAGGCGCTGCGCGCCACCTCGGTCGGCGGTCGCATCGAGGTGAGCCGCCGCACGCTCGCCACGACCTTCCCGCCGGTGACGATGACCTCGCCCGACGGCTCGACGCGCACCCTGACGCTGAACCAGGCAAGCCCCGGACTCGGCCTCGCCGTGGTCGACGTCGACAAGCCCGGCCTCTACCGCTTCGACGACGGCACGCTGCGCACGGTGGCCGCGGTCGGCAATCCCGACCCGCTCGAGTTCTCCGACGTGCGCGCGACCGAGGCCAAGCTGCGGCCGCTGACCGACGCCTCGGGCGGCACGCTGATGTGGCTCGCCGACACCGCCGACCCGGAGATCCGCTCGGTCCGCCCCGGCCGCGCCGCCGGCGGCTCCGACTGGGTCGGGTTGCGCCGCAACGAGGGCTACACGGTCGCCGGCATCAACCAGCTCCCCCTGCTGCCCGGCATCCTGGTGGCGCTGGCCTTCCTGCTCGCCGTCGGCAGCGCCTGGTGGCGCGAAGGGCGGTAACGTCCCCTATCTCGGCTCCTCGAAAGCGATGTCCGACTCCATTCGAGGATGTCGATTTAGAAGTAGAGCAGCCCCGTGTCGATCGGTGTACTCGGGGAATAGACGCCGATACCCTCGCCAGCACGGCCGCTGCCCCTCATCTTCGCGTCGCCCGTCCAACCGACAACCTCGAGGCCGTGCTGCGCTTCTACGAGCATGGCCTGGGACTCGCTGTGCCCTACCGCTTCGAGGACCCTGACGGCTATCGTATCGTGCTCCAGAATGCGGCCTGGACGCGCTGACAACGGGACAGGATAGGACAGCGACCATGAAGATCGACAGCATCACGGCGAGCGCCATCGAGATCCCCCTGCCCCGGCAGTTCGCCGGCAGCGTCTACGCCATGACCACGCGCTGCGCGATCGTGACCCGCATGCGCACCTCGGACGGGCTCGAGGCCGAGGTCTACAACGGCGACAACCGCGAGCACGGCGCGGCGCTGGTGAAGATCATCGCCGAGGAGATCGCGCCGCTGGTGCTCGGCGAGGATGCCGCCGCCTATGAACGGTTATGGTCGAAGACCTTCGCGATCACCGTGCCGAACCGCGATCGCAAGCTCGCCATGGAGGCGATCGCCTGCGTCGACACCGCGGTATGGGACCTGCTGGGCAAGCGCGCAGGACTATCCGTGCGCCAACTGCTGGGCGGCTTTCGCTCCGAGCTGCCGATCATCTCGATCGGCGGTTACTACGCCGAGGGCAAGACGCTGCTCGATCTCGCCAAGGAGATGGAGCAGCTCCGCCTGTGGGGCATGGGCGGCTGCAAGGTGAAGGTGGGCGGCCTCTCGCCCGAGCAGGATGCCGAACGGGTGAAGGCGGCCCTCGACGGCGCGGGACCGGGCTTCATGGTCTCGGTCGACGCCAACCGCGGCTGGTCGGTGCCCGACGCCATCCGCTTCGCCCGCCTGATCGAGCCCCTGCCGATCGCCTGGTTCGAGGAGCCGGTGCGGTGGGACGACGAGGCGCGCGGCATGGCCGAGGTGCGCCGCGCCTGCCGCATCCCGATCAATGCCGGACAGTCCGAGTACAGCGCCCGCGGCGTGCGCCGGCTGATCGATGCCGGCGCCGTCGACATCGTGAACTTCGACGCCTCGGAAGCCGGCGGCATCACCGAATGGCGCCGCGCCGCCGCAGCCTGCGCCCTGGTCGACATCCGCATGGCGCACCACGAGGAGCCGCAGATCGCCGCCCACATGCTGGCTGGCATTCCCCATGGCATTTGCGTCGAATGCTTCGCCGACCCGGCGCGCGATCCGTTGTGGCCGCACCTGCTGCCCGACGCGCCGCGCCCGAAGGCGGGCATGCTGGCGGTGCCCGACCGGCCGGGCTTCGGGATCACGCTCGATCAAGCCGCCGTCGAGAAGTACACGATCGCCAGCGCGACGGCGCGGGCCTAGGCACGCCTTCGCCGCGGCGGCTCGAAAGGATCGATGACCGTGACTCCCGTCTCGACGAAGTGCGCGACGTTGCGAGTGACGACCGTTTTGCCGAGCTGCAACAAGAAGGGGTCCCTGCACTACGCTCGCTACGCTCGGCTCCGGTCGGGATGACGGTATTTTTGCCATAGGCGGATGCCCCCCGACTACCGGGAGGGGGGAGCGAGGTCGCGCGTTACCAACCAGAAACTTGATCCACCCCCTGGCCGGGCCATCTTGGCGGCAAGAGGTAATTCCATGATCGAGCTCAGACCTTTCGCCAAGTTGGGCAAGTCGAACCACGGCTGGCTCAACGCCAACTTCCATTTCAGCTTCGCCGAGTATCGTGATCCCAAGCGCGTGCATTGGGGAGCGCTGCGCGTGTGGAACAACGACCGCATCGCGCCCAATTCCGGCTTCCCGCCGCATCCGCACCGGGACATGGAGATCGTGACCTACGTTATCAAAGGCGCAATCACCCACCAGGACCATCTCGGCAACCAGGGCCGCACCGAGGCCGGGCAGATCCAGGTGATGAGCGCGGGCCAGGGTATCCAGCACGCCGAATACAACCGCGAATCGGACGAGACCGAGCTGTTCCAGATCTGGATCCTGCCCAACAAGGAGGGCGTGCCGGCGCGCTGGGAGACGGTACAGTTCCCGGCCGAGGGCCGCGACGGCAAGCTGGTGCCGCTGGCCTCGGGCCGTGGCCATGAGGGCGCCATCCCGCTCTATGCCGATGGCGCGCTCTATGCCGGCACCCTGAAAGCCGGTCAGGCCCTGCGCCAGCCATTGGGCGGCAAGCCCGCCTATCTCGTCCCGGCCAAGGGCCGGATCGAGATCAAGGGCGCCGGCGGCCAGCCGGTGACGGCCAGCGCCCGCGATGGCGTGGCGGTGGTCGATCTGCCCGAGATCGAGCTCACGGCGGTCGAGGATTCGGAGATTGTGCTGGTCGAAACCGACCAATTGAACTGACAAGGCTTTTCGTGCTCTTGCTCCCGTCTCCGCCGCGCCGCGGCGGAGACGGGAGCGACCAGGGAGCACGCAATGGCCTACAAGGGCTTCGATCTGACCGGCAAGGTGTCGCTGGTCACCGGCGGCAATGGCGGGATCGGCTTCGGCATGGCCGACGCCCTGGCGGAAGCCGGCGCCGATGTCTGCATCTGGGGCACCAACCTCAAGAAGACCGAGGATGCAGCAGCGAAGCTCAAGCGGCACGGCCGCAAGGTCCATAGCCAGATCGTCGATGTCGGCGACGAGGCCCAGGTCCAGGCCGGCTTTGCAGAGACCCTGAAGGTCATGGGCCATGTCGACAATTGCGTCGCCAACTCGGGCGTGTCGGGCCGCGGCAAGGGCTCGATCCTGGAGATGGACTACGAGGAATGGCGCCGCGTCATGCGCGTCAACCTCGACGGCGTGTTCTTCACCTTCCGCGCCGCCGCCAAGCACATGGTCGAGCGCGGCAAGGGCGGCTCGCTGGTGGCGATGGCCAGCACTGCAGCAGTCGAGGGCGCGGCGCGCTCCAGCCACTACGGCGCCAGCAAGGGCGGCGTCACCGCCATGGTGCGCGCGCTCGCCGTCGAGCTGGCGCGCTACAAGATCGCGGTCAACTCGATCCTGCCGGGCTGGATCGAGACCGAGATGACCCAGAACGCCTTCAACAACCCGAAATTTGCCGGCAACGTCATGCCGCGCATTCCCGAGCGCCGCTGGGGCGTCGGTGCCGATTTCGGCCCGATCGCGGTCTACCTGGCGAGCGACGCGACCGTCTACACGACGGGGCGCGACTTCGTCATCGATGGCGGCTATACCCTGTTCTAGGCTCATACACGGTTCCGGCAATCCGGGGAGACATCGACATGATCAAGACGTTCGCCGCCTGCCTCGCGTTCGCGCTGATGGCCTCCACGGTGGCCCCCATGGCGGTCCAGGCCCAGCAGCAGCCGGCCAAGCCGGCGACGCCTGCCGCCACCAAGCCTGCAGCCGGAGAGCCGAAAGAGGACCGCTATATCGGCTACTACTATCCCAAGCCGACCTCGACCGAGGTGTTCGAATCGTCGATGCAGACGATCGCTGGCGCCGAGCGGCCGCAGCGCATCCAGTTCGTGACCGTGGTGTCGCAGGGCACCATCCAGTCGGCCTATCGCGTGCCCTATGCCGTCTTCGCCAAGGGCGAGAAGGGCGACAAGATGATTATCGTCGGCATGCAGCAGGGCGAGCTGAACACGATCTATCGCATGCGCGCCCTGCTCGCCAACATGACGACCATGTCGCGCCTGTCGCCGTTCTTCCAGGAACGCACGGTGGCCGAGGACGCCACCTTCTTCGACCTGCTGAAGCTGCTGGGCTTCCGGGAGCTCACCATTACCGACGGCGAGAAGCTCACCCACCAGGTGACGATCAAGTAGCAGATCTGCATTTCCTCCCCCGTCTTACGGGGGAGGTGGCCCATAGGGCCTGAGGGGGAGGGCTCCAGTCGAGATTCCTCCACCTCCGACGTCGAAATCAGAAGCCTCTCGACTGAGGCTCTCCCCCTCCGCCCCGTATGACGGGGCACCTTCCCCGATTAGGGGGAGGCAAGAGAGTCAGGGGCCCGCGTTCGCCTCAACCGTCCTCGCGACCTCGTCGTGGTACCAGCCGAGCGCCTTCTCGAACTTGCCGAAGGTCTGGCGTGTGTTGGCGCCGGTCGGGAAGTTGCGCTGGATGGTCTCGCCGATGCCGAAATCCTCGGCCAGCGCCGTGGCGAACAGATCGACATTGGCCTTCCAGTAGCTCTCGGGCTTCTTCACCTTCTCTTCCGGTGGGACCAGCACCGAGAAGTGCATCACCGCTTCGTCGGGTGACACCGGGAAGGCGGTGAACACGCCGCAATGGTCCTGCGTGTAGGCCAGCACCGTGTTCGGGAAGAGCTGATAGAGCACGATGGCGTGGTCGCGGATGTTCCACGACTCCGTCGGCGTTCCCGCGAGCTCGGTCAACGTGCGCTTGGCCGCCGACAATCGGATATGGCGGTCCATGCGCTCGTAGGTGGCGATGTTGTCGAGGAAGATCGGATAGACGCTGTCGGGGTGCAGATAGCGGAAATGATAAAGCTCGAGGAAGGTGTCGATCACCAGCTTCCAGTTCATGCGCGGCCGGATCGGCTCCGAGCTGTGCAGCTCCCAGCCCTGCATGTCCCAGCCGGCGAGGTCGGGCTGGATCGGGCCGAGATAGGGATCGATGTCGAAGCTCGCATCCTCGCCGTCTTCCAGCGCGCGCGGCACGGCCCAGATCAGGCCGTACTTCTCGACGACCTTCAGGCGGCGCAGGCCGTGTGTGCTCTTGTCGAGGTCGCCGAACATGGCCCCGTCGGTGATGCCGACCAGACGGCCCGTCAGGTCGTAGGCCCAGCCGTGATAGGGGCAGACGAAGGCACGCTTGTTGGAGCCACACGGCTTGGTCTCGACACTGGCGGCGCGATGGCGGCAGACATTGAGGAAGGCCCGCAATACGCCGTCGGTGCCGCGCACCACCAGGATCGGCTGGCCGGTCTCGTTGTGCACCACGAAGTCGCCTGGCTTGCGCACCTGGCCCGAGAAGGCGACGACGATGGGGTAGCGGCGGAACAGGAGATCGACCTCGCCGCGAAAGCGCGCCGGGTCGTAGTACTCCTCCACCGAGCAATGGCTGAGGCCGGGGCCGTCATCGCGCGTGTTGGTTCGCACCATGTGCAGCATGCGCTCGAGATAGGCGACCTGATCGGCGTGTCGCATGGATGTCCTCCCTATATCGCGTTCATGCCGCCATCGATCACCAGCTCGGCGCCGGTGACGAAGCGCGCTTCGTCGGAAATCAGGTAGAGGATGCCATAAGCGATGTCCTCGGGCGCCCCGAAAACGCCGATCGGGATGCGCTGGCGCGTCCGCTCGCGCGCCTTGTCGTTGGGCAGGATGCCCTCGCCCATCGGGGTCAGGATCACGCCCGGATGGACCGAGTTGCAGCGCACCTTGTAGCCCTTGCGCGCGCAGTCGATCGCCACCGTCTTGGTAAACTGCCGCACCGCGCCCTTGCTGGCGCCGTAGGCCGAGAGATCGGGGGTCCCTAAGAAGGCCGCCAGCGACGACAGGTTGACGATCGAGCCGCCGCCCGACTGGCGCAGCGCCGGCACCCCGTACTTGCAGCCGAGGAACACGCCTTCGACGTTGATCGACAGCATGCGCCGCCACTGCTCGAGCGTCTCGGTCTCGAAGGTCGCCGGGAAAGGTCCGGCGATGCCGGCGTTGTTGACCAACCCGTGGAGCGCACCCTCACGCGCCAGGATGTCGTCGATGATGCGCTTCCAGTCGGCCTCGCGCGCCGTGTCGTGCTCCTCGAAGCGGGCCTTGCCACCGATCTGCTGCACGGTCTCCAGCCCGCCGGGACGGTTGATATCGGTGACGATCACCGTCGCCCCTTCGTCGGCCAGGAGCTTGGCCGTGGCACGGCCGATCCCCGATCCGGCGCCTGTGACCAGCACCACCTTGCCCGCGACACGATTCATGCATTCCTTCCCAGAGCTGTATTGCCGTCAGGCTACGGGCAGCTCCGGCAGGCGACAAGCGAGGAGAATAACGCCTGGCCCGCACCTTGGAATTCGGATGAGACGACGGCAGCCCCTTCCGCCGCTCGTCGGTATGGCGCTGGCCGGCAGGCTAGGTAACGCTCAACCCGCCATCTCGATAACCGCCTTGCCGACGACCTTGCGGTCGAGCAGCACGCGGAAAGCGTCGGCCACCTGGTCCATCGGGAAGCGGTGCGAGATGTGCGGGCGCATGACGCCGAGAGCCGCAAGCCGCGGCAGCTCCTCGACATAGTCGCGACCAAGCTCTGGCGACACGCGGGCAATGGTCTCGCCAGCCCGCACGCCGAGCACGCTCAGGCCCTTGATCAGGATATGATTGGACATGAGCTTGCTCGGTCCGCCCGACGTGAAGCCGACCACCAGCAGGCGGGCGCCGTATGCGGCGGCACGCACCGACCTTTCCAGGACATCGCCGCCCACCGGATCGTAGACCACGTCGGCGCCGCGCCCCTCGGTCAGCCCTTTGACGGCGGCGACGAAATCGGCGGTGCGATAGTTCACGACATGGTCGGCACCCAGCTGGCGGACGACAGCGAGGCGCTCGTCGTCGCCGCCGGTGGCGATCACCCGGGCGCCGAGGTGCTTGCCGAGTTGCACCGCCGCCAGGCCCACGCCGCCCGACGCGCCGTGCACCAGCAGCACGTCGCCCGCCTTGACGTGCGCGCGATGGATCAGCGAGTGGTACGCGGTGACGGCGCCGACGCGAAAGCCCGCACCTTCGGCGAACGACCAATCGTCCGGCAGCGGCATTGTCATGTTGTGCGGCGCGAGCTTCACGTACTCGGAAAAGGCACCAGGCCGGATGCCGAAGATCACCCGATCGCCGGGACGCCGGGTCACGACCTCGGTACCGACGGCGTGGACAGTGCCGGCCCCTTCGATGCCAGGCACGAAGGGCAGCTCGGGCTTGTGCTGGTACTCCCCGGAAACGGTGAGAATGTCGGGAAAGTTGACCGCGGCGGCGCCGACCCTGACGACGGTGTCGTGCGGCCCCGGCTCGGGGATCGGCCGCTCGACGATCTTCAGGACAGACGGATCGCCCAGGCGATCGCAGAGGACGACACGCATCGAGCTACCTCGCGCATTTCATTTGCCTCCCCCGTAAGACGGGGGAGGAGGGCCAGAGGCCTAGTCGAGCTCGAAGGCGTTCTTGTAGTCGAGCTTGAGGGCTGGATCCTGGTCTTCCTTGCGCAGGAAGCAGTTGCCGATCACCAGCACCTCGATCTCGCTGCCCATGAAGCAGCGGAAGGCGTCCTCGGGCGTGCACACGATCGGCTCGCCACGCACGTTGAACGAGGTGTTCACCACCACCGAGTAGCCGGTCTTCGCCTTGAACGACGCCAGCAGATCGTGGAAGGCCGGGTTGGTTTCCTTGTGCACGGTCTGGATGCGCGCCGAATAGTCGACATGGGTGACGGCCGGAATGTCCGAGCGCGGCACGTTCAGCTTGTCGATGCCGAACAGCGCCTGCTCGGCCTCGCTCATGGCGCGGCGGCGATCCTCGTTCACCGGCGCCACCATCAGCATGTAGGGGCTGTCGCGCCGACATCCTCGCGCAACACCGCCGGCGCGAAGGGGCGGAACGATTCGCGGTACTTGACCTTGAGGTTCAGCGTCTTCTGCATCGAGGGCGAGCGCGCATCGCCCAGGATAGAGCGTGCGCCGAGCGAGCGCGGCCCGAACTCCATGCGGCCCTGCATCCAGCCGACGGCCTTCTCGTCGGCCAGCGCCTGAGCGGTCTGCTCGATCGTCTGGTCGCGGGTCAGCACCGTGAACTTGGCGCCGGCAGCGGTGAGGCGCGTCGCGATCTCCTCGTCGGTATATTCGGGGCCGAGATAGGAACCGGCCATGCCGTCGAGATGGCCGTTGAGCTTGCGCGCCTGGCCGAGGAAGCCGTGATAGGCGGCGAAGGCCGCACCGACCGCGCCGCCGGCATCGCCGGCCGCCGGCTGCACCCAGATGCCGTCGAACAGATTTTCACGCAGCAATTTGCCGTTGGCCACGCAGTTCAGCGCCACGCCGCCGGCGAGGCAGATGTTCTTGGCGCCGGTCTCGCGCTTCACCGAGCGCGCCAGGCGCAGCACGATCTCCTCGGTCACGGCTTGCACCGAGGCGGCGAGATCCATGTGGTGCTGGGTCAGCAGCTCCTCGGGCTTGCGCGCCTTGCCGCCGAACAGCGCGGCGAACTTGTCGTTCGTCATGCGCAGGCCGGTGCAATAGTCGAAGTAGCTCTGGTCGAGGCGGAAGGTGCCGTCTTCCTTGAGGTCGACGATGTTGGACAGGATGGTGTCCTTGAACTTCGGCTCGCCATAGGGCGCCAGCCCCATGACCTTGTACTCGCCGGAGTTCACCTTGAAGCCGGTGTAGTAGGTGAAGGCCGAATAGAGCAGCCCCAGCGAATGCGGGAAATGCAGCTCCTTCGTCATCTCGAGCTTGTTGCCCTGGCCCCAGCCGAGCGACGTCGTCGCCCATTCGCCGACGCCGTCCATGGTCAGGACGGCGGCTTCCTCGTAGGGCGACGGGAAGAAGGCCGAGGCGGCGTGGCTCTGGTGATGCTCGCCGAACAACAGCCGCTTCTGCCAATCGAAGTCGGGCTGCCAGCGCTTCATCTCGTCGCGCAGCAGCGTCTTCTGGAAGAGCTTCTCCTTCAGCCACAGCGGCATGGCCATGCGGAACGAATTGAAGCCGCGCGGCGCGTAGGCCAGGTAGGTTTCGAGCAGCCGCTCGAACTTCAGGAACGGCTTGTCGTAGAAGGCGACATAGTCGACGTCGGCGAGCGCAATGCCGGCGCGGTCGAGACAGAATTGCACGGCATTCTGGGGGAACCCGGAATCGTGCTTCTTGCGCGTGAAGCGCTCCTCCTGCGCGGCCCCGACGAGATGGCCGTCCTCGAGCAGCGCGGCGGCGCTGTCATGATAGAAAGCCGAGATCCCGAGGACGCGCATGGCGAGCCGACCCTTCGTCTAGAACAGGGTGTAGATGAACGGCGCGATCGCCGAGCCCTTGGTGAGCACGATCAGGCCGCCGAAGATCACCATCATGATCAGGATGGGAAGCAGCCAGAACTTCTTGCGTTCGCGCATGAACGCCCAAAGTTCGCCGACGATGGAGCCCATGGAGACAGGTCCTTTCTGGTCAGAACTGATTCTTCATCGATTGCGGAGGCGGCCCAGGCGGCGTGCGCTCGATCCAGTAGCTCTTGGCGTTGCGATCGAGCCGCAGGCGGAGGAAATCCTTGCCGGTCGCCCGCATGACGAGGCCGATCGGCATGATGGTCACGAAGAACAGCAACCCCAGGATGATGGGATTCATGACCTTGTAGAGAAGCAGGCCGAATTTCAGCCACAGCCGATTGAGCGGCCCCAGCAGGCTGGGGACGGTGTAGGCGACCACGAGAAAGGCGATGGCGATCGGCAACAGGTAGTGCCAGCCAGTGTGGCCGCGCCACCACGAGATCGCACTCAGGATGGCGAAAAAGCCGGCGAAGACCTGGCCGAAGCCACGGTCCGTGCCGGCCTTGACGTGCTCTTCGCGGGAGAGGTCTTCGTGAAGCTGGCTGGTCGCCATGTCCTGCAGTGTGCCTGTCGCTAGCCGTTTTGCGGCCTTTAACTCTCTGATCGCAAACGCGGAGTCAACGGCACAGACGGATTAGTGGGGGATTTGCCACCAAAGCACACTCGGGGCGGCTGGAAACAGCCGGGGCAGACTTGTCCCTAGCGACTCCAGCCTGTCCGACTCGCGCTAGGCTGCCGCTGCCACGTCGTCGCGATGGGTCACCAGCGCCGTCAGCGTGCGCCGCCAGGCCGCCGTGGCCCGATCGTAGCTGAGGCCGTCGCGGCGGCGCAGCACCACCCAGGCTTCCAAGGACAGGGCGCCGGCGATGGCGTCCGCAAGTTCCTCCTGAGCCTGTGGGCTCAGAGCGGCGAATTCCTCGGCGAACAGGTCGGCGACCCGCCGGCGAACTTCCTGCCGCAGGCCGTTGGACCGTTCGATCAGGGCCGGATGATGGGCAAACTGGCCGGCAGCGACCCGCAGCGGGACAATCTTGTCGAAGAGCTGGGCCAGGTTATCGACCGCCATGGCGATCCGAAACGGCAGCGAGAGATCCTGCGCCGTCGGTGGCGGGATGACGAGATCCTGGCCAATGCTGTCCACAGTAGTCACGAAAAGTGATTCGACGTCACCGAAATGCTGGAATACCGACCGGACCGACACATCGGCCCGCTTGGCAACCGCAACCACGGTCGGGGCAGTGCTGGTCTCGCTGATCATTTCCTTGGCGGCCGCCAGGATGCGGCGGCGGGTCTCGGCTGCCCGCCGGTTGCGGCCGTCGGTCCGTACCGCCCGAATTGTCCGATCGCCCGCCGGCGACTCGCTCGAAAGAACAATTGCGTTGCCGCGCGTCAATGCCGCTGCTTCATTCATCATCCAGCTTCCCAAATCGTGATATCGGCGAGCGGTGGTCAATGCCGAACCCGTCGCCTATGAAGCCGGTCAAATAGTCGCCGACCGTGGCAGGAACAAGGTCAACTCCGTCGCACCATGATGAATACGAGCCATGCAGCCCCACCCCTCGCCGTCCTGTGGGACTTCGGAGGTGTCATCCTCAGCAGTCCGTTCGAGGCCTTCAATCGTTACGAAGACGAGGCCGGACTACCCAAAGATTTCATTCGCAGCCTCAATGCACGCAATCCCGATGCCAATGCGTGGGCCAAAATGGAACGAAGCGAAATCACGCTGGAGGGCTTCGTCGAGCTGTTCGAGGCGGAAGCACGCCAGCAGGGGCACAAACTCGACGGCTGGCGGATTTTGCAGTCACTGAGCGGCGACATTCGGCCGCAGATGGTCGAGGCGCTGCGCCGTTGCAAAGCGGCCTTCCGCGTTGCGTGCATCACCAACAACATGAAGTCGGGAGACGGTCCCGGCATGGCGCGAAGCGCCGAGAAGGCGGCCGCCATCTCCGGCATCATGACGCTGTTCGAGCATGTGGTGGAATCGAGCAGGCTCGGCTGGCGCAAGCCCGATCCACGCATCTACCGCCATGCCTGCGACCTGCTGGGCGTGCCGCCGGAGCGCTGCATCTACCTCGACGACCTCGGCATCAACCTCAAGCCGGCACGCGCCATGGGCATGCGCACCATCAAGGTGGGCGATCCGGACGTCGCAATCGCCGAGCTCCAGACCATGGTCGGCATTCCCTTGCGAGCGTGAATAGGGAGCGGCTTCAAGCTCCCCTCCCCAGGCTCGAGGCTACGAAGTGGACACATCTCGCTCGCTTCCCCCGTCGTCCGCTGGGGCGCCTAAACATTTCATTTTCCTCCCCCGTCATCGGGGGAGGCGCTCCCGTAGGGGGCGGAGGGGGATGGCCCCAGTCGAGATTTCTCCGATTCCGACGTCGGAATTCGGAATCGCCTTGTCTGCGGCCTTCCCCCTCCACCCCGTATG
>NZ_JBGAKA010000008.1:0-207865 GCF_044224635.1 Reyranella sp. | reverse complement strand
TCAACACCGCCTCGGTCGCCGCCACCCAGAACCGCCGCGGCACCAACCAGGGTCCGTACTCGATGAGCAAGTACGCCGTGCTGTCGCTGACGGAGGCGCTGGAGCACGAGCTCGAGGGCACCAATGTCGGCGTGACCGCGCTGTGCCCGGGTCCGATCGCCACCAACCTGGCGCAAGGCGCGCGCCACCGCCCCGATCATTTGGGCGGCCCCGAGCTGCGTCCTGATGCGGAGGCGGTCATGGCCGAGCGCCTGGCCCGCACCGGCATCGACCCCAAGCTGGTCGGTGAACGGGTGCTCGATGCGATCCGCAACAAGACGTTCTACGCCTTCGTCAGCGCCGTGCCGGTCGACGTGATCAAGGCGAGGCACCGCCGCATCGAGGCGGAGCTCGAGACTCGCTGGGCGACGCCGTACTAGCGCAAGTCACATGAATTTACGCCGAGTGGACAGCGCAACGCCCGCGTGACCCGGCTTGAACCACTCGCCGTTCATCGACTTGGCGCCGAAGTGCCGATGCCAATTCCTCGATCCTCAATGGATCGTCCGTCCGCACCGAAGTGCACGTACCTGCGTTCCTGCCTCCGGCCGCGCGACGCGGTTCGCGCGCCGCTCGGCTTGCCGGGAGACTTATCAGGTCTTGCCCGTTGATTCCGATGGTCACGGTCTGCAGCGCACCATAAAACTGAAGCACATTACAGCTTGCGCGTGAAAGCTCGCGATGAAGATCGTATTCAGCCGCAAGGGATTTGACAGCTCAGCTGGCGGGGCTCCATCTCCCATCATCGAGGGCAGGCCAGTCAGCCTACCAATCCCCACCAAAAGGCGCTCCGAGACGACCTACGGTGACATCGGACTTGGCGAGATCGTCGAGCAGGTAACGAAAGGTCGGCTGAGTAGGTCGAGCCTGTGTCATCTTGATCCGATGTTCGAAGCAGGGCGCTGCGCCTTCGGCCAGACCGGCACCGCGCAGGCGCACCTTCGCAATCAAGATGTCGGCGTCGGCGATGTGTTCGTCTTCTTCGGTCTCTTTGCCAACGTGAACGGGAGCGATCGGCATCATCGGATCTACGGATACTTCGAGGTCGAGAGCGTGAATGATATTGGCTCCGCGCCGGACGCTGCGAGTCAACCAACCGGCTTCTCCAGGCGACATCCGCACACCATCGACGAGTGGAACCCGAACAACACAATCTATCTCGGACCAGGTTATGTTGCCGCCAGAGCGAACGACAACCTGCGCCTCTCCCGATTGGGCGAACAGGTAAGCCGCTGGCGAGTGCCCCGGTGGCTTCGAACGGCTGGATTGAGCTATCATGACAAACAAGACCGATGGGTGGGAGAAGACACGCTCATTGTCGCCGCGCGAGGTCAGGAGTTTGTCTCCGACGTCTCCGACATACCTGAAGCGTCGCACTGGCTTGAACGCTTGAAGGCAGTGCTTCGAGAAGGCATCGAAGGCAGGAGCAGCGCCCATGAATGAGCGGAACGTCGTGCTAGTCATGCTTCGTCAACCGAATCTCCACAGACCGAACGAGATGCGGACAGACCCGTTGTGGGAGTTCGGAAGCTTTGGGTGCACGAGATGTCATCGGAGGAACCTCATGAACCCCAAGAAGCTGACTGAGCTGAATGGGGCTCGCTTCGCCTTCGCCCAGAATGGTGATCTGGGCGTCAAGCTCGTTCACGTCACCCCGCCTCTGAAGATGCTGCATCATGGCTCCTTCGGAGAAGCGAAATGGTCGCCGGCCGAGATGCCCCTCAGCTACGCTTCGGCACCGACGTTGGTGAACAACTCCGGCGAATCGGACATCCCGGGACTATTGGACATGATCAGCGACGTCCGTAGAAGAACCCCCGTCGCGCAGTTCGCCAGCAAGTTCAGATCGCGACGGCTGCCGTTGGAAGAATCACTAGGGAAGATGATATTGAAGACCTACCAAAGATTCCGGCGAAACCCCGGCGGCGTTTCGAAATCCTACGTCGACGCTATGCCGTACAGGCCGCCACTGATAGATGGAGATCGCGAGGCCACGTACCAACAACTGCTGGGGAACTTTCTACCACCTCAGCGTAGGAAAGGTGCTCACCGTCGTAGGAGCACGCGCTGTTGAGGCAATTGTGGAGCACGTCGCTATCCGCCAATGCCAACCGCGATACCTCCAGGAAGGTGCCATCGCCGTTCCCGACGATCAAGTCACCGCGCGCTTTGTCAAACTTCTTGAGCCTACCGCGACTTTCCGGTCGCTCGCGTCCCTACGAGAGCAGAGCCTCACTCCAGCCCATTTCTCTTGCGCAACACGGCGGTCGCCGGGGCGAGCGCAAGGCCCTTGGCCTGCAGCGTCGGCAGCCATTCGGCGAGCGCCTGCAGAGTCGCCTCGTGCGGATGGCCGATCGCCACCACGAAGCCCTGCCGCCGCGCGACCGTCTCCGTCTCGGCCAGTCGCCGCCGCACCGCGTCGAGCGATTCGTCGTCATCGAGGAAGACGTGGCGGGCGATGCTGGGCACGCCGATCTCCTGCGCGACCTGATCGCCCACCGACTGCGGCGACGTGCGCGAGTCGAGGAACATCAGGCCGCGTCCCTTGAACTGGCGCAGCACCGTCTCCATGCCAGGGCGGAAGGCGGTGAAGCGGCTGCCCATGTGGTTGTTGACGCCGGCATAGCCGTCGAAGCTGTCGAGCGCGGTGGTCGTGCGCTTACGCAGCTCGGCGTCGGACAGCGATACCAGCAGCGCATTCGGTCCGGGGTCGTTTCGCCCGCCCGGCTCCATCGGCAGATGGAGCATCAGCTCATGTCCCTTGGCGCGCGCGGCGCGCGCCTGCTCGGGCAGGTCCTTGGCGTAGGGCAGGAAAGACATCGTGAGCGGCCCGGGCAGCTCCCAGGCGCGCCGCGAGCGCGGACGGTCGAGCCCGACATCGTCGATCACGATGGCGACCAGCGGCCGGCTGTTGAGATCGCGGAACGGCAAGGCATTCCGGCGCCACGCCTCCTTGGCCGCCTTCTCCGCACTTGGCCTCTCTGATCCGGGTGCAAGCGCGGCGACCTGCGGACGCGCCGGGCGCGGCTTCTCTTCCAGCGTCGTGCGCGGCTGTCCCGGCTCGGAGTCGGTGTACTTGGGAAGATCGGGCAGATCCTCGATGCGGGCGTAGCGCGGCGCCTCGACAGGCGCGCTGCGCTTCATCTCCTCGAGCGTGTCGCGCACCACGTGGGCGCTGTCGCGCACGTCGAGTCGCTCGGCGATCCAGTACCCGCCGGCCAGGCTGGTGCCGAACAGCAGGATCACGCCGGCAATGATCGAGTGCCAGCGATGAGCCTCGATCCACGCAGCTGTGGCCGCGAGCTTGTGGTGCAGCCAGGCACGCCAACCCGTCGCCGGAACGGCCTTGCGCGCACGTGACTTCCGGGTACCTGGCTTCCTGCTTCTGTTCTTCTTCGACGCCATCTCAGCGCTCGGCCGTAACACCTTGTTCCGGCGCCCTGTTTCGCCTGCAAACTACAGCGTTGCGGTCGCCTTGACCACGCGAATATCAGGCTGCCCTATCCGCCCCGACTCGCGCTCGAAGCCGAGGTGTTTGGCGAGGTCGAGCATCTTGTGATTCTCGCGCAGCACGTAACCGACCACGCGCCGGATGCCGCGCGCCTTGGCGTAGTGCAGCACGTGCTCCAGCAGCAGCCGGCCGTAGCCGCGGCCCTGCCTGTCCGACGCGACCGTCAGGGCGAACTCCGCCTCCTCGAAGCCGGGGTCGGCAGCCAGCCGTCCGACGCCCTGCAGTTCCTGGCCATCGAGCAGCAGGAACGCCATCTCGCGGTCGTAGTCGATCTGCGTCAGCCGAGCCGCCATCTCGTGCGTCATCTCACGGATCGGGCCGAAGAAGCGCATGCGTGTATCTTCCGGCGTGAGACGACGCGCGAAGGCCTGAAGCATCGGCTCGTCGTCGGGACGGATCGGCCGGATTCGCAGCGTCTGCCCGCGGTGGCTGATCTCGACGTCGAGCTCCACGGGATAGGGCCGGATGGCAAAGCGCGCGCCGCGCTCCTGGCCGGTGACGGGCGGCGCCACGACGATGCGGGCATCGAGCGCGATCACGCCGTCGGCATCGACCAGCAGCGGATTGACGTCGAGCTCGGCGATCTCACCGACGTCGGCGATGAGCTGCGACAGGCGCACCATCGCATCGCCGACGGCCTCGCGCGCGGCCGGCTGGCGATCGCGATAGCCGCGCAGCAGGCGGTCGACGCGCGTTCGCGACAGCGCGTCTTCCGCCAGCACCGGATCGAGCGGCGGCAAGGCGAGTGCCTTGTCGTCGATCACCTCGGCTGCCACGCCGCCATGGCCGACCAGCAGGATCGGCCCGAATACCGGATCCTCCGCCGCGCCCAGGATCAGCTCCACGGCGTGCGGCCGCTTGATCATCGGCTGGACGACGAAGCCGTCGATGCGGGCGCCCGGCGCCGCCGTGCAGGCCTTGTCGTGCATCGCCCGCACGGCCTGGATCACCGCCTGCTCCGAGTCGAGATCGAGCGCGACGCCGCCGACATCGCTCTTGTGGGTGATCTCGCGCGACAGGATTTTTGCCGCGACCGGAAAGCCGATGCGGGTGGCCGCCGCTGCCGCCTCTTCCGCGTCGAGCACCACCTCGGTCGGCACCACGGGAATGCCGTAGGCCGCCAGCACGCGCTTGGCTTCCGGCTCGGTCAACACGGTGCGTCGCTCGACCAACGCGCCGTTCACGATAGCGCGCACCAGCTGCGTGTCCGAGCGCGCCTCGGGCACCGACGGCGGCGTGCGCTGCAGCGCACGCTGGCCGCGCCGGTATTGCACCACATGCATGAAGCCGCGCACGGCGCGCAGCGGCGTGTCGTAGGCCGGGATGCCGGCCTCGTGCAGGACCTGGCGCCCCTCCTGCGCCTGCGGACCGCCGACCCAGCAGCCGATCAGCGGCGCCACCTTGCGGCCCGGCGCGGCGACGATGGCGCGCGCTGCGTCGACCGACGAGGTGAGCGTGGTCGGCACGTTCATCGCCAGGATGGCGCCGACCGTGCGGTCGTCGGCCAGCGCATCGACCGCGGCGGCGTAGCGCGCCCCGTCGGCGTCGCCCACGATGTCGACCGGATTGTCGCGCGACCACGAGCGCGGCAGCTGCCTGTCCAGTGCCATGATGGTGCGCGGCTGCAGCGTCGCGAGATCGCCGCCCTCGTCGAGCAGCAGGTCGGTGGCGATGATCCCCATGCCGCCGCCATTGGTCAGGATTGCAAGCCGCTCGTTGCGAGGCAGGATGGCGTGGCCCAGCGTCTCCGCGGCATCGAACAGCTCGCCCAGGCCGAGCACGCGAACCAGGCCGGCGCGGGAGAAGGCCGCATCGTAGACGGCGGCCGAGCCTGCCATCGATCCGGTGTGCGAGGCCGCCGCCTTGGCCGCCGCGGCGTGGCGGCCGGCCTTCAGCACGATCACCGGCTTGATGCGCGCCACGCTGCGCGCCGCCGACATGAACTTGCGGGCTTGGGTAATGCCCTCGACATACATCAGCACGGCGCGGGTCTCGTAGTCGCGCGCCAGCATGTCGAGCACGTCGCCGAAATCGACGTCGGCCATGTCGCCCATCGACACCAGGTGCGAGAAGCCGATATTCTGCGCCGCACCCCAGTCGGCGAGTCCGGCCAGCACCGCGCCCGATTGCGCCACGGCGGCCACCCGGCCCGCCTTCAGGCCGCTTGGACCGAAGCTCGCGTTGAGGCCGAGCCGCGGCACGGCAAAGCCGATGCAGTTCGGCCCGACGACGCGCAGCAGATGCGGCTGCGCCGCCCGCAGGATGCGCTTGCGCCAGCGCGCATTGTCCTCGCGTGCTTCCGGCCCGCTGCCCGGACCCGACGTGATGATGACGGCCGCCCGCGTGCCGCGCTCGCCGAGCTCGCCGACCAGGCGCGGCACGGTCTCGGCCGGCGTCATGATGACGGCGAGGTCGGCGGGCTCGGCGATCTCGGCGACGCTCCTGAGCACGGGACGACCGTCGATCTCGCCGCCCTTCAGGTTGACCAGATGGATGTCACCCTGGAAGCCAGCGGTCAGCAGGTTGCGCGTGACCGCCGCGCCGATCGACCCAGGGCGCGCGCTCGCCCCGATCGCCACGACCGAGCGCGGCGCCATCAGCCTGTCGAGGTTGCGGATGGACATGGCGCCAGAACATACCTGTTGCAACGACCCGGGGCGCGCATTTCCGATCGGGGCGAGCCCCGATCGGAAATCGCTTTAGAAGAGCGCCGGTCCGTTCATCAGCACAAGTCCCACGACGATCACGAATGCCGCAGCGACGCGGCGCACGCCGAATGGCTCGCCCAGCACCAGAGTGCCTATCAAGGCGCCAAACAGGACGGAAGTTTCACGCAGCGCCGCCACATGGGCCATTGGCCCCAGAACCAGGGCGTAGATCGCAATTCCGTAACCGACATTGGCGATCAGCCCGCCGATCACGCCGCGCCACCAGGTGCGGCGAAGATGGGTCCACACTCTTGCAGGCCGAAGCGCGAAGGCCAGGACCAGCAGCCACGGCCCCTCGACGACGCACAGCCAGGCGATATAGGCGAGGCGATGCTCGAAGGTCGAACCAGCGCTACGCACGCCGAGGCCGTCGGCGATGATGTAGGCGGCGATGGTGAAGCCGGTCAGCACGGCGAACAGCGTCGCGAGCCCGAAGCGGGCGCCCGGCCGCGGCGCGACGCGGCGCAGCGGGATCGCCAGGGCGACTAGCCCGGCACTGAGGAGCAGGACGCCTAGAATGTCCTGGCCGCGCAGGTGCTCACCGATGAAGCGCCCCGACACCAGCGCGACCAGCAGCGGGCCCATGCCGCGGGCGATCGGGTAGGTGTGGCTGAGATCGCCATACGAGTAGGCTTTCAGCAGGAAGATGTAATAGAGAACATGGATCAGCACCGAGGCGACGAGGTACTTCCATGCCGCCGCCTCGATCCACGGCAGGAACGGCACGGCAGCGAGACCCATCACGGTGCCGGTGGTCATGATCACACCGAACGTCGCCAGCCGGTCCGACTGGTCAGACTTCAGGATGGCGTTCCAGGTGGCATGCATCAGCGCTGCCGCCAGCAGCAGCGCCACGATGAAGGGCTCGACGACCAATTCGGCTTCTTCGGTTTCTGGCCGTCACATTACCGTAAAGTTCGCCCGATGGCTTGCTCCAGAAGGCGGGGTGCTCTAGCGGTGTTCCTCCCCAGCTTCGCTGGGGAGGTGTCGCCGTCTCACGGCGACGGAGGGGTCATGGCCGGGAGCACGCCACTCTGTGGCGCAATCTTCCTGGTAATCAACAAGAAGAGCGCCACGGAGTGGCGCGCCCCCGGCCATGAGCCATGACCCCTCCGTCGCGTATGACGCGACACCTCCCCACTGCGTGGGGAGGAGATCGGAAACATGCTGCTGCTTATCGATAACTACGACAGCTTCACCTACAATCTCGTCCACTTCCTGGGCGATCTCGGGGCGCGCTGCATCGTCCATCGCAACGACCAGATCACGGTCGACGAGGCGCTGGCGCTGAAGCCGGCCGGCATCGTGCTGTCGCCCGGCCCGTGCACCCCCAACGAGGCCGGCATCTGCATGGCCCTGGTCGAGGCGGCGGCCCGCACCCACGTCCCGCTGTTCGGCGTCTGCCTCGGCCACCAGGCGATCGGCCAGGTGTTCGGCGGCAAGGTGGTGCGGGCGCCGGCGCCGATGCACGGCAAGCTGTCGGCCGTCGAGCACAAAGGGCAGAGCGTGTTCGAGGACGTCCCCTCGCCGTTCCGCGCGACGCGCTATCACTCGCTGATCGTCGATCGCGCCGGGTTCCCTGCGGATCTCGAGGTGACGGCCGAGACCGGCGAGATCGTCATGGGCTTGCGCCATCGCACCCTGCCGATCCACGGCGTGCAGTTCCATCCCGAGAGCATCGCCTCGGAGCACGGCCACAAGATCCTCGAGAACTTCCTCAAGATCGCCGGCGATCATCCCTCGCAGCAGAGCAAGAAGAAGGCCGCCTGATGACTGCGATCCCTTCGCGTCGTGCCTTCCTCGCGGCGACGGGTGCGACGTTGGCGGCGATCGGCACGCAGGCGCAGCAATGGCCGGCCAAGCCAATCCGCATCATCGTGCCGTTTCCGCCCGGCCAGTCGACCGACATCCTGGCGCGCGTCATGGCCGACCAGCTGACCAAGACGCTCGGCCAGCAGGTCGTGGCCGAGAACCGCCCGGGCGCCGGCGGCAGCATCGGCGCCGACGTCGCCGCCAAGGCGCCGCCCGACGGCTACACGCTGGTGATGGTGACGATCTCCACCCATGGCATCGCGCCGGCGATCTACCCCCGCCTGCCCTACGACGTGCAGAAGGACTTCGCGCCGATCGCCAACATCGGCCTCACGCCGCAGGTGCTGATGGCCAGCCTCAAGAGCGGCATCAGCTCGGTGCAGGACCTGATCACAAAGGCCAAGGCGGGCGGCGATCTCAACTACGGCTCGTCGGGCAACGGATCGGCGAGCCATCTCGCGGTCGAGATGCTGCGCAGCGCCGCCGGCATCAAGCTCACGCACGTGCCCTTCAAGGGCAACGCCGACGCCCTGCTGGCCCTGCAGAGCGGCGACATCCAGCTGATGTCCGACGCCATTCCCGGCGCCGTCGGCCCGGTGCGCACCGGCAAGGTGAAGGCACTCGGCATCGCCGACCAGCGGCGCTCGCCGTTCCTGCCCGACCTGCCGACGATCGCCGAGCAGGGATTGCCGGGCGTGGTCGCCGTCGGCTGGATCGGCCTGTCGGCGCCGGCGCGCACGCCGGAGCCGATCCTCGACAGGATCAGCGCCGAGGTCATGCGCATCCTCAAGGAGCCGGAGGTGCTGGCCCGGCTCAACGATCTCGCCTTCGTGCCGGCCGGCGAATCGCGCCAGCAGTTCGAGGCCTACATCGCGCTGGAAAACACCAAGTGGAGCAAGATCGTCCGCGATGCCGGCGTGAAGATCGAGTGAGGGGCGCGCTCCTTCAGGAGAAGAAAGGTCCCCCCGGTGTCATCCCGAGCGCAGCGAGGGACCTTTCTCTTTCATGCTCTTCCGGACTGCGGGCGTCTCGCCCGCTCTTCGGCGCGCTCATGAACGGCGCGTCGCGCCGGGCGGGCGGGACGCCCACGGTCCAGAAGACGCTCGCGGTCGGGAAGAACATGAGTCACCCCTGCTCGATCCGGCTCCAGTCCAATTCGACCTGCTTCACGTCGTAGGCCTGGAGCGACGCCCAATGCCGCGGCAGGTCGCCGGCGAACAGGCCGCGGGTCACGGCGGCGGCGACCTTGGGCACCGCGGTAGTCATGGCGTTGATGCTGCTGCCTGACGGGCCGAAGCTCATGGTCGAGCCGATGCCGAAGAGGTGGATGTCGGCCAGCCAGGGCGCCTCGCCGGGTGTGCGCTCGAGGAAGGCGTAGTCCGGGCCGAGATACGGATAAGCACCCAGCAGCTCATCCTCCTCGCCGGGCGGCGGCGTATACCGGTGGCGCCACAGGGCGATCTTGTCGGCGTAGCCCGCCAGCTCGGGCCGCAGCCCGATGTCCTGGTGGATGCCGGTACCGCAGATCGCGTAGTCGGCATGGAACGGCCCGCGCGGCGTGTCGAGGCGGATGCGTCCGTCCTCCATCGTCGCATCGGTCCACGGCCGGCCGACATGCATGGCGAAGTGCGGGAACGCCATCGCCCGCTTGTAGGTGTCGGCGGGAAATCCTTCGCGGGCGCGCAAGATGGTGCCCACCAGGCGCCAGCGCCATTCGTCGGGCATCTCGCCGATGTGCTTGAGAAAGCCGGCGAAGGTCAGCCAGCGATAGCGCTGCACGACCCCGGGCTGCGCCCGCCGGCAGAACAGATGCGCCTCGGCGCCGTGCTCGAGCGCCACCGAGGCATTGTCCATCGCCGAGGCGCCCGCCCCGAGCACCGCGACGACCTTGCCGCGCAGCCGCTCGAAATCGATGATCTCGCAGGTGTGCGCGCGGCGATCGGCCGGCAGCGCGCGCACGAAATCGGGCATCCACCATTCGCCGGTGCCGTCCTGGCCGGTCGCCAGCACCAGCTTGCGGGCGGCCAGCACCTCGCCGCTGGCCAGCGTCACCACCAGGCAGCGTCCGCCATCGTCGAGCGCTCCCGGCGCGATCGCCACCGCCTCGGTGTCGTTGCGCACCGGCAGATCGAGAACCCGCCGATACCATTGCAGGTAATCGTGCCACGCCTGGCTGGGAATCAGGCCGAGGCCCGCGAAGGCGCCGGCGCCCTCGGTCGCATCGTACCAGGCCTCGAAGGTCAGGCTGGCGATGCCGAGATCGGGGCCGGTCTGGTCCTTCGGGCTGCGCAGGGTCGGCATGCGGGCAAAGGTGACCCAGGGGCCCTCGCGGCCAGCCGGTGCGCGGTCGATCACCAGGAGGTTGCTCACGCGATCGCGCATCAGAGCGAAGGCAATGCAGAGGCCGGATTGCCCTGCGCCGATGATCAGCACATCGAGCGCGGGCCGGCCGCGGAACATCCGCGGCTTCATCCACTCCATGCGCGGATGCGCCGTCATCTCGATGTCGCGGCGGACGCGCGCTTCGAGCGCCGGGAGGTTGCCTTCAGGCATCATTCGTCAGGCCAGCAAGTCGTGTGCCACGGGTAATCATGGTGCGTTGCCAAGTCTCCTGGTCTGCAGGCAAGGAAGCAACCGCGAGAGTCACTGTGCAGGCCGAAACGGCTGGGGCAACGCGCACGATCCGGAAAGCCGGCCAGGGCCGCACGGCCATAGGTGCCGAGAGCGCGCTTCCAGCAAAGAACCGCTCGCGGCTCCTCGATCTCGTTCCGGCCAGCCCGTCGGCCTCGGAGCTGGCGCGGCTATTGCTAATCACACTGGGCATGCATAGCAGTATTGGGACAGAATATGCGGTGTCCGAGCGTGAGGCGCGTTAGCGTACGTCCCTTGTCGATGACGACGAGGTAGAGGGGGCATCTCGGATGGGGCAATGGCAGGCTGGCGTCGACGTCGGCGGAACGTTCACTGATCTCCTCTTCGTGGATGAAGGCGAGCGCCAATTCCGCGTCACCAAGGTCCCTTCGACTCCCGACGATCAGTCGCGCGGCATGATGGCCGGCATCCGCGACAGCGGCCTCGCGACCGAGGCTCTCATCTCGCTGGTGCACGGCACCACCGTCGGCACCAACGCGATCCTCGAGCGGAAAGGCGTCGTGTGCGGCCTCATCACCACGGTCGGCTTTCGCGACGTGCTCGAATTGGGACGGCGCACCCGCCCCTACGGCTACGGCATGATCGGCAGCTTCGAAGCCGTCATTCCGCGCCAGCTGCGCGTCGAGGTGCCGGAACGACTCGACGCGAGCGGCAACGTGCTGACGCCGCTCGACGACGAAGCCGTGCGGCGCGCCATCCGCCAGCTCATCGCCGGCGGGGCTGAGGCGCTGGTGATCAGCTTCCTGCATTCCTACGTCAATCCGGCGCATGAGCTGCGCGCCGCCGAGATCGCGCGCGAGCTGTGGCCCAACCCCTACATCTCGGTCGGCTCCGATATCCTGCGCGAGGTCCGCGAGTTCGAGCGCGGCACGACGGCGGCGATCAACGGCTACATCCAGCCGATCATGGCGCGCTATCTCGGGCGGCTGCAGAAGGAGCTGAAGCTCGCCCGCTTCCCCAGCGAGCTGCTGGTCATGCAAGGCAACGGCGGCACGATGAGCGGCCGGGTCGCCGCCGACTATGCCGTGCAGACCGTGATGTCCGGCCCCGCCGCCGGCGCGCTCGCGGCAGCGCGCATCGGCGAGCAGTCCGGCCATCCCAACCTGATCGGCTGCGACATGGGCGGCACCAGCTTCGACGTGACGCTGATCCGCGGCGGCGAGCCTGCCCTCTCGGCCGAGAAGGACATCGCCTACGGCGTGCCGATCCGCGTGCCGATGATCGACATCCACACGATCGGCGCCGGCGGCGGCTCGATCGCGCGCATCAGCAAGGCCGGCATCCTGCAGGTCGGTCCCGACAGCGCCGGCGCCAATCCCGGACCGATCTGCTACGGCCGCGGCGGCACCGAGCCCACCGTCACCGACGCCAACCTGGTGCTGGGCAAGCTCGACCCGACCGCCCTGCCCGGCGTCGCCGGCGGCGTGCCGATCGAGGCGGTGAAGGCCGCGATCGTCGAGAGGATCGGCGCCCCGCTCGGCCTGGACGCCGTGCAGGCGGCAGCGGCCATCATCACCATCGCCAGCAACCATCTCGCAAGCGCCATCCGGCTGGTGTCGATCGAGAAGGGTTACGATCCGCGCGACTTCGCCTTGTTCCCGTTCGGCGGCGCCGGGCCGCTGCATGCCGTGGCGCTGGCGCGCGAGCTCGGCGTGCCGACGGTTCTCGTGCCGCGCTTCCCGGGCCTCACCTCGGCGCTGGGCTGCGTGCTGGCCGACCTGCGCCACGATTTCGTGCGCACCCTCAACCAACCCCTGAAGTCGGTCGATCCGGCGATGGTCGACCGGCTGTACGGCGAGTACGAGGCCGAGGGCCGTGCCCTGATCGAAGCCGAAGGCGTGCCGATCGAGCGCATCGACACGATCTACGAGGCCGACCTGCTCTATCGCGGCCAGAGCCACGTCATGCGCGTCGCCGTCGAGCGGCCGTTCGACCCGGCGGCCGTGCTGGCGAGCCTCGAGGCGCGCTACCGGGAACGCTTCGACATCGAGCTCACCGAGATGACGGCGATCCTGTCGAACCTGCGCACGGCGAGCTTCGGCCGCCGCTCGCGCGTCGACTTCTCGATCTTCGCGCCGCGGCCGGGCGGCACCATGGCGGAGGCCCGGCGCGGCGCCCGCCCGGTCTATTTCGCCGGCAAGTGGCTCGACACGGCGCTCTACAGCCGCGATGCGCTGCCGGTCGGCGCGAAGATCGACGGCCCTGCCATCGTGTCGCAGCTCGACACCACCATCCTGATCGATCCCGGCGCCAGCGCCGTCGTCGATCCGCTCGGCAATATCGTGATCACCGTCGGCGAGCAGCCGGTCTGAGGAGCATCGCCATGGCACTCGATCCCGTCACCCTCGCCGTCATCCAGAACGGCCTGCGCCAGATCGCCAGCGAGATGGACCTGGTGCACGAGAAGACCTCGTTCTCGCCGGTCATCTCGGAAGCCTTCGACCGCTCCAACGGCATCTACCATCGCGACACCGGCGAGGTGATCGCCCAGGGCGAGATGGGGCTGCCGATCTTCGTCGGCGTCATGCAATTCACCACCCAGGCGGTGATCGAGCGTCGGCGCGATCTCGAGCCGGGCGACGTCATCATCATCAACGACCCCTATCTGGGCGGCACCCATCTGATGGACGTCAAGATGGTGAAGCCGTTCTTCTATCGCGGGAAGCTGTGGTGCTACCTGTCCAACACGGGGCACTGGCCGGATACCGGCGGCATGGTGCCCGGCGGCTTCGCCACCAAGGCGACCGAGATCCAGCAGGAAGGGCTGCGCATCCCGCCGGTCAAGCTCTGCCGCAACGGCGAGCTCGTCTCCGACATCGTCGACATGGTGCTGAACAACATCCGCGTGCCCGAGGAGCGGATCGGCGACATCAAGGCCCAGGTCGGCGCCCTCACCGTCGGCGAGCGGCGCCTCACCGCCCTGCTCGACCGCTATGGCGCCGACACCGTCGAAGCGGCGATCGTCGAGCTCAAGGCACGCTCGGAACAGCAGATGCGCGCCTACATCGACAGCGTACCCGACGGCACCTACAGCTTCTCGAGCTTCGTCGACAGCGACGGCATCGTGAACGAGCCGCTCGAGATCGCGCTCGACATGACGGTGCGCGGGTCGGACATCCACTTCGACTTCTCGCGCTCCAGCCCGCCCTGCAAGGGGCCGCTCAATGGCGTGTGGGGCGCCACGCAGTCGGCGGTCTATGTCGCGATCAAGCACATCTTCCCCGACGTGCCGATCAACTCCGGCTGCTTCGCGCCGCTGCACATCAAGAAACCCGTCGGCACCTTCCTGGTCGGCGAATATCCGCGGCCGGTCGCCGGCTGCGCCTCGGAAGTGGCGCAGCGCATCATGGAGGCGGTGTTCGGCGCCATGGGCAAGGCGATCCCCGATCGCATGTTCGCGGCCCCCGCCGGCACCAGCGGCAATTTCAGCATGGGCGGCTACGACCCTGGCGAGGACCGCAACTACATCATGTACTTCTTCTCGGGCGGCGGTTACGGCGGCTGGTGGGAGACCGACGGGCTGACCAACGGCTGCTCGACCGTCGGCATCTCCAAGACGCAGCCGGTCGAGATCCTGGAACAGCACTATCCGCTGGTGTTCGAGGAATACGCCCTGCGCGAAGATTCATCGGGCGCAGGCCGGCATCGCGGCGGGTATGGCGTGAGCTATCGCGTGCGCCTGCTGCGCGGCATGGCGACGGCATCCTTCCTGATGGATCACGGGCGCGACGGCCCACCCGGCCTCGAAGGCGGCCTGGCCGGCGCGACCAACGAGTTGATCGTAAGCCAGAGTGGCCGCACGACCGTGCCGGAGCACATCTCCAAGGGCGAGGGCTACGAGCTGCAGCCCGGCGACTGGGTGCAGGTGCGCACGCCGGGCGGCGGCGGCTACGGCGATCCGCACGCGCGCGATCCGGCGCTGGTCCAGCGCGACGTCGCCCGCGGCTACATCACCGCCGAGGAGGCGGCACGCTTCTATCCGCTGGCCAGCGCCGCGGACTGAGTTCGGGGAACGGGGAAGGGAGACAGGTCATGCAGAGCAAGCGCTTATTCGGTCGACGCAAGGTCATGGCGGGAGCAGCCGCCACCGCAGGCATCACCATCTGGTCGCAGCGACTCTCGGCCCAGTCGGGCGAGATCGCGGTCGGCGCCATGGTGCCGATCACCGGCCCGTTCAACGTGTCGGGCCAGCAGTATCACTACTCGCTGCAGATGGTGCAGGACGAGATCAACGCCAAGGGCGGCGTCGCCGGCAAGAAGCTCAAGATCGTGTTCGAGGACGTGAAGGATTCGAACAGCGTCGCGGTGAACGCCTTCCTCAAGGTGGTGCGCGATACCAATGCGCCGTTCGTGTTCCTGTCGAGCTACACGACGCAGAACCTCGCGAGCGAGCCGGAAGTCACCAAGGCGCAGATCCCGTGCGTCTATGCGGGCGGCGGCGATGCGCTGCACCTGAAGAAGAATCCCTGGATGTTCCGCATCCGGCCTTACGACGGCCTCCAGGCGCTGGCGCTCGCCAAGCACGCGACCGAGGGCCTCGGCAAGAAGAAGATCGGCATCATCTACGTGCAGAATGATTTCGGCCAGCCGGGCGCGATCGCGGCCGAGAAGATCGTCAAGGCGGCCGGCGCCCAGGTCGTCGGCATGGAAGCCTATGCCTTCACCGACAACGACATGTCGGCCCAGCTCCAGAAGCTCAAGAACGTCGGCGCCGACTGCCTGATCTGCATCAGCTACGGCAAGGACGGCGCGCTGGTGCTGAAGCTCCTGAAGGAGATGGGCATCGACCTGCCGGTGGTGATCTCCTCCGGTGTCATGGTGCCGGCAGCGCGCAACCTGATCGCGCCCGACGAGCTTGCCCACGTCAACGGCGTGATGGACGCCTACCTGGCGCCGGAGCGCGGCCCGGACGTCGCCGCCTACATCAAGAGCTTCAAGGACCGCTTCAAGATCGACCCCGACCCGTTCGGCTCCTGCTACTACGACGCCGCCTGGATCCTGAAGCAGGCGATGGACAAGGCAGGCCCCGACCGCACCAAGATCCGCGACGAGCTCAAGGCCGTGAAGGACTACAAGGGCGTCACCAACACCTTCACGACGGACGCCGACGGCAACATGGTCCATTCGCTGGCGGTCTTCTCGATCAAGCCCGGCACCCGCGACCCGATCTTCATCCGCACGATCACGTCATAGATCAAGCTCTCCTCCCCAGCTTCGCTGGGGAGGTGTCGGCGTCTTACGCCGACGGAGGGGTCATGAAGCCACCCTTCGTGAGGCTCATGACCCTCCGTCGCCGATGACGGCGACACCTCCCCGGCGAAGCCGGGGAGGAGTATGAACTCCGGACCCAATCCTTGTCCCAGCAATTCCTCCAGCTCGTCGTGAGCGGCCTCGCGGTCGGGTCGGTCTATGCGCTGGTCGGGCTCGCCTTCATCATGGTGAACGAGGCGACCGGCGTGGTGAACTTCGCGACCGGCCAGATGGTGGCGATCGGCTGCTTCCTCGCCGTCTCGACCAGCCTGCAGATGAACCTGCCATTGGCGCCGGCGTATGCCATCGCGCTGGCGGCGATGGCGCTGTTCGGGGTGGCCTTCTACGCCGTCGTCTTCCGGCCGCTGCAGGACCGGCCCGTGGTCACCGTCATCATCGGCACGGTGATGATCGGCATCGTCATCCAGAACGCCGCCCTCATCACCTGGGGCTCGGTGCCGTTCCGGCCGCGCTCGCCGTTCGGACGGCAGGTCATCGACGTCTTCGGTGCGGCCCTTTCGGCCCACGCGCTGTTCGTGATCGTCGTCTCGTTCCTGATGATCGGCCTGCTCTACCTGTTCATCTACCAGACGGCGATCGGCGCGCGCATGCGGGCAGTGGCGCAGGATCGCGACGCGGCGCGGCTGATGGGGATCGGCGTCGACCGCATGTTCGTGCTGACCTGGATCATCGCCGGCCTGCTCACCGGCGCGGCCGGCATCCTGGTCGGGCCGATGTGGTTCGCCGACGTCAACATGGGCGATCCGATCGCGCTGAAGGCCTTCGCCGCGATCATCATCGGCGGCTTCTCCAGCGTGCCGGGCGCCATCGTCGGCGGCATCCTGGTCGGCTTGGCCGAGATGCTGGGCGCGGCCTACATCTCGTCGACCTACAAGGACGGGCTGGTCTTCCTGGTGATGATCCTGTTCCTGCTGGTGCGGCCGCAGGGCATCTTCGGCGAACGCATCGGCCAGCGCGCATGACCGGCCGCCGCCTTCCGCCCGGCCTGATCGCGGCCTGCCTGGTCTTCCTGGCGGCCCTGGTCCTGCCCGCCTTCATCAGCGGCTACGGCATCCGCATCCTCAACCTGGCGCTGATCGCCGCCATCGCCGTGATCGGGCTCAACTTCGCGTTCGGCTATGCCGGCCTGATCACGCTGGCGCAGGCCGGTTTCGTGGGCTGCGGCGCCTATATCAGCGCCATCCTGTCGACGTCGGTGGGGCTCACGCCCTGGCTCTCGATCCCGATAGCGGTCATCGGGACCGGGATCGTCGCGGTCGCCATCGGATTGCCGATGCTGCGCCTGAAAGGCCATTACCTCGCCCTGGCGACGCTGGGATTCAACGTCTCTTTCGTCATCGTCGCCACCAACTGGAAATCGGTGATGGGCGGCACCGACGGCATTTCCGGCATCCCGCCACTTGCCCTGCCCGGCTGGGCGTTGGGCACGGATCATCGCTATTTCTATGTACTCTGGGCCGCCCTGGCGGTCGCCACCTGGTGCGCCTGGCGCATTCGCAACTCCCATATCGGTCTGGCCATGATCGCGGTCCGCGACGACGAGATCGCGACCGGCGCGGCGTCGGTCGGCGTCACGCGCATCAAGATTCAGGCCTTCGCCCTCTCCGCCGTCTATGCCGGCCTGGCCGGTGCGCTGTTCGCCCACATGACCAACTTCGTGGCGCCGGACGATTTCGCCCTGAGCCACTCGGTCATCTACCTCGCCATGCTGATCATCGGCGGCGAGGGCTCGATCCTGGGCGCCATCGGCGGCGCCATCATCGTCACCTTCATGCCCGAGCTGATGCGCGACCTCGGCACCGCCTACCTGATCGTGTTCGGTGCCCTGATGCTCCTGATCCTGATCTTCCTGCCCAAGGGCCTGCTGAGCCTGGTGGGGATGGTCGGCCAACGGCTGAAGGCGACGGGACGATGACGAATGTGGTTGTCATTGCAGGGGGCGCGCCGCGCCGCGGCGCTCTTCTTCTCCTCCCCAGCTTCGCTGGGGAGGTGTCGCGTCATACGCGACGGAGGGGTCATGAGCCTCAGGCTCAATCCTCTCCCATGATTCATGACCCCTCCGTCCGCGAAGACGCGGACACCTCCCCAACTTCGTTGGGGAGGAGGGGAAGAGCGCCACGCAGTGGCGCGCTCCCGGCATGAGCACCATCCTGGCCATCGACGGACTGTCGCGCAGCTTCGGCGGCGTGCACGCCGTCCGCTCCGTCTCGCTCGACATTCCGGCCGGGCGCGTCTTCTCGGTGATCGGTCCGAACGGCGCCGGCAAGACCACGCTGATCAACGTGCTGACCGGCATCCTCGCGAGCTCGGGCGGCAAGGTGCGGTTCGAGGGCCGCGACATCACCGACGCGCCGGCCCATCGCGTGGCGGCAGCGGGCATGGTGCGCACCTTCCAGAACGGCCGCCTGTTCCAGCGCCTGACAGTGCTCGAGAACGTGATGGTCGGCGCCCATCATCTGCTGCCGCAATCGGTCTGGTCGGCGATCGTGGGCGGCGTCCGCCAGCAGATGGACGAGATCCGCTCTCGCGCCACCGCGCTGCTCGCCACGCTGGGCCTGGCCGACGACGTCGACCGCCTGGTCAGCGCCCTGCCGTATGGCCGCCAGCGCATGGTCGAAATCGCCCGCGCCCTGATCTCCAAGCCCAAGCTGCTGCTGCTCGACGAGCCGGCGGCAGGCCTCAACTCGGGCGAGGTCGAGCGGCTGCGCGAGATCCTGGAAGGCCTGCGCGCCCAGGGCCTGACGCTGCTGCTGGTCGAGCACAATATGGGCCTGGTGATGCGCGTCGCCGATCGCATCGCCGTGATCAGCTTCGGCGAGAAGATCGCCGAGGGCACCCCCGCCGAGGTTCGCGCCGACCCCAAGGTGCTGGAAGCCTATCTCGGCCACGGATACCGCCATGCTGAGAATTGAGCAGATCGGCGTCGCCTACGGCGCCATCGAGGCGCTGCACGGCGTCTCGCTCGAGGTCGCCGAAGGCGAGGTGATTGCCCTGCTGGGCGCCAACGGCGCCGGCAAGACGACGCTGCTGCGGACCATCTCGGGATTGCTGCGGCCGAAATCGGGCGCCATCCGCTTCGAAGGCGAGGCGCTGGGAAACAGCTCGGCCGAGGCGCGCGTCAAACGCGGCATCGCCCATGTGCCGGAAGGTCGCCGCATCTTTCCCGGTCTCACGGTGCGCGAGAACCTCGACGTCGCGACCACCGTGTGGCGCCGCCGCGGCATGAGCGCCGCCGCCGACCTCGACAACGTCTTCGCCCTCTTCCCGCGCCTCGAGGAGCGGTCCAGCCAGCTCGGCTGGTCGTTGTCGGGCGGCGAGCAGCAGATGCTCGCCATCGGGCGCGCCCTGATGGCGCGACCCAAGATGCTGCTGCTCGACGAGCCGTCGCTCGGCCTGGCGCCACGCCTGTCGGAGGAAGTCTATCGGCGCATCGCCGACATCAACGCCAAGGGCGTCACCGTGCTGCTCGTCGAGCAGAACACGGTGCTGGCCTTGGAGGTGGCAAAGCGCGCCTATGTGATCGAGAATGGCCGCATCGTGCTGGATGGTCCCGCGCGTGAACTGGCCAACCACCCTCGGGTGCGCGAGGCCTATCTGGGAGCGTAGCAGGGTCGTGACCGCAAAGCCGTTTCATCTCGCGTGGTTTCTCCAAGGGTCGAGCGCCCAGGCGTGGGGCGAGCCGTGGACCGGGCACATCGGCGAGAGCTGGATGATGCCCGAGCTGTTCCTGAACATGGCGCGGTCGCTGGAACGGGCATGCTTCGACTACATCCTGCTGGAGGACTCGTCCTACGTCGGCGAGAGCTTCGGCGGCTCGACCGAGATCTACCTCAAGAAGGGCATTGCGGTGCCGCGCCAGGACCCCTCGGTCGTGGCGGCGCTGATGACCCAGGTGACGTCGCGCATCGGCATCGTGCCGACCTTCGGCACCTATGCCTATCACCCCTATCTGCTGGCCCGCCTGGTGGCGACGCTCGACCAGGTGTCGGGCGGCCGCATCGGCTGGAACGCGGTGACCGGCAGCTCCGACTTCGCGGCAATGAACTTCGGCATGCAAGGCATGCCCGAGCATGACCTGCGCTACGACATGGCCGACGAGTACATGGAGGTCTGCCGCGGCCTGTGGGGCTCGTGGGAGCCCGGCGCGATCGTCGCCGATCGCAAGAACGGCGTGCTTGTCGATCACACCAAGGTCCACGCCGTGAACTACAATGGCAGGTTCTTCCAGACCCGCGGACCGCTCAACTCCGGGCCGGCGCCGCAGGGCCAGCCGGTCATCGCCCAGGCCGGCGGCTCGCCGCGCGGCCGCAAGTTCGCCGCCGCCCACGCCGACACGATCGTGGTCCATGCCAAGGGCATCGAGGCGATGCGCGCCTATCGCGACGACGTGCACAAGCACATGATCGCGCAGGGCCGCAAGCCGTCGGACTGCAAGATCCTCTTCCTGATCAACCCGATCCTGGGCGAGACCATCGAGGAGGCGCAGGAGCGCCGACGCAAGCGGGCGTGCCTGGCCATCGAGCACACCGACGAGCGCCTGGCGCATTTCGGCAAGGTCACCAACATCGATTTCGGCAAGTTCGATCTCGACAAGCCGCTGCCCGATCACGTGACGACCAACGGCCACCAGGCGAACCTCGACCAGTTTCGCAAGATGGCGAACGGCCGGTCGATTCGCGAGACCATGGCCAGCTTCAACGCCGTCGACTATTCGGTCGAGCTGGTCGGCACACCCGACTCGGTCGCGGCGCGCATGGGCGAGGTGATGCAGGAGGTCGGCGGCGACGGCTACCTGTTCGCCATGCCCAACGTCAACCGCCGCACGCTGGCCGAGATCGAGGACGGCCTGGTCCCTGCCCTGCAGGATCGCGGCCTGGTGCGCAAGGCCTACGAGCACGCCCAGTTTCGCGACAATCTGCTGGCGTTCTGATGCTGGGACCGCGCCACGCCAGGGGCACGGTCCCAGCGCATGAATCTACTCCAGGATCGCCGTCTCGCCCTTCTGTGCCGTGGCGCGTTTCAGCAGGAAGATGAGCGGCAGCGCGGCCAGCGCCACGATCATCATGAACTTGAAGTCGTTGGCGTAGGCCACGACGGTGGCCTGCTTCGTGACCTCGGCGTTGAGCGCCGCCCGGCCGACCGTCGTCGCCATGTCCCAGAAATGGCCGACCGCGCTCAGCGCGTCGTTGAACGGCGTGACGTGGCCGGCCAGCTCGGCGTGCACGATCTGCGTGCTGCGGGTCAGCAGGAAGATCACCAGCGAGATGCCGATGCTGGAGCCGATGTTGCGCACCAGGCTGTAGAGCGCCGTGCCCTGGGTGCGGAAGGCACCCGGCAGGGTCGCGAAAGTGATGGTCGAGAGCGGCACGAACATGAAGCCGAGCCCCATCCCCTGCAGCACGCCGGTGCGGATCAGCGTCCACTCCGAGACGTCGGGCGTGAAGCGCGTCATCTCCCACAGCACCTGCGCCGTCAGCAGCAGGCCGGCTCCCAGCAACACGCGCGGATCGAGTCGGTTGATGAGCCGCCCGACGATCATCATGGCCACCATGGTGCCGATGCCGCGCGGCGCCAGCACCAGGCCGGCGGTGATCACCGGATAGCCCATCAGGGTCTGCAGGTACGGCGTGATCAGCGCCAGCGACGCCAGCAGGATGATGCCGACCACGAAGATGAAACAGAGCCCGATCGTGAAGTTGCGATCCTTGAAGATGTGCGGATCGATGAAGGGCTGGTTCACCGTGAAGGTCTGCACCAGGAAGAGATAGAAGGCGAGTGCCGCCAGCACGGCCTCGATCACGATCTCGGTCGAGGAGAACCAGTCGAGCTGCTCGCCGCGGTCGAGCATCATCTGGAACGAGCCGATGGCGATGCTCAGCATGGCGAAGCCGAACCAGTCGAAGCCGCCCCGGCTCGTCCTGGTCTCCGGCAGGTAGCTCGACAGGCCGAGGAACGTCAAGATGCCGATCGGCACGTTGATGTAGAACACCCAGCGCCAGTTGTAGGCCTCGGTCAGCCAGCCGCCGAGCGTCGGACCCAGGATCGGGCCGACCATGACGCCTATGCCCCACATCGCCATCGCCGAGCCATGGCGCTCGCGCGGATAGGTGTCGAGCAGCACGGCCTGCGACAGCGGCACCAGCGAGGCGCCAAACAGGCCCTGCACCAGCCGGAACAGCACCATCTCCGGCAGGCCCATCGCCAGGCCGCACAGCACCGAGGCGCCGGTGAAGCCTGCGACCGCGATCAGAAACAGCCGCTTGCGGCCGAGCCGCGCCTCCAGGAAGCCGGTGATCGGCGTCGCGATCGCGGCGGCGACGATGTACGAGGTCAGCACCCAGTTGATCTGGTCGGTCGTCGCCGAGAGCGAGCCCTGCATGTAGGGCAGCGCCACGTTGGCGATCGTCGTGTCGAGCGCCTGCATGATGGTGGCCAGCATGATGCAGACCGTGAGCAGCGCCGTGTGGCGCGGCCGGGCGCCGCCTGGGGAAGCGACGGCGGACATGGTCTACAGCCCGATGAACTGCCGCGCCGTATCGACGAGGTCGGCGAGCTGGCGGCGATGGCCGGTGTCGATCTCGACGGTGGCGCTCATGCCGGTGCGCAGCGGCGGCGCGTCGGCCGGTATCTGCACGGCGAGCCGGATCGGCACGCGCTGCACCACCTTCACCCAGTTGCCGGTGGCATTCTGCGCCGGCAGCACGGAGAACTCCGTGCCGGTCGCCGGCGCCAGGCTGGTCACCGTCGCCTGCCACGTCCGGCCGGGATAGGCGTCGATGGTGACGACGGCCGGCGCGCCGGGCTTCAGGTAGGTTAGATCGGACTCCTTGGGGTTGGCCTCGATCCACACATCGGCCGAGGACACCAGGCTGAAGGCGGCCTGCGAGGCCGGCAGGTACTCGCCGACCTGCAGGGAATCGACGTTGGTGACGATGCCCGGCATCGGCGCCTGCACGGTCGTCCGCGCGAGATCGCGCCGGGCCTTGTCGACCTGCGCCTGTGCGGCAAGCCAGGTCGGGTTGCTCTCGACGGGCGTGTCGACGCTGCCGCCGAGCTGGGCCAGCGTCGCCTCGGCGTCGTGCTGGACCATGCTGACCCGCTCGCGCGCCGTATCGAGATCGCGCTTGGCCTGATCGAAGGTCGCCTGGGCCGACACGCCGCGCTTCAGCAGATCCTGCTGGCGCTGGAAAGCGGTCTCGTAGAAGGCAACGTCGGTCTTTGCCTGCTCGACCTGCGCCTGCTTCTGAAGATAGGTCGCGCGCAGCGTGGTGAGCTGGTTGCGCACGGCGCCGAGATTGGCCTCGGCGCCGGCAAGCGCGATCTGGAATGGCTCGGGATCGAGCGTGAACAGCACCTGCCCCGTCCCGACCGGCTGGCTCTCGTGCACCGCGACCTTCGCCACGATGCCGGAGACGTCGGTTGCGACCGTGAGCTTGCCGGCATGGACGTAGGCGTTGTCGGTCGACACGTAACGGCCGCCCGTCAGGTAGAGGGCGAGCGCGCCCGCCAACACCACGACCGGACCCGCCGCGAGCAAAAGACGCCGCAGCGTCTTGCGTTGCCGCAGCTTGGCCAGGGTCGATGCCGCGACCTCGTCCGCATGGCCGAGCCGGCGGAAGAAGTCCCTGTTAGCCATTGTTCGCTCTCCTTTCACCGCTCTCGCCGCCAGACTTGGTCAGCAGATTGGATTTCATGGCGGAGAGGATCGCCAACAGGCGATCACGCTCCGCTTCGGGCACGCCTTCCAGGGCCTCGCTTCGGGTGGCGGCGCCGATGGTGAAGATGTCGCCCAGAAGCGGATGGGCGGTTTTCGTGAGATGCAGCAGCCGGATGCGGCGATCCGTCGGATGGTTGCGCCGCTCGACCAGGCTGGCCTCCTCGAGCCGATCGAGAATGCGCGTCAGGGTGATCGGCTCGACTTCCAGGATGTCGGCGAGCGCGCTCTGCTGGATGCCCTCGTTACGCGCCAGATGGGCCAGCACTTGGCACTGCGAGCGCGTCAGGCCGAGGCCGCGCGCATTCTGCTCGAAACGCTTGCGCATCAGGCGCGCCACGTCGTGCAGCAGAAAGCCGATATTCCGTTCAGGCAGTTCCATCAATCGATCTCCTAAGCACGGCTAAAATAAGCATGCTTATGAAATCGACAAGGGCTTCCTCGGAAGATTCACAATTTTCTCTAACGTATTGGAATTATTCGAGTTTAGAGTTGAGCGGATTCAACCTCATGTCATCCTGAGCGTAACGAACGATCTCATCGCCAGAAGCGTCAAAACACGTTTGTGGCCAATGGCGATGATGTCCTTCGCTTGCGGCGCTTGCTCCGCAAGCGCCTTGCTCAGGACGACAGAGAAGTGGTCCCCCTCGGACGAGGTCCGGAGATTTCGCTCTAAGGCGCGACACCGAAGCCGGCGCGCTGGATCGCCTTGCTGATGGCAGCGACGTCGGCGCCCTCCGGCAGGCGCATCTCGCCGCTCTTGAGATCGACGGAGATTGGCGCCGTGCCGGCGCCCGTGGCGGCACGGGTGACGGCCTTGACGCAGCCGTCGCAGTCCATGCCGGTGACCTTCAGGATGAGTTCTCGAGCCATGTGATATAGCTACGCGCCCGCCGGCCTCGCCGGCAAGAGCCAAATAGGAACCCCGGTGAGCGGCGACATCGACGATTTTCGGAAACTGCTGGCCAAGGTCGGCAACGGTGAGACGCTGGCCATCGACGAAGCCGAGCGGGCCTTCGACATCATGACCAGCGGGGATGCCACGCCGGCACAGATGGGCGCCTTCCTCATGGGGCTGAAGGTGCGCGGTGAAACGGCCGAGGAACTGGCCGGCGGCGCCCGTGCCCTGCGCGCCAAGGCCCATACGATCCGCGCCCCGGAAGGCGCAATCGATATCGTAGGCACCGGTGGCGACCACCACGGCACCTATAACGTGTCCTCCTGCTCGGCGTTCGTCGTCGCCGGCGCCGGTGTGCCGGTCGCCAAGCATGGCAATCGCGCTTTCACCTCCAAGTCCGGCGCCGCCGACGTCCTGGCGGCCCTGGGCATCGGACTAGACTTGCCGCGGGAAAAGTTGGAACGGGCCCTGGTCGAGGCCAACATCTGCTTCCTGATGGCACCCCATCACCATGGAGCGATGCGCAACGTCGCCGGCCCCAGGGTCGAGCTGGCGCCCAACCGCACGATCTTCAATCTTCTTGGCCCGATGTCGAACCCCGCCCTGGTCAAGCGCCAGCTGGTCGGAGTCTTCGATCGCCGCTGGCTGAAGCCGGTCGCCGAAGGGCTGGGCCGGCTCGGCCTCGAGCGGGCGCTGGTCGTGCATGGCCAGGACGGCATGGACGAGATCACCACCACGGCCGCAACCTGGGCGGCGTCCCTCGAAGACGGCAAGGTCAGCGACATCGAAATCGCCCCGGAGGACATCGGCATCCGTCGTCCGGCGATGGCCGAGCTGAAGGGTGGCGACGCCACTCACAATGCCGAGGCCATCAAGAAGGTGCTGGCCGGCGAGAGGACCGCGTTCCGCGACATCGTCGTGCTCAACAGTGCGGCGGCCCTGATGGTCGCGGGCAAGGCTCACGACCTGAAGCAGGGTGCCGCACTTGCCGTCCAGTCGATCGATTCCGGCCGCGCCGCGGCCGCTCTCGCCACTCTCCAGAGGATTTGCGCATGAGCGACACGCTCGACGCCATTGTCGCCGACAAGAAGAGGCACGTGGCCGCGTGCATCGCGCGCCGGCCACTGGCCGACGTCGAGGCGCGCGCCAAGGCCGCCGATGGGCCGCGCGGCTTCGCGAAGGCGCTCAAGGCTGCGATCGACGCAGGCTGCTACGGCCTGATCGCCGAGATCAAGAAGGCCTCGCCCAGCAAGGGCCTGATCCGGCCGGATTTCGATCCGCCGTCGCTCGCCCGCGCCTACGAGCGCGGCGGCGCCGTCTGCTTGTCCGTCCTGACCGATGAGCCCTACTTCCAGGGCAAGGACGAGTTCCTGACCCAGGCCCGCGCCGCCTGCCGGCTGCCCGCGCTGCGCAAGGACTTCATGATCGATCCTTATCAGGTGCCGGAAGCGCGCGCGCTGGGCGCCGATTGCATCCTGCTGATCATGGCCTGCCTCGACGACGGCTTGGCGGCGGAGCTCGCCCGCCTCGCCCATCGTTGGGGCATGGACGTGCTGGTCGAGGTCCACGACGCGGCCGAGCTCGACCGCGCCTTGCGCATCGACAGTGATCTTGTCGGTGTCAACAATCGCAATCTCAAGACTTTGGCGGTCGATCTTGCGATCACCGAGCAGCTTGCGCCGCACGTACCGAAGGACCGTGTGCTGGTGGCGGAGAGCGGGCTGGGCTCGCCGGCCGACCTGCAGCGCATGGCCAGGGCCGGCGCCTCGGCTTTCCTGATCGGCGAAAGCTTCATGCGCAAGCCGGACGTCGAGTTGGCGGTGCGGCAGCTGCTTGCGCGCGAGGCGGCATGAGCCGCAAGACGCTCACCCACTTCGACGACACCGGCAATGCCCGCATGGTCGATGTCGGCACCAAGGATGTGACCGAGCGCGTCGCCGTGGCGCGCGCCAGCGTCATCATGCAGACGGCTACCCTGAAGCTGATTGCCACGAAGAAGGCCGCCAAGGGCGACGTCCTCGCGGTGGCCCAGCTCGCCGGCATCATGGCGGCCAAGCGCACGCCCGACCTCATCCCGCTCTGCCATCCGCTGGCGCTGAACTCGGTCGACGTGCAGCTTTCGATCGACACGAAGCGAAAGGCGGTCGACATCGAGGCAACCTGCAAGCTCAAGGGCCGCACCGGCGTCGAGATGGAGGCGCTGACGGCGGCCTCGGTCGCCGCGCTGACCGTTTACGACATGTGCAAGTCGGTCGATCGTGGCATGGTGATCTCAGACGTCCGGCTGGTGCACAAGTCGGGCGGCAAATCCGGAACCTACGACGCACCCTGATGCTTTCCGTTCGCGACGCCCATGCCCGCATTGTTGCGGCCTTCGATGCCCTGCCGGCGGAGATGATCTCGGTGGCCGACGCCGCCGGCCGCGTGCTGGCTCAGCCGCCCCGCGCCCGCCTGACCCAGCCGCCGGCCGACCTGTCAGCGATGGACGGCTATGCCGTCCGGGCCGAGGACATTCCGGCGGCGCCGACGGCGCTCAAGCTTGTCGGCGAAGCGCCCGCCGGCGGTTCCTACGATCATGCGCTCGGTCGCGGCGAGACGGTGCGCATCTTCACCGGCGGCCCGCTGCCGATGGGCGCCGACTCGATCGTCATCCAGGAAGACACCAAGGCCGACGGCCAGACCATCACCATGCTGGAAGCCCCGCGCGTCGGCCGCCATGTGCGCAAGGCCGGCCTGGACTTCACGGCGGGCGATCAGCCGTTCGCGACGGGGCGTATCCTGACCGCGCGCGACGTGGCGCTGGCGGCGGCCATGAACGTGCCGTGGCTGTCGGTCCATCGCCGGCCGCGCATCGCCATCCTGTCGACCGGCGACGAGCTGGTGATGCCGGGCGAGCCGGTCGGCCGCAACCAGATCGTCTCCTCCTCCGGCATCGCCGTGGCGGCGCTGGTCCGGGCATGGGGCGGCGAGCCCACCCTGTTCGACATCGCCCGGGACGATGCGAAGCTGATCGAGGATCGCATCGCCGCCGGAGCGCAGCACGATTTGCTGATCACCCTGGGCGGCGCCTCGGTCGGCGACCACGATCTCGTCCAGGACGCCTTGAAAGCCCAGGGCTTCGCCATGGATTTCTGGCGCATCGCCATGCGCCCGGGCAAGCCGTTGATGTTCGCCGCGCGCGACCGGGCGCGCGTGCTCGGCCTGCCCGGCAACCCCGTCTCGACGATGGTCTGCGCACTGCTTTTCGTGAGACCGGCAATGGAACGGATGCTCCGCCAAGCCGGCGACCCGGTCACAACCACGACGGCCCGGCTCGCTGTGGACGTGAAAGACAACGACCAGCGCGAGGACTATGTGCGCGCCAAGCTGACGCGCGATGCCTCCGGCGGCCTGGTCGTGGAACCTCATCCGGTCCAGGACAGCTCGATGCTTTCGGTCCTCGCGTGGTCGTCCGCCCTGCTGGTGCGGCCACCGCACGACCCGGCGCGCAAGGCGGGTGCCGAAGTGCAGGTGATCGACTTTACCGCGTTGCCAGGGCTGTACTGATCCACCCCCGCTATCCACACCCTGTTGTCAGGCAGCCAGAAAACTTGACCGCGAATCGGAACTAAACTAGAACATGTGCCTAGTTTCAGGATTTGTTCCGAAATCTTGTAGCCTGGTTGGGGAGAACACGGTGCTTACCCGCAAGCAAAATGAACTGCTGATGTTCATCAACAAGCGGCTCAACGATGACGGCGTGTCGCCATCGTTCGACGAAATGAAGGAAGCGCTCCGGTTGAAGTCGAAGTCCGGCATCCACCGACTCATCACCGGTTTGGAGGAGCGCGGCTTCCTGCGTCGCCTCCCGCATCGCGCGCGGGCGCTGCAAGTGCTCAAGCTGCCCGATGCCGCCGCGATGCCGGCAATGAACGTGACGCCGCTGATTTCCCGCGGCGGCATGAGCGAAGGCCGCGAGGCATTCGTTCCCCAGGTGATTCGTAGCGAGCGCCTCCCGCTTGCGGGCGCCATCGCGATGGCCCACGAGGCCCAGGCGCTCAGCCTGCCGCTTTACGGACGGATTGCTGCCGGCACGCCGATCGAGGCGCTGCGCGACAATTCCACAACGGTCGACGTGCCAATGGCGCTGCTGAGCGCGGGCGCGCACTACTGTCTCGAGGTGCAGGGCGATTCGATGATCGAGGCCGGCATCCAGAACGGCGACATCGCCATCATCAAGAGCACCGACACGGCCGAGAGCGGCGACATCGTCGTCGCCCTGATCGACGACACCGAGGCCACCCTGAAGCGCCTGCGCAAGAAAGGCGCCTCGATCGCCCTCGAGCCCGCCAACTCGACCTACGAGACGCGGATCTTCGGTCCTGACAGGGTCAAGATCCAGGGCCGGCTGGCCGGCCTCTACCGTCGCTACCACTAAGGGCGATCACCGGCCGTGGTCCGCGGCAGCGCGGCTGGGCATCGACGGTCGAGAGCATACGCCCTTCGCCGGATCAATCCGCTCGCAGATGCGGTACGTCGGGAACGTCAGGAGCAACCGGCCGGACCTCATGGAGCGCGCCACCGTCGTCGCCGGTGGAGTGTCGGGCGGGAGGGGCTGCGGCGACACATGGCGCGATCGCTTATGTCTTGGCGTAGGCGATGCTCATGGTCTCGGCAACACAGGCCGGACGCTCCTTGCCCTCGATCTCGACGGTCCATTGGTATGTCATGCGAATGCCGCCGTTTGGCATGTCGTCGGCGGCGAGCAGCTTCTGGCGGCCGCGGATGCGCGCACCAACCTGCACGGGGCTGGTGAAGCGCACCTTGTTCGAGCCATAGTTTATGCCATTCCGCACATTGTCGATCTTGAGGACATCCCGGCCGAAGGTAGCGATCACGGCCAGGGTTAGATTGCCGTGTGCGATGGTCTTCCCGTCCGGCATGTCCGTCTTGCAGCGCTCGACATCGACGTGGATCCATTGATGGTCGCCGCTTGCTTCGGCAAAGGTGTCGATGCGTGCCTGTGTCATCACCAGCCAGTCGCTGACCCCCAGCTCCTGACCAACCAGCGCCTTCATCGCCTGCGGGCTCTCAACGATTCGTTTTGCCACGATGTCCTCCGTCAAACCAACCCTGCCCGTATCCTGTACCGTTTCGGGAACAATCACCCACCGACCTGGAGCTTTGCCCAGGTGTCGCGCAGCTCGATCGTGCGGTTGAACACCAGGGCGTCCGAGCCGCCCGTCGGGTCCGGGCAGAAATAGCCCTGCCGCTCGAACTGCACGGCTTCGCCCACGGACATCTCCGCCAGCGAGGGCTCCAGCAGCGCGCCCGACAGGACTTCGAGCGAGCCTGGATTCAAGTCGGCGTCCAGATCGCCATTGGCTCCCGGGTCGGGGCGGTTGAAGAGCGTGCTGTACAAGCGGACCTCGGCGGGGCGTGCGTCCCGGCCCGACACCCAGTGCAGGGTGGCCTTCACCTTTCGACCGTCCGGTGCATTGCCGCCCCGGCTGGCGGGATCATAGGTGCAGCGCAGTTCCACCACGTTGCCAGCCGCGTCCTTCACGACCTGGCGGCAGGTGACGAGATAGGCATAGCGCAACCGCACCTCTCGTCCCACCGCCAACCGGAAGAACTTGTTCGGCGGATTCTCCATGAAGTCGTCGCGCTCGATGAAAATCTCCCTGCTGAAACGAAGGGTGCGCGTGCCGGCGCCCGGGTCCGCCGGGTGGTTGGCGGCCTCCAGTTCTTCGACGTGGCCCTCGGGAAAATTCTCGATCACGAGCTTGAGAGGCCGCAGGACCGCCATGCGCCGCTGGGCCACCTGGTTGAGACGGTCGCGGATCGCGTGATCGAACATGGCCAGATCGACGACGCTGTTGGCCTTGGACATGCCGATGCGCCGGACGAACTCGCGGATCGCCTCCGGCGGCACGCCGCGGCGGCGCAGGCCGGCCAAGGTCGGCATGCGCGGATCGTCCCAGCCACTCACGATGCCGCGCCGGACCAGATCCGTCAGGTAGCGCTTGGAAAGGACTGTGTAGCCGAGATTGAGGCGGGCGAACTCGGTCTGGCGCGGCCGCGACGGGACCGGCAGGTGGTCGAGGAACCAGTCGTAGAGGGGACGATGGTCCTCGAATTCCAGGGTACAGAGCGAGTGCGTGACATGCTCTATGGCGTCGGACTGGCCGTGAGCGAAATCATAGGTCGGGTAGATGCACCACTGCGTGCCGGTGCGCGGGTGAGCCGCGTGCAGGATGCGATACAGGACGGGGTCCCGCAGGTTCATGTTGCCGGAAGCAAGGTCGATCTTCGCCCGCAGCACGCAGGCACCATTGGGAAACCTGCCGGCGCGCATGTCGCGAAACAGGCCGAGATTCGTTTCCACCGAACGGTCACGATCGGCCGAAGCACGGCCCGGTTCGGTCAGCGTGCCGCGCATCGCCCGCATCTCGTCGGGGGGCGTGTCGTCGACATAGGCGAGGCCGGCGCGGATGAGGTGCTCTGCCCAGCCGTACAACGTCTGGAAATAGTCCGACGCATGGTACAGATGCTCGCCCCAGTCGAAGCCGAGCCAGTGCACGTCCCGCTTGATGGCGTCGATATATTCCTGCTCCTCCTTCACGGGATTGGTATCGTCGAAGCGAAGGTGGCAGCGGCCGCCGTATTCGACGCCAAGTCCGAAATTCAGGCAGATCGACTTTGCGTGGCCGAGATGCAGATAGCCGTTCGGCTCCGGTGGAAAGCGCGTGACGATACCCTGCACCAGGCCGCGGGCGAGGTCAGCCTGGACCATGTCGCGAATAAAATCCCGGGGCTCTTCGTTTGCAGTAGCCTCCAGCATCGGATTCTTGTCATCCATCTACCTGTCAACCTCCACACGGCCGCGTACACGAGCAATCTGCGGCCAAGCCAGTTGTAACACTGCCGGCGCGCCCGGCTATGTCTCCGGCCATTCGCCGGCACTATAGACCCGTTCAAGCACAGACAAGCCCTAAGGCCTAAATCCCCGGTGGTTTCACCGGCATCGCCTGACGCGACGGGCTGTTGGGCACCCAGGGCCGATCGCCCCGATGGGCATTGGTCGTCTCGCGCCGCACGCCGAGGTCGTCGAGCCACAGGGCGTGGGCGCCGTCACGCCACGCATCGCGCCGATCGATCACCAACCGCGGTCCGCGGCAGCGCGCCTGGGCATCGACGGTCGAGAGCACGATGTCGGCATTGGCGCAGGCTTCGCCCACCCGGCGGTCGTCGCTGACCAGGGCGATCTGCCATGGCCCCTTGCGCCAGCGGCACAATCCTGACTGGCAGCCCAGGCCGGCCGCTTCCTCGCTGGCGCTGACCGTCCAGCGCCTGGCGCCCTCCTGGCCGCTGCGCCGCGCCCAGGCTTCGCTGACGAAGCGGTCGGTCCGCGCCGACGCCACGTGCACGATGCCCTTGTCGTCGCGCAGGCCGAGCACGCGGCCGTCCTCGCTCATCAGCAGGTCGGGCGCGGACGGCGGCGGCAGCAGAAGACCGACGGCCACGACCGGCAATCCCGCGAAGCGCCAGCGGCGGCGCCAGAAGCAGAACCACAATCCGCCGATCGTCAGCAGCCAGAGGCTGGCGCCGGGGAGCGACGGCACCAGGGTGGCGGCATCGGGCCAGCCGGCGACGTGACGGGCGATGGCGTTCAGTCCCTCGACGCCCCAGCCCATCGGCACCAGCGCGAAGCGCTCGAGGCCGAACGGCATCAGCAGCATCGCCAGCAGTCCCCATGGCATGATCCAGAAGCCGGTGAGCGGCACGCCGAGCAGGTTGGCCGCAACGCCGAGCAGCGACAGCCGGTTGAAGTGATAGGCTGCAAAGGCGCCGGTGGCGGCCGAGGCGATCAGGGTCGTCGCGAGGCTGGCGCCGATCGCCGCCGCCACTCGCCACAGCCAGCGCCGCGAAGATTGCTCGGCCCGCTCGTGCAGCCGCCGCCGCCAGCCCGCCGCCGCCTCCCAGGCGGCGATCAGAGCGATCACCGCCGCAAAGGACATCTGGAAGGAAGCGCCCGTCAGCGATTCGGGCGCCGCCAGGAGAACGATCACCGCCGACCAAGCGACCAGCCTGAGCGACAGTGCCGTGCGATCGAGCAGCACGGCGATCAGGGCGAAGCAGGCCATGGCGCAAGCCCGCTGCGCCGGCACCGGTGCACCGGCCAGCGCGGTGTAGAAGACCGCGGCTGCGAAGGCCAGGACGGCCGCCGTCTTCTTGGCATCGATGCGCAACGCCAGCCGCGGGAACAGCGCGATGCCGTAGCGCACCAAGCCCATCACCAGACCGACCACGAACACGATGTGCAGGCCTGACACCGACAGGATGTGGGCCAGGCCCGAGTCGCGCATCGCCTGCGTGATGTCCTTGTCGACCGCCGTCTGCTCGCCCGTCAGCAATGCCGCCACGACACCGCCTTCCGGACCCGGCAGCGCTTGCATGATTCGTCTTGTGACGTCGGCACGCAGCGCGTCGATGGTGCGGACAAGGCCGGACGGTTTGCCGGCCTCGAGCGCGACCGCCGGCGCCAGAGCATACCCCACCGCGCCGAGTTGCAGATACCAGGCGACCCGCTGGAAATCGAAAGCGCCGGGCGTGGCCGGACCGGCCGGTGGTGAGAGGTTGGCGAGCACCAGCAGACGATCGCCGACATGGAGGGGCGGCGCGCCCCTGGACAGCGACACCCTCACGCGCGCCGGCATGAGCTCGAGCGGCGGCACGCCGGCGCCCTTCAGACGCACCGCCTCGAGCACCACCCGCACGCCTTCCGGCAAACGCTGGATGTCGGCGATGCGACCTTCGACATTGATGCTGAACAGCGGTCGCGTGAGCGTCGGCGCGGCGACGCCGGCGGTGCGCCAGGTGATCAGGCTGAAGCCGATCGAGCCCGCCACCAGCCCGACCGCAACCGCACGCGCGAAGCTCCCGGCCGGCGCCAGGAACAGCAGAACCAGGGCGCCCCCTGCCATGGCAGGCCCCAACCACAGGGAGGGCTCGCTCGGCAGCTCGAAGTAGATTGCGATACCAAGGCCCATTGCCACCGGCAGCCACAGCATCCAGCGGCCGCGCTCGGCGTCGAACTGGCCAAGGATCCAGGTGCGTAGCCCCGCCACCCCGTCTCCCCTGTTTGACAGCGTGAAAACGCTCGCCTACCTACGGCGCGCTTTTCCGGCCGAAATGCGGCGAAACTCGCCCAATCCCTGAACAATGACCGTCGTAACCCGCTTCGCTCCCTCGCCGACCGGCTTCCTACACATCGGCGGCGCCCGCACCGCGCTCTTCAACTGGCTGTTCGCCCGCCATCATGGCGGCAAGTACCTGCTGCGTATCGAAGACACCGACCGCGCGCGCTCCACCCCGACCGCGATCGACGCCATCATCGATGGCCTGTCGTGGCTCGGTCTCGATTGGGACGGCGACGTGACCTACCAGTTCGCGCGCGCCAATCGCCACGCCGAGGTGGCGCGCCAGATGCTGGCCGAGGGCAAGGCCTATTACTGCTACGCCTCGCCCAAGGAGCTGGAGGAGATGCGCGACGCCCAGAAGCGGGCGGGCGTGCCGATGCGCTACGACGGCCGCTGGCGCGATCGCAAGCCGGAGGACGCCCCGCCCGGCGTGGCGCCAGTGATCCGGCTCAAGGCGCCACAGAACGGCCGAACCGTGATCCAGGATGCCGTGCAGGGCGAGGTCGCGGTCGAGAACGCCGTGCTCGACGACATGATCCTGCTGCGCGCCGACGGCACCCCGACCTACATGCTGGCCGTGGTGGTCGACGACCAGGACATGGGCGTCACCCACGTGATCCGCGGCGACGATCACCTGAACAACGCCTTCCGGCAGCTCCAGATCATCCGCGCGATGGGCTGGCCGGAGCCGGTCTATGCGCACATCCCGCTGATTCACGGGGCCGACGGCGCCAAGCTCAGCAAGCGACACGGCGCGCTGGGCGTCGATGCCTACCGCGACATGGGCTTCCTGCCGGCCGCGCTCCGCAACTACCTGCTGCGCCTGGGCTGGGGACATGGTGACGACGAGATCATCTCGACCGAGCAGGCAATCGAGTGGTTCGACCTGCCGGCGGTCGGCCGCTCGGCGTCGCGCTTCGACCCGGTGAAGCTCACCAATCTCAATGCCCACTACCTGCGCGAAACACCCGACAGCGAGCTGATGCCGCTGGTGCTGCCGCGCATCGAGGCCAAAATTGGCGGGGCCGTCGATGCCGCCGGCCTGGCGCGCCTGACGCGCGGCATGAACGGCGTGAAGCAGCGCTCGCGCACCGTGGTCGAGCTGGCCGACAAACTCGTCTTCTACGTGCTGAGTGGCGCCCCTCCCCTGGCCGACGACAAGGCGCGCGCACAGCTCACACCGGATGCGAAGCGTGTGCTAGCCGGCCTGGCGGCGGCCCTCGATGGCGAGACCGCCGACTGGAACGAGAAGCCCCTGGAGGACGCCATCCGGCGATTCGCCGAGACCAACGGGCTGAAGCTCGCCCAGGTCGCCCAGCCGCTGCGCGTGGCGTTGACCGGGTCGACCGCGTCGCCGGGCATCTTCGAGGTCCTGGCCATTCTCGGGGCGGCCGAAGCCAGGACGCGATTGCTGGCTGCTGGCGGATAGAAGCGCTCGCCTCCCCGCGGCAGGGTCCGAGCCATGGCCCTGCGCGTCTGGTTCTGGCTCCTTTCGCTCTCCGTGCTGTGGGGCGGTTCGTTCTTCTTCGCCAAGGTCGCCGTCAGCGAGCTTGGTCCCCTCACCGTGGTCTTCGCCCGCGTCGGGCTGGCGGCCCTGGCGCTCGACCTTGCTCTCGCGGCGACGGGACACGGGTTGTTCCGCCCGGGCACCCCGTGGCGGGCGCATTTTGCCATGGGGCTGATGAACAACGTCCTGCCGTTCGGCCTTATCTTCTGGGGCCAGACGCAGATTCCGTCCGGCCTCGCCTCGATCCTCAATGCCACCACGCCGCTGTTCACGCTCGTCGTCGCGCACTACGTCACCGACGATGAAACGATCGATCGCACCAAGGTCGCAGCCCTGCTGGCCGGTCTGGCCGGCGTGGCCGTGCTGGTCGGTCGCAACATGCTGATTGCCGACGTCGGTCTATGGGGCCAGGCCGCCTGCCTCGGCGCCGCGCTGTCCTATGCCTTTGCCGGTGTCTATGGGCGTCGCTTCCGGGCAATGGAAATCGCGCCTCTCGAGGCGGCGGCCGGCCAGGTCACGGCGAGCACCATGTTGATTCTTCCGATCATGCTGATCGTCGAGCAGCCATGGACCCTGCCGGCCGCGCCGTCCGTTCTGGCGGCGCTGGCGGGCCTTGCCCTGCTGTCGACGGCGTTGGCGTACGTCCTCTATTTCCGGATTCTCGCCGCCGCCGGTGCGACCAATTTGCTGCTCGTCACATTTCTGATTCCGGTCACCGCCATCCTGCTCGGTTCGTTGGTCCTGGACGAGCAGCTGCTGGTGCGGCAGTTCGCCGGCATGGCCCTGATCGCCGTCGGACTGGCCCTCGTCGACGGCCGGACGGGGCGCCGGCTACGCCCCGCGGAATAGCGATTTGCCTGCACAATTGCGCCCTCGGAGGCGGCTTGTTAGGGTGCCCTCGAACCCGGTGCGCACCAGTCTCCTGGCGTCCGCATCTGCCCGAATCGAGCCGAAAGAGTTCATCCCAATGGCCAAATCGACCGCGACCCTGACCGACAACGAAACCGGCAAGTCCTACGAGATGCCGATCATCCACGGCACGATCGGGCCGCGTCTGGTCGATATCCGCAAGATGTACGGCGAGTCGGGCATGTTCACCTACGACCCCGGCTTCACCTCGACCGGCTCGTGCGGCTCCACCATCACCTACATCGACGGCGACGAGGGCGTGCTGCTCTATCGCGGCTACAATATCGCCGAGCTGGCCGAGATGAGCGACTTCATGGAGGTCTGTTACCTCTTGATGAAGGGTGACCTGCCCAACAAGGCGCAGAAGGAGAAGTTCACCCGCGACATCACCCTGCACACGATGGTGCACGAGCAGATCAGCCAATTCTATCGCGGCTTCCGGCGCGACGCTCATCCGATGGCGGTATGCTGCGGCGTGGTCGGCGCCCTGTCGGCGTTCTATCACGACTCGCTCGACATCCATGATCCGCACCAGCGCATGGTCGCGTCGTATCGCCTGGTCGCCAAGATGCCGACCATCGCGGCGATGGCGTACAAGTATTCGGTCGGTCAGCCGTTCGTCTATCCGCGCAACGATCTCAGCTACGCCGCCAATTTCCTGCGCATGATGTTTTCCGTGCCGGCCGAGGAGTACGAGGTCAATCCGGTGCTCGAGAAGGCGGTCGACCGCATCCTCATGCTGCACGCCGACCACGAGCAGAATGCCTCGACCTCGACGGTGCGCCTGGCCGGCTCCTCGGGTGCCAACCCGTTCGCCTGCATCGCCGCCGGCATTGCCTCGCTGTGGGGGCCGAGCCACGGCGGCGCCAACGAAGCCGTCATCAACATGCTGCACGAGATCGGCGGCAAGCAGAACATTCCGGCCTTCCTGTCGCGCGTGAAGGACAAGGGCGACCACACCCGCCTGATGGGTTTCGGCCATCGCGTCTACAAGAACTACGACCCGCGCGCCAAGGTGATGCGCCAGTCCTGCCACGAGGTCCTGACCTCGCTCGGCATCCAGCACGACCCGTTGCTCGAGCTGGCTATGGAGATGGAGAATATCGCGCTCAAGGACGACTACTTCATCTCGAAGAAGCTCTATCCCAACGTCGATTTCTACTCGGGCATCATCTTCCGGGCGATCGGCATCCCGACCTCGATGTTCACCGTGCTGTTCGCCGTCGCGCGCACCGTCGGCTGGATCTCGCAGTGGAACGAGATGATCGAGGATCCCGACCAGAAGATCGGCCGCCCGCGCCAGCTCTACAACGGCCAGACCGAGCGGCCCTACAAGCCGTTGCACATGCGGGGCTAATCGCGCCAAGCGGCGCGGGAGCGAGACGACATGATGGCTAGATCATCTCAGGGGCAGCGCCGGGTGCTCCCCGGCACTGCGCTGCAGGGGCCGGTAGCGGCCCCCCAAGTGCTACGGATCGGGCGGCCGGCGAACGACAACTTCCGACCGCGACGGGCCGCGATGCGCGTGATCCTCCTCGCCCTTGCCGCCGCTGCGGCTCTGATCGCGGCAACGCACTGGATGAGCTGACTTTCATCGCCCCGACCACATTGCCGAGACCAACGCTGCCTCGTCGATGGGGCTGACGCGGATCCCGGCGGAGCGCAGCCTGCCGCATCAAATAGCGCCCTCGTCGCAATTGATTCCGGTTACTGCCAGCCGTACGATAATGTGAATGACTCGCATTTGAGAGGCTTCGGCGTGGCGCCGCCAGATTCGTCCTTAACCGTGTATATGGAGCATCGAGACGAACTCCTGAACTACGCCTACCGCTACCTGCAGGACCGCGCGATCGCTGAGGATGTCGTCCAGGAGGCATGGCTTCGTCTGGCCGCCAGGAGCGACCACGGCGAAGAGATCAAGAATACGCTGAGCTACCTCTATTCGATCGTCCGCAATCTGGCACTCGACTGGGTCCGACGCGGCCCCCGAGAAATCTCCGAAGCACCCGACAGCATCACGCTGGTCCAGCGTCCATCCGAAGCGCCATCGGCCGAGCATGTCGTCGTCCACAGGGACGAGGTGCGCGCGTTGATGGAGGCCGTCGCCGAACTCTCGCCTCGCGTTCAGCTGGCATTCCGGATGTACAAGCTCGAGGAGAGGCCTCTCCAGGAAGTGGCTGATCGCCTCGGCATTTCCATATCCAGGGCCCATCAAATGGTGCGTGAGGCACTGTTGCACGGCACCAAGCGCCTCTATGGAGACAGCGAGGACGAAAGCTGACCATTTTTCTGTTACTACCTGAAAATGGCCTGTCCAGAACAATCTATAAATCAGGGGTGCGCGACGGTCCGTGCCTCGATGGGATGAAACTGCGTGCAAGCACCCTCCGCCAAGCGAAAGCCAATCAGAGTGCAGGCGGCGGATTGGGTGCTCCGCCTGGAAGCCACACCAGCGGACGCCGCGTTGCGGCGCGAGTTCGAACTCTGGCTCGGCGAGAAGGAAGCGCATTCGGTCGAGTATCAGAAGGTACGCCACACCTGGTCTGGCATGGGGCGGATCCCGCACGACGCTCACGCAGGCGGGAAGAGAACGAGCAACGTCTCACCGCTTGCGGTTCGCAGGTCGCGAGTCATGCGTTGGATGGCCGCCGGCGCTGCGGTCACCGCAGCCTGTCTTGCCTTGGTGTTGTTCCCGGTGATTCAGAAGCACGTCCTGGCGGACTACACCACCGGCACGGCGGAGTTGCGCGAGATCGTTCTCCCTGACGGCAGCGTCGTCTATCTCGATGCGGGAAGCGCCATCGCGGTCGGCTATGCCCAGGGCCGCCGTTCGGTAACATTAATCGAGGGGCAGGCGTTCTTCTCTGTCGTTGGCGATAACGAGCGACCCTTCACCGTCGTAGCGGACGAGGTTTCGGTCACGGTGACGGGCACCGCATTCGACGTCCGCAAGACGCCACACAACGTGTTCGTTGGCGTCCAGTCCGGGAGTGTCGAGGTGACCACGGCGAATCCAGCCAAACGAGATCGCCTGACCGTCGGCCAGAGGATGGTATTCGATCGCCAGCTGCGCACCGTATCGCGCGGAGAGATCGCGGTTGCCGTCGTGGCGTCGTGGCGCGCGCGAAGGCTGATCGTTTACGATGCCATCTTCGCCGATGTCGTCGAAGAGCTCGGGCGGCACATGCCTGGCGCGATCGTGATCCAGGACAGCTCGTTGAATCGACTAGTGGTTTCAGGGATCTTCGACCTAGCCCGGCCACGAGAAGCCCTGGAGGGCCTTGCGATCTCGCAACATGCGAAAGTCATTCAGATCACTCCCTACCTGACGATCGTCTCCGCGCCCTGACGCCGGCTCCAACTTTTTTCTGGTTCAAGCTGGAGTAGACGCTCCGAACTGCGTCTACGATTCGAGCGCGACCGATCGATGTTCGCGTGAGCAGTGCTCCGTGACCTGCCGGCAGCGGACGTTTGGGGGAGAATTTCTTGTCAACCAAGCGATCGACGGCGCGTCGGACCCGCGCAATTCTGGTTGCCTTCGTTTCGGCAGTCTGCCTCTCGGCAACAGGCGGCGTCTTGGCGCAGGAGGTTCCGCCGGACGTCAATCAGCAGGCGCAGGCGGGGCGGACCACCAACTTCAATATCCCGGCACAGCCCCTCGCTCAGGCGCTCACCGCACTGGGGCAGCAGGCGGGAATTCAGGTGGCCGTCAATGCGTCGGCGGTCGCGGGCAAGACGAGCGCCGCGGTGAGTGGCACCATGACCGCGGAGCGGGCGCTGCAGTTGCTCCTGTCCGGCACGGGCATCTCGTATCGTTTCACGTCGCCCACCATGGTCAGCATCATCGGCGGACCAGACGCGGGCGGTGCCATGCAACTCGACCCCGTGCAGGTGCAGGGCGCCTTTCCCGTGCCGCCGCAGGGGATGATCGACAATATTCCGCCGCCCTACGCCGGCGGACAGGTGGCGACCGGCGGGCAGCTCGGCCTGCTCGGCAACCGCCCGGTGATGGATACGCCGTTCAACCAGACGAACTACACGGCGAAGAAGGCGCAGGACCAGCAGGCGAAGACCGTTCGCGACGTCCTGGTCGACGATCCTTCGGTGCGCTTCTGGGCGGCCGACGGCACCAGCGGCGCCGACAACCTCTACATCAGAGGCTTCAACGTCCAGCCACAGGCGTTCGCCTACGGCGGCCTCTTCGGCATGCTGCCGTCGAGCTCCGTCATGGTGGAGATGGCCGAGCGCATCGAGTTGCTCAAAGGCCCGTATGCCATGCTGAGCGGCATTGCGCCGACCAACGCCAGCATCGGCGGCCTGGTCAACGTCGTGCCCAAGCGCGCGCCCATGGAAGACCTGACCCAGGTGACGGCGAGCTATGCCTCGGCGGGTCAATTCGGCGGCCACGCCGACGTCGCCCGCCGGTTTGGCGACGACAAGCAGTTCGGCGTGCGCGTCAACGGCGTCTACCGGAGCGGCCTGACGGCGGTGACGAACAATACCGACGAGCGTGCCCTGGCCCTCATCGGACTGGATTTCCGCGGCGAGAACGTCCGCCTCTCGGTCGATGGCGGATACCAGTACCAGAACATCAACTGGCTGATGCCCTATATCGGCATCAACCCCGGCGTCGCCGTGCCGTGGGCGCCAAACGCCAGGGCGAACCTGGGACAACCCTGGAACACCCAGCAGCGCAAGGACCTGTTCGGCGTCATCCGGGCCGAGGTCGACATGACCGAGGAGATCACCGCCTACGTCTCCTTCGGCGCCCACGACTCCCGGATCGAAGGCTTCAACACCAACACGCTGACCGTGACCACGAATTCCAATGGCGTGGCCACGGCCAGCGGGGCGAGCGCGCTCAGTGCGTACAACACCATCCTGACCGTCGATGCGGGCGTTCGCGCACGCGCCAATACCGGCCCGATCGACCACGAGATCGCGGTCACCGCCACGACCTTCGAGAACACCAACGGCTTCAACATCGTGAGCGGCGCTGCGTTCGCGTCGAACCTCTACAATCCGACGATCGTCTCCCGCCCCAATATCCCGACCCCGGCGGCGAACAAGGCCTCGGTGACGGGCTTCTCGAGCCTCGGCATCGCCGACACGCTGACGGCGGCGGAAAAGCGCATCCAGCTCACGGCAGGCCTGCGCCTGCAGCAGGTCACGGCGGCCAACTTCAACACCATCACGGGCGCGCGCACGACCAGCTACGACCAGGGTGCGCTCAGCCCCGCGGTCGCCCTGGTGTTCAAGCCGTGGGACAACGTGTCGGTCTACGGCAATTACATCCAGGCCCTGCAGCAGGGCACCGTCGTCGGCCCGACCTTCACCAACGCCGGCCAGGTGTTCGCGCCGTTCAAGTCGACGCAGTTCGAAACCGGCGTGAAGGTCGACTGGGGAAAGTTCACCACGACGGCGAGCCTGTTCCAGATCTCCCAGCCGAGCATCCTGACCAACACCGCGAACAACACCCAGTTCCTGGGCGGCGAGCAGGTCAACCAGGGCCTTGAGCTCAACGTCTTCGGCGAACCTGTTCCGGGCGTCCGCCTGCTTGGCGGCCTCATGTTGCTGAATGCCGTGCTCACGAAGACGCAAGGCGGGCTGACCGATGGCTGGGTCGCGCCGTTCACGCCCGCCCTCAACCTCAATCTCAGCGGCGAATGGGATCTGCCGTTCGCGCCCGGCCTGACGGTGAATGGACGCGTCGTCTACACCGGCTCGCAGTATTTCGACACGACATTCCCGCGGCGCACTCTGCCGGAGTGGACACGCTTCGACCTCGGCGCGCGCTACGCCTTCGAGAATCCGGGCGCCAAGGGCAAGCTGCTCGTCGCCCGCTTCGACGTGGAGAATGTCTTCGACGCCAACTACTGGGCGGGCGGCCTGGGAGCGACGACGCTGTCGCTGGGCATGCCGCGGATGTTCCGGGTTTCCCTCACGGCGGATTTTTAGGCGCCATCGGCAGTCAGGACGATACGGGCATGACGATAAGGGCACGATGAAATTGGCGGACTGACATGGGCTCGACGTTCCGGGCCTCGATGAACTGGCTGCACACCTGGGCCGGCGTGGTCTTGGGCGGGCTGCTATTTGCCATTTTCTGGACGGGCACGCTGTCGGTGTTCGATCGCGAGATCGATCGCTGGATGATGCCGGCGACTCGCCGGGCGCCGGTCGCGACCGTCTCCCTCGATGCCGTGGTGCACCAGGCCCGCGAGAGCGTCGCGGAGGCCCGGCGATGGTACTCGTTGCTGCTCCCCATCGAGCGCGAGCCGGTCGTGCGGTTGGGCTATCCGTCGGTCGGCGGGGCGTTCGTCACCCGCCAGATCGATCCGGCGACGGCAGCGCCGATGCCCGATCCGGGCACCTGGGCCGGCACGCGCTTTCTCTTTCCCTTCCACTTCATGCTGCACATCAGCTTCGAGAGAGTCGGCCTGTGGATCGTCGGCTTGGCTGGCATGGCGATGATGGCGCTCTGCGTCTCGGGCGTGGTGATCCATCGCAAGATCTTCGCCGACTTCTTCACCTTCCGCGCCGATCGCAAGCCGCGCCGGCTGACGCTCGACCTGCACAACGTCACCGGCGTGCTCGGCCTGCCGTTCCATTTCGTCATCACCCTGTCGGGCCTGATCATCTTCTTCACGCTCTATTTCCCCAACGTCGGTGATCCGGCCTACCAGGGCGACCGCCAGGCCTTCAACCGCGAGACGTTCGGCACCTACACCCGCCCCAGGGCCAACGCGCCGGCGCCCGCCAGCGCTTCGCTCGACGTCATGGTCGCCGCGACGTCGCGGATGTGGCACGGCGCACCGCCCTACTTCGTGCGCGTCTGGCATCCCGGCGATGCGGCGTCCTATGTCGAGATCCGGCGCGCCTTCGACGACACCGTCACCATGAGCGTCGACACCGCCTATTTCGACGCCGCGACGGGCGCGCTGCTGTACAGATCGTCGGCTGCGCCGATCCTGACCGCGCAGCGCTTCATCGCCGGCCTGCACTTCATCCAGTTCCGCCACTGGACCCTGCGCTGGGTCTATTTCGTGCTGGGTCTCGCGGGCTGCGTGCTAATCGCCACAGGCTACCTGTTCTGGCTGGAATCGCGCCGCCGGAGCCACGAGCGCCTGGGCCTCAAGGGCGTGCGCGTGGTCGACGGGCTCACCATCGGCTCGGTCACCGGCATTCTGATCGCGACCTTGGCCTTCTTTGTCGTCAACCGCCTGCTGCCGCCCGGCGCAACCTTCGCCGGCTATGACCGCGCGGCGCTCGAGATCTGGGCCTTCTATCTCGTCTGGCTCGCGACGTTCGCGCATGCGTGGCTGCGGCCGGCTCGCGCATGGGCCTGGCAGTGTATCGCCATCGCCGTGCTCGCCGTGACGGCGGTGCTGCTGAACTGGCTGACAACCGGCGACCATCTCGTGCGCAGCCTCGCGCGCGCCCATCTCTGGCCGATCGCCGGCATGGACCTGCTGCTGCTGGCGTCGGCCGCGATCGCGGCGCTGACGGTGCGGCGGCTGCTGCGCCTCCGCGAGCCCCGGACGATCACTAAGTCTTCGCCCGTTCTCCCGCAAACCCGATGAGGTCTGTCATGTCTTTCCGCCCCTCCCTCGCCGCCCTCCTGCTGGTGCTCGCCGCGGCGCCCGCTTCGGCGCACCAGATCTGGATCGAGGCCGATGGACAGGGAGTGCAGGTCTATTTCGGCGAGTTCGGCGAGAACCTGCGCGAAGTCTCGCCCGGCCTGCTCGACAAGCTCGCGCCCAGCGCCCGTGCCGTGTCGCCGGCCGGCGAGCTGCCGCTCAAGGTCGACAAGGGCGCCACGTCGTTCGCCGTTTCCGGGCCGCTGCCGACCGGCGCCAGCATCGTCGCTCAGGACGCGCGCTATCCTGCCTTCGAGCGCAAGCGCGACGGCCTGATCAGCCGCGGGATCTACGTGCCGGCTGCCCGCCTGGTGAGCGACACGAGCCCTCAGCCCGCGGTGCTCGACCTCGACATCGTGCCGACCGGCCCCGGCGCCTTCCAGGTGTTCTTCAAGGGCAAGCCGCTCGCCAAAGCGAAGGTCTCGGTAATGACACAGTCGGGCTGGGAGAAGGAACTTCATAGCGACGCCGACGGCAAGGTCTCGACGACGCTGCCGTGGCGCGGCACCTACGTGCTGGAGACCAAGCACGAGGACAAGGCGGCGGGCAATCGCGGCGAGGACGCTTACGACAGCGCGAGCTACGTGACGACGCTGACGATTGTTCAACCACAGGGTGTCGAGCCGCTGCCTGCGCCACCGCCCGCCAAGCCGAACTGATCCAAGTGACGCGTAGCAAATGCTGGGTGGCCGTTGTGCGTCGAGATTGTCGAACCAGCTGTCCAGCCCGAGGCTCGCAGACTACGTCCGAGATCTGGCTCTTCGGTCTCCGTATCAGCGGTCTCCATATCAGCCGGACGTACGTACGCCCAGCATTGTGAGCCGGTAGTCGACGAGCCGATAGCCTCGGCGACGTGCCTCCTCCTCCATCAACTGGACGAGGCCGCCGTCGTCATCAACCTCGACGACGGCACCGCTTCCGACATCGATGAGGTGTGGATGCGGGGTACGGCCCACGCGCTCGTAGCGCACCTTTCCGTCCTTGAAGACAAGGCGTGCGATCAAACCGGCGGCGGCCAGTCTGTTCAGCGCGCGATAGACTGTCGCGGCACCGACCGGACGGTCGTGCCTGGCGCGACGATGGATCTCGTTGGCAGAGGGATGATCGGTCGCCGCCTCGAGCACCTCGAGCACGATCCGACGTTGGATCGTCAGCTTGACGCCGCGCTCGCGGCAAAGCTGCTCGAGACGATCCATGCCTACCTCTTCAGGAAGAACTGGATCGGCACGACGAGGTCGAGGCTCTCGCCGGCCTGGTCCGGGGGAAGCGGCGGCAGGGGTTGGGCGCGCTGCAGGAGATCGAGGCCCTCCTGATCAAGGCTGGCCACGCCCGAACTGCGCACGATCCTGGCCGACAGCACGCGGCCGTCCCGGCTCATCGTGAAGGCGACATAGGGCATGCCTTCGTGTCGACTGCGCTGCGCTTCGGGGGGATAGCGCTTGTGACGTTCGAGATGGCGAAGCAGCAGGCCCTTCCACGTCGGCAACGACGCCGAGGGCGGCTCGGGAGTCGCGCCGGGGGCTGGTGCTGCTGCACGCGGCGTCTCCTCTGGTGCTGCCTGCGGCACGGCCGCAATGGCCTTCGGCTTGGGCTGCGGCGGCTTGGGCTTCTCGACCGGCTTGGACTTTTCCGGCGGCTTCAGATCAACTGGCGGCGGCGGATCGGGCGGCGGCAGCACGACCTCGGCCAGCGGAACCTCAACCGGCGGCGGCGGTTCGGCCAGCTCGACATCAATCATCATCGGCTTGAGGTCGATTGGCGGGGGCGGCTCGGGCGGGTCGGGCACAGCTTCGCTGAGTTCCGGCGCCGGCGGGGCTTCCGTCGGCGTCGCCTCCGGTGCAGCGGGCAGCGGCGCCAGCTCGAGCATCACGGCGGCCGGCGGCGGCGCGTAAGGCGCCTCCATGCTCGCCCACGACAGTGCAATGCCCACCACGCCCGCGTGAACGCCCAGCACGAAGACGAACGAGCCAGCCCAGCGGAGGCTATCTCTCATTGCTCCAGTCCGACCAGTGCGACCTTAAGATAGCCGGCGCTGCGCATCAGGTTCATCGCCTGCATCAGCTCGCCGTACGGCACCGCCTTGTCAGCACGCAGAAAGATGCGCTCGTCCTTCTTACGCCCCGTCGCGTTATCGAGCGCCTTGCCGAGCTCGGCCCGCGTCACCGGCTTGTCCTTCAGCACGAACGACAGGTCGCTCTTGAGGGTGAGATAGAGCGGTGTGTCCGGCTTGGGATGCCGCTCGGCTGTCGAGGCCGGCAGCTCCACCGGCACGTCGACCGTCGCCAAGGGTGCCGCCACCATGAAGATGATCAGCAGCACCAGCATCACGTCGATGAACGGCGTGACGTTGATCTCGTGATTCTCGGCGAGCTCGTCCTCGCCATGGTCAAGCTTCACCGACATCTGCCGACATCCCGCGAGACCAAGCGCAACACGGCGGCCGACGTATCGCCCACCAGCGCGCGATAAGCCGACACCCGCCGTGCGAAGTGATTGTAGATCACCACCGCCGGTATCGCCGCGGCGAGGCCCAGCGCCGTGGCCAGCAGCGCCTCGGCAATGCCCGGCGCCACCACCGCGAGGTTGGTGACCTGCGACTTCGAGATGCCGATGAAAGAGTTCATAATGCCCCACACCGTGCCGAACAGACCGACGAAGGGAGCGGTGGCGCCGATCGTCGCCAGCAGACCCGTGCCTTTCAGCATGCGCCAGCCGGCCGCGGCCTCGAGGCGTTCGAGTCGCGAGGCCACCCGCTCCTTCAGCCCGTCGCGGTCCTCGCTGGAGCCGCCATCGCTCAGTTTCCATTCCTCGCGCGCCGCGCGCACTAAAGGATCGGCCGGCGCATTCGCGAGCGATAGCGCGCGGTCGATGGCAGCGAGCATGCGTCCCTGTCGACGGTTGGCGATGCCGAGTTCGATCACCTTTGCCACGAACACCGTCCAGGTGAGCACGGAAGCGAATGCCAGCCCCAGCATCACCCCCTGCACAACCCGGTCGGCGGCGAGGAACATGCCCCAGACCGACAGATCCTTGGGCAGCGCCGCCGCCACGGTCGGAGCAGCCGCCCCGTTCCCCGGAGCCGGCACCGAGGGTTGGGCGCCGGCAAACGCCGAGAAGTCGGCCGAGGTCAGTGGCGGCGGCGCTGGACTCTCCTGGGGCTGTGGCTGCGGTTGGGCAAAGGCGAGGGTCGGCAGCAAAACCAACGCGGCCACCAGACGAAGAATGAGCATTACGCCAGACCCTGGAGGATGCGGACGAGCGGGGCGAGCCAATGCGCCAGCCACGTGAGCGTGGCGACGACAGTGAGCGCGCCGACGCTCAACATCGTTGCCCAGACGAGCGAACCGAAGCCTGCCCCATCTCGCATCAGGGCGAGCACCAGCGCGACCAGCAACAGGCCGTAGCCCAGCGTGCGCATTGGCATGATGAGACGCGCCGGACACGGCAGCGGGCCACCGGCGCGCTGCCAGTGCCGGTCCTGACTCAGCGCCAGGAGGGCAAATCCGCAATAGACGGCGACAAGCAACGCAATCATCAGAGCAGCGGCCATGTCAGCTGCCGACGGTGAAGCGTGCAAGTGTCCACGCCCCGGCCCACGGCGCCATCGCGCCGCTGGCCATGATCAGGCAGAGCCCGCCCACGTGGCGATAGGCAAAGGCGAATATCAGCAAGGCAAGATAGATAAGAAAGGCCAGCATCGAGGACAGCACCACCGCCTCGCTGCGGATCACCAAGCCTGTCGCCGGCAAGGCGACGGCCATCAATGCGGCAAATCCGGCCGCCGCGGCGTAACCGCCACCGACGGCGGTCGCCACTCGGACCGTCGTTTGAAACCCGTGCCTCCGGAAGATGCCCCGCACCTCGTCCGCCCTTTCCCCGGTGGCCGTGATGCCAGCCCCCTAGATACAAGACGAACGAGACTGGCGGATTTCTCCTTTTCCGGGCGCCGGGAAGGCGCTTTTTTCAGTCCGGCGGGATGACACCATGATTGTCAGTCCCGAGCGTCGCGAGGGATCTTTCCTTTCTCCATCGCATGACCAGAGCCGATCGCTTGGAAGCAGTCACACGCTCTCAGGGGGAGGTTCTCGGTGTTTCAACAAAAGCCGATCACGCCTAGTCGGGCGCGTGAGCGGCGAGCACCTGAGCGTCTCCGGGTCCGCGCCACGCTCACCACTTGACAGCTTCAGCCGAGCAACGCGGCAAAGCCGACGGTTGAGATCTTCAGGTCACCTACTTCCGTTCGATCAGCTCGATCTTGTAGCCATCCGGGTCTTCCACGAACGCGATCACTGTGGTGCCGAACTTGACCGGACCGGGCGCGCGCGTGACCTTGCCACCCGCCTTGGTGACCTGATCGCAGAGGCCGTAGACGTCGGGTACGCCGACGGCCAAGTGGCCGAAGCCGGTGCCGATCTCGTAGGGTTTGTCCTGGTCCCAGTTGTAGGTCAGCTCGACGACGCAGTGCTCCTTCTCGTCACCGTAACCGACGAACGCCAGGCTGTACTTACCGTCCGGCACGTCGCGCTTGCGCAGCAGCTGCATGCCCATCGGGCCGGTGTAAAAGGCCAGCGACCTGTCAAGATCCTTCACCCGGATCATGGTGTGCAGCATGCGGTAGTTTGCAGCGGTATCAGGCATCTTCCCCTCCTCAGCGGTCGCGGATCATCGCAGCGAACGTCGCTTCGGCCGCCACCTTACCCTCGACCAGCGCCTTTCCGGAGAATTTCCAGACATTGGCCCGGCTCTGGACTTTCTCGACATGCAGCTCCAGGCGATCGCCGGGCACCACCGGCCGGCGGAAGCGCACGCCGTCGATCGACATGAAGTAGACGAGCTTGCCTTCGGACTCGCTACCGAAGGTGGAAACCACCAGAACGGCAGCCGTCTGCGCCATCGCCTCGACGATCAGCACACCGGGCATCACCGGTTCGCTCGGGAAATGGCCCTGGAAAAACGGCTCGTTGATGCTGACGTTCTTGATGCCGACAGCGCTGCGATCGAGCTGCATGTCGAGGACGCGATCGACCATCAGCATCGGATAGCGATGCGGGATCATCTGCAGGATGCGCTTGATGTCCACCGACGATGTCTCCGCGACGCCCGTCTTGTCGGTCTGGATGTTCATGACTGCGGCGTCCCCAATCAGAAGCGCGTGCCGAAGCTGAAGCGGATGTTCTCCGTTTTGTCCCACGGGTCCTGCACCAGCGGCTTGGCGTAGTCGATGCGGATCGGCCCGAAGGGCGAGATCCACTGGACGCCGACACCGGTCGAGACGCGCATCGTGTTGCTGGTCAGCACCGTGCTGCTGTACGCCGCCGGGCCCCCGAGGCCCCACAGCGAGCCGATGTCGAGGAAGGCCTTTCCGAAGAGGCCGACCTCCTTGGGCAGGAACGCCAGAGGGAAGCTGATCTCACCGGTCGCCGTGTAGAAATAGGTGCCGCCCAGCGCGTCAGCCGTGATCGAATCGCGCGGCCCGATGCCGCCGACCTGGAACCCGCGCAGGTTGTCGCCGCCGATGAAGAACAGGTTGTTAAGGCGGAGCGACGAACCGTTGTAAGGCACCACCGCACCCACCGATCCGCCGATCGAGCCAATGATGTCCTCGTACAGGGACTGGTAATAGACGGCATCGGCGGTGGTGCGGAAGTACTGCTCCGTGCCGATCAGTCCGGCCACTGCGATCGAGTTGCGGACCAGGAAGCCCTTGGTCGTGTTGACACGCGTGTCACGCGAGTCCCAGGCGACCGTCTCGGATATCTCGGAGACGACCGACGTGCCGGCATTCAGCTGGACGACGTACGACGCCCATGGCTGGACGTTGTAGATGGTGGTCTGGCGCAGCGTGTACCGGACAGTCTGGCGCATGAACTCGCTGTAGGCCCATCCGGCGCGCAGCGCGAAGCCGAGGCTTTGGTCGTTGTACGAGGCGACCTGCTGGCGGTCGTTCGACGTCCGAAAGAGGTCGAAGCCAGCCGCCATCGGGCGGTCCATGAAATAGGGCTCGGTGAAGCTGAGATCGATCAGGGTGCTCAAGGTGCCGAGCGACAGGCCGAGCCGCAGCTCCTGGCCCTTGCCCAGCAGGTTGCGTTCCTTGATCGTGATGTCGCCCAGGATGCCCGCGGTGGTCGAGAAACCGGCGCCAAACGAGATATCGCCCGTGCTCTGCTCGACGACCTGGACCTCAATGTTGGTCTTGTCGGGTGCCGATCCCGGGGCGGCCGAGATGTCGACCTTCTCGAAGAACTGGAGGGCCTTCAGACGCTCTTGGCTGCGACGGACCTTGGCCGTGCTGAAGGCGTCGCCTTCGGCGAGGCGGAACTCGCGCCGGATCACCTTGTCCAGCGTACGCGTGTTGCCGGAGATGTTGATGCGCTCGACGTACACGCGCGGACCTTCCTGAATGTCGAAGGTCACGTCGATCGTGAGATTGTCCTTGTTGCGCCGAATGTTGGGTCGAACCTCGACGAAAGCATAGCCCAGCGCTCCGACCACGTCGGTCAGGGCCGTCACGGTCTTCTCGACCTGATCGGCGTCGTACCATTCGCCCTCGCCGACCGTCAGGAAGCGATTCAGCGTGTCGACGTCGAGCCCCTGGAAGCGCGTCGAGATCTCGACCTTGCCGAACTTGTAGCGCTCGCCTTCGCTGATCGTGAAGGTCAGGAAGAACCCTTCCCGGTTGGGCGCAAGCTCGGCGACCGCCGAGATGACGCGGAAGTCGGCGTAGCCTTCTGAAAGGTAGAACTTGCGCAGCAGCTCGCGGTCGAGATTGACGCGGTCGGGGTCGTAACGGTCGTCGGACGACAGGAAACGATACCACGCGCTTTCGACTGTCCTGATCTTGCCGCGCAGCGTGCCGTCGCTGAAATGCTCGTTGCCGACGAAGCTGATGCGCTGGACGCCGGTCACGTCGCCTTCATTGATCTCGAAAACGAGGTCGACGCGGCCCTGCTCCAGCTTGATGACCTTGGGCTCGACCGATGCATTGTAGCGACCGCTTCGGCGATAGATCGTGAGGATGCGCTCGACATCGGCCTGGACGCGGGCGCGCGTGAAGACCTGACGTGGCCGGGATTGGACCTCGTCGCGCAGCTTGTCGTCGTCTATCTTGCTGTTGCCCTCGAAGGCAACGCGATTGATGATCGGGTTCTCCGTGACCTTGATCACCAGGGTCGAGCCCTGCATGTCCATTGTGACGTCGGAGAATAGGCCCGTGGCGAACAGCGCCTTCAGCGATCGATCGGCGGCGGCCGCGTCGTAGGGCTGGCCAGGCCGGAGCTGCAGGTACGAGCGGATGGTCTCCGGCTCGGCGCGTACGTTACCCTGGATCTGGATGGCGGTGATCGTCCCGCCGGCTGCAGGCACTGCCCCCCCGCCCGCGCGTTGAGCGTGGGCGGGGGGGCCAAGGACGACAACGGTGGCAAGGGCCATCAGCGCCCAGCGAAGGATCACTTTCACCCCCGGCACCTTTCACAATCGCCAACCCGTTTCAAGAACGCAATTTCATAGACCGGCAGCAAGGACTTAGCCACCCCTTTTGTCCCCAGATGGTAATGCTGTCGTGCGCTGACGGCTCAGCGCAGCAGCAGCTTGATATCGTTGAAGGTGGCCACCAGCGCCATGCCGATCACCAGAACGAGACCGACCTTCAGCCCGAGTTCTTGCGCCCACAGGCTGAGCGGCCGGCCTCGAATCGCCTCGTATAGATACATCGCAAGGTGACCGCCATCGAGCATGGGAACTGGCAACAGATTGAATACACCCAACACGATCGACAGGGCGATGACCAGGTTGAGAATTCCGAACCATCCGGCATGCGACGCTTCGCCGGCGGCCTTGGCGATCCGGATCGGTCCGCCGAGCTCGTCGACCGGTCGGGTCGCCGTGATGATCTGGACCATCGACGTGTAGAACATGTTGGTCATGCTCCACACGTGGCGGACGCCAGCATCCATCGCGTGAATCAGACCGTCGCGGCGGAACTCGGTCACGTTGGCCGGACGCACACGCAGGCGGCCGACCGTCAGCTCCTTGCCGGCGCAGTCGAGCGCCTTGTCGGCAATCGGCACCACGGTCGCCTCGCCGCGCTGGCCGTTGCGCAGGTAGGTGATGATGACCGGCTTGCCGGCCTGATTGCCGATCATCTCCGGAATGCGCGAGAAATAGTCCACCGGCTTGCCGTCGATCTCAAGCAGCAGATCGCCGACCTTCAGTCCGCCCGCTTCCGCGGGGCTGTCGGCCACGAAGCCGCCGACCACGGGCTTGACCAGCTGGTCCATCCCCAGCTCGCCGAAGCGCAGGGTATTGTTGTACTTGTCGGTCCGCTCGCAGAATTGCGGAACGATCTCGCCTTGAAGGATCTGGTTGCCGCGGCGGTACTCGACCGGCATCGGCCGGGTCCAATAGAGCAGCTGCGAATCCTGGATGTCCTCGTAGCGATTGACCCGCTTGTCGCCGAACCGGATGATCTCATCCCCCGTGCGCAACCCTGCCTTGGCCGCCGGGCCGTTGGTCTGGACGGCGACGACCGGCGGCGAATAGGGCTCTCCCACGAAATAGAAGACTGCCGTCAATAGGATGAAGGCGAACAGAAGATTGGCGGCCGGACCACCGACGACGACGGCCGCGCGGGCATAGAGCGGCTGGCTGAAGAAGGCGCGCCCCCTCTGATCAGAGGTGAGAGCCTCGCCCGACGACGTGACGCTCGCCTGATCGGCATCGCCCAGGAACTTGACGTAGCCACCGAGCGGAACGGCACAGATCTTCCAGCGCGTGCCCTTGCGATCGGTCCAGCCGAACAGTTCCGGGCCAAAGCCGATCGAGAACACCTCGGCATGAATGCCGAAGCGCTGCGCCACCCAGTAATGTCCGAATTCGTGAACGAATACGAGCAAGGTCAATACGAGGACGAAGTACGGCAGGTAGGTCGTGAACAGACTGAGAGCGCCGTGCATAGGTCAATACACCATGAATTTCATTTCAGCTCAATTGCTTGGCAACCTGACCTGACATCGCACATCGGCCCTCCGGCGGGCCTCCTCGTCGGCAGCCTGGACCTCCTGCAGCGCCGCAACCGGCGTTGCCAGGTCGTCCCAACCAGCCATCACGTCCTCGACGATGCGTGCAATGTCGAGAAAGCCGATGCGCCGCGCCAGGAACGCGGCGACAGCCGCCTCGTTGGCTGCATTCATCACGATGGGTGCAAATCCGTTGATCGCCAAAGCCTGACGCGCCAACCGTAGGGACGGAAAACGGCCGGAATCGGGCTGTTCGAACGTGAGCGCTGAAAGCGTCGCGAAATCGAGCCGCGCCGCCGGCCCCTCGATGCGCGATGGCCAGCCCAGAGCATGCGAGATCGGCACCCGCATGTCTGTCGAACCGAGCTGGGCCAGCACCGAGCCATCCCGATAGGCCACCATCGAATGGATGACCGATTGCGGGTGCACGACGATCTCGATCTGCTCCCCCGGCATGCCGAACAGCAGGTGCGCCTCGATCAGCTCCAGGCCCTTGTTCATCATGGTGGCGGAATCGATCGAGATCTTGTCGCCCATTTGCCAGTTGGGATGCGCCAGCGCCTGCGGCGGGGTCACCTCCGCCATGTCGGCCAGCGACCATTGGCGGAACGGCCCGCCCGAAGCAGTGAGGATGAGCCGGTCGATCGCGTGCCGCTGTCCCGGCTCGAAGACCTGGAAGATGGCGTTGTGCTCCGAATCGACCGGGAGCAAGGCGCCGCCGGAAGTTTCGACGGCCTCGATCAGCAGGCGGCCGGCGCACACCAGCGCTTCCTTGTTGGCGAGCGCCACCATCGCCCCGCGACGGGCGGCGACCAGGGTCGGCGGCAGGCCGGCGAAGCCCACGATCGCCGCCATCACCCATTCCGCCGGCCGAGCGGCCGCTTCGGCCATGGCATCGGCCCCCGCTGCCGCCTCGGTGGATGTCCCCGCCAAGGCCTCCTTGAGTTCCTTGTAGCGCGTCGGATCGGCGACGACCGCCAGCCGGGCGCGCAGCCGGCGAGCCTGGTCGGCCAGCCGGTCGACCGACCGGCCGGCGACCAGGGCCTCGACGCGGTAGGCGTCGGGATCACGGGAAATCAGATCGACGGTGCTCTGCCCGACCGAGCCTGTCGACCCCAGGATGGTGACGCCGCGCGGTCGGTCGTGCGAGGGAGCAGCCCATCGCGTCATGTCCAAGGCCAGCCTCCGTCACCAAGCAGTCGAACCAATGCCACGACCAGCAGGATCGCGACCAGACCATCGACGCGGTCGAGCAAACCGCCGTGGCCCGGAATCAGAGTGCCGCTATCCTTGACGCCGGCGCTCCGCTTCATGGCCGATTCGAGAAGGTCGCCCACCTGTCCGACGACGGCAAGGAGCGCACCGACGACGGCGAGAAGTATGGTCTGCCCGAGCCCGAAGGCGTAGCCGAATGCCGCGCTGGCAACCGCCGCCCACGCCATCCCGCCGACCAGCCCGGACCAGGTCTTTCCGGGGCTGATGCGCGGCGCCAGCCTGGCGCCGCCGGCGGAGCGACCGACGACGTAGGCGCCGATGTCGGTTGCCCAGGTGCAGCAGACGATCCACAGAATCGTTTCGCGGCCCAAGGCCGGCTGATGGCGTAGCCAGAGCAGCGCCACGACCGCAGCAAGCACGTAGGCGATCGCGACCAGCCGCATCACCGGCCGGCCTCGGCTGAGACGAAGACATTCCGACACCATCAGCGGCGCCGCCACGGCGGCAATCAGATCGAGCCACGGGAAGCCGTACCAGATCGCGGCGAGCAGCAGCGGTCCCAGCACGACCGCCGACACAGCCCGAACGAGCACACTCTTGAACCGCCCCGACCCTCGCGTCGACGCGTCAGCCGACGACGCCGCCATAACGTCGCTCACGCCGTCGGAACTCCGCCATCGCCCGCTCGAGATGCTCCTTGCCGAAGTCGGGCCATAGCGTGTCGACGAAGATCAGCTCGGCATAGGCGCACTGCCAGAGCAGGAAATTGCTGATGCGCTGCTCACCGCTGGTGCGGATCAGGAGGTCCGGATCGGGCACGCCCGAGGTCAGCAGCTCACGCTCGAAACGGCCTTCATCGATGCGATCGGCCTCGAGCTCCCCGGCCGCGACTTGCTCGGCGAGACGCCGGGCGGCGCGCAGGATCTCGTCGCGCGCTCCGTAATTGACGCAGATGTTGACGTCGATGCGGCTGTTGGCATGCGTCATCGCCTCCGCCCGCTCGATATCCCTGACGATGTCCGGCGCCAGCCCGGCGCGGTTGCCGATCACCCGCAAGCGCGCGCCGTTGCGATGCAGCTCCTCGAGCTCGCTGCGCAAGTAATGGCGCAGCAGCCCCATCAGGTCGTTGACCTCCTCGGCCGGGCGCGTCCAGTTCTCGGTCGAGAAGGCAAACAGAGTCAGGATCGGTATGCCGAGCTCGCCTGCTCCGCGGACCACCCGACGCACCGCGTCGGCGCCACGGCGATGCCCGGCGACCCTCGGCAAGCCGCGCGCCTTCGCCCACCGGCCGTTGCCATCCATGATGATGGCGACGTGATTCGGCCCGGGCGGGGGATCGGAGTGGGCGGGAAGCGACGCGGTCGACATCAGACGGTCTTGATCTCTTTTTCCTTGTGAGACAGCACCTCGTCGACCTGCTTGACGTATCGGTCCGTGAGCTTCTGCACCTCGTCCGACTTCTGGCGATGCTCGTCCTGCGAGATCTTGTGATCCTTTTCCGCCTTCTTGAGCGCTTCCATGCCGTCGCGACGGACGTTGCGAACCGCCACCCGCCCCTGCTCGGCATATTTGTGGGCAAGCTTGACCAGCTCGGCGCGGCGCTCGCTGGTGAGATCGGGAATCGGCACGCGGATCATCTGGCCATCCGGCGCCGGATTGAGGCCGAGACCGGCCTCGCGGATCGCCTTGGCCGTCGACACGACCAGGCCCTTGTCCCAGACATTGACCGTGAGCAGCCGCGGCTCGGGGGCGCTCACGGTGCCGACCTGGTTGAGCGGCATGCGCTGGCCATAGGCCTCGACCATGACCGGATCGAGCAGGCTGACCGAGGCACGGCCCGTCCTGAGGCCCGCCAGGTCCTTCTTCAGCGCGTCGACCGCGCCATGCATGCGTTTGTCTAGTTCCTTGGGGTCCGCGCTCATCTCAGGCCTCGTCCTTGATGATGGTAAAAGTCCCCTCCCCGCGCATCGTCTGGGCGAAGGCGCCGGGCTTGTGGATATCGAATACCACGATCGGTATGCGGTTTTCGCGCGCCAGCGAGATTGCCGACGCATCCATGACCTGCAGGTCGCGCGACAGCACGTCCATGTAGGTCAGGGAATCGTAGCGCTGGGCGTTCTTGTCCTTGTGCGGGTCGGTCGAATAGACGCCGTCGACCTGGGTGCCCTTCAGCATCGCATCGACACTCATCTCGGCCGCGCGCAGCGCCGCCGCGGTGTCGGTCGTGAAGAAAGGATTGCCTGTTCCAGCGGCGAAGATCACGACCCTGCCCTTCTCCATGTGGCGCACCGCCCGCCGGCGGATGTAGGGCTCGCACACCGTCGTCATCGGGATGGCCGACTGGACGCGGGTCTGCAGACCGCGCCGCTCGAGCGCGCTCTGCATCGCCAGCGAATTGATCACCGTCGCCAGCATGCCCATGTAGTCGCCGCTCGCGCGATCCATGCCGGACGCGGCAGCCGACACGCCGCGGAAGATGTTGCCGCCGCCGATGACGAGGCAGATCTGCACCCCCAGGTCGTGCACGGCCTTCACCTCTTCGGCCACCATGGAAACCATGGCTGGGTCGAGACCATACTCCCGATTGCCCATCAGCCCCTCGCCCGAGAGCTTCAACAAGACACGGCGATAGCGGGGGGCCGACGGCATCATTGCCTCTGTATGCGATTTCTTGGGCGTCGCGGGCAAGCCGCCCGCGCGCCGAAGGGGAATGTTACTACTACTTCTTGAGCTGAGCAGCCACCTCAGCCGCAAAATCCTCCGATTTCTTCTCGATGCCCTCGCCGAGCGCGAAGCGCAGGAAGCCGGCGAGCCTCACCGGAGCGCCGACCTGCTTGGCCGCGTCGTCGACGACCTTGGACACGCGGGTCTTGCCGTCGATGACGAACAGCTGCTCGAGCAGCACGACCTCCTGGTGGAACTTGCGCAGGCCGCCCTCGACCATCTTGGCGACGATGTCGGCCGCCTTGCCGGTCTGGCCGGCCTTCTCCGCCAGCACCGCACGTTCGCGCTCGATCGCGGCGGCGTCGAGATCCGCAACGGTGAGCGACTGCGGATTGGCCGCCGCGACGTGCATGGCGAGCTGCTTGGCGATTCCGGCGAGCTTGGCCTTGTCGCCCGTCGATTCGAGCGCGACCAGCACGCCGATCTTGCCGAGGTCGGGCGCCACCGAATTGTGCATGTAGCCGGCGACAACGCCGTCCGACACCGACAGCGCGGCGGCGCGGCGCAGCGACATGTTCTCGCCGATCGTGGCGATCAGGTTGGTCAGTTCGCCCTGGACGTCGCGGCCCGTACCCGGGAACGGCGCCGCGGCGATCCTGGTCATGTCGGCCGCGGTCTCGAGGGCGATGCCGGCGGTCGCCGAAACGAACTTCTGGAAGGTCTCGTTGCGGCCGACGAAATCAGTCTCGGCATTGACCTCGACGACGGCGCCGCGGTTGCCGCGCGCGGCCACGCCGACCAGGCCCTCGGCCGCCACGCGACCTGCCTTCTTGGCGGCCGCCGACAGGCCCTTGGTGCGCAGCCAGTCGACCGCCTTCTCAAGGTCGCCCTGGACCTCGCCCAGCGCCCGCTTGCAATCCATCATGCCTGCGCCGGTCTTCTCGCGCAGTTCCTTGACCAGGGAAGCTGTGATCTCAGCCATGTCTCGCTCCGTTTGTGCACCCGTTGGCGCAATTGGGGCCGGTTCTTCGACCGGCCCCCTCAATCCTCGAAAGATAACACTCGAAGATGAAGTGTCGGCTTACTCCGCCGCCGTTGCTTCGGCGCCGTCGCCTTCGACCGGCGGCGGCAGGTCCTCGCCCATCGGCTCGCCGAGCTCGCCGAGATCGCCGCCCGATGCGGCGATTTCCGCACGGATGCCGTCGAGCACCGCGCCCGACAGCAGTTCGCAGTAGAGCGACACGGCGCGGATGGCGTCGTCGTTGCCGGGCACCGGGTAGTCGATGCCGTCCGGATCCGAATTGCTGTCGAGGATCGCCACGATCGGAATGCCGCGCTTGCGCGCCTCCTGGACGGCAATGGCCTCCTTGTTGGTGTCGATGATGAACAGCATGTCGGGCGTGCCGCCCATTTCCTTGATACCGCCCAGCGACCGCTCGAGCTTGTCGCGCTCGCGCGTCAGGTCGAGCTGCTCCTTCTTGGTCAGACCGACGACGTCGCCCTTGAGGCGCTCGTCGAGCTCGCGCAGCCGCTTGATCGACGCCGAGATCGTCTGCCAGTTGGTGATCATGCCGCCCAGCCAGCGGTGGTTGACGTAGTACTGGCCGCAGCGCTTGGCCGCCTCGGCGATCCGGTCGGCCGCCGCCGCCTTGGTGCCGACGAACAGCACGCGTCCGCCGTTGGATACGATCTGGCGGACCTGCAGGAGCGCCTGCTCGAGCAGCGGGACCGTCTTGGTGAGATCGATGATATGCACCCCGTTGCGCACCCCGAACAGGTACGGCTTCATCTTGGGGTTCCAACGCCGGGTGTGATGCCCGAAATGGACACCCGCTTCCAGCAACTGACGCATCGTGAAGGTCGGCATAGCCATGCCGTTTCTCCTTTTCCGGTTGATCCTCCGCGGGCGCCGTCCCCGTGCCCGAAGGAGCGAAGGACACCGGAGCGAGCGGCGGGATGTCTCCCCGTCGACCGCAAACCCGCGTGCGAAGTGGGCGTGGTTCTAACGACTTCGCCTGGCCATTGCAAGTGCCAGCAAAATCAATTGCTTATGGCAGCAATTTGGCGATTTCCTCGGCTAATTTCAGGAGCGACCAGGGAGCGCTTCCCTCGGCCTTGTTGTTGGCCGTGATCCAGACCGGCTGGCCTTTCCCGAAAGCCTCTGCCGCCATTCTGGCCAGGACCAGCCGGGTTTCCGGATCCTCGTCGATCAGCCGGTCGAACGGTTCGTAGCGCTGCTTGGCGGCCTGGTAGCGGAAGCCGCGGTGCAGGTTCCAGCGCACCACCAGGGGGCCGGGCGAGAGGCCGTCGAGCACCCTCAGCGCCGCCGCCTGGCGTTCGACCTCGGGCATGCGGTCGTGCAGGCCGACGCAGTAGCGAACGCCCGCCGAGGCCAGCATCTTCATCAGGCGCGGCGTCAGCAGCTCGGCATTGCGCAGCTCCAGCGCATAAAGCGGTCGGCGCGTTCCGAGGTGATCCGGCAGGGCGCCGAAGAACGCCGCCAGACGCTCGACCAGGGATGCCGCATCTTCCACCAGGTCGCGCGGGAGAGGCGAGATCTGGAAGACCAGCGGCCCGGCCTTGGACCCCAGCCCATCGAGGCACGGCACGACGAATTCCCGGGCGGCCAAGCCCGGATCGAGGAAATGCGGGTTGACGGCTCTACTGCGTCCCTGCTCGTCACGCGCCTGCGCATCGCACACCAGGGCCGGCGCCTTGACGACGAAGCCGAACCCGTCCGGCACCTGGCGGGCGTAACGCAGATAGTCGGCCGTCGAGATCGGCGCGTAGAACGTGCGGTCGAGGCTGACGGTGAGCAGCAGCGGGATTTCAGCGTAGGCCGCCAGGCCATGGCGGCTCAGGACCGGCTGCGGATAGAGGCGGTCGTAGACCAAGCTGCGCCAGCCGGGGAAGAACCAGGACGATGTCCCGAGCCTGATCCCGGCCGGTAACGGCGGAGCCCCACGCAACGGCGAGTCGGGCGCGGACCGAACCTCCCCCATCCGCTTTGCCGGCGGACCCGGATGAGCAAACAGCTCGGCCTGCTGGCTCAAATCTCTTCCACGTGCATGATGCCCGGCAATCCGCCGATGGCGTCGCGCAAGCCGCCGGCGATGGCATAGGCGCCCGGCAAGGTGACTTCGGCCTCGGCATCGTCGTCGGTCATGGGGACGACCAGGGTCACCCGCCCGCGGCCGCGCTTGCCGTCGAGCGCCTTGCGCAGCGGCTCGACGGCAGCCCGATCCGACACGACCACGCGCAGGCCGGCCGCCGCGTTGGCCACGGCCTCCTCGAGCCGCTCGATCGTCTGCGCCGTGAGCTTCACCTGCTCCCCGTCCAGCCGGCCGTCGGCGGAAACCAGGACCGCCTGACCGGCCTCGAGCAGGTTTCGCTTGCCGCCCAGAAGCTCGCTGAACACCGTGAGCTCGAAGGCGCCGGACTGGTCGGAGCACTGCACGAAGGCGAAGCGATTGCCCTTGGCTGACGTGCGCTCCTGCCGGTCGATCACCGTGCCGGCGAGCTTGATGCGACCGGGCGCGCCCCGGCCCAGCAACGCGGCGAGATCGGCCGCGCGGCTGACGCCCAGCCGCTTCAGGCTGAGCTCGTAGGCCGCCAGCGGATGCGACGACAGGTAGAAGCCGATGGCCGAGAACTCGTTCTGCAGGCGCTCCATCGGCGCCCAGTCCGGCACCTTGGGGAGCTGCGGCCGGCGCTGGGCCGTGTCGTCGCCGAACAGGCTGTTCTGGTTGCTGGCGCGCGATTCGTGCGTCGCCTGCGAATGGCGCGACAGGACCTCGACGGAGCCGAAGGTCTGGGCACGGTTCTTGTTCAACGAATCGAAGGCGCCGGCCTTGACGAGGCTTTCGAGCAGACGCTTGTTGATCACGCGCTGGTCGAGGCGCTCGGCGACATCGAACAGATCCTTGAAGGGACCGTTTGCCGCGCGCTCCTCGACCAGCCGGTTCATGGCGTCGCGCCCGACCCCCTTGATGGCCGCCAGCGCGTAGCGCACGCCCTTCTTGCCGTCCGCCGTCTCCTCGACGGCGAACTCCGCCATCGACCGGTTGATGTCCGGCGGCATCAGAGGAATCTGCAGCCGCTCGAGCTCGCGCCGGAAATTGCCGATCTTGTCGGCATTGCCCATATCGAGGGTCATCGACGCGGCAAAGAATTCGACCGGGTGATTGGCCTTCAGGAAGGCCGTCTGGTAGGCGACCAGCGCGTACGGTGCCGAATGGCACTTGTTGAAGCCGTAGCCGGCGAACTTCGCCACCTTGTCGAAGATCATCGAGGCGCGCGATTCCTCGACGTTGTTCTTGGCCGCGCCCTCGACGAAGGTGGCGCGCTGGGCATCCATCTCTGCCTGGATCTTCTTGCCCATGGCGCGGCGCAGAAGATCGGCGCCGCCCAGCGAATAGCCCGACAGGACCTGGGCGATCTGCATCACCTGCTCCTGGTAAACCATGATGCCGTAGGTCTCTTCCAGGATGCCCTTCAACGACGGGTGCAGGTAGTCGGGCTTCTCGAGCCCGTTCTTGACGCTGATGTAGGTCGGGATGTCGTCCATCGGGCCGGGACGGTAGAGCGCCACCAGCGCGATCAGATCCTCGAAGCGGTTGGGCTTCAGCTTGGCGAGAATGTCGCGCATGCCGCTGCCTTCCATCTGGAAGACCCCGTAGGCATCGCCCTTGGCCAGCATCTTGAAGGTCGGTTCGTCGTCGAGCGGTATCTTGGCGATGTCTATCGTGTCCTTGCCGACCAGCGCGCAGGCCTTCTCGATCACGGTCAGCGTCTTGAGCCCGAGGAAGTCAAACTTCACCAGCCCTGCCGTCTCGACCCACTTCATGTTGAACTGAGTCGCCGGCAGCGAGTCCTTGTTGTCGGTATCGCGATAGAGCGGCACCAGCTGGTCGAGCGGGCGATCGCCGATCACCACGCCCGCGGCATGGGTGGAGGCGTTGCGATACAGGCCCTCGAGCTGCAGCGCGAGGTCGATCAGGCGCTTGATCTCCTCGTCGCCAGCATACTGATCCTTGAGGAGCTGCTCGCTCTCGAGCGCCTGGGCCAGGGTCACCGGCTTGGCCGGGTTGTTGGGCACCAGCTTACAGATGCGGTCGACCTGGCCGTAGGGCATGCCCAGCACGCGGCCGACGTCGCGCAGCACGGCGCGCGCCTGCAGCTTGCCGAAGGTGATGATGGCGGCGACCCGGTCGTGGCCATACTCGTCGCGCACGTAGCGGATCACGCGGTCGCGCTTGTCCTGGCAGAAATCGACGTCGAAGTCCGGCATCGACACGCGCTCGGGATTGAGGAAGCGCTCGAACAGCAGGCCCCAGCGCAGCGGGTCGAGGTCGGTGATCTTGAGCGACCAGGCGACCAGCGAGCCGGCGCCCGAACCGCGCCCCGGGCCGACCGGGATGTCATGGTCCTTTGCCCATTGAATGAAGTCAGCAACGATCAGGAAGTAGCCGGAGAAGCCCATCTTCTCGATCATGCCGAGCTCGTAGGCGAGCCGTTCCTGGTACTTCGCGAAATCGATGTCCGGCGACAGCCGTCCGCCGGCCTTGAGCGTTGCGAGCCCGTTCCCGGCCATCTCGGCCAGCGCCTCCTTGTCGGCGCGTCCAGCGAGCTTGGTGTAGCGCGGCAGGATGGGCTTGCGCGGCACCGGCATGTAAGCGCAGCGCCGCGCCACCACCAGCGTGTTGTCGCAGGCTTCCGGCAGATCCACGAAGGCCTTGCGCATCTCGGCGGCGGGCTTGAAGTAGTGCTCGGGCGTCAGCCGACGCCGGTTGGGATCCTCGATATGGGCGCCCTGCTCGATGCAGAGCAGCACGTCGTGTGCCTCGTACATCGCGCGCTTGGGGAAGTGGACGTCGTTGGTCGCCAGCAGCGGCAGCCCGCGCTGAAAGGCGAGATTGATCAGCGGCTCCTCGATGCGCCGTTCCAGATCCTCGCCGTGGCGCTGCAGCTCGATGTAGAGGCGGCCATCGAACGCCGCCTGCAGACGCTCGAGCTGGTGCGTGGCGGCAGGTCCCTGTCCCGCGGCCAACAGTCGGGCCACGCCGCTGCCTGGCCCGCCCACGAGGGCCAGCAAGCCGTCCGTATTGCCCACCAGTTCGGCGAGCGGCAGGGCCGACAGCGAGCCGGTCTTGAATTCGAGGTGAGCCCGGCTGACCAGCCGCATCAGGTTGAGATAGCCCGCCTCGTTCTGGACCAGCAATGTGAGCCAATCGGCTTCGAGGGCCTTGCCGGCTGCCGCCAGGCCGCTCTCGTCCTCACGCCGGATGCCGAGATCGCAGCCGATGATCGGCTGGATTCCCGCTTTGGCGGCGTACTGGGAGAATTCGAGCGCGCCGAACAGGTTGCCGCGATCGGTGACGGCGACGGCCGGCATCTCGTTCGCCTTGGCGAGCGAGGCAATGACGTCGACCTTGTTCGCCCCTTCGGTGAGCGAATAGGCGGACCGGACTTTCAGGTGGACGAAGTCAGCGGTAGGCACGGGCCACTATGGTGCCGCGCTCTTGTGGAAAGCGAGCCGCAATCGCGTGTAGCACGTGCCATTCTTCGGCCCGTTCAGGTCATCAACTAGGCCAGCACACCGTCTTTCAATGTGACTGTCCGGTCCATGCGCGCGGCGAGTTCGGGATTGTGGGTGGCGATCAGGGCCGCCATGCCGGTCTCGCGCACCAGGGCGAGCAGCTGGCGGAACACGGCGTCAGCGGTTGCCCCATCGAGATTGCCGGTCGGCTCGTCGGCCAGCAGCACCCGCGGCGCGTTGGCGACGGCGCGAGCGATCGCCACGCGCTGCTGCTCGCCGCCCGACAGCCGGCCCGGCCGATGGTCGCCGCGCGCTTCGAGCTGGACCATCGCCAGCAACTCGGTGGCGCGTTGGCGCGCGGCGCGCCGCGTTTGGCCGTTCAGCATCTGCGGCAGCATCACGTTCTCCAGGGCGGAGAATTCCGGCAGCAGGTGGTGATATTGATAGACGAAGCCCAGGAAGCGGCGACGCAACTCGGTGCGCTCGCGATCGCTCGCCGTGCCGGCCGACCGACCGTCGACGACCACGTCGCCGCCGCTCGGCCGCTCCAGCAGCCCGGCGACGTGCAGCAGGGTCGACTTGCCGCTGCCCGACTGCCCGACCAGGGCGACGATCTCGCCGTGACGCAGCTCGAGCGAGATCCCGCGCAGCACGTCTAGGCGACGGTCGCCCTGCACGAAGGTACGCGTGATGCCGCCCAGGGACAGCAGCGACGTGGCATCATTCATGACGCAGCCCTTCGATCGGTTCGATCCTCGTGCTGCGCCAGGCAGGATAGGAGGCAGCCAGCAGCGACAGCACGATGGCGACGACGACGACCATCGCCACCTCCAATGCCTGCACCCGCACCGGCATCGACGTGATGAAATCGACCTCGGCCGAGCCACCACCCGCCGCCCCGGTGATCTGAGACAGCAAGGCGCCGATTGCCGGCATGTTGGCGCAGACCAGCAGGCCGAGCGCCGTGCCCACGGCGGTGCCGACCAGGCCGACCGCGGCGGCCGACATGAAGAACGCGCGAATGATGGTGCGTGGCGAGGCGCCCATGGTGCGCAGGATGGCGATGCTGCCGCGCTTCACCCGCACCAGCATGGTGAAGCTCGCCACCACGTTCATCGCCGCCACCACGACGATCAGGGTGAGGATGATGAACATCATGACGCGCTCGACCTGCAGCGCCCCCACGAACCGGGCATTGAGCCCGAGCCAGTGAGCGACTTTGAGGTCGTCGCGCCGCAGCGCCTTGCGGATCTCGTCGGCCATCCGGGGCGCCTGCGACGGATCGGCGATGTCGAGATCGATCGAGCTCACCGCCTCGTTGCCCAGCTCGAGGTCGTCCTGCAGCATCGCGAGCGGGACGAAGACCAAGGAGCTGTCAAACTCGAAGCGCCGCGTCAAGAAGCTGCCCAGCACGCTGTAGTCGGTGTAGCGCGGCGAGATCGTGCCGCTCTCGTTCAGCTTGTGGGTCACCAGGGTGATCTTGTCGCCCTGACCGAGATTGAGGACCGCGCGCAGGCGGTCGCCCATCACCACGCTAGGCTCGGTGCCGAAGCCGGCGAGGCCGCCCAGGACCATGCTGCGCGCCACGATCTCCCGCCCCCGCAGGTCCTCCGCCCGGATGCCGCGCAGCATCGCCCCTCGCGTCTGCCCCTGCGAGGCGATCAGCGCCTGACGCTCGAGCACCGGACGGACCGCAACCACGCCGGGGAATGTCCCGAGCCTGGCCAGCAGGTCGGGCGTCGCCTGCGCCATGCCATCGCGCGCTGTGATCACGATGTGACCGTTCATGCCGATGATGCGTCCGAGGAGCTGCTGGCGGAAGCCGCCCATGACCGACAGCACGACGATCAGGGTTGCGACGCCGAGCGCCACGCCGATCAGCGAGAAGATGGCGATGAAGGAGACGAAGCCTTCGCGTTGGCGGGTGGCGAGATAGCGCCACGCCAGCCAGCGTTCGACGGCCGGGGCAGACTCACTCACGGCGAAGCCCTTCGATCGGATCGAGGCGGGCGGCGCGCGCCGCCGGATAGAGCGAGGCGAGCAAGGCAAAGATCATCGCCATCGTGGCGATCACGGCCACCTCCGACCATTCGATGCGCGCCGGCAGCTCGGCCAGCAGGTACAGCGTCTCGTCGAACAGCACGATGTCGAAGGTGCGCTGCAGCCACTGGCGGATGGCCTCGATGTTGCGGGCGAAGGCCAGCCCGAGAATGACGCCTAGCGCCGTCCCCACGCCGCCGATCGCCAGGCCATCGATCAGGAAGACCCGCATTATGGTGGCCCGGGTCGCGCCCATGGTCCGCAGGATTGCGATGTCGGCCGCCTTGGTGCGTACCAGCATGACCAGGCTGGACACGATGTTGAAGGCAGCGACCAGCACGATCATGGTCAGCACCAGAAACATGACGTTGGTCTGAGCCTGGATGGCGGAAAAGAAGCCGAAATTGGCCTGCAGCCAGTCGAACACCCAGCCTTGTGAGCCGACAGCCGCCGACACCAGGCGGCGCGTCGCCATCAGCGGCACGCCGTCGCTCACGAACACCTCGATGCCGGTCACCTTGTTTCCGAGATCGAGCATGCGCTGCACGTCGGCGAGCGGCGCATAGACGAAGTTGGCGTCGTAGTCGTACATGCCGGCGCAGAAGACGGCGGCCACCCGCGCCGCCGCCGAGCGCGGCATGACGCCAAACGGGGTCACGACGGAGGCCGGCGAGACGAGCTGCACGACGTCGCCCACCTTGACGCCCAGCAGGTCGGCCAGTCGCCGGCCGATGACGACCGAGAACTCGTCGCCAAAGCCTTTGAGGGTGCCCCAGTCGAAGACCCTGTCCTCGTCGCCTCGGCACTGTGCCCGATAGCGATCGCGCAGGTCCGCCGGCCCATCGATGGCGGCGGCGAGCGGCGTGCGCGCCTTGAGATCCTGAGGCCGCATGCCGCGCAGCACGACGCCGCGCACGTGATTGCCGGCCACCGCCATGACCTGCCCCTCGGCCGCCGGCGTCGCCGCCAGGACACCCGGCACCGCCGCGATCCGGGTCAACAGGTCGCCCGACGTCTCGAGGCCGTTGGCGTTGCCCTGGACTCCGAGCTGGCCGCTCATGGCCGACATCTGGCGCAGCATCTCGACGCGAAAGCCGTTCATGACTGCCATCACGACGATCAGCGTGCCGACGCCCAGTGTGATGCCGACCAGCGAGAAGCCGGCGATCACCGAGATGAATCCCTCCTCGCGACGAGCGCGCAGATAGCGAAAGGCGATGAGGCGCTCGACGGCGGCGAACGGCATGGCGCCAACTATTCCTCCTCAGCTCACCCAAACCGCTGGGCGACCTGGTCGAACGCCACTTCCTCGCGGGCGCCGGTGCGCCGGTTCTTGAGCTCGGCCTTGCCGGCCGCCACGCCCTTGGGACCCACGATCACCTGCCACGGCGTGCCGATCAGGTCCATGTCCGCGAACTTGGCGCCCGGCCGCAGGTCGCGATCGTCGTGCAGCACGCTCACGCCGCGCGCGACAAGCTCGCCGTAGAGCTTTCCACAGACGCCGGAAACGGCGCCGTCGTCAGGCTTCAGGTCGACGATCGCGACCTTGAAGGGCGCCACCAACTCCGGCCATACGATGCCGGCCTCATCGTGGCTCGCCTCGATGATGCCGCCGACCAGGCGCGACACGCCGATGCCGTAGGACCCCATCTCGACCGTGATCTGCTCGCCGCCCGGACCGGCCACCACTGCCTTCATCGGCTCGGAATACCTCGTGCCGAAGTAGAAGATGTGGCCGACCTCGATGCCGCGCGCCGCCAGACGCTCGCCCTCGGGAATCTTCTCGAACGCCGCCTTGTCGTGCATCTCGTCGGTCGCCGCATAGAGCGAGGTCCACTCGTTCACGATCGGCTGCAGATCGGCCGAATAGTCGATCCGGCGGTTCAGGATGTCCTTGTCGACCAGGCCCTTGTGACAGAACACGGCGCTCTCGCCGGTGTCGGCCAGGATGATGAACTCGTGGCTGAGGTCGCCGCCGATCGGGCCGGTGTCGGCGCGCATCGGGATCGCCTTCAGCCCCATTCGGGCAAAGGTGCGCAGGTAGGCCACGAACATCTTGTTGTAGGAGTGCGTGGCGCCGGCCTTGTCGAGGTCGAAGGAGTAGTTGTCCTTCATCAGGAACTCGCGGCCGCGCATGACGCCGAAGCGCGGGCGCACCTCGTCGCGGAATTTCCACTGGATGTGGTAGAGATTCCTGGGAAGGTCGCGGTAGCTCTTCACGCCGTCGCGGAAGAGCGCGGTGATCATATCCTCGTTGGTCGGGCCGTAGAGCATCTCGCGGTCGTGCCGGTCCCGGATGCGCAACATCTCGGGGCCGTAGGCGTCGTAGCGGCCGCTCTCGCGCCACAGGTCGGCCGACTGGATGGTCGGCATCAGCACTTCCTGGGCGCCGGACGCATCCTGCTCCTCACGCACGATGCGCTCGATGTTCTTCAGTACGCGAAAGCCGAGCGGCAGCCAGGCATAGATGCCGGCGCTGGTCTGGCGGACCAGTCCGGCCCGCAGCATGAGGCGATGCGAGACGATCTGCGCCTCTGCCGGATTCTCCTTCATGGTCGGCAGGAAGTATTGGCTCATCCGCATCGGGGCTCGGTCCTGGCTCTGGAATGATTCGGGGGGGAATTGGCGGCGGACTGTAGGAAACGCCGTCCTCGATGGCAAACGCCGGGCCCGCAGGCCCGGATTGCCGAACCCCATCATCTTTGTGCTTGGGGTCTGCAACTCGGTCTGAGACACTGTCGCCGTGGCAATGAGGCTGGGGGAACAATGCTCAATCGGGTTTCGGTGGCCGCGACGGTCTGCGGCGCCGTGCTGTCGTGGTGTGCCAATGCGCAGGCGGACTATGCGTCGCGACTGACCGTCGGTAACTGGAACGGCGGCGTCTGGGTGGACAATGCCAGCAAGGAGTTCCGCAATTGCGGCCTTGCCGTGAAATTCGCCGGCGGCAGCGAGGTCACGGTTATCGTGCCGGCAAACCTCGCGCCGGTCGTCGTGATCATCGATCCGCGCATCAAGGCTACGCCGCAGCAGCGTTTCACCGTGCCGGTCAAGTGGGACCAGGGACCGGAGCTGCAGGCACCGGCGCTGGCGCTCAGCCCTACGATGGTGCAGATCGCCCTGCCGGCCTTCCCGGACAGTTACGACTCGACGCGCAAGGCGACCAAGTTCGCCACCGCGCTGCCGGGCCTCAACTCGAGCTTCGACATCACCGGCATGACGGCCGTGCTGCCGCGCCTGCTCGAATGCGCCCTCACCGAACGCGCCAAGATGACCCTGCCGCCCTCGGCGGCGCAGGAGACCCCGGCCGACCGCCACGAGGCGGCGATGGCCGGTCTGGCGCTGGCCGAAAAATCCGGCGTGGGAAACTACATCGTGTTTCCCGACAAGGAGCGGCCGCCGGGCTTCCAGGGTGCGCCCAGCGTATGGGGTCATGTCGGCGTTCCCGGACAGGGCGGACCTGCCAATGTGCTGATGAGCGCCTATTGGCATACGCCGGCTGCAGGGACGACCGTTGCCGAAGCCAAGACGGCGCTGCTGGAGCGTATCAAGTCGGTGATGAAGGATCCCAAGGCGCAGTACGGCGACCTGCCGCCGATCCCGGGCAGGCCCGACACGGTCGGCATCTACGCCATCGGCAACAACGTCTACGAAGAGTTCTATCTGGTGAAGCGCCGCAACGGCGGCTTCTTCCAGTTCACCAGCTCGACGCCCCTGCCCGGCCGCGCCGCCGCCGAAGCCACCGGAGCCCGCTACCGGGCAGCGATTGCCGCGATGTTCCCGTAGGGAGAGCCGGAATGCTGGAGCAGCTCTTCAAGCTGGGCGAACACAAGACCAACGTCCGCACCGAGGTCGTGGCCGGGATCACGACCTTCCTGACGATGGCCTACATCATCTTCGTCAATCCCGACATCCTCAAGGCTGCCGGCATGCCGTTTGGCGCCGTGTTCGCCGCGACCTGCGTGGCGGCCGCCATCGGCTGCTTCCTGATGGCGTTCCTGGCCAACTACCCGATCGCCCTGGCGCCCGGCATGGGCCTGAACGCATACTTCGCCTTCACTGTCGTCGGCGGCATGAAGTTCAGCTGGCAGGTGGCGCTGGGCTGCGTGTTCCTGTCGGGCGTCCTGTTCTTCATCATCAGCGTGCTGCCGATCCGCGAATGGATCGTCAATGCCATTCCCAAATCGCTGAAGATGGCGATTGCCGCGGGCATCGGCCTGTTCCTCGCCCTGATCGCGCTCAAGAATGCCGGGATCGTGGTCGATCATCCGGCCACGCTGGTTACCCACGGCGATCTCACCAGCTTTCCCGTGGTCATGGCGACGCTAGGCTTCGTGCTGATCGTGGCACTGGAGTACCGGAGGATCATGGGCGGGGTCATCATCGGCATCCTGGCGGTGACCATCATCGCCATCGCCGCCGGAAAGCAGAAGTTCGCCGGTATCTTCGACATGCCGCCGTCGATCGCTCCGGTGTTCCTGCAGATGGACCTCGCGGGCGCCCTTCATGTCGGGCTGCTCACCGTCGTCTTCGCGTTCCTGTTCGTCGACCTGTTCGACAACACCGGGACGCTGATCGCGCTCGCCCATCGCGGCGGCTTCATGCGGCCGGACGGCACGGTGCCGCGGCTTCACCGCGCCCTGATTGCCGACAGCGGTGCCGCCATGATCGGCGCCGCTGTCGGCACCTCGACGACGACCAGCTACATCGAGAGCGCTTCGGGCATAAACGCCGGCGGCAAGACCGGTCTTACGGCGGCGGTGGTGGGCATCCTGTTCATCCTGGCGCTGTTCGTGGCGCCGTTGGCCGGCTCCATTCCGTCCTACGCAACGGCTCCGGCCCTGCTCTATGTCGCCTGCCTGATGACGCGCGGCCTGACCGAAGTGGAATGGGACGACATCACGGAGGCGGCGCCGGCCGTGATCACGGCGCTTTCGATGCCCTTCACGTTCTCGATCGCCGAGGGCATTGCCTTCGGCTTCATTTCGTATGTCGGCATCAAGCTCGCCACTGCCCGCTTCAGCGACATTCACCCTGCGGTTGGCGTTCTCGCAGTGCTGTTTGTGATCAAGTACGTGGTCATTGGATAATCACATGCATCGCGCGGAAATATGCTTGTTGGTGGGCCCGCCGTTGTCACAATAATTGTTCTGCCGAAGGGCTGATCGTCGAAAGAAAAGGTCTTGGCAAGTCATGGCGTTCCGGCTAGAGAGCCTAGTGCTTAGGCGCGCAGCCTGAGTTTAGGGAGGAGAGCAGCACAAGCTGCCCGTGGCTGAGACGAGTTTCGGGGAAAGATGAAGCGGCGGGCATGGCCCGCCGTTTCTTTACCCAACTCACATTGCCTTCCAATCGCCCGATTGCTCGAAGGCGAACGCGGCCTTGTAGATCGTCGGCTCGTCGAAGTGCTTGCCGACCAGCATCAGCGACACCGGCAAGCCATCGGACATCCCGCAGGGAACGGCCATGGCCGGATGATGCGTGATGTCGAACGGCGCCGTATTGGAGATCATGTTCAACGCCCGCTCGACATAGAGCTCGCGCGGCGCATCGGCCGGCGGCAGCGCGGTCGCCTTGATCGGCGTGGTCGGCATCATCAGCAGGTCGTACTCGGCCAGGGCAGCGTCGTATGCGGCGGTCAGCAGGCGCGTCTGATTCATCGCCTTGCCATAGTAGCGGCTGCCGTAATAGCGCCGGATGTAGGTGCCGAACATGGTGAAAAGCTTGGTGGTCTCCGACATCTCGTTGGCGCGGGTGCGCCAGTTGCGATGGAAGTCCATCAGGCTGGTGACGTAGAGGTCGGGCCGGCTGACGCCATAGCCGTCGCCCCACATCATGGTCTGGGTCAGGCCTTCGACGCCGATCGGCATCCACAGCGCCGGCGCCAGCAAGTGCATGGGGATCGAGACTTCGCCCACGGTGGCGCCGAGGGACACGAACTGCTTGCCCGCTGCCTTGACCTTGTCGTTCACGTCGGTCTCGGCATTGGCCTGGGCGAAGCCCTCGGTCACGAGGCCGATCTTCATTCCCTTGATGTCGCCCTTGAGCGCCTGTGTATAAGGATGCGTCTTGACCGCGATCTGGCGCGAATCGTAGCCGTCGGGACCAGCCAGGACCTCGAGCAGCAAGGCGTTGTCCGACACGTTCGCCGTCATCGGGCCGGTGTGATCGACATAGATCTCGATCGGCATGATGCCGGTGTAGGGCACCAGCCCGTGCGTCGGCTTCATGCCGTAGGTGCCGCAGAATGACGATGGCATGCGGATCGAGCCGCCCTGGTCGCCGCCCAGCGCCATGTCGGCCTCACCCAGCGCTACAAGGACGGCGCTGCCCGAAGACGAGCCGCCAGCCGAGTAGCCCATCCTGTGGGGATTGTGCACCGGGCCGGTCGCGTTGGTGTGGCTGCCGCCGGACAGGCAGAAATTCTCGCAATGCGCCTTGCCGACGATCGTGCCGCCGGCATCCAGGATACGCTGCACTACTGTGGCGTCGATATCCGGCACGTAGCCTTCGAGCGTGGCCGCGCCGTTCATCATCGGCACGCCGGCCAGCATGATGTTGTCCTTCAGCACGACGGTCTTGCCCTTGAGCTTGCCGCGCGACGCGCCGTTGACCGTGGTCTTGACATACCAGGCATTGTGCTTGTTCTCGTCGGGCGGCGGGCGATAGCCCGGCGTGCGCGGATATTTCACCCGCGGCAGGTTGTCGGGCATGGCGTCGACGACGTTGTAGGCCGCCACGCTCGGCCGCATCAGGTCGATGAAGGACGCGACGTCGCGGTCGGTCAGCGATAGCCCCACTTCCGCCGCCACCTGGCGCAGTTGCTCCTCGGTCGGAACTTGAACAGCCATTCTCTCCTCCTCTTCCTGGTCTTGGCTTTCTTCTCATTCTCCTCCCCAGCTTCGCTGGGGAGGAGCCCCGTCACACGGGGCGGAGAGGTCATGAGCCACCATCAATGAGGCTCATGACCCCTCCGTCGCCGAAGACGGCGACACCTCCCCAGCGAAGCTGGGGAGGAGAATGATCGTCGCGTAACGCGCCAATGGCGACTCTCCTATGGCGCCAGGTGGCGCATGAGCTGCGGGTCGGTCTTGACCGATTGCGACGGTCCATCGAGGGCGATGTGGCCGCGGTCCATGACATAGGCATGCTGGGCGACCTCAAGTGCCAATTCGATGTGCTGCTCGACCAGGATCAGCGACATCTCGCGCGACAGCTGCTTCAGCCGGTCGGCGATCTCCTCGATCACCCCGACCCACACGCCTTCGGTCGGCTCGTCGAGCATCAGGAGCTTCGGCCGGCCGAGCAGCGCGCGGCCGATCGCCAGCATCTTGCGCTCGCCGCCCGACAGCGTGCCGGCGGTCTGGCCGAGGCGCTGCGCCAGCTTGGGAAAGAAATCGAGGACGTAGTCCAGGCCGGCGCGATCACGCTGACGGATCGCGCCCAGCATCAGGTTCTCGCGCACCGTGAGCTTGGCGAAGATGCCGTGCTCCTGCGGCACGTAGCCGATGCCGCGGCGCACCCGCCGCTCGGCCGGCTCGCCGTCGACCGCCTGCCCGTCGAGGCGGATCGTGCCCGCCATCGGCTTCAGCTCGCCGAACAGGGTCTTGAGCAAGGTCGACTTGCCGGCGCCGTTGCGACCCAGCACGGCAACGGCGCCGCGCGCCGGCGTGGCGATCGACACGCTGAACAGCACCTGGCTGCGACCATAGCCGGCGTTGAGGCCTTCGACCTGCAGGAGGGTTGCGTCAGACACGGGTCGTGAACACCTGCTGGACCTTGGGCGAGCGCTGGATCGTCTCGACGTCGCCCTGGTCGAGCACCTTGCCCTGGTCAAGCACCGTCAGTTGATCGCAGATGTCGCGGATGAAATGCAGGTCGTGCTCGACGATGATGAGGGTGCAATGCGCCTTGATCGGCTCGAGCAGGCGGCCGGTGGCGCGGCGCTCCTCCGGGCTCATGCCGCCGGTCGGCTCGTCGAGCAGCAGCAGCTTCGGTGAAAGCGCGAGCGCCATGGCGATCTCCAGCCATTGCTGCTGGCCGTGGCTCAGCTCGCCGGCCAGATCGTCGGCACGATCTATCAGCCGGAACCTCTCGAGCAGCGCGCCGATCTCGCCGTCGAGCCGGCGTCTCGACGATGACATCAGGAGCCTGGGCAGGCTTTCGCCGGACTGCCTCGCCAGCAGGACATTGTCGTAGACCGACAGCTCCGGCAGCACGGCGGTGATCTGGAACTTCAGGCTGAGGCCGGCCCGCGCCCGCTCGTAGGGCGTGGCCCGCGTGATGTCGCGGCCATCGAAGACGATGGTCCCGCGGTCGGCGAAATGATCACCGGCGATGGCCTTGAGCAGCGTGCTCTTGCCCGAGCCGTTGGGACCGATCAGGCCGTGGAAGGTGCCGGCCTGAACGTCGATATCGACGCCGTCGAGCGCCCGCAACGTGCGGAACGTCTTGCAGAGACCGCGCATCTCGAGCAGCGCCATGTCGCCCTACCCGCCGCGCCGGCGCCGGCCATAGGAGCCGATGCGTTCGCGATCGGACAGGAACAGGCCGAGGATGCCCTTGGGCTGGAACATCACCACGACCAGCAGGACCAGCCCGAGGATGACAGGCCAGATGGCCTTGATGGCGGCCTGGTCGGCCAGCACGTAGGTCAGGATCTCGACGACCGCGGTGCCCAGGATCGGCCCGATCAGGGTGCCGGAACCTCCGAACAGGCAATAGATGACGGCGGCGGTCGACAGGCCGGGCCCCATGTTGCCTGGCCCGATGAAGCCCTGGTGGTAGCTGTAGAGCGCGCCACCCAGGCCCGCGACCATGCCGGCGAGCGAGAAGACCAGCGCCTTGAAAAGCTGCACGCGATAACCGAAGAAAGCCAGACGCTCCTCGTTCTGACGCATGCCCGCCAACACCAGGCCGAGCTGGGACTGCTTCAGGAAACGGGCGCCGGCATAGACCAGCAGCAGGATGCCGAGCGCCAGCGCGTAGAACGCCGTCCCTTCGACGAACTCGTAGTCGCCGATCTTCAGGAGCTTCACGGCGGAGAGACCGTTGCCCGCCCCGACATATTGCCATCCTGAGACGAGGCGTTCGGCGGCGTACGACCCGGTGAGCGTGCCGAGCGCCACGAAGATGCTGGTGGGCGGTTTGCGGCCGAGCAGCAGGAAGGCCGCGAACAGCCCCGACAGCAGAAGGCCGACCAGCATGGCGAGCGGCAGCGTGCCCCAGAGCTCGCTGAAGCCGAGGTCGCGGCCGACCAGCGCAATGGCGTAGCCGGCGACGCCGAAGAACAGCGCCTGGCCGAAGCTCATGATGCCGGAAAGGCCCCAGCACAGGTCGAAGCTGATGGCGAGCAGCGACAGGATCAGCACGTTGGTGAGCAGCGTGATCAAGTCGGTCCGCTCGCCGAGCACGACCGGCGCCGCGAGCGCCAGCAGCAAGGTCACGCCTTCGACGACCGGCAGCACGCGGCGGAACGCGCGCGTGCGCTCCGCCGGCCGCCGCCTGTCGGCGCTGCCCTCTGCCGTCCCGAGTCCGGAGCCTGCTTCGCTCAGCATTCCTTCGGGTCGACCATCTTGTCGCTTTCGATGACGTCGTAGCGCGTCTTGCCGGCGTCGACTTTGCACTGCGCGATGTACATGTTCATCTTGCAGTGCATCTTGCCGGGCACCATCTCGGCACCGCCGCCCGGGCCCTGCTCTATCCTGGCCTTGTCCATCGCCGCCGAGACGGCCTCGCGCGAAAGATCGCCGTTGGTCGCCTTGACCGCGGCCTCGTAGAACTTGATGCCGCGGTACATGCCAGTCGCCGCCGAACCCGCGGTGAAGAGGTACTTGGTGTCGGGGAACTTCTTCATGTAGTCGACCTGAAGCTGCTTGCTGAACGGGTCGTTGATCGACTGGAAGTAGTCGAGGCAGCTATAGAGATTCTCCATCTCCTGTGCTGGATGATAGTTCAGCAGGTTCTCGTCGTAGTAGACGCAGCTCAGCACGCCGCCGTTCTTCTGGAAGCCCGACTCGTAGAGCTGCTTCACGAAGGGCTGCAGGCCCGGCGGGATCACGGTGTTGAACACGCAATCGACCTTGCCGTCGCGGATCTTGCCGATGGTCGCCGAGTATTCCGGCTGGTCGAGCGGATAGTACTCCTCGAACACGACCTTACCGCCGTTGGCCTCGATGACCTTGCGGGCATACTTGTTGAGCAGCTGCGGCCAGACATAGTTGGCCGACGGCATGGCGAAGCGCTTCTTGCCCAGCGTCTTGATGATGTAGGGGATCAGCTTGTCGCACTGCTGCGCCGGCGTCGGACCGGTGCAGTAGAGGAACTTGGTGCATTCCTGCCCTTCGTAGAGCTGCGGGTAGATGTAGAGCGTGCGGCCGCGATTGACGATCGGGTCCTTGATCGCCTGGCGCATCGCCGAGGTGATGCCGCCCAGCACGACATTGACCTTGCGGTCCTGGATCAGCTTGCGGACGTTGCCGACGGCGATCTTGGGATCGGATGCGGTGTCCTCGAGGAAAAGCTCGATGGGCCGGCCGCCGATGCCGCCCGCCTTGTTGATCTGCTCGACGGTGAACTGCGCGACCTGCCAGTTGGCGTTGCCCGACGGCGCGATGGCGCCGGTGATGTCGGTGGCAATGCCCATCTTGATCGGATCGGCAGCGAAGGCGCCCTTGGGCGCCAGCATCCAGCCGCCGCCTCCGGCGATCCAGCCAGCGGCGCCGAGTGCGCCTGCGCCGAGCAGGCGACGGCGGCCGAGCTGGTTGCGGTCTCGATTGATCTTCTCGCTCATGATCAGAGCCTCCCCTGTGTGATGAATCCCTGCGGACGAAACTTCACGATCGCCAGCGCGATGATGAACACCAGCGGATCGGCCAGCACCGGAATGACCAGCCACGGCAGGCCGGCGGCCATGCCGCCGACCGCCGCCGCGCCCAGCACGGGTCCCTCGAAAGTCCCGACTCCGCCCAGCATGACCGACAGAAAGGCCTGCACCAGGAAGCGCGTGCCGATGTCGGCGGAGAGCTGGTAGAGCGGCACGATCAGCGCGCCGGCCAGCCCGGCCAGGGCGGCGCCGAAGGCGAACGTGAAGGCGTAGAGCTTCGAGGTCGAGATGCCGCAGGCCCGCGCCAGGTTGGGGTTCTCGAGCGAGCCGCGGATCTGGAGGCCGACCGAGGTGCGGGACAGGAACAGCCAGGTGCCGGCGATGATGCAGATCGTCGTCAGCACGATCACTGTCCGCCAGGCCGAGAAGTCGACGCCCAGCAGCGTGAACACGCCGGGCAGCGGCTCGGAGATCGACTTGTAGTGGCCGCCCAGCAGGCCGCGCACGGTCTCGCGAATCACCAGCCCGACCGCATACGTCCCGAGCATGGCGATGATGGGCGCAGCATAGAAGCGGCGGATGACCAGGCGTTCGAGCACCAGCCCGATCAGCGCCAGCACGACCGGCGCCGCGATGATGCCGGCCCACGACGACAGGCCGCTGCTCTCGAAGAGATAGACCGTGTAGGCGCCGAGCAGCACGAACTCGCCGTGGGCGAAGTTGAAGATGCCCATCATGCTGGCGATGATTCCCAGCCCCAGCACGATCAGCACCATCACCGAGATGAAGGCGAGAAGGTCGAACGCGAGCTTGACTTCTATGCCCATGACCCCCCGCGCAAACGCCGGCAATCGCCGGCCGATTGAGATAGTTAAAACAGAAACATTTCTCGTTTCAATTAATTTCTGTTCGCAGCGAGAGATGGAGCGAGACGCATCCTCCCGACAAACTTCGCCGGGGCGGTGAATTCGCCGAGCTCGCGTGCAGCTCATTGCTGGGCGCGCGCCATAGCGCCAACTTTTCCCATCGACCTCGCCCTCTTCGCGGGTAGCGCGCCAACGTTGGCATGCCTCCAAGCACAATCCTCATCTCGAGAGGGGCGCTCCCAGCCATGATCTCCGCTCATTCGCCGCTCGCGGAGATTCACTCCCCCGATTCTTGCGTCCGTTGCGTCAGCGCGTCAGTCCTCCTGATTCTTCAATGACTTGGCACTGACGCAAGCCGCACTCGCCAGACCCGTCTTGCGTCAGTGCGTCAGTTCCTTGTTGCCGAACGCGACTGACGACCCACCCACGACACCATCGACTTGCGACAACATCCATCGGTCAGGCACACGACCCTGCCGAAGCGCATTGCGCATGCAGCCAATCGACGAGCAATCAAGTGCACGATCGATGGCTTCGCAACCCTCCTCCTCGCAAGTCGACGGCCCTGATAATTACAATCTCTCAGAGCTCGGCAAGCCCTCTTGGCCGAAAAGCCTCCTGATTCGGTCCTGGTGGCCGGCCTTGAAACGCTATCGAAAGAGCAGGTCATGCGCTGGGAGCGCGCCACTCCCGTGGCGCCTCTCCTGTGTGATCGACGATGATCGCGCCACGCGAGTGGCGCGGCCCTCAGCCCATACCGAGTGCCGTGCTCTAGAATCTCTCGAGGAGCCGGAAGTCGAAGCCCTCTGCCTCGGCAAGGTAGATCGGCATGTCGGCAGCGCGGCGATGCAGCCCGACCGATCCCCGCCCGCCGCAATAGGAAGCGCCGTCCGCCGCTGCGGCCAGGACCTTCACGTCCAGCGATCCGGCACGCCGCACCAGCGCGTCGAGAAAATACAGCCCCTCGTAGTTCGATTGCGCCGTTGCACCGGGCACCGGCGCGTGATCGCCGAAGGCGTCCCGGTAGGCACCGCGGAAGGCCTCGCCAGCAGCGCAGGACATATCGACGAAATAGCCGGAGGCGGCGAAAAGGTTCTCCGTCTTGTCCGCGCCGATCCCCAGCAGCACCGTCTCGTCGACACAGTTGCCGAGGCGAAGCATGCGCCGGGCCAACCCGTGCTCGGCGAACGACCGATTGAACAGGATGCCGTCGAGACCGATCAGCGAGATGAACACGACGTCCGGCTGCGCCGCCTCGATACGCGCCAGATAGGGGCTGTGGTCGCCCTCCCCGAGGGCGACGAAGTCTTCGCCGACCACGCGGCCACCCGCCTCGGCGATGTATTTCTTCACCGATCGGTGCGAGAGCCATGGCCAGACATAGTCGCTGCCAATCAGGTACCAGCGCTCCGCCCGCTTGCGCTCGGCCAGCCAGGCGATGGCCGGTCGGGCTTGGCGCGGCGGCGTCTCGCCGATCGCCAGCACGCCGGGGGTCCGCTCGCCGCCCTCGTAGATCGGCGTATAGATATAGGGCAGCCGGCTGGCGAACGTGTCTCTCAGTCCGACGCGAACGGCGCTGGTGTGCGCGCCGATCACCACGTCGGCGTCGCCGAACTCGACCAGGTCGCGTGCGTCTTGCCTCAGGCCGGCCAGAGGCGCGCCGGAATCGTATACCGAAAACTCGACCTCGCGGCCGAGGATGCCGCCGCGCGCATTGATCTCGGTGGCCGCCAGCACGGCGCTGTTCAGCGAGGACGGTCCCCAGATGCCGGCCGTGCCGCTCAGGGCGACGAAATGGGCGATTCGGAGCTTCGACCGGTCGCGCCGTTCCGGTCCGGGTGTGCGCCCATGCAAGAGCGTGTACGGAACGTCGCTTGGCATGCCCAGGAGGCTCGCAGACGAGCAATCCATGCTTTTCCTCCTCCCCGGCCCCCATCATGGGCCGGTTCCGTCCGCCCCGAAACGACGATCCTACCCCGCTCCCCCGACCGCACGGATGGAAAGTTGAACTTTCAATAGTTCACGGTCATATAGACCCGGCGTCTGTGTCGACTTAAGCCCCTCGCCGCCCGGGATCGCTTCGTGTCCGATTCGTCCTCTGCCGATTCACCGATCACCCTGCATCTCGCCTACCTGCTTGCCCAGGCCAACCGCGAGATAAACCGCCAGCTCGATGCCCGCCTGCGCTCGGAGGGCGTGCCGGTCGAGCAGTGGCGGATCCTCAAGCTCCTGTCGGACGGCAACGGCCGGTCGATGGGCGAGCTCGCCGAGACGGCCCTGCTCAATCATCCGACCCTCACCAAGACGATTGATCGCATGGTCGCCGACTCGCTGGTCTACCGCATCTCCGATCCCGCCGATCGGCGCAAGGTGCTGATCTTCTGCTCCGACCGCGGCAAGGCGCTGGCGCACAAGCTCGCCCCCCTGGCGCTCGACCAGGAAGCGCACATCGTCAACAGCTACGGCGACAAGGCGACGGCGCAGCTCAAGCGATTGCTGGAAACCCTGATCGAACGCGCCGGCTGACGGCAATCGCGCCTCCTCGCCCGCTTTGGCGGAATGCGAGGTTGGCATGCATGTTCCGGACCAAGGTCACCTACCCTGCTCCGGCTTGGCAAGCGGGGCGGAACTGGGCGGCACCGCTCAAAGGCGCTAACTCAACTCGGCTTTGGCCAAGGAGCACGTCATGCGCTGGGAGCGCACCACTGCGGGCAGAGTAACCTCCGCCCTGACGTGGCGCTCATAGGATGCGTCGACAAGAAAAGCGCCACAGGAGTGGCGCGCTCCCACCGAAGATGACCCGCCAGCCGCGTGTCGGTCCTCAGCACGACGGTGCTCTGCGGGTACGGTAGCCGTCGTAGTACTGGCTGCCGCAGACGACCTGCTGCTGAACGACATCGTCACGATACCCGTTCTGGCCGCGGTTCGTCACGGTCACCGTGGTATAGCGACGGCCGTCAGTCTGGTTGTACCAGCCGTGACTCCCCGGCTGATTGCCGTAGTTGTAGCTCGGCGCAGGCTGCCCATAGCCATACCGTGGAGCAGGTGGGGGATTGTTGTAGTACGGGTTGCCGTAGCCCGTCGCTGCCGGCTGATAGTAGCCGCTCGGTGCGCCGTAGCCGTCGTCTTGGCATGCCGCCCCTGTCATGCCGATGCCCGCAACGAGCATCGCCCTCAGAAAGAGCCTCAACATCTCTGTTCCTCCCGGCCAGGATACTTGAACGCTCGTAGTACTCGGGCATTCTGTCCCCTTGAAGACGAGATAACGTTCCGGGGATAGAATAGGTTCCTGTCACAGCTTTGACGCAGCCGGGCTTGGAAGAAGGCCCCGGGCGGCACTGTCGACGTGCAGCTAGCCGACACCGCCTCACTCGATCAGCCGGTCGGCGGGCTTCAGGATCTCTTCGGGAACAGCCAGTCCAAGCGCACGCGCCGTCTTGAGATTGACGACTAGCTCACGCCGCGAAACGGTCTCGACCGGCAGCTCCCCAGGCTTGGCACCCTTGAGGATCTTGTCGACAAGGCTCGGCATGCGCGGCCAGGTGTCGGTCACCGTCGTGCCGTAGGTGATCAAGCCGCCGGTGCCAGACTGTCCGCCCGGGAATACGGTCGGCAGGTGCCGCGCCGTCGCGAGGTCCGCCACCAGCTTGCCGTCGCGAAGCGGCATCGGAACCTCCAGGACCAGAAGCGCTTCTGCACCGTCCTTCTTCATGGCGTCGAGGGTGGCGGCATAGTCGGGTGACAGCCCTCCGGCGACCTTGCGGACGAGCGGCTCGACGCCGAGCTTCCGGGCTGCAACAGCATTTGCGCGGTCAATGGGAGCCAAGCCGCTGGGATCAGCGCCAGGGATGGTGTCGTCGCTCAGGATGCCCAGGCGCGTGATCTTCGGGAATGCGCTTCGAATCAATGCGACTTGGCGTTCAGCCTGCTCCGGATCGAGGCTCGTGAGGCCGGTGGCATTGCCGCCCGGCCGGTCCATGCTGGCAACGAGGCCGAGAGCAAGGGGATCGGTCACGATCGAGAACACGATGGGGATGGTGGATGTGGCATCCATCGCTGCCCGCGTCGCTGGCCCTCCGAGCGTCATGATGACATCGACGCCGATTCGGACGAGTTCAGCCACAAGACCGGGATGGCGACCGAGGTCCCCTTCCGCAAAACGGGGCTCGATGGTGAAGCTTTGCCCTTCCACATACCCAAGCTTGAGGAAATCCCGCCGGAATGCGTCGACGACAGGACCTGGTCGGCCATTGATCAGAATGCCGACCTTCGAGGATCGCGATGCCCGCTGCGCTTTGACGGTCGAACCTGAAGCGCAAAATGAGCATGTCCAGAAGGCGAATTGGCGTCGGTTCATCGGTCGGCTCCTGTGGCGGACGCGGCCGACCATAGGCGCTTCCAGAACGTCCAGCTTCACCGCCACCTCACTTTTCCTCACCGTCACCAACTTCAGCCCGTGGTAGTTTCACCGCTCCAATCGGCGAGTGGTGCCGTGCGCTATCGCTTCGAAGACTATGTCCTGGATACGGATCGGCAAGAGCTTCGTCGTAACGGTCTGATCGTGCCGGCGACGCCCCAAGTCGTCGAACTTCTCGCCTTTCTGGTCCGGCACCATGGCCGGATTGTCACCAAGGATCAGCTGGTTGCCACGGTCTGGGAAGGACGGTCGATCGGCGACTCCGCTCTCACCACGCGCCTCAACATTCTGCGCAGTGCCATCGGGGACAGCGGGCATCAGCAGCGCCTGATCAAGACGCTGCCGCGCAAGGGCCTCAGCTTTGTCGGTGAGGTCCACAAAGAGCAGACGGCATCTCATCTGGATGGCGTCTTGCCACGAGACCTTCCATCGATTGCCGTTCTTCCGTTTGCGAATCTATCGGGCGACCCGTCTCAGGACTTCTTCGGCGATGTGATCGCGGAGGAAGTGCTGACGGCACTGGCTCGACTGCGCTGGTTGTTGGTCATTGCGCGAAATTCGAGCTTCAGGTTCAGAGGCACGGCATTCGACATTCGCGAGGTCGGCCGCCAGCTCGACGTGCGCTACATCCTGGAAGGCAGCGCACGACACGCCAACGGCCGCTTTCGGGTCGCGTGCCGCCTCGTCGAGACGCAGTCCGCGCTCCAAGTCTGGTCGTCGCGATATGAGCTGGGAATGAACGACGTCTTCCGTCTTCAAGACGAGGTCACCGACGCGATCCTGACGGAGCTTGCGCCGGCAATTCTCGACGCCGAGCGCAAGCGGGTCGCCCGCCGGGCGCCCGACACGCTGACAGCCTGGGAATCCTATCAGCGCGGCGTGGCGCAGATGCTTAAGCAGTCTGCCGAAGACAACCTTTCAGCCAGGCAGCTCTTCCAGCAGGCGGTCAGTCTAGAGCCGCTCTGTTCACAAGGTTATGACGGGCTCGCCTGGACGCATTTGATCGAGGCGAGTGCCTTCAGTCGCATCTCGATCGAGGAGGGATGCCAGCGGAGCGAGCCGCTGGCACGCATCGCTCTCGAACTCGATCCCGACAATTCCGGGGCACGTGCACGCCTCGCGCTCACCCATCACCTGCGCGGCGAGAGTCGAGCAGCGCTCGAAGAAGCGGAGCGCGCGCTGAGTGCCAGCCCCAATTGCGCCGACGCGTTCGGCGCGCGGGGAACAACCCTCGTGTTCTCCGGTGAGTATGCTGCGGGACGCGCCTCTCTGGAGAGATTCTTGCGGTTGAGCCCCCGCGATCCCGCGCGCCCCATCAGGCTATCCCAGATCGCCGCGTCCTTCTATTTGGAGAAAGACTACGAAAACGCGGAGCGAATTGCCCGGCAGGCGATACGGGAACACCCGACCGTACCAATGGCGTACCGCTGGCTGGCTGCTTCGCTCGGCCAACTGGGATGCTTTGCGGAGGGCACCCGTGTCGTCGACACCCTACGACACACTTAGGGACTGTCACGAAATAAGTGCTTCATTTCGCGGAGTCACTGGGAGGCCGCCGTGGGACGAAGGTGTAGTTCCATTCAGGATGAAAAGCGTCGTATCTGATCTTGAGATTTGCGATCTCGCAGTCGGAGACCTTGGCTCCCTTGGGATATTGGGAGCCGTCGATGGCAGAGGCGATGTTGAGACCCGAGGTGGTCTTGGTGGCGGCGATGAGCTGGACGATGACCTTGTGAGTGAGCAAGGGCTTGCCCCTCCAGTTCTGGCTGATGAAGGCGAACATACGATGCTCGATGCGGTTCCATTTGCTGGTGCCGGGCGGGTGATGAGCGACCGAGATCGTCAGCGCGGTCTGGTCGGCGAGCTTCTGCAGCTCGACCTTCCATAGCCTGACGCGCGCACCATTGCTGCCGCCGCAATCGGCGGTGATCAGCAGGCGCGTGGCGGCGGGATAGCGCTTGCGACCCATGCACTGCCACCAGCGCCGGATGCTCTCGACGGCGAAGGCGGCGGTGTCGTGATCGACCCCGACACTGACCCAGCCTTCATTGGCGGCAATGTCGTAGACCCCATAGGGGATGGCTCTGCCCTTGCCGGGAATGACGAAGTCGTGGACGCGGACCGCCTCGGGCCGGCCCTTGCGCCGCAACTCGCGACCGTTGTTCTTGAAATCGCCGACCAGCTCTTTCTTCTTGGTGTCGACCGAGATGGCCGGCTGTTTGCCACGTCGAAAGCGCTCGATGGCATCGTTGATGTGCTGGAACTGCTCGTCGCGATCGGGATGCTGGCTGCCTTCACGGGTCTTGGCGTTGGCTTGCAGGCTGAAGCCGAGGTCGTTGAGCAGGCGGCTGACCAGGCTGCGGCTGGCGCGATATCCTTGCTCGGCGAGCGCCGCCGACAGATGCCGGTGGCTGCGGCTGACCCACAGCAGGTCGGCCTGCGGATCACCGCGCGTGGCCGACGCCACCAGGCGCAGCAAGGCTTTGCGTAAGCCAGGTTGTTCGACGCTTGCTGCTTTACGCCCACCGCCACTACGACGGATCAGGCCGTGAGGCCATTCCGCCGCTTCCCTGTCGAGGTCCTTCAGGCCTCGTCCAATCGTGCTGCGTGCGATGCCAGTAAGCTGCGACACCAAGGCGATGCCGCCCCGCCCGGCGGCGCGCGCCTCACTCGCAGCAAACAGCCGCAGTCCTCGCTCATCGAGATGGCCAGCCACGGCCTCGTAGCGCATACGAATGGCGTCAGCGTCGATCACGCCCTACAAGATATCGCATTGCTCGCCGACCTGACTTATTTTAGTTGATTCGTTAAATGCGTTGTTCAACCCGTTTCGATTCGATTATTTCGTGACAGGCCCTTACGCGTCTTCGCTCGCGTCGTACGTCAGTCGACCGCCGAGGTACTTCCCGCCGGAGGATCATCAGCACATGATGGAAGGGTTGGCGAAATCCGGATGGCGGTGAGGCACATCCCGGGCGGCCCGTTCTCTCGCGAGTTCCTGCCCGACTGCGTGAACAGCCCACGAGGCTGTTTCAGGCCCTCACCTGAGGGTCTGAAATTGACCCTTTGGAATCACTAACGGAAATACCCCATGGTAGCTGGGGGCGGACTTGAACCGCCGACCCCGGCATTATGAGTGCCGTGCTCTAACCAGCTGAGCTACCCAGCCATGGGTGGGGGCTATTAAGCGGCGGGGCCCCGACCTGTCAAGGAACAGCAGGCGACCCGAGTCGAACGATTGTCGGTGGACCGCCCACGCATTCGCTGGGAAGCCAGAAAAATCCAAGTTTGCCGCGGACGATCGGCATCCTCGACGGGCGCAAGCTCGATCGCGACTTCGCACCGCTCGAATTCTGCAGTCACTCCGGCTTGATTCCGGCTTCCATGACGATCCGGTCGCTCTTCGCCACCTCTTCCAGGACGAATTGCCGGAACCGCTCCGGTGTCGACCCTACCGGAACAGCGCCCTGGTCGCGCAGCGCGGCCTGCACTTCGTTGGCCGCCAAGGCGGTCGACAAGGCAGCCCGAAGGCGCGCGATGACGTCCTGGGGCGTTCCCTTGGGAGCGGCAACGCCCACCCAGGTATTGAATTCGTATCCGGGAAACCCGAGCTCGACGATCGTCGGCACGTCGGGCAAGGCCTCCGATCGCGTGGCCGACGTCACCGCCAGCGCGCGGAGCTTGCCCGACCGGACGAGCGGCACGGCCGGCGGCACGCTGCTCACGGCCATGTCGAGATGTCCGCCGACCGCATCCTGCACCAACGGTCCCGATCCCTTGTATGGGATGTGGAGCAGCTTCACCTTGGCCATCGTCGACAGCAGTTCGGCGGCCAAGTGCTGCAGGCTGCCGCTGCCGATCGAGCCGTAGCCGATCGTATCGGGCTTCGCCCGCGCCACCTCGACCAGGTCGCGAAGCGACTGCGACCGCGAGGCCGGCGCCACGAAAACCAGCGGGAAGGTCGCGATCAGGCTCACCGGCTCGAAGTCGGTGCGCGGGTCGTAGGGCATGTTCTTGAACAGACTGGCATTGATCGCCATCTCGCTCGCCGCACCGAACAGAATCGTGTAGCCGTCCGGCACGCTCTTCGCGACGCTTGCCGCGCCAATCATGCCGGTGGCGCCGGGCTTGTTGTCGATGACGACCGATTGTCCCAGATTCTCCGAAAGCTGCTGGGCCATGGCGCGACCGGTGATGTCGGTCCCGCCGCCGGGCGGGTACGGAATGACCAATCTTATCGGTTTGCTCGGATAGGGATCCTGGCGCGCCCGTGCGATCGAAGGCACGACCTGGGTGCCGAGGAAAAGTGCCGCGAGACGCAGATAGTCGCGTCGCAAGGCGATGTGCTTGGGTTTATCATGGTCCATGACGGCCTTATTCAGGCTGGCCGTTACCCTACGATGACGGACGCCGGATGAATCCCCCCCGCCCGAGACGCGACTGCCCGTCGCGGGATCATGGATCACGCAGCTCTGGCCTGGAGACATACCGATCTTCGGTTCGGCGACGTGCCCGGAAGGCTATTTGTCCTGCATCGTGCGGGCATCCCACAATCGCACCAGATAGCCGTCCGGGTCGGCCAGCTCGGCACCGTACCCCCAGAAGGTCTTCTGCGGGCCATGGGCGAACCGGACGCCGCGGGCCGTCCATTCCTCGAACGTGGCGTCGACGTTGTCGACCTGGAACCACAAGGCCAGGCCGTTCGACGCCGCCTGCCCGCCCTCCGTCAGGAAAATGGCGAAGCCTTCCTTGTCTCGAAGGGCCACGGTACGCCTGTCGGGCACCTCGAACTCGACTGCCAGCCCCAGCGTCTCGCTGTACCAGGCGCGCGAACGCGCCAGGTCGCTCACCGGCAGGTTGAGATGATCGAGCTTCATCATCGGAAGCGCCGTATGAAGCCACCGCCCAGCAAGCGGCTGCCATGTCGAGCGTCGTAGGCGACACAGGCCTGCCCCGGCGAAACGCCGACCTCGGGCTCGGCGAAACGGACGATGGCTTCGCCGCCGTCGGCCGGTTCGATGGTTGCGGGACGCAAGGCCTGGCTCGATCGCACGCGCACCTGGATCGGCAGGACGACCACACGGCGCGTCTCCGGCTCGAGCCGCACGACATAAAGCGGCTCGTTGTCGGTGCCGCTGCGATCACCAAGCGCCAGGCCACGGCGCTGCCCTACGGTGAAATGCACGACGCCATCGTGCCGGCCGACCACCCTGCCCTCGCGATCGACAATCTCGCCCGGCTCGACCGCCTCCGGCCGGAGCTTCTGCACCACGGCGGCATAGTCGCCATTGGGCACGAAGCAGATGTCCTGGCTGTCGGCCTTGTCGGCGACCGTAAGGTCAAAGCGCTGCGCCAGCGCGCGCGTCTCGGTCTTGGGCAGATCCCCGAGAGGAAAGCGCAGGAACTCCAGCTGCTCGCGCGTGGTGCCGAACAGGAAGTAGCTCTGGTCGCGCAATGGGTCGGCGCCGCGATGGAGCTCGGCGCCGTCGGCGCCCTCGACGCGCCGGACATAGTGGCCGGTCGCCAGCGCCTCGGCGCCAAGCTCGCGGGCAGTGCTCAGCAGATCGCGGAACTTCACCGTCCTGTTGCAGGCGATGCAGGGGACCGGCGTCTCGCCACGGGCATAGGAATCGGCGAACGCATCCATCACATCGGCGCGGAAGCGACTCTCGTAGTCCAGCACGTAATGGGGAATGGACAGCCGCTCGGCGACCTGGCGGGCATCGGCGATATCCTGGCCGGCGCAGCAGGCGCCGGTCTTTCCGACAGCGATGCCGTGGTCATAGAGCTGCAGAGTGATGCCGACCACGTCGTAGCCCTGCTCCTTCAGGAGGGCCGCGGTCACCGACGAATCGACGCCGCCCGACATCGCCACGACGACGCGCGTGTCGGCGGGCGGCTTGTCGAGCCCGAGGAAATTCCTGGCCATGGCCGTGCCTATATAGGCTCGGACGCGAGACGGCGCACCCCCACCCGTTGGCGGCGCGCAGACGAGGAGAGGTCCCTCGCTGCGCTCAGTATGACACCGGGGCTGTTGCCGCAGAGGTGACGTCATCCCGAGCGCAGCGAGGGACCTTTCTAATCGGATCAGTCCCGCCGATAGCCGGTATCGCGCACGGCCCTGGCGACGCCATTGCGGTCGTAGACGATGGCGACGCGGTCGCCGACCTGGATGTCGCCGTCGTCGGCCTGGGCGATCGTCACGCGCTGGCCGTCGTCCCGCTGGATCGTGACCTCAATGCCGCGGCGGGTCGATTGCTGGTCGATGGCAGTGCCGGCAATCGCGCCGCCGACGGCGCCCAGCAGGCCGCCGACCACGGCGCCGCCCACCGAATTGGTGGTGGCGGCCCCAATCGCCGCGCCGCCGGCCATGCCGACGCCTCCGCCGATCAGCGTGCCGTCGCTCACGCCGGTATTTCCGCTGCGCACCGGCACTTCGCGGATCCTGATGACGCGGCCCGTTTCGCCGCGATAGCCGGCCTGGGCGGACGTATTGACGACACCCGGCTGAACCGCGCCGCTGCTGCCGTTGCATGCGCTCAGTCCCGCCGCCAGAGCCAGCGGGATCAACAGGCTCGAAAACCACTTACCCAGCATGGGGTATCCACTTTCTCCAGATAAAGTTTCGAGCGGAGATCAGTCCTGCCGCACCGACGGGTCGCGTACCGCTTGGGCGACCCCCTGACGGTTTTGGATGATCTGCACCCGATCGCCCAATTGGACATCGCCGTCGTCCTGCTGCGCGATCGTGACCCGCTGCCCGTCGTCGCGCTGCACGACCACCTCGATGCCGCGCCCGGGACCGCGTCCACCGTCGGCGATCGTCCCGGCAATGGCGCCGCCGACCGCGCCCAGCAGGGCACCCACCAGCGCGCCGCCCAGGCTGTTGCTGGTGATCGCGCCAATCGTCGCACCGCTGCCGGCGCCGAGCAGGCCGCCCCACACCGCGCCGTTGCCACCCCCTCCGCCACCGGCCCCCTGGAGGGGTACCTCGCGGATCGACACGACCCGCCCGCTATCACCGGATCCCGGGGTCGCATAGGCGCTGCCCTGGGAAGGCGCACTAGCGGGCGGCGGCCCGCCATAGTACGGCCCGCCGCTGCCGGGGTATGGCCCGGCCGCTGGATACGACCCGGAAGGGCCGCTCGACGTGTGGACGATGCCGGGCTGCACGGCATTGGAGGCGCACGCCCCCACCCCCAAAGCCAACATCAGCGGCAGCAGCAAAAGACGGAGCCAGTCACCCCTCATGACACCCTCCCAGGCATCATTACTGTACGACACGATTCTTGCTCAAATTGCGGCATATCGCTAGCTGCGTTCGTCGATCCACGCCGCCTGGATGGCCTCGAGGATCTTCTCGTTCGACCGGCTCGGGTCGTCGGCGAAATCCGGCAGCTCCATGACCCAGCGGTGCAGGTCGGTGAAGCGCAGATTGACGTTGTCGGCCTCGGGATGGCGCTCCTCGAGCTCGATGGCGATATCCTGGACGTCGGTCCAGCGCAGCTTGCGGGCCATCGCCTCTCCTCCCTACTTGTCGACCATCATGTTGCGGGTCGCCGCCGGCAGGCGCACCACGAGACCATCGAGTGCCTCGGACATGCGGATCTGGCAGCCTAGGCGCGACGTATGGGTGAGGCCGAACGCGAGGTCGAGCATGTCCTCCTCGTCCTCGCTGGCCGGCGCCAGTCGATCGAACCACTCCTTCTCGACCACCACGTGACAGGTCGAGCAGGCGAGCGAGCCCTCGCAGGCGCCCTCGATGTCGACGTGGTTGCGATGGGCGATCTCGAGGACGCTGAGGCCGACCGGCGCGTCGACCTCCTTGCGCGATCCGTCCTTGAGAATGAACGTCATCTTCGGCATTCAGCAAAACCCCGTCATTCGCCCACCCGGTTCTCGAGCTCGTTTACGGACAGTCCCGACAGCGCGTCGCGGATGCCGCGATCCATGCGGCGCTCGGCAAACGGTTTGGCCAGAGTCTCGAGCGCTTCGGCCGCGGCGTTGATGGCACCGCGGTCATCATCGCCCAGGCTGGAGTCCAATCGCGCCCGGCCGGCATCGAGCGCAGCACGCTCCTCGGCCGACAGCAGATCGCCATCCCTGGCAAGCGCCGCCTCGAGCGCCAGCAGGTTACGCCGCGCCTCGACCCGCGCTTCGGTGAGAAGGCGCTGCGTCATGTCGGCCTCGGCGTTCTCCAGGCTGTCGTAGAGCATGTCGGCCATGTCATCGTGACTAAGACCGTAGGACGGCTTGACCTCGATGCGCTGCGCCACGCCGGTAGTACGCTCCTCCGCCGACACGGTGAGAAGCCCGTCGGCATCGACGGCGAATGTCACCCGGATGCGCGCCGCCCCGGCCGTCATGGGCGGAATGCCGAGCAGCTCGAAGCGCGCCAGGCTGCGGCAATCGGCGACCATCTCGCGCTCGCCCTGCACAACATGGATCGCCATCGCCGCCTGACCGTCCTGGTAGGTGGTGAATTCCTGCGCGAGCTGGACCGGGATCGGCGTGTTGCGCGGCACGATCTTCTCGACGATGCCGCCCATCGTTTCCAGGCCAAGCGACAAGGGCGTCACGTCGAGCAGCAGCGTGTCGCCGCCGCCGGTCAGCGCTTCGGCCTGGAGCGCCGCCCCCAGCGCCACCACCTCGTCCGGGTCGATGTCGCTCAGCGGTGGTCTGCCGCTCATCGCGGCGACGGCGGCACGGACCCGCGGCACGCGGGTCGAACCGCCGACCATGACCACGCCTTCGATCTCGCCGGCGGTCATGCCGGCATCGGCCAATACCTGGCAGGCGATGTCGATCGTTCGCGCGACGTAAGCGTCGATCATCGATTCGAAACCGGTGCGATCCAGCGTGTGGAACGACGGCACACCGGAGATTTCCAGTCGACCCGAGGCTTGGTCGCGATGGGAAAGCTGTTCCTTGATTTGCCGGCCGAGCGCCAGCGCCGCCTTGACAGCCGCCTCGTCGATCCGATCGCCCAGGCCGTCGCTCCGGCGCTCGCCCAGCATCCGCTCGGCGATGGCGCGGTCGAAATCGTCGCCCCCCAACGCCGTGTCGCCGCCCGTCGCCAGCACCTGGAACACGCCCTTCTCCAGCCGCAGCAGGGAGAAGTCGAACGTGCCGCCGCCCAGATCGTAGACCGCGTAAAGACCCTCCGCCCTTTTGTCCAAGCCGTAGGCCAGCGCCGCCGCGGTCGGCTCGTTGACGAGCCGCAGCACTTCGAGGCCGGCGACGCGCGCCGCGTCGCGCGTCGCCGTGCGCGCGGCGTCGTCGAAATAGGCCGGTACGGTGATGACCGCCCGCTCGATCGGCTTGTCGAGGGCCGCTTCGGCGCGTGCGCGCAGGGCCTTGAGAATCTCGGCCGAAATCTCGACCGGTGAGCGCGCCTTGCCGCCGATCTGCAGCTTCACCATGTCGGTCGGCCCGCCGCCGGCGGCGACCTCGTAGGGCAGCACGCCCGCCACGGCATGGAGCTCGGCGGCGCCGCGTCCCATCAGACGCTTGATCGACGCCACGACGTTCCTGGGTTCCTGGCGCGCCAGCAGGCGGGCCTCGTCGCCGACCAGCACGCCGCCCGCCTGCGGATAGGCCACGACCGATGGCACCAGCGCGTGGCCTGCTTCGTCGTGCAGGGCCGCAGGCTTTCCCTCGCGCGCGATGGCCACCACCGAATTGGTCGTGCCGAGGTCGATGCCGACGGCCAGCGAGTCCTCGCCGGCATGCGGCAGGGGCGTTTCGCCGGGCTCGTGGATCTCGAGCAATGTCATGGCCTCGGCCGTCCAAGATTCATGCGCCGTGCCTGCGCTTCCTCGGCAAGCTTGTCGAGATAGCGCAGACGAAGGAGCGCCTTTCTGATGGCGGGCTTGTCGTCCTGCAACAGCAAACTCGCGAGCCTGCCAAGGGCTGCCTCGGTGTCCTTGCGGGTCTGTCCCGCCAGCACATCGACATCGTCGACGGTGGCCGTCTCGTACAGCGCCTCGCGCGCCTCCAGTGCTTCCATGAGCAGGTCCGGATCGTCGATGGTCTTGCCGTCGCCCGGCAGTTCGACGCCCTTCAAGGTCCCCAGGTAGACCGCGCGATCGATCGGGTCCTTGAGCGTGCGATAGGCGTCGTTCAAGGCCGCCGCTTCGACCGATGCGCGCGCCCGCTCATCGGCCGGCCGGCCGACGAACCGATCGGGATGCCATTGCCGTTGGCGTGAGAAATAGGCCCGGTCCAGCTGAGCGAGATCCAGGTCGAGCGCCGCCGGCAGTCCCAGCCGCGCGAAATGATCCATGATGAAGCTTCGCAGGCCGGATGATCAGACGTGGAAGGATTCGCCGCAGCCGCAGCGGCCCTTCTCGTTCGGATTCTTGAAGACGAAGCCCGACTTCAGCTTCTCCTCGGCGTAATCCATCTCGGTGCCGATGAGGAACAGCGACGCCTTAGGGTCGATCAGGATCTTGATCCCGCCGGCTTCGACGACCTCGTCCATCGGCTGCTGGGTATCGGCGAATTCCAGGGTATAGGACAGGCCCGAGCAGCCCTTGCTGCGCACGCCGATGCGGATGCCGGCCGTCGGCTTGCCGCGGCCGTCGATCAACGCCTTGACGCGTTCCATCGCCGCCGGCGTCACGGACATCACCTGAGGTCGCGGCCGACGCGGCCGCGCCGCTGCGGGCTTTGGCGTCTCGACAGTCGTGCTCATCAGCCCTACTCCGCCGCTTCGTCCTTCTTGGCCGTCTTGGCGCGATAGTCGGCGATCGCCGCCTTGATCGCGTCCTCGGCCAGGACCGAGCAATGAATCTTGACCGGCGGCAGCGCCAAGTGGCGCGCGATATCGGTGTTCTTGATCGTCTCGGCCTCGTCGATCGTCTTGCCCTTGACCCATTCGGTGACGAGCGAGGACGATGCGATCGCCGAGCCGCAGCCGAACGTCTTGAACTTGGCATCCTCGATCAGGCCATCGGCACCGACCTTGATCTGAAGCTTCATGACGTCGCCGCACGCCGGCGCCCCGACCAGACCGGTCCCGACATCCTCGGAATTCTTGTCGAGCGATCCGATGTTGCGCGGATTCTCGTAGTGATCGATCAGCTTGTCGCTGTAGGCCATGACACTCTCCTCGAGTTTCCGGTGGGCCTCAGTGGGCGGCCCATTCAATTGACTTGATGTCTATTCCTTCCTGGGCCATCTCCCAGAGCGGGCTCATTGCCCGCAATTTCTCGACATGCCGCACCAGTTCGTCGACCGCGGTGTCGACCTCGTGCTCGGTGGTGAACCGGCCGAGCCCGATGCGCAGCGAAGTGTGCGCCAGCTCCTCGTCCACGCCCAGCGCACGCAGCACGTAGCTCGGTTCGAGCGAGGCCGACGTGCAGGCCGAGCCGGACGAGACGGCCAGGTTCTTGATGCCCATCATCAGCGACTCGCCCTCGACATAGGCAAAGCTGATATTGAGGTTGCCCGGGATGCGATGCTCCAGGTCGCCATTGACGTAAATCTCCGACAACCGATCCTGCAGGCCCTTCAGCATTCGCGCCTGCAGCTTGGTCAGCCGTTTGGCCTCCGCCTCCATCTCGTTCATGGCGATCTCGGCCGCCTCGCCCAACCCGACGCACAGCGGCGCCGGCAGGGTGCCCGACCGGAAGCCGCGCTCCTGGCCGCCGCCGACGATCAGCGGCACCAGGCGGACCCGGGGCTTGCGGCGAACGTAGAGCGCGCCGATGCCCTTCGGGCCGTAGATCTTGTGGCCGGAGATGCTCAGCAGGTCGATGTTCATCGCTTCGACGTCGAGCGGGATCTTGCCGGCAGCCTGCGCTGCATCGGTATGGAAGAAGGTCTTCTTCTCACGGCAGATCTTGCCGATCTCGGCCAGGGGTTGGATCACGCCGATCTCGTTGTTCACCGCCATGACCGACACCACCGCCGTCTTGTCGGTGATCGCGGCGCGCAACGCATCCAGATCGATCAGGCCGTTCTTCTGCACCGGCAGATAGGTCACTTCGAAGCCCTGCTGCTCGAGATGACGGCAGGTATCGAGCACGCATTTGTGCTCGGTCACGGTGGTGACGATGTGGTTCTTGCGGTCCTTGTAGAACTCGGCGACGCCACGGATGGCGAGATTGTTCGACTCGGTCGCGCCCGAGGTGAAGATCACCTCTTTCTCGTCCGCGCCGATCAGCTTGGCGACCTGGGCGCGCGCCTTCTCGACACCCTCCTCGGCTTCCCAGCCGTAGGAATGACTGCGCGAATGCGGATTGCCAAACTTATGGGTGAAATACGGCATCATCGCTTCGAGGACACGCGGATCCATTGGCGTGGTCGCCTGATAGTCGAGATAAATCGGCTGGTCGTTGCGCCGGATCTGGCTAAGGACGCTCATGCTTACCCCATGGATTTCCTAGGCTGCCCGGGCATTGTCAATATCCGACTTGCCCACTCGGATATATAGGTCCCGCCACGCCGCGATCAAGCGATCAATGTCGCCCTCTTCGCTGTTCCAACCCAGACTGACCCGGATCGCGGTAGCGGCCTCGGCCGGCTCCACGCCCATGGCGTCGAGCACGGCAGAACGCTGAACCTTGCCGGAGGAGCACGCTGCCCCGGCGCTGACGCAGAGCCCGGCAAGGTCGAGCGCCATCACCTGCGTATCGGCCTTCACTCCCGGCATGGAAATGCAGCTTGTATTGCTCAGTCGGGCGGCGCCGCCGCCGAACACCCGGGCACCTGGCGCAAAGCCTAGCAGGGTTGCTTCCAGCCGGTCGCGCCACGGCCCTACGGACAGGCCCGATCGCGCGGCTTCAGCTGCAGCGCCAAAGCCCGTGATGCCGGCAACGTTTTCCGTGCCTGCCCGGCGATTGGCCTCTTGGCTACCACCGCGCCGATCTGACATCAAAGGGGACTCGCGGCACACAACCAGTCCGCCGACCCCGGTCGGACCGCCCAATTTGTGCGCCGACAGGCTGAGATAATCGACGCCGAGCCCATGGACATCAAAGGGGACCTTCCCCGCCGCCTGGACAGCATCGCAATGCACCGCGGCCCCCGACCGACGGGCGAGCCGCACCACCTCGCCAACCGGCTGGATTACACCAGTTTCGTTGTTGGCCAGCATCACCGAGATTAGGGTGGGGTCGCCGGACCGCGACAGCGCACGCTCGAGTGCCGCGAGATCGAGCATCCCCTCGCGATCGACGGGGATAACCTCCGTCCCGGGACATGCCTTGAGCACGCTGTCGTGCTCGACTGCCGAAACCAGCACACGCCTGCGGCCGCAGCCGCGCAGGGCCATGTTGTTGGCTTCCGTACCGCCCGATGTGAAGACGACCTCACCCGGCAGGCACCCAACCAACGCGGCCACCCGGCGGCGCGCCGTTTCGACCAGGCCGCGCGCCCTGCGCCCCGCGCTGTGAACAGCCGAAGGGTTGCCGCCCGCGCGCAACGCTTCGACCATGGCGTCCAGCGCCTCGGGGCGGAGCGGGCTCGTTGCGTTGTGATCGAGGTACGCGGGCGCACGCATCGTCGTGGCGTCAGCTGGCGGCGGCTACAGAGTCGGCCTTGGCGACCACCGGTGCTTCGATGATATGGGTTGTCAGCTTGCGCTCGAGCACGTCGCGCAGGGTGACCGAACTCAGGAACATGTGGATCTGATTGCCAAGCTCTTCCCACAGATCGTGGGTCAGGCACTTGCTGCGGTCGGCTCGACAGCCGGTCGCGCCCATCTCGGTGCAGCGCGTGGCGGTGATCGGCTCGTCGACGGCGAGAATGATCTCGGAAACTCGCGTCTCGGCCGAGCCGCGTGCCAGGCGATAGCCGCCGCCGGGGCCGCGGACGCTCCTCACCAGGCCGGCGCGGCGCAGCCGGGCAAACAGTTGTTCCAAATAAGACAGCGAGATTTCCTGGCGGGTCGCGATATCCGACAATGACACGGGCTTGGCCTGTGCATGGCGGGCCAGATCGACCATCGCCATGACGGCATAACGCCCCTTGGTGCTGAGCTTCACAGCATCCTCCTGGTGCCGGACAACGCCGGCAGTCCTTCACGAACGCCCAAAGGTCTTGAAAACCAAGGCGTTAGTACGATATTTCAACCCCCTGACAGGGACTTGGCCAAAAGACCAACCTGCTCAGTGGGATTTAATAAGTCTGAGTATGCCAGTCAAGTATCAAGATCACTGCGGTCGGCGGCGACTGCCCCGGCGGCCAAGAATGAGGGATTTCCGGAGTTTCCATGCCTGACGTGATGTTTACTGGCCCCGAGGGTCGTCTCGAGGGTCGCTATCACCAGAGCAAGGAAGAGCATGCGCCCATCGCCCTGATCCTGCATCCCCATCCGCAATATGGCGGGACGATGAACCACAAGGTGGTGTTCTCGCTGTTCCATGTCTTCGTCAATCGCGGCTTCTCCGTCCTGCGCTTCAACACTCGTGGCGTCGGCCGCAGCCAGGGCCGCTTCGACAATGGCATGGGCGAGTTGAGCGATGCCGCCGCAGCTCTCGACTGGCTGCAGACCATGAACGCCGATGCCAAGTCGTGCTGGATCGCCGGCTATTCGTTCGGTGCCTGGATTGGCATGCAGCTCCTGATGCGCCGTCCGGAGATCGACTGCTTCATCTCGGTGGCGCCGCCGGCCAACTCCTACGATTTCGCCTTCCTCGCGCCCTGCCCGTCATCCGGCCTGATCGTCGGGGCCGAGCGCGACGAGGTCGTGCCGCTCGCCGACATCCAGAAGCTGGTGGCCCGCCTGTCGCTGCAGAAGGGAATCACCGTCGAGCCGCGCACCATCAAGGGCGCCAACCACTTCTTCCACGACTCGCTCGACAAGCTCGCGGTCGAGGTCGATCGCTACGTCGCCAAGTGCCTGCTCAGTCCGCCGGGCCGCGCGACGAGCAACAAGGAGCCGTAGCGGTCGCGCTTCGATCTGTCGTCATGCTCTTCCGGCCGGCGCGCGAGCCGCTCGCAGGCCGGAAGAGCATGAGCTCGCACGAAAAACTCGACGCTCAGGGAACATGCAGCCGCCCGCCTGTCATCGGGCGCGGCGCTCCGGTCGTTCCGGGAAACGTCAGCGGCAGGCCGCGCAGCGAACGCACCGCGAGATAGGCGAAGGCCTGCGCCTCGAGGGCATCGCCGTCCCAGCCGAGATCCGACGCCACGACGACTTCGCTGCGTGTCTCTGCGGCGATTGCCTGCACCAGCGTCGGGTTTCGCGCCCCGCCGCCGCAGACTATCCACTGTGTCACCTGATGCGGAAAGCGCCGCGCCGCCAGGGCAATCGCGCGCGCCGTGGCACGCGTCAACGTCGCCGCTCCATCGACAACGCTCAGGCCCTCGGCCCACGAATCGGTGAAGTCGCCGCGATCGAGTGACTTCGGTGGCTTCTGGCTGAAGTAGCGGTGCTCCGAGAATCGCTCGAGGCGGGTCCGATCAATCTTGCCTGCTGCCGCGAGCGATCCATTGCGGTCGAAGCGCTGGCCGGCCCGGCGGGCACACCAATCGTCGATCGGCCCATTGCCCGGGCCGGTGTCGAAGGCGAGCAGCGAATCGCCTTCGCCGACCCAGGTGACGTTGGCCACGCCGCCGATGTTCAGCACTGCCAGCGGCCGCGGCAGAGTGCGGACGAGGGCGGCATGATAGATCGGCACCAGCGGCGCGCCCTGGCCGCCCGCCGCCACGTCGGCGCTGCGCAGATCGTTGACCACGCGCACGCCGAGCGTTCGAGCGAGCGACGCGCCATCGCCGATCTGCCAGGTGAAGCGCCGCTCCGGCCGATGGCTGATCGTCTGGCCGTGGAAGCCGACGACGTCGATCGAGGCGAGCGGGATGGCATATCGATCAGCCCACAGCCGGACCGCAGCGGCGTGTGCCTCGGTCACGGCCCTCTCCGCGGCGGCCGTTTCGGCGCTCGCCTGCTCGGCCCCGAACACCCCTCTGATCAGCCGCCGCACCTCGTCGTCGTAGGCAACCGTGAGTGACGGACCAAAGGAAGCAACGCCCTCGCCGCCGGTCTCGATCAGAGCGACGTCCACGCCATCGACCGAGGTCCCGCTCATCAATCCAAGAGCCCTGAGTGCTTTTCCCTGCATTGGCTGCTCAGACATTCGTCACCGATTTCGCTCCAAGGGACCGGCTCGCCGGCGGGGGGACGCCCGTTGAGGGCGCAGCGCGCCCATGTTACATCCCGCCGCTTCACGGACAATTCGCTGGTCGGAGAAATGGCGGGCTTCAAGTCGGATTTCATGCGGGTCGTGCACGAGCGCGGCATGGTGCACCAGTGCAGCGACTCGGCGCGTCTCGATGAGCTGCTGTCGACGGCGACCCGCACCGCCTATATCGGCTTCGACTGCACGGCCGATTCCTTGCATGTCGGCCATCTGCTGCAGATCATGCTGCTGCGCTGGTGGCAGAGGACCGGGCACAAGCCGATCGCCCTGATGGGCGCCGGCACGACCAAGGTCGGCGACCCGTCGGGCCGCGACGAGACGCGCCAGCTCCTGACGCCGCAGCAGATCGACGCCAACATGGCGAGCATCCGCAAGAGCTTTGCCAACTACCTGCAGTTCGGCGACGGCTCGACTGACGCGGTGATGGCGAACAATGCCGACTGGCTGGACACGCTTCTCTATATTCCCCTGCTGCGCGACGTCGGCCGGCATTTCTCGGTCAACCGCATGCTGACCATGGATTCGGTGAAGCTGCGGCTGGAGCGCGACCAGCCCCTGAGCTTCCTCGAGTTCAACTACATGATCCTCCAGTCGTACGATTTCGTCGAGCTGCACAAGCGCTACGGCTGCATCCTGCAGATGGGTGGCTCCGACCAGTGGGGCAACATCATCATGGGCGCCGACCTGGGCCGTCGCATGGAAGGTGCCGAACTGTTCGCCCTCACCTCGCCTCTGCTCGCGACCAGTTCCGGCGCCAAGATGGGCAAGACCGCCGCCGGCGCGGTGTGGCTCAATCCCGACCGCCTGAGCCCGTACGATTTCTGGCAGTACTGGCGCAACAGCGAGGATGCCGATGTCGGGCGTTTCCTCAGGACCTTCACCGACATGCCGCTCGACGAGATCGCCCGGCTCGAGGCGCTGAAGGGCCACGAAATCAACGAGGCCAAGAAGATCCTGGCGACCGAGATCACGACGTTGGCGCACGGCAAGGCTGCCGCCGAGCTCGCCGCCGAGACCGCACGCCGAACCTTCGAGGAAGGCGTCAAGGCGGAATCGCTGCCGACGGTCGACCTGCCGCGCGCCCGACTGGCCGCCGGCATCGCCGCCTTCGAGCTCCTGCACGAGGCCGGCCTGGCCGAAAGCCGCAACGAAGCGCGCAAGCTGATCAAGGGCGGCGGCGGACGCCTCAACGACCGGCCGATCGACGCCGATACCGCGACCGTCGGCGAGCGCGATCTCGACGCCTCCGGCACGCTCAAGCTGTCGGCCGGCCGCAAGCGCCACGTCCTGGTGCGCGCGGTGTAAGTCGGCGCGAGCTCTAATGAATCTGAGCGCCGCGAAGGACCTCTTCGCCCGCCTCCTGGGAGCGTGCTCCAAACCTATCGGCGATGAGATCCTTCGCTGCGCTCAGGGTGCCAACAAGCGAACGCACTTTCCCACGAGGAGCCTGGCCCTCAGGGAGCGCGCCTGACCTCAGGCGAAAGAGGCGGCTGCGGCGAATCCTGCTGAGCGTTGAACAGGTCGCGCAAGGCTCCGGGCGCCATTGCCGACATCATGTTGACGTCGGTCCTGAGATCGGCGAGCGGGCCGTAGAGCTGATACGACACCGCGAACAGGCCACCGTTTTGGCCGCCGGTCAGCAATGGCCCCAGCAACGGGACGTTCGACAGCAGGTTATTCAAGGCGAAGGCCGGCACGACGATCCCGGAGAGTTGCGCAGTATCGGTGCGCAGATCCACCCAGCCTTGCGTCGTCAGGCCGATCGATTGGCCGCTGGTATGGCCGTTCCTGACTTGAATGCGATCACCGCTCTTCGTGATGTTGGCTTCCAGGCCGTCGAACTGCTGAAGTCCGTTGCCGGCGCGATTCAGGCCATCGATAGCGCTGTTGAGCGTGCCGATGCTGCCGCGCGGCGCGACGCGCTGCAGGCGATAGGGTCCCATCTTGAGCTTGCCGTCGAGGACGGCGGTCGGCGAATGATCCCGGTAGCGCCCCTCGATGTGCAGGTAGCCGTCGGCGAGACCGTCGATCCATCCGGCATCGCGCAGCATCGCGCCGAAATTGTCGACATAGAAGAAGACCGACCGGCCGGGGGTTCCCGGGGTGACCCTGAACGTCGAGCCCCGGCCGGCGCCGAACGTCACGTCGGCCGAGACGATGGTCTCGCCGGAGAGTTCCGCCCGCCCGTTGGCGTAGCCCAGGGTCCCGATCTCGGTCAGCACCTGCTGGACTTGCAGGTTGAGCTTCGTGCTGGCGTGCGATACGGCTGCCGCGCCGCTCGGATCCTTCGCCGCCAGCTCGTGCCGCGTCTTCAGCGCGTGCCGCAGGCGCGGCAGCTCAAGCGTCGCCCCGCGCAACGCCACCTCGACGCCACCCGGTCCGCGCTTCCATTCGCCGGCGACATCCGTCCGCCCGAGCCTGAACTGATTCAGCACCACCTGCTGCACGCTGCTGTCGCCGCCGAAGCGGACTTGGCCGGTCGCAAGCAAGCCGTTGCTGCGCGCATCGTAGTCGATGGTCTGGACCTTGCTGCCGGGCGCCAGCTTTGCCGTCATCTGGATCAGACCGTCGACGCCCGGTTCCTTTGTCCAGGCCAACGGCGGCGCGTCGGCCAGTGCGCCTTTGATCTCGAATCGGCCGACCACTTCGCTCGCCCCGTTGGGCGTCACCTGATAGTGCAACGCGGTGGCGATGGGACCTTTCAGCCACGGCTCCGGCGATGGCAACCCCGCCTTGGCGATCAGCGCGGCCGGAATGGTTCCCTTGACGTCATAACGCTGGCGAAACGGCACCCTGGTCCCGAACAGGGTGCGCCAAGTGATCTCGACCGGGTTGCCGTCGAGCCTGCCATTGCCCGAAATGCTGAGCTCGGAGCCGGCGTATTTCACCTGGGCCGTCGTGTCGCTGAGATCGACATCGCCGATCGCGTCTCGCAACGAGAATCTCGACAACGTCGCCTCGGCCTTGATGTCTAGGTCCGAGACCGTCAGGGCATTGAGCAGCGGAAAGTCGAGCGACAGGTCGACCGACACGTCGCCGCCCAGGCGTCGATAGTCGTAGAGGACATCCTTCGGCAGGCCGAGCTTGGGTCGCGCCAGGAAGCGGATGACGTCCTGGGCAGGCCCGGCGATCGGCATGCGGATCGACGCATGCTGCGGCGGCGGATCGGCGAGTCCGGTCAAGACGATCGTCGTACCGCTGGTCTTGAGGCCCGCCGCGGTGCCGCCCGCAATGTCGAAACGCAGCATGCCGTTCTCGTACCGCGCCTTGCCGGAAACGCCTTCCAGCTCCGGCATGTTCGGCATGTAGCGCACGGTCATCCCGCGGTAGTCGATGATCCCCACCATGCGGTTGACCTTGAGCTGGGCCAAGTCGTGGCCGGGCGTGCTCAGGCCAAACTCGGCGGCAACATCGATCTCGCCCTTGCTGAGATTGGCCAGCGCCCATGCGCGGCCACCCTCGGCGAACGAGATGGGCCAATAGTCGCCCAGGCGATCGACCGGGATGTGCAGCACCTCGGCGCGGCCCCCAAAGGTCTGTCCGTCGGGGGTTCTCCTTCCCGATCCGGTCACCAGGATCTTGGCAACGCCAAAATCGGCCGTGATGCGCTCGATCTCCGCGGTGTGCGAGAGAGCGTCTACCGATGCCCGCGCACTAACCGACTTGACCTTATGCGCAGCTGGCAGCAGCCCGGGCAAGGTGATGGTGCCTTCGCCCCCGGTGACCTCGACGACGACGTGGCGCACATCGCCGCGGCCGTCCGCTTCGATCTGCAGCTGGCCGCCCAGGGAAATGTCGACGCCTCGCAGCAGGGCGGCGTCAGGCGACAGGTCGGCGAACAGAGCCGGCCGCACGTCGCTGATGAGAGCCGTGACCGATACGCGGCTGCGGTCGCGCGCATAGATGCCCGAGACAGAGATGTTGGTCGGCCGCCCCCCGTCGGGGCTGAAATGCGCACTGGCCGAGATGATGACGCCGCCGGCGTCCCGCATCAGTCGAGCACGGGCGGCCGGAGCCACCCATTCGATGCCGGTGTGCTCGTCGCGCAGGGTCAAGCGCGCATTCTCCACCGCGACGGTGTCGAGCTGGCCAAGCAGCGACAAGTAGTTGGGCTCGGACAGCAGCTGCTCGAACAGCACCCGCACCAGCTCGTTCTGCGACTCGGCGTCCGATCGGGCGAAGATCCGCTGCAGCATCCCGCCTTCGCGCGCAATCTCCGCTTCGATGGTCGGCCGCTCGACGATGACCGATGTCGGCAGGAATCGGCCGCGCACGACATCACGTGGATCGAACGACAGCGCCAGCCGCGGCGCCGTCGCGACGACCTGATTCTGCTGGTTGGTGATGCGGATGCCGTCGAACACCAGCCTGACCGGCTGGCTGAGGCTGCCCCATTCGACGAAGACGCGACTGGCATCGGGTTTCAAATCGTTGCCGGGCACATCGGCCGCCTCGGCGATCCGGGCCTTGAGGAAATCGAGGTCGATCGGTCCGGACATCAGGCGCATCGCCGCCACCACGACGAGCGCCAGGACTGCCAGGACGATTGCAGCCGCGACGCGGCCGGCCACACAACAGGTTCTCTTGACCAAAGACCGATTCTTCCAAGTTCTTGACGGTGGCACCGCCCGCAGGCAAGCGTGCCGTTGGACATCATCAATGTAACCGACCAGCACCTCGTATGTCTTGGCTTTCGACTGCCGTACTGCCGCATCCACACGACCGCGAACGGCGTGACGTTGCCTGGGCACGATGGCGCGAGTCGCAGGCAATGCCCGAGGATCCGGCTGTCGTTGCGTTGCTCGACGCCCTGTTCGGGAACAGTCCCTACCTGACTGAGACGGCCATACAAAACCCGAGTTTTATGACCGATCTGTGGCGTCGCGGCCCAGACGCCGTGAGCGTCGATCTGGCGCTCGAGCTCGACGCCACGCGAGCCGCAGCACGCGACAGCGCGCTGCCCGCGACCGTCGCCACCAGCCTGCGCCGGCTGAAACGGCGCGTCTCCCTGGCCGTCGCCGTCGCCGACATTGCCGGCCACTGGCCGCTCGATCGGGTCACGGGCGAGCTCAGCACCTTCGCTTCCGGTTGCCTGTCGGCGCTCAGCGATTCGATCCTGCTGCAATTGGCGCGCGACGGTCAGCTCGCCATCGGCAACGATCCGCAGGCCGCCGCCTTCACCGTGCTCGGCATGGGAAAGCTCGGGGCAGGCGAGCTCAACTACTCGAGCGACATCGATCTCATCCTGCTGTACGATCGCGATGCCTCCGCCCTTGTCGGCAACGAGCAGCTGTCGCGGCATTTCGTCCGGGCTGCCCGGATGCTGGTCCAGCTCATGTCGGAGACGTCGGCCGACGGCTACATCTTTCGCACCGATCTCAGGCTCAGGCCCGATCCCGGTTCGACGCCGCTTGCCATGTCGGTCCAGGCCGCCGAGCTCTACTACGAAAGCGTCGGCCAGAACTGGGAACGCGCGGCCATGATCAAGGCCCATCCGGTTGCCGGTAACCACGCCGTCGGCGAGGAGTTTCTCGCCAGCCTCAGGCCTTACATCTGGCGCCGGCATCTCGACTTCGCGGCGATCCATGACATCCATTCGATCAAGCGCCAGATCGACGCCCATCGCGGCGGCGGAGCGGTCAGGGTGCTGGGCCACAACATCAAGCTGGGACGCGGCGGCATCCGCGAGATCGAGTTCTTCGCCCAGACCCAGCAACTGATCTTCGGCGGCCGCAATCCGGCGCTGCGCCAGCGGGCGACCTGCCAAAGCCTGCGCGCGCTCGCCGCCGCCGGCCACGTGACGCAGACGGCGGCGGAGGACCTGATCGAGGCTTACGGCTTCCTGCGGCGCGTCGAGCACCGCCTGCAAATGGTCGGTGACCAGCAGACCCACAGCCTGCCCGCCGACGAAGGCGGACTGGCGGCGATCGCCACCTTCCTGGGCTATGCCGATCCGCGATCGTTTCGCGACGCCCTGCTCGCCTGCCTGCACCGGGTCGAGGGGCACTACGCGCGGCTGTTCGAGGAGGCGCCGAGCCTTGCCGGACCGGGCGGCAACTTGGTGTTCACCGGGGCAGACGACGACCCGGGCACGCTGGAAACCCTGCGCACGCTGGGCTTTCGCGACGCCTCCGCCGCGGCCGCCATCGTCCGCCGCTGGCATCACGGCCGCTATCGCGCCACGGCGACCGCGCGGGCGCGCGAGCTTCTGACCGAGCTGATGCCGGGACTGCTCAAGGCCCTGGCGTCGACGTCGGCGCCGGACCAGGCGCTGCTCAATTTCGATCGGTTCCTCAACAACCTGCCGGCCGGCGTCCAGCTGTTCTCGCTGTTCAAGTCGAACCCTGCCCTGCTCGACCTGGTGGCCGCCATCATGGGCAGCGCCCCCGGTCTGGCCGCGCATCTCGCCCGTCGCACGCTGTTGCTCGACGCGGTGCTGTCGCCAGCGTTCTATCGTCCCCTGCCGTCGGTGGCGGAGATGGCAACCGACTTGGCTCGCGGCCTGTCGGAGTTCGACCATGAGCAGGACATCCTCGACCAGGCGCGCCGCTGGGCCAACGACCGGCGCTTCCAGGTCGGCGTCCAGCAGCTCCAGGCCATCGTGCGGCCGGCCCACGCCGGAATGGCCTATGCCGACATCGCCGCGGCGACGATCTCGGCGCTGTGCGATCGGATCGAGCAGCGCTTCGCGGAGACACATGGCGGCTTTCGCGGCCAGCGGCTCGCCGTGTTGGGGATGGGCAAGCTCGGCAGCCGCGAGATGTCGGCGACCTCCGACCTCGACCTGATCTTCGTTTACGATATTCCGCCCGACCTGGAGGCGTCCGACGGTGCGCGGCCCCTGCCGCCGATCCAGTATTACACCCGGCTCAGCGCCAAGATCGTGACAGCCCTCACCGCCCACACCAACGAGGGCGCGCTTTACGAAGTCGATATGCGCCTCCGCCCGTCGGGGCGCGCCGGCCCGCTCGCCAACTCTCTCGAAGGCTTCGAGACCTATCACGCGCAGTCTGCGTGGACGTGGGAACACATGGCGTTGAGCAGGGCCCGCGTCATTCACGGCCCGGCCGGGCTGGTCGAGCGCCTGACCGATATCGTGACGGCGACCTTGTGCCGGCCGCGCGACCCGATCGCCCTGGTGCGCGATGTTGCCGACATGCGTGACCGCATCGCGCGCCACGCGCCACCCAAGAGCCGCTGGGACTTCAAGCATCTGCCGGGCGGCCTGTTCGATATCGATTTCGTGGCCCAATACCTCGCGTTGCGGCATGCCGCCGAGCGTCCGGACTTGCTCGATCCTCATCCGGGCGAGATGCTTCGCCGGGCCGCCAATGCAGGCCTGCTGGATCAAGCCGACGCCGAACGCCTGCGCACCACGCGTGCCTTGCTGACCGACGTCCAGAGCCTGCTGCGGCTCACGCTGGACGGCGACGAAGCGACATTCGACGAGGCTGCCGCGCCGGAAGGTCAGCGCCGGCTGATCGCCTCGACGGAGGGCGCTGCCGACCTCGCCGAGCTGCAGGCACGCATCGCGGCGGAGACGAATGCGGCACGTGCTATATACCGCCGCCTCGTCGAGGAGCCGGCGCGAGCCGCCGGCTGGAAACCGCGGGTCGACGACAAGGGGAGCGAGCCATGAGTGTCGAAGCAGGCAAGAAGGCGCCAGATTTCACCGCCTCGACGGACGGCGGCAAGAAGCTGAAACTGTCCGACCTGCGCGGCAAGCCGGTCGTGCTCTATTTCTATCCCAAGGACGACACGCCGGGATGCACGACCGAAGCCTGCGGCTTTCGCGACGCCTTGCCCGACTTCTCCAAGGTCAAGGCGCAGGTGATCGGCGTCTCCAAGGACAGCGTCGCGCGGCATGACAAATTCAAACAGAAGTACGACCTGCCCTTCCCGCTGGTGTCCGACGAGGACGGCAAGATCTGCGAGAAGTACGGCACCTGGATCGAGAAGAGCCTCTATGGCCGCAAGTACATGGGGATCGAGCGGGCAACGTTCCTGATCGACAAGACCGGCACCGTCGCCAAAGTGTGGCACAAGGTGAAGGTGTCCGGCCACGTCGCCGAAGTGCTGGAAGCGGTCAAGGCGCTGTAAGCCCTTAAAGAGAAAGGTCCTTCGCTGCGCTCGGGATGACACCTTTGGTGTTGCCCGCGACAACCGTTGCTGTTGCGCGCGACAACCGTTGCCGCTGCACGCGACAACAGTTGCCGCTGAACGCGACAATAACAGTATCATCCCGAGCGCAGCGAGGGACCTTTCCTTCATTCATGCTCTTCCGGACCGCGGGCGTCCCGCTCGCTCAGAATCATGCGCGAGCGAGACGCTCTCGATCCGGAAGACGCTGAGTCAGCGCTTGCCCGGCGACCAGCCGTAGATCTTCTGCAGCGAGCCGCCCATCAGCTGGGCGCGGTCGCTGTCGGACAGGCGGTCGGTGATACGGAAGGATTCGACACCTTCCCTGTAGGTGAGCAAGGCAACGGCGCGGGTCCAGTCGGTGCCCCACATGCAGCGTTCCAGGCCGAAGGCGTCGAAGATGCGGCCGAGCGGGTCCCAGATGTCCTTGTAGGGAAACTTCTCGTGGCTGAGCGTGCAGGCGCCGGTGATCTTGACCACGATGTTCTTTTGCGACGCCAGAGCCAGCAACATGGGCAACTCCACCCATGGCTGTTTGGGGGCCGGCGGCGCCATCGGCTGCTCGAGACCGAGATGGTCGATCACCAGAGTCGTGTCGGGATGGCGGCGAGCCATCTCGCCGACCTGTTCGAGCCGGCCCCGGCACATCAGGTTGACCGGAAGGTCATGCTTGGCCGCGGCCGCAAGCACGCGTCCTATTCCCGGGTCGGCGGCATCCCTGGAGACGTCGGGCCCCATCATGATGCGGATGGCGACGCTGCCGTCCTTGCCGGCCCATTCGGCAATCGTGTCGCCGACCTTGGGATCGTTAGGATCGACCGGCTTGATGACCGCGAAACGATCGGGGTGCGCTTTCTGCACAGCCACCGCGTAGCTCGCATCCCAGCGGTACATGGTCCACACCGAGACCAGCAAGCCACCGTCGACGCCAACCTCGTCCATCGCCTTGATCATATCCGCGGCTGTCACCTCCGGCGGCCCGGCCAGCACGGCGGTCCACGGCCGACCCGGGTGATTGCGCTCGTAGCAATGGACTTGCGCGTCGATCGTAGGCATCGGTCGTTCCTCCCCAGCGAAGTTCGCGCGAGGCTAGGGTGCACCGCCTGACCATTCAAGCACGGCGGGCCAGCGGCGGTCACCACCAACGCAAGGCACCATTGTGTTGCAAGGAAGCGGACCTAGAATGCTGCGGCACTCACGACAACGATGGGGGAAAACCAGTGCGCACATTGCTTCTCGGATCAGCGCTGGCGATTGGCATTGCCACTGCAGTCTCGGCGCAATCGGTCGGCGGGAACTATACGGTCAAAGGCTCCAACCCCGACGGCTCGACCTACACCGGCACAGCGCACATCACTCCCAGCGGGTCGACCTGCAATATCACCTGGCAGACCGGCTCGACCAGCTCCAAGGGCATCTGCATGCTGGCCAACAAGGCCTTTGCCGCATTCTACAAGCTCGGCTCGGACTACGGCCTGATCGTCTACGAGCTTCAGCCCGACGGATCGCTCAAAGGTTACTGGACCATCGCCGACCGAGAGGGCGTTGGCGGAGAAATCCTGACGCCGCAACGCTAGCCGCGATTCTAGAGCGTGTTTTCTTATGTTGGTCATGGTCTTCCGGACCGCGAGCGTATCCCTCGCTCAGGGTCATGAGCGAGGGATACGCTCGCGGTCCGGAAGAGCATGAACCTGATCCAGAAAATGTGCCCCTCAGGCGTGGGCGCTAGGCCGCTTCCTTCTCGTTGCCCTCGCCGACCCGTGCAGCGAGGGACGCGGCCATGAAGTCGTCGAGGTCGCCGTCGAGCACCTTCTGGGGATCGGATCGCTCGACGCTGGTGCGCAGGTCCTTCACCATCTGATAGGGCTGCAGCACGTACGATCGGATCTGGTGACCCCAGCCGATGTCGGTCTTGTTCGCCTCGGCAGCCAGACGTTCGGCCTCACGCTTCTGCAGTTCGACTTCGTACAGGCGTGCCTTCAGCATCTGCATCGCCTTGGCGCGGTTCTGGTGCTGACTGCGTTCCTGCTGCACGGCGACGGCGATGCCGGTCGGGATGTGGGTGATGCGCACCGCCGAATCGGTCTTGTTGACGTGCTGGCCGCCGGCGCCCGACGCCCGGTAGGTGTCGACCCGCAGATCCTTGTCGAGGACCTCGATCTCGATGTCGTCATCGACCTCGGGATAGACCCACACCGAGGCGAAGCTGGTCTGGCGCCGCGCGTTGCCGTCGAACGGCGAGATGCGCACCAGGCGATGCACGCCGCTCTCGGTCTTGAGCCAGCCGTAGGCGTTGGGACCTTCGACCTTGAAGGCGCACGACTTGATGCCGGCCTCCTCGCCGGCGCTCTCCTCGAGCCAGCTCACCTTGTAGCCGCGCCGCTCGGCCCAGCGCGTATACATGCGCGCCAGCATCTCCGCCCAATCCTGGGCCTCGGTGCCGCCGGCGCCGGCATTGAGCTCGACATAGGCGTTGTTGGGATCGGCCTCGCCGGACAGGAGCGTCTCGAGTCGCGCCTTGGCCGCCTCCACGCGCGCCTCGGCCAGCGCCTTCTCCGCCTCGCCGATCATGATCTCGTCGCCTTCGGCCTCGGCGAGCTCGATTAGGCCGACATTGGTGTCGACCGCGTCGCGCAGTCGGCGGATCGTGGCCAGCGCGCCATCCAATCGGGTCCGCTCGCGCATCACCGACTGAGCTTGCTTGGGATCATCCCACAACGCCGGGTCCTCGGCGCGCGCGTTCAGCTCGTCGAGACGGACGACCGCACGGTCGTAGTCAAAGACGCCTCCTGAGGAGCGCCAGCGACTCCTCGATCTCGTTGGCCATGGCTGTAGCTTCGGCGCGCATCGTCACTCCTCACTTGGTCCGTCGCTCGGGGCCGTCGCGCCTTGGCGCGTGCCTGTCACGGGTCGGCGCCAGCCCGGCGTCCGCAGGATCAATAGGTCTCGCCGGTTCCCGTCAGGCCGGGGCGCCGACCGCCGCCCGCCTGCTGCGGGCCGCCGCCGTCTATACCGGAATACTGCCCTGAGCCGTCAAGCGGCGTCTGGTTGAAGCCCTCGGAGCCAGGCTCGGTGCCGACCTTGAAGACCTCGTCGATCGCGCCGCCCTCGTAGGAGTACTTCACCAAGCGCAGGCCCGGCGGGATGCGGAAGGGCGTCGGCGGCTTACCCTTGAAGATCTCCTGCGCGATGCTCTGGTAGATCGGCGCCGCGTTGCCACCGCCGGTCTCCTGGTTGCCCGACCCGAGTGTGCGCGGCTCGTCGAAGCCGATGAAGATCCCGACGGTGATGTCTGGCGTCGAGCCAAGGAACCAGTTGTCGCGGGCATCGTTGGTCGTGCCCGTCTTGCCGGCGATCGGCCGTCCGAGCGCGGCAAGCTGAGCCGCCGTGCCGCGCGTCGTCACCCCCAGCATCATGCTGACAACCTGGTAGACCGACGCCGGATCGTGGAACGGCTTGCGCGGATCGACGATCTCCGGCGGCACCGGCACCTTGCCCTGGGCTTGCTCGCCGCAGCCGCGGCAGGTGCGCGGCTCGTGCCGATAGATCGTCTTGCCGTTGCGATCCTGCACGCGGTCGACGAGGCTCGGCGTGATCTCGAGCGCGCCGTTGGCCAGCATCGCGTAGGCCATCGTCATGCGCAGCAGGGTCGTCTCGCCTGCGCCCAGCGACATCGGCAGGTAGGCGCCCATGTGATCGGTGACGCCGAACTCCTTGGCGACCTCGACCACCTTCTTCATGCCGATCTGCTGCGCCATCCGCACCGTCATGAGGTTGCGCGACAGCTCGAGGCCGCGGCGCACAGTCGCTGGGCCGAGGAAGTCGCCGCCGTAGTTCTTCGGCGACCAGATCGGCTGGCCATAGCCTGGGTCGTAGCTGAACGGCGCGTCGAGCACGATGCTGGCCGGCGTGAAGCCGGCATCCATCGCCGCCAGGTAGACGAACGGCTTGAACGACGAGCCGGGCTGGCGTGCTGCCTGGACGGCGCGGTTGAACTGGCTGCGGCCATAGGACCAGCCGCCCGTCATGGCGAGCACGCGGCCGGTCTGGGTATCCATGACCACGACGCCGCCCTCGACGTTGGGCACCTGGCGCAGCCCATACGTCTTCGGCGGATAGGGCTTGCTGCCGGCGCCGGTCGTGACCTTCTCGACGACGATCACGTCGCCCACGGCGACGACGTCCTTCGGGCTGCGCGGCGGGTTGCCGACTCGTTGCTCCGGCAGGGTGGGTCGCGCCCACGCCATCTCCGCAAAAGGCAGTGTGCCTTCCCCGTCGGGCAGACCAACGAGCTGCACCAACTGCGCTTCGACCTTGGCGACGACGGCGAGCTGCCACGCCGGCGGTCCGAACAGGGGACGACGTTGGGCGATGCGGGCGAACTCCTCCTCCCACACATTCATGTCCGGGACGTGGGCATAGGGGCCGCGCCAGCCATGCCGCCGGTCATAGGCGACCAAACCCTGGCGCAAGGCGTTGTCAGCAGCGGCCTGGATCGCCGGGTCGAGCGTCGTGCTGACGGTCAGGCCACCCTCGTACAGCCCTTTCTCGCCGTACGCTGCCAGGAGGTTGCGCCGGACTTCCTCCGCAAAAAAGTCGGCCTGGACCACTTCGGTGGCGCCGCGCCGGCGGAGCTGGAGCCTTTCGGCCTTCGCCGCCTGGGCCTCGGCCGCGGTGATATAGCCGTCGTCCTGCATGCGGCCGAGCACGTAGTCGCGCCGCGCGTACGCTTCCTTCTCATTGCGCTGGATGTTGTAGCGATTCGGTGCCTTGGGTAACGCCGCCAGATAGGCGATTTCGGACAGGCTGAGCTCGTCGAGCGAGCGGTCGAAATAGTTGATTGCGGCCTGCGCGACGCCGTAGTTGCCCGAGCCGAGATAGATTTCGTTCAGGTAGAGCTCGAGAATGCGCTCCTTGGAATAGGTCTCCTCAATGCGAAACGCCAGGATCGCCTCGCGAATCTTGCGCGCCAGGGTCGCCTGGTTCGACAGTAGGAAGTTCTTGGCTACCTGCTGGGTGATACCGGACGCGCCCTCGGGCCGCTTGCCGGGATTGGTCACATTGGCGACCATGGCGCGGACGACGCCGACGAAGTCGATGCCGGGATGGGTGAAAAAACGCTGATCCTCGGCCGCAACGAACGCCTCGAGCACGCGCTTGGGCATGGCTGCCACCGGCACGAACACCCGCTTCTCGCGGGCGTACTCGGCCAGCAACCGGCCATCGGAGGCATAGAGGCGAGACACCGTCGCAGGCTGGTAGTCGGCAAGCTGCTTGTGATCGGGCAAACCATGGCTGAAATGCCAGAACAGGCCCGCAACGATTCCGGCCCCGACGATCACGGAGGCCGTGGCGAATGCCAGCAAGACTTTGAACAGGTTCAACACGGCCTTTTTCTACGCGTAGCCTTCAGAAGGGGCAACGTGAGAGGATGCGCCCAACTTACGCCTTTCTTGTGGCGAGCCCGAAATGGGCGTCGACCGAGGCACGCAGCGCCCGCGCCAGTGCGATCTGATGCTGCGAGACGGTGAGCAGCCTTTCGTCTTGCGGATTGGACAGGTATCCCAATTCGACCAGGGCCGCCGGGATATCAGGCGACGTCAGGACCGCGAACCCGGCCTGGCGATGGGTGCGGGGCAGCAGACGCACTCCGTTGCGGGCAAACGACTGCACGATCGTGTCGGCGAGGCGACGGGAGTCGTTGACGGTGCCGCGTTGGCTCATCGCGAACAGCGCCTGCGCAACATTGTCCGGCTCGTGGGCAAAGCGGAAACCGGCGGTGGCGTCGGCACGATTCTCGCGCGCCGCCAGCATCGCCGCCTCGCGGTCGCTGGCATCCTCCGACAGGGTGTAGACGGAGGCGCCACGAATCTCCGAATCGGCATGGGCATCGGCGTGCAGGGACAAGAACAGGTCGGCTTTGGCAGTCTGCGCCCGGGCGACCCGTTCGCGCAAAGGCACGTAGCTGTCGCCGCTGCGGGTCAGCATGACCCGGTAGATGCCGCCGACCTGCAGCTCGGCCTGCAGTTGGCGAGCAATGGCCATGACCACACCCTTCTCCTGGGTTCCGCGCACCCCGAGGGCCCCCGGGTCGCGGCCGCCATGACCGGGATCGAGGACGATCAATCGGGTTCGCACCGCCGGCTTCGTTGGCTTGGCCGATTTGACTGCGGGAGCGGTTACTTGTCGGGCTTTATTGGGGGCCGCCCCTGCTTCCTTGAGGACAGTGCCCCATCCGGCGCCAAAGGCGGCCAGCGCAGCACAAACATCCCGACGGCGAAGGGCAGACATAGCCAAGCCAGTTTATGAATGAATTACCGGGAATTACCTGAATATCCTCAACTGAGTACACAAAAGCCCCGATATTTTCAAGAAGAATCAACTTCTTATGCCTTGATGTGCCTCGCCCTCAATCTTTTGATTGTCGCCCCCTGTCGAACCCCGTATGTTGCGCCTTGCGAGCAGTCGCCGTCGTTCGAAGCGCCCTCCTCTCGAGGCCGGTGCGCTCCGACGGCAGTCTCCGAGCCGGGTCGAGCTTGCGCTTCGCTGAAGTTGAGTGCGGCGGACCTGCAGAGGGACTGTCAGGAAGGCGGTGGCTATGGAAAACCCGAGGTCGGCAGGACCCAGTTGTGGTCCGGCGGCGCGATGCTTCCCCGTCTTGGCTGAAGTTGGCCGTTCGACGGGTTGATGGCGCACCGCCCCCCTCGCACCAAAGAGGCGGCTCGGCGGCTGGTTGCTCGCGCCGGCTGGAACCGGGCGCCTCGGGAGCGAGCCCATGGCGCGGCGCATGCTCATCGATGCGAGCCATCCCGAAGAGACTCGGGTGGTGGTTGTCGATGGAACACGTTTGGAAGAGTTCGATTTCGAGACGGCGACACGCAAGCCCTTGAAGGGCAACATCTATCTGGCAAAAGTTATCCGCATCGAGCCATCCTTGCAGGCGGCCTTCGTGGAGTATGGCGGCAACCGCCACGGCTTTCTGGCCTTCGCCGAAATCCATCCCGACTACTATCAAATCCCTGTCGCCGACCGTGAACGGCTGATCGCCGAGCAGCAGCGCCTGCACGCCGAGGCCGACGACGACCCGGAACCCGAGTCCAGGCCGGAATTGCACGACGACGACATTCCCGTCGGCGATGAGGAGGTGGCAACTGATCTTTCGGTCGAAACGGTTGCAGAGCAGGCGTCGGCATATGACGCGAGCGATGCGGTGGCGGCCGAAGGGATACAGCCGCCCGAACCGTCGTCGGCTCTGCCTGCTCTGGCTGACAGCGCCCCCGTTGAGATCCTCGTCGAACCCGCTGCCGCCTTGGAGACGCCGGCCGAACGTGCGGTCGCAGAGACGCCGGTCGTGAACTCTGGCGCGCCGGTCGAGGTCGGCGTCGGCATCAGCGAGCCTGAGCCGCAGGCCAAGCCAGCCGAGATTGCCAGCGAGCGCCTGAATGGCCCTGTCCTCGACGCCTCGACCGAAATCGAGACGCCGGCGACGATCGATATGCCCTCCGGGGGTCCGGAGGGCGATGCGGCGGGCGAACCAAGCGAGGCAACGCCGACTGAGGCCGTGGTTGAGACGTTGGGAGGCGACGAGGCCACCGACACGCGCGAGAAGCGCGAGCGCCGGCGGCGCCATTCCGTCCGCCAGTACAAGATCCAGGAAGTCATCAAGCGCCGGCAGATCCTGTTGGTCCAGGTGGTCAAGGAAGAGCGCGGCAACAAAGGCGCGGCGCTGACGACCTACCTGTCGCTCGCCGGCCGCTATTGCGTGCTGATGCCCAATGCCGGGCGGGGCGGCGGCATTTCCCGCAAGATATCCAACCCGGCCGACCGCAAGCGCATGAAGGAGGTGCTGAGCGACCTCGACGTGCCGCAGGGGATGGGAGTCATCCTGCGCACCGCCGGTCTCGAGCGCAGCCCGATCGATATCCGGCGCGACTATGAATATCTGTCGCGGCTATGGGATTCGATCCGCGAGCTCACCATGCGCTCGACGGCACCCGCCCTGATCTACGAGGAAGGCGATCTCATCAAGCGCTCGCTGCGCGATGTCTACGACACCGACATCGCCCAGGTCCTCGTCGAAGGCGAAGCGGGGTTCACCGCCGCTTCCGAGTTCATGCGCCAGCTGGTGCCGCACCAGGCCAGCAAGGTCGAGCTGTACAAGGAGCCGATCCCCCTCTTCCACCGCTACCAGGTGGAAAGCCAGTTCGATGCCATGCACTCGCCGACCGTGCAGTTGCGCAGCGGCGGATACATCGTGATCAACCCGACCGAGGCGCTGGTCGCCATCGACGTCAACTCCGGCCGCTCGACCCGCGAGCGCAATATCGAGGAGACGGCGCTGCGCACCAACATCGAGGCGGCCGAGGAGATTGCCCGTCAGGTCCGCTTGCGCGATCTCGCCGGCCTGATCGTGATCGACTTCATCGACATGGAGGAGACGCGCCATCAGAGGCAGGTCGAGCACAAGGTCAAGGACGCGATGCGCAGCGATCGCGCGCGCATCCAGATCGGTCGCATCTCGGCGTTCGGGCTCCTCGAAATGTCACGCCAGCGGCTGCGGCCCAGCCTGCTCGAGCATTCGACCGAGAGCTGCCCCCACTGCGCCGGCACCGGCCGCATCCGCTCGATCGAATCGGCCGCCTTGCAGGCCCTGCGCGCCATCGAAGAAGAAGGCGTGCGCCGCCGCGCGGGAGAAATCATCGTCAGCGTGCCGCCCAACGTGGCGCTCTATCTGCTCAACCAGAAGCGCCGGACGCTGTCCGAGATCGAGTACCGATACAACATCGCGGTCACCGTCGAGGCCGACGACGAGTTGCACGCCGCCGACTGCGAGATCGAACGCATCCGGACCCGTCGCGACGATCGCGAGCGGCCGCAGCAGGAGCTGGCGCGCGCGAGCTACGAGGAGGTCGGGCGCGAGCCGGCCAACGAGGATGTCGAAGCGCCGGAAGACGGCGACGGAGCGCTGCCGGAAGGGCAAGCGGCCGAGCGCGAGGAAGGTGGCGAGGAGGATGGCGACCGCGACAGCAATCGTCGCCGGCGCCGGCGCCGCCGCCGGCGCGGCCGCCGCGAAGGCGATGGCGAGTCGGCCGACCATCCGCAAGCTGTCGGCGACGCCCTCGAAGGTGAGCATGATCGCGACGACGCACACGACGGCAGCGCCGAGCACGGCCCGAACGGCGAGACCAGCGTCGACGGCCTCGAGCCGGTAGCCGCGGCGGGCGAATCCGACGACGCCGACGCAACGGACGAGCGCGACGAGCCGATCGGCGAGGAACGCCTTGACGACGTACAAACCGACCAGCGTGGCGCGGAATACACCGAAGAGCCGCAAGGCGACGAGGAGCGCGGCGATCGCCGCCGCCGCCGCGGACGCCGGGGCGGACGCCGCCGCCGGCGCGACAATGGCGACGGTGAGCGTCCGGAAGGCAGCCCGCTCGACGCTCAGTCGACCGACGTCGCCCCGGAAGCCCAAGCCGACGGCGAGTCCCCAGAGGCAGCCCCGTTGACCGCCGAGGACAACGCCTTCGATCCTGGCCCGCCGGTGAACATAGAAGCGGAGCCTCCTGTGCCCTTGTCTCAGGCACCTCCGCCGCCCCCGCCTTCGGCGCCGCCGCCGGCCCTCGATTCGCTCGTTTCGTCGTCGGACGTGCCGCCAGCGATCGAAGCCGCCGCGGAACCCCGGCAGCCAGAGCCGCCCGCGGTGCTCGACGCCACCCCCGTGCAGCCCGAACCACCAGCCCTGCCGCCCGTGTTCGAGCCGGCGCCACCGGCGTCAGAACCGGCGCCACCGCCGGTTCCCGTCATCACCGCACCGCCGGAGAAGCCGCGCCGCGGCTGGTGGCGACGCTGACGGCGTGATCTTCTTTTGGTCGAAGCACCAGAGAAATGACCTCACCCCGAGACGCCGCGTTACACGCGGCTCCTCAGGGCGAGGTCTTTAGTCGGAGCAATCACGCTCCAGGATTCGCTGCATCACACGCTTCAGTTCACCGGATTTGAGATGATCGAGACGACACGAGCCGCACCGCGCCCATCAAAGATGCGCCGCAGACAGATCGTGGCCGGTGCGGCCGCCCTCGCGTTCGGTGGAGCAGCGAGGGCGGATGCTTTTCCGTCTGGCCCGTTCCGCATCATCGTGCCGTTCGGAGCAGGCTCGGCGACCGACCAGGCGGCGCGCAATGTGGCCGAAGGCCTCAACCGCCTGTTCAAGGTGCCGGCGGTCGTGGAGAACAAGCCTGGCGCCAACGGCGCGATTGCGGCCGAGGTCGCCGCCAAGGCAAAGCCTGACGGGATGACGATCTTCGTCTGCTCGAACACCGCAGCAGCGTCGAACGTCGCGATGATGAGGAGCCTACCCTACGATCCGCTGAAGGATTTCGATCCGTTGACCCTGATCGGCCGGGCACCGGTGTTCCTGATGGTCAATCCCAAGGTCGAAGCCGCGACGGCAGCGGAGCTCGTGGCGCTGTGCAAGCGTCAGCCGGGCAAGATCAATTTCGGCTCGGGCAGCGCCTCGACGCGTATCTCGGGCGAGCTGCTCAAAGCCAAGGCCGGCATCGACATGGTGCACGTGCCGTACAAGAGCACGCCGGCGGCGCTGCAGGACACCATGGCTGGCCATGTCCAGTTGTGCTTCACTGACCCGGTGACTGGGTTGCCCCAGGTCAAGGCCGGCACCGTGCGCTGCCTCGGTGTCGGCAATCGCGGCCGCTACAAGCTCACGCCCGACATTCCCACACTCATCGAGCAGGGCATCCCCGACTTCGAGCTGATGACCTGGACCGGCGTGCTGATGCCGCGCGGCGTGCCGGCGCCGGTCCTGAAGACGCTGCACGAGGCGATCGTGAGCGTCATCAGCGACCCCGCCTATGTCGAGCGCCAGGCGCAGGGCGGGTCGGAGATCACGCCCTGCTCTTCCGACGAGATGCGCCGCATCCAGATCGCCGAGATCAACCTTTACCGCGAGATGATGACGATCGCCGGCATCGAACCGGAATGAGGTTCTCTTCCAGCAGACCGGGAGCGCGACGCCCGCGGTCCGAAAGAGCATGACCGACAGCTATCGTTCGCTGCGGTAGACTGCGAGTTCGGCCCGCGTGTCGGCGATCGAGAACCAGCGATGCTGTTCGGCGCGGAACTGCCGCCAGTTTGCCAGGATGCGCTTGAACTGTTCGTTCTGCGCCGCCTCCTCATCGAGGACCGTCTCCAGCGCGCCGCGCAAAGCCTTGATCACCTCTTCCGGCAGGACCGACAGCTGCGTGCCGGCCGCCACCAGGCGGGCGATCGCCGTGGCGTTCTTGGCGTCGTACGAAGCCATCATCTCGGTCTGGGCGAAAGCGCAGGCATAACGAAGAACGGCCTGATAGCGGGGCGGTAGCGAGTTCCAGGCTGCCTTGTTGATCATCAGGTGGTTGGTGGCTTCCAGCTCCATGACGCCCGGCGTGTAGTAGTACTTCGCGACCTTGTTGAACCCGAGCTTCTCGTCGTCATACGGGCCAACCCATTCGCAAGCGTCGATCGTGCCGCGCTCGAGGGCCGGATAGATGTCGCCGCCGGCGATCTGCTGCGGCACCGCGCCGAGCTTGGAGAATACCTTGCCACCAAAGCCCGCGGTCCGGATCTTGAGGCCGACGAAATCGGCCGGCGTCTTCAGCTCCTTGCGGAACCAGCCGAACATCTGCCCGCCGGTCTGGCCGGCCGGCAGTGCAACGATGCCGAAGCTGTCATAGACCTCGTCCATCAGCTTGCGGCCATCGCCGTACATCACCCAGGCCTGGTGCTGGCGCGGCGTGAAGCCGAAGGGAAGCGAGCCGTCGAAGATGAAGGACGGATTCTTGCCGATGTAGTAGCCGGTATAGCTGTGGCCGCATTCGACCGTGCCGTTGGCGACGGCATCGAGCACCTGCAGGCCCGGCACGATCTCGCCGGCCCCGAATGCCTGCAGCGCGAATTTGCCGTCGGTCATCTCGCCGACGATGCGGACAATCGTCTGCGCCGCACCGAACAGCGTATCCAAACTCTTGGGGAAGCTCGAGGTCAGGCGCCACTTCACGTTCTCATTGGTCTGCTGACCAAAAGCCTTTGACGTGGCCGCCAGGGCCGCAAGCGATGCAGCAGCCGGCGCGAGCTTTCGACGCGTTACTCTCATTGGACGTGTCCTCTCCTGATCGTACGGCAAGGATACTAGTGTCTAATTGCAATATAATACGATATTAAGTATCATGCTACGGTTATTTCTACTATTTGAGGTGTACCGTGGCGCGGGTGGCATCGGAACTGCGGTGTTCTGCGGAGCAACGTACGGAGTTGGCGGCGTTGGCGCGAAGCCGGACGGCGGAGGCGCGCTTGGTGGAGCGGGCTCGCATTGTGCTGGCCTGCCTGGAGGGCAAGCGTAATGACGAGGTCAGCCGGAGCCTGGGAGTGCGGCCCAACACGGTCGGCCTGTGGCGCAAGCGGTTTGCGGCAGACGGAGTAGCGGGCCTGCAGGATCGGCCGCGACCGGGTAAGAAGGCGACCTACGGTCCGGAGTTGCGTCTGCGGGTATTGCGGCGGCTCGAGCAAGCGCCGCCGAAGGGATTGTCGAGCTGGGACGGCGGTTCGCTGGCGGCGGCGCTGGGCGTGTCGGACGATGCGGTGTGGCGGGTGATGCGCAAGGAGGGCATCCAGTTGCGCCGCCATCGTTCGTGGTGCGTCAGCACGGACCCTCAGTTTGCCGCCAAAGCGGCCGATATCATCGGCCTGTATCTCAATCCTCCCGACAACGCCTTGGTGCTCAGCGTCGACGAGAAGCCGACAATCCAGGCGCTGGAACGAGCGCGCGGCTACGTGCAGACGAGCAGCGGCAAGGTGGTTCAAGGTCTGAAGAGCACCTACAAGCGACACGGCACCATCAACCTGTTCGCGGCGCTGGAGGTGACCACCGGCGTGCTTCGTGGCAAGACGACCGCAAGCAAGAAGCGCGTCGATTTCCAAGCGTTCATGGACGAGGTCGTTGCCGAATACCCTGGCGATCGCCAGATCCACGTCATTCTCGACAATCTGTGTACGCACAAGAAGAATGACGATTGGCTGGCTGCCCATCCCAATGTCACCTTCCACTTCACGCCAACCTCGGCAAGCTGGCTCAACCAAGTCGAAATCTGGTTCGGCATCTTCAGCCGCAAGGCTCTCGTTGGCGCAAGCTTTGCCAGCGTCGAGCAACTCGTTCGAGCCATCCACGACTTCGTCGAGGTCTACAATGAGCACGCTGCCCCCTTCGTCTGGCGCAAGCGCGAGGTCAAAGGTGCACAGCTCAGAAATACTATCGTTAACTTTTGCAATTAGACACTAGGTCGCCCGGGGAGAGACCGCCACAACGGAGCGTACGCCAAAGGCCGGCGCGAACCGCGCCCCGGCCCCATCAGGTTGCTACGGAGCCTCGGCTATCTTGATCACCTCTAGATCGGCCGTCAGCTCCTTGCCCTTGGGTCTCTGGCCCCACGAGCACGAACATGACGACGAGCAGCAGGAAGACCGCCGTGCTGATCATCATGGGCAAGGCAAAGTCCATCTGCACCTCGACGGCGAAGGAGGTCAGCACCGGCGCGGCCGGACCGCCCCAAAGGGTGCCTTGATGCCGAGCTCCTGCGAGATCGGCAGCATGATCAACTGGAGGATGGTTTTTGTAAGTTCGCGCCTATGCGTGGTGCGCTCCCAGCGCATGAGTCCTCTGCCTTGGAAACGCGCCCCCACTATGCCGGGTGCGCATAGTGGCTCGCGGTCATCGCAGCCCACAAGGCTTGCGGTCCTGCCTTGGCGTAGGCAGCGCCGATCTTCTCGCCCCAGAACGTCTCGCTGCCGAAGTCGCGGCGCCACACCCACAGCCGCCGCGTGTAGTGGTGAAGGATGTGCTCGTGAGTGAAACCCATGGCACCCATGGATTGGTGCGAGATCGCCGCAATGCGGTGGGCGAATTCCGAGGCTTGGCTTTTGGCGGCGGCGATCGAGAAGCTGCCGCCATAGGCCAACCCGCCTTCATCGGCATCGCGCGCGGCGGCTTCGGCCGACGCGATGGTGGCGGCGACGCAGCTCGCCAGCTCGGCCAGCATGTGCTGGATGGCCTGGAAGGTCGAGATCGGCCGGCCGAACTGCACGCGCTGCTTGGAATACTCGACGGCGATCGCCAGCACCCTGTCGGCCGCCCCTGCCATCTGCATCGCCCGCATGACCGCGCCCAACTCGACGGCGCGCTCGGCGTTGACCGGCGACTCGCCGACGAATTCCGCCGTGGCACGGTCGAACGTGACGGTGCCGTACGGTTCGCCGGCGTGGCTGGGCGTGGCCGCGCACGCGGCGGCGCCCTTGCCGACCACGGCCAGCTTGTCGCCGACCACGACGACGTAGCGATCGACCACTGTCGCGAAGGGAACCCGCTCCACACGGCCCGACACCCGGCCGCCGCTCAGCGACAGAGCGCCGAGGGCGACGGTCGCCGGGCCGCCTTTGGGCTCACTGCCAGCGGCCGCGATCAGGAGATTTGCCAGCGCGGTCTCGGCGAGCGGCACCGGCACGGCATGCGAGCCGGCGAGCCGCAGCAGGGCCAGCATGTCGGCCAGGGTGCCGCCGGCGCCACCCTTGTCCTCGGGCACGGCGATGTGCGGCAGCCCCATCTCCTCGATCGCCTGCCAAAGCTCGGCCGGCCAGATGCCCTTCTCGACGTTGTTGACGATCTCGCGGCCGCACCGATCGGTGAAGAAGCGGTCGGCAGTCTCGAGCAGCATGTCGCGGGTTTCGCGGTCCATCGATCCTCTCCTCAACGCAGACCGAGGCCGCGCGCGACGATGCCGCGCAGCACCTGGGTCGTTCCGCCCTGGATAGTGTAGGACGGTGCGATCATCGTGGCGTACTGGGCGACGTCGAGGAAATCGGCCACGTCCTCTTCCGTGGTGGCGTCCGACTCGGCGATCGCACGGGCAATCTCCGGCAGGTCCTGCTGGTAGATTGTGCCGAGATCCTTGACCAGCGCCGCCTCGATCGCCGGCGACTTGCCGCCCTGCATCATGCCCGCGACGGCAACCGACATCTGGCGCAGGGTCCATAGCCGCGCGATCAATCGACCGAGGACGGCACTGGCCCGCTTGGCTGGCTGCCGGCCGAGCACGCGCACCAGCTCGCGCAGGATGTAGAAATTCTGCATGAAGCGCTCGGGGCCGCTGCGCTCGAAGGCGAGTTCGCTGGTCACCTGCAGCCAGCCGTCGCCCTCGTTGCCGATCAGGCAGCTTTCCGGAATGAACGCGTCGCTGAAGGTGACTTCGTTCCAGTCGTGGCGACCCGCGAGGTTGATGATCGGCCGGATGGTGATGCCCGGCGTCTTCAGGTCGACGAGCAGCTGGCTCAGGCCCTTGTGGCGATCACCGTGCTGACCTGACGTGCGCACCAGAGTGATGCAGTAGTGATTATGATGAGCACCTGAGGTCCACACCTTGGTGCCGTTGACCCGAAATCCACCGGGCACCGGTTCGGCGCGGGTCCGCACGGAGGCGAGATCGGAGCCCGAGTCGGGCTCGCTCATGCCGATGCTGAAATAGCATTCGCCTGATGTGATGCGCGGCAGGATCGCCTCGCGCTGCTCCTCGCTACCGAACCGCAACAGCAACGGCCCCGACTGCCGATCGGCGACCCAGTGGGCTCCGGCCGGCGCTCCATTGCCCAGCAGCTCCTCGGTGATGACGTAGCGATCGAGGAAGCTGCGTTCGCTGCCGCCGTACCTCTTCGGCCAGGTGATTCCGATCCAGCCCTTCTTGCCCATCGCCTTGCTGAACTCGGCGGAGCGCGTGTTCCAGCTCGGAAAGCGATCCTCCGTCCTGAGCTTCGGCAGCGTCTCGCCGAGGAACGCCCGCACCTCGCTGCGCAACGCTTCGGCCTCGGGCGGCAGATGGAATGGCGGGAATTCGAGCTTTGGAATGGACATCGTCGTCTCGATGGTTGGAGGCCTCTTCTCTGTCGGCTTATGCTTGGCGACGCAACCATGGAGTTTCGAGGGTCGAATGCCCCGCCGTCCACCCCGCCTGCCGCCGCTCCTGGCGGAATTCGACGACGATGAGCGCGACGCGGTACTTGCCGCCAACCGAGCCTTCTATCGTGCCTTCAGCGATCGCGACTTGGAGGCGATGGACCGGATGTGGGCGACGAGCGGCGCCGTGATCTGCCTTCATCCGGGCCAGTCGCCGCTCGTCGACCGCGCCGAGATCATGGCGAGCTGGCGCGCCATCATGCGCCATCCGGAAGCGCCCCGGGTCCGATGTATCGGCGAATGGGTCACTGGCCGGCCGGGCCTCGCCCTCGTCGTCTGCCGCGAGATCCTCGAGCAGGGCCAGCTCATGGCGACCAACAGCTTCACCCGGCAAAGCGACGGCTGGCGCATGATCGGTCACCATTCCGGCCCCGTGCCGTCGATCGAGGTCGCCCAGGCGACGGCCGCGCCAGCGACGCCGACAACACGCGACCGCCGGAAGCTGCATTGAGGCTTCGCGGCGCTCATGGCCGGGAGCGCGCCACTCTGTGGCGCTCATGCTCTTCTTCCAATCCGCAATCGGTGTGTCCGCTATCCCATGAACGCCACGGAGTGGCGCGCTCCCGGCGATGAAAGATACGCCTACCGCGCGATCGGACCGCCGGGGCGGAAGTGCGCGCGCAGGCGATCGTACGAGATGACGACCTCGTACGGACCTGCCGCATAGGGACCGACTTCATAAGCATTGAAGACCAGCTCGAGCTGGCTGGCCTTCCAGCAATAGTGGCGCGCTTCGCCCAGGAGCTTGGTGAGGCTCTTCGGTTCCAGCGCATCCTCGAAGCCGGGTTTTTCGACGAACTGCTTTCTGAGGTCGTCACCGACTATCTGCACCATCATCGAAAGCCAGCCATCGCCCGCCGCAAAAACGCCGTCAGGACCGACGCTGCGTCCCGTGCGCAGATCAACGAGGGTGCATCCGGTCCCGCCGAATCCATGCGCGCCGCCGTTGTAGCCATAATACGTCTCGGCAATCGTGACGGCGTCCGGACCGGGTCGATGCACTTCGAAGCCTTGCTGATACGTCCAGCCCTGCTCGCGATCGGAGGCAACGTCCTCGGCCCTCGGTGTCGCTTGAGCGGCAGCCTGCCGGGCATCGGTGGCGAAGCGCGCGTTGAGTGCCGCGAAGTCGGCCGTCGCGCCGTCGAACTGCGGGTACTCGATCGCGTAGGAAAACCGGATCTGGCCGAGCTTGCCCTTCCGGTCGAGCGCCTGCACGCTGATGAACGGATAAGCGCCCGCACCAAAGGCTTTCAGGGTGGTCGTCCGTGCGGCGTACCGATTCCTGAGACAGACCGTCATGTCGTCGGGCTCGGCTCCACAGTCGCGGTTGCGACCGACGATCCAGCGCACCTGGTCCTTGGCCAGATGATCCTTGGCGGCAGCGCCGAGCCCGCCGGCAAGGGCCGCATAGACGCTCGCCAGCTCACGATCGGCCGTGGCGAGCTCGGGCTCCTTGCAGATCGTCCGCTCGATCGCATTGGAAGCCTTGCTGCACTCGAAGCTCGGTCCGCGTTGAGCCAGGGCCGGCGAAGCGAAGGCAACGATCATGGCAATGCCGAGGATTCTCACAGGCGCCTCCATGCCCGCAGTCTCCGCACCGCCTCCTCCATCTCGGCCGTCGACCCGGCGAAGGAAATGCGCAGCGTTCCGGCACCGCGGGCGCGGTCGAAATCGACGCCCGGGGTGGTCGCCACACCGGCCTCGCGCAGCATCTGCCGGCAGAACTCACGGCTGTCGTTGGTGAGATGGGCGACGTCGCAATAGAGATAGAAGGCGCCCTCGGCCGGGGCGAAGCGGTCGAGGCCGACGGCCGGCAGGCCGGCCAGCAGGAGATCGCGATTGGTGCGGTAGCGCCGAACGTGGCCGTCGAGCTCTTCCTTGCATTCGAGCGCCGCGAGAGCCGCATGCTGGCTGAGGGTCGGCACCGAAATGAAGAAATTCTGGGTCAGGCGCTCGATCGGCCGCACCAGATCGGCCGGCACGACCAGCCAGCCGACGCGCCAGCCCGTCATCGAAAAGTACTTGGAGAAGCTGTTGACCACGATGGCGTTGTCGGAAATCTCCACCGCCGAGACGGTGTCCCCGTCGTAGACGATACCGTGATAGATCTCGTCGGAGATCAGCCGCACGCCATTGCGGTCGCACCACCCAGCCAGCGCCTTCATCTCGGTGTGACCGACCATCGTGCCTGTGGGATTTGACGGGCTCGCCACGATCAGGCCATCGATGCGACCGGCCTTCTCCAGGGCTTCGACCGTCGGCTGGAATCGATCGGCCGCAGAGGTCGGCAGGTCGACCGCTTCGAGATTGAGCGCCGTCAGGATATTGCGATAGGCCGGATACCCCGGTGCGGCCAGAGCGATCCGATCGCCGGCGTCGAAGCTCGCCAGGAATGCCAGGGGAAAGCCGCCCGATGAACCCGTCGTCACGATCACCCTGTCGGGCGAGACGTCGACGCGGTAGGTCTCGCGATAGTGCCGTGCGATGCGCTCGCGCAGGGCAGGAATGCCAAGCGCCGCGACGTAGCCGATCTTGTCGGCGTCGAGCGCCGCATGCGCTGCCGCCAGCGCGCCCTTGGGCGCTGGCGTGCTGGGCTGGCCGACTTCGAGGTGGATGACGCTATCGCCCGCCGCCTCCTTCTCCGCCGCCGCCGCCATGACGTCCATGACGATGAACGGATCGACCGCGCCGCCGCGGCGCGAAAGCTTGCCGGACATGGGCCGCGCCTAGCGTGTCGTGGCGATCAGGGCCAACCCGGCACTTGCCGGGTCAATGCCGCTCTGGCACGTCGCCGGATTGCTGCGCAGACCCGACGGACAGGCGATCGCATTGACCCAGCCGCCCTGCCCGCGCTGGGCACCAAGCGCCGTCACCATCTTCTGATCCCGCTCGAGGACGGAATAGGCAATCATGCCGGTGGCCTGTGCAGCCGCAGGCGCACCGCCACCGGCGCCGGCAAAGCCGAACTCGCCATTGTTCGGATTGGCGACGATCATCGGGCTGACCGAGCCTGCCACTGGCGTCATGGCGCCCAGCATCACGCCGGTGCCGGGCACGACGACGCGGGCCCCGAACAACTGCCCCATCGACAAGCTGCACGCTACGGCACCTGCCTTGCTGTCGACCGCGACCAGCCCGGAAAAGCCGTTCGAATCGGTCGGCACCGGCCCGCCCGGCGCCTGGCCCTTCCAGCCCGCGAGCGCCATCGCACCGGCCGCCGGCGGCGGGGCGACATAGACGCGACGTCGGCCATACCCTTCCGTGGTCGGCGCGCTGGCTTGCGGCACGGCGTTGCGCAGTGCCTCGAGGGGCAGGCTGCCGCCGATCTGGGAAATCTGCTCCGACAGGATGCGGGCCAGCGAGCCCTGGAAGAACTCGCCGCCACCCCGCTGGCGGATACTGCCCAGCGTCCCGGCGAGGTCGGCCTGGACCCAGGTATCCCCCTCGCCGATCACGCCGCCGCCCTTGCCGAAGATCCGGCGCGCCTCGCGGTCTGCCGCCAGCAGCCCGCCTCCCACCTGCAGATCGCGCGAAAGGGCGCGCGACACCGGCACGCCGAAGCGCGCCATGCGCTCGGCCGGAGCCACGGTCTGTTCCCAGCGCAAGGCGCCATGCCGGATGTGCATCAGGGTAAGGGCGCGAACGCTCGACGGCACGACGAAGCTCTGTCCCGCGATCGGCCCGGGTGCTGCCACAGGCGGGAACACGAACGCCTCGGCTTCCTTTGTCTTGTCGTCATGGACAATGCAGGCACCGGTGGACCCGAGGCCAGCCGCAGATGGCAAGGTCACGGCGAGCGCGAAGTACATGGCAACGGCGGCATCCGTTGCGTTGCCGCCATTCTGCAGAATGTCGCGGCCGATCTCCGCCGCCCGGCTCTCATCGGTGGAAACCGCGGAGAACCCACCCGACTTCAAGGCCTGCGATAGCCCTTGGCTTCCAGGCGATCTCCCGGCAGGATTGGCGGCCTGTGCGGCCCGATCGGATTCCCGGTCCGCCTCACTGCAGCCACAAGCGCCCAGCACAACCGCTCCCACCAGCGCCAGGTTGCGCAATTGACGCGACCGCCGCGCGTTCCTAGCTTGCCAGGATCTCGTGCCGCCCGTGTTTCGACGCATCATCACCCTCTTCTGCCTCGCGCTGTTCGCGCTGGCGCCGTTTCGTGCCGCGAGCGCCCAGCAAAATCAACGTCTCAATCTGATCCGCGACGCCGAGATCGAGAACGCGATCCGCACGCTGGTGACTCCCGTGTGGCGCGCCGCCGGTCTCGATCCGAACTCGGTCGAGATCATGATCGTCCAGGACCACTCGCTCAACGCCTTCGTCGCCGGCGGCCAGCGCATCTTCATCAATACCGGGCTGATCATGCGCACCGAGACGCCCAACCAGCTGATCGGCGTCCTGGCGCACGAAAGCGGCCATATTGCCGGCGGCCATCTTGCCCGTATGCAGGAGGAGCTGCGCAGCCTGACGACCCTGCAGATTCTCGAAGCCATCATCGGCGGCGGCGCCCTTGCGGCGGGGGCCATGTCGGGCGGCGGCTCAGGCCGCGGCGGCCCCACCACTGGCCTGGGGGGACCACGCGCGCCGGGGTCACTCCTGTCCTTCCTGCAGTATACTCAAACGCAGGAGAACGCGGCCGACCAAGCCGCGATCAGTTACCTGCAACGTACCGGGCAGTCACCGAAGGGCACGGTCGAGTTCCTGCGCATCCTGCAGCGCGAGGAGCGCCTGCAGATCAATCGCCGCGATCCATACCTGACAACCCATCCGTTGACGCCCGACCGCATCGCCACGTTCGAGGATGCGCTGGTGCGCTCACCCTACGCCAATACGCCCGACACGCCGCAGGCGCTCAACATGCACCATCGCATGGTCGCCAAGCTGATGGGCTTCATCACGCCGGACACCGCGCTGGCGCGCTTCAGCGAGGCTGATCGCGCGGTGCCGGCCCGCTATGCGCGCGCCATCGCCTGGTATCGCAAGGCTGCGCTCGGGTCGGCGTTGCTCACCATCGACGGGCTCCTGAAGGAGTATCCCAACGACCCCTACTTCCACGAAGTGCGCGGCCAGATGCTCTACGAGAACGGCAGGGCCGGCGAAGCCGTGGTATCGTACCGCCGCGCCGTCCAGCTGCTTCCCAGCGCGGCGATCATCAAGATCGACTATGCCCGCGCCCTGCTCGACAGCAATTCGCCGGACAACGACCGCGAGGCGGTTCGCAACCTCGAGCAGGCGGCTCAGCAGGAGTCAGGCAGCTTCGAGCTGTGGCGCCTGATGGCAGCCGGCTATTCCAAGCTCAACAACCCCGGCATGACCTCGCTCGCCCGCGCCGAGATGGCCGTGCTGCGCGGCCAGCGCAGCGAGGCGCAATCCCACGCCGACGCCGCGACGCGCCATCTGCAGTCCGGGACACCGGCCTGGCAGCGGGCGCAGGATATCAAGGCTTACATCAACACGCGGCCGGCGGGACGCCGCTAGGCCCGGAGATCAATCAATGCGAACCATCCTCCTCGTCGTCTGCGCCGGCCTGGCGGCTGTCGGCGCCCTCGTGGCCGCTTTGGCGACGACGCCGGCGCGCCTTGCCAGCCCGGGTCAAGCTCCCGCACCTGCCGATCGCAGTGCGTTCGGCAAGAGCATCCGCGAGTATCTGCTGACCAATCCGGAAGTGCTGGTCGAGGCCATGCAGGAACTCGAGCGCCGGCAGGACAGCCAGCGCGAGGCGGTCGCCCAGAAGGGCGTACAGGAGAACCAGGCCGAGCTGTTCCGCGATCCTGACAGCCCGATCGGCGGCAATCCCAACGGCAACGTCGTGGTCGTCGATTTCAACGACTATCAGTGCCCCTACTGCAAGCGGGCGCATCAGGCGGTCAAGTCGGTACTCGCCGCCGACGGGAATGTGAAGATCATCTACAAGGACCTGCCGATCCTCGGCGAGGCGTCGAAGATCGCCGCCCTGGCGGCCCTTGCCTCGACCAGGCAGGGCAAGCACCAAGCCCTGCACGATGCGCTGATGGAGAACAACGGCAAGCTCGATCGAGACCGCATCCTCGAGATTGCCGTTTCGGTCGGGCTCGATCGTGCCCAGCTCGAGAAGGACATGCAGGATCCGAAGCTGAAGCAGATCATCGACCGTAACCTCGCGCTCGCCTCGGCGCTGGGCGTGCGCGGCACGCCGGCCTTCGTGATCGGCAAGCAGTTCGTGCCCGGCGCCGTCGACGCCAATACCCTGAAGCAACTCATCGCCGACGCCCGCAAGGCGGGGTGACTCTACACCGGGAGCGCGCCACTCCGACGACGCTCTTCTTGTCGAGCCCAGATCCTATGAGCGCCGTCGGAGTGGCGCACTCATAGGTGCATATTCAGCTTTGGTCGAAGACCCAACAGGACCCTCATCCCGAGGAGGCCGTAGGCCTCCCGATAGATTTCCCGCTCACGCCGCGAGTTCATACCAGGACGCAGGTCGAGACTTGTCTCGGGCTGCGGCGGTATTCCGGCCCACCGTCGCCGACGCATTCAGGCGCGCGGCGCTATCCGATCCGTCACTGCCGTTCGCGGACCCAGATGCGGAGCTCGTCGCCGGGCTCGAAGCCGGCGTTGATGGCGGCATCCAGCTCGTTGCCGGACTCGTAGCCGACGATCGGCAGGCCCGAGAAAAGCCCGGCAGCCAGCGCGACGAGGTCGCGGAACACGGCGACCGCGTCGCCCGGCTCGGCGACCACGTTGGACAGGCCGACGACCTTCCCGGCGCGATAGAGGGTGCCGCCGGCGACCACCTCGCCGGCGCGGGAGGCGGCGAACATCGCGAAGCGCTCGTCAGCGAACAGCTTGGCGGGAAACGTGTCACTCGCGTCGATGCGCTGCCAGGCGAGGTCCGACGAGGTGCGCGCGATCAGGAGCGGCAGCTGGCGAATCCACCGGGCGTCGAGCAGCAGGTCGAAGCCGCGCCGCGACAGGTCGAGGGTGGCGAAGCTGTCCTTCACCGCCCAGCGGCCGGGCGGGTTCGATCTCGCCAGGATGTCGACGGTGGCGTGCTGCTCGTCGAGCGCCGCCTCGTCGTGGCGCAGCGACACCGCATTGGGATAGAAGCGCGGCACTGCCTGGGCGTTGACCCACATGTGCGGCAGGAAGGTTCCCGGCCGGCCGTGCGCGCGGCACACCGCGTCGCACCAGCGGGCATTGTTGAGTGCGGCGGCGGCCGTCCAGTCCTTCAGGCTCTGACTTCCTCGCGCTGGAACACCACGTAGGCGATGGCGAACACCACGATCATGCCGGCGATCAGGCCGGTGACCTGCGGCCAGATCAGGAGCAGGCTCTGGTCGAGCGGCAGCGGCGCGCCCATGATCGCCCCGCGCATCTGGCTCGGAATGATCGGCCCGAGCGTGCGCGTCTCGGGATTGAGCAGGCCGATCACCGCCTCGCCGAACAAAGTGTTGGGCGAGAAGCGCTCCAGGGTCGACTGCATCTCGATCATGGCCAGCGTCTCGTCGAGCCGGCCCATCCCCATGGCGACGTTGGTCGGCGTCACCGCCAGCACCAGCACCGGCACGATGAGCGGCCACAGGATGGCGAAGAACAGCCAGACACCCAGCGCACACAGCGCCGACGTCGCGGTCGAGCGGAACACCACCGAGAACAGCATCGATATGGCGAGCCAGACGCCGCCGAAGGCGATGGCGACGATCAGGAAGCCCAGCCCGCGCGCCACCTCGACGCCGCGCGGCGGGATGCCGAGCAGCAGCAGGCCGGCGCCCAGCACGATCAGCCACAGGGCGACCAGGGCCACCGCGAGCGTCGCGAGCCCGCCCAGGAATTTCCCGAGCAGCAGCGCGTCGCGATAGATCGGCTGCGACAGCACGCGGCTCAAGGTGCGGCGGTTGAACTCGCTGTTCACCGAGTCGAAGCCCAGGCCGATCGCCAGCAGCGGGATCACCAAGGTGAGTGACGCCGTGAAGGAGAACGGCACGCGTTGGGGTGCCGACGTGAAGATGCGCAGGAACAGGAACGGGTCGGATTCGGTGACGTTGCGCAGCTCCTGCAGCGACAGCCCGACCGGCAGCGCGCCGAAGGCGATCACGAACAGCATCAGCACCATCATGCGGGCGCTGCTCAGGTGATCGGAGAATTCCTTCATGAAGACCGGCCCCAGGCCGGTGAAGGGTGAGCCCTCGCGCCGTGCGGCGACGCGTTGTGTTCCGGCACTAGGCGGCATTGCGGGCCTGCTCGAAATAGCTGGTGTAGACCTCTTCCAGGCTGGGCTGGAGATCGTCCAGCCGCAGCAGCGAGCCGCCCGATGTCACGATGCGCTGCGCCACGGCGGCGCGCACGTCACGGTCGGCGATGACCCGCCAGGTCGCGGCACGCTCCTGGGTGATCTTCTGCACGCCCGGAACGCTGCCGAGGACCGCCGGCACGTCGGTGCCCGACGCCTCGACCAGGATCGGATGGCCGGCGCCCAGCACCTGGTTGGCGAGCTCGACCACGGTGCCGATCAGGGCGATGCGGCCACGGTTGAACAGCGCCACCCGGTCGCAGACGCTCTGCACGCGATCGAGCAGGTGCGACGACAGCAGCACCGCCACCCCTGCGTCCTTGAGGCGGCGGATCATCTCCAGCAGCTCGAAGGTGGCGTGTGGATCGAGGCCCGAGGTCGGCTCGTCGAGGATCGCCACCTCGGCCTTCTTCATCACGATCTCGGCGATGCCGAGCCGCTGGCGCATGCCGCGCGAGTAGGTCGCAACCCGCTTGTCGATCACGTCGGCGAGATTGACGCTGTTCAGTGCCTCCTCGATCCGCGCGTCGGTCTGGCGCCGCGGCAGGTCGAGCAGGCGCGCGGTGTAGCGCAGGTTCTCGCGCGCCGTCAGATGGTCGTAGAAGCCGACCGCATCCGGCAGGTAGCCAACGCGGCGCTTGACCTCCAGCGGCTGGCGCACCGGGTCGAAACCCAGCACCCTCACGGTACCGCCGCTGATCTCCGTCAGGCCGAGCATCATCAGGATGGTCGTCGTCTTGCCGGCGCCGTTCGGCCCGAGCAGGCCGAAGATCTCGCCGCGCCGGACGTCGAGGTCGATGGCGTCGACGGCACGCTGCGTGCCGTAGAGCTTGAGCAGCCCGCGCGCCTCGACGACAGTGGGGCTCTCTGCCAAAGAGCTCATAGCGAGGTGGGCCATTGCCGCCGGCTCACCGCCTGCCGAAGCGTGCCACCGCGCCCAGCAGCACCAGCAAGGCAACAGCGATGATGCCGATGCCTGCCACGCCCCATAGGGTCGAGGTGGTGACGGTGATGCGGAAATCGGCCGATGCCGATTCGCCGCGGCCGTTGGCGCGGAACGAGGCGACGTAGTCGCCGGCGATTGCCTTGTCGCCCGGCGTCACGACGACCTGCACGTCCTTCTTCTCGTTGGGTGCGACGCTGGCGAGGGTCTTGGGATTGAACTCGACCTTCCAGTTCGCCGGCACGGTGCCCGACATCTCGACCTCTTCGATCGGTGCGGTGCCGTCGTTGCTGACGACCAGCGTATAGGTCGAGCTCTTGCCGACCTCGGCCTCGCCCGACAGACGCCCGTCCTTGGTGCCGAGCGCAAGCCGGCCCTGGCCGCTGATCTGCAGGGTCACGCGCAGCTCGGCAGTGGCGCCCTCCGACGCCACGCGGACCAGCACCGGATAGTCGCCTGCCTTGACGTCGCGCGGCGGCGTCACCTTGACCTTGATGTCCTTGGTCTGGCCGGCCTCGATCGGGATCGAGCTGATCTCGTTGCTGCCGTAGCCTTCGCTGAAGGTCGTCTGGAAATTGGCCGGCCCCTGCGCCGACAGCGCCACGGTCAAGTCCTTGCCGCTGTCGTTGCCGACCGTCACCGTGTACTCGAACGTCGAACGTGGCGTGCCGCGCAACGACGGCAGGCGCGATTTCAGGCTGAGCTTGGCCGGCGCCTCGCTGCCCACCGTGAGCGTCAGCACCAGGTCGGGCGCCTGCGCGACCGGCCCCTTGGCGCTGAGCGTGATCTTCTGCGAGCCGGCTGGCGCGTCCTTGGGCACTTCTACGCGCAGCTGCAGGCTGACGCTCTCATTGACGCCCGGCATGGCCGAAGCGACCGGCAGGCCACCGCCCAGCAGGTCGACCTTCCAGCCCTGCGGGACGCCCGACAGGGCCAGCGCCACCGGCTCTGGCGGCAGGCCGCTGTTGTTGAGCTTGAGGCGAATAGTCGTCGTCTCCCCCGCGCGCACGGTCTGCGACGGATAGTCGGTCATCAGGAACAGACCGCGCGGCGGTGGATCGGCCGCCTGGGCGAGCGCGCTGCCCGCGACCATCGAGGCAGCCATGTACGCGAGGAGAACCAGCAGGCGGCGCATCGTCAGTGTCTCCGTCAGGCGGCGGCGCTGGGACGCGCCTTCATGCGCCCGAACCACGCCGTGAGGTTCTTGCAGGCAGGATCGAGCGGCTGGCCGACCTGGCCCATGAAATCGAGGAAGGCGAACAGCAGGATGTCCGCCATGGTGAGCTTGTTGCCGGCGATGAAAGGCTTGGAGCCCATCAGCCCGTCGAGCCACACCAGCTTCTCGCGCGCCGTCGCCTTCAGGTCGTCGGCGGCCTGCGGGATGCAGTGGACGCGGTTCTCGAACATCTTGAGGCCCTCGGCGAAGCGGAACCCGTTGGCCGCCGGCTCGACGACGTTGAGATCGATGCGTCGCGTCCACATGCGCGTGTTGGCGCGCTCTTCCGGCGTGTTGCCGATCAGCGACGGCGTGTCCTTCTTTATCTCGTCGACGTACTCGCAGATTGCCGTGATCTCGGCCAGCACGGAGCCGTCATCGAGCTCGAGCGCCGGGCTCTGGCCTGCCGGGTTGACCTTGAGATAGGGCTCGCGCCGGTTCTCACCGCCGCGCAGGTCGACATCGACCTTGGGAACGTCGAACCCCTTCTCGGCCATGAACATGCGGACCATGCGCGGATTCGGCCCGATCGAGTTGTAGAGCTTCATTGACATCCTCCCTTGCGGCCAAACCGCTAACAAATCGCCCGGCCTGTGGTCAACTGACGACTTTCTCCTGGTGTCGGACTCATGCTCTTCCGGACCGCGTATCTCGCTCAGAATCATGAACGAGCGAGATGCTCGCGGTCCGGAAGAGCATGAACTCTACTCACCGCCACGGCTCGATGAGAATCTTGGTGTGGCGCTCGGGGTTGCCCAGCTCGGTGAAGGCCTTCCTGACGCCCGCCAGCCCGACCTTGCCGGTGATCAGGGCCTCGCCGTCGACCTCGCCCTCGGCCAGCAAGCGCAGCGAGCGCGCGAATTCCTCCGGCGTGTAGCCCAGCACGAACTGCAGGCTGAGCTCCTTCAAGATGCCGAACATTGGCTCGATCGAGTCCGGCTCCATGCAGACGCCGACCACGATCACCCGGGCATCGCGCGGCGCCGCCTCGAAGAGCTGCTGCAGCATGCCCGGCACGCCGACGCATTCGAAGATCGCCGCGCGCTTGTTCGCCGCCAGTCGGGAATAGGGCGATTCCTTGGCCGGATCGACGACGACATCTGCTCCCATCCTCGCCGCCAACGCCCGTCTTGTCGGCGAGAAGTCGGCGGCAACTATCGGACGGATCCCTTTCAGGCGCAGGGCCACGATCACGGCGAGGCCGACCGGCCCGCAACCGATCACCAGCGGCGCCTCGTCCGCGCCCGCCGCGCCCTTCTCCACCGCATGCACGCCGACGGCCAGCGGCTCGGTCAGGGCGGCATGCTCGGTCGGCAGGCCGTTCGGCACCTCGAGCATGAGCGGTACCGACAGCACCATCTGCTCGGCATAGCCGCCGACATAGGTGTTCGAGTAGCCCATGCCCTTCGGTCCATCCGTCTCCATCATCAGGGGCATGGAACAGACGCGGGTGCCGGGCTTCAGCCGGCGCTCGGTGTCGGGGCCGTAGTCGAGCACCTCGCAGCAGAACTCGTGCCCGAACACCACGTCGCGCGCCAGGTCCATCGGCACGCGGCCGGGGATGCGCCGGCTCACCTCAACCATGCGGTGGGCATGCTTGGCGGCGTGCAGGTCGGAGCCGCAGATGCCGCACGCCAAGGTCTTCACCAGCACCTGGCCGCGGCCGGGTACCGGCTCGGGCAGTGTGTCGACGACGATGTCGCCGCCGCGAAAGATCGCTGCCTTCACTTGATGAACTCCCGCGCCAGGTCGACGAAATCGGTCAGCCGATCGTGATGCACCCAGTGGCCGGCATGATCGAACTCGACCACCTTGGCGCCCTTGAAGTGCTTCAGCCGTCCGTCCTTCTCGGGATTGGAGGCCCAGCTCTCCTTGCCGTAGACCAGCAGGGTCGGGCAGGTGATCTGGGCCCACAGCAGCTCGATGTCCTCGTAGCTCATGTCGTAGGGCGGCCAAGTGCGGACGTAATTGTCGAACTTCCAGCTGTAGGTGCCATCTTCGTTCTGGTTGACGCCCTGCTGGGTCAGATGGCGGGCCTGGGCGGCAGAAAGATGCGTGTTCTCCTCCTGCATGCGCTTGAAGGCATCCTCGATCGTCGGATAGCGCCGCGGCAGGCGACCCGACAGCTTGCGCTGCTCCTCGACCCATTGGCGCATGCGCTCGCCGATCGTCTTGGTGCCGCGCTCGGCGATCACCTTGGGCGACGGCCCCAGCCCCTCGATGGCGACCAGCTTGCGCACCTTCTCCGGATAGACGCCCGAATAGCGCAGGCAGATGTTGCCACCCAGCGAATGAGCAATGATGGTGACCGGCGCCAGTCCCTGCTGATGGATGAGCTGGTCGAGGTCGTAGATGTAGGACGACATGGCGTAGTTGCCGTCGGGCGACCACTGGCTGTCGCCATGGCCGCGCAGGTCCGGGCAGATCACATGCCAGTTGTGACGCAGGGCGTCGGCCACCCAATCCCAGTTGCGGCAATGATCGCGCCCGCCATGGACCAGCAGCAGCGGTGGGGCATCGGGATTGCCCCAGTCGACGTAGTGAAGACGCAGCCTTTGCGAGACGAAGTGCCGGGAGGTCGGACCGGGCATGCCGTTGGAGTGGGTCATGGCTTCTCTATAGCGAGTGCCGGCTCACTTTGAAATCTGGCCAGCGATTCTGGCTGTCCCTCAAGCTTCGCTCCTTCGGAGCGGTCGCATCTCGGTTCCCTTTTCCGTAATCGGGGGAAGTGCCCTGGGAGGTGCCCCGTCATACGGGGCGGAAGGGAAAAGCCTCAATCGTTCCGACGTCGGAACCGGAATCATCTCAAGCATGGCCTTCCCTCTCCGCGCCCTTTTCGGGGGCACCTCTCCCGAGAATCGAGAGGGGCTGGGACGGAACCGTACCGGGTGGCGCCTCGTCGCGCTTTACGCCACTCTGACGGCCATGATGAGCCCCGAGCAGAACGATCTGATCACCCGCATCGGCCCGGGCACGAAATGCGGCGCCCTGCTGCGGCATTATTGGCATCCGGTGGCGCTTGCCGATGAGTTGCCGAACGAGCGCCCGGCCAAGGCGGTACGCCTGCTCGGTCAGGATTTCGTGCTGTTCCGCGACGAGCGCGGGCGGCACGGCCTGCTCGATCGCGACTGCCCGCATCGCGGCGCCGACCTCGCCTATGGCCGGCTCGAGGATGGCGGCCTGCGCTGCCTGTTCCATGGCTGGCTGTTCGACGTTGACGGCAAGTGCCTGGAGACGCCAGCCGAGCCGGAGGGCAGCGTGCTGTGCCAGCGAGTGCGCCAGCGCGCCTACCCGGTCGTCGTCAAGAACGGCATCGTGTTCGCGTTCGTGGGCGAAGGCGAACCGCCGGCCTTCCCCGATCTCGACTGTTTCCTCGCGCCGAGCAGTCACGCCTTCGCCTTCAAGGGGCTGATCGAGTGCAACTGGCTGCAGGCGCTCGAGGTCGGCATCGATCCGGCTCATGCCTCGTACCTGCATCGCTTCTACGAGGACGAGGATACCGGCGCGGCTTACGGCAAGCAGTTCCGCGCCGCATCGTCCGATTCCGACATTCCGATGACCCGCCTGCTGCGTGAGTTCACCCGGCCGCGCATCGATGTCGAAGCGACCGACTACGGCCTGCGCCTGTTCGCCTTGCGCCGCCTCGACGAGCGGCATACCCACGTGCGCGTCACCAACCTGGTCTTCCCCTACGCCTTCGTCATACCGATGAGCGCCGAGATGACCATCACCCAGTGGCACGTGCCGATCGACGACACGTCCTGTTACTGGTACGCGATCTTCACCAGCTTCGGCCGGCCGGTCGATCACGCGGCGATGCGCGAGCAGCGCCTCAAGCTCTACCAGCTGCCCGACTATCGCCCGCGTCTGGGGCGCAGCAACGAGTACGGCTACAGCGTCGCCGAGCAGGCGAGCCAGACCTTCACCGGCATGGGTTTCGACATCAACGTGCACGATCAATGGGCAATCGAAAGCCAGGGCCGCATCCAGGATCGCACGCGCGAGCATCTCGGCACGACCGACAAGGCCATCGTCGCGTATCGCCGCATGCTCCTGTCGGCGATCGGGCAGGTGGCGAATGGCGACAAGCCGCCGATGTGGCTCGATGCGGCGCACGCCTCTACCGTGCGCGGTCCGATCGCCATCGACGGCATGGGCCCGACCGAGGACTGGCAGGCCTATTGGAAGGGTGTCGACGCTCGCCGACGTGGCAGTTCGAGCTGGGCGGCCGCCACTGTGCCGCCCCTGGTGGCGTGAGCCCGTGACGCTGGTTGAACGCGCCGGCCTGTGGACTGAGGACCGCAAGGCGGCGACCCGCGAGGCGCTGCGGCACATGCATGCCGGCGAGATGTCTGTGGTGCGGCTGGTGTTTGCCGACCAGCACGGCGTGCTGCGTGGCAAGACCCTGACGGCAGCCGAGATCGAAGGCGCGCTGAAGAACGGCGTCGGCTTCACCACGACCATGCTGCTGAAGGACACCTCGCATCGCACGGTGTTCCCGGTGTGGCGGCCGGGCGGCGGCTTTGGCATGAAGGAGCTCGAGGGCGCCGCCGATGTGGTCATGCTGCCCGACCCGACGACCTTCCGGGCGCTGCCCTGGGCGCCGCACTCCGGCTGGATGCTGGGCGACATCCATTTTCCCGACGGAAGGCCGATGCCGCTCTGCACGCGGCAGCTCTACAAGCGCGCGCTCAAGACCCTTGGTGATCGCGGCTATGACTTCATCGCCGGGCTCGAGGTCGAGTTCCACCTGTTCAGGGTCGAGAAGACCAGGCTCGCCCAAGGGGACGCCGGCCAGCCCGGCGAGCCGATCGACGTTTCCTTGCTGAACCAGGGCTACCAGTATCTCACCGAGCAGCGCTACGACGAGATGGACCCGATTCTCGAGATCCTGCGCTCCAACGTCGTCGATCTCGGCCTGCCGCTGCGCTCGCTCGAGGTCGAGTACGGACCGAGCCAGGTCGAGTTCACCTTTCGCGCCGCCGCCGGCATCGCGCCGGCCGATACCATGGTGCTGTTCCGCAGCGCCGTCCGGCAGGTCGCCCAGCGCCACGGCTTCCACGCCACCTTCATGTGCCGGCCGAAGATCGCCAACGTCATGTCGAGCGGCTGGCATCTGCACCAATCGCTGAAGGACAGGAAGAGCGGCGCCAACGCCTTCGTCGATGCGACCGACCCGCTGTCGGCGGCCGGCATGCAGTACATGGCGGGGTTGCTGGCCCACGCTCGCGGCGCCGCCGCCTTCTCCACGCCGACGCTCAACGGCTACAAGCGCTATCGCCCCTTCTCGCTGGCGCCCGACCGCATCCTGTGGGGGCGCGACAACCGGGGCGTCATGATCCGCGTGCTGGGTGGCCCAGGCGACGCCGCCACCCACCTGGAGAATCGCATCGGTGAGCCGGCGGCCAATCCGTACCTCTACATGGCGAGCCAGATCGCCAGCGGCCTCGACGGGCTCGACGGCGGCCTGGATCCCGGCCCGTCGGCCGACACGCCCTACGATTCGGATGCCCCGCTCCTGCCCCGCTCGCTCGCCGAATCGCTGGCGGCGCTGAACGAGGACCAGGCCCTGCGCACGTCGTTCGGCGATTTCTTCGTCAGCTACTATCTCAAGCTGAAACAGGCCGAGATCGACCGCTTCAACCTCGAGGTCAGCGACTGGGAACAGCGCGAGTATTTCTCGCTGTTCTGAGTCTTCTCGCCTCCCCCAGCTCCGCTGGGAAGGAAAGCTCGGAGGCCAATCCCCATATACGGGCATGTTCGACTTCCACCCTTCCCTCGTCTCCGACGAGGAGGCCGCGACGGAGGTACCTGCTTCCCTCGCAGAAACCACCCCGGACGAACGGCCGCTGTTCGATGCCTACTCGCAGGCCGTGGTCGATGTCGTCGATCGCGTCGGGCCCGCCGTCGTGCGGGTCGAGACGCCGACCGATCGCGACAAACGGCAGCGCGGCGGCACGGGTTCCGGCGTCGTGATCTCGCCCGATGGCCTGGTGCTGACCAACAGCCATGTCGTGCAGGGCGCCACCGCGGTACGGTTGACGCTGGCCGACACCCGCACCGTCGAGGCGCGCGTGCTGGGCGACGATCCGCATACCGACCTTGCCCTGCTGCGCGTCGTCGACGACGTCGCCCTGCCGGCGGCGCGGCTCGGCAACTCGAAGAGCTTGCGGCGCGGCCAGCTGGTGGTCGCGATCGGCAATCCGCTGGGCTTCGAATCGACGGTAACGGCAGGCGTCGTCTCGGCGCTCGGCCGCTCGCTGCGCTCGCGCACCGGGCGGCTGATCGACGACGTGATCCAGACCGATGCCGCGCTCAATCCTGGCAACTCGGGCGGCCCGCTGGTGTCGTCGCAAGGCGAGGTGATCGGCATCAACACCGCCGTGATCGCCGGCGCCCAGGGCATCTGCTTCGCCGTCGCCAGCAACACCGCGAGCTACGCGGTGAGCGAGATCGTGCGCCACGGTCGTATCCGTCGGGCCTTCATCGGCGTCGCCGGCCAGACCGTGCCGTTGCCGCGACGTCTGGCGCTCGTGCTCGGGCTGCGCCAGACGAGTGGCGTGGTGGTCGCAAGCCTGGAGCCAGACAGCCCGGCAGCCAAAGCGGGCCTGCAGCCCGGCGACATCGTGCTGTCGCTCGACGGCGAGCCGGTGACCGGCGCCGACGACCTGGTTCGCTTGCTGGGCGCCGACCGGATCGGTCTCGACACTCGGTTGACCGTGGTCGCCGGCAACGAGCGCAAGCAGGTCACGATCACGCCCGCCGAACGCAACCAGGAGCCGCCGACGTGAAGCCCATCGCCGTCGTGACGACCGTCGCCAGAAGGAAGGACGCCCGCGCACTCGCGCGGGCGCTGGTCGAAGCAGGCCTCGCCGCCTGCGCACAGATCTCGCGCATCGAGAGCCTCTACACCTGGAAGGACGAGATCAAGCGCGACAAGGAGTATCGCGTGCTGATCAAGACCGTCGACGAACGCTACGCCGCCGTCGAAAGCGCCATCCGCGACATGCATCCCTACGAACTGCCGGCCATCCACGCCTTCGCCTTCGAGCACGTCCTGCCAGCCTACGGTGACTGGATCGCCAAGCATTCGGCTTAATGTTGTCCTCCCCAGCGAAGTTGAAGAGGAGAGATGCCTACTTCACTTTCCCGCCGGCCAGCATCTTGCTCCAGCGATTCTGCATCTCGGCCGGGCTGACCTCCTCCTTCTTGGCGGCGAGGAACCAGCGGTAGCCGAACGGGCAGGCGACCATGCCGGAGCGGTCGCCGTAAAACTGGTCCTGCACCGGGCGGATGACCGTGGCGCCGGCAGCGATGGCGCGGGCGACCGCCTTGTCGGCATCCGCGACGGCGATGTGGAAGGCGACCGGCGAGCCGCCCGTCGCCGCCGGGCTGCGTGCGCCGAAGTCGGGATACTCGTCGTTCAGCATCAGCACACTATCGCCGATCTGGATCTCGGCATGTCCCACCTTCCCCGAAGGCTCGGTCAGGCGGAACAGCTCGGTGGCGCCGAAAGCCTTCGCATAGAAGGCGATCGCCGCCGTGGCGTCATGCACCGTCATGTGGGCCCGCAGGGTTTGCTCAGTCGTGCTCTTTGCCGTCATGGCTTCACCTGTGCTATATTAAGTTACGTAACGTAACGTAAATATATGCCCCGTCAATCCTCGACAGCACCAACGCGCGGCCGGCCGCGCGATCCGCGCATTCGCAGCACCATCCTCGACGCCGCGCGCGCCCTGCTCGAGCGTGGCGGCCTCACCGCCGTCACCATCGAGGCGATCGCCGGCAAAGCGGGCGTGAGCCGCCCAACCATCTATCGTTACTGGTCGAATGCGCCGGCGGTCGCCATGGCAGCCTTCCTCGACGCGTCGGCGCCACCCGCGTCAGGCCCATCGAGCCGCTCGCCGCTGTCGGCGCTCAGGGCCCAGCTCCATGCCGTGGCAAATGCCTTTGCCGCGCCGACGGGCCGCAGCATCGCCGCCATGGTCGCCGCCGCCCAGTCGGAGACCGAGCTCGCCAAGGCCTTCCGCAACGAGTTCATCGCCCGCAACCGTGACACCGCACGGTTGCTCCTGGAGCGCTGCATCGCCGATCGCCTGGTCACCGCGCCGGCCGATCTCGACCTGGCGCTTGACCTGATCTTCGGGCCGCTGTTCTATCGGCTGCTGATGGGCCACGCGCCGATCACCCGCGGCTTCGTCGATCAGCTGCTGCAGGCCGTCATCCCTGCACGCGTTTAAAGGCCGCGGAGGTCTGCTCGACCAGCGTCACCACCACGGCGGCAGCTGGCATCTCGCGGGCGAGCAAGGCCGCCTGCCCGCTCCACAGCGGCGTAAAATCCCCGCTGCCCTTGGCTTCGGCGGCTGCGCGCAGCGGCGTCGCCGCACCGGCGGCCAGGGGAAAGCTCGGCGCCTCCGAAGAGATCGGGCCGACCTCGCGCATGATGCGATTGACGACGCCGCGTGCCGGCCGGCCGGTGAAGATGTTGGTGAGCGCCGTCACGTCGGCAGACTTGGACTTCAATGCCGCGCGATGGACCTGTGATGTCTTGGCCTCCGGGGTCAGCAGGAAAGCCGTGCCGACCTGCACGCCGGCGGCGCCCAGGGCGAGCGCCGCCGCCACGCCACGGCCGTCGGCGATGCCGCCGGCGGCAATTACCGGCACCTTCACGGCGTCGACCACCTGGGGCACCAGCGCCATCGTGCCGGGCTGGCTGGCGATGTCGTCGGTCAGGAACATGCCGCGATGCCCACCCGCCTCCGCGCCCTGGGCGATCACGGCGTCGACGCCGCGCGCTTCGAGCCAACGTGCCTCCTCGACCGTGGTGGCCGAGCTCATGATGAGGATTCCGGCATCGCGCAGCGGCTTCAGCAACCCCTCCTCCGGCAGCCCAAAATGGAAGCTCGCGACCTTCGCCTTGAACTCGAGCAGCAGATCGCCCATCGCGCCACCGTAGGGAGTCCGCACCGCACCACCATCGGCCGCCGATGCCGGCACGCCAAGCTCGTCGTAGTAGCGCGCCAGCCGCCTGCGCCAGCCGGCCTCACGGCCGGCGTCGACCACAGGCGGCGTGTGACAGAAGAAATTGACGTTGATCGGTCTGTCGGTCTGCTGCCGCACGGTTTGCAGCTCAGCCCGTAGCAGGTCGGGCGTCAGCATGGCCGCCGCCAGGGAACCCAACGCCCCGGCCTTGGACGCCGCGATAGCCATCCGCGGAGTCGTCGGCCCGGCCATCGGCGCCTGGATGATGGGATGCTCGATCCCGAACAGGTCAAGGAGACGACGATCCTGCCACTTCATGACATTGCACTCCTTCCACTACCGGGCAGGCCATTCGCATTTCCCAAGAAGATCATCATCCTCCCCCAGCGGAGCTGTAGCGGAGCTGGGGAGGAGAATGAAAAGCGCATCCACATGCGAAGCCACTGCACCACCGGCGACGACTCTACTGCCGCGGCAGACATCTTTAATAATGATTTCTTGTGATCATTAGCATCTGATAAATTGATTGAATGGATGCCAAGGACCTGGTGACATTCCAAACCGTGGCGCGGCTCGGCGGCATGGGCCGCGCCGCGCGCGAGCTCAACACCGTCCAATCCAACGTGACGCAGCGCGTGCGCCGACTCGAGGAGGTGCTGGGCGTCACCCTGTTCGCACGCAGCCGTGCCGGCGCCCGGCTCACCGCGGCGGGAGAGCGGCTGATGCCCTACGCGACCCGCATTGGCGTCCTTCTCGAGGAGGCGACGCGCGCGGCGCGCGATGACGGCGCCCCCAGCGGCACGCTAACGGTCGGCTCGCTGGAGACCACCGCCGCCTTGCGGCTGTCCCCCCTGCTCGCCACCTATGCAAAGGACTATCCCAAGGTCGATCTCGTCCTGCGCACCGGCACGACAGCGGAGCTGATCGAGCGCGTTCTCGATCGCGAGCTCGAAGGGGCGCTGGTGTGCGGGCCAGTCTCCCATCCCGACCTCACGAGCGCGCGCGTCTTCGAGGAGGATCTGGCGCTGCTGAGCGCCCCGACCGAGCGGTCGGTCGGCAAGCTGCTGGCCAGGCCCGACCTTCGCGTCATCGTGCTGCGCGCCGGCTGCTCCTATCGCCAACGGCTGGAGGAGCTGCTGGCGCGGCGCGGCATCGTCGGACTGCGCCGCCTCGAGTTCGGCACCTTGGAGGCGATCCTAGGCGCCGTCGCCGCCGGCCTCGGGATTACCCTGCTGCCGGGCGCCCTGGTCGGGCCGGTGTGGCGCGGCGGGCGCGTCGCCGTGCATCGCCTGCCGACGGCGGACGCGCGCGTGCAGACCGTGTTCGTACAACGCCGTGACGTCCTGCGCTCGAGCGCGATGTCGGCCTTCCACGACCTGGTCGCTGGACGGCGCCGCTCGCGAGACGGCACAGTAGTCGCCTGATGAGGGGCCGCCTGACGAGGGGATAATTCATGGAACTCTGGCAATACGACGCGACCGACCTGGCGCGGCTGATCCGCACCGGGCAGGCCTCGGCGCGCGAAACCGTCGATTCGGTGCTGGCTCGTCTCGACAAGGTCAATCCAGCGATCAATGCGGTGGTGCGCGTACTGGGCGACGAGGCGCGCGCAGCCGCCGAGACCGCCGACGCAGCGCGCGCCCGCGGCCACGCACTGCCACCCCTGCACGGCGTTCCCGTAACGACCAAGGTCAATGTCGACCAGGCCGGCCTGCCGACCGACAATGGCGTGATCCCGTTGAAGGATTTCATCGCCACCGAGGACAGCCCGGTGGTCGTCAACCTGAAGCATGCCGGCGCCATCATCGTCGGCCGCACCAATGCGCCGGCGTTCTCGATGCGCATCTTCTCCGACAACGCCCTGCACGGCCGCACCCTCAATCCGCGCGACCCCGAGCTCACGCCCGGCGGCTCGAGCGGCGGCGCCGGTGCTGCCACAGCCACCGGCATCGGCGCCATCGCCCACGGTAACGACATCGGCGGCTCGGTGCGCATCCCGGCCTACTGCAATGGCGTGGTCGGCCTGCGCACCGGGTTCGGCCGCATCCCCTCCTTCAATCCCAGCGCGCCGGTCGGCCGCCCGCCGGGCGCCGTCCTGATGGCGGTGCAGGGTCCGCACACCCGATCGGTGCGCGACGCCCGCCTGGCGCTGGAGGTCATGGCGCGCGGCGATCGACGCGACTGGCGCTGGAACGACGTGCCCGTGCAGGGCCCGTCTCCGGCGCGGCCGATCAGGGTGGCGCTGGCGCCGGAAGTACCGGGCGGCCGCACCAATCCAGTCCAGGCCGCGGCGGTGCGCCTGGCCGGCAAGCACCTGCAGGCGGCAGGCTATGTCGTCGAGGAAGTCCTGCCGCCCGATATCGAGCGCGGCATCGAGCTGTGGCACCTGATCTGCGTCACCGACGTGTTCGGCGGCCTGTGGCCGCAGATGCAGAAGATGGGCGACCCGGACGGCATCGCCGCCATGCAGGGCTGGCTCGATCTCCACAAGCCGGCCGACCTGCCGACCTATATCGGCGCCCTCACCGAGCGCGAAGGCCTGCTGCTGAAGTGGATGACCTTCTTCCAGCAATGGCCATTGGTGATCATGCCCACCCTGTGCGACCTGCCGCCCAAGCAGCGCGCCGACACGACCAAGTCGGGACAGGCCGAGGTCCTGGAGTCGATGCGCGTCGCCCTGCTCGCGCCCCTGCTCGGCCTGCCCGGCCTTGCCGTCCCGGTAGGCAGCCACGGCAAGCTGCGCACCGGCGTGCAGATCATGGCCATGCGCAACCGCGAGGACCTCTGCCTCGACGCCGGCGAGGTGATCGAGGCGGCCGAAGGCGTGGTGACGCCAATCGACCCAGTGCGGGGGTAGGACAACACATGAGCAGCAAGGCATCGCACGAGGTCGGTTGGATCGGGCTCGGCCGCATGGGCGAGGCCATGGCGGCACGCCTGGTCAAGGCGGGGTTCGGGCTCTCGGTGTGGAATCGCACCGCGTCCAAGGCCGATCCGCTGACCAAAATCGGCGCAGAAGTCGTGACCGACAAGATGGCGATGGCGCATTGCGCGACCGTCATCACCATGGTCTCGACCACCGACGACCTGAAGGACATCCTGTTCGGCAAGGGCGGCGTGCTGGCCGGCACTGTGCGGCCCAGGCGCGTGGTCGACATGTCGTCGATCTCCGACACTGGCTCGGCCGAAATCCGCAAGCAGCTCGACGGAGCGGGTGTGGCCTACCTCAGCGCGCCCGTCTCCGGCAACGCCAAGGTCGCCAAGGCGGGCAAGCTCCTGGTCGTCGCCTCTGGTCCGCGCGCCGAGTACGACGCGGTGCAGCCGCTGCTGGCGGCGCTCGGCCGCGCCGCGATGTATGTCGGCGACGGCGAGCTGTCGCGGGTTTGGAAGATCGCCCACAATACGATGTTCGGCGTGATCATCCAGTCCCTCTGCGAGATCACCCTGCTGGCCGAGAAGGCCGGCATCCCGCGCCACGTGTTCTTGGAATCGATCAACCAGAGCGTGCTCGGGTCGATGTACACCCGCTACAAGACTCCGGCCCTGGTCAACCTCGACTTCACCACCACCTTCACGCCCAAGCTGCTGCTGAAGGACATGGAGCTCGGCATGTCCGCCGGACGGGCCTACGGCGTCGTCATGCCGGCCGCCTCGGCGACGCGCGACAGCATCATGTCGCTGTCGCACCAGTATCCCGGCGACATCGACTTCTCGGTGCTGCTGGTCGAGCTGGCGCGCGCCGCCGGCATGAAGCTCGAACCCGAGAATGTCCCCCTGAGCGATGGGCTCGCCTGACCGTGCCCCTGCTTCTGAAATCCGGCATCGTCGTCACCCAGGACCCCGCGCTCGGCGTGCTGCCCAGGGGCGACTTGCTGGTCGACGGCGACCGCATCGCCGCCATCGCTCCGTCGATCGACGCAGCCGCCGAGACCGTCGATTGCGCCGGCCACTTCGTGCTGCCCGGGCTCATCAACGCCCACATGCACACCTGGCAGACGGGGCTGCGCGGCGTCGCCGCCAACTGGACGCTGCTCGAGTACTTCCGCCACGTCCATGCCGGGCTGGCCACCGCCTTCCGGCCTGAGGACATCCACATCGCCACGCTTGCCGGCGCGCTCAACCAGCTCGACCATGGCGTCACCACCCTGGTCGACTGGTGCCACAACAACCCGACGCCCGAGCACACCGATGCCGGCATCGCCGGCCTCGAGGAGAGCGGCATCCGCGCCGCCTTTTTCCACGGCTCGCCCAAGCCCGACCCGAAGCCCGGCGAGCCGCACTTCTCCGAGGTGCCGCATCCGCGGCACGAGATCGAGCGCCTGATGAAGGGCCCGCTGGCCGATCGTGCAGGCCTGGTGACGCTCGGAATGGCGGTGCTGGGCCCGCACTACTCGACGCTCGACGTCAGCGCGCACGATTTCGCCCTGGCCATGGAGATGGGGCTGGTCGCCTCGATGCATCAGGGCGGCGGCGAGGCCAGGACACCGGGCGGCTGGGAGGTCTTGATGGCGCGCGGCCTTGTCGGGCCGCACATCAATATCGTGCACGGCAACAACCTCAGCGACGAGCAGCTGCGCGCCTTCGTCGAACTCGGCGTCAGCTTCTCGGTCACGCCCGAGAACGAGATGGCACAGGGCCATGGCCATCCCATCACCGGCCGGCTGCGTGCGCTGGGTTCGGCGCCGTCGGTCGGCGTCGATCTCGAATCGGCGATCAGCGGCGACATGTTCACCGTGGCACGCATGGCGCTGGCCTCGCAGCGCGCGCTCGACAATGCCGCCGAGCGCAGCCGCAGCGGCGGCATTCCCGCGACCTCGACCGTGCCGGTCGCCGAGGCGCTGGACTGGATCACCAGGCGCGGTGCGGCGATGCTCGGCATGAATGACCGCATCGGCAGCCTGACGGTCGGCAAGCAGGCCGATATCGCGGTGATGTCGCTCGGTCCCCTCGCCATGTGGCCGGCCCATGATCCGGTCTGGCGTGGCCCAATCTCGCCGGCCTGCGCACCAAGCTGGCTGCGTCGAGCGAGCGGATCCTGTCGAGCCTGAATGTAAGAAGCGCCAGCCGCGAGACAGCGGCGGCATAGTGGGAGGAAACCATGTCACGTCTGATCGCGCTTGGGCTTGCCCTGGCGCTCGCCGCGCTTCCGGCTTCAGCGCAGAACTATCCCGAGAAACCGATCCGCATCATCGTGCCCTTCACGCCGGGCAGCGCCACCGACGTCGTGGCGCGCGCCATGGCCGCTGTCATGACCAGGAATCTCGGCCAGACGGTGATCGTCGAGAACAAGCCGGGCGCCGGCGGCACGATCGGTGCGGCCCAGGTCGCGAAGGCCGCGCCCGACGGCTACACGCTGCTGGCCAACTCCTCGGCGCACACGGTCAACGCGTCGATCTACGCCAGCATGCCCTATGACACGGTGAAGGACCTGCCGGCGATCAGCCTGCTCGCCGTGCAGCCCAACATCATGGTCGCCGCGCCGTCGAAAGGTTGGAAGACGGCCGCCGACTACGTGAAGGCTGCGAAGGAACAGCCGGGCAAGCTCACCTACGCGACGGCCGGCACCGGCAGCGGTACGCACATGAATGCGGAAAAGTTCAAGCTGGCGGCCAGCATCGATACGGTGCACGTTCCCTACCGCGGAACCCCCGAAGCGCTCGGCGATACGATGAACGGCCGCACCGACATTTACTTCTCCCCGGTGATCGCCGCCCTTCCGATGATTCGCGACAATCGGGTAGTCGCGCTGGCCAATGGCAGCCCCAGGCGCTCGTCGGTGCTGCCCGATCTTCCGACCACGGAGGAGCAGGGCTTCAAGGACAGCGGCTACAATTTCTGGGTCGGCCTGTTCGCGCCGGCCGGCACGCCGCCGGCGCTGATTGCCCGTCTGAATACCGAGGTGAAGAAGGCGCTCGACTCGACCGAGGTCAAAGAACGGCTGGCGGCGCTGGGCGCCGACGCCTCGCCGACCACGGCCGCCGAGTTCGACAAGATCGTCGCAGCCGAGGTCAAGGAAAATGCCGAGCTGGCCAAGAAGGCCGGCATCAAGTTGCAATAGCCCCCATAGCCTCAGCGTGACCAAGGACCGTAATCATGCCCCCCTCCCTGTTGCAGACCACCGTTGTCGGCTCGTACCCGCAGCCCGACTGGCTGGTGAACCGCGAGATGCTGAGCAAGATGGTGCCGCGCACTCGCGTGCGCGAACTGTGGCGCGTGCCCGAGGCGTTCCTTGAGCAGGCGCAGGACGACGCCACCCTGCTCGCCATCCGCGACATGGAGCGGGCCGGTATCGACATCGTGACCGACGGCGAGATGCGGCGCGAAAGCTACTCGAACCGCTTCGCCACCGCGCTCGACGGCATCGACGACGAGCACCCGGGCGAGATCGTGAACCGGGTCGGTCAGAAGACCGCAGTGCCGCGTGTGGTCGGCAAGATCAGGCGGACCAAACCGATCGAGCTGCGCGATATGCAGTTCCTGCGCGCCAACACGGAGCGGCAAGCCAAGATCACCCTGCCCGGCCCCTTCACCATGGGCCAGCAGGTCAAGGACGAATTCTACAAGGACGCCGAGGCGATGTGCATGGATTACGCCGTCGCAGTCAACGAGGAGGCGCACGACCTGGTCAAGGCGGGCGCCGACGTGATCCAGCTCGACGAGCCGTGGCTGCGCAACAACCCGGAAGAAGCCAAGCGCTACGCCATCAGGGTGATAGATCGCGCACTGCAAGGCCTCACCGTGCCGACAGTCGTCCATCTCTGCTTCGGCTATGCCGCCGTGGTGCGCGGCGGCAAACCGACCGGCTACGCCTTCCTGCCGCAGCTCGCCGACAGCATCGCCCAGCAGATCTCCATCGAATCCGCGCAGCCCAAACTCGATCTCGGCGTGTTGAAGGATCTCGCGCCGAAGAAGGTCATGCTGGGCGTGATCGACCTCAACGACGCCGAAATCGAGACGCCGGAAAAGGTGGCCGATCGCATCCGTGCCGGACTGAAGCACGTCGCGGCCGACAAGCTCCTCCCCGCGCCCGATTGCGGCATGAAGTACCTGCCGCGCGCGACGGCTTACGGAAAACTGAAAGCCCTCGCGGACGGTGCCGCCTTGGTGCGCCAGGAACTGCAGTAAGCCCCAGGCGAAGCGTTCGTGTCGGCGGGATCGACCAAAGCCCGATCTTGTCTGATTGCCACTTTGTCATCCCAAGCGCAGCGAGGGAGCCTTGTTTTCAACCGCCCGGCACGCCCTGCGCCTCGACGTAGAGCGCGTAGACCGACTGGCTCGCGGTCATGAACAGGCGGTTACGCTTGCGGCCGCCGAAGCAGAGGTTGGCGCAACGCTCGGGCAGCAGGATGCGGCCGATCAGCGTGCCGTCGGGCGCGAACACGGCGACGCCGTCCTGCTCCGGACCGCCCGAGAAGCCTGCCCAGACGTTGCCCTCGGTGTCGCAGCGGATGCCGTCGGCGAAGCCCGGCGTCGCATCGAAGAACAGGCGGCCGTTCACGGGCTTGCCATCGACCATGTCGTAGACCCGCGTGGTGCGCGTGCCGTCGGGTGTGTCGACGACATAGAGCCGTGATTCGCCGGGCGAGAAGCAGAGACCGTTCGGCCGCTCCATGTCGCCCACGGCGATGGTGTATTCGCCGGTCGCCGGGTCGAGGCGGTAGACGCGATACGGCATTTCCTTGGACGCCTTGTCGCCGAGATAGTTGCCGCGGATGCCGGCGCCGTTGTCGCTGAACCAGATCGAGCCGTCCGACTTCACGACGACGTCGTTGGGGCCGGTCAGCCGCGTACCCTCGAACGACGAGGCCAGGACGGTGACAGTGCCGTCGTGCTCGGTGCGGGTCAGCGTGCGGCTGCCGAGCTCGCAGCTGATCAGCCGGCCTTGCCGGTCACGCGTGTTGCCGTCGGGATAACCCGCCGGATTGCGCAGGGTCGCCACTGCACCGGTGATCTCGTCCCAGCGCACCAGCGCATCGTTGGGAATGTCCGAGAACAGCAGGTAGCGGCCATCTCCATAGTACGCCGGCCCCTCGGTGAAGCGGAAGCCGGTGGCGATGCGCTCGATCGCCGCCATCGGCACGACCAACGCACGAAAGCGCGGATCGAGAACGACGACGTCAGGATCGGGATAGCGGATGGGCGCCGGGGACTGCCAGCGCGACGGGCCTGAACTCATCTTTGTCTCCCCCTTTCGATGACTTCTCTCCGAATCCTCCGCCGAGGAAAGGTCCCTCGCTTACGGGCGCTTGCGGCGCCAAGCGCCTGTCTCGGAATGACGGGTTCTTAGCTGGGGCGCACCAAGCCAATGGCGCGATCATCGTCGATCACACGAATGGCGCGCCGCTGGAGCGGCGCCCCCAGCACAATGATGTCATCCCGAGCGCCGCGAGGACCTTATCCTTTCTTCAGTGCTTGCGTGTCTCGAACTCGTGGAACTCGCTCATGAACGGCGCCGCCACCGCGGCATTGAGCTTGCAGTCGAGGAACACCGGGCCGTCGGGCCGCGCCAGCAGCGGCGCGATCCTTTGCAGATCCTCAAGCGTGCGGATGGTCGCCGCCTGGAAACCGAAGGCCTCGGCCACTGGCGCGTAGTCGACGTCCGGAAACACCGACTTGGCCACCGGCAGCTCGCGCATCTTGAGGAAGTGCAGCTCTGCCCCGTAGGCGCAGTCGTTCATCAGCACGATGACCAGCGGCAGGTCCTCGCGCACCACCGTCTCGAGCTCGCCCATGGTCATCAGGAAGCCGCCGTCGCCGATCACCAGCACCGTGGTCTCATCGGGCCGCGCCTTGGCCACGCCAAGCGCCGTGCCGAAGCCCAGGCCGATCGAGGCGAAGTCGCTGGTCAGCTTGAAATGGCCCGGCCCCGGCACCGAGAGGTAGGGCACGATGCCGAGAAAATTGCCGGCATCGTAGACCAGGTTGCGGTTGGCCGGCAGGAGCTTCTCGAGCGCAACCCCCAGTGAACGCGGATCGACTGTGCGCGCGGTGTTGGCCGGCTCGAAGTCGCTCGCGATGTCGAAACCCTTCAGGAAGCGCAAGGTCTCGTCCGAGCGGAACGGCCGCTCCAAATTCGATCCCGGCGGCAGCGCCTCGATCAGGGCTTCCGCTGCGAGGCGGGCATCGCCTACCACCGCGACGTCGGCATGGTGCCAGCGACCGATATGGCCGCGCTCGGAATCAATCTGGACCAGCGGCACGTTCGGCAGTGAATGCCCGAAGCTCATGGTGAGCAGATTCAGTCCGGCACCGAACACCAGCACGCAATCGGCCTCGTGGACCAAGCGACGCGCTGCCGAATGGGAGAACGAGCCGACGATGCCGAGATTGGCCGGATGGTCGCGGAACATGTCCTTGCCGCGGGCTGACGTCGCCAGCAGCGCACCGGTGCGGTCGGCAAGCTTCTCCAGTGCTTCCTTGGCGCCGGCGCGGTGGGCCCCCAACCCGGCCAGGATCAAGGGCTTGCGGCTCTGGCGCACCACGGCGGCGGCGGCCTCGATCGCCTGGGCCCGCGGCGCCGCGGGCTTGCGCTCGCGCGGGCGCGCGAGCGATGCGTCGCTCTGATCCATGTCGGAGAGCTGGACATTGACCGGCAGCAGCAGCGCCGCAGCGCCGCCCTGCATCGCTGCCGCAATCGCGTCTGCCAGAACGCCGCGCGCCGTCGCCGGGCTGGTGGCGACGAAGGTGCGGATGCCTGCGGCGGCCAGCACCGCGGTGGCGTTGAAGCCCTTGTAGTCGGGGCCGAGGCCGTTCATCGCGCCCGACGGCACTGCCGCTTCGCCCGAGATGATCAGCACCTTGGAGCCCGAGCGGCTGGCATAGGTGGCGGCATGCAGGCCGTTGGCCGTCGCCGGACCGCGCCCGATGACCGCGATGCCGAGCCCACCCGAGCGATAGGAGAAGCCCTCGGCCATGGCAATGGCGTTGTTCTCGTGACGGGCGCCGTAGAAGCGGATGCCGGCGCTGTCGAGCGCGGTGGCGAACACCGCCGTATCGTCGCTCATCAGGCCGAACACCTGCTCGACGCCCAGCGCCTTGAGGTCGTCGACCAGGGCTTGATAGGTCGGGATGCGGCGATCACTCATGGATGTACTCCGTGTATGAATTTGTGACTGCGCAACCCACCCAACCTCATGCTGAGGAGCGAGCGCAGCGAGCGTCTCGAAGCATGGGCAACACGAACCTTTCCTGATCCCATCCTTCGAGATGCCGCGCTTCGCGCGGCTCCTCAGGGTGAGATTTTTGCCGTTCGACCTGCCGCGGCGTCACCGCGCAATCACCGTGCCTTGCGGCGTCACGGTGACCTGCTTTTCGACGCCGCCCTGGGTGGCCTTGCCGGTCCATTGGCCGTCGGGGCCGCGGCGCAGGCCTTCGACGTTGTTGTAGTGCAGCGTGTTGAGGCGGCTTTTCACGCCAACGGTGCCGCCAGTGCTGGCCGCCGGCGGCGCGGACTTTGCCTGGGCCATCGTCAAGCCGGGCGTGATGACCATGACGGCGATCAGGAAGAGACTGCAGCGCCTCACGAGGCCAGCTTTCCTTTCAACACCTCGCCCTGGTAGGTGCCGGTCGCTTCGCCGTTCTCGAACGCGACCGCGCCATTGACCAGGGTGGCCCTGATGCCCTCGGCCTTCTGCACCAGGCGGCGGGCGCCGCCCGGCAGGTCCTTCTCGACGGTCGGCAGGAGCGGCCGGATGCGGTCCTCCTCGAACAGCACGAGGTCGGCGCGCAAGCCTTCGCGCACCTGGCCGCGATCGTGCAGGTCCCACGCCGCGGCATTGTCGTGCGTCAGCTTCTTGATCGCCTGCTCGAGCGTGAAGGCGCCACGCTTGCGCACCCAGTAGCTGAGGAAATGGGTCTGCAGCGAGGAGCCCATCTCCTGGCAGACGTGCGCACCCGAGTCCGAGAAGGTCGCCAGCGTGCGCGCATGCTTGAGGATGCCGAGCACGTCGTCGGGCGATTCGTTGACCAGCGGCTGGACGTAGACCTGGTTCTCGTCCTTGAGCGACAGGTCGATCATCACCTCGACCGGATGCTGGCCGCGCGCCTTGGCGAGCTGGTCGACCGTGGGATCGTCCCAATCGACGCCCTTCAGGGCGAACAGGTTGGCGTAGTCCGGCTTGCGCGGATCGGTCGTCGCCGCGCCGCCACCCTGGAAGACCTTGTCACGCGGCTTCATCTTCTCTTCCGCCGCGACCAGCTCGCGCCGCACAGCCGGATCCTGCAGCCGCTCCTTCTGTTCGTCGATCGGCAGCGCACGGATCGGCCGCCAGGCCGGCAGGACGTCGAAGGGCAGGTAGGACTTCAGCGAGAAGATGGCGTTGATCGAGCGTGTCGTGCCCTGCCCGTACATGCGGCCGCCGGCGGCGACCGTGTCGTCGATGTACCGGGTCTGGTAACTCCAGGGAGTCGGGTCGTCGCCCTGCTTGGTCGCCAGCACGCCGAACATGATCGGCCGCTTGTAGTCGAGCGCCACCTTGCGCAGGCGCTCGAGAAAGACGCGATGGCGCGGTCCGCTCGCGATGTCCGGTCCGATCTGGAAGATGCCGGCATCGACCGCGGCCATGGCCGCCAGGATGCGATCGATCTCCTCCCATTCGGCGATGCGGCTCGCCACCGGCGTGTCGTCCGGCGTCACATGCGTCGACGCGCGCGAGCTCGAGAAGCCCATGGCGCCTGCCTTCAGCGCCTCCTGCACGGCCGCCGCCATGCGTGCCATGTCGTCCTCGGTGGCCTTCTCGGAGAGCGCCCGCTCGCCCATGACGTACATGCGCAGCGCTGAATGGCCGATGTACATGCCGTAGTTGATCGCCTTGGGTAGGCGCTCGACGGTGGCGAGGTATTCGGGGAAGGTCTCCCACGTCCAATCGATACCGGCCGCCATCGCTTCGGTCGGGATATCCTCGACCGCCGACAGGCAGCGTGCGTACCAGTCGCGATCGGAGGGCTTGCAGGGGGCCAGCGCAAAGCCGCAATTGCTCATCACCACGCTGGTGACGCCGTGCCAGCACGAGCAGCTGCCGAGTGGGTCCCAAGCGACCTGCGCATCCATGTGGGTATGGCCGTCGATGAAGCCCGGCGCGACGATCAGGCCGTCGGCATCGATGGTGCGCCCCGCGGTGCCGGCGATGCGGCCGATCTCGACGATGCGGCCGTCGTGAATGGCGACGTCGCCGGTGAAGCGTGGCTTGCCCGAGCCATCGACGATGGTGCCGCCGCGGATGATCGTGTCGAAATCCATCACAGTCGATCCTTGTGCTCGACGATCTTCCAGTAGGTGTCCTTGGCGCAGATCTTCCCGCCGCGGAACGTGTAGATGTCGCAGCCCTGGTAGTTCAGGTCCTCGCCGTCGGCGCCCTTGCCCTTCACCGTCCACACCGAGATCGCGCGGTTGCCGGCGTAGATGTACTCCTTGTGGTCCCAGCGCATGTCGGGGATCACCTTGAAGCGAGCCGCAAGCGTCTTGGCGATGGTTTCCTTGCCCGTCAGCGTGCGGCCGACCGGCTCGGGCCCGCGCGCCAACCAGAAGGTGGCATCATCGGTGAAGAAGGAAACGATGCGCTCGACGTCGCGGCTGTTGAAGGCCGCGGAGATCGCCTTCATCAACTCCGGCGTGGCGATGTCGGGATTTGCGGCTGTAACATCCGGCATACGAAACCTCCCTTGATGCGACAGTAAACGATTGCAGGCTTGGCCTGCATCGGCAAGGTCGAAGGCATCATGGCTGGGACCGCGCCACTTAAGGCGGAGTAACCTCAGCCGGCAGTGGCGCTCATGTCTCCTCCCCAGCGAAGCTGCTACGGAGTGGACACAACTCCCATCCCTCCCCCGTCTTACGGGGGAGGATTCGAAATGCGTCCACTCCGCGCAGCGAAGCTGGGGAGGAGAACATGAGCGCCATCGGAGCGGCGCGGTCCCAGCCATGACCCCGTAGCGGTTCCCTTCGATCGAAAACCGCTCTAGCGTAGCGCCAACAAATCGGGGAAACGACCGTGTACGACTATATCATCGTTGGTGGCGGATCGGCCGGATCGGTCATGGCCAACCGGCTGTCGGCCAAGAGTGCGAACAAGGTCCTGCTGTGCGAGGCCGGCCAGGATACGCCGCCGGGCCAGGAGCCGAAGGAGATCGCCGACAGCTACTCCGGCACGGCCTATTTCGACCCGCGCTTTCACTGGACCGATCTCCGGGTCCACACCCAGGTCGTCTCGCACAACAATCCGCACGAGAACCGGCCGCCGTTGCGCAAGTACGAGCAGGCGCGCGTGCTGGGCGGCGGCTCGTCGATCAACGGCCAGATGGCCAATCGCGGCGCGCCGACCGATTACGACGAATGGGCGAGCCGCGGCGCCGAGGGCTGGGGCTGGAACCAGGTGCTGCCGTTCTTCAAGAAGGTCGAGCGCGATCTCGACTTCGACGGTCCCTACCATGGCAAGGACGGTCGCATCCCGGTGCGTCGCATCCCGCCCGAGCACTGGACCGGGCACGCCAAGGCGGTGGCCAAGGGCTTCGCCGCCAAGGGTTTCAAGTTCCTGCCCGACCAGAACGGGGAATTCGTCGACGGCTACTTCCCGGTGACCCACTCCAACGCCGAGGAGCGCCGTGTCTCGGCCGCCATGGGCTATCTCGACACCGAGACGCGCAAGCGCGCCAACCTCACCATCTCGACCGGCACGCAGGTGAAGTCGCTGCTGTTCGAAGGCACGCGTTGCGTCGGCGTGACGGCGGTGACCGGCGGCCAGGAGAAGGAATTCCGCGCCAAGGAGGTCATCCTGTCGTCCGGCGCCATCCATACGCCGGCCCATCTCATGCGCGCCGGCATCGGCCCGGTCGGCCATCTCGCCGAGCTCGGCATTCCCGTCGTCGCCGGCCTGCCCGGAGTCGGCCAGCGGCTGATGGACCATCCGTCGATCGCGCTCTCCTCATTCATCAAGCGCGGCTCGCGCATGAACGAACACACCCGCCGGCACATCCATCTCGGCCTGCGCTACTCGTCGGGCCTGCCCGGGGTCCCCAAGGGCGACATGTTCGTCGCGGTGGTCAGCAAGTCGGCTTGGCATGCGGTCGGCGAGCAGATCGCCTCGCTGCTCACCTTCATCAACAAGACCTACTCGGAGACCGGCCAGGTCAAGCTCACCTCGCGCGACTATCGCAGCGAGCCTGTCGTCGAGTTCAACCTGCTGTCGGACAAGCGCGACCTCGACCGGCTGATGAGCGGCTTCAAGCTGATGGCCGCGGTGCAGCTGACGGACGAGCTGAAGCAGGTGACCGACGTCCCCTTCCCCGCCGCCTACAGCGACCGCGTGCGTGCGATCGGCGTCGTGAACACCAAGAACAAGATCCTGACCAGCATCGTGGCGCAATGCCTCGACGGGCCGGCAGCCCTGCGCCGCTACATGATCGACAAGTTCGTGGTCGAGGGCTTCACCTTCGACCAGGTGATGACCGACGACGAGGCGCTCGAGGCCTTCGTGCGCAAGGCGGCGATCGGCGTATGGCACGCGTCGTGTACCTGCCGCATGGGCCGTCCCGACGATCCGATGGCGGTGACCGACATCCAGGGGCGGGTCAAGGGCGTGCAGGGCCTGCGCGTGGTCGACGCCTCGCTGTTCCCCGTAGTGCCCTGCGCCAACACCAACTTCCCGACCCTGATGACGGCGGAGAAGATCTCCGACGCGATGATGTCGGCGGCGTGATGAGAATGAGTCTTCTCCTCCCCAGCTTCGCTGGGGAGGAGAGCTTGAAAGGGAGCCAACCATGTCAGTGATCCTGGGCAGCGGCGAGCATCGCTATCGCGTGGTCGAGAACTGGGCCAGGCTGCCCGACGGCTGGGAGTTCCGTGACGTCGCGGCGGTCGCCGTCGACAGCAAGGACCGCGTCTACGTCTTCAATCGCGGCCAGCATCCGATGATGGTGTTCGATCGCGACGGCAACTTCCTGCGCTCGTGGGGCGAAGGCCTGTTCGGCCGCGCGCACGGCATCCACATCGACAGCGACGACACGCTCTACTGCACCGATGACGGCGACCACACCGTGCGCAAGATCACCACCGACGGCAAGGTGCTGCTGACCATCGGCGTGCCCAACCAGCCGGCGCCGTTCCTGAGCGGCCAGCCGTTCAACCGCTGCACCCACACCGCCCTCTCGCCGAAAGGCGAGATCTACGTCGCCGACGGCTACGGCAATTCGTGCGTCCACAAATACACGCCGGACGGCCGCCATCTGATGTGCTGGGGCACCACCGGCACCGATCCTGGCCAGTTCAACATCGTGCACAACATCGCCACCGACGAGGACGGCTGGGTCTACGTCGCCGACCGCGAGAACCATCGCGTCCAGGTGTTCGACGGCAACGGCAAGTACGAGCTGCAGTGGAACAACATGCACCGGCCCTGTGCGCTCTACTGCTGCGGCGGCGGCAAGAACCCGCAATTCATCATCGGCGAGCTCGGGCCCGGCATGCCGGTCAACAGCAAGCACACCAACATCGGCCCGCGCCTCACCATCGTCGACAAAAAGGGTGGCGTGATCGCCCGCCTGGGCGGCGAGCATGGCCCCGGCCAGGAGCCCGGCAAGTTCCTCTCGCCGCACGGGCTGGCGGTCGATAGCAAGGGCGACATCTATGTCGGCGAGGTGAGCTACACCAACTGGTCGGGCACGCATCCGGGCACGCCGGTGCCGAAGTACCTGCGCTCGCTGCAGAAGCTCGAGAAAGTCGCCTGATGGAGAAGCAGGAGCGCCTGCACCTGATCGGCAGCATTCCGCTCGACAGCAGCGAGCAGGTGTTCCGCCGGCTGAGTGAGACGCTCGGCCCGTTCCTGCGCTGCCTGCCCGACGGCGAAACCGGCGAACGCGCGCGCTGGGTCTTTTTCCAGCGCCAGATGCTGCTCGATCATCCGGCGATGGAGATTGATCCCACGGTGCCGCCCTACAAGTTCGTCCAATGGGACGGCAAGCTGGTGCGCGAGATCGAGCAGGTCCGCTTCAAGCCTGGTAGTGATCCGCAGGGCGTGGTGTTCGAGACCGGTTACGACAAGGCGGCCCTCGCCTCGTGGGCCGTGTTCAAGCGGCTGCGCGGCGCCGGCGCGATTGCGGCAGGCATGCGCTTCCAGGTCTCCCTGCCGACGCCGCAGGCCAGCGGCTATCTCTATGTCAGCGGACCGGCGCGCCAGACCTATTTCGGCGTCTACGAGCGCGCGCTGAAATCGGCGCTGGCCAACATCGTCAGGGCGATCCCGGCCGACAAGCTCGCCATCCAGTGGGATGTCTGCCAGGAAGTCCTGGCGTTCGAGGGCTACTTCGTCGACCGCCCGGCCGACTACAAGAATCAGACCTTCGACATGCTGGGGCGACTGGGCGATGCCGTGCCGGCAGGCGTCGAGATGGGCTATCACCTGTGCTACGGCTCGCCGCGCGACGAGCACCTGGTGCAGCCCAAGGACGCGAGCATCCTCGTCGAGATGATGGAAGGAATCGCTGCTGCGACGCGCAGGCCGATCGACTTCTTCCATATCCCCGTCCCCAAGGGTCGTACCGACGACGCGTTCTACGCGCCGCTCGCCGCCTGGAAGCGGCCGGCGGCTTGCAAGCTCTACCTCGGGCTGCTGCACCATGACGACGACGCCGGCGACCGCGCCCGCGTCGCCGTGGCGCGCCGGCATGTCCCGGGCGATTTCGGTCTGTCGGCCGAGTGCGGCTGGGGCCGCACCGAGCCCGACCGGCTGCCCGGCCTGCTCAAAGGTCATCGTGATGCTGCGGAGGCACTCTAATGGTTGAACGCGTACTCGTCGTCGGACCTCGGGACACCATCTCTATGGTCGACGAACTCGCCCCCAAGGGCTTCGAGATCGTCAAGGCGCTGCACAATTCGGCGGAGATGAAGGCGGCTCTGCCCGGCACCAACTATTTCGTAGGTTTCATCCAGCAGTACGTGACGCCGCAGCTCTTCAAGGATGCGCCCAAGCTCAAGCTCATCCAGATGCTGAGCGCAGGCTATGACCGGGCCGACCTCGACGCGGCGCGCAAGAGCAAGGTGCCGCTGTGCAACAACGGCGGCGCCAACTCCGTCGCCGTGTCCGAGCACGCCGTGCTCTTGATGCTGGCAGTGTCGCGCCGCCTGATCACCCAGCACAGCAACGTCACTGCCGGGCGCTGGCACGGCAACCAGCCACCGACCGTCCATCAGGTGCGCGAGAAGGTGCTGGGCATCGTCGGCCTCGGCACGATCGGCAAGAAGGTGGCGCGGCTCGCCCAGGCGTTCGGCATGATCGTGCACTACTATGACATCAAGCGCCTGTCGGAGGCCGAGGAGGACGCGCTCGGCGTGCGCTTCCGCCTGCTACCCGAGATCCTGCGCAGCTCCGACATCCTGTCGCTGCACGTGCCGCTCAACGCCTCGACCCATCACATGATCGGCGCACAGGAGCTCGCGGTGATGAAGAAGTCGGCGATCATCGTGAACACCTCGCGCGGGCCGGTGATCGACGAGAAGGCGATGACGGCGGCGCTCTCGGCCAACAACCTGTTCGGTGCCGGTCTCGACGTCTTCGACGAGGAGCCGACGCCGCCCGACAACCCGCTGCTCAAGCTCGACAACGTGATCCTGACGGCCCACCTCGCCGGCCCGACCTGGGAGAGCAACATCACCCGCCTGCGCAACGGCTTCGACAACGTCCAGCGCGTCGCCCGCGGCGAGCCCGCGCTGTGGGTCGTGCCCGAGCTGCTGGAGGGCGCGTAGCCGCTCCCCTCCTCCCCACGCTTTGCGTGGGGAGGTGCCCCCGTAATCGGGGCGGAGGGGTCATGAGCAACACGACTGGGGCCCATGACCCCTCCGTCGCCTAAGACGGCGACACCTCCCCAGCGGAGCTGGGGAGGATCATGAGAGCGGCTTTCGATACGTCTCCTGGTACGTCAGCAGCGCCAGGAACGACCCCACAGCCGCGACCATGATCATGAAGCCCGGGCTGTAGTCGTTGCCCGTGCGCTCGACCAGCCAGGTCGCGACCAGCGGGCTGAGGCCGCCGATCAATCCCAGCGTGATGTTGTAGCCGAGCGCGATCGCCGTGCAGCGGACGCTTGCCGGCACGGCCTCGACCATGACGGTCGGCTGGCAGCCGCAGAAGGTGCCGACCGACAGCACGAAACCGAGTTGCCCGAGCAGCACGATGGCCGGGTTGGCGCTGTGCATCAGCCAGAACAACGGCCAGGACGCCACGATGGCCAGGACGGTGGCCCCAAGCATCACCGGGCGGCGCCCGACCCGATCGCTCACCCAGCCCATCGCCACCATCAGCGGCAGGAGCAGAGCCATGCTGATGGTGTTGATGCCGAGCGCCCGCGCCGGCGCCACGCCATCGACCATTTGCAGCCAGCTCACGATGTAGACGAACATCAGGTAGAAGCCGACCGAGTTGAACACCGACAGCGCGGCGAGGCGCAGCAACAGCGGCGCGTGGTCGCGAAACGCCTCGGCCAGCGGCGAGCGCTTGCGCTCCTTCGCCGACGACGCCTCCTCGTGGATGCCGCGGCGCAGCGCCAGGCCCGCCAGGCCGACCACCAGCCCCAACAGGAAGGGGATGCGCCAGCCCCACGATTCGAGGGCTTGCGGCGTCATGATCGATGCCAGCAATGCCCCCGTCGCCGAGCCCGCGAGGATGCCGCCTACCGCACCGCAGCTCGCGGTGGCGCCGATCAGGCCACGCCGATCCGACGGCGCGTGCTCGACCATGAAGACGACGGACGTGGTGTACTCGCCGCCGACCGACAGGCCCTGGATCATGCGCAGCAGGGTGAGCAGGATTGGCGCGGCGACGCCGAGCGTGGCGTAGCCCGGCAGGGCGCCGACCAGGAAGGTCGGGATCGCCATGGCAGCCACCGAGAAAGTAAGCGCGGCCCGGCGCCCGAAGCGGTCACCGATGTGGCCGATCAACGCGCCGCCCACAGGCCGCATGAAAAAGCCGACGGCGAAGATGCCAAAAGCCGCCAGCACCTGCGCCACCGCGTCCTGGCTCGGGAAGAAGACCCGCCCGATCGCCGCGGCGAAGTAGCCGTAGACGGCGAAATCGTACCACTCGAGCACGTTGCCGATGGCCCCGGCCGCAATGACCCTGCCTGTGTTGCTGCCGGCCATTGTTCCCCTCAAATATCTCTCAGCGCCTGTGGTCGTCGATGCCGACGGGCGACGACGCTGCAATCGATCGCGCGCGCAGCTCCTGGCCGGCCAACCTGAGGGCGCGCTCCAGCAGCACCTCGTAGATCGGCCGGCCCTTCAGCTCCTCGGCGACCACATGCGCCGTCACACAGGTGATAAGCGTCGGCAGGATCAGCTCGTAGCCGCCAGTCAGTTCGACCACCAGCACAACGCCGACCAGAGGGGCGCGAATGGTCGCCGAGAACAGGCCGCCCATCGCCGCCACGGCAAACGCCGCCGCCATCATCGGCGGCACGGGAAGCGAGGTCGCCGTCAGCAGGACCTCGACGATCCCGGCAGCCACCAGGCCCACCATGGTGGCGAGCGCCAGCAGCGGCGAGAAGATGCCGGCCGGCACCCCCACGGGATAGCTCGCCATGGTGCCGACAAAACGCACCAGGGCGATCAGCACCAGCCCGAGGAACGGCACGCTGCTGACCACCATCTGGGGGATCAGGGTCTCGCCGCCGCGCACTGCCAGCGGCAGCACGATGGTAAGCGCACCGACGGCCGCGCCGACGATCACGGGATAGAGCCAGGGCCAGCGCTTGAACGCCGCCGCCCGCCAATCGAGAGCAGCGACGAGAGTCCGATTGAACACGACGCCGAGCACCCCGAGCCCCGCCCCCAGCAGCACGAAGACCGGCAGCAGGGGCAGCGGCATGGCCTGGGTATCGAGGCGCAGCTGCGGCGCGGTGCCGCCGACCAGCTCCATGGCAAAGGCGCTCGCCGCCGAGGCGATGATGACGGTGACGTAGGACCGAAAGGTGTATCGGAACTGCTTTCGTGTCTCCTCGACCACGAACAGGATGGCGGCGAGCGGCGCATTGAAGGCGGCGGCCAAACCGGCTGCGGCGCCCGCCGCCAGCATGGTGTGCAGGTCCAGACGCATGAAGCGCAGCCGCTCGGCCAGAAAAGCGGCGATCGAGGCACCTATATGGATGGTCGGTCCCTCGCGCCCGCCGACCAGACCGGCCGACAGGCTGAGCACGCCACCGATGAACTTGACGGGAAGGACCCGGCGCCACCGGATCTCGTGCACACCTTCCAGCGCGCCCTCGACCTGCGGCACGCCGCTGCCCGAGGCTTCGGGGGCGATGCGATCGGTGAGGATGTAGGCCACGGTGACGGCGGTTGCTGCGATGGCGGCTGCAAGAACGATCGTCAGCGGCGTCGACCCAACCCAGCCGGCCAACCATCCTGGCCAGGCCATCAGCGCGTTGACGCAGAGATGGAAGGCCGCGCCGACGATTCCAGTGACGAAGCCGCACAGCCCGGCGATCGTGTAGAAGAGGCCGTCGAAGATCGCCGGGTGCTTCGGTCGATCTTCTGAGCTCAAGACGTGACTCCTGTTCTGGCCGGCCTCGTGCTGGCGTAGCATCGGGATGAGTGGGAGACAATGGCCGGCAGCGCCGGCCCTATGGAGACCGAGCGGCATGTTGATCGATCGTTATGGCTTGTCCGTCAGCACGAATTCCGAGGCGGCGCGCGACGCCTATGTCGCCGGCTGCGATGCCGTGCTCACCGCCTGGCACGGCGACGCCGACCACCTGTCTCGGGCCATCGCGGCCGATCCCGCGTTCGCCGTGGCGCATGCGGCGCTGGCGCGCGCCCGCTTCCTGCAGGCCGACGTCGCCGGCGCCCGCGAGGCGGCGGCGCGCGCCCGCGAGCTCGCCGCAGGCACCACGCCGCGCGAGCAGGGCCATATCGATGCATTGTGCCTGGCCATCGAGGGCAAGCCGGTCGAAGCTCTGGCCGCCACCCGGGCCCACCTCACCGATCACCCGCGCGACGCCATGGTGGCATCGCCGGCGACCGGCGTGTTCGGCCTGATCGGCTTCAGCGGCCGGCAGGGCCGCGAGCCCGAGCAGGTCGAGTTCCTCGAGGCGTTGCGCCCCCATCTCGCCGACGATTGGTGGTTCCAGGCCGTGTACGCCTTCGCCCTCGAGGAGGTCGGCCGGCTCGACGAAGCGCTCGACCTGATCGAGCGCAGCATGGCGGCCTATCCGCGCAATGCCCACGGTGCGCACATCAAGGCGCACGTGCTCTACGAGATGGGCGAGGATCGCCGGGCGCTCGACTATCTCGAAAGCTGGCTGCCCGATTATCCGCGCCCCGGCCTGATGCATTGCCACATCTCCTGGCACATCGCCTTGTTCGCCCTGATCGTGGGCGATACCGGGCGGGCCTGGCAGGTCTACGAGGCGCAGGTCCATCCCGGCGGCGCCTGGGGACCGGCGCTCAACGTCGCCACCGACGCGCCGGCCTTCCTGTGGCGCGCCGAGCTGGCCGGTCAGCCGCGCAAGGCGTCGCTGTGGGGCGAGGTGCGCGACTATGCGCTGAAGTCGTTTCCCAAGGCCGGTATCGCCTTCGTCGATGTCCACCGGGCGCTGGCCTGCATCGCCGCCGACGACCAGGACGGCATCGCCGGCATTGTCGGCGAACTGCAGCAGCGCGCCGCGACAGGCCGCTCGCCGGCCGGCGACGTGGTGCCCCGCCTCGCGATCGGGCTTGCCGCCTACGGGCGCGGCGACTGGCCTGCGGCAATCTCGATCCTCGAAACAGCACTGGCCGAAACCGTGCGAATCGGCGGCAGCCGCGCGCAGCGCGATCTCGTCGAGAACACGCTGCTCGCCGCCCACCTCAAGGCCGGCCGAATCGACCAGGCCAAGGCGCTGGTCGCCAACCACACCGGCCGCCGGCCCTCGGTTCCCGTCGCCGGGCTGTTGTGACCGCTTGGTGTAATCCGCGATGCGGGAACCATATCAAGCGGGCAGCGTAGGAATTGTCGTAGCGCAATCTCCAAGACTGCGCAGGGGATGAAGGAAGGTTGTGCTGAAGCGGCCAGATCGCAACGAGGGAAGCTCATGATACGAGGCAGGGTGCCGACTGCCCTCCGCCCTGCCGTCCTGGCATTCATCCTGAGCTTGGCCGCCATCGGAGCCAGCCCCTTCGCTCTCCCGGTTGTCGCGCAGATATGGATATCGCCTGCAATCCTGGCCGATCCCGGGTCGTCGAACCGTGGCTTGTTGCCGGCGAAGACCGCCCTTCGCGCCCTTTCCCGGCCACGACAGGCCGACCCCGTTCCGGAACCACCCGAGCGGGTCATAGCGACTAGTCCCGTAGCTTGCCACCGTTCGATTTATGCCATCGCTGGCGCGACGGACGCGCAAGTCGGGCACAGGTCTCGCGTGGTCAACGGTGGCCCGCGCGGTCCGCCAGATTCTCCGGTGGCGCACGTCCTCTAAACCGATAGCGGATCGCCGAGGCCAACCGGCGCGGCGTCTACACTGCCGCATCGTTACGACAGGGCCGTTTGCATCAGGCTTACGCCGACCGCACCGTGTCACGCCCTGCTTGTTTGCTTCATCTCCTCGCGACAAGGCAGCTGGAATGCCCGAACACCACACTCCCCTCATCGCGACGATCGCCGCGGGGTTGATGCTCGCCTTCGTGCTGGGCCTCGGCGCCCACCGGCTGCGAATCCAGCCGATCGTCGGCTACCTGCTGGCGGGCGTCGCGGTCGGCCCCTTCACGCCGGGATTCACAGCCGACCTGTCGCTTGCCGCGGAGTTGGCGGAGATCGGCGTGATCCTGCTGATGTTCGGCGTCGGCCTGCACTTCTCGCTCAAGGACCTGCTGTCGGTGGCACACATCGCCGTGCCGGGTGCGGTTGGGCAGATCGTCGTGGCGACCTTCATGGGGGCCGGTCTCGCCCACTTGCTGGGCTGGTCGTTCGCAGCCGGCCTGGTCTTTGGCCTCGCCCTGTCGGTAGCGAGCACGGTGGTGCTGATCCGCGCCCTGCAGGAACGGCACATTCTCGACACCGACCGCGGACGGATCGCCGTGGGTTGGCTGGTCGTCGAGGACTTGGCCATGGTGCTGGCGCTGGTCCTCGTGCCGTCAGCCGCCGTCATCACGGCCGGCGACGGCGTGCCGCCGAGCCGGATGGTGTTCCTGCTGCTCGTGACGCTGGCCAAGGTCTCCCTCTTCGTCGCCCTGATGCTGCTGGTCGGACGACGCCTGATCCCGTGGCTCATGCACCACACGGCGCATACGGGTTCGCGCGAGCTGTTCCGGCTCGCCGTCTACGCCATCGCGCTCGGTGTCGCTTTCGGGGCAGCCAAGCTGTTCGACGTCTCATTTGCGCTGGGCGCCTTCTTCGCCGGCGTCGTGATGGGCGAAAGCGAGCTCAGCCAGGAGGCGACCGAGGAGGCGATGCCGCTGCGCGACGCCTTCGCCGTGCTGTTCTTCGTGTCGGTCGGCATGCTGCTCAATCCGCATGTCTTCGTCGAGGCGCCGCTCGCGGTGCTGGCGACGGTGGGCATCATCGTGCTCGGCAAGTCGATCGCCGCCTATCTGATCGTGCGCCTCTTCCGGCTTCCGAACGCAACGGCGCTGACAGTCTCGGCCAGCTTGGCGCAAATCGGCGAGTTCTCCTTCATCCTGATCGGCCTCGGCATATCGCTCTCCCTTGTGCCGGCCGAGGCGCGCGACCTCGTCCTGGCCGGCGCCATCGTCTCGATCGTGCTCAATCCGCTGATGTTCGGCCTCATCGATCGCTTGCGCCCGCGCGCACCACAAGGCACGTCCCCGAAGCCATCCGACATCGTGCCGACGACCCTCACGGGCCATACCGTGCTCGTCGGTTACGGCCGCGTCGGCTCGTATGTCGGCGCAGCGCTGGCAGGCCCCAAGGATCCCTGCGTCGTCATCGAAACCGGCCGGCGGGCCATCGAGCAGGCGCGCCGCGACGGGGCGGAAGTGATCGAGGGCAATGCCGCACGATCCGACGTCCTTGCCGCCGCCAATCTGACGCAGGCACGCCGGCTCATTGTCACCATTCCGGAGGCCTTCGAGGCCGGCCAAGTCGTCGAGCAGGCACGCGCGGCCCATCCCTCCCTGGAGATTCTCGCGCGCGCTCACTCGGATGCCACCCTGGAGCATCTTACCGTTCTCGGCGCCGACCTGGTCGTATCCGGCGAACGCGAAATTGCCGAGCGGATGCTGGACCGGCTTCGCGAGACAGGGGCGTAGGGCCATCGTTTTGGCCGCAATGGCATCATAGAGTGCCATCGTCCAGCGTCCTTACCCAACGACCCGTTCGTGTCGTCGAAAAGCGAACCCGGACAAGGTCAACATGGCGTCGGCCGGCACCGCCGCCGACACGGCCAAACTGGGGCAGGTCATCCAGGTCGCCAACATCACCCTGGAGTAAGAGGTGTGTCTTCCCCGACCTGCAGCTCGACCGGCTTGCCGTGCGGCGTGCGCCGGTAGGCGGCCTCCCAGGCGTTGGTGCGACCGTCGAGCGTGCCAAGATCGGTCAGGCCCTTGGCGAGGCAAATCCGTTCCAGTGCAACCAGCCAATGCTCATAGTAATGTGAACCGTCATCGGGGGTGCCACGCACCGTCGCCTCGCGCAGCACGGCGGCAAGCGTGTCGGCCCATTCGCTCCACGCGAAAGCGCCACGCCGGTTGAGCTCGACGGCAAGCGCGAAGGCCTGTGCCTGCCACGGCTCGGCGAACACCGGGCCGTCGGCGTCCCGCGGTAATCCCGGCAGGCCGACTGCGTCAGACAGGCTCAAGATACTCCTCCCAGAGATCAATGAGGACGGCATCGGCGGGATTTGCGGCCTCGCCCCACAGCTCGCGCGCGGCGAAGCGCACGGTGTAGAGCCGATGCGCCGCCTCGCCCTTAAAATGGGCGTTGGAATCGGGAAACACGTGCGTGCGATGGTCGAGCTCGACCGTACCCTGGCGGCCGCGCGCATAGCGCGGCAGACGCGTGTGGCCGACTGGGTTGATGTTCTTGGCGCGCACCTTCTGGCCGATGGCGAAGCGCGGCGGCGCCGACGTCTCGCGTTCCGACGAACCGCGGGCGGTCGCGATCCTCGGTATGTCGGCGGCTTTCACCGGCGGCGTCATCTTCGGCGCTGCGGCATCCGCCTTGCCCGTCGCCAGCTCCCCGGTCGTGATCAACCCCTTCTCAAGAATCAGCACCTCAAGCGAGCGCAGCCATTTCTCGTAGTAGCTCGACTCGAGATACTCGGCGGCCGGCATCTTCTCGATGCTGTGACGGCCGGCATCGATGTTCCACCGTTGCCACGCCCCCATCAGGCGGCGCATGGCATAGACCTTGCCCTCCCACGGCGCATGGAACACCGGCTCGTCCGCCTCGGGCAGGACCGGGCCGAAACCATGCATGCCGCCCATGTCGTGCACGCCGTTCATGGCTTCGCCTGCCCTTCGGGCGCCGCCGGCAGTGCCACGCCGATCATGGCGTCGCGACTGACCAGGTCGGCGAGCGCTTCCTCTTCCAGATTGTCCGTGTTGGGCGGCCGCTGCGGCAGGACGAGATAGCGGATCTCGGAGGTCGAATCCCACACGCGAACCGAGACGTCCTCGGCGAGCCGCAGGCCGAACTCGGACAGGACGCCGCGCGGATCGATGACTGCCCGCGATCGATAGGCGTAGGACTTGTACCAGACCGGCGGTAGGCCGAGCACAGGCCACGGGTAGCAGGAGCACAGCGTGCAGACGACGAGGTTGTGCACCGACGGTGTGTTCTCGACCACGACCATGTGCTCGCCCTGCGCGCCGCTGTAGCCCAGCTCGGCAATCGCCGACGAGGCATCCTTGAGCAGCCGCGCCTTGTAGTCCGGATCGGTCCAGGCCCGCGCCACGACGCGGGCTCCGTTGCGCGGCCCGATCTTCGATTCGTAGGTGTCAATCAGCGCGTCGAGCGCCGCCGGATCGACGAGACCTTTCTCGACGAGCAGCGACTCGAGAGCCTTGACCCGGAGCGCCGTGGCCGACGGAACATCCTGCCCGTCGTGGTCATGCTCGTGCCCATGGTCATGATCGTGGTCATCGCCCATCGCCAACCTCCTCGCACAACGCCTCTCAGCCAGACTCTCGGGCAAGCGCGGCGCGGCCGTCAAGATTGCCGGCGGCGCCCTACACTCGCGCCAGATCGAGCAGGAAGCCCGGGATCATGAGGCCCAGCATGATGGCAATCACGACGAGCGCGATCAGCCACGGCGGGATGGTCCACAGCGGCGGCCTGGTGTCGGGCGTCTGGGTGTCGAGCCGTGCCGCCAACCTGCCCTCGATCCTCATGAAGGCAGGCGTCCGCCAATTGCGCACGATCTCCGATTCGTACGGGCTATTCACAAGGCGATCTTAGCCGATTTCGCAGCCCTGTGCTCTTCGAACCGCCGACCGCAGGGGTCACTCGACCTTGAGATCGAGGTCCTTGATCATCGACTTCCATACCTGGAGCTGATCCTTCTGATACTGCGTCGCGTGCTGCCGCGTCGACGGCGTCGGCACGAAGCTGCTTTGCAGCAGCTTGGACCTGAACGCATCGGTTTCGAGGATCTTGACCACCTCCTTGTTCAGGCGGTCGAGAATCGGGTCAGGCGTGCCAGCCGGCGCGACAAGGGCCCACCAGCCGTCCATGTTCGGCGGAGTCGGCAGGCCGTACTCGACAAATGTCGGAACGTCGGGCAACAGCACGTAGCGCTGAGCAGCTGGCACGCCAACCGGCCGCACCTTGCCGGACCGAATCATGCCCAGCGAGGCCGGTACGTCCGCCACCATGAGCTGCACGTGGCCGCTGATCAGGTCGGCCAGCGCCTGCGGCGTCGACTTGTAGGCCACGTGGGTCACGTCGAGCTGATGGATATTCTTGAGATAACCGCCATAGGCGATCCCGCCCGTGTTGCCGCTCGCGTAGTTGTACTTCCCGGGATTGGCCTTGATCAGCTTGATCAACTCCGGTGCGGTCTTGGCATCGACGTCGTTGTTCACCAGCCACACGTAGTTGACCGACGCGACCAGCGTGACGTAGCTGAGGTCCCTGACCGGATCGTAGCGGACCCCGCTGGTCAGGCCGCCAGGGCTCGCCGCAAGACCGGAGTTGGTGAGCAGTCCAAGGATGTATCCGTCGGGCGGCGAGGTAGCGACGAGTTCGGTACCCACCGTCGTGTTGTTGCCTGGCTTGTTGTCCACGACGATCGCCTGGCCCAGCGCCTGGGACAGCGGGTCGGCGAGCATACGGGCCAAGATGTCGCTCCCGGACCCTGCGGCGAACGGCACGATGAGACGGATGGGCTTGCTTGGATAGGACTGCGACGCGGCGGACACGGCGGTCAGGAGACTCGCGGCGGCAGCGAGACCGGCGAGCCAGCGGACGATCTTCAAGGGGCTTCCTCCTACTACAATGTATCGGTCTGATGCGTCATTGGAGCTTGCCATAGCTCACTGTGGCAGGTGATGTCCGGGCGCGGCTCAGGCCTTGAAGCCGAGTTCGCGCATGATGATGTTCTTCTGGATCTCGCTGGTGCCTTCGCCGATTACGTAGACCAGCGCATCGCGATGGATACGGCCCACCGGATACTCGCGCATGATGCCGGCGCCGCCGTGGATACGGATTGCCTGCTCACTCACCGCCACCGCCGTCTCGCTCGCGATCAGCTTCACCCGCGCTGCGGTCGCGGCATCCAGTGTGTTCTGGTCCACGCGCCAGGCGCCATAGTAGACCAGCCACCTGGCCGCCTCTATCTGGGCCGACATCTCCGCGAGCTTGTGGCCGATCGCCTGGTAGTCGCCGACGCGCTTGCGGGCAACCAGGCGGGTATCTGCATAGGCGGCGGCCGCATCGAAGGCTGCCCGGGCCATGCCGAGCGCATTGGCCGCGACGCCGACGCGGTTCTCGCTCAGCGACGCCAGGATCACCGGGTACGTGCCAAGGCGTCCGCCCAGGACGCAGTCGTCGGGGACGAACACATTCGCGAGATGGATCAGACCGGTCTCCGATGCGCGGATGCCCTCTTTCTTCAGCTTTCGGATGTCCATGCCCTCGGTCGGCAGCTCGACGATGAACAAGCTGACGGCGTCGCCCGTGAGCTCCGGCGCGGTTCGGGCTGCGACGAGCAGGAAATCGGCGATGGGCGCGTTGGTGATGTAGAGTTTGCTGCCGTTGAGCTTCCAGCCGCCTGCGGTGCGCTCTGCGCGTGTCTTGAGCGCGCGGATATTCGAGCCGCCATCGGGCTCGCTCAACGCGAAGCCGGCGATTTTCCTTCCCTGCACCGCGGGTCGGAAGAAGCGCGCACGCTGCTCATCCGTGCCCGCCCTCCAGATCGGCCAGATCCCCAGATGGCTGTGCGCCGACCAGCTGGAGGCGAACCCCTGGCTCATGTAGCTCAGTTCTTCGCGCACGATGCAGTCGCTTATTTTGTCAAGGCCGCTACCGCCATCGCTTTCGGGGTAGCGGACGCCCAACAACCCGAGCTCACCCCATCGGTCGAACACCTCGCGCGGCAGGACCTCGCTTTCTTCCGCCGCCATCACCAGCTGTTGATGCTCCGACTGACACAAGCGCCTGACCGTATCGCGTACGGCAATGTGCTGCTCCGAGAAGGCGAAATCCATGGTGGTCGGCTATTCTCAATAGCGATTGTTGTTCTTTTGGAAGAAAGGTGCCGAAATGAGAGAATGAGGTCAACGGAGAACGTCAGCACGCGCTCAAAGGAGTGATCGGTTCAAGTGGAAATAGATGAGGCGTCGAGAAGGATCAGGCTCATGCTCTTCCGGACCGAGAGCGGGACGCTCGCGGTCCGGAAGAGCATGATCAAGGTGAGAAAGCACTACTCTAGCCGCTTCGTCGGGCATCGATCGCCAGCGTTCCGCCCGCTTCCTCCCCGGCCTCGTAGGCGAGCGGTGACACCAGGCGGCGGGCGCTTGGCACCATGCGCAGTGCGAGGCCCAGCCTCTCGATCTCCGTATCGACGACCGACCGCTTCAGGACGACGACGGCGCAGCCGGTGCCGCGGCAACCCTGCTCGCGTGCCGCCTTCATCGCCATGAGCTTGTCGGCGATCGAGGCGATCATGCCCAGCGTGAATGACACATTGGCCAGATGGCGCTCCTGGTGGCGAAAGGCCCGGTAGGGCGGCGTGGTCTTGTACCGGCCAAGCTCGGTTCGCACCGCGTTGTCGATCACCTCGGTGAGACAGTGAGCGGCCTCGATATCGGCGCGCAGACCGAAGAAGACCCAACGGACACCTGACCGATGCTTCTCGCGCCACACCCGACAGCCGCAAAACTCGGCGACGGCGCCGACGCACTCGTCGAGCGGGACGCGCTTGTTGCGTTCCGCCTCGTAGGCGAGCTGCTCGCAGGACGACCGACGGACATCGACATCGGCCAGGGAAAGCTCGTAGCGGCCGAGCAGCTCCGCCACCTTGGCCGCCGCGGCCAGGGCCTCGCCTTCGGTGCATCCGTTGGCGACCGTCTTGGCGCGCAGCGCCTGGATGCGCTGGCGCAGCCGGTCGAGGGTCGTGGGATCGGGGCTGGCCACTACAGTTCCCTAGATAGAAAGGTCCCTCGCTGCGCTCGGGATGACACTGTTGTTGTTACTTGCAACAATAGTGGTGTCATCCCGAGCTCAGCGACGACCTTTCTCTTCCCTAAAGGCCTCTCAGCCAATCCCCATCAGACGTGCCGCGGTTCCACCCAGGATGGCGATGCGCTGGTCGTCGGTCAGCCCGGGGGTGCTCAGCACCAGGTCGACCTCGGTGCTGGTCCAGGGGAATGGGTAGTCCGTGCCGATCATGATCTGGCCGGGGCCGGTCTCGGCGATCAGGTGCCGCAGCGCCTCGGGCGTGAAAACGATCGTGTCGAAGAACAGTTGGCCGTCCTTCAGGTAGGCGGTCGGCTTCTTCCTAGGCAGCGGGCCGACGCGATTGGGGAAGGTGCGGCACACCGCATCGGAGCGGTTGGCGTAGGACGGCAGGAAGCCGCCGCCATGGGCGGCGCAGATCTTCAATCCCGGAAAGCGATCCAGGGTGCCTTCGAAGATCAGGTGCGACAGCGCGATGGTCGTCTCCAGCGGGTTGCCGATCGTGTTGGTCAGCAGGCCGCTGCCGCCCAGCCGGCCGCTCGGCTCCAGCTCGCGCGTGCCGAGCGGATGCATGAAGACCAGGACGCCGAGCTCCTCGCACTTGGCCCAAAATGGATGGAAGCGCGGATTGGCCAGCTCCTCGCCGGCGACGCTGCCGCCGACGCCGATACCCTTGAAGCCGAGCTTCCTCACCGCGTGCTCGACCTGCTCTGCGGCCAGCTCGGGGTGCTGCAGGGCCGCTGTCGCGAAGCCTACGAAGCGGTCGGAATTGGCGGCGCAGAACTCGACAAGGGTCTCGTTCTGGACCTTGATCAGCTCGGCCGCGACATCGCGCTCCGCGCGATACCAGTAGGGATTGATGCTCAACGCCTCGACGTCGATGCCCTGCGCATCCATCGCGGCGATGCGGGTGCTGGTGTCGTCCATCAGCAGGCCGGGTGCCTCGAGCGGATGGTTGATCAGCGCCATCGCCGCAGGCACGCAGCAATGGGCGTGGATGTCGATCGTCTTGACCCGCTTGCCGTTGACCACGACCTCGCGCCGCCGTGGTTCGGCGTGCCCATGGTCGTGTGCACCGGCGGCCGACGCCGCGGCCATCATCTCGCAGCCGACGAAACCGATGCCAACCGGCGGCAGGCCGGCCGATACTCCTCCGTTTACCTGCATGGACATGACGATCCCTCGCTGTTCGGTGGAAGTGACTAGGTTGCCCTGACGTGGGGCACGCGCGCCTTGGTGAGCGCCTTGTTGAGCTCGGCGACATCGGCCTCGACAATGGCCTCGAACTTGGCGACCTCGCTGTCGACCTTGTCCATGACCTCGCGCGACACCGCCCTCGTCTGCGTGGTGGGCGCTGCATCGGCCGTCGTCGTCATGGCGATCATGTCCATCAGCGTGTCGTTGAGGCCAGCCGGATTGCGCAGAACGTCGCGCACGGACTTGCGCTGCGGATCGACCATCACCTGCTCGATTGCCGACAGCTTGCGCACGATCGCCGCGGCGCGGTTGCGCAGGGCGCGCTCGCCCTTGCCGGCACGCTCGCCGACCTCGTCGAGCTGCCGCTTCGTCCGGCGCAGCCGATTGACCGCCTGCTTGAGCTTGGATATCGACGCCACCAACTCCTTGTGCAGGGCGAACTGGGCGGCATAGTCCTCCGGCGCGGTCGAAAGGCGTGGGTCCTTGACCACGGTGAAAGTCGCCACGTCATTCCTGTCGCCGATGCCGAGCTCCACGCCATACGTGCCCGGCACAACGGTGGGGCCTGGCGGATTCTCGGGATCGGGCGCCAGCGGCTTGGGCCGCGGTGGCGCCAGCGCGTAATCGATCCTGGTCGGTCCGGGATGCTTCATGTCCCAGACGAAGCGATTGAGGCCGCCCTTGGTGCCGGGCTTGCGCGCCGGCGGGAGCTCCTTGTCGTCGCTCGCGTAGGCGATGATCTTGCGGCCGGCGGAGTCGCGGAAGGTCAGGGTCACCGGTCCGGTCGCGTCCTCTTCGAGCCAGTAATGGACGATCGCCCCGTTGGGCGGGTTCTCGCCGACGTCGAGATGCTCGCGCACGCGCGTGCCGTCGGGCCGCTCGACCATGACCGTGCTGCCGTCGATGCCGAAGGCCGGGCCATAGGCAATACCTGTCCGTACGTTGGCTCCGGCGCTCCAGTGCAGCTTGGTGCGGACGGTCGTGCGCGGCGCGAACACGCGCGTCTTACGGTCGCCGTCGGCCAAGCCGCGCAGCCCCGTCACGTCGTCGAGAATCCAGAACGAGCGGCCGTGCGTCGCCGCCACCAAGTCGCTGTCCTTGAGCTTGAGATCGTAGACCGGCACCACCGGCAGGCCCGACATCGGCAGCCAGCTCGCGCCGTCGTCGAGCGAGAAATGGATGCCTGTCTCGGTGCCGACGAAGAGCAGGCCGGGCGCCACCACATCGGCGCGCACGACGCGGGTGATCTCGGTCGCCGGCAAATTGCCGTTGATCGACTTCCAGGTCCGCCCGCCGTCGGTAGTCCGGAACAGGTACGGCTTGTAATCCGCCAGCTTGTAGCGCGTGGCGGCGACATAGATCGTGTCGGGATCGTGCGCGGAGACCTCGACGCAGCCGACATAGGCGAGTTCCGGCATGCCCCTGGGCGTGACGTTCTGCCAGCTCTTGCCGTCGTCGCGCGTCACGTGCACCAGGCCGTCATCGGTCGAGGCCCAGATCTCGCCGGCGCGGTGCGGCGATTCGACGACGCAGGCGCAGGTGGCGTGGACCTCGGCGCCAGCGCTCTCGCGCGTGATCGGCCCACCGGAGGCGCCCTGCCGCTCGCGATCGTTGACGCTGAGATCGGGCGAGATCTGCGTCCAGCTCATGCCCTGGTCGCGCGTGCGGAACACGCAATTGCCGCCGACATAGAGCGTGCCCGGATCGTGCGGCGAGAACACGATCGGAAAGGTCCAGGCAAAGCGGAACTTCAGGTCCTTGGGCGCAATGCCGGTCGATTCCTCCGGCCAGACGTTGACGAGCTGAAGTTGACGTGTGCGGTGATCGTAGCGCTGCAGCGCCCCCGCCCCGCCCGGGCTCGAACCGATGGCACCGACATAGACGACATTGTGCTCGCGCGGATCGACGGCGATGAAACCGCTCTCACCGGTACCTGGATACGAGCAGTCGGCCAAGGTGATGACGCCCCATTCCGACGCGCTCGGCACGGAGATCGAGGTGTTGTCCTGCTGCGTGCCATAGACCCGGTAAGGATACTGGTTGTCGATATCGAGCCGGTAGAACTGAGCGGTCTTCTGGTTGTAGATCGTCGACCAGGAGCCGCCAGCATTGAACGAGACATGGGCGCCGCCGTCGTTGCCCTCGATCATGCGCGTGCAGTCGTTGGGGTCGATCCAAAGATCGTGATTGTCGCCGTGCCGGGTCGTGATCTCGCTGAAGTTCGTGCCGCCGTCGGTCGACTTCCACATCTGCAGATTCGTGACGAAAACCGTGTCGGCGTGGCCCGTGTCGGCAAAGACGTGCGTGTAGTACCACGGCCGGTGCATCAGGTCGCGATTGGCCGAGACCATGGTCCAGCGCATGCCGTAATCGTCGGAGCGGTAGAGGCCGGTCTTGTCGCCCTCGGCCTCGACCAGCGCCCACAGGCGGCCGGCGCGCACCGGCGAGACGGCGACGCCGATCTTGCCCAGCAAGCCGTCCGGCAGGCCGGGCCGCCGGGTGATTTCCTCCCAGGTATCACCGCCGTCCATGCTGCGGAACAAACCGCTGCCCGGCCCGCCGCTGGAGATGTTCCAGAAATTGCGACGTGCCTCCCAGATCGAGGCGAACAGGATGCGCGGGTTGTTGCGGTCCATCGACAGATCGATCGCGCCGGCGACGTCGCTGCGATGGAGAATTTGCTCCCAGCTCTTGCCGCCGTCGCGCGAGCGATAGACGCCGCGCTCCGGATTGGGCCCGAACACGTCACCGAGCGCGGCGACGTAGACGAGGTCGGGATTGGTCGGATGGATGCAGATGCGGCCGACGAACTTGCTGTTCCTGAGGCCGATGTTGCGCCAAGTGCGGCCGGCATCGTCCGACTTGTAGACGCCGTCGCCGTATGAAACGTCGAGACGGATCGCTGTCTCGCCGGTACCGGCATAGATCACGTTACCGTCCGACGGCGCCACGGCTATCGACCCTACCGCCGCGCTCCCCATGAAACCATCGGACACGCACTGCCAGAAGACGCCGCCGTCACCTGTCTTCCAGATGCCGCCGGCGCAGGCTCCGAAATAGAACACCATCTTGTTGACCGGATCGCCGGATACGGCGACGACACGGCCGCCCCGGGAGGGGCCGATGCAGCGCCACTTCAACGCATCGAACCCTGACGGCTTGCTCGGATGAGCCACGAGTGTCTTCTTGGGCATGGTGCAGCGCTTCCGATCCTAGACGTGGCACGAAGCGCCGACCGTAGGTCAGGTGCGCCGCTCGGCGCAATCGGCATTGCCCCATCCTTGGTGTTGCGTTCTGCCCCGATTTGCGCCTAGGTCGATGCAGGAGAAACAATGGAATTCCGACATCTCGACTATGCCGTTCGCGAACGCGTGGCGGAGATCAGCATGCGACGAGCGCCGGTCAACGCGATCGACCATGCGTTGATCGAGGATATCAACAACGCCTATCGCAAAGCCAAGGCCGATCCCGAGGTTCGCGCCATCATCCTCACCAGCGCATTCGAACGCTCCTTCAGTGCCGGCATGGATCTCGCGATGATCCGCAAGGCCCGCGGCCTCGATCTGCGCCGCTACCTCGAAAAGCTCTACTTCGAGATGCACGACCTGCAGTACCGAATGGGCAAGCCCACCATTGCCGCACTGACCGGCCCCGCACGCGCCGCCGGAGTCACGCTCGCCGTGTCGTGCGACGTCCTGGTCGCCAGCGAGACGGCCAGCCTCGGCTACCCCGAGATCCTGGTCGGCGTGATTCCGGCGATGCACTTCGTTCACCTGCCGCGTCAAATCGGCCGTCACAAGGCCTTCGAGCTGCTGTTCAGCGGCCGGCCGATCTCGGCTGCGGAGGCCTGCGCCATGGGTCTGGTCAACACGGTCGTCCCGGCCGGCCAGGTGATGACGGAGGCACGCCGTCTCGCCCGCGATTTCGCTGCAAAATCTCCCGTGGTGATGCAGCTGGCCCGCGACTCCTTCATGCGTGCGAACGATTTCGAGTATCGTCGCGCGATCGAGAACGTGGTCGAGACGATCTGCAACATCATCGAGACCGACGACGCGCAGGAAGGGCTCAATGCCTTCAATGAGAAGCGACAACCCGACTGGTGACGATGGCAGCGCGGCCACGCTATAGCCGCCGATGTCGACCAGACGATCTGCCCGCAAGAGAGCCCTCTCCATGACCTCCGACAGCCCGGCCGCGCCGGCCAGACCGATCGACCGCGAGGCGCTGCGGCGCAAGTATCGCGAGGAGCGCGACAAGCGTCTGCGCGCCGACGGCAATGCGCAGTATCTGCAGATCACCGGACGCTTCGCCCGCTACCTCGACGATCCCTACACGCCGGTCGTGCCGCGGAAGCCGAGGACGGATCACGTCACTTTCGCCTTCGTTGGCGGCGGCTTTGCCGGCCTCGTGACCGCCGCGCGGCTGGCCGAAGCCGGCGTGGGCGACGTTCGCATCGTCGAGAAGGGCGGCGATTTCGGCGGTACCTGGTACTGGAACCGCTACCCCGGGGCGCAGTGCGACACCGCCTCGATGGTCTACATCCCGCTGCTCGAGGAGACCGGCTATCGTCCGACCGAGAAATATGCGCATGCGCCCGAGATCCTGGCGCACTGCCGCCGCATCGGCGAGCATTTCGGGCTGTACGACAATGCCCTGTTCCATACCCAGGTCGAGGAATTGTCGTGGGACGACGCGCGCTCGTGCTGGCTCGTGCGCACCAACCGCGGCGACGCCTTCACCGCGCAATTCATCGGCCTCGGCACGGGGCCGCTGCACGTACCTAAGCTGCCCGGCATTCCCGGCATCGAGTCCTTCACTGGACACTCGTTCCACACCAGCCGCTGGGATTACGCGTACACCGGCGGCGACCCATTCGGGGCGCCGCTCGCCCGGCTCGCCGACAAGCGCGTCGGCATCATCGGCACCGGCGCGACATCAGTGCAATGCGTCCCTCACCTCGCCCGGGCGGCACGCGAGCTCTATGTCTTCCAGCGCACGCCCTCCTCCGTCGACGTGCGCGCCAATGCGCCCATCGACCCGGATTGGTTCGCCGGCATCGCCACGCCGGGCTGGCAGCAGCGCTGGCTCGAGAATTTCACCGCCAACCAGGCCGGCGGCACGGCAACCGAGGACCTGGTGCAGGACGGCTGGACCGACCTGTCGCGCCGCATCCGCCAGCGCATCCTCATGCTGCCCAAGGAGCAGCGGACGCGCGACAACATGCTGGCGGCCTTCGAGGATGCCGACCATGAGAAGATGGAGGAGATCCGCAGCCGCGTCGATACGATCGTCGAGGATCCGGCGACCGCGCAGAAGCTGAAGGCTTGGTACCGCCAACTGTGCAAGCGCCCCTGCTTCCACGATTCCTACCTGCAGGCCTTCAACCTGACGGGTACCCATCTCATCGACACCGAAGGCAAGGGTGTCGAGCGCATCACGCCGGCGGGCGTCGTCGTGGCCGATGTCGAATACCCGCTCGACTGCCTGATCTACGCCTCGGGCTTCGAGGTCGGCACCGACTACAGCCGGCGCGCCGGTTTCGACTTGGTTGGCCGCGACGGGCTCAGGCTGTCGCAGCACTGGAAGGGCGGAATGCGCACCCGACACGGCATCCATGTCCACGGCTTTCCCAACGCCTTTTTCGTCCAGCCGACCCAGGGCGCCAACCTGATCTCCAACGTGCCGCACAATCTCACCGAGGCCGGCCGCACCATCGCGATCATGGTCCAGCATGCACTCGACAACGGCCTGCGCGAGATCGAGGTGACGCGCGAGGCCGAGGACGAGTGGGTGCGCCTGCTGCTGACGAGTGTCGGGCGGATGACCGGCGGCGCCGACTGCACGCCGGGCTACTACAACAACGAGGGCCAGGACGCCGGCATGGCCGCCCGCCTCGCCGTCGGCTACCCGGCGGGCGCCTCGGCCTATTTCAAGTACATCGACGAATGGCGCCGCTCGGGCCGCTTCGAGGGCTTGGCCTTCCGCTGAACCAAGCGCCGCGTCAGCGGCCCCCTCTAAGGATGTCGCCGCCAGTAGCTTGGAGGAACGGCTATGGCAGGCGGCGATGAGGTCCTTCACTTCGTTCAGGACGACAGGTCGCGACGCACTTTACCCCGGTCATGTCCAACGTCATGCTGTGCCTGCTGGCGCGGGCCACGCGGCAGAAGCCGCACACAAACAAGAACCGCGCTTACGGGAGGATGTGATGACCAACGGGTTTACCCGACGGGATGTATTGGTTTGTGCGTCGCTCACCGCAGCTGCCAGCGGGTTGGCGGCACCGGCGCTCGCCCAGGCATGGCCGAGCAAGCCGATCCGCATCGTCTGCGGCTATCCGGCCGGTGGCCTGACCGACGTGTTCGCCCGAGCCTATGGCGAGTATATCGCCGAGAAGACCGGCCAGACAGTGTTCATAGAGAACAAGGCCGGCGCCGCCGGCGCCATTGCCGCCGAGCAGGTGAAGAGCGCACCGACCGATGGCTACACGCTGATGTTCACCATCTCGACCACGATGGTAATGAACAAGGTCCTGTTCAAGAAGCTGCCCTACGACCCCGACAAGGACTTCGCCCTGATCTCGTGGCTCAACGCCGGGCAACTGCCCTTTGTGATCAATTCCAAGGTGCCGGCCAACAATCTCAAGGAATTCGTCGACTACGCCCGCACCAACCGGGTGTCGCTCGGCACCTATGGCGCCGGCTCCTATCCGCACGTCGTCGCCGAGGGGCTCAATCGCAGCTACGGGCTTTCCATCCAGGCCGTCCATTATCGTGGCGAAGCGCCGATGTGGCAGGAGGTGGCGTCGGGGGCGATCCAGGGCGGTAGCGGCAGCTACGCCGCATCATCGCCGATCCTGCAGAACGGGTCCGGCCGGGCGATCGCCGTCCCCAGCATGGAGCGCATGAAGAAGCTGCCCGACGTGGCGACCTTCTACGAGCAGGGCGCGACCGACAAAGCCTTCCAGGTGCGTGGCTGGATCTGCATGGTGGGGCCGATCGGCATGCCCGACGAGATCGTGCAGAAGCTTTCCGACCTCATGGTCGAAGCCGGCAAGACCCCGCGCATCCAGAAGATCCTCGACACCTTCGGTATCGACGAAGGCGCGCGCGACCGCATCTACTTCAAGAAAGTCATCGACGAGGAAGGTCCGGTGTGGATCGACCTCATCAAGAGCCTGAACATCGAGCCGCAGTAGAGCGATCATTCTCCTCGCCAGCTTCGCTGCAGAGGTGTCGGCGTCTTCGCCGACGGAACAGTCATGGCGGGGAACGCGCCACCAACAAGAAGGCCCCCCTCGCTACGCTCGGGATGACCTCGATTCTGTCATCCCGAGCGTAGCGAGAAACCTTTCGGCCCTGCGGAGGAAACTGAGCCTCAGGTTGCCATGCTCTGGTTGCCGAACTGGTCTTCCATCTGCTGCGACCATGTCTTCAGGTTGCCAGACGGAAAGCCAGTGACCGTGGGACCTTCGAAGCGGAACGTCCGATTGCCGCCGCCGAACTGGGTATGCAGGCCGGCTGTCACCGGCACGCCCCACGTCGTCGCAAGGCGGGAAACCAGCTGCGAGCCGCGGCCGCCACCGACGTCGCAGCCCAGCAGTTGAATCGATCCGAACGGCAGCATCACCGGCCGGATCCGCCGGATGGTCCCCTCGATCTGCGCGAAGTTCGAGAGCGAGATTGCCGCCAAGTGAGGCGCGCCGTTGATCTCGCCGCCGGTCACGTTCTGCAGGCCCTGATTGCCGTGGCCGTGGAAGCGCAGCAGCATGACGTTCTGGTTGCGCCCGCGGGCGACGATCTGGTTTGTGACGACCTCGATCCCGTTGGACATGCCGAACACGACGATCGGGTCGCCGCCGGCCGCCCGCACGTCGGCTGCTTCCAGGTTGACGAGGGACGGATCGGTCCCGTCGACGACGTCGATCGTCTGGAAGCCGCTCACGTCCATGTACTTGTTCCAGGTGTTCTGGCCGATGATGCCGTCGCGTCCCAGATGGTGAAACGACTGGAAGTTCTCGACGGCGCCCTTGGTACGCGGCCCGAAATGCCCGTCGGACTTGATCAGGGTCTGCGGCTGGTGTCGACGCAGCAGGATCTGCGATGTCGTCACGCTCGGCAGCACGTCACCATTGATCAGAAACGTGAAGGGCATTGCCGTCTCCTCCCCGCAACAGTCGGCATGCCAATTGTCCGGTATCGCCCCGTGGCGATCAACCAACCCCGGATAAGCTCTTAGGTATGCGCTGGCTGATCAGGCCGGTGTCTTGATTGCGCCAATATTCTGTGGGCGCCGGCAGATGCGAGCGATCACGCACCTGCCGGGCTGGTGCCGGTCGCGCAACCATTAGTCGCACATCGCCGGCCGACGGTTGCGCCAAGGCGTGGCGCCTTCGTAGGCGTGGGCGACGCGGAACAGGGTCGGCTCGCTGAACGGCTTGCCGGCGAGCTGCATGGCGACCGGCAGTCCACCCTCGCCGAAGCCGGTGCAGACGCTGATCGCCGGGAATCCGGTGACGTTGAACGGCATGGTGAAGGATGGCTTCTCCATGTTGGCCCATTTCGGCACGTCCGCGATGCGCGGCGCCTCGCCGGCCTGCGAGGCGCTGACGATGATGTCGAGGTTTTCCATCGCCACCGCCATCTCATGGCACAACAGGCGGCGGCGACGCGTCGCCTGCACGATATCCGGACCGCTCACGGTCGCCGCCAGCGCCACCCGATCGCGGAACAGCTCGCCGTAGTCGGTGAAGCGCTCGCGCAGCCAGGGCGCGTGCAAGGTGTAAGCCTCCGTGACCATCAGCAAATAGCCGACGGCATGGTAGTCGGCCGCGGGGGACAAGGTAATGTCGCGCACCTCCGCCCCCTCCTTGCGGAAAAAGTCCAGAGCGGCATCGATGCCGGCGCGCGTCGCATCCGAGGCGCGGTTGTCCGTCTCGAAGAAATGCCTGACCACGCCAATGCGCAAGCCCTTCACCCCCCTGCCGAGATCGGCGGTGAAATCCGCCACCGGACGCTCGACGCTCGCCGGATCCTCGGGGTCGTAACCAGCCATGCCCTGCAGCAGCAGCGCGCAATCCTCGGCCGTCCAGGCCATCGGCCCGGCATGATCGAGCGAAAAGGCGAGCGGCAGGATGCCGACGCGGCTCGAAAGGCCGTAAGTCGGCTTGATGCCGGCGATGCCGCAGAGCGCGGCCGGCCCGCGGATCGAGCCGCCGGTGTCCGAACCGGTGCCGCCCAGGATCAGACCGGCGGCAATGGCGGCGCCGGTGCCGGACGACGAGCCGGCGGTGAAGTGTTCGCGGTTCCACGGGTTGCGCGCCGGCGGCCACGGCAAATCGAACGACGGACCGCCAAAAGCAAATTCGTGCGTGGCGAGCTTGCCCAGCATGACCGTGCCGGCATCGGCCCATTTCCTCACGGTATGGGCGTCGCGCGCCGGCACGTTATGCTCGAGCAGCTTCGAATGCGCCGTCGTGCGGATCCCGGCGGTGTTGTAGATGTCCTTGTGGGCGATCGGGATGCCGTCAAGCTTGCCGCGCAACGTTCCCGCCGTCTGGCGCGTCTCGGCCGCCTTGGCGTCGGCCAGGGCGCGCTCCTCGGTCACCAGCAGGAACGAGTCGAGCTGGGGATCGAGGCGTCGGATGCGCTCGAGCTGCGTCTTGGCGAGCTCGACCGGCGAGATCTTCCTGGCCGCGATCTGGGTCGCCGCCTCGGCGATGGTGAGGGTGCTCATCGGCCCTGCTCGACGTCGAAGATGAGCGCGGGCTCGGCCTCCCGCGGCAGAGGCGCATTCACGCGCTCGATCATCCGGCGGAAGATCGCCGCGCCGGGCATGATGGCCTCGACCTGAGCGGGCGTGAGGTTATGGCCGCTCGTCTTCAGAATGCGTTCCAGCTCGTCCTTGTCGATCTCCGGTGTACTCATGGTGCGCTGCTCTCTGCTCTCGATGGACAAATGTCGCCGGACAATAGCGGCGGCCGGGCCCGTACGCTATTCAGCAGCATGACCGCCGCCGCCCGCTTCGCCGCTCATGCCCTCGATACGCGCTTCGCCGATCTGCCGGCGGCTGCGGTGGACGCCATCAAGGTCTACGTGCTCGACAGTCTCGGCGTCGGGATCGCCGGCTCGTCGGTCGAGGGCGGCGCCGGTCTGGCGCGCATCGCGGCGGGTTGGGGTGCTGCTGCGGTCTCCGTGTGGGGCCGCACGGCGCAGCAGCTGGCGGCACCGGCCGCCGCCTTCGTGAACGCCTGGCAGATGCACAACCAGGAATACGATTGTCTGCACGAGGGGGCTGTCGTGCATGCCATGGCGTCTGTTCTGCCGGCGGCCCTGGCCGCCGCGGAGCTGCGCGGTGGCATCGCCGGCCGTGAGCTGATCGCCGCGCTCGCCGTCGGCGTCGATGTGGCGGCCGGACTGGGGCTCGCGTCGCGGGCCGGTTTTCGCTTCTTTCGTCCCGCCACGGCCGGCGGCTTCGGCGCCGTTGCCGCTGCCGGCCGCGTGCTCGGCCTCGACCGCGATGCGCTGCAGACCGCCTTCGCCTGGCAGCTGGCGCAAACCAGCGGCACCATGCAGGCCCATACCGAGGGCAGCCCGATCCTGCCGGTCCAGGTCGCGTTCAACGCCCGCGCCGCCCTGCAATCCTGTGAATTCGCGACACTGGGCTTCGCGCCGGCGCGCGCCGTGTTCGAGGGGCCTTACGGCTATCTCGCCGTGTTCGAGGGCAGCTTCGAGCTCGAGCCGGTGTTGGCCAGCCTCGGCCGCGACTGGCGCATCGCCGAGTTCAGCCACAAGCCCTTCCCTGCCGGACGGGCCACCCACGGCGGCATCGAAGGCGTGGCCGCGCTGCAGGCGGCGCATCGATTCACGGCCGCCGACGTCGAGCGCATCGAGATCCGGGTGCCGCCGCTCACGGCGCGGCTGGTCAGCCGTCCGCTGCTGGCGGACAGCGGCGCAAGCTATTGCCGGCTGTGCATGGCCTACGTCGTCGCCAAGGTGGTCGAGAACGGCCGCATCGACCTTTCCGATTTCCGCGGCGAGGCGCTGTCGGATCCGGCGACGCACGCCCTGGCAGCCCGCATTCAGACCCTAGGTGACGGCAACCCCGATCCCAATGCCCTCGCGCCGCAGAGCCTGACGGTGACTCTGAAGGACGGCCGGAAACTGGAGTGGCAGTGCGAGACCATGCTCGCCAATCCGGCGCGCCCCCTCTCCCGCGACCAGCATCTCGCCAAGTTCACGCGCTGCCTCGATTTCGCCGCCGAGCCGCTGATAGCCGACGCCGGCCCTCGCCTGATCGAGGCGACCGACCGCCTCGAGGACATCGAGGACGTTCGGCTTCTGGCAGGTCTGGCGGCAGGCCTCAGTCCACCTTGACGCCAGCCTCCTGGACGATCCGGCGCCAACGCACGATCTCGTTCGCAATGAACGCGCTGTACTGCTCCCGGCTCTCGCCCGCGGGCACGAAGTACAGGCTCTGCAGCTTCTCGGTCACCGACGGCTCGCTCAGTACGCGCTTCATTTCAGCGGCCAGCCTTTCGAGGACCGCTTCGGGTGTGTTGGCTGGCGCCCCGATGCCAATGGAACCGACGGCGATCACGCTCGGATACCCCTGCTCGGCAATCGTCGGAACATCGGGCAGAAAGGGCGAGCGCCGGCTGTCGCATATGCCGATCGCGCTGATGCGCCCTGCCCGGATCGGCCCGACGATCGCGGGAATCGCATCCGACATGAGCTGGATATCACCTGACAGCAGGGCCATCTGGGCCTCGGCATTGCCCTTGAAGGGAACATGGGTCATCCGGATGCCGGCCGCGGCGCACATCAGCGCGACCGCAAGATGGGCGGCGGAGCCGTTGCCGGAGGAGCCGTAGTTGAGCTCGCCGGCCTTCGCCTTCTCGATCAGGTCCTTCACCGAGCCGATGCCGCTCTTGGGATTCGAGATCAGGGTCTGCGGTGTCTGCCCGACATTGGCGATGAAGGCGAAGTCCTTCACCGGATCATAGGGCAGCCTGGGATAGACCGCCGGCGCCATGACGTGCGTGGACAACGTAACGACCACGAGCGTGTAGCCATCCGGCGCCGCCTTCGCCGCCACGTCGACGCCGATCGTTCCGCCGGCGCCCGGCTTGTTTTCGACGATGACCTGCTGGCCAAGGGCCCGGGTGAGCTGCTCGGCGATGAGGCGCCCGAGAATATCAGCCGTCTGTCCAGCCGGGTAAGGCACGATGATGCGCAGCGGCTTGACCGGCCAGGACTGCGCCTGCACTGGAAGGGCTGCCAGCGCGGGCGCAGCAAGAAATATGCGGCGGCTCGGCCACTTCTTGTTGTCTTTGGGCATATCGGGCAATTCCTCCGCAAGCTGCGAAACTGTGCGTCCAAAGGGCCGTACGTTCAACGCGAAAGCGAAGCGCCCTAGACCATGCTAGGCTCGCGGCAACAAAACGACGTTTGGGAGGATAAAGTAATGAACTTCACAAGAGCCGCAGTCGCGACGCTGCTTGCGTGCGGGCTTTTCGGCGGGACGGCACTGGCGCAGAACCAGGCCGTCAAGATTGGCGTGCTCGACGACATGTCGGGCCCCTATGCCGAGAACACCGGGCCGGGCGACGTTGCCGCCGCCAGATTCGCCATCGCCGATTTCGGCGGCTCGGTGCTCGGCAAGCCGATCGAGCTGGTGAGCGCCGACTTCCAGAGCAAGGTCGATGTCGGCGTCGGCATCGCCAAGCGCTGGTACGACGACGAGAACGTCGATTTGATCCTCGGTATCCCGAACTCGGCGATCGCGCTGGCCCTGGTCAAGGTCGCCGAGGAGAAGAACCGCATCGTCATGCCGACCGCGGCGGCAACCTCGGAGTTGACCGGCAAGTCCTGCGGCTCGCACAGCATCCACTGGATCTACGATACCTATGGTCAGAGCAAGACCATCGTCGCTGCGCTCAGCAAGCAGGGTGGTGACAGCTGGTACTTCATCACGGTCGACTACGCCTTCGGACTGGCGGTCGAATCGGACGCCTCCGGCTTCATCAAGGCGGCCGGCGGCAAGGTGCTGGGCTCGGCCCGGCATCCGCTCAACACCCAGGACTTCTCCTCCTACGTCCTGCAGGCGCAGTCGTCGAAGGCCAAGGGGCTGATGTTCGCCAATGGCGGCAACGACATCATCAACGGCGTCAAGCAGGCCGCCGAGTTCGGCCTGGTCAAGCAGGGCGTGCGCATCAGCGCGCCATTGATGCAGTTCCCCGACGTGCACGGCGTCGGCCTCAAGATCGCCCAGGGCCTCCTGATGGCGAGCCCGTTCTACTGGGACATGAACCCCGACGCGCGGACCTTCTCCGACCGCTTCACCAAGCAGATGGGCCGTCCGCCGAGCTTCATTCAGGCCGGCACCTACGGCGCCGTGCTGCACTACCTGAAGGCCGTGCGGGCCGCCGGCACCGACGAGGCCAAGGCGGTAATGGCACAGATGAAGAAGCTGCCGATCAACGACTTCATGACCAAGGACGGCAAGGTGCGCGAGGACGGCCGCGTCATCCGCGACATGTACCTTATGCAGGTCAAAACGCCCGAGGAATCCAAGGGGCCCTGGGATCTGGCCAAGATCATCGCCACGGTGCCAGGCGACGAGGCGTTCCGGCCGCTCAGCGACGGCGCCTGCCCGCTGGTGAAGAAGTAGCGACGTCATGATTTTCCGGACCGCGGGCGTCTCGCCCGCGGTCCGGAAGAATGCTCAGCTAAAGCGCCAGCCCTTGGTGTGACGGTGGATCGCCACCATGCGGGTGATGAAGGCGCCGGCGACCGTGACCACGACGCCGACCCCAATCTCCTCCGGCTGCAGCCTATCGCCCTCCCAGTCGAGGAAAAGCGAGAAAGCAAGCCCCCAGACGAAGGCTATTTCGGCGTAGAGCTCGCCGCGCAGATTGGCGACAACGCGATCATGGCGGAACAGATCGCGCATCAGGCCGCCGAACGCACTGGTGAGCACGGCGGCGATCGGACCCCACAGCCACAGCGGCTGAACTGCAGCATCGAGAACGATCACGACCCCGGTTACGGTGAAGGCGGCAAGGCCGATCGCATCCGTCACTTCGATCGACCGACTCGCCAGCGCCGCCGGCAAGACCAAGTGTCGGGCCGATGGGCCAGCCCGCAAGACCGTCACGACCCTGATGATCAGCATGCCGATCAGCACGGTGCCGAACACGATCAGCAAGGTGTCGGGATTGCGAACAATGCCGATCGGCTCGCGCTGCAGCAGGAGATCGCGCACGACGCCGCCGCCCACCGCCGGCAGGACGGCAAGAAGCATTGCCGCGAACACCGTATACTTGCCCTCGTGGGCAAGCAGCACGCCGGACATCGCAAACGCCACCGTTCCCATGAACACCAGCAGTCGAAACCAACCGGTGTCGAGCGTCTGGTTGGTGAGCACGGGCATGACATAGACGCGGGCGATGCGATGAAACTCGCCGCTGCGCCTCAGCTCATCGATCGCGGCATCGATGCGGGCGACCCGTTCGGGCGTCTGGCTGACCCGGCTCAGCATGAAATGAATGTCGGTCGAGACGTGCAGTGGATGCTCCTCGATCAGGGACGCCTGACTGCGGCGCCACGCCGTGGTTGCGGCAGAGACCCGGTCGGCCAGAAATCCATCGATCACCCCGCTCAGCAGGTTCTCCAGGTTCTGGGCATCGGTCGCCACCGCAACGATGCGGTCCATATTGGCCGGGTCGGCAATGAAGGCGTTTATGCGCGGGTCGGCGTAGACATAGCCTGCGATCACACCAAGCCGGAACTTCTGGTTGGCAAATGCCGCGAGCATCGCGTCGACCGTCTGGACCGGAAGCCGCGCACTGGCGTTGCGCGGCACGATCAGCACGTTGGTTTCGGTTCGATAGGGTTTGGAGAAGTAAGCGTAGCGGGCGCGCTCCTCGGACTTCGTCGCCCCGGCCGCAATGTCGGCGGTGCCATCGGCGATTGCCGCGAGATGCGGCTCCCACTCGCGCAGCGGCAAATCGATCTCGACGCCCATGATGCGGGCAATCGCCCGCTCGATCTCGACGTCGAAGCCGGTAAGCAGGGCAACCCCGTGGCTGTAGTCCAGGTACTGATAGGGATCCCACGGATACCAGCCGCCGCGCAGGTTAACGGCGGTCGAGCCCGACTTGGCGGGAGCGACGGTCTGCGCCGGCGCGCCCGCCGCGAACACGAGCAGAGCGCAAACCCCGGCGAGCCAGCTGACAAGACGACCGGACCTCATAACCATGCTCTTCCAGATCGCGAGCGCCCCGCCCGCTCTGCTCGTGAGCAGCCGGGACGCCCGCGGTCCGAACGGCGCAAACCGGCCCGGCCCGTCACCGCAGCTTTAGCACGAGCTTGCCCTTGAGGTGCCGCGCCTCGCTGATCTTTAGCGCTGCGGCGGCATCGGACAAGCTGTACACCGTAATCGGCGGCAGGCGGACCGCGCCGAGGCGATGGAGCGCCGCAATACGCTCGAGCGGCGCCCGCGCGCGACTGACCGCCGGCCGGAGCGCGGTGACGTCGCTTCGTTCGGGCTTGGGCGCCTGCGCGCCCGAGGCGATGAAGGCGGCACGTCCGCCGGGCTTGAGCACGGCGAACGACCGCGTTGCGACATCGCCGCCAACAGTCTCGAATACCGCATCGCAATCATGCACGACCTTGGTGAAGTCGGTGTTGTTGTAGTCGATCGCCTGGTCGGCGCCGAGCCCGCGCAGGTAATCGAGGTTGGAGGCGCTGCCGGTGGTGATCACGCGCGCGCCGATATGCTTGGCGAGCTGGATGGCGAAGCCCGCGACGCCGCCGGCGCCGCCCTGGATCAGGATCGTCTCGCCGGCCTTGAGCTTCAACGTATCCTCGACCGAGCGGATCGCGGTGAGGCCGACCAGGGCGATCGCCGCGGCCTCGATGTGCGACAGGCTGGCCGGCTTCCTGGCGACGATGGCCGCGCCGATGGCGATCTTCTCGCAGTAGGTGCCGTCCCTCCCCGCCTCAAGGACGCCGAACACCTCGTCGCCGACCTTGAGATCGTCGACGCCCGAGCCGACCCCACTCACCACGCCGGAGAAGTCGCGCCCCAGGATGATCGGGAAGGTAGGCGCGCCGGGATATTCGCCTGCACGCACCTTCCAGTCGGCACCGTTGACGCTCGCGGCGTGCGTGTCGACGACGATCTGGCCGGCGCCCGGCGACGGATCGGGAAGATCGCCGTAGTTCAAGGCGTCGAGCCCGCCGAATTGCTTGATGTAGACAGCCTTCATGATGTGCCGACCTTTGCGTTTGCCTCGGTGTCGTGTGAGTAGATCATGGAAGGCCGTGGGTCACGGCCGCCACGGCTCCGTGTAGTTCTCCGCGCCGATCTTGCGCACGTCGGTCAGCCAGTCTCCCTCGTACGGCCAGGCGTCCGGCGTCTTCGGATCCGGTCCTTGCCAGAAGCGAGCGAGGGCATCGTTGCCGACCTTCTCGAGCGACCATGCCTGGCGACGGAACGTCCAGCTGTCCGGCACAAGGCGATGGGCCTCGCGGAAGTGCTGGATCGCAGCTTCGTGATGACCATCCATCTCGAGCTGAGAGGCCAGCTGGAAGTGGGCATGGCCGCGCGCCTTGTCCTCGTCGCGCGGTCGTGACCGCTCGATCACCTGGTCGGGCGACAGCGCGAAGCAGCTCGCCGCACCATGCGTTACCCAGTCGCGCAACGCCGAATGATAGGCCTCGGTGTCGCGCCGGATCTTGGCCGCTTCGGCCATGATCTCGACGAAGCGCTGCGGCGCATCGGCAGGCATCGCGAGCCGCGGCCCGGTCGTCGGCTGGGGCGGCGCAGGCGCCGCCTCGGCCGGACGCACGATCATGCCGTTCTCGTCGATCCACACGCTGCTCGGGATGTTGATCACGCCGAAAAGCTCGGCCAGCACATGGTGCTGGTCGATCAGCGACGGATGCGTCGGTCGCGCCACCTCGATGAAGGCGCGGCAGCCGGCATCGCCCAGCGTGTCGAGGCCGACCGTGATCAGCTCGAAGCCGGCGGGATGCAGTTCGTCGCGCAGGGACCGCCACACGGGCAAGTCTCGCGAGCAGCCTCAATAAGGCGCCCAGGCGTAGAGCAGGACCTTCTGGCCGCGCAGGCTCGACAGGTGGAACGTCTCGCCGTCGAGATCGGGCAGGGCAAGGTCCGGCGCCTCGGCGCTTGCCAGCGTCCGCGAGCCGATGGCGGCTGGACCGAGCGCCCACAGTCCATGATCCGCGGCCGCGACCAATGGCATGCCTATGTCGCGGGCCACCTGCGCCACGTCGATCGTATCGCCCGCCGGCCGCGACAAGGGAATGCACACAGAGCCCTGGCAGGCACCTTCGGGCTTCAAGGTCCAGCCGGTGCCGGCCTCGAACTCGCGTCTGGGAATTTTGAGCGAACGCAGCAGCATCAGTCGGGCCTCGTCTGTTCAAGTCGAGCCTAGCGCGCCCTGCCGCATCTCGTACAGATCATTGCCCGGCCGATGCGGCGCCCCTACGATCGAGCCCGTTGAAACGATGATTGCCCTCGGAATCCAGGGCGGGCCCTGTCGCCTGCATATCGACGCGACATGAAGGGTCGCCTAGCCCTGCTCCTTGGTTCCGTGCTGTTCGGCCTGATCGTTCTCGAGCTCGGCGCCCGCCTGCTACGCGGACCGCAATGGCTCTCGCAGTGGCCCAACCTGGTGACCGTCCATCGTACCGGAAGCGCCAGCGACGTCGCGCGCTACGCCGTGCACGATGACGAATTGGGCTTCGCCCCGCTGCCCGACGCACGGCTGCTCAACATGGCGCGCGAAAGCGACGGGACGTTAAGACGGACCAACGCCAGCCATGATGCCCAGGGGTTGCGCATGGCGCCGGCGGCCGCATCGCCCTCCCTGCCCGGACCGGCCATCCTCGCGGCCGGCGACTCCTTCACCTACGGCGCCGAAGTCGACGACGCCGACACCTGGCCGGTTGCCCTTCAAACGATCCTCGGGCAACCGGTCGTCAACGCCGGGGCCAACGGCTACGGCATCGACCAGGCCGTGCTCCGCGCGGAAAAGGTCGCGAGCACTCTCCGCCCTGGCGCGATCGTCATCGCCTTCATCCACGATGACCTGCGCCGCGCCGAATTGAGTCGCGTGTGGGGCGCCGACAAGCCGTATTTCGATGTCGCGGGCGAAACGCTGTCCTTGCGCAACGTGCCGGTCCCGCCGCCAGACGCGCAGCAGGCGCCGTTGACGCCGTGGCAGCGCCTGTTCGGGCGGTCGATGCTGGTGCAGATGACGCTGCAGGCGCTGGGCCTGATGGATGCCTGGAGTCACGACGATTTGCGAGTCCATCCCTCGGGCGCCGGGGAGCACATCGCCTGCCTGCTCATGCAGCGCTTGGCTGACGACGGTCGCAAGCTCGGAACGAAGATCGTGGTCGTGGGTCTCTACGACGCGGACGCCTGGCGCTGGCGCTGGCTGGGATCGCTCGATCGGCAGAATCGGGCGCTCGGCGCATTGTTGTCGTGCGCAGCCAGGGCCGGAATCGAGACGATCGACACCTACGACGCCTTCGACCACGCGGTCTCGGCCGGCGGAGTCGATGCGGTCTATCACCGCTGGCATCCCAACGCCGCCGGCAACCGGCTCATCGCCGAACTCATCGCCCAGCGGTTGCGGTGAGGCTTCTCCGGCGCGGCGCCGCTCCAGGAAGCGGGCACCTCATGTTGCTCCTGTGAAAACAGGGGCGGGTCCCCCGGGCCCTAGCTTCCTTGAGAGATTGGGAGCTTCGTCAACAGCGCCGCACCCTACGGCCCTCGCTTCTTTCCCGCGTAGGGGTTGCGGGGCTTGCGCATGGTCAGGCGGATCGGGACGCCGGGCAGGCCGAAATCGTCGCGGAGGCGGTTGGTCAGGAAGCGCAGGTAGTCGTCGCCCAGCTCTTCCGGCTGGCTGACCGACAGCACGAAGGTCGGCGGGCGAATCTTGATCTGGGTCATGAATCGCAGGCGGATGCGCCGCCCCTTGGCGAGCGGCGGCGGATGGAGCGTCTCCATCTCGCGCAGCCAGCGATTGAGCTTGGGCGTCGGCACGCGCTTGTTCCAGATATCGAAGATCTCGAACACCTTGGGCATCAGGCGCTCGACGCCGCGGCCGTTGAGCGCCGAGAAGCCTACGATCGGCACATCCTTGACCTGGGCGAACGAGGCCTCGAGCCTGTCGGCCAGCCTGCGCCAGGCCCGGCTCGCCGCCGACTGGTCGTCGGACAGCAGGTCGGTCTTGTTGACCGCGATCACCAGCGCCCGCCCCTCCTCGATCACCCAGCCGGCGACCGCGAGATCCTGCTTCTCGGCCATGTTGGCGGCGTCGAGCACCACCACGACGACGTCAGCCAGCCGGATGGTGTCGAGCGTGTCGGCGACAGAGGCAGCCTCGAGCTTCGCCTCGATGCGGCTGCGCCGACGCATCCCGGCGGTATCGACCAGCCGGACCTGCCGGCCGCGCCACTGCCAGTCGACGCGGATGGCATCGCGCGTGATGCCGGCTTCCGGCCCGGTCAGCACCCGCTCCTCGCCGACTAGGCGATTGAGCAGGGTCGACTTGCCGACATTCGGCCGGCCGACGATCGCCAGCAGCAGCGGCCGCTTCGCCGCCTCCGCATCGTTCTCGCGGGCCTCGCCCTCCTCCGCCTCGGTGGCTTCGTCCTCGTCCTCCGCCACGGCGGCGATGTGGCGCGCCAGGGCGTCATGCAGATCGCTCAGCCCCTCCCCATGCTCGGCCGAGAACGGCACTGGATCGCCGAGGCCGAGGCCGTGCGCTTCGGCCAGGCCCTGCTGGCCGGCGCGGCCCTCGCACTTGTTGGCAATCACGATCACCTTGGAGGCGCGGCGGCGCAGCCACGAGGCGAAGCTTTCGTCGAGCGGCACAATGCCGGCCCGCGCATCGATCAGGAACAGCACGACGTCGGCGCCGTCGACGGCGCGCTCGGTGAAACGGCGCATGCGCGCCTCGAGCGCCTCGCCACCCGCGGTCTCCCAGCCCGCCGTGTCGAGCAGGGTGAAGGCGAGGTCGCCGAGTTGCGCCGGCGATTCGCGGATGTCGCGCGTCACGCCGGGCGTGTCGTCGACGATGGCGCGCCGACGCCCGACCAGCCGATTGAACAGGGTCGACTTGCCGACATTGGGACGGCCGACGATAGCGACCCGCGGCGCGGCAGCCGGCGTTACCGTCGTCGATTCGCCGTCGTCAACGGAGGGCAATGAGGCGGCCCGCGTCGGTCAGGAGGTAGATCGTCCGGTTGGCGATCACAGGGCCGAGACGCACCGGATCGCGCACCGCCAGCTTGCCGAGGATCTCGCCGGTGTACGGCGAGATGGCGAGCAGGTCGCCCAGCGTGCCGGCGACCAGCAGGCGATCGCCGGCGAGCACCGGGCCCGACCACAGCACCGGCACCCTGCGCTTGGCGTCCTCGTACTGGGTGAGCTGCGTCACCCACTTCACCTTGCCGTTGTTGCGGCCGATAGCCGCGACGTCAGCGGCACTCGTCGTGACGAAGACGAACGCGCCGGCCGCCCACGGCGTCTGGCTGCCACCGATGCCGCGCTCCCACAGGCGCTGGCCGCTGTTGAGATCGACCGCCGACAGCTGGCCAGCCGTTCCCATCGCCAGCACGAGGCCGCGATCGATCACCGGGCGGCCGCGAATGTCGGTGAGATTGCCGAAGGCCCGCACCTCGCCGCGCGCACCGATCAGCGATTCGTTCCAGGCGGCACGGCCATTATCCAGCCGCAGCCCGACCAGTTCGCCCGAGCTGAACGGCGCCACGACATAGTCGCCCGAGCCGGCCGGGCTGTTTCCGGTAACGAATCCCGCCGCCTCCTGCAGGGCCGAGTACTGCCACAGGTCGCGGCCGTCGGACGCGGCCAGGGTCTGCAGCTTGTTGTCGATCGAGATGACGAACACGCGGTCGGCGAAGACCAGCGGCGAGCCGCGCACCGGCGCGCTCACCGTCGAGTTCCAGATCTCAGTGCCGTTGGCCGGATCGAGCGAGTAGACCGTGGCGAAGCCCGTGGTGACGAAGAGACGCCCGCCATAGTACGACAGCCCGCCGCCGAACTCGTCGCCGTCGCGGGCCTTCTCGGGCTTCAACGTGACTCGCCAGAGCAGCTGGCCGGTATCGGCGTTGAACGCCGATACGGTACCTTGCGCGTCCTTGGCGAAGACCTTGCCCTCGGCGACGACCGGCGGCGTGGTCAGGATGCGCGACGACGAGGAGCCCGCCCCGACATCGGCCGTCCAGATGATCTGCGGCGACTCGCCGACCGCCAGGTTGTGCATCGCGTAGTTGGCAAAGCCGCCGGACTGAGGCCACGAATCGTTGACCGTCGGCGGCGGCAGCACGACCTGGACATTTGCCATGTCGCTGTCGGGCTCGAGCTCGCCGCGCTCGGCGAACACCGAGACGCGTTCGCCAGGCAGCGGATCCTTGCGCTTGCCGACGACGTAGTCGACGACGTCGCAAGCCGTCAGCGCAGAGACCAGGATGAACGCGGCAAGCAGGCGACCGGCGATACGACAACGGGCGATATGGGCCGACGGCAGCACCTCGATGGTCATGGCTCTACTTCGCCTCCGCTGCGCCGCCGTAGAGGTTGAGCATGGCGGTGACACGCTGGACCGCCCCCTGCGGCACGGCGGGATCCTTGGAAATCTCGGTCCACACCTCGCGGGCACGCTTGATGTCGCCCTTGTGCATGGCGACCAGCGCCTGCAGCTCGCGCACGCTGAGACGGAATGGACGGTCCGGTCCGGCCAGCGGCTCGAGCCTGGCGATTACCTCCTGGGCCTTGGGCGAGTCGACGCTCTTGAATCCGGCGATCACGTTCGCGAGGTCGGTCAGCTCCGAAGTGGACAGCGTCGGCGCGACCGCAAGCAGGGCCGTAACCTGCGCCTCCTGCGGCTCGTTGAGCTGGGCGGCAATCAGCGCCGCCAGGGAGCGATAGGGCTCGGGAGCGCTCTTGGCCTGCTGCTCGAACTCGGCGCGCGCCGCCTTCGGATCCTGGGCGATCTTGGCCAGGGCGGCCGAATAGACAGCACTTGCCTCTGCGCGTTGCGCCGTATCGTACTGGCGCCAGCCGACCAGTCCCGCGACCGCGACCACGACAGCCACCGCGGCGGCGATGATCCAGGTGCCATAGCTGGCCCACCATTCCTTCAGCTCGTCCTTACGGACGGCCTCGTCGACCTCGTGGAAGGCGGCGGAATCGGACACGGCGAACCCCTGGATTATCGCGAAATATCAACAGATTTAGCGGCGGTTCATAGCCCCCTGTCGGAGCTTTGGCAAACCACCGGCCAGGGCAAGTTCGTGACGCTTTACGCTGGCCGGCGCTTCTGCAACAATTCTCCTAGAAGCAATGAATTTCGACGCGGCTGCATGACCGACCTGTATCGTTTGCCCGACCACCGGGCCCGACGCCGCGTTGTATCCTTCAATCGACAGGAACTGACGCGTCTGCTCAATCTCTACAGCCTGCGGGTCGCCTCGGGCGAGTGGCGCGACTACGCCATCGATTTCCGGCCTGGCATGGCGATCTTCTCGATCTTCCGCCATACTGCCGAGCAGCCGCTGTTCGCCATCGCCAAGGTGCCGGGCAGTGGCGGCAATGGCGGCGGCTACATGGTCTACAATGGACCACGCAAGCTGGCGCACGGCGATTCACTCGAAGACGTCCTCAGCGTCTTCGACCGCAAGCTCCGACTGCTGCTGAGCTGAAGCCTCTACTGCTTGGGCGTGGTCGCCGCGCCGATGCCGGCGCCGACAGCGGCGCCTGCCAGGGCTGGCGCCAGCAGCGGCCAGCCCGCGATCGCGCCGATCGCCAGGCCGGTGCCGGCACCGATGCCACCGCCCGTCACGGCGCGTTCTCCCCAGGTATCACCGCACGCCGACAGCAACAGCGGCAGCGCGAGCAGGACGACAAGCTTCGACTTCATGGTCCGGACCTCGAGAATAGAGGGACAGCCGTGGACCGGCTTGGAGACTATTTCATTGGCCGCTTGGTGCGACCTTTATGATTTGACCATCCCCTACTTTATTTTCGTTGTCAATACACTGACATAAACCATTGAAAAAAATCAATTATCGTTCTTCCCTTGTTGCTCGCGCCAGCGTGCGGGCGGCTTCCCGAAGGCGCGCTTGAAGGCACGATTGAAGGCTGCTTCCGACTCATAGCCGATGGCGTGGGCGATCTGGCCGATGCTCAGCTCACCACGCCGCAGCTTCTCCTGGGCCATCTGGAGGCGCCATTGCGTCAGGTAGCGGATGGGGGGCAGGCCGACGAGGGCGGTGAACTTTTCGTTGAAGGCGCTGCGCGACATCGAGGCTTCATGGGCAAGCTGCTCGATAGTCCACGGCGCCTCGATCCGTCCATGGATCAGTGTCAAGGCATGGCCGATCTGGGCGTCGTTCAGGCCCTTCAGCAGCCCTGTCCTCGCCCCGTCCAGTGTCGCCGCATAGTCCCGCATGGCCTCGACCAGCAGCTCCGAGAGGCGCGTGATCATGGGCAAGGACGATATCTTGCCATTGATAAGTTCACGCGCCGCGAAGCGGACCGACGCCTCCACCCAGTCGCGCGACGCGCCCTTGCTGATGTCGAGCCTGAGGATCGACGGCAGGGTGGCGATCAGCAGGTTCGGACTGTGCTCCGTCGTCAGGTAGCCGCAGACAAGGTTGGTCGCCTCGCCGCCGCCATGGTCGATCTGCAACAGTTCCCCCGCCCTCGCCCGGCCGGATCAGCTCGTCGGCGCTGAGGGCCGGCAGGCCGGGCTCACTTGCCAGGAGGTGGGCGTCGTTACGCGGCAACAGCACGACCTCGCCGGCGCCGACCTCCATCGGCGACTCGCCGTCGACAACGCAGACCAGCCGGCCGCTGATGACGACATGGTAGGCGATGATGTGGCCGGGCATGCCCAGGAACGCTTCGACGTCCCGCGGGCTGATCTGTGAGGTCGTGCACCACGGCGCCGTGAAGCGCGCTTCGAGAAAGATGCCACCGGTCAGGCGTATGGCGCCCAGAAGCTGAGACAACGGATCGGTCATTCGGCGCCCCGCACGCGGGATTTGGCTGGTCAGGCAAAAGAAACGGCCGACCAGTCATTTCCCGAATCCCGGGATTCCATATTTTCCCGGCCCCTGCCAGACCTACTTTCACAAGGTGTGCTAGCCATGAACGCCCCGGCAAAATATCGCCATCGACTGCCGCAGCTGGCCGGCCGCCTCTTCCTGACAGACGGTGGCATCGAGACCTGCCTGATTTCCAGGACGGCCTCGAGCTTCCCCATTTTGCCGCCTTCCACCAGATGGGCAATGCGCGCGGACGGGAGGCCCTGACACGCTACTACGAACGCCATGTCGCCATCGCCAAAGCCGACGGGCTGGGCTTCATCCTAGAGAGCCCGACCTGGCGCGCCAGCCCCGATTGGGGCGGCAAGCTCGGCTACGCCACCAGAAGCTGAACGACTCGCCCGATCTTGACGCTGGCAGTCCGGTCGAGCTGGCATGCCAGTACCGCGACCTCGTCCGCCGGTATCCGCAGATCAACGTGCTGGGCGGCTGTTGCGGCACCGACCATCGCCACATCGAATGCATCGCGCTCGCGCCTGTCGGGATGTCGTCGAGTTCCTGCCCCGGCGCCGCAAGGATGGTCTCCTGGAGCGTGCCGGGAGCCGCTTCTGATTGCGGACGAAGCATCGGAACCGGCCTCGAACCGGTCCGTTTCGGAAAAATCCACACGGACTCAATTCGACGAGAGGCACCGATGCAGGACCCACGATTTTCGGCCACCGCGCCGGCGGACATCAACCGACGCCGCCGCTGGTACTCGCTGGGCGCGACGTCGCCAACCCACCTTCCCACCTATTACGGTTCCCGGCTCGACGGCAATGAGGGGCGGCGCGCCTACGCCGCGGGCGTGATCGCCCGCACGTTCGGCGTCGACCTCACGCCATCCTGAAGGGCCCTTGACTCTTCAACACCGGCTTTGGCGACGGAATGACGAAAGGAAAGGTCCCTCGCTGCGCGCTGGATGACAACAATGCTGTTGCTCTCACCAACAACGCTGTCATCCCGTGCCCCCAGGGGGACCTTTCCTGCAACCGTCCCCTACTCCAGGGCCTCCGCGTACTGGTCGGGCTTGAAGCCGACCAATAGCTTGGCGCCGGCCTCAAGCACCGGCCGCTTGATCATAGAAGGCTGGCCCATCATCAACGCGAGCGCCTTGCGCTCGTCGAGGCCCTGCTTGTCGGCATCCGGCAGCTTGCGGAACGTCGTGCCCGAGCGATTGAGCAGCGTCTCCCAGCCGACCTTCGTGGCCCAGCCCTCCAGGCGGTCGCGCGCGATTCCGGCCGTCTTGTAGTCGTGGAAGGCGTAGTCGAGGCCTTTCTTGTCCAGCCAGGCCCGGGCCTTTTTCATCGTGTCACAATTCTTGATGCCATAGATCGTTAGGCTGGCGCTCATGCGTCGGAACTCCTCACTCGAAAAAATCGTCGCGGCGTGTCGGATCGGCGCCGCCTCGTTCGTCCTCAGGCTAGCAACGACTTGAACCGGAGAAAATCGATGTCATCCGATCGCGAATTGGTCCTGACCCGCCTGATCGACGCGCCGCCGCACAAGCTCTACCGCGCCTGGACGGAGCCTGAGCTGCTGAAGCAATGGTTCGCCCCCAAGCCCTACACGACGCCGGAGGCCGAGCTCGACGTCCGGCCGGGCGGCACCACCGTGGTCGTGATGCGCGGTCCGGACGGCAAGGACATGCACCTTCCCGGACTCTACCTCGAGGTGGTTCCCAACAAGCGCCTGGTGTTCACCGACGCCTACGTGAAGGCCTGGGAGCCCGCGGCGAAGCCTTTCATGACCGTCATCCTCACCTTCGAGGAGGAAGCCGGCAAGACGCGCTACACTGCCACCGTGCGTCACTGGACGGTCGAAGATCGCGAGGCGCATGAGAAGATGGGTTTTCACGAAGGCTGGGGACTCTGCGCCGACCAGCTCGCCGAACTGGTCGGCCGGATCTGACCAGGGCATCGCAACAACAGGACAGGGAGACAGTCATGGCCGCGAATTTCGTCTGGTATGAACTGCGCTAACTTCCGCTGACTTCCGACAACATCGCCAAGATCCCCAAAATAATCCAATATATGGCGAGCCCGCGCGTGGGCCGGCTTTTCGACCTTCGCGGCGCGTCATTCCCATGGTTACCAAAGGAAACCGTACTTGAAACGCCGGACGGCGTGCACTTGGGATGCGCGGTATCATAGCACCTCGCTAAACGTTGCGTTTAGAGTGGCTGGGGCAATGGCGTTGAGGCCTCCAGACATAGCCCTGCGAGGACGCGGCGCGCCGCCAGCGGCCCGCCCCTGCGGTCTACTCGGCTGGGGATGCCGCGCACTTCGCGCACTTCGTCCGCGCACTTCCCTAGAAAGTGCTCAAGTTCAAGCGGGCCAGCGTTTTAGATGCCCGCGCACTTCATTTTTCGGGGATTGGAGGAATGGAAGTGCTCAAGTTCAAGCGGGCCAACGTTTTAGGGCCGCGCGCACTTGCGCACTTCCGATAGGGCTCGCGCGCGAAGTGCGCGCTCGCGCACTCCGGCGCCGCCCTGGAGGCCCGGCCCAATAGATGACTTACGACCCTCGCCCGCCGCCCGGCGCAAGGACATCCTCGCCGGCCTCTGGACGTGGGCAGTACCCCGCTCACAGGCGCCAATTTCAGGCCGTACAGCGCTATCGCCGAGCAGGGTGAACGAAACTTCTTCTTATGCTCTACTGCCTATTGACAGTCAAGCCCACTATGTAGTACGATGTTGATATCGTTCCGGACAACTGCCTCTCGGCGGACCCGCGACCGTCCCCACAACCTCAACTGAAAGCAAAGCCCCGCAAGGGCCGGCAACGCTGTGTGCGCCGGCCAGTGGGGTCAACGGAAGATCATGACAAAGGACTACGATGACACCACGCCGATCAATGAGCCCGCGCTCTACCTCGGCGACACGCGCCTTGTGCGCCTGCCCGAGCTAACCGCGTGGCTCGGCGTCAACAAATCGAGCATCCAGAATTGGGTCCGCTTTGGCCACATGCCGAGACCTGTGAAGCTCGGGCCGCGCGCGGTCGCATGGAAGTACTCAGACATCAAGACATGGCTAGACAGCCAGGGCGAAGGCGGCGGGCAGGACTTCACGGCACGCACGCGCAAGCCCGCGGCAGACGCGGCTCCTGTCTCGGCGAGGCCGGCTAATGGCTAAAAAGTCCACGAGGAAGTCAGCAGCCAAGCCGCACACGCTGTCATTTGAGCAGAGGCTCCTACAGCAGTTGGCACGCGCCGGCCGAAAGGTTCACCGCATCGACATCTCCAATCAGCTTCCGATCCCCGATGTCGTCGCACGCGAGCTTGCTCCGAAGATCGTAGCCGGCGACCGTATCGAGTTCGTCCAACGCGGAAGCGATGGCCGCGAGCACGTGTTCGCCGAATGGCGCTGGTTCGTCCTGTTCGACGCCGCGATGCACAGACACGGCGCGCCCGGCTGGGCAGACGCTGTCATCTCGCCGCTGTACATCGGCCAAGTCCACTTAGAAGCCGGCCATTGGTTCGCTGGCTACTACCGCGCGGCCGACATCGTGCGCGGCGAGTTGAATGTGCACTTTCACGGCGCTGCCCACATGCGGCTCTCCCCCGCCGGTTCCGGCCGCTCCAATCAAGATCGGTGGGAGCCGGGGCAACGCCACTACGACACGGTTGAGACCATGTCGTTCCGAGACCATCGGCACGGTCTCATGCTCGGCGAACTGACCGTTGCGGAGATGGCGTTTGAGGCGGAACTCGATGCCCTGGCGGCGGACGAAGCGAGCCAACCATGACCACGCCCTACCTTGCGCGCCGCTATCGCAGCGGTCGCCTCAAGATCAGGAAGCCCTTCCCGCTCGACGCGGACGGCGTGCCGATGGGCGTGAAGGAAGCCGACGTGCTGCCGAAGCTCCCGCGGCTGCGCTCGGCGAAGGGCCTCAAGGACGCGAAGCCCTATGTGGACGCGCGGCGCATCAAGCGGCGCGTCCGTGGACTGGAGTGTGCCGTATCGACGTAGCCCCAGATCACGCAGCACCAAAGAAAAACCCCGAGGCGTTGGCGCGTCTCGGGGCAGTCATTCACTTCTAGCTCGAAAAAGTACGTGTCTATCAATCCTAACAACGCTGCCGCAGAGTTCAACTCACGCGGCTCTGACGACAACGAACCCTCCGCGAAGGTCCTATCCTTCCCGTTCAAGCATCCGGCCAACAGCGAGTTTTTGCAAGCCGTGTTCGGTGACGATGCGGGCCACGCATGGGTCGCCGATGTTCACGACGGCAACAAGGCCGATTGGTTCGGCCGGCGCGCCGACACCTGCGACGTGGACGCTCCCGAGTTCACGAGTGGAGATACCTACTTCGCCGTGGGCGTGCTGAAAAAGGACGCATCTGCGCGAGGCATCGCGCACTGGTCACATACGCCCATCATCGTGGTTGATGATGTTGGCGAGAAGTGTTCGGCCGAAGCGGTGCGCGCAGCCCTCGGCGAACCGTCCTACGTGCTCAGCACTTCCGCCAAGTCGCGTCAGTTTGGATACTTCCTAACCAAGCCGCTCCGCGAGGCCGACACACAGACCCGCATCATGCGCGCCCTCACAATCGCATTCTACAGGGGCATCGACCCGGGCCACCGAGACACCGTGCGTTACGTGAGGCTGCCGCGCGGCGTCAACTCCAAGCCGAAGCGCGTGGCAGAGAACGACGGCAAGCCGCAGACCGTAACGATGCTTGAGTGGCACCCGGAGCGCCGGCTTGACGTGCTCGATTTGATGATGGCGCTCGACGATCTTCCGGGCCTTGCTGGCGGAACTGCCTGGAGCGAGGCCGAAGGCGCTGGCGTTACGCACTGTGCGATGCCCGAAAACTTGCCGCGCACGCTAGAGGAAGCACGTGCCTTCTACCTTCCGCGCGACTACATCTTTGCCGCGCTCGACAGGCTTGACCGCGTCGTGGGAATGCAGGGCTCACAGGGCTACATCGAAGTGCGCTGCCCCTTCAACGGGCATCCCGACTATGGCGTGCACACGAACGACGACGATCGGACCGGCTGGAACCCGGAGCTATTTCTGAACGGCCGCACGGCCTTTCAGTGCTTCCATTCGGACGGCGGCGCGGACCGATCGAACCGGGGCATTGAAGCGGCCCTACGGGCCGAGCTTGATGCACGCGACGGCCCCGGCGCCTTCGATGCTCTCAAGCATGCCGCCATCGCGGCTACGTTCCCACCGCTGCCAGACACAGACAGCGATGCAGACAGGCAACCCGCCGAGAAGCGCACGCGCCGGCTGGTTCCGCTCGGCCGCAACGCGCCGACGACGCCGCTACTCGCGCGCCGCTCGATCTGTTCATTCATGGCTCGCGGTGAAGTGGCGACGGTCGCAGGGCAGCCCGGCACGGGCAAGAGCGCGTTCGTTCTGGGCGCCGCCTTGGCGATTGCTGCGGACCGGCCGGATTTGATCGGCGAAAAGGCATTCGAGCGGACAGGCGACGTGCTCATAGTCTCCAAGGAAGACAACCTCGACGCCGTGCGCCGCCGCCGCGCCGGATGGCTCAAGACGCACGGCATAGACGCGAACAGCCTGCGGCACGAACCGCACTTTGTTGACGATCCGGACTTCACTGCCGCGGCCTTTGACGGCTCGCGCGTTGAGCTTTCGGCAGACATGGCCTGGCTCGGCGAACAGATTGCGGTGCTTCGCGCACAAGACCGCGACGTGTGCGCGGTGGTCTTGGATACTCTGCCGGCCGTCCTTGAGGGAGTTGTCGAGAATGACAATTCCTCGATGGCTCGCGTTATGGCGCTACTGTCATCCTGGGCCGCCTGCATGACGTGGCAGTTGTCGTCCCTCTGCATATGCCGAAAGCGAACGGGCGCGACGGTGGCGCGGGCGAGCTTGCGTCCATCCGTGGCGCGAGCGCCATCGGGGGCGGAGTGCGCATCGCAGTGACGCTCACTGAGCTAGACGACAAGCTCAAGGCGAAGCTACCTCCGGCCGTACGAGACAATGTCGTGATCTTGAAAGGGGCCAAAGCGAACCACGACGCCAAAGCGCCAACGCGCTACTTCATGAAAGAGACGCCGTCCATTGACGTGCTGCATGAGGATGGTCGCAGCGTATCCGGCCGCACGGTCGTCATGGTCCCGTTCAAGCCCAACTTCGGCTGGGATGCAGACAGCGACAACGCCAAGATTGCCGTGCTGCATGCCATCGCGGACGCCGAGAAGCCCACGGACGAGCATCCCGCGGGCCAGCCTTTGCGCGTCAAGACGCATGGCGACATCAAGGGCGCGGCTGACTTGGTAGCCGAGCAGGAGGACGCCGAGCGTTCGGCTGTTGAGACGACTATCAAGGCTCTGGAGGCTCAAGGCTTTTTGGAGCGCGCCGCCGGGCCGCGAAGTAAGGCTGGGCATCGGCCAACCATATGGCGCGTGACGGCGGACGGCGGGGCATGGCTAGAAATGAAGCAGTCCGTCTTGACCACCGTTGACGACTACGAGGCGGAAGCCACCCCAGAGCCAATTGACGATCCGGCCGGACTGCCCTCGGAAACTGAAACCGAGAGCGGCACACTTGCCGGGTTGGAAGAGATCAACTTCGGATAGTCCGGCTCATGCACACGCCTATCCCCGCAGTGGACCCCGCGTTCTACGAGAGCAGCGGGGCCGCTTCCGGCGGCTTGAGTGGCGAGACGCTTCCGTTGCGTCGCGCCGCGAAGACGCTCGGACTTTCGGTCCGAACGCTCTGCATCCTAGCCGCACGCGGCGAGGTTGAGCTTGGCGAACAGCACGGCCTCCCGTGTCTGCCGCGCCGCGAGTTCCGGCGCCTCGACGCCATGCGGCGCGCCGCGATGACGGCGTCGTGCACCTAGTCGGCCTCTGGCGGCGTTTCCAACCCCAACCATGAAAGACGACGATCGACCCCTATCACTATGAAACTGCCGGACGCCCAGAGACGCCCTGGACGACGCCCGAAGAAGTCGAGGCCGTCCTCTCTCTGATCGATGCGGCCCTGAAACTGGAAGACAACTAGGTACTGAACTGCCGAGCTACTGGAGTACCGCGAAGCCGCTCGCGGCGATACCCGCTGCTGCTGGTGCCGAGGTGCTCCAGTCGCACTGCGTGTGCTTCTCCAAGCAGACTCTATTGACGATCATCTTAGAATCGTGTGACGCTCACCACCCTTCCAAGCGTACTTGGTCGAAAGCGAGGGTTACTCACTTGCGGGCTAAAATAATTGGCTTTGCAGCGCTTCTGATAGCGTCGGCGGTACAGGCTAGCGCTCAGGACTGTTCTCAGATCTTGCGGTATGGGATTTGGGAAACCCGTGACCTAAAGGCGATCGATATAACAGACCAATCATTCGCAAACACCTTTTGCTCCCGCGTCCAAAAGTCCGAAGGCGCTTCGATAAATGTTATCGGGTATGGTGATGGGGCTTGGTCCAAAAAAAGTAAAGAGCAAGTCTGTCATACAGAGAACGGACAGTTGCGCGTGGATAAGAGTATTTTTGACAGTGTTCGCAAGGCTTCCGAACCGATCGTTCGTGGCTGGAGCGAGTGTATGAATAATACCCAAGGTTCGCACGCAGGGCTCCTGCAAGGAAGCGACTTGAATCGTTTTTCAATTATTTTTAAGCGGAAAGACAGGAATATACATGAAATAGCAAATGTCATAATCTCACCTCCTGCCAGTTGTACACTAGAAGGCGGGAAAAAATTTGAAGGGAGCGGCGAAGTCCCGATTCCTGGGGAGACAACCGTTCCGTGCGAGAGGATTACGCAGGGGGAAACGACGGTTACCGTTAACTTTGTGAACGGTGCCGTTAGCCAGCAACTATATGTCCCAGCCGTTCCGACTGCACCGCCCGTACCAACTTTTGGTGCAAAGATCGTAAGGGTTAGCGTTCCTCCAGACAGTTCAGATGGCCCCACTATCGCCGGTAAGTTGAATGTCGCACAGTTTCCGGTAAGGGACCAACGGTTAATCGGTATTGGTTTTATCGTTGAACCAGAGAGTTTTATTTTTAGGCTAGGGAGAGGTGAGGTGGTCATGCATGACCACAAGTACAAAGATAAAGCCAAGGCGATGCCTGACCCTGATCGCGCCCAGATCACTTATTACTTTGATAAGCCAGCAAGAGTCTCTGAGGTGCTTGTTCTACAGCACGCCAATGGCGTAGCAGAAATTGAAGGTTGGGTCGGCAGCAGGGACGGGTCTGGAGAGCTCAGCTCTATTGGCCGGGCCAGGAGTTCTCTTTGGACCGGGAAAGAATTTCCGGTTGGACTTAATCGGTTTTCCGAGGGATTCCCCGATGTATTCCGATTTGAAGCACCGGGCGAAGGTACCGTTTTTCGCTTCGTTATCACGCGCACCAGCGCAAATGATGGTTTCGCGTTTTACCGCGCTTATCCGAGGGACACGGAACATAGGCCGATCCAGCCAACAATTTCACCTTAGCTAGGCAGGCCTCGGCGATTCTTACGAACGCCCGAGACGAACGCTGCCCCCGGTCGCCCAGCAAACTGAATGCTATCTCCCAGCATGAGGTGGGCCGCGCGCTAATTCTTGTGGCTGCCGCTGGCCGACTGGAGCGACGGTGACGTTTTCGCGTACCTCGACGGCGTTGTCCAGCGCGTCGGCCGGTACTACGCCGGGCGCTCCAATGCTCCTCAGTGCGCGCGGTGCTCGGCCGGCTGGGACCAAGGCCGCGCCAAGTACCTGCGCGCGTTCTATCCCGAGCTTGCCGCCGACTATGAGCGAGACATGCGGGCGCTGCGCAATGAGATCGCGAAGCCGCTCGTGGACCTACAGGCCGAGTTGACTGACCTGAGTCAGCCGGGAACAAGTCACTGACCGGTCAATGGGTTGAAAAGTGGATTTTTGTGAATTTGGGCCGCGTGCATTTTCTTCACAAGGAAGTCGGCAAGGTCCGCCTGTTCATCCAGCACGCGCACTAGCTCCTCAAGCGTCCCTAGCGCCATCAGCTTGTGTTCAAGAAAGTCGCGCGTCGTACTTACAGCCGGTGCTGTATAGCCGCTGGCCGATATGAATAGCCCGCGCGCCTGGCACGTCCCATCAGCCGAACGAGATGGTGAGATATCTCAGCCGTCCCGACCGGCGCTGCATACCACTTCATTTCGACGTAATAGAGATCACCTTGAAGCGCGATCACGCCGTCTACTTGCTCGACGACGCCTTCGCCTTCCTGTCCCACAAGATGAAATGCTTGCCGCACTAGGATGCCGTAAGCCGCGAACACATTGTTCAGTGCCGTTTCAAGCTTCTTGCCTCGTGCCTGAGGGGTCAAGTGCGGTGCGAATAGCCCATAGAACTCGTTCTTGGCGGCTTCGATGCGTGCCGCGCGTTCACGCCTTTCCTTGGCTATCGCCTCTGCTTGAGCCAACCTTGCCCTTCTCTCTTGGTCGCGCTCATTCGCCATCCGCGTGAAGGCGTCTTTTTGCCCGACAACTTCACGAATGCTTGCCACCAACCCGCGCGCGCTAAGTTGATCGGCCGGCCAGCAGGCGTCAAAGTTGTTGAACTCTACCACCCGCTTAACGACCTCTCTGCGCGGCCGAATGGTTGCCTCTTGTCGTGAATTGAGGCGATCAAGGACAACCCGGACCATCTCGTACTTGTTGACGCTGTTTCGGTCTTCTCGAAGTCTGACGGTCAACGGGTCCAAGATATCAGACGGGACGCCAGCACCACGGAAGAACGTAATCACGTCCCGCTTCGAGGGGTTTAGAAGAGGGATTGTATCGACCAGAAGGTTAAAGAGGTCCGACGGAAAATGATAGGCAAGGTCGTCGTGAGTGCTCATCGGCGTTCTCAAAAAAAGCGAACTAGTCGGCCCCCTCTCGCGCCTCCCTCACTCGAATAGCGGCCCCGGCGGCTCTTGTTGGGGCGGTGCCTTCCGTCGCCTCTCTTCATTTTCCGCCCGCACCTGATCGATGGCGCGTGCCAAGTTTGAAATCCGTCGCTTGATCATCTCCACATCGGGGACTGGGAAGTCCGTGACGCGCTGCAAGCGGGGCCAGCGCTCCCGGCTACCTGGAGCCGGGGCAAGGTTCACGAACTCCACAGAGATGTCGATTGCCGGGGACGCAGCGAACAACGTCTCGCGCGCTCGCGGGACACAAGCTTCGCTGAGGATGAAGCCGAGCATGCCCATGCGATCAGGACTTGGCATGAAGCTCTTGCGAGGTTGAACTACGACAACGGCCGCGCGGCGTTCTTTAAGATCAAGGCGGATCGCGCTGGGCCGCACAGGAATAAAGTGCCGTCGCCCAAACCCGAGGCTTACCTCTCCCCCCGGCCAGCAGCGAGACATCTTGTCAGCGTAAAGGGTCTTGGAAAGGAGATAGCATTCGCGGTTCTGCTGTTGCGCCCTCTTGGTGTTGAGGGTTGCCAGCCCTGCTAACACCGCTTCGTCGCTCAACCCGGGCTCGGGTGCGATGGCGAAGCGTACGTGGTCATAGAGCCAGCCGTACGTCATCCGGGGGGTTGGCTGGTCGAAATGAGCCCGAACCGCTACGAGCGTCGGCTCATATTCGTCCATCGCAAGCCGAACAATATCTAGCGGATTGAGGAGGCGTCGTGCTTTCATACAATCAATATCGCTCCGCGGCCGCCGCAGTGCAACGTGAAATCGCGGGAGAAAAATCAATGAAATCAATGAGATACGGGACGCACTAAACGTTGTCCACATGCATCGTGAAGTATTTCGCGATCACCTCATTGGAAATCCTTTGGTCGAAGTAGATTTCGCCGGGTCCGGCGTTCCACACCCGGTCCCACGGCCCGCCTTTGGCATGCGTCAGATCAGACAGCCGAAAGGCAGAAAGCCGGCCATACTTCTCGAACATCTCCATCAAAAACGCTCGTTCCTCTACCACTAGCGGCACCCGAGCAATTTCAATTCGGTTGTCGAGCGCATTGAACCACTTCGCGCGATCCTCAACCGGCTTGTCTCCGTAGACCTTGAGGGCGTCGTAGAGGCAGCGGACGACCGGCCCCATTTCCCACGCTTCGAAGTGGTTGACGGCGATCGGCCCCTGCCCGCGGATCAGGCGCCAACCGTGAGCTAGATAGACTAGCTTCTGGAGCGCCATGTTAGTGAGCGCGACCCCTTTGAGATCGCCGATGTCCAAAAACTCGTTGGCGATTGCTCTAGCATCGCATGGAAGCGGCATGGCCCTTGCCCGATTGTCTCCCGAGGGCACTGGATGCCACACGCCGCCACACTTGGTCGAGAGGCGGAGTGCCGCGAGTGCGACAGGGCGTCGCGATTTACGTGCGGGCTCGCTCTCTTGTCTGTCAGAGGGCCTACGGAAACCAACTTCACCCGGCCGTGGGGGCGCCTTGATGCGCCTCGCTTTGAGCGCCTTGCGACTCGGCACGCCCGCTGCCCGTCGTGCCACCCGGCCGACAACACAAGACGAAAGACGACAGACGCCCTTTTGCAAGCGTCGCGGATATGTGCTGAATGGTTCGCCGTCTTGACCCCAGAATGGAGACGGCCAGTGTCTGGCAACATCATTGACGTGAACGAGTGGCGCGAAGCCGCGCTCGATTGCAAACCGACTGACCTACTTCACCAAGCCCTATGCAACGCCCGCGCCGACTGTGCCGAGGGCGAGCTTTCCGAAGGGGATCGGGAGGACCGTAAGCGATGTTGTCAGGCCGCGGCGCGATCGAGCGGTTTCGGCTTGACGTAGGCGAAGGGCAAGAGGTCGTCGATGCGGCTCATGGGATGTCTTGCGACGATCCTGGTGAGCACGTCGGACAAGTATGCGTAGGGATC
>NZ_JBGAKA010000060.1:0-51715 GCF_044224635.1 Reyranella sp. | reverse complement strand
AAATAGCTCCACGACGCGCCGTTGGCGTTGGTCTGGGCGGCGACGCGGCCCAGCGTGTCGTAGCGGTTGCTGACGAAGGCGTTGCCGGGTCGCGTCGGATAGAAGATCTCGCTCAGCAGGCCGCCCGGCGCCGGCCCCCCGGGTGGCGTGTAGGCGAGGGTCGTGGTGAAGCCCAACGCATCGACCACCGAGGCGAGGCTGCCGCTGGCGTCGTAGGCGTAGGCAACGCTGCGGCCGGTGTTGTCGCTGACCGACGCGAGCTGCCTGGCGCCATTGTAGGCGAGTGTCAGGGTGCGGCCGAGGCCGTTGCTGACCGAGACCGGAAGCGGCGGGGTCGAGGCATCGTAGGCGATGGTCGCGGTCACGCCCGATGGCACGACCCAGGTCGAGAGGGTGCCGTTGGCGTCGAAGGTGAGCGTCGTGGCATCCTTGTACTTCAGGATGTAGGCATTGCCGTCGAGGCCGAGCCGGCTGGACGAGCCCGGCTGCGGGTTGTAGCTGCCGTCGGCCAGCTTGACGAACTGCTCGCCCTGCGCCGCCATCGTCACGTTGACCGTGTTGCCGATCAGCCGGTCCATCATCCAGCGCTGCACCAGCGCGGCGATCAGCGTCTTGTCGAACGGCTTGGCGGGGTCGCTGAGCAGGTCCTGGGCGACGTAGAGCGCCGCGATCGCCGCCGCGCCGTCGATCGGCGAATCCTGGCCCAGCCCCTTGAAGCCGTCACTGTCGGCCAGCGCGGTAATCGAAAGATTGTGCGACCAGCCAGGCCCAAGCGGGCCCCTGGTATAGAGGTTGTTCGAGTTGTACGACCGGCGGAACGTCAGCCCGATGGGGAAGTCGGCCGAGCCCAGCGACAGGTCCTCGCGATCGTAGAGGAACGCGCCCGACGACAGGTCAATCGGATCGTAGCTGTACACCTGGGGGATCGGAGCGATAGGCGGGCTGTAGACGCTCACGTCCTGAACCGTCGTGTCGAGGGGCACGTTGACCGTGGTGAAGCCGCCCTTGAGGTTGGAGGAGATGAGATACTGGATTTCGGAGGCCAGCGGCGAAATTGCGACGTAGCCCGCGCCCGTCCATATCCCCTCGGTGAGATCGCCGTGCCGTGGCAGGATCACGCGGAAGCTCCGGCCGACGATGTAGCTTTCGATCATGGCGATGTCGTCGGGTGAATAGCCGATGAGTTGCGGCTTGACGCTCGTCGTCCAGTTGGACGGCGTGGCGTCGTAGACGACGTCGCCCTGGGAATTGGCGATGTCGAGCAGCTTGACCGTCGAGACGGCGCCGACCCCGCTTCCGGCGAAGTTCTGCTCGAGCGTGCCCCATTCAAGCGCGCTGCCCGCGCCGGCATGCGTGAAGAACGCCGTATCGCGACGGTTCTGGTCGTTGGTCAGGCTGGATGTCGCGACGTAGGCTCCGGGAATGTCGATGTAGGGTCCGCCGACCTGCGCCACGACGCCGACGGCGCAGTGCGTCACCAGCTTGGACTGGACGAGGAGGTCGGTGACGGCGTTGCTGGCCGAGAGCTGTGCCAGCCAGGCATAGCCGATCATGTTCAAGGCCTCGCCGAGCACGGCCTCGGAACCGTCGGCGTTGCCAGCTGCCCGGTTGGCCTGGAGCTGGCGGCGATGGAACTCGACCATCCCGCGCCCGCTGACGTCCCAGCCGGCGACAATCGCGTAGGTATATCCGGCCACCGCCTTCACGACATTCTGGAACGTCGTGATGCTGGTATAGCCGCTCGGGCAGCCCGGGCCTGTGGGGCCGGTCGTCTCGAAGCAGAACGGGAAGTCCACGGCGTACGATATCGTGGCCACCCCGGCACCGCCGGTGCCCTGGGCGATGCCGTCGAGATAGAGCGTCGGCTGGTTGCCGCCGTCGTAGACGACCGACAGCCGGTGGCCGTAGATCTCGTCGCCGAAGTAGGTCTTGTCGATGGTCCCGATCTGAATTCGCAGCGTGGTGCGCTGCTCGTTGGGAATTTCCGGCGAGATGTCCGGCGTGCCGACCTGATTGGGCAGGCTCGTCCGCAGGGAATAGCCTTGTTGCAAGGGCTTGATGTAGGTACCGCCGATGATGTCGCGCGTCGTCGCTGTGGGATTGTTGGCGCGAATGTGGGCGACGAGGCTGTTCGCGTAGCCCTGGAGCGCGCTCGCCGTGTTGGCCTTGTTGAGATTCTGGATCGAAAGCCCGAGCACGATGGTCGCGTCAGACTTGGCGGAGGTGAGGAAGCTCGCCGGGTTGTAGCCCATGACCGAGGCCAGATTGGCCAGCCCGGCGGACCGTTCGTATTTCTTGAAGCTCGGGTCGAGCGCATATGTCGTCGACCCCAGCGAGCCGCCGGTCACCAGCACCCAGACATGGGGGACATTGATCCCCACGAGGGGAGAAACGCAGTCCGGCGGTTCGGGCAGGGTGAAGCCGCCGCGTGTGAGCAACTTGTACAGCGGGCAGGCGTTGTCCACCACGACACCGTAGAAGTTGACGACATCGGCTGCCGTGAGGCTCATGGAACCAACGGCGTAGCTCGCCGTGTAACCCGACTCCCGGAGCAGAGCGACGAGAAGGGCCGATTGATCGAAATCGTTGCCGTTGCCGCTGAGCAGGGTGCCGAGCGCCCCCTTCTTGAGGCCCCAGGTCGGGCTGTAGTCGATGTTGGTGTAGACGTATTCGAAGATCAGGTTGACGTCGTACTTGAGGGCGCGCGCCAGTTCGGGGATGGAGCCGGGCGCCGTGACCCCAGGCTGGGCGACCAGGGTCGGGCTGCCCGCCGACGCGCCGCTGCCGAGGAGTGGCGAGGCAAGGCAGGCCGCGAGCACGATGCGAAGCACGGACATCGACAGACGCCACCAGGCGAACATGGGCGTGCTCCTATCGTTGCTGCGGAACGGCTCCGGGACCCGAAGGGGGCGTGACCCGCTGCGCCGGCAGCGGCGGCACGGTCTCGATCTTCTGCCGCTCCATCTCGGCCCGACGCCGCGCCAGGAAGGCGGCCCGCTCGTCCGGCGTATCCGGCCTGATCTCGAGGCGCTGGATGCCGGGCGGCAAGTTCGGCTTGGCCTCAGGTGACGGCGAGGCGGCCGGTGGGCGCGGGCTGTCGGCCGGTTGGGCGGCTGCTTCGGCGGTGCCAAGAAAGAACAGCAGCCCCAGGGCGAGGAGCGCCTCGACCGCCTTCATGTGTTACCCCACCGTGCATTGTTCCAGTTGAAGCAGCCCCACACGCCGGTGCTGCTGGCGCTGGTCACCAGAATCTTCTGCGAAGTCCGGTTGCCGTTGGGATCGTAGGTGTAGGCGATGCAAACGCCGGTGTCGTAGCTCGCCGTGGCGATGCGGCCGAGCGCGTCGTAGGTGTAGACGACGGAGCCGTTGACGGCGAATGCCCCCGTCGACGCCAGCCCGCCGATGGCGGCGGCTGCCGCGAGCAGCAAGGCGAGCACTAGGGTTCTGCGCAGGTTAGGCCTCGGCATGACATCACCTCCCGAAATGGAGTCCGCTCACCAGCCGCGGCGGGCGATGAATTTGTATTGCCAGTTGGCTGGGGTCAGCGTGACGCTTGCAGCGCTGCCCTTGTTCGACGTGACATAGGGCGTAGGGGAGGCGGCAAAGAAGGTCACCGCGGTCCGGTTGGCCGTCAGCGCCAGCGGCAGGGTGAAGCTGCCGTAGTTGCCGATCAGGCTGGCCGCATGCAGCGTATCGCCGATGGCGTAAGTATGCTCCGGGGTGATGTTCACGATGATGAAGTCGTAGAAGTTTGGTTTCACACCGATACTGTGCCCCGTGCCCACCCAGTTTCCGCCGGCCACCAAAGGCCCCGTGAAGATGCCTTCGTACTGCCCATTGTAGGCGTAGGCCGTGGTGCTGGTGACTGTGCTGGCGCCGGTTACCACCTCGCCGACGAAGACGACGTCTGAACGCGGGGCCAGCGAGCCGTTGCCGAGATAGCCTTTCATCTCGCCGATGTTGAACGTGAACTGGCCATTCTGGATCGCGGGCGTCCCGCCCGCCTGGTAGATCGGCTCGCGAATGGTCGAGAGGGCAGCCAGGGCGCCATTGGCGGCGACGGTCACGTAAAGATAGTTCGTGGTGTTCGCGGTGAGCCCGCTCCAGGTGAGGTTGCTGGTGCTGAACCCGACGAGGTCCCTCTGCCGTCCGGTCGTCGGATCGTTGCCGTTGGCGGTCGTTACCGTCAGCGGCGTGGTGGCGCTCAATCCGACGGAGGTCACCGCGAGCGAGGCCGACGTTGCGGGCAGGAAGCTCGGCAGGCCGGTCGTCGTCACCGGCCCCGATGTCACGATCTGGCGAACCGCCGAGGTGGCGCCCAGGATGTTGATGCAGGCCAGCAGGTGACTGAAGTTCCCCATCACCTGGGTAGCGTCGGCGAGCGTGCCGTTCGTCAAGGTGTTCGGCAAGGCTCCGCAGTTGTCCGCGCGTGCTGGGCCGATCGTGAGCAACACCCCGAAGAACAGCGCAAACATCGTCCTGATCATGTCGACCCCCATTCGAACGGGTTGAAGCGCGTGCCAACCGAGACTGCGCCCGCAAGACGCTCCGCCCCGCGCGCACCAGACGTCCATTCATACGGGCGGAATCGGATTGCGCCCGGAAGAGTTCATGCAAGCAGTGAGGGTTCCGGTACTCCACTCGGCGCCCGCTTTCAATACAACTGAGAGGTGCATAAGATATGCAAAAATGATCTGCAACCAAATGGGCTCCTTTGGCGTTTGTGACCCCCGCAGGTTGCACCGTGCCGGCGCGCCGTAGAACCTGGCGTGGCTGGCGTCCGCGCCCGCAAGGCGATATCGTCCTTTGTCCGGAGGATGCGGATGCAGCCCGAGGCGCAGCCGGCGGCGAGGCCAGGAGTATGCCGCGCGGCGATCTGGAGGCAGGCGCAATCCTGGCGGGCGTCAGGCCGGCCGGGTAACGCCCATCACCCGCCGTCAGCGAGGAGGACGCCGAGCCTCTCGGCACCGGGACACCGCGCGTTGTCGGGGTGGCGCGGCGTGGCCGAGGACGCCTTGGGAAGATTGGCGCTCACGTACGCCGCTCGGCAGCGAGCTGCCGTCGCCGGATCGCCTGCGCGAACCACAGGGCGAGCGCCGGCAGCACGACCGCAGCGGTCCAGAACACCGGCGTTGCGCCCCAGCGGTCGACGACGGGGGCGGCGAGCGGCACGCCGATCGCCTGGCCGATGAACAGGCAAAGGGCGAACAGCGCCATGCCGGCACCGCGCGCCTGCGGCGCCATCTGCGTGCCGTGCACCTGCAGCGTGTTGTGCAGCATGTAGAACGACACGCCCGACACGACGATGGCGGCGAACTCGAATTCGGCCGACGGCGCCAGGGCCATGCCGGCGAAAGCGACGCCGAGGCCGATGCCGCCCCACTGGCAGAGGCCGCGCTCGCCGAGCAGGCGCACGAGCTGCGGCGCCACCATGACGTAGAGGAAGCCGCCGGCGCCGAACGCCGCGACGGCGAGTCCCACGGCGGCGAAGCCCAGGCCGAAGCGGTGGTGCAGGTCGGCGCCGACGAAGGTGAAGGCGCCCCAGAACATGCCGCCTTCCAGCGCCACGATCAGGATCACCGTGACGGCCCAGCGCCGGCGCAGCACGGCCAGCATCTGGCTCAGCATCGAGCCGGCGGCCTGCGGCCCGCGCCGGGCGATGGCGGGGCGCGCGATCATGACCGCGAGCAGCGCGCTGCCGGCGGCGATGTAGATTGCCGCCAGCACCCAGAACACGGCGCGCCAGCCCAGCCAGTCGCCGATCGCGCCGCCCAGCGCCGCGCCGGTCATCAGGCCGAGCGTCTGGCCGGTGAGGAAGCGCGCCAGGGTCGCCTGGCGGCGCTCGTAGCTCACGTTGTCGCCCACCCAGGCGATGGCGAGCGGGATGATCGCCGAGCTGGTGACGCCGGTCAGGAAGCGCGCCAGCGTGAGCAGGCCGAGCGAGGTGGCGAAGGCGGCGAGCCCGCAGCACAGCGCGGCGGCGATGCAGGCCAGCGCCACCACCGGCATCTTGCCGTAGCGATCGCCGAACGGGCCATGCACCAGCACGAACACGCCGTTGGCGAACAGGAAGGCCGTGGCCGCGATCGAGGCCTCGCCGACCGTGACGGCGAAGGCGCCGGCGAGCTGGACGAGCAGGGGATCGACGACGCGCATGCTGGCGGCCGAGGCGAAGGCCGCCACGGAGAGCAGGACGATGGCGAGGGTCGGAGAAGCGGGGGTGGGGGAGGGCGCGACCGCAGGAGCGGGTGGGGAGGCAGGCGGGGACTCGGGCCGCGAACCGGCGGCGGGTACTGACATTGGCCGCGGACTTAGCGGCTCGCGCTCCCAAAAGAAAGACCTGTCGGGGTCGCAGCGATGACCTATCGTGTCACGATGGAAGAGATCAGTGCGCTCCTCGCCGATCCGGCCGCCTGGGCCGCCCTCGCGACCCTGGTGGTCATGGAAGTCGTCCTCGGCATCGACAACCTGATCTTCATCTCCATCCTCACCAACAAGCTGCCGGAGCATCAGCGCTCGCGCACGCGCCGGATCGGCATCGGCCTTGCCGTCATCCTGCGGCTCGGCCTGCTCGGCACCGTCGCCTGGGTCGCCCAGCTTACTCAGCCGCTGTTCACCCTGTTCAATCACGAATTCTCCTGGCGCGACCTGATCCTGATCGCCGGCGGCCTGTTCCTGATCTGGAAGGCGACGGACGAGATCCATCACAACGTCACGGAGGAGCACGCCGAGGAGGTGGCGGCGAGCGGCGTTGCGGGCATGACGATGGCGAGCGCGATCGGCCAGATCCTGGTGCTCGACCTCGTGTTCTCCCTCGACAGCATCATCACCGCCGTCGGCATGACCAACGACATCCCGATCATGGTGGCGGCGGTGGTGGTCGCGGTCGGCCTGATGCTGCTGGCGGCCGATCCGCTGGCGCGCTTCATCGGCGACAACCCCACCATCGTCATGCTGGCGCTGGGCTTCCTGCTGATGATCGGCGGCACCCTGCTGGCCGAGGGCTTCGGCGTGCACGTGCCCAAGGGCTACATCTATGCGGCCATGGCCTTCTCCGCGCTGGTCGAAGGCCTCAACATGCTGGCGCGGCGCCGGCGCAGGGCGAGGTAACGCAGGAGAGTGGCGATCGCCGTGCGGCCCGGCGCCGCCGCCCGTGCAATCAAGTGCACGCGCCCTGGCTCACTCCTGCAGCCAGTGGCGCGCTGCACGATTGACGATACGCGCGGATCTTCTATGCAGGTGTCATGCTGCTGGAGAAAGACCGAGGCGAGAGTCAGTGCGCCGCTGGAGCCGCCCGTGCAATCAATTGCACACGGGTGCCTCCGGTTTGCGGGCCCGACCGCAAGAACGCGGCGCGAACGCAAAGAGCGCCGGCGATCGGCCACTTGCGGTCGGCCAACCCCTTGATTCCAAAGGGTCCGAACGCACCGAACGCACCGAACGCAAAAATGCAGGGTGATTCTTTTCATCGTCCTCCCCAGCGAAGCTGGGGAGGTGCCCCGTCATACGGGGCGGAGGGGTCAGGAGTCACAGTCACGCTGCCCATGACCCCTCCGTCGCCGCAAGACGGCGACACCTCCCCACCGATGACGGTAGGGAGGACGATGAGTGAAGGCGCACCGCTGTTCTGCGCTGCGCCGGACCTGCAAGGGCGCTAAGCTCGCGTCATGAAGCTTGCCAATCGAGTTGCCATCGTCACCGGCGCGGCGTCGGGAATCGGCGCCGCGACGGCGCGGCTGTTCGCCGCCGAGGGCGCGCGGCTTGCGCTGGTCGACCAGGACAGGGAAGGGCTGGGCCAGGTCGCCGCCGACATCGAGGCGGCCGGCGGCAGCGCGCTCACCATCGCCGCCGACGTCAGCCGCGATGCCGAGGCGCGCGCCGGCGTGGCCCGGGTGATGGAGACCTGGGGCCGCATCGACGTGCTGCTGACCGCCGCCGGCCTGTCGACCGGCGGCACCGTCGATGCGATCGAGGAGGCGGCGTGGGACCGCACCTTCGCGGTCAACGTCAAGGGCACCTGGCTCTGGATTCACTACGCCATCCAGCCGATGATCGCGGCGCGCGCCGGCGCCATCGTCACCATCGGCTCGCAGCTCGCCCAATCCAGCCCGGGCAAGAACGCCGCCTACATCGCCTCCAAGGGCGCGATCGCCTCGCTGACCAAGACCATGGCGGTCGACCACGCCTCGCAGGGCATCCGGGTGAACGCGCTGATGCCCGGCGTGATCGACACGCCGATGCCGGCCAACTCGTTGAAGCGCTACGCCGATCCCGACGCCATGCGCGCCTTCTGGAAGCAGCGCCATCCGATGGGCCGCATCGGCCAGCCCGAGGAGGTGGCGCGCGCCGCGCTGTTCCTGGCGAGCGACGACTCGTCCTTCGTCACCGGCACGCTGCTGTTCGTCGACGGCGGCTGGACGGCGCACTGATGACGAGGAAGCTCTCCGCCGAGCAGGTCGCGGGCTACGCGCGCGACGGCTATGTCAGCCCGATCGATGCCTTCTCGCCCGCCCAGGCGCGCGCCTGGCGCGACAGGCTCGAAGCCTTCGAGCGCGCCGAGGGCCAGAAGATGACCCGCGGCCACAACTTCAAGCCGCACCTCCTGTTCCCGTGGGTCGACGAGATCGTCCATTCGCCCGCGGTGCTGGACGCGGTCGAGGACCTGATCGGACCGGACATCCGCCTGTTCCATCTCACCGTGTGGCCGAAGGATGCCGGCTCGGGCGCGCATGTCAGCTGGCACCAGGACGCGACCTATTTCGCGCTCGAGCCGGCCTGCCACGTCACCGCCTGGGTGGCGCTCACCGATGCGCCGGTCGAGGCCGGCTGCATGGAGGTCGTGCCGGGCTCGCACAAGCTCGGCCAGCTCAAGCATGCCGAGATGCAGGACCCCGACAACCTGCTGTCGCGCGGCCAGACTCTCGCCGTCGACGTCGATCGCCGGCGCACCGTGCACATGCCGGTCCGGGCCGGGCAGTTCTCGCTGCACCACACGCACCTGGTGCACAATTCCGGGCCCAACCGCTCGCACGACCGGCGGATCGGCCTCGGCATCAGCTACATCCCGACCCATGCAAGCTGCACGGCGCGGCGCCGCGTCACCGCCATGCTGGTGCGCGGCACGGACAGCTACGGCCATTTCGACGACGAGCGCCGGCCGATCGCGGAAGCGGGACCCGACGAACGCGCCTTCCATGCCGCGGCCGTCGCCCGCTTCCGCGGCATGAACGCCGACGTGTCGGGCGATGTCACGGTATGAAATTTCCCTCCCCAGCAGAGCTGGCGAGGAGAATGAGAGCGTCACTACCGAAGGACCACCCCATGCTTCGCCTGCCGTACCATGACCGCTACGCCTATTCGCCGATCGTCGGGCGCCAGGATTATTCCTGGCCGGAGGGCAAGCGGCTGGCGGTCTATCTCGGGCTCAACATCGAGCATTTCGCCTTCGGCGCCGGCGATGGCCATCTGCTGACGGTGGCCGGCACGCCGCCCGATCCGCGCACCTTCGCCTGGCGCGACTACGGCAACCGCGTCGGCGTGTGGCGCTGCCTGGAGCTGTTCGACGAGCTCAACCTGCCGGCGGCCCACCTCATCAACACCACGGTGTTCGACTACGCGCCGCAGATCGTCGATGCGCTGAAGGCGCGCGGCGACGAGCTCATCGGCCACGGCCGCACCAATGCGGAGCGCCACGGCCAGATGTGGGAGGCCGACGAGAAGCGCTTCCTCGAGGAGGTGCGCGACGCCATCGCCAGGGCATCGGGCAGGCCGCCGCGCGGCTGGATGGCGCCGTGGATGAGCTCGAGCCATCGCACGCCCGATCTCCTGAAGGAGGTCGGCTTCGACTTCCTGATGGACTGGCCGGCCGACGACCAGCCGCTGTGGATGAAGACGCGGTCGGGCCCGCTGATGAGCGTGCCCTATCCGATCGAGATCAACGACAGCCCGCAGATCCTGGTGCGCCATCACACGCCCGAGCAGTTCCGCGACTTCATCATCGGCCAGTTCGAGGAGCTGCTGCGCCAGTCGGCGAAGCAGCCGCTGGTCTGCGGCATCGCCCTGCACACCATGATCGTCGGCCAGCCCTATCGCCTGCGCCTGCTGCGCGAGGCGCTGCAGCACATCGCCAACCATCCGCAGAAGGACAAGGTGTGGTTCACGCGGCCGTCGGCGATCTACGACCACTGTGCGGCCCTGCCGCAGGGGACGATGACGCCTGCGCCGGTATAGAAGGGTGCAGGGGGAGTGTGAAAATGACGACCTGGAACAAGGCGCGTGCGGCGCGGGATGCCCGCCTGCAGGCCGGCGGCAAGCTCGCCAAGGGCAAGATCGTGCAGGCGCACGACGCCACCGCCCTGCTGGAAGCCGTGATCCGGCCGGGCGACCGGGTCTGCCTCGAAGGCGACAATCAGAAGCAGGCCGACCTGCTGGCGCGGGCGCTGGCCGGGGTCGACGTCGCCAAGGTCCATGACCTCCACATGGTGCAGTCCGGCATCGTGCTGCCCGAGCATCTCGACCTGTTCGACTCGGGCGTCGCCAAGCGGCTCGATTATGCCTTCTCCGGCCCGCAATCGACGCGCATCGCCCGCATGCTGTTCGGCGGCAAGATCGAGCTCGGCGCCGTGCACACCTACCTCGAGCTGTTCGCGCGCTACTTCGTCGACCTCACGCCCAACGTGGCGCTGATCGTCGCCGTCGCCGCCGATCGCGACGGCAACCTCTATACCGGGCCGAACACGGAGGACACGCCGACCGTGGTGGAGGCGACCGCCTTCAAGGACGGCGTCGTGGTGGCCCAGGTCAACGAGATCGTCGACAAGCTGCCGCGGGTCGACATCCCGGGCGACCGCGTGAGCTTCGTCATCAAGTCCGACAAGCCGTTCTATGTCGAGCCGCTCTTCACCCGCGATCCCGGCGCGATCACCGAGACGCAGATCCTGACCGCCATGCTGGCGATCAAGGGCATCTACGCGCCCTACGGCATCAAGCGGCTGAACCACGGCATCGGCTTCAACACGGCGGCCATCGAGCTCCTGCTGCCGACCTACGGCGAGCGGCTCGGGCTCAAGGGCAAGATCGCCACGCACTGGGCGCTCAACCCGCATCCGACTCTGATCCCGGCCATCGAATCGGGCTGGGTCGAGCAGATCCACAGCTTCGGCGGCGAGGTCGGGATGGAGGACTACATCCGTGCGCGCGCCGACATCTATTTCACCGGCGTCGACGGCTCGCTGCGGTCCAACCGCGCAATCTGCCAGACGGCCGGCCTCTATGCCTGCGACATGTTCATCGGCTCGACCCTGCAGGTCGACCTCCAGGGCAACTCCTCGACGGTGACGACGCAGCGCATCGCGGGCTTCGGCGGGGCGCCCAACATGGGCAGCGATTCGCACGGCCGGCGCCATCCCAGCGCGCCCTGGCTGCTGGCCGGCAAGGAGGCCGATCCCGACGGCTTGCCGGCGCTCCGGCGCGGCCGCAAGCTGGTGGTGCAGATCGTCGAGACGTTCGGCGACAAGAACGTGCCGACCTTCGTCGAGAAGCTCGACGCGATCGAGCTGGCGGAGAAGCTCGAGCTCGAGCTGGCGCCGGTCATGGTCTATGCCGACGACGTCACCCACGTCGTGACCGAGGCCGGCATCGCCAACCTGCTGCTCTGCCGCAGCAAGGAAGAGCGCGAGCAGGCCATTCGCGGCGTCGCCGGCTACACCGATGTCGGCCGTGGCCGGGATGCGAAGATGGTGCAGCAGCTGCGCGAGCGCGGCGTCGTGCGCTGGCCCGAGGATCTCGGCATCGATCCGCTCGAAGCCGACCGCAGCCTGCTGGCCGCCCGCTCGATCGAGGACCTCGTGCGCTGGTCCGGCGGCCTCTACGCCGCCCCGGCCCGCTTCCGCAACTGGTGAGGGGGCGATGACCGTGGTCGCCACGCCTTCATATTCCTCCCCACCTCTGTTGGGGAGGTGTCCGCGCAATCGCGGACGGAGGGGTCATGAGCCTCAGTCCCGCTGCTCATGACCCCTCCGCCCCCGATTACGGGGGCATCTCCCCAGCGAAGCTGGGGAGGAGAATGAAAGGCGCGCCCCTGTGCGAATGCCCTGCGTCGTCGCGGGAGAGAAAAGTTTCTGAGGAGTCCCCGCAATGGAAACCCTGACCTATCGTCACACAGCCGCGCGTCGCGCCGGCGGCGCCAGGCCGATGGCCATCGTCGGCGTGGTCGCCTCGGGCAACCTCGAGGTGCTGGTCGAGCGGGTGCTGCCCGACACCGACTGCCAGGTCGAGATCAGCACGCCGGCCACCGGTTTCGCCGAGGTGTGGGAGGCGGTGATCGCCGACTTCGTCGAGCGGCGCTCGCCGGGCGGGCTACGGCTGTCGATCAACGACGGCGGCGCGCGCGCCGACACCGTGTCACTGCGGCTCGCCCAGGCGGTGCGGCTGATCGAGGAGGACGGCCGATGAGCCCGCCAGCTGAAGTCCGGCGCCCGTCGCCGAGCTGGTACGAATCGGCGGCGCGCGACCGCGCGCGCCTTCTGCTCGATGCCGGGACCTTCACCGAGTTCCTCGGGCCCGAGGCGCGCGAGATGAGCCCGCATCTCGGCATCTTCGACCTGCCGCGCCAGTTCGACGACGGCATCGTCGTCGGCAGCGGCAAGCTCGCCGGCAAGCCGGTGCTCGTCGCCGCCCAGGAGGGCCGCTTCATGGGCGGCGCCTTCGGCGAGGTGCACGGTGCCAAGCTGGTCGGCCTGCTGCGCGCCGCGCGCGACACCAAGACAATGCCCGTGCTGATCCTGTTCGACACCGGCGGTGTCCGCCTGCAGGAGGCCAACGTCGGGGAACTCGCGATCGGCGAGGTGATGCGCGCGCTGATCGAGGCGCGCCGCGCCGGCGCCAAGGTGATCGGCCTGGTCGGCGGGCGGGCCGGCTGCTACGGCGGCGGCGGGCTGATCGCCGGGACCTGCTCCGCGCTCGCCGTGTCGGAGCATGGCCGCATCGCCGTGTCGGGCCCCGAGGTCATCGAGACCAACCGTGGCGTCGAGGAGTTCGATTCGAAGGACCGCAGCCTGGTGTGGCGCACCATGGGTGGCAAGCACCGCCGCCTGCTGGGCGGCGCCGAGCTGTTCGTCGACGACACGATCGATGCCTTCCGCGCCGCGGCGATCGCGCTGATCGAGCGGGCGCCGGCGTTCGACCTCGCGATGCTGAAGGCCGAGCAGGCACGCCTCGCCGAGCGCCTGAAGCGGTTCGGCAAGTGCGCCGACGGGCTCGATGTGTGGAAGCAGGCGGGCGTCGCCGATCCGGCCAGGGTGCCGGGCATGCCGGCAGACGAGTTCATCGCGCTCGCCCAGCGCATCGGGGAGGGACGCCATGACGCTCGCTGAGATCCTGGCTTCGCTGTTCCCGGCGGGACACGAAATCGTGCAGCAGGGCGGCATCCTGCTCGGCTCGGGACCGTTGAAGAGCGGCGGCCGCATCAGCGTGATCGGCGTCGCCGATCGCACCCCGCTCGGCGTCGACGATGCATTGCGCCTGGCCGGGCATGTGCTCGCCGCGATCGAGGCGGGCGGCAGCGATCCCATCCTGGTGCTGATCGACAGCGACAGCCAGCGCATGAGCAAGCGCGACGAGCTGCTGGGGCTCAACGAGTTCCTGGCCCATCTCGGCAAGTGCCTGATCCTGGCCAGCGTGCAGGGCCATCACACGGTCGGCCTGCTCTACGGCCACAGCGCCGCCGGCGCCTTCATCGCCACGGCGATGTCGACGCAGAGCCTGGTGGCGCTGCCCGGTGCGACGCCGGCGGTGATGGATCTGCCGTCGATTTCGAAGGTCACCAAGCTCTCGATCGAGGCGCTTCAGGAGAAGGCGAGATCGACGCCGGTGTTCGCGCCCGGCCTCGCCAACCTCGCCCAGACCGGCGCCGTGCTGGCGACGTGGGACGACAAGCGCTCGCTCGCCGACCAGCTCGCGGCGCTGCTCGCCGCCCCGGCGACTCTGGACGACCAGCGCGACCGCCTGGGCAAGGACCGCAAGGGCCGGCCCAAGGCGGCCGATATCGCTGCCCGCGTCCACGACCTCGCCCGGCCGTCGACGTGAGGCACGGGATCTCCATCTCCAACCCTAGCAAGAAACTGGACTGTCAGTTTCGAGTGGCGGCGGGTCGGCCCTCGGGCCGGTGGGGAACTCCTATGAAGATCGGTGCGGGTACCGCCCCGATTTTCTCAGCATCGTGGTGCGCGCCGGCGTGCTGGAGGTCTCGCCCGTCATCGGGCAGGGCATTCGCATATGGCGTCTTACTCCGTCATCCCGAGCGGAGCCGCCTGAAGGGCGGCGTAGTCGAGGGGCCTGTCTTGCCGATGCTGCAACGAGAAAGGTCCCTCCGCCGCACCTCGCTGAGCCGCGCTGCGCTTGGCTTCGGTCGGGATGACGGTGCTTTTCGCCGCATGCGAATGCCCTGCCCGATGCCGGGAGACGAAAGGGAGGGGGCTTCGCTCCGCAGCGGAAGAGCTGGGAGGCGGCGCTGATGCTCCGGCGCCACGACCTCGTCCTCGTGTCGCCGGCGGCGTGGCGGGCACTGGTCGCGGAGCGCCGCGATCTCGCAGGCAACACGCTGATCGCCGGTTGGGTCGATCGCGGCTGGCCGCTGATCACGCGGCGCATGCTACCCGGTGAAGGGGCGGTCCTGCCGCTCGGGCTGCCGCTGCCGCCGTCGCACGGCAAGCGCCGGCTGGCGCTCGCGCTGGCGCACGACGCCTTGGTGTCGAGCACGCCGCCTCCGTTGCTGCGCGAGGCGATGCGTGTCGCGCCGCCGGCGTGGGCTCCAACGCTGGAGCGGCTGCTGGCGCTCGACGCCGGCATGCGCGTCTACGGCAGCCTGGCCTGGCAATACCTCACCTCGCTCGACTACCTCACGGCGCGCTCCGATCTCGACATGCTGCTGGCGATGCCGCCTGCTGCCGACGCGCCGCGGCTGATCGCGGAGCTGGCCGCGATCGAACGGTCGGCGCCGATGCACCTCGACGGCGAGTTGGTGCGCGACGACGGCGCCAGCGTGAACTGGCGCGAGCTGCACGAGGGCGCTGTCGACGTGCTGGTCAAGACGACGCGCGAGGCACGCCTGCAGGAGACCCAGCGCTTTCTCGGCGGAGGCCAACCGTGAGAGCCGCGCGCGCGCGGCCTGTCGGCGCCTCTCCCGATCGGCGGGAGGCGGAGCGCCTGGCGGCGCTCGCCGTGCGCTGCCTCGCGCTCGAAGCCGAGACGTGGCCCAAGCCCGGCCTCGTGAGCCCGGTCGATTCCGGCAGTCACGCCGACATGGACATCGACACGTTCCGGCGCAGCGCCGCTGCCCTCGAGCCTTCCTTTGCGGCTCTGGCGGAAGCCGGCGCGCAGGGCGGCGCCATGGGACGGCTCCGCGTCATCGGCCTCGAGGCCGAGGCGGCGATGCTGCGCGTGACCGGCGGCGTCAACACGCATCGCGGCGCCATCTTCGGCCTCGGCCTTCTGTGCGCGGCAGCGGGGATGCGCGCGGGCGGCCTCGTCGATCCGGCACGACCGCTCGGCGCCGTGGTCGCTGCGCAGTGGCGTGACGGCATCCTGCAGGGGCCGGAACTGCTGCACAGTCACGGCGGCGCGGCGCGACGGCGCTTCGGGGCTGGCGGTGCGCGCCGCGAAGCGGCCGAGGGCTTTCCGACGGTCTATGGCGTTGGCCTGCCTGCGCTGCGCCGTGGAGCGGCCCTGCGGGCTCGTGACGAAACAGTCGATCAAGAATCGGTGTCATCCGGAGAAAGGCGATTGCGGAGCGAGCGCCTATCCCCGGGTGACAGCAGTGCCTTTGCAACTGGAGCCGCCGCTTCATCACACGCCCTGAGGAGGAAAGGTCAGGCGGCGCAGGTGCAGGCGTGCTTTGCGCTGATCGCCCACGTCGAGGACACGAACCTGCTGCACCGCGGCGGGGTCGACGGTCTGCGCTTCGCCCAGGGCGCGGCCCGTGCGTTCCTCGACCGGGGTGGCGTCGGACAACCGGATTGGCTCGCGCGGGCATGGGCGGTGCATCGCGCCTTCGTCGCGCGCCGGCTGAGCCCCGGAGGTTCGGCCGATCTTCTCGCCATGAGCCTGTTCGTCGAGGCGTGCGGCCCGTGACCCTGGCGATCCTGTGCTCGGGCCAGGGGCTGCAAGGGCCGAAGAGCTTTGCGCTGACGGCGGATGCGCGTCGTGCCGCCGCGCTGTTTGCCCATGCCGCGGGCCTGCTCGGCGGCGATCCGCGAACTCTCGTGCAATCAAAGGATTCCGCCACCCTGCATGGCAATCGCACCGGCCAGATCCTGTGTGTGCTGCAAGCCGTGGCGGCGGCCGCTGCACTCGGCGAGGCAGGGCCGGATCGGCGGATCGTCGCCGGCTACAGTGTCGGCGAGGTCGCGGCCTGGAGCGTCGCCGGGCTGATCGAGCCTGCCGCCGTGCTCGACCTGGTCGCGGGGCGGGCCGAGGCGATGGATGCGGCGAGCCACGCGCACGACGGCCTGCTGTTCGTGCGCGGCTTGTCGCGCGCCGCCGTCGAGTCGCTCTGTGCGCGTCACGGCGCAGCGATCGCCATCGTCAATCCCGGCGACGCCTACGTCCTGGGCGGCGACAGGCTCGACGCGCTCGCCGAGGCGGCGACGCAGGCGGGCGCGCTGCACGTCACCCGGATTGCCGTCGCCGTCGCCTCGCACACGGCGCGTCTCGGGTCGGCTTCGACGGCGTTTCGCCGGCAGCTCGAGCGGCTCGGCGTGGCGTCGCGGCCGCCTCCGGGGATCCGTCTCCTGAGCGGCATCGACGGCACTGCCGTGCTCGATGTCCGGGCCGGCCTCGACAAGCTTGCGGCGCAGGTCTCGCACACTGTCCAGTGGGAGGCATGCCTCGACAGTGCGGTCGAGGCGGGCGCCACGCTGTTCCTCGAGCTCGGGCCCGGCCGCGCCCTCGCCGAGATGGCCGCCGCCGCCCATCGCGACATCCCCGCACGCAGCCTCGATGATTTCGAGACGCTGGAGGGTGTCCGTGCCTGGCTGGCGCGGCAGATGGCGTGACGTGATGCCGGCGTGCAGTCTCGTTCTCTCTTCCGGACTGCGGGCATCCTGCCCGCTCATAGGAGCGTGAGCGGGCAGGATGCCCGCGGTCCGGATGATCATGAGCGCGACCCGTACGCCGGCCGCGGGCTTGCGTCCTCTTGACCAGTCCCGCCCGGTTGGCGAGTGTCAGGCCTCCCGAGTCGCGAAAGGGCCAAATGAAAAGCGCAGTCCTAGTGGCAATGGCGGTGGCGTTGACCGCCTGCGGCATGCAGCCGGTCCCGGTGGTCCCGTTGGCCAACCGGCAATCCGATGCGGCCGGCAAGAGGTTCTGGAACCCGATGCCCGGCATGGCCGCGGTCTATATCTACCGCGGCCCCGATGCCATTCCGCCGCAGGTCCTGTCGCTCACGGCACGGGACAGGCAGGTGGGTTGGCTGACGCCGTCGACCTGGATCCGCGACGACGTCGCGCCCGGGCGCTACGACGTGGGCTGCGTCGTCGGCAGGGAGCTCGCCGGGTCGACCAGCCTCGACCTGCGGCCCAGCACCATGATCTTCCTGCAGGCGTCGACGCAGGCCGGCTCCAATGCCTGCACCCTGAGCGAGGTCCCGGCCAATATCGGGCGCGACGGCGTCGTCGCCGCCGTGGAGACCCAGCCGCCCTATGGGCAGTGACCCGTCGCCGGCCCGCGCGGGTCAGGCGATGAGCGAGGCGGTGCTCGCGGCGTGGCTGGCCGAGGCGGGGCTGCGCAACCTGCCGTTCGACGAGATGGTCGACGGCTTCTCGCGCCGGCTCGACGATCTCGGCTTACCGGTGGCGCGGACCTTCGCCGGCATGAACACGCTGCATCCGATGGTGCGGGCGCGCAGCATGATCTGGGACCGCTCGAGCGGCCCCAACGCCCATTTCGAGTTCGGCCACATCGACTTCGATGCGCCGATCCTGCGCCGCAGCCCGTTCCTGCCGATGCTGCAGGACGGCGTGATGATGCGCCGGGTGCGGGTCGACGATGCCGCGGCGGCGCAGGAGACGCTGCTGTTCGCCGAGCTGCACGCGACCGGCATGACCGAGTGGCTGGGGCGGATCTTCCCGTTCGGCTCGCTGATGCCGGCGGCCGGCCTGGGCGTGCCGGATTCGGCCGAGCACGCCGAGCGGCTGTTCTTCGTCTGCTCGCTCACGACCGACCGGCCCGGCGGCTATCGCGAGCACGACATGGCCGTGCTGGATCGGCTGCTGCCGCTGTTCGCGCTGGCGGTCAAGGCGGTCGCCATCGGCGCCGTCGGGCACGACCTGCTGGCCGCCTACCTCGGCGACGATCCGGCGAGCCGGGTCTATGCCGGCACGGTGGTGCGCGGCGGCGTGCAGAGCGTCGAGGCAGTGCTGTTCTACACCGACCTGCGCGGCTTCACGGCGTTGGCCGACGTGACGCCGGGGCCGGAGCTGATCGCGCTGCTCGACGAGTGCTTCGAATGCATGGTCGAGCCGGTCGCGCAGCACGGCGGCGAGGTGCTGAAGTTCTTAGGGGACGGGCTGCTCGCGGCCTTTGCCGTCGTCGCCGGCAATCGCGACGCGGCGTGCGGCGCGGCGCTCGACGCGGCGGTCGAGGCGCTGGCGCGCATCGAGAGGCTGAACGCGCGCCGGCGCGTCGAGGGACGGCCGGCGATCGCGCTCGATGTCTCGCTGCATATCGGGACGGTGCAGTACGGCAATGTCGGCACGGCGACCCGGCTCGACTTCACCGTGATCGGACCGGCGGTCAACGAGGCCTCGCGCATCGAGCGGCTGTGCGAGCCGCTCGGGAGTTCCTTGCTGATGTCGCAGCACTTCGCGGAAGCGGCCGTGTCGAGCCGCTGCCGTCTCGTCTCGCTCGGCCGCCACCGGTTGCGCGGCGTGCGCCAGCCGACCGAGCTCTACGCGCTCGCCGCGGCGTGAATGATCACTTGCCGTAGACGGCGCTCTCGAAGGCGTAGAACAGCGGCAGCGACTTGACGTCGGCGAAGGGCAGGATCTGGGTGACGTAGACGCCGCCCACGCCCTTCTTCTGGTCGATCCAGTAGTAGGTGTTGGCGAGGCCGGCCCAGGCGAGCGAGCCGGCGGTGCGGCCGGTCGGCGCGTCTTCGTTGTTGATCATGAAGGAGAGGCCCCAGCTCTTGTCCATGCCGGGGAAGAACTCGGCGTCGTTGGAGAAGGGCGGCGCCGCCGTCTTGAGCAGGGTGACCTTGGAGTTGCCCATGGCGTTCTTCGACATCAGCTCGATGGTTTCGGGCTTCAGCACCGCTTGGCCTTTGTCGGAGCGACCCTGGTTCAGCATCATGCGCACGAACTTCAGGTAGTCGCCGGCGGTGCTGTAGAGCCCGCCGCCGCCCATCTCGAACTCGGGCTCCTGCGGCAGCTCGAGCGCCGGGTCGGCGGTCAGCCTGCCGTCGCCGCCGCGGTGATGGATCTTGGCCAGCCGCCCGCGCATCGCATCGCTGATGCGGAAGGCGGTGCTGTCCATGCCGAGCGGCCCCAGGATGTTGTCGTGCATGTACTGGCCGAGCCGCTGGCCGCTCACCGCCTCGACCATCTTGCCGGCCCAGTCGATGTTGATGCCGTACTCCCAGCGCTCGCCGGGCTCGAACAGCAGGGGAAGCGTGAGCGCTTTGTCCTGGCAGCTGATGATGCCCGGCACCTCCATCGCCTCCATGTACTTGCCGATCTCGGGCTTCCAGATGTCGTAGGCGAAGCCTGCGGTGTGGGTAAGCAGGTGGCGCAGCGTGATGTCGCGCCGGGCCTTGCGCGTCCTGGGTTTGCCGGCGGGGTCGAAGCTTTCGAGGACCACGCAGTCGCCGAGGGCGGGGATCACCGCCTTGGCCGGCCCGTCGAGCGAGAGCTTGCCGCGCTCGACCAGCTGCATGGCGGCGGCGCCGGTGACCGCCTTGGTCATCGAGGCGATCCACGCCACCGTGTCGGGCGTCATGTCGGCGGCCTCGCCCAGGATCCGCTTGCCGAAGCCGGCTTCGTAGGTGGTTCCCTTGGCATCGGTCGCCGCGGCGACGACGCCCGGCACGTCGCCCTTGCTCACGGCTTCCTTCAGTACGCTGTCAGCCTTGGCCTTCATGGCACGCTCCTCCTGATTGTAGGGGCGCTATTGAGGCATGCCGGCCGGGTCGCCTGTCCAGCGCATTTTGGCTCCGATAGCCTCATCGCCGCGTCATCCGGCGGTAACTCAGGTGTAGTTGCCGCGCGCCCGGCCGTTGCCGTTGGCCTTGCGTGTCCGTGCCGACGCGGCGGTCCTGGCAGGCCGCGCTGCCGCCTTCTTGCCCGGCTTGGCCTGCAGCAGCGTGCGCATCTCCGCGCCCTTGGCGTCCCACCAGTCGGCCAGGATGCGGACGTCCCAGCCGATGCAGAAGTGCTTTACGCCCATCTTGAGATAGCGCGTCGCCTGCGACGGGTCGCGCAGCTCGACACGGGGATGCAGGCCCATCTTCAACGCCGTCTCGATCGTCTTCGTCTCGGCCGCCAGCACCTCGGCGTCGCCATACTGGCCGGTCTTGCCGATGCTCATCGAGAAGTCCGAGGCGCCGAACTGCACCATGTCGATGCCCGGCACCGACAGGATGGCCGCGAGATCGTCGACGCACGATTTCTTCTCGACCATGATGGCGATGACCACCTCGTTCAGGGCATCGACATAGGCCGGCGTGCCGCCTTCGCGCACCGTGCCGACATCGCGCCGCATGCCGACGCCCAGCCGGCCACGGCCGCGGACGCCGCGCGCCATGGTCGTCTCGGCGCGCACTGCGTCGACGGCGAGCTTGGCGTCCTCGACGCTGCGGATGTCGGCGAACAGCACGCTCTGGAAGCCGGAACCGATCGCCCGCATGGCCTGGTGCGTGTACTGGGTCTGCTCGATCTTGATCATGCCGGCCATGTTCATCAGCTCGAAGCTGCGGCCGAGATTGTCGAGGTCGTGCATGGTGAAGGGCGCGTACTCGGCGGTGAACTCGACATAGTCGTACTGCTTGGAATGGCCGATCAGCTCGACCAGGGTCGGCCACGCCGACAGGATGTGTGTGCCGACGGTCGGCTTGCCGGCGTTCAGGAGCTCACGAAGCGGATTACGGCGCATGACAGGGTCCCCGGTTGGTTGATGCTTGTTCGTTGGCGTCCATACTGCTTGATCGGCTAGGCTCGGGGAAGCGGGGAGGGGCAGTCTTGAAGCAGATCGCAATCACGGCGGCGACGGTCTACGTCACCGAGATCCCGGTTCGGCTGATGCGGCGTCACGGCTCGGGCGACGTCGCCGGCACGGTGAAGAACGCCATCCTGAAGCTCCAGACCGATGCCGGCATCACGGGATGGGGCGACGCCGCGCCGTGGGCGGTGTTCACCGGCACGATCGAGGCCAATGTCGCGGCCCTGCATGTCTATCTGCGCCCCTTGCTGCTGGGCGCCGACCCGTTTCGCATCGAGGCGCTGATGGCCGACGCCGACCACGCCGTGGTCGGTCATCCCGAGGCCAAGGCGGCGATGGAGATGGCGCTGTTCGACATCGCGGGCCAGGCCTCGGGCCTGCCGGTCGCCGAGTTGCTGGGCGGCCGCTGCCGCGACGACATTCCCCTGTCGTTCTCGGTCGCCGATCCCGATTTCGATCGCGACATGGAGATGGTGCAGCGGCTCTACGGCGAGGGCCTGCGCCTGTTCAAGATGAAGACCGGCTTCGCCGGCCATGCCGCCGACCTGAAGCGCATGGAGCGCTTCCGCAAGGAGCTGCCGGCCGATGCCGAGCTGCGCATCGACTACAATCAGGGCATGAGGACGCACGACGCCATCCGCGAGCTGCGCGACGTCGAGGCGTTCCGGCCGACCTTCATCGAGCAGCCTGTGCCGGGCCATCACCGCGCCGCCCTGGCCGAGATCACCCGTGCCCTCGACACGCCGGTGCTGGCCGACGAGAGCGTGTTCACCCCGACCGACGCGCTGCAGGTGGCGGCCGGCCGCATGGCCGACCTGGTCAGCATCAAGATCATGAAGCATGGCGGCATGCTGGCCGGCCGCAAGGTGTCGGCGATCTGCGAGGCCGCCGGCATCGCCTGTTACGGCGGCGACATGTTCGAGACCGGCATCGCCCATCTCGCCGGCACGCATGTCATCGCAGCGACGCCCAACATCTCGCTGGGCTGCGAATTCTACCAGGCCAGGTACTTCCTCGAGCGCGACCTGCTGGCGGAGCCGTTCCCCATCGAGAACGGCCGCGTGGTCGTGCCGCGCACGCCGGGTCTCGGCGTGGCCGTCGACGAGGATCGTGTAAGGCACTACGCGGTGGAGACGCTGACGTAGGGGGCACGGCCGGGAACGCGCCAGTCCGTGGCGCTCTTCCTCTTTTTCCTCCCCAGCTTCGCTGGGGAGGTGTCGCGTCTGACGCGACGGAGGGGTCATGAGCCTCAGTGAGGCTTTCGACCCCTCCGCCCGCGATGACGCGGACACCTCCCCAGCGAAGCTGGGGAGGAGAATGAGAGGAGTGCCACGCCGGCGGAGGTTACTCCGCCTTGAGTGGCGCGTTCCCAGCCATGAACTGGCGCGTGTTTTGCGTCATTGCTTGACGGGGGCGAAGACGGGCACCTAGATTCGCCGTGCGTTTCGCCTCCTCGAGCGCCTGGGGTAACGAGCCGGCAGAGATCGGCGCCGCGAGATGCAGAACATGAGGAGAAGGGATATGGGGATTCGCCGTCGTGATGTCGCTTCCGCGACTGCCGTTGCTGCTGCCGCGAGCGTTGCGCTGGCGGCTGTTCCGGCTCGTGCCCAGGGCAAGGGCGAGTCGACCTGGGATCTGATCAAGCGCACCGGCCAGGTGCGCATGGGCATCTTCGAGTACTCGCCCTACTTCATGCGCGACAAGTCGAGCGGCGAATGGGTCGGCGCCATGGTCGACATGGGCAAGGACATCGCCAACGAGCTCAAGGTCAAGTTCGTGCCGGTCGAGGTCGGTGGCTTCGGCGAGGCCGTGCTGTCGCTGCAGTCCGGCAAGGTCGACATGAACTTTGCCCTCCAGGCGACGCCCTTGCGCGCCACCGCCATCGACTTCGCCGGGCCGATCTACTGGATCGAATGGGTGACGGTGAACAACCCGAAGTTCAACGGCAAGGTATGGGCCGACTACAACAAGGAGGGCGTGAAAGTCGCCGTGATGACCGGCACCTCCGACGAGCTGCTGCTGCGCAAGATGGCGCCCAAGGCGACGCGTGTGGAGTTCAAGTCGGCGGCCGAGATCGCGCTGGCCGTGTCGTCGGGCCGTGCCGACGCCTTCACCACGACGGTGCTCAATTCGATGGTCGCCAAGGCCAAGAATCCGGGCCTGGGCGACTTCGTCAATCCGACGCCGCGCGTGGCGCTGCCGGGCTATATCGGCCTGCGCCTGGAGGAGGACCAGCGCTGGCAGAAATTCCTCAACCGCTGGGCCGAATGGAACATCCTGCTGGGCCATAACGAGGCGCGCATGAAGGCGGCCCTGGCGCGCGAGGGCCTGGAGATCCCGCCGACCGTGTCGTTCTCGCCCAACTGATGGCCAAGTCCGTCACCGTGATCGGCGCCGGCATCGTCGGCGTCTGTTGCGCGCTTCATCTGCAGCGCGAAGGCTTCAAGGTCCGGCTCGTCGAGAAGGGCGAGCCGGGCAAGAAGGCCTCCTTCGGCAACTCCGGCAGCTTCGGCACCGCTTCGTGCGTGCCCTTCGCCATGCCGGGCGTGCTGAAGAAGGTGCCCAAGATGCTGTTCGACTCGACGTCGCCCCTGAAGCTGCGCTGGGGGCACGTGCCGAGCGCGCTGCCGTGGTTCCTGCGCTTCATCGCGGCGGCGCGGCCGTCGCGCGTCGAGGAGATCGCCGCCGCCCGCAACTCGCTGCTGGTCCACACCCATGCCGGCTACGCGCCGCTGATCGAGGACGCCGACGCGCGGCAGTGGGTCAAGGACGACGGCCTGATGATGCTGTTCGAGAGCGAGGAGACGTTCCAGAACGCCGCCTATGCGCTCGACCTGCGCCGCCGCAACGGCGTGCATATGGACATTCTCGACGGCAACGAGGCGCGGCAGATGGAACCGGCGCTGTCGCCCAGGATCGTCAAGGCGGTGTCGCTGCCCGACGTCAATCGCACCATCGACCCGTGGCGCCTGTGCGATGCCCTGGCCAAGGATTTCGTCCGCCGCGGCGGCGAGATCGTGACCGCCGAGGTGCAGGGCTTCGAGATCGGCGGCGAAGGCCCGACGAAGATCGTCACCGATCGCGGACCGCTCGACGTCGAAACGGTCGTGCTTGCCGCCGGCGTCTGGTCGCGGCCGCTGGCGAAGCAGCTTGGCACGGCGGTGCCGCTCGAGGCCGAGCGCGGCTACCACGTGATGTTCGACAACCAGGAGTTCGGCCTGCGCCGCGCCCTGGTCTCGGCCGACCGCAGCGTGTCTCTGGCCCACATGCACGAAGGCATCCGCGCCACCGGCGTTGCCGAGTTCGCTGCCCCCGACGCGCCGGCCGACATGCGCATCGCCGACATGATCGCACGCCACGCCAGGGAGCTCGTGCCCGGCCTGAAAGGCGAGCCCGCCTCGAAATGGATGGGCCCGCGCCCGTCGCACCCCGATTCGAAGCCGGTGATCGGCCGCTCGCCGCGCCACAAGAACGTGTTCTTCGCCTTCGGCCACGACCATCTCGGCCTCACCATGGCGGGCATCACCGGCAAGCTGATCGCCGAGCTCGCGACCGGCAGGCCGACCACGGTCGACCTCGCGCCGTTCCGCCCGGACCGTTTCTGAGATGGTTCTCGCCGTTGCCTACTCGTGGGACTTCGGCCTCGTCCTGAGCTACACGAACCTCTGGGCCAAGGGCCTGGGTGTCACGCTCGCCTACTCGGTGGGCACGGTGCTGGGCGGCATGGTCATCGGCGTGATCTGCGGCCTGCTGTTGCTGGTGCGCAGCCGCTGGGTGACCTTGCCGGTCCACTACTATGTCGAGATCTTCCGCTGCACGCCGCTGCTGGTGCAGATCGTCTGGTTCTATTACGCGTTGCCGATCGTCCTGCAGGTCGAGCTGCCCGACTGGTTTGCCGCCGGCCTCGGCCTGACGCTCTACATGGGCGCCTTTGCCACCGAGATCTTCCGTGCCGGCATCATCTCGATCGACAAGGGCCAGTGGCAGGCGTCGCGTGCGCTCGGCATGACCGGGGCGGAGCTGATGCGTCATATCATCCTGCCGCAGGCCACCAAGCGCATGGTGCCGCCGTTCGTCAACCAGTCGATCATCCAGCTCAAGAACACCTCGCTGCTCTACGTCGTGGCAATCCCCGACCTGATGTACACCGGCTCGATCATCGTCTCCGACACCTTCCGGCCGCTCGAGGTCTACAGCAGCGTCGCCATCGCCTACTTCGTGATCCTCTACCCGCTCACCCTGTGGGCGGCCCGCCTGGAGGCGCGCGTTGACCAGTAGCGGCGCGCCGATGGTCAAGGCCGAAGGCCTGCGCAAGAGCTACGGGACGGTCGAGGCGGTGCGTGGCGTGTCGCTCGAGGTGCGGCGCGGCGAGGTCGTCGTGGTGATCGGCCCGTCGGGCTGCGGCAAGTCGACCTTCCTGCGCTGCATCAATCTCCTGGAGGAGCCGTCGGCGGGCACGCTGCAGGTCGGCGATCGACACATCGACTTCGGCGTGAAGCGCTCCATGCCGCGCGGTCGCGACCTGGCGCGCTTCCGGGCCCGCATCGGCATGGTGTTCCAGCAGTTCGATCTCTTTCCGCACATGACGGCGCTGCAGAACGTCATGTCGGGCCCGATGATCGTCAAGAAGATGGACAGGCCCGACGCGGAGGTCATTGCCCGCGATCTTCTGGCCAAGGTCGGCCTCGCCGACTTCGCCGACCGGTTCCCGCGCAATCTGTCGGGCGGTCAGCAGCAGCGTGTCGCCATCGCGCGCGCCATGGCGATGACGCCCGAGGTCATGCTGTTCGACGAGGTGACATCGGCGCTCGATCCCGAGCTGGTGGGCGAGGTGCTGGACGTCATGAAGCAGCTCGCCACCGAAGGCACGACCATGATCGTGGTGACCCACGAAATGGCCTTCGCGCACGCTGTTGCCGATCACATCGTGGTCATGGATGCGGGCCAGGTGGTCGAGCACGGGGCCGCGGAAGAGGTCTTGCTGCGGCCCAAGAACCCGCGTACGGCGTCGTTCCTGTCGCGCTTCCACAGCACGATCGGCGAGCGCAAGAATTGAGGGGAGTTTTGGCGAATGTTTCCGGCGAAGGACAAGCTGACGATCTGCTTTGCCCATGCGGCGTACCAGATGCAGGCGCGCTTCGAGGCGCGCAACACCGGCATCAAGAATTTCCAGGTATGGGCCTACGATGATCTGGTGAAGCGGGTCGGCGAGGCCGATATCGTGGTCGTCTCCGGCATGTGGAAGAACGACCTGATCCCGCACGCCGGCAAGCTGAAGTTCATCCAGTCGATCAGCTCGGGCATGGACCAGTATTCCCGCGAGCAGCTCGGCGCCAAGGGCGTGCGGCTTGCCAGCGCCGCCGGTGTCAATGCGCGTGCCGTGGCCGAGCATGCCATTGCCTTGATCCTGGCGGTGTTCCGCCGCTTGCCCGAGGCGCGCGACAATCAGCACGACAAGATGTGGCGCGGCATGATCGGCGATCTCGCCCAGCGCGAGGACGAGCTCGGCGGCAAGACCCTCCTGGTCGTCGGCATGGGCCGCATCGGCAGCCACCTTGCCCTGCTGGCCAAAGCGTTCGGCATGAAGGTGATCGGCATCCGTCGCGATCCTTCGCAGGGCGAGAACGGCGCTGATTCGATCTACGGCATGGGTGACCTGGTGAAGCTGGTGCCGCAGGCCGACATCGTGGCGCTGACCTGTGCGCTCACGCCGGAAACCACCGGATTGATGAGCAAGGCCGCCTTCGCGGCCATGAAGCCGTCAGCGGTCTTCGTCAACGTGGCGCGCGGCAAGGTGGCCGACGAGGCGGCCCTGATCGACACCATGAAGAACAACCGCATCTGGGCCGCCGCCATCGACGTCACCGCGGACGAGCCGCTGCCGCAGCCCTCGCCTCTGTGGACCTTGCCGAATGTCTTCGTCACGCCGCACACTGCGGGTGAGACGCGCGCCTATGAAGACAACGTGCTCGACATACTGGTGGAGAACCTCGATCGCCTGTGGCGCGGCGAGACAGCGCTGCGCAACCAGGTTCTTTAGCTCGCGGCACTAGAGAGGGGATCGCTGGGAGCGGCCACACCACTTTTCATCATTGTCTGTTCCTATCGAGAAAGCGATCGGCTGCGCGAGTCTTTGAGCCTCGCCAGGCTGGCTGCCAAGTCGTCCTTGCGGAACGGCTTGGTGAGACGCGCGAACTCCAGCTCGATGCCCTCCCCTTGCGCATAGCCGGAGACGATGAGGACTGGAATTCGCGCATCGAGTGCCCGCACACGTCGGGCCAATTCCAATCCTGACATTCCCGGCATCAGGTGATCGGTGACGATGAGATCGAGTTTCCTCCCTTGGTCAATGACGCGCAGCGCTTGTTCTGCCGTTTCGACCCCGATGACCTCATATCCGAGGTCAACGAGCATATCGGCAGCACTCAGACGGACATTCTCATCATCCTCGACAAGAAGTGCCTTTTGAATTGACGCCAGGGGAACACTGGCCGGCACGGGTGCGATCTCTTCGGGCAGGTCGGCGCTCTCTGCTAGCCAAAGCTCGACATTGGTTCCGAGCCCGAGCTTGCTGTTGATAACGAGCGCGCCGCCTAGCTGCGACGCCAGACCATGCACCATCGACAGCCCAAGGCCTGTACCTTTGCCGACGCCCTTTGTCGAAAAGAATGGCTCGACCGCGCGCGCGAGCGTTGCTTCGTCCATGCCACTGCCGGTGTCTGAGACAGAAAGCTTGATGTATTGGCCTGGCTTCAGGTTTTCTTTGTGGCCTTCCGTCACTGCTTGCGCTGACGCCGAAATCCGCAACACACCTCCTTCCGGCATGGCATCGCGTGCATTGACGGAGAGGTTGAGGACCGCCATTTCCAGCTGGTTTCTATCAGCGTTGGCTGAGGGCAGGCCGTCCGGCACATCGACCACCACCTTTATCTGCGGACCCGTGACACTGGCTACAAGCTGGGCCATACCGGCAACGAGCTTCGCCACGTCAATGCCCGCGACCTGCAATGGCTGGCGGCGCGCGAAGGCCAGAAGCCGCTGGACGAGCGTCTTGGCCCGTTCTGCCGATTGCGCTGCACCGCCAATCAGTCTTCGCTCGCGCTCGCCGCCTACTCCCTTGCGCTGGAGCAAGTCCAGCACACTGATGATTGGCGTGAGGAGATTGTTGAAGTCATGTGCCACTCCCCCTGTCAGCTGCCCCATCGCTTCCATCTTTTGCGCCTGACGAAGCGACTCCTCCACGCGGATGAGTTCACGTGTCCGTTCTGCCACGCGCTGCTCAAGGGTGGCGTTCAGGTCTCGCAACGCGTCGTCCGCGGCGCGGCGCAGGGTTACGTCGCGGTAAAAGACGGCGAGGTGATCTCCGACGGGATGAGCACGCATCTCGAGCCATGCGGACCGCTCATCGGGCCAGGTGTAATGATGCTCGTGCGCTACTGAGACTTGTTCATCGAACGCCTGCCGGTAGAGCTTCTCGATTTGGGGATCGGCATTCGGTGCCACATCGTTGTGCAGCCGCCCGACAAGCTCCTCGCGGGAGCGTGTCTCCATGGCGAGAGCTGCAGCGTTGAGCTCGACTATCCGAAGGCTGCGGTCGAGCAAGACGAAGCCTTCTCCCATGCCTGCCAGGACACCCCTCAATTGCTCCTCTGAACGAGCCGCCTCACGACGCGCGCTTGCCAGCGCGATGTTTACCGCAACGCGCGCGACCAGTTCGCGGGCCGCGAAGGGCTTGGTGAGATAGTCGTTTGCCCCGGCATCCAAACCTTCGACCTTTGCTTCTTCGCCGGCGCGTGCCGACAACATGAGAACGGGCAAGTCGCTGAGACCGGGGTCTCGACGAACAGCGTGCAGCAAGCCAAACCCATCAAGCTTCGGCATCATGACGTCTGTTACAACAAGGTCCGGCCGGTCTCGCCGGAGCGCGACGAGCGCCTCTTCACCATTGGCGACGGCCTTCACCTGGTATCCCTGCCCCTGGAGGAGCTTAGCGATGTAGCTCCGAAGGTCGGGGTTGTCGTCGGCAATGAGAATCCGTCCACGGTTAGCAGCGGAGCCCTCCACCCTTTGATCCGTGACGGAAGCGCCATCGGTGCTTTCGTCACCAGATAGCCAGCGCAGCGCCTCCTCGACAAACGATTGGGCCTGATGCGCGGTCGGCCGGTCAGGGACGGTGCCGTCTGCGCCTTCAGCTGAATCACCTGTTCGCGGAAGTATGACGCTGAAGGTGCTGCCGTGATCGAGCTCACTCTCGACCTCGATCGCACCGCCGTGCTGCTTCACCAGCTCCTGCACGAGGGCCAGGCCAATCCCGGAACCTTCGTAGCTGCGGCCGGACGCCCCTTCAACGCGATGGAAGCGATCAAACAGCTTGGGCAGCTCGGATGCCGGAATTCCGGTGCCGGTATCACGGACGGTTAGTCGTACTCCCTCCGGTATGTCGGACAAGCGAACAACAATCTCGCCATCGAATGTGAATTTGAACGCATTCGACAGTAAGTTGAGAACGATCTTCTCCCACATGTCGCGGTCTACGCGGACCGGCTGAGACAGCTTGGGCGTATCGACGACCAGGCGCAAACCTGCACGAGTGGTTGCGGAGCGGAAAGACGACGCAAGGTCCGCGGTGAGCGCTGCCAGATCGGTCGGTTGGAAGTTCGACTTGAACCGTCTCGCCTCGATGCGCGCAAAGTCCAGAAGCGTGTTCACCAACCTCAAGAGTCGCATCGCATTGCGATGAGCGATTTCTATGCGCTCATGCTGTTGAGGCGGCAGGTCATGCATCATCGCCTCCTCAAGCGGCCCGAGCATGAGCGTCAACGGCGTGCGGAACTCGTGGCTCACGTTGGAAAAAAACGTTGTCTTGGCACGATCGATTTCCGCCAGCGCCTCGGCCCTTGCGGCTGCTCGCTCATACTCGTCGGCGCGAGCCACGGCTGCCGCGAGCTGAGCCGTTAGCAGCTCGATAAAGCCACGATACCCATCATCCAACTGACGATGAGGGTTGATGCCGGCGACAAAAAGGCCAACGGGGGCGCCATCATCCTCGGCGCTGGCCATAGACGTCATCACGGCACGGGAAGGCGGCTGTTGCCAGTGCAGCAGGGGAAATTCCCCAAGACAGCCCGGCGGCAAGTGGACTGCCAAAGACTGGCTGGCATCGTGGTGGCGCCCCTTGATCATCGGGAAAAGGTGCTGCATCTGTGTCGCCTTTTCGAGGTCGAGCCCGTGCACCGCGCTTAGCGTTGCTTCGCCAGCTCCGCGAGGCGTGAGAAAAGCAAGCGCAAACGGAAGATCGTGCGGATTGGCATGCAAACAGGCTTCGAGAGACTGCATGACTTCAACGCGGGTGGAAGCGGCTGAGAGCCGGACCCCGAGGTCTCGCAGCGTTGCGAGTTGACGCTCGCCAATCACCTTCTCGGTCACTTCTGCCACCACGCACAGCATGCCGGTCGTGGACCCGATATCGTCGGCAAGAGGCGAATAGGAAAACGTATGAAAAGTTTCTTCAGAAAAGCCTGAACGTTCAAGGTATAGCTTCAGCTCTTCATCCCAGGTCGCTTCTCCGGTCGCCAGCACGTGCTCTATGCGTGGACCGATATCGGACCAGATCTCCGCCCAAACCTTGTCCGAGCGACTGCCAATAACCCAGTCGCGTTTAATTCCGACCGTAGGGAGATAGGCGTCATTGCACAAAAAAGTGAGATCGGTTCCCCAAGCCATCCACATGGCGAACCGCGAGGTCAACATCACACGGATGACTGCACGCAGACTGGATGGCCACGTTTCTGGCGGGCCGAGGGAGGTCGCCGACCAGTCGGCACCCTGCATCAGCCTTCTCACTTCACTTTCGCCAGCCAATGAACGTGGAGTTTCATCCAGTAAGTCGCTCGCCATCGCAGACCTCAAGATCCTCAATCGCATGGGCTGGCGGCGCTCCTCGCTATCGCGACGCGTCGCTATTTCTTGTCGTCGCCCTTTTGCTGCTGCTGCTGCGCTTGCGCGGGCCGTTGTGGTTGAACGGGCTGCTGCGGATGAGCCTGGGGCGGCGGTGACTGCGCCTGGTTGGGAGCCGGTGCCGGCGGCGCGGCTTGAGGCCTGGGAGCAGGCGGCGGCGCCGCACGACCTTCCTGTGGTGGACGCGGCGATTGCGGCGGTGGCGCTGCCTGTTGAGGCGGCATCTGAGGTGTCGCTTGCGGCGGCCGCGGTGCCGGCGCGGGTGCAGCCTGCGGTCGTTGCGGTTCGGCGGACCTTAGCGGCTGCAGCCCAGGATGCTGCTGCGACGGTGGCGCGGCTTGCTGCTTCGGCAGCTCGGCCGGACGCGGCGGCTGCGGTGCAGGATGCTGCTGCGATGGTGGTGCAGCCTGTTGCTTCGGTGGTTCGGTCGACCGCGGCGGTTGAGACGCGGGCGCAGGGGCAGCCTGCTGACGCTGCGGTTCGCCAGGCCTGGGCGGCTGAGGCGCGGGCTGCTGCTGCGGCGATGGCGTCACCTGCGGCTTCGGCGGTTCACCCGGCTTGGGTGGTTGCGGTGCCGGCTGGGGCTGCGACGGCGCGGCTTGCTGCCGGGGTGGTTCGCCGGGCTTGGCCGGCTCCGTGGCGCCAGGCACCTGTGCCGGAGCGGGAGGACGGGATGCCGGCGGCTCGCCCGGCCTGGAGGCATGGTTTGGCAGCGGTGTCACGGCGCCTTGCACCGCCGGCGGCTCGGCGCCTTGGCGCGGGGCCAGCTTCGGTACGTCGGGCTTGTCGGCTCCGCTTGCCGGAGCACCCGGCGCGGCGGCCGGCGGCGCTGCCGAGAATTTCGGACCAGGGGCGGCGCGCCTGTCGATCGCCGCGGGTCTGGCAAAGGTCGGCATGTCGGCGACCGCTGTCTTTGTCGTCGCGATGTTGGCCGCCGCCCGCGCCTGCGTCTGTGTCCGCGGATCGGCAGGAGACGGCGACAGGGTCGGAGGGACGGCGGCGCCGGGCGCTGGTGTCGCCGAAGGGGCAGCGGCGGCAGGCCGCGTCATCGAGACCGTCGGGGCCGGCGGCGCCGCGACTGGCACCACGGGAACCGTCGCCACCCGGTCCGGAGCAACCCGGAGCGCCGCCCGCGACACCGGCTGCGAGCGGACGAAGGCGGCGGCCGGGACGACGGTCGCGAAGCGCTGGTTCATCAGCCGCAGGTTCTGCGCCGTGATCCCGCCCTCGCGCCACTCGGTGCGCCGCCACCGGTCATCGAGCATGCGATCCTGCACCGCGGCAGAGCGGTTGATCCGCTGGTAGTAATCGCGGTTCGTCGTATAGGCGGGCACGTAGACCTCGCGCGGGCCGAGCGGGAACCAGCCGACCGGTGCGTTGCTGCGATCGGCCAGGGTCGTCGCCAACTCCACGCCGCCGACGAAAGCCACCAGCGCCGGCGCATAGACCGGCCGCGCCTCGCGCTGCGGCGGCACCCACATCCAGCGATTGTTGCGGTTGGCCCAGCGGCCATAGTGGTACGGGGCGAAACCCCATGGCTGATCGTCGATCCACGTCCAGCCCCACGGCTGCTGATAGGCCCAGTGGCCGGTGCGATAGGGCGCCCAGCCGGCGGGCACGGCGCGCGGCACCCAGACCATTCCGTAGCTGCCGTCGTTGACCCAGCTGCCGTAGGCGTTCAGATCCTCGTAGCCCGTGACTCCGGCGGGCATGTACTGGGGCGGCTGGTCGTAGACGACCTGGCGATCGCGCGTGGCCCAGAAGGCGGGCGGCGCCGGTGGCGGCGCGCTGACAGTCCGTAACTGAGGCATGGATGCATCGCCCAGCACCTCGCCGACTTCGCCGGCGCGCACGGCCAGCACCTGGCCATTGAGATCCTCGATCTGCGCGGCGCCGCTGCGCACGCCGAGCCGAGTCGGATCCTCGAGCGAGCCCGCTTCGACATAGTAGTCGCCCTGCTGCAGGAGCGAGATCGTGCCGCGCGGCGTCACGATCTGATAGGGCTGGCTGGCCTCGAGCGAGAAGGTCTTGATGTCGATGCGGCCTTGCGAGAGTCGCATGCGCGTCTGCGTATCGTCGAGGGCCAGCAGGTCGAGCTCGCTCGCGCCTTCCAGGCGGATGCGCGTGCCGGCGAGCGAGACCTCGCCGCGGGCGTTGGGCTCGGTCCAGATCGCATCGCCCGTTGTCAGCGGCGTGTTGACGACGGCCGGCCGCCAAGTGCTCTCCGCATCGTCGTGGAAGGACACTGCGCCGCTGGTGAAAGCGAGGCGTCCGACGCGGGCGGGTGGCTCGCCCTGGGCCAGGGCGGCGCTCGACCAGACGAGGGTGGCGCCGGCGAGTCCCGACATCACGGTGATGGTGGCCCGACGAAAGAGTTCGCCCATTCTTCGGCTCCTGCTAGGCTTCGCTCGCAACTCGTTTGAACGCCGCACCGGATGGCCGGTTCCGGCAGGGGAGGAGTGAAGATGGCTGTGTTGGACCCGCATCGCCTGATCCTGACAGGCGAGAATCCGTTCATTCGCCTCAGTGAAAAGGACGGCGATCCCAATTCGACCGACGCCAGCTTCTGGCGCATCCTGTTCTGCCCGGCCGGTCCGGGCCATGTGCTCTACCTCAAGAGCGAGCTCACGCACGGCGGCTGGCGGATCTTTTCCGACAACATCGCCATGGCGCGCTGGCTGCAGCAGACCGTGCAGGGAATGCTCAATGCCGAGCTCAAGGATCTCACCATTCCGGTGCACGACGCGGCGTTCTCCAAGTCGGGCGATCCGCGCTATTTCTGGACCGAGCATGTCGAGACGCACGACGGCGAGATCTCGCTCACCTGGTACGATATCGGCGAAGGTCTGCTGATCCACACCGAGCCGAACCAGCAGCCCAACCCGCGACCCTACGGCGTTTGCACCGTGCTGGTGCCGGCGCTCGGCACGCGGCTCTCGGTGAATGGCCAGCAGGCGCGCGGCAAGTCGTGGGCCCGCCAGCGCGAAGGCCGGCCGTTCAGCACCTCGGCGCTCGCTTTCTCGGAGAGCTGGACCGAGCCGCGCTGACAATATGAAGACTCCTGGTGAAGGCTATCTTCGACACTAGGGCGGAGTCGGGATACGACGACGACATCGTTCGGCAGTACCATTTCCCCAATCGCTATCTTGCAATCGCGAAGGAAGCGGTTGGGGATTGGATCATCTACCGAGAGCCGCGTCGTTCCGGTGGGCGCTCTGGTTATGTGGCCGTAGCGAAGGTAGATCGCATCGAGCCTGCGCCCGATGCGCCTGGCTTCTCGTATGCGCGGGTGACTGGCTTTCTGCCCTTCGATGTTGTCGTGCCGCTTCGTCGCGAGTCAGGATTCTACGAAAGGCAGTTGTCCTTCGTCGAGAAGCCCTCGCTGCTGGGAGCGAGACTGCAAGGCAAATCCGTTCGTTTGATCTCGAACGAGGAGTTCGCCGACATAGTCCTGGCCGGGCTGACAAGTACGCTCGATCCCAATAACGCAATCCGGTTGGAGCTGGATGGCTCCCACGTCGATCAGGATACAATGACGCTGATAACGGCACCCCACGGCGAGCAGGAGAGGCGCGTCGTAGAGATGCTCGTCAATCGCAAGATTCGTGAAGCAAGCTTTCGAAAGAACGTCATTGACGCTTACGAGAACACATGCGCGGTGACGCGTCTCAAGCTTGTGAACGGTGGAGGCAAGGCTGAAGTTCAGGCAGCGCATATTTGGCCCGTCGGTGAGGGCGGACCCGATGTTGTCCAGAATGGGATTGCGCTTTCGGCCACCGTGCATTGGCTTTTCGATCGTCACCTCATTTCTCTGACCGACGACTATGGCCTGCTGGTTTCCCACAACAAGGTGCCAAGCGAGCTCCGATCCCTCTTCGAGGGACAGCTCAAGCTCATTCACCTTCCCAAGGACCCGTTGAAGCGGCCGCACATCCCCTACGTACAGCGGCATAGGGCCGCCTACGCGGGTTAGCTCGACCGTGGCGCAAACCCCATGGCGCGGGCGAGGTGCGTGTAGCTCGCCCGCCGTATCGCCTCGTCGTGCGTCCAGGTGACGACCGCCATTTCGTCGACGCCGACCCGGTTCTTCAGCTCTTCGATGCGGGCCGCGACGTCAGGGCCCGTGCCGACGAAGGACTCTTGGCGAAAGCGCTCGACACGGCCCTGGTCGTAGGCTTTCAAGGCCTCGGCGGCGGTGTCGGGCGCGTCGAGCGGCACCAGGATGCCGCGGTCGCGATTCATGCGGGAGAGCGCGCGTGACGTGAAGTGGTACTGCGCCTCCTCCATGGTCTCGGCGGCCAGCGCCCAGACGCAGAGGCCGGACCGCGGCTCGGGATGGCGGGCGCTCGGCCGATAGGTGCGCTTGTAGATCTCGATGGCGCGCTCGCCGCCGGCGCCGTCGCTGAAGAACCAGGCGTAGCAGTAGGGCAGGCCGAACAGGGCGGCGACCTGAGCGCCGTAGTCGGAGCTGCCCAGGATCCAGACCTCCGGCGCTGTCGCGGTCAGCGGGAAGGCCTTCACGGCGGCGAAGGGATGGCGCTCGACCAGCGGCTCGCCATGCACCCAGGCGATCAGGTCGCGCACGTCGGCGGGAAAATGCTCCGGCCGCTCGTTGGCTGCCGGGTTGAGCGCGAAGGCGGTGCGCCCGTCGGAACCCGGGGCGCGGCCTAGCCCGAGATCGATTCGTCCGGGTGCGAGGGCGTCGAGCACGCGGAACACCTCGGCTACTTTGAACGGTGCGTAGTGCGGCAGCATGATGCCGGCGCTGCCGATGCGGATACGCTCGGTCGTGGCGGCGATGGCCGCGATCACGATCTCCGGCGCGGTGCCCACGATGGTCGGATGGTTGTGATGCTCCGACACCCAGAACCGCTCGTAGCCCAGGGCCTCGCAATGGCGGGCCAGGGCGACGGTGTTGCGGATCGACTGATCGTGCGGACGGCCGGCAACGGCGATGGACTGATCGAGGAGACTCACAGCTGCCGACTCGACTTTGTTGGAGGAGGGACGTCATGCGCTGGGAGCGCGCCACGGCAGTGGCGCGCTCCCAGCGCATGACGCTCTCTTCCGGCAAGGCTGGCGCCTGTGAATGGCGCGCTGCCAGCGATGAAATCCGCCCCTCAGTCCGGCAGGCCGGTCGTCTGGTACAGATTTACCAGGAGCGGGCTCGGCGTGGTGAGCGGCCCGAAGGCGAACTTGAAGATGCCGGTGATCTCGCCGAAGCGATAGATGTGGCTCAACGCCGTGTCGACGGCGAGGCGGAAGTCGCTGTCGCCGCGGCGCAGCGCCAGCGCGATCGGCTCGACGCTGAGATAGGTCTCGGCCAGCAGCAGGTTGGCCGCCGACTTCTCCTTTCGGAGCAGGAACTGCAGCGTGGCGCGGTCGGCGAAGTAGGCCGCGACCTCGCCCTTCTCGACCGCCTCCAGGCCGTCGTGGTTGGTCTTGACCAGCACGATCTCGGCCTTGAGCTGCGCAGCCGCGAGGCCGCGCCGCAAGGCCTCCTCGGTCGTGGTGCCGGGCAGCACGCCAACCTTCTTGCCGGCCAGGAATTTGAGGTCGCGCGGACCGTCGGGTCGGATCACGAAGCTCGCGCCGTCGATGAAGACGGGCAGGGAGAAGTCGACGAGCTTGCGTCGCGACAGGGTCGCGGTCGAGGCCTCACAGAGGAGATCGGCCTTGTTGTCCTTGATCGCCTCGAAGCGGTTGGTCGTGTTGACCGGCACGTAGGCGACCTTGAGGTCGGGAATATTGAGCTGCTCCTTCAGCTTCGCGGCGATGGCGCGGCAGAGCTCCATCGAATAACCCTGCGGCTCGGCGTTCGGCGGGCTCCCGGGAACGATGTAGGAGAACGGCGGCGCGTCGGCGTCGTAGGCGAGCCGCAGCGTCTTGCTGGCGCGCAGCTCCTCGATCGTCCCGGCGAAAGCTTCACCCGACAGCGCGTCGATCGCGAAGCAGGAGCCGGTGGCCAGCGCCAGCGCCCCGAGCATGCTCGACATCGAACCCATGGCAGCATCCCCCGGCTTGTCGATCCCCTGTGACCGGGAAACAATCCGATATCCCGGTCGTTTGGACCACAGGAATCGCTGGTGAGGAGGCATCGATGGCTCGTCCCAAGTCAGCCCCGCGGACGCGTCGGCCGTCCCGTGTCGTCGGCATCGATCACATCTCGATCCGAGTGTCCGACTACGAGAGATCGAAGGCCTTCTACGGCAGGCTCTTCGAGTTCCTGGGCTTCGAGATCTCCGACGAGTATCCGCAGACCATCGGCTGGACCAACGGCAAGACGCGCTACTGGATCGCTCCGGCCGAGGGCCGCAAGTCCTGCAGGATCGGCGATGTCGGCCTGCACCATTATGCCTTTCAGCTGCGCAACCGCCGCGACGTCGATGCCTTGCAGGCCTTCCTCGAGGGACAGGGCGTGCGCATCGTCGATCCGGCCGGCGAGTACTATGAAGACTACTACGCGGTGTTTTTCCTCGATCCCGACGGCATCAAGCTCGAGGGCATGAAATACGGAGAGCTGACGGCCAAGCGCAAACGCAAGCGGGCGAGGAGGAGCAGCTAACGCCCGGTGGGGTACCGGTCGGCCATCACACCGGTCCGCTCGGGCGCGTCAGGATGAAGATTGCCGCAAGCGCCATGACGCCTGCCTGCAGCAGGATGATCCAGCCGGCGAGCCCGGCAATCACGCTCGCCGCGAGCGTCGCCGCCATGACGATGACGGCCAAGACCTTGACGCGGGTGGCGATGGCTCCGTGAGAGCGCCAATTCTCGATCGGTGGGCCGAGCATCGGATGGCTCACCAGCCAGTCGTGCAGGCGCGGCGAGGAGCGCGCGAAGGCGAAAGCGGCAAGCAGGAGAAAGGGTGTCGTCGGCACCAACGGCAGAATGGCGCCGGCAATGCCGCACGCCGTTGCGACAAGACCGATCACGAACCACAGGGGACGCAATCCCATAGGCTTTATATTTGGTCGAAAGCCCAACAAAGTCCTCATCCTGAGGAGGCCGCCCCTCGAGTTCCTCGGGATAAACTCCGCGACCATTCCGGATCCTGCGTTCGGCCATCAATGAACGGATTTCTGTCGGCCTTCGACCCAAGTGCCTGAAGATACAGGGTAAATTTTAAATCTTGAATTAATTCTGCGAATGACTTGCAATTGTGCGCAAGTGCAGCATATTAGAAACGTTCTAATGTAATAGCGGAGCGTATCATGCTGACTATCGGCGACAAGTTTCCGGCCTTCGATCTCAAGGCGGTGGTGAGCACCGACCCCAAGAGTGCGTTCAAGCAGCTCTCCGACAAGAGCGACGACGGCAAGTGGAAGGTCGTGTTCTTCTGGCCCAAGGATTTCACCTTCGTCTGCCCGACCGAGATCGCGGCCTTCGGCAAGCTCAACAAGGAGTTCGCCGAGCGCGACGCCGTGCTCTACGGCATCTCGACCGATTCGGAGTTCGTGCACCTGGCGTGGCGCCAGAACCATGCCGACCTCAAGGCCCTGCCGTTCCCGATGCTGGCCGACCTCAAGCGCGAGCTGTCGCAGTCGCTCGGCATCCTCGACAAGGGCGAGGGCGTCTGCCTGCGCGCCACCTTCATCGTCGATCCGGAAGGCATCATCCGGTTCGTCTCGGTGAACGATCTGTCGGTCGGCCGCAATCCGCAGGAAGTGCTTCGTGTCCTCGACGCCCTGCAGACCGACGAACTGTGCCCCTGCAACTGGCAGAAGGGCGACGAGGTCCTCAAGGCCGCGTAAGGAGCAAGCCATGTCGATCGACGCCCTGAAGGACCGGCTGCCGGACTACGCGCGCGACCTCAAGCTCAACCTGTCGAGCCTGGCCGCCGAGCAGCTGCTGAACCCGCAGCAGAGGGCCGGCAGCTTCGTCGCCGCCGCTCTCGCGGCCAATCATGCGCCGACCACGCAGGCGGTGGTCGACGCCTTCGCCGCCGAGCTGTCGCCCGAGGCGCTGAACGCCGCAAAGATCGCGGCGTCGCTGATGGCGATGAACAACATCTACTATCGCTTCGTGCACCTCGTGCACGCGGCCGATTACAAGACCCTGCCGGCCAAGCTGCGCATGACGGCGATGGCCAGGCCCGGGGTCGACAAGGTCGATTTCGAGCTGTGGTCGCTGGTGGTCTCGGCCATCAACGGCTGCGGCATGTGCCTGGAGGCGCACGAGAAGGTCTGCCGTGACCATGGCCTCTCGGCCGAGCAGATCCAGGCGGCCGTGCGCATCGCCGCGACGGTCCATGCCGTTGCCCGCACGCTCAGTGCGGAAGAGGCGCTGGCCGTGCCGCTGGCTGCGGCGGCGTAGACCTTGTCGCTGCACGACATGGGGACCACACTCCGCGCCGATTTCTCGTAATCCGAGGAGAAGCCCCATGTTGACCGCAGCCGAGACCAAGCCGAACACGGCGTCGCTTCCTTCCAAGGGCATGCTGATCGACGGCAAGTGGGTCGACAGCGCCTCCGGGGGGCGCATCACCGTCGAGAATCCAGCCAAGCGCAAGCCGATCGGCGAGGTGCCGCGCGCCAACGCCGCCGACGTCGATCGTGCCGTGGCCGCCGCGAGCAAGGCCTATGCGCAATGGCGCAGGGTGGTGCCGCGCGAGCGCGGCAAGGCGCTGCTCAAGATCGCCGAGGCCCTGCAGGCCCGCACCGAGGATATTGCGCGGACCATCGCACTCGAGACCGGCAACGCGCTGCGCACCCAGGCGCGCGGCGAGGCCAACATGACGGCCGACATTTTCCGCTATTTCGGCGGCCTGGCGAGCGAGCTCAAGGGCGAGACCCTGCCGCTCGGCGAGCATGTGCTGTCGTACACGCGGCGCGAGCCGCTGGGCGTGGTCGGCGCCATCATCCCGTGGAACGCGCCGGTCATGCTGGCGGCGCTCAAGATCGCGCCCGCGCTGTGCGCCGGCAACGTCATGGTCATGAAGGCGGCCGAGGATGCGCCGCTCGGCGTGCTGCTGATGGCCGAGATCTGCCAGGAGTTCCTGCCGCCCGGCGTGCTCAACGTGCTGACCGGCTACGGCGAGGAATGCGGTGGACCGCTCGCCAACCATCCCGGTGTCGCCAAGCTCTCCTTCACCGGCTCGACCGAGGTCGGCAAGGTGATCATGCGGGCGGCGGCCGAGCGTATCGTGCCTGTCTCGCTCGAGCTCGGCGGCAAGAGCCCGTCGATCGTCTATCCCGACGCCGACGAGGACTGGGCAGTCGATGGCATCATCGCCGCCATGCGATTCACCCGGCAGAGCCAGAGCTGCACGGCGGGCTCGCGCCTGTTCCTGCACGAGGACATCTTCGATTCCTTCCTGAGCAAGCTCGAGAAGAAGACGACGGCGCTGAAGCTCGGCGACCCGCTCGACGAGGCGACCGACATCGGCACGATCATCAACAACAAGCAGTTCACCAAGGTCTGCAAGTATGTCGACGAAGGCCTGAAGCGTTCGGACGCCAAGCTGGTGTTCGGCGGCCTGCCGCCCAAGACCGGCCCGCTGAGCGAAGGCTACTTCGCCATCCCGACGGTGTTCGCCGACCGCTCGAACGACTGGCGTCTGGCGCGCGAGGAGATTTTCGGTCCGGTGCTGGTGGCGATCCGCTGGAGCGACGAGGCCGAGGCGATCCGCATGGCCAATGACAGTCACTACGGTCTCGCCGCCTACGTCTGGACGCACGACATCGGCGCCGGCCTCAAGACCGCGCACGCCATCGAATCGGGCTGGGTGCAGGTCAACCAGGGCCTCGGCCAGGTGCCGGGCATGTCCTACGGCGGCTTCAAGCAGAGCGGCATCGGCCGCGAGTTCTCGCTCGAGGGCATGCTGGACAGCTTCACCCAGCGCAAGAGCGTGACCGTGAACCTGGAAGTACGGCGCACGTAGTTTGCGATGAAGAGCGCCACTCCCGTGGCACTCTTCATAATGGGCGCCGGCCTTGCCGGCAGAGTCATCCGCTGGGAGCGCGCCACTCCCGTGGCGCTCCTGGGATGTGTGATCAAGGAGAAGAGCGTCACGGGAGTGGCGCGCTCCCAGCGGAAGAACTTCCGGTCAAGTGGAGCGGTGCCTTTTCTCCCCTGTCATCCTGAGCGGAGCAAGGATCTCATCGACGCCAGCTGCAGAGTACATTGCACCGACCGGCGATGAGGTCCTTCGCTTCGCTCAGGACGACGATAAGGCTTGTTCTCGTCTGCGATAGACGGATCGAAGAGTGGATCGATAGCAAGCCTATGGGGATGTACGCCGTTTCTTCTACGCCGGCACCCGGCGATGGTGATCGGTCGCGCCCTGGTAGGCATGCCCGATGCGATACAGCAGTGCTTCCTCGAACGGCCGGCCGACCAGCTGCAGGCCGATCGGCATGCCGTTGGAATCGAAGCCGCAGGGCAACGACAGCGCCGGCACGCCGAGGGTGTTGAAGGGCCGCGTCAGTCCGGTGAATCGGGCCACCATGTCGAGCGTCGCCGGCCCGCCCGAGGCCTCGACGTCGGTCTCCTCGAGCGTCGGGACGGGGAAGGGGATCGCCGGCAGGACGACGGCGTCGACGCCCGCCATCGCCGTGTCGAGGAACTCGCGCACGAAATGGGCGCGCAGGCGCAGCGCATCGATATATTGGGTGGCCGGAATGAAGAAGCCCGCTTCCATGCGGGTCCGCACCTGGTTGGCGTAGGGCGCGTCGGTTTCCATCCACGGCCGATGCATGGCGGCGGCCTCGCATTTCACCATCACCTCGGCGGAGCGGTAGAGGTCGGTGAAGTCCGGCATCCGGGCCGGCAGGATTGCCGCCCCGAGCTGGCCCAGCGCGTCGGCTGCGGCCTGCATCGCGGCGCCGATCTGGGGATCGACCGGGGTCAGTGCCTCGGGGAGCGCCAGGCCGATCTTCAGCCCGGCGACGCCGCCCTCGAGTGTGGCCTCGTAATCCGGCACCGGCTTCTCGCTGGTCGTCGAATCGTTCGGATCGTGGCCGGCGATGACGCCGAGGATGCGCGCGTTGTCGCGCACGGTGCGGGTGAGCGGGCCGACATGGTCGAGGCTCCACGAGCGGGCCACCGCGCCGGCGCGGCTGACGCGGCCGTAGGTCGCCTTCATGCCGACCACACCGCAGGCGGAGGCGGGCAGGCGGATCGATCCGCCGGTATCGGAGCCGAGCGCGCCGTAGACCATGCGGGCGGCGACCGAGGCGCCCGAGCCGCTCGAGCTGCCGCCGGTGACGCGCGTGCCGTCCCAGGGGTTGCGGCAATGCCCGTGATGGACGTTGTGGCCGGTCGGCCCGGCGGCGAACTCCGCCATGTTCAGAAAGCCCAGCTCGACCACGCCCGCGGCATCGAGCCGCTCGAGCACGGTCGCTGTCACCGGTGCGGTCCAGTGGCGCCGGATCTCGCTGCCGCCGGTCGAGAGCTCGCCCCCGCGGTAGTACATGTCCTTGTGCGCCATCGGCACGCCGTGCAGGCGGCCGCGCCGCTTGCCCGCGGCGAGCTCCTTGTCCATGGCGTGCGCCTGCGCCAACGCCTTGTCAGCCTCAAGGCGGAGGAAGGCGTTGGTGCGCGGCTGCCACGCCTCGATGCGGCGCAGACAGGCTTCGGTCGCCTGGACGGATGTGACCTTGCGGTCGCCGATGGCGTCGCCGATCTCGCTGAGATCGCTGAGCGCGAGATCTTCGTTGATCATTTGGCTTCCCGCGACATCAGGCTGGCGAAGGCGGCGGGCTCGTCGTCGAACGTGAGGCGCCCGGCCGCGGCCTTGCGCACCGCGTTGTTCAGAATCTCGACCTCGGCGGCGATTTCGGCCAGCCGTTTTTCGTCGTAGCCAAGACCTTGCAGATGCCGGGCGATCCCGGCGGCAAGGCGGGTCTTCTCGTCCATCGAACTTCCTCCTTAGGGCCTGTGACAAAATTAATACTTCAGATTCCGATGCCGACACGTAGTGCGCGCAACAAAGATCCTGTCATCCCAAGCGCAGCGAGGGACCTTTCCGGCTGTCTCAAAGGTCCCTCGCTGCGCTCGGGATGACACCAGTGCCGAAAATTTCAACTCGTTGATTGAAGCGCTTGATTCATCACAGACCCTAGGCGGCGAGGCGCAGCTGGCGATTGCCGAGCCGCGCCTGGTCCTCCTCATTGAATGTCATGATCTTGCGAGCCTTCTGATCGAACTTCATGCCGACCGCTTCGGCGCATGCGGCGAGCGTCCCGGTCTCCACCTCGAACAGGAAGTGCATGAAGGTCAGCACCTTGTCGGTGAACGCGGCAAGCCCGCTCATCACGACGATCAGGTCTCCGGCCCGCAGGGCATGCCGGTAGCGATTCAGCATCTCGACCACGACGGTGCCTTCCTGGCGATCCTGCATGGCGGAGCGATCGAAACCGAGATGGTTCCACAGGAATGCCGCGCCATCGGAGTAGCGGCCGAACTGGTGATGCGGAAGCAGCTCGCCGCGCTCGTCGCATTCAGCTGGCGCGATCGCAGCGCGGCCGATCTCGATCAGCCCGACGCGCCGTGCGTCGGCGAGCGCGATGTCGGGAAGGGCACGCTTGCCGACGCTGCGCGGGCGCGCAATGTCGGGCAGGGGCAGGCAGGCCGCTTGGCTGCGCGCCCTGAAGGAGGCCGGCCACGGCTTGTTGCAGACGATGCGTCGACTGAGCGTCGCTGCGATCCTGTGGTCGGCCGGATTGCGGATCTCGTGGTAGGCAAGCAGATCGCGCTCGCCGATCTCGACTGGTGCCGAACGGACCTCGACCGTATCGATGATGCGGAACTCGCGCAGGTAGCGGACGTGATCCTCCGCAACACCGACCACCAGACCGGCATGGCGCTGCGCGCGCGGCCCAAGCCCCAGGCCGGCCATCAGATGGGCCGAAGCCTCGTGGCCGAATTCGGTGTAGTATTGGACATTCAAATGGTCGTTCTCGTCGCACTGCCAAGTGTTGACGGCGGTGCTGAAAGTCGGGATCAGGCCGGGACTCGACACGCCAAACGCTCTCTGCAATCTGTGGATGGTTGATCCAAATGGCCCAAAAAGCCCCAAAAATCGACATTTTTCGTCCATTGGGGACTTGCGGCCCGCGGATTCGTGGATAAACCTATTTTCCGCCAGCGCTGCCCTGGGGCGTCAGGAAGACACTGGCGAAACTAAAAAGTGCAAGGACCCCTCACTATGGCAACCAAGACCACCACCGTTCCGACCATTCCTCTTTCCAAGGTCGCGGCCGAACTGGCTGACAAGACCGGCATGACCAAGAAAGATGCCACTGGCGCTCTCGACGATTTCGTCGGTCTGGTCGTGAAGCACCTCAAGAAGGGCGCGAAGGTCCGCATCACGGGCCTCGGCATCCTTCAGGTCCGTCACCGTCCGGCGCGCATGGGCCGCAATCCTGCGACTGGCGAGGCGATCAAGATCAAGGCGTCGAAGAAGGTCGCCTTCCGGGTCGCCAAGGATCTCAAGGAAGCGATCTGATCGAATAGTCGTTTCCAAGTGAGAAAACGGGGCGGGTCGCGACGCAAGTCGGGCCCGCTCTTCTTTTGTCGGGCGCATGGAAACATTCCTCGTCCTGAAGGTTCTCGCCCAATGGGCGTTGCCGCCGGCATCGATGGCGGTCGGTCTGGTCATCGCGGGTATTCTGGCCTTGTTGCGCTGGCGCAGGCTGGCCTGGGTGGCCGCTTCGGTCGCCGTTCTCAAGACGCTCGTGCTCGCCTGGCCGCCGGTCTCGGACGCCCTCATCCGGCCGCTTGAGCGCGAAGCGCGCGCCAATGCCAGCGCGCCGGGCTGCTGCTACGACGCGATCGTGGCTTTGGGCGGCGGGATCAATCCGGCGGCGCCGCCCCATACCCTGGAGCCCGATCTCGGCGATGGCGCCGATCGCATCTGGTACGCCGCGCAATTGTTCCATCGGGGCGTCGCGCCGCGCATCATCGTCAGCGGCGGCGGCTTCATGGCCGCAAACAATGGCGGGCCGGCAACGACCGAAGCCGAGGCCATGCGCCGCTTCCTGAAAGATCTCGGCGTGCCCGACAGCGCGATCGTTCCGGAGGACAGGTCGCTCAATACCATCCAGAACATCGAGAACGTGCGCGACATGGTGAAGGGCCGCCGCGTCGCGCTGGTGACGTCGGCCTACCACATGCGCCGCTCGATGGCGCTGGCGCGACGCGTCGGCCTCGACGCCGCGCCCTTTCCCACCGACTTCCACGCGCCGGAACAGGCGCGGCCCTGGTGGGAGAACTGGGCGCCCAACGTCGCCGCGCTCAGCTGGTCGGTGGTCGCCTTGCGCGAGTATATGGCGCTACTGTTCGATCGACGTGGAAGGGAATGACGGCATGACAGGTCGGTCCTGGCGCCTCGGGCGGCGCGCTGCACTCCGCGGCGCCGCGGGCCTTGCTGGCGCCGGTCAATTGCTTGTGCCGATGGCAGGACGGCCGCGCGCCCAAACCCTGGACAAGGTGATCTTCCAGACCGACTGGCGCGCCCAGGCCGAGCATGGCGGCTACTACCAGGCGATTGCTGCCGGCCTCTACCGGCAGGCCGGCATCGACTGCGACCTGCGCCAGGGCGGCCCGAGCCTCAATACCAGCCAGTTGCTGCTGGCCGGCCGCGTCGACATGATCATGTCGAGCAGCTTCGAGGCGTTCACCTACATCCGCGAGGAGGCGCCGTTCTTCACCATCGCCGCGATCTTCCAGAAGGATCCGCAGGTGCTGATCGGTCATCCCGACACCGGCCTCGACGGCTTCGACAAGCTCAAGGGGCGCCCCTTGCTCATCGGCGCCGGCGGCAGGGTGACCTACTGGCCCTTCCTGCGACACAAGTACGGTCTCTCCGACAGCCAGGTCAGGCCCTACAACTTCAACATGGCGCCGTTCCTGGCCGACAGGAACGTGGTGCAGCAAGGCTTCCTGTCGTCCGAGCCCTACTCGATCGCCCAGGCGCTCGGCCGGCCGCCGGTCGTGCTGCTGATCGCCGACGCCGGCTTCAGCGCCTACCAGACCACCATCGCTGTCTCCCGGCGCATGGCGAGCGAGAAGAAGGATCTGGTTAAGCGCTTCGTCGATGCCTCGCTCGAAGGCTGGGCGCAGTATCTCAAGGGTGGTCCGGGAGTCGCGGCGGCGAATGCCCTGATCAAGCAGGCCAATCCCGAGCAGACGGACGACCGCATCGACTACGCCATCAGGGTGCTGAACGAGCGCGGCATCGTGCTGTCTGGCGATGCCCTGCAGGGCGGCATCGGGGCGATGAGCGCCGAGCGATGGAAGAGCTTCTACGAGTCGATGACCGAGGTCGATGTGCTGCCCAGGGGGCTGGACGTCGCGCGCGCCTACTCGCTGGAATTCGTGAACAAGGGAATCGGAAAGCCATAGGAGAGCGATATGCACAAGGTAAGCGAAGAACATGAGATGCTGCGCGATCTCGTCAAGAAGTTCGTGCGCAACGAGTTGATGCCGCTCGAGAAGAATATTCTCGATCGATTCGCGTCAGGCCAGCCGGCGGCTCTCTCCGACGAGGAGAATGCGCGGCTGTTCAAGCAGTGCAAGGAGCTCGGGCTATGGGCGCTCGACGTTCCCGAGGAGGCAGGCGGCGCCAACCTGCCGGCGGTCGCCCTGGTCGGCGTCAACGAGGAGCTGGGCTACACGGCCGTACCGTTCACCTTCCCGCCCGACTCGCCCAACCTGCACATGCTGCTGGCGACAGCCAATCCCGAGCAGCGCAAAAAGTACCTGGAGCCCTACGCCGCCGGGGAGACGACCTCGGCCATCGCCATCTCCGAACCTGGCGCGGGGGGCGACCCGGCCGGCATGAAGACGCGCGCGGTCAAGGACGGCAACGACTGGGTGATCAACGGTCGCAAGATCTGGATCAGCCGCATCGCCAAGGCCGACTTCACCATTGCCATGGCGGTGACCGATCCGGAGAAGGGATCGCGCGGCGGCATCACGGCTTTCCTGGTCGACAAGGGCACGCCGGGCCTGATCGTGGCGCGGGCCATTCCCATGCTGGCCGGCCAGCGCACCTACGAGGTGGTGTTCGAGGATTGCCGCGTCCCCGACACGCAGGTGCTGGGCCGCATCGGCGCCGGCTTCGCGCCCATGCAGCTCCGCCTCACGGTGCGCCGCCTGCAGATGGGCTCGTGGTGCGTCGGCATGGCGCAGCGCGCGCTCGACATGCTGGTCGAGCACGCCAACCAGCGCGTCACGTTCGGCCAGAAGCTCGCCGACCGCCAGGCCATCCAGTGGTGGATCGCCGACGCCGCGACCAAGCTGCACGCCTGTCGCCTGATGGTGATGGATGCCGCCGTCAAGCAGGATGACGGCCGCGACGTGCGCATGGAAGCCTCGATGATCAAGGTCTTCGCCACCGAGATGGCGACCGAGGTGATCGATCATGCCCAGCAGGCGTTCGGCGCCATGGGCGTCACCCAGGAGCTGCCGCTCAGCTGGCTGGCGCAGAAGGTGCGCACCATGCGCGTCTACGAAGGCCCCTCCGAGGTCCATCGCATGGTGATCGCGCGGCGCGTGCTGGGCGGTCGTTGACAGGCAGGCGGAGCGGGGCGGATCATCTCTCCGTGGCCAGGTTCGGCGTTACCAGACGAGGGATCGCATGACTTACACGCTCGACGTCTTCATCAAGGATGCGCAGGCCGCGCTGCACGAGACCAGCGGTCCAGCCGGACGCGAGAAGGTGCGCGTCCTCCTGGAGAATCTCCTGGCCAACCCGGCCTTCGTCGACGACGCGGTCGGGCCGGCGGCGCCGACCGGCACGCGCAAGCTCTACGAGGACAAGGAGCTCGGCTTCGTGGTGCTCGCGCACTGCAATCCAAAGCCGCACAAGAGCCCGCCGCACGACCACGGCAGCTCGTGGGCGGTGTACGGCCAAGCCATCAAGTACACCGACATGAGCGAGTTCCGGCGGGTCGATGGCGGCAACGGCGCCGGCGATGCCAGGCTCGAGCAGGTCAAGGCCTACCGCCTTGAGCCCGGCCGTGCCGGTGTCTACGACGTCGGCGCCATCCATGCCATCGACTATCCCGAAGGCAGCCGCTTCGTGCGCGTGACGGGGCGCGACCTCGACCATGTGCAGCGGCTGAAGTTCGACACCGCCGCCGGCAAGGCCATCACGATCGAAAGCGCGACGACGAACGCCGGGTGAGACTCACGTTCCTCCCCCACGCCTTGCGTGGGGGAGGTGTCCGCGTCTTCGCGGACGGAGGGGTCATAGGCCCCCTCACGTGACTCATGACCCCTCCGTCGCCGCAGGACGGCGACACCTCCCCAGCGAAGCTGGGGAGGAGATCTAACGCTCCTGCGGCAGGATCGGCCGCGGGACAAACCCGCCGCCGCAGTTGGGGCAGACGTTGCCGAGCACCGTGTCGACGCACTCGGCGCAGAACGTGCACTCGTAGCTGCAGCTCCGCGCCTCCACCGCCTGAGGCGGCAGCGGCCTGGCGCAGTGCTCGCAGCCGGGACGCAGCTCCAGCATCATTGCATCCGCGCCGCGGCTTCCTTGTTCGCTTTGCCGCGGCTCGCCAGCAGCGGCGCGAGGCGTTCGCGCAGGCGCGCCACGCGCTCAGCGCCGGCCTTCTCCGGGCTGCCCGAATCGAAGGGCGGCTGCGGGTCGTACTCGAGCACGAGCTGGATCGACTTGGCGATCTCCTCGCCGGCCAGCTCGGCCGCGACGGTGAGACCGAAATCGATGCCCGCCGTGACGCCGCCGCCCGAGATGCGGTTGCGATCGCGCACGACACGCTCGGCGACCGGGATGGCGCCGAAATCCTTGAGCATGTCGCGCCACGCCCAGTGACAGGCCGAGCGGTAGCCTTTGAGCAGGCCCGCCGCGCCCAGCACCAGCGAACCGGTGCACACCGAGGTGACGTAGCGCGCGCCGGCGGCCTGCTTGCGCAGGAAGTCGAGCGTCTCGGGATCGGTCATCAGCTCGACCTGGCCGCCGCCGCCCGGCACGCAGATCACGTCGAGGTCGGGGCAATCGGCAAAGGTCGTGGTCGGGACGATGGAGAAGCCGGCGTCGGTCGGCACGGGATCGCGCGTCTTCCAGATCATGTGCAGGGTGGCGCCCGGAACCCGCGACAGGACCTGGGCGGGCCCGGTCGCATCGAGCTGGGTGACGTTGGGATAGAGCAGGATGCCGATGTCGATTGGCGTGGCCATTGTGTCGTCTCCGGTGGTTGCGCGGGGCATTCGCATATGGGCGCTCTCTCATTCTCCTCCCCAGCGAAGCTGGGGAGGAGAATGAAAAGGCGCTGTCGGGGACGATGTAGCGGCGTCGCCTGCTGGCAGAAATGACAAATAATGGCTATTTTCTGCCAATGACCAGACCGCACCGCCTGTACCTCCTCGCCTACGAGGGCTGCCAGCTGCTCGACGTTACTGGTCCGGCCGCCGTGTTCGGCGCCGCCAACGAGGCCACCGACCGCCCGGCGTACGATTTGCGCATCGTGTCGGCCGATGGCGGGCTGGTGAGATCGAACTGCGGCGTGGCGCTCGACAGCCGGAAGATCGGCGGTCAGCCCGATACGCTGCTGGTCGCCGGCGGCTCGCGCGGCCTGAAGACGGCGATGACACGCCCCGACCTGCGACGCTGGCTGCGCCGGATGGCGCCGAAGGCCGAGCGATTCGGCTCGGTGTGCACCGGCGCCTTCGTGCTGGCGGCGGCGGGCCTGCTCGACGGCCGGCGGGTGGCGACGCACTGGGCGAGCTGCGAGCGGCTCGCGCGAGGGTTTCCCGCCCTCGAAGTCGACGCGGAGTCGCTCTACGTCGTCGACGGCAAGATCTGGACCTCGGCCGGCGTGACGACCGGCATCGACATGGCGCTGGCGCTGGTCGAGGCGGATCTCGGACCCGCGCTCGCCAACCTGATCGCGCGCCATTTCGTTCTCTATGCCCGACGACCCGGCTATCAGTCGCAGTTCAGTCCGCTCCTGCAGGCGCAGACGGAAGCGGAAGCGCCGTTCGCTGACCTGATCGACTGGATGCAGGCGCATCTCGACCACAGGCTCGACGTGCCGGAACTGGCGGCGCGCGCCGGCCTGTCGGAGCGAAGCTTCTATCGCAAGTTCACCGAGGCGACCGGCAAGACGCCGGCGCACTTCGTCGAGGGCCTGCGCCTCGACGCCGCCCGCACGCTGCTCGCCGGCGACCTGCCGCTCAAGGCCATCGCCGGCAAGGTGGGGCTGTCGTCGCCCGCCCGCTTCGGCCAGGCATTCGAGCGCCGCTTCGGCATGGCGCCGTCGCTGTTCCGGCAGATGCATGGGTGGCGAATTCGTTGACAAGTCAATCAGATGGCGTCAGCATTTTCCCGACCGGTCGCGCAGACGACCGAAGGGAGGATCGCGATGTTCCTGCGCAATTGCTGGTACGTGGCCGGCTGGAGCCATCAATTTGCCAGGGACGCGCTGGTCGCCCGCACCATGCTGGCCGAGCCGATCGTGCTCTATCGGAAGGCGGACGGCGTGGTCGTCGCCCTCGAGGATCGCTGCTGCCACCGGCTGGCGCCGCTGTCGCGCGGCCGGCTGGAAGGCGATGATCTGCGCTGCCTGTACCACGGCCTGAAGTTCGCGCCGTCCGGCAAGTGCATCGAGATTCCGGGCCAGCCCTTCATCCCCGGCCGCGCCGGCGTGCGCACCTATCCGGTGGTGGAGCGCGATTGCTGGGTCTGGCTGTGGATGGGCGATCCGGCATTGGCCGATCCGGCACTGATCCCGTCTGCCCTGGGGCACGACGACGCCTGGATCATGCGCACCGGCGAACTCGCCTACGACGCGAACTACGAGCTCATCAACGACAATCTCCTCGATCTCACCCATCTCAGCTACGTGCATGCCAAGACGCTGGGCCGCGGCAGCATGTCGTGGGGCAACAGCCGGCCGGGCACGACGCGTCTCGAGCGCGGCCTCAGGATCGCACGCTGGGTCGTCGACAATCCGGTGGCGCCCTATATCGGCGAGCCGCCCGGCACCCGCACCGACAGCTGGCAGTCCTACGACTACATGGTGCCCGGGGTCTTCCTGCTCACCAGCCAGTTCTATCGGCCGGGCACGGCCGCCGCCTGCAACAACGAGGCACCGGACCAGTCGCACACGCCGTTCTGGACCTCGTTGACCAGCCAGGCGATCACGCCCGTCGCGGAAAAGCAGTCGATCTACTACTTCTCCAGCTGCCTCGACCGGGCGCGCGCCAACGATCAGCAGGCCGACGCCCAGATCGACCTGTTCCGCCGCGCCTTCGACGAGGACAACGCCATGATCGAGGCGCAACAGCGCGTCATCGATCTCACGCCGCAACTGCGCATGCTGGCGACGTCGGCCGACGGCCCGCTGACCCAGTTCAGGCAATTGATGGCCGACCTGATCGACAAGGAGCGAAGCCCCGCGGCCGACGCGCTGCGCCAGTCGGCGTGATTGATCTCATGTTCCTCTCCAGCTTCGCTGGGGAGACCCCCAGCACGCCGGCGCGCACCACGATGCTGAGAAAATCGGGGCGGGGCCCGCCCCGATTTTCATAGGAGGTGTCGCCGTCTAAGGGCTTTTGGCCGCTCTGCGGCCAAAATGCC
>NZ_JBGAKA010000059.1:0-52865 GCF_044224635.1 Reyranella sp. | reverse complement strand
GAAGACTGGGTGGTGATGCCGCAGCATGGCTCTGGCATCGTCGTGCACGATGTCCATCGCAATCACGATCGGTAATCATTTTCCTCCCTAAGCGAAGCTTGGGGAGGTGTCGCCGTCATACGGCGACGGAGGGGTCATGAGTCATGGGAGAGGGTCGAGCCTGAGGCTCATGACCCCTCCGCCCCGTGTGACGGGGCACCTCCCCAGCGAAGCTGGGGAGGACTGTGACTACTCCGCCGCGATGCGGAGCGTCTCCGCGTTGCGCCATTGGTGCAGCATCTCGGCCTGCCTGCGGCGCGTCTTCTCGATGCTGGCGTCCTTGATGTGGCCGTAGCCGCGGATCTCATCCGGCAGTGACGCGAGCTTGATGGCGAGCGGATGGTTTGCCGGCGACAGGCCCTTCAGCAGCTCGTCGACCAGGACTTCGTACTCGCCGATCAGGGCGCGCTCCGTACGGCGCTCGGCCGTGTAGCCGAACAGGTCGAATGCCGTGCCGCGCAGTCCCTTGAGCTTCGCCAGGAGCTTGAACGCCGGCATCATCCAGGGACCGAACGCCTGCTTCACGAGATGGCCGGTCTTGGGATCGCGACTGGCCAGCAGCGGCGGGGCGAGATGGAACCTGATCGTGTAGCCGCCTTCGAACTGCCGCTCGATGGCCGCCTGGAACGCCGCGTCGGTATAGAGCCGCGCCACCTCGTACTCGTCCTTGTAGGCGAGCAGCTTGGCGTAGTTGCGGGCGACGGCGAGGGCGAGCCCGGTCTCGCCGGTCTTGTGCTCGGCCGCGCGCACCCTGTCGACCAGGGCGCGGTAGCGCTCCGCCAGAGCCGCGTCCTGGTACTTCGTCAGATGCTCGATGCGTGCCGCGACGAGCTCGTCGAGCGTCTTCGACGGCCGGGCGAACGGCACCACCTTGTCGTCGGCCGGCGCGATCAGTTTCTCGACCGCGGCGCGATCGTGCGCCGCCCGACGAGCTCGTCGAGCGTCTTCGACGGCCGGGCGAACGGCACCACCTTGTCGTCGGCCGGCGCGATCAGTTTCTCGACCGCGGCGCGATCGTGCGCCGCCCGGCGGCCCCAGCGGAAGGCGTTGCGATTCATCGTGACGGCTGCGCCGTTCAGCTCGATGGCCTGCTCGATCGCTTCGTGTCCCAGCGGCACCAGGCCCTTCTGATAGGCATAGCCCAGCATGAACATGTTGGTGGCGATCGAATCGCCCATCAGCGCCGTGGCGAGCTCGGTCGCTTCGAGGAATTCGCAGGCCTCGCCGCCGGCCGCCGCTTCGATCGACAGCCGGAGCGTATTGGCGGGGAAGGCGAGGTCGGGATGGCGCGTGAACTCGCCGGTGATGGTCTGGTGGGTGTTGACGATGGCGCGCGAGCGGCTGCCTTCGAGCCGTGCGAGCGCATCGGCGCTGGCGCTCACCACGAGGTCGCAGCCCAGAAGCAGCGACGCGCCGCCGGCACCCAGGCGCACCGCGTGCAGTGCCTCCGGATCGGCGCCGATCCGCACATGGCTGATGACGGCGCCGCCCTTCTGCGCCATGCCGAGCTGGTCGAGCACGGTGGCGCCCTTGCCCTCGATGTGGGCCGCCATGCCCAGGATGGCGCCGATCGTGACGACGCCGGTGCCGCCGATGCCGGTGATCAGCATGCCGTATGGCCTGTCGTCCACCGTCGGCAGGGAGGGCGCCGGCGGAAGGTCGGGCTCCGCTGTGGCGACCGCGCTCTTCTTCTCGGCCTTGCCCTTGCGCACGCCGCCGCCTTCGATGGTGACGAAGCTCGGGCAGAAGCCGTTCACGCAGGAGAAGTCCTTGTTGCACGACGACTGGTCGATGGCGCGCTTGGTGCCGAACTCGGTCTCGACCGGCACGACCGAGAGGCAGTTCGACTGAACCGAGCAATCGCCGCAGCCCTCGCAGACCGCCTGGTTGATGAAGGCGCGCTTGGCAGGATCGGGGAAGGTGCCGCGCTTTCGACGGCGGCGCTTCTCGGCGGCGCAGGTCTGATCGTAGATCAGGACCGAGACACCCTTCCATTCGCGCAAGGCACGCTGCACGTCGTCGAGCTCGCTGCGATGATGGAAGGTGACGCCGGGCGCCCATTCGGTGCCGACCGGATACTTGTCCGGCTCGTCGCTCACCAGCGCGATGCGGCGCACGCCCTCGGCATGGACCTGCTGGCTGATCGTCCACGGCCGGACGTTGCCGTCGTGCGGCTGGCCGCCTGTCATGGCGACGGCGTCGTTGTAGAGGATCTTGTAGGTGATGTTGGCGTTGACGGCGGCGGCCTGGCGAACCGCAAGGTAACCGGAGTGGAAATAGGTGCCGTCGCCCATGTTCTGGAACACGTGCGGCATGTCGCTGAAATGCCTGGCGCCGACCCACGGCGCGCCCTCGGCGCCCATGTGCGTGAAGGTCTTGGTGTTCCGGTCCATGCCGATGGCGAGCGTATGGCAGCCGATGCCCGCCATCGCCATCGAGCCTTCCGGCACCTTGGTCGAGCTGTTGTGCGGGCAACCGGAACAGAAATAGGGCACGCGGGCCAGTCCCGCCTCGTTGCGGATCTGCCGACCGGTGCGCCGCTGCAGCGCCTCGAAGCGCTGCTTGGTGTGCGCACTGAACGAGTCGAAGCCGAAGCGGGCGACCAGGGCTGCGGCGATCTCATACGGCGTCAGCTCGCCGTCCGATTTCAGGAGCTTCTGGCCACGCTCGTCGGTCTTGCCGACGACGACCGGGCGACGGTGGGCCGGCGCGTTGAACAGCGCGTCCTTGAGCTGTGGCTCGATGATCGCGCGCTTCTCCTCGACCACCAGCACCTCGCGCTTGCCTAGCGCGAAAGCGGTCGCGCCGTCGGTCTCGAGCGGCCACACGAGAGCCACCTTGTAGACGGCGATGCCGAGCCGTTTGGCTTCGGCGTCGTCGATACCGAGATCGTCGAGCGCCTGGCGGACGTCGAGATAGCTCTTGCCGACAGTGACGATGCCGAAGCGGGCGTCGGCCTCGCCCATCATCAGCCGGTCGAGCCGGTTGGCGCGCCAGTAGGCGAGCGCCGCCGGCTGCTTGACGGTGAAGGTGCGGCGCTCCTGGCCGAGCCAGTCGTCGGGCCAGCGGATGTGCACGCCGTCCGGCGGCAGGACGAAGTCGGTCGGCAGGCGGATCTCGATGCGGTGCGGATCGACATGCACCGAGGCCGAGGAGTCGGCGGTCTCGCTGATGATCTTGAAGCCGACCCACAGACCCGAGTAGCGCGACATCGCGAAGGTGTGCAGGCCGAGGTCGAGATACTCCTGCACGCCGGCCGGATGGATCACCGGGATGCCGGCAGCGATGAAGGCGGGCTCGCTCTGGTGTGCCGTGGTCGACGACTTGGCCATGTGGTCGTCGCCGGCCAGCGCCATCACGCCGCCGTTGGGCGCCGTGCCGGCATAGTTGGCGTGCTTCAGGGCATCGCCGCTGCGGTCGACGCCGGGCCCCTTGCCGTACCACATGCCGAACACGCCGTCGTAGCGCGCGCCGGGATAGAGGTGGATCTGCTGGGTGCCCCAGATGGCGGTGGCCGCCAAGTCCTCGTTGACGCCGGGCTGGAACTCGATGTGGTTGTTCTTGATGAAACGCTTGGCCTGCCACAGCGCCTGGTCGAAGCCGCCGAGCGGCGAGCCGCGATAGCCGGAAATGTAGCCGGCGGTGTTGAGCCCGGCCGCCTGGTCACGCTGGCGCTGCATCATCGGCAGGCGCACCAGAGCCTGTGTACCGGTGAGATACACCCGCCCGCTTTCGAGCAGGTACTTGTCGTCCAGGGTCACCGCGTGGGCCATGAAACTCTTCTCCCTGGCCCTCATATACTCGCGCCTGCTCAGGAAATCTCCCTGCCGAGGAAAAGAGCAGCTTTCCAGCCGGCTGGCGGCGGGACCCGGTGAGGCGTTTCGTGAAGACGCCGAAAGGCGAAATCTTGTGAGCGAGGATGCATCTTCTCCTGTTCCTCTCAGCTCTGATCGGCATGACTGGATGAGGCTGCCAAAGGTGGGAGCCCGACCCGATCAGGGCTGTTTCCGAAGTCGCGCTCTTGACGTGGCAAGAAACCCGCCTAGCGTGGGTGGACACTGGCGGTGGGTCATTGCCGGTGAATGCGCAGCATCAAGGAGGATGTGACATGCGCGAGCCGGCTGCCGCTGTTGCCCATGCGAACAGGGTCGATGAGCCTGCGCCGTCCAAGCGGTTTCAACGAGCTGTGCCGGTTGAACCAGGACACACCGAGACCCGGCGCCAAGGCGGAGAGTCGGGGCCGGCTGGAGGGCATCGCCATCCTGCGCGCCCGGCTGACGCAACGACGCCTTCGATCGACTTCCTTGCGTCAGTTGCAAGTGATTGATTTTAAAGGGCACTGACGCAACGGACGCAACTGACGCAAAATATCGCCCATGAATCCCCACGCGGCAGTCCGGCGGATGCGACACGCCAAGACCCGCAAATGGGAGAGGTTGGGTGAGGGAGCTCGAAGATTGCTGCATCGCCCACACCCCATTACCCCTCCTCTCCCCTTGCGAGAGGCGAGGAGCAAGAAAAGAGAGGATGGCGCGTTTCGTGCTGCTCGTGGATAAGGTCATCCGCTTGCCATCCAAGGAATCCGCATTGCCCCTGCTCGAGATCAAGGACCTGCGCCGCGCATTCTATGGGCTTGATGTGCTGCGCGGTGTCGATCTGTCGGTGGCGCCAGGCGGCATCACCGGGCTGATCGGACCGAATGGGGCGGGCAAGACGACCCTGTTCAATGTCGTCTCCGGGCTGGTGCCGCCCGATGCCGGGTCGATCCGTTTCGACGGCCAGGAGGTCGCCGGCTGGGCGCCCGACGCGGTCAGCCGGCGCGGGCTGGTGCGCACCTTCCAGGTGGCGCGCGGCTTTCCCAAGCTCTCGGTGTTCCAGCATCTCATGCTCTATGGGCGAGATCAGCCCGGGGAGAGCCTGTGGCAGGCGATCGTCGGCACCCGGGCGGCGCGCGACCGCGAGGCCGAGCTGGCCGAGCGAGCGTGGGCGACGGCGCGCTTCCTGCGCCTCGACCATCTGATCGACAATCCGGCCACGGCGTTGTCGGGCGGCCAGAAGAAGCTCTTGGAGATCGGCCGGGCGCTGATGGCCGAGCCGCGCCTGGTGCTGCTCGACGAGCCGACGGCCGGCGTCAACCCGACCCTGCAGAACGAGATCGGCGAGCGGCTGCTGGAGCTGCCCAAGCGCGGCATCACCGTGCTGCTGATCGAGCACGACATGGGCTTCATTGCCCGCCTGTGCAATCCGGTGATCGTCATGGCCGAGGGCCAGGTGCTGACCGAGGGCACATTCGACGCCGTGCGCGCCGATCATCGAGTGCGCGAGGCCTATCTCGGACGGCGGGCGGCATGAGCCCGGAGGGTAATGGCCCGAGGGGCGACCTCCTGAACATCGTCGGGCTGCGCGGCGGCTATGCCGCGGCCGACGAGATCGTCAAAGGGGCCGACCTGCGGGTGGCGCCGGGCGAGATCGTCGCCCTGATCGGCCCCAATGGCGCAGGCAAGTCGACCTTGCTCAAGCTCGTCGCCGGCCTGCTGCGGCCGAGCGGCGGCAGCGTGCGCTTCAAGGAGCGCGAGATCGCCGGCCTCGGCGCACCGGCGGTCAGCCGGGCCGGCCTGTCGTTCGTTCCGCAGGAGCGCAACGTGTTCGGCACCATGAGCGTCGCCGAGAACCTCGAGATGGGTGGTTATCTCGACGGCGCGCATGCGAAGAAGCGCATGGCCGAGCTCTACGAGCGCTTTCCCATGCTGGCCGACAAGCGCCGCGCCGCTGCACGCACCCTGAGCGGCGGACAGCGCCAGATCCTCGCCATGGCGATCGCACTAATGAACGCACCCGACCTGCTGTTGCTCGACGAGCCGACCGCGGGCCTGAGCCCGCGCGCGGCCGAACAGCTGTTCGGCACGATCCTGGCTCTGAACAAGACAGGGGTTGCGATCCTGATGGTTGAGCAGAATGCACTCGAGGCGCTGACCGTGGCCGGACGAGCCTACGTGCTGGTCCAGGGCCGGCCGGAGCACGAGGGGCGGGCGGCCGATCTGACCGACGACCCGATCGTCCGCGATCTCTTTCTCGGCGGCAAGGCAGCGCCTATGCTCGCGCGATCGGACGGGGAGTCTTCGAGCAGGGAAATGGGGAACAACACATGACGAATCTTCGTATCGGCCGCCGCGCCGCGCTGGCCGGCGGCGTCGCCGTTCTGGCCAGCCCGGCCGTGGCGCGCGCTCAGGCCGACCCGATCAAGCTCGCGACCCTGACGCCGCTCACCGGCGCCGGCGGCTCCTATGGACCGAGCATGGCCAAGGTCGCGGCTACCGTCGTCGAGGGAGTCAACAAGGCGGGTGGCGTGAACGGCCGCCGCGTCGTCCTGGTGAGCGAGGACGATCAGACCAGCCCGGAGGCTGCCGTTCGTGCGGCGCGCAAGCTGATCGATGTCGACAAGGTCTCGGCCATCATGGGGACCTGGGCCTCGTCGGTGACCACGGCGGTGGCGCCGCTGTGCTGGGAGAGCAAGACTTTCCTGTGCACCGTGTCGGGCGCCGACTCGATCACCCTTCTGCCGCACCAGGGGTTCCTGGTGCGCACCCAGCCCAATTCAAAGCTTCAGGTCACGCGGGTCGGCGAGTTCATTCTCTCGCTGGGGGCCAAGAAGGTCTTCACCATGATCCCGCAGACGCCGTTCACTCAGTCGACCTTCGACATCCTGAACGCAGTGCTGCCGAAAAGCGGAGCGACCCATCAGAGCCTGATCTACGACGACAAGAAGACGACCTATCGCACCGAGGTCGACCAGGCGCTGCGCACCTCGCCCGACGTGATCCTGGCCAACGGCTACACGCCCGACACGGTAGTGTTGCTCAAGGACCTCTATCGCGCCGGCTTCAAGGGCAAGATCCTGGGCTTCGCCTACTCGATCAACCAGAAGCTGGTCGACCAGGTCGGCCAGAACGAGGTGGTCGAAGGCGTCTACACCTTCGCGCCGGCGTCGGCCGAGGACAGCACGGCCTACGACAAGGTCAAGGCCGCCGTGGGGTCGTCCAATCCCGACCCGTACACCAGTCAGGTCTACGACCACATCAACATGGTGCTGATGAGCATGGCGATCGCCAGGGATTCGAGCGGCGTCGCCATCAAGGACAACATCCGCAAGGTGACGCAGGGCGGCGGCAAGACGGTCGACAACGCCGTCGACGGCATCAAGGCGATCACCGCCGGCGAGAAGATCGACTACACCGGCGCGTCGGGTCCCTGCGACTTCGACGAGCGCGGCGACATCGTCGACTGCAAGTTCCGCTACGAGCAGATCAAGGCCGGCAAGTTCACCGTGGTGAAGATCGCCTGACTTGATCGACGTCGTCGTCCAGGCGCTGGTCAACGGGCTGGTGTCGGGCACGCTGCTTGCGGTGCCTGCCATCGGCTTCACGGCGATGTTCGCCGTGCTGCGCTTCCCCAATTTCGCGGTGTCGGGCATTGCCACGCTCGGCGCCTTCGCCGGCTACTTGGCCTACGGCGCGGGCCTGCAGATGGCGGGCTCGCTGGCCGTCGCTTTCGTCGTCGCCGGCGCGGCCGGGCTGCTGTTCGACGAGGTGGCCCACCTGCCGCTGGTCAAGCAGGGGGCGCTGCCGGCCGCCATCGCCTCGATCGCCAGCGGCTTGGTGCTGGAAAACGTCGTGCGGCTGGGTTTCGGCAACGATCCGCGCGGTTACGACCGGCCGATCGCACGCGACATCAGGCTCGGTGACATCAGGGTGAGCCCGCAGCAGCTCGAGACCATGGGGCTGGCGCTGGCGCTGATGCTCGCCGTGTTCGCCATCCTGTCCTTCAGCCGCATCGGCAAGGCGATGCGCGCTTCGGCCGACAATCCCGACCTCGCCTCCTTGAAGGGCATCCGGCCGGAGCGCATCGCCATGATCGCGAGCTTCGCCGGCATGGGCCTGGTCGGCGTCGGCGGCATGCTGCTGGGCCTCGACAGCTCGATTGATCCGCTGACCGGCACCCGCATCCTGCTGTCCCTGTTCGCCGCCGCCGTGCTGGGCGGGCTGGGCAGCGTGCCCGGCGCCGTGCTGGGCGCTTTCCTGATCGGCATTGCCGAGGAGCTGTCGGTTCTGGTCGTCGGCTCGCAATACCGCGCCGCTGTTGGCTTCGTTGCCATCCTGGTGATGCTCACCCTGCGCCCGCGCGGGCTGCTGGGCGAGAGGGCGTATTGAGCAGATGCTGAGCTATCTCCTCTTCGTCGCCACCGTCGGTGGCATCTATGGCTTGCTGGCGCTCAGCCTCAACCTGATCTGGGGCGGGGCGGGGATGGTGAATCTCGGGCTCGCCGGGTTCTTCGCCGTTGGCGCCTACGCGTCAGGGCTGCTCACCACGGCGGGGCAGGGGCCGATCCTGTCAGGCTGGATGGTAGCGCTGGTTGCCGGCGGTTTCGCCGGCCTGATCGTCACGCTGTCGACGACGCGCCTGCGCGAGGACTATCTCGCCATCGTCACCTTGGGTTTCGCCGAGGTGGTGCGCCTGGTCGCTGCGAACGAGTTCTGGCTGACCCGCGGCACCGACGGCATTTCGGGTATCCCGGGACCGTGGAAATCCACGCTCGGCCAGAATTTCAACTCGGTCTACTTCCTGATCGTGGTTGCGGCGTTGCTCGTGGTGTTCTTCGTCGTCCGCCGAATCGATCGCTCACCCTACGGTCGGGCGCTGCGCGCCATCCGCGAGGACGCCCAGGTGGCTCAGGTCGCGGGCAAGCCGGTGCTGCGCTTCAAGACCGAGGCGTTCACGCTTTCCGCCGCGATCGCCGGTCTCGCCGGCGCGCTCTACGGTCATTTCACGTCGTATATCGCGCCCGACCTGTTCCTGCCGCTGATCACGGTCTACATCTTTCTCGCCGTGGCTTCGGGCGGCACCGGCCGCCCGGCCGGTGCATTGCTCGGCGCCTATCTCGTGATGACCCTGCTGGAGTCCTCGCGCTTCTTCGTCGAATGGATTCCCGGCACGACTGCGGTGCAGCGCGCCGCGCTCAAGGAACTGTTGATCGCTGTCGCCCTCATCCTGATGCTGCGCCTGAAACCTTCCGGTGTCCTGCCGGAACGGATCCCGCCGGCGCCACGTCCTGCAACTGGAGCAAGCTCATGACCCCGTTCGACTCTTGCGTCGCCGCCCTGCGCGAGCACGGCTCGAAGGACGCTTTGTTCAAGGTGCTGGACAAGGCGCTGGCCGACACGGTCGGCCACAAGCTGTTCACGCTGCTCTACGTCGCGCCCACCGGCCTGCGCGTGAAGCGCATCTATACCAACATGCCGAAGGAGTATCCGGTCGGCGGCTACAAGGAGATCACCGGCTCGCCGTGGCATCAGCATGTCGTGGAAGGCCGCAAGCCGTGGATCGGCTACAACGCCAAGGACATCGCCTGGGCCTATTTCGATCACGAGCTGATCGTGTCGCTGGGTTGCGAATCGGCCATGAACATCCCGGTGGTCTACGGTGGCCGCCTGCTCGGCACCATGAACCTCCTCGACGCGGCCGGGCACTACAAGGAAGCCGACGCCAAGACCCTGGAGCCGTTCGCCGCGCTGATGGTCGGGCCGTTCCTCGACGCCATCGCCGCCGATCCAGGATGAAGCGCTTCATCCTCACCGGCACGCCGGGCGCGGGGAAGACCGTGCTGCTGCGGCAACTGGAACAGGACGGCTTCGGTGTGGTCGAGGAAGCGGCGACCGACGTCATTGCGCTCGAGCAGGCGTGCGGCGTCGCCGAGCCCTGGACCGAGCCGGGCTTCATCGATCGCGTCGTCGACCTGCAGCGCCGGCGCCGGCTGCGCGCGGCATCGCTGCCCGAGGAGGTTCAGTTCCACGACCGCTCGGCCGTGTGTACGGCAGCCCTTGCGACCTATCTCGGCTACCCGGTCTCTCCTGCGCTTGCCGAGGAGCTGGCCCGGATCGAGCGGGATGCCGTCTTCGACCGCCGCGTCTTCATGATCCGCAGCCTGGGTTTCGTCGCGCCGACGTCGGCGCGACGGATCACGCAGGAGCAGGCGATGCGCTTCGAGGCGATCCATGAGCAGACCTATCGCGCGCGCGGCTTCGAGATCGTCCCCATTGTCGCAGGAAGCGTGCTAGATCGGGTCGGGGTGATCAGGCGGGCGCTGTAGAGCGCGCTTCTCATTCTCCTCCCCAGCGAAGCTGGGGAGGAGAAGAAGGGGGCTCTGGCCGAGCGCCGCGCGTCACCCCATATCGGAGCGTAAACGGAGTCTGTGCGAATGAATGCGATGCTGGGCGACCTGCCGACCTGGAAACTCTCGGACCTCTATTCCAGCCCGACCGGGCCCGACCTCGAGAACGACCTGAAGCGCGCAGGCGCCGACGCTGAGGCGTTCGCCCGGGACTACGAGGGCAGGATCGCCGCCCTCGGCGGCGCCGAGCTCGGCAAGGCGGTCGCCCGCTTCGAGGCCCTGCAGGATCTGATGGGACGTATCGGCTCCTATGCCTCGCTGTACTACGCGCAGGACATGGCCGATCCCGAGCGCGGACGGTTTTCGCAGAACGTGTCCGAGGCCTTGACCGACATCGGCAGCAAGCTGTTGTTCTTCCGGCTCGAGCTCAACAAGCTCGAGGACGCCGACCTCGCGGCCAAGATGAAGGAGCCGGCTCTCGCCAAGTACGGCCCCTGGCTGCGCGATGTCCGCGTCTTCCGCCCGCACGACCTTTCGGACGAGCTGGAGAAGTACATCCACGACCAGTCGGTGGTCGGCGGCTCGGCCTGGTCCCGCCTGTTCGACGAGACCATCGCGCGCCTGCGCTATCCCTTTCGCAACGAGGTGCTGACCGAGCCGCAGATCCTCGACAAGCTGTCGAACAAGGACGCCGACGTGCGGCGCGACGCCGCCAAGTCGTTCGGCAAGGTCCAGGGCGACAACATCGCGATCTTCTCCCTGATCACCAACACCCTGATCAAGGACAAGGAGATCGACGATCGCTGGCGCAAGTACCCGCGCTCACAATCCTTCCGCAATCTCGCCAACGTCGTCGAGGACGAGGTCGTCGATGCGCTGGTCGCATCGGTGAAGGCGGCCTATCCGCGGCTGGCGCATCGCTATTACAAGCTCAAGGCCAGGTGGTTCGGCGTCGACAGAATGCCGTACTGGGATCGCAACGCGCCGCTACCCGAGCACGACGACCGGGTGATCCCGTGGAACGAGGCGGAGCGGATCGTGCTCGACGCCTACCACGCCTTCTCGCCGGAGCTCGCCGATGTCGGGCGAAAATTCTTCGGCACCGGCTGGATCGACGCGCCGGCCCGGCCGGGCAAGTCGCCCGGCGCCTTCGCCCATCCCACGGTGCCGTCGGCGCATCCCTACCTGCTGCTGAACTACCAAGGCAAGGTGCGCGATGTGATGACGCTGGCGCACGAGCTGGGTCACGGGGTGCACCAGGTGCTGGCGGCGCGCCAGGGCGCCCTGATGGCCGACACGCCGCTCACCCTGGCCGAGACCGCGTCGGTGTTCGGCGAGATGCTGACCTTCCAGTCCTTGCTCCGCTCGGCGCCCGACGCGGCGACGCGCAAGGCGATGCTGGCCGGCAAGGTCGAGGACATGCTGAACACGGTGGTGCGCCAGATCGCCTTCTACGATTTCGAATCGCGCCTGCACGCGGCCCGGCGCCAAGGCGAGCTGACGCCCGATGCGATCGGCGAGGTGTGGATGGCGGTGCAGAGCGAGAGCCTGGGGCCAGCCTTCACCTTCGACGACGAATACAAGTTCTACTGGTCTTATATCGGCCACTTCATCCATTCGCCGTTCTATGTCTACGCCTACGCCTTCGGCGACTGCCTGGTGAACTCGCTCTACGCCGCTTACCAGTCGGGCCAGCCCGACTTTCAGGCCAAGTACCTCGAGATGCTCGAGGCGGGCGGCGTGAAGCGCCACAAGGAGCTCTTGGCCCCGTTCGGCCTCGACGCCTCCGATCCCGCCTTCTGGGACAAGGGCCTGGGCGTGATCGCCGGTTTCGTCGACGAGCTCGAGAAGCTGTAGCTCACCCGGAGCACTCCTTTCATGTTCCCTCCCCAGCTTCGCTGGGGAGGTGTCTCGGTAATCCGAGACGGAGGGGTCATGAACCTCAGTGAGGCTTTCGACCCCTCCGTCGGCGATTACGCGGACATCTCCCCACGCAAGGCGTGGGGAGGAGAATGATCCGGAAGAGCATGAGTGTGCAGATTGACAAGATAACGCCCGCACGGCAGCCTTTGCCTGGGTGGATACGACCTGCTGCTTGCGCCTTTCGAGGTATGGTGAACGTATCGAGCCTTTCGGGCCTCCCTTTGCCACGGCAAACGGATCAGTAACGCAAGCGACTGACATTCCCGTTTGTCTGTGCAGAGGACCAGAAGATGCGAGACTATCGTGATGCAAAGGCCATGGCGCAGACGCTGCGTCAGGCGCTCAAGGAGAAGTCGGTTGTCCTCACCCACGGCGAAAGCCTGGAGCTGGTCGCCAGGATCCTGGGCTGTGCCGACTGGAATGTGCTGTCCGCGAGAATCCAAGCCGGCCCGGCATCCTCCGCTCCGTTGGCGGTGGGACCATCGTCCATGAGGTTGCCGGTTGTGCCGTCGCGGGACGTCGTGTTCTTTCCACAGATGACGGCGCCCCTCTATATCGGGCGAATGAAGTCGACGTTCGCCGTTGATCGGGCAATGACTGCCGACAGGCAGATATTCCTCGTGACGCAACGGCGAAGTGCTGACGACGATCCCCAATCGGCGGACTTATATGACGTCGGCGTGATTGCATACATCATGCAGGCCCAGAAGCTTCCAGACGGATCCATCAAGCTCATGGTGCACGCCCTGAGCCGCGCACGGATCATCCACGTTGACGCCGATGACCGCTGCCTCACCGCCGAGCTTTCCCTGATCCAGGAGGACGGCGCGGCGGAAAAAGAGGCCGAGACGTTGGCGCACGAAGTGCGTCGCCGCTTCGAGAGCTATGCCAACGTTTCGCTCTCCTCTCCACCTCAGGCCTTACTTTACCTCACGTATACCCACGGGCCCGGCAGGGTCGCCGATTCGATCGCCCAGTACCTGTCGGCGACCATCGAGCAGCGGCAGGAACTTCTCCAGACCGTCAGCATCGTCGGGCGGCTGAAGCGCATCCTGACGATGATGGATACAGACCGAAAGGCTGCCTGAGCGCTTGTGATCATTTTCTTCCGGACCGAGAGCGTCGCGCTCGCTCATGGGCCTCAGCGAGCGAGACGCTCGCAGTCCGGAAGAGAATGCGCCCCTGAACGGCGCCAAAGCGCCGGATTTTTTTATGCGCGGCATCGGCTCGAGATTCGTCTGGCAAAGATCGACCCGGATCGCCACCTTGTCGCCGTGCAGGGCGTGACATCCGAATGACCCGGGACGAAGGCGACTCGCTCGGCGGCCGGCTTGGGCGTTACGCCCGGGTCGGCGCGTCGGTCGGCGGCCTGGCGGCCAAGCTGGCGGGCCAGCGCTACCTCGGCCTCTCGATCGACCGCGACAAGCATGCCACCGAGCTGAAGGCTGCGCTGGGCGGTCTGAAGGGACCGCTGATGAAGGCGGCCCAGATGATCGCCACCATTCCCGACGCTTTGCCGCCGGAATACGCCCGCGAGCTGGCGCAACTGCAGGCCAACGCGCCGGCGATGGGCTGGGCGTTCGTGCGCCGCCGCATGGCGACCGAGCTCGGCCCCGACTGGCAGGCCAAGTTCGCCCGCTTCGACAAGGACGCGTCGTTCGCGGCCTCGCTGGGCCAGGTCCATCGTGCGGCGCTGCCCGACGGGCGCGAGGTCGCGGCCAAGCTGCAGTATCCGGACATGGCGTCGGCCATGGAGGCCGACCTCAACCAGCTCAAGCTGGTGTTCGCCATCGGCCAGCGCTTCGATCCGGCGATCCGCACCGATGAGATCCATGCCGAGATCACGACGCGCCTGCGTGAGGAGCTCGACTACCGCCGCGAGGCGAGGCACGTGGCGCTCTATCGCTACATCCTGCGCGACGAGCCCGACATGCACATGCCCGAGGTCGTGCCGTCGCATTCGACCGACCGCCTGCTCACCATGACGTGGCTGAGCGGCGAGCCGCTGCTCAACTGGAAAAGCCGCAGCCAGGAGGAGAAGGACCGGCTCGCCATCAACATGTTCCGCGCCTGGTACGTGCCGTTCTATTTCTACGGCGTGATCCATGGTGATCCGCATCTCGGCAATTACACGGTGCGGCCCGATGGCTCGGTCAACCTGATGGATTTCGGCTGCGTCCGCATATTCCCGCCGCGCTTCGTGCGCGGCTCGATCGAGCTCTACCGCGCGCTGATGACCGACGACCAGGACCGTGCGGTGGCGGCCTACGAGGATTGGGGCTTTGCCGGTCTGACGCGCGAGATGATCACCGTGCTCAATCGCTGGGCGGCCTTCCTCTACGGGCCGCTGATGGACGATCGACCGCGCCGCCTCACCGAGGGCATGGCCGAAGGCTTTGGACGCGAGATGGCGCAGAACGTGTTCGGGGAGCTGCGTCGCATGGGCGGCGTCCGCCCGCCGCGCGAGTTCGTGTTCATGGACCGCGCCGCCATCGGTCTCGGCGCCGTCTTCATCCACCTGCGCGCCTCGATCAACTGGCACCGGCTGTTCGAGGACATGATCGCCGACTTCGATGTCGCGGCGTTGACGGCGCGACAGGACGAGGCTCTCGAGAAGGCCGGTCTCGCCACGCCATGAGGATCCTGGTTACGGGCTCTTCGGGCTGGCTCGGCCAGACCCTGGTGCCGCGCTTGCGGCGCGACGGCCACGCGGTGTTCGGGCTCGATCCCGAGCCGGGGCCGACGACGGCGATCGTCGGCTCGGTCGTCGATCGAGCCCTGGTCGGCCGGCTCATGCGCGAGCACGGTATCGAGGCGGTCGTGCACGCCGCGGCGCGCCACAAGCCGCACATCGAGACCCACGACAATTCGGAGTTCGTGGCGGTCAACGTACAGGGCACGCTCAACCTCCTGGAGGAGGCGGTGGCGCCGGGCTCCAGGGTCGACCGCTTCATCTTCACCTCGACCACGTCCCTCATGATCTCGCAGCGCATCCGCGACGGGAAGGTCGGGGGCGCGAAGGAAGCCACGTGGATCGACGAGACGCTCTCGCCGCTCGAGCCGCGCAACATCTACGGCGTCACCAAGCGCGCCGCCGAAGAGCTGTGCCGCCTGTTCAACCACCTGCACCGGTTGCCGATCCTGATCCTGCGAACGTCGCGCTTCTTCCCCGAGGCCGACGACATGGCGCACGCGATTGCGCAGTCGGACGAGAACACCAAGGCCAACGAGTACCTGTTCCGCCGCCTCACGGTGGAGGACGCCGCCGAGAGCCACGTCGCAGCGCTCGGGAAGGCGAAGCAGCTTGGCTTCGACACCTTCATCGTCTCGTCGATGACGCCGTTCTCGCCGGCCGATTGCCGCGAGCTGCTGGTCGACGCGCCCTCCGTCGTGGCGCGCTACTTTCCCGGCTATCGCAAGCTCTATGAGCGTCGAGGCTGGACGATGTTCGACTCGATCGATCGCATCTACGACGCCGGCAAGGCTCGGCGAAAGCTCGGCTTCGTCTGCAGGACCGGCTTCGGGGAAGTGCTCGCGTCGCTCGCGTAGCGTTGCGCTCACCATCGTCGCCGAAGGCACGGGTCCTGCACCAGTTCTGCCAAGTGGGGCGCTATCCGACCTCGCCGCTCACTTGATCCTCACAGTAGCGACGTCGAGCTGAGTCATCGCGCGACGAACGCAGGCAGGCCAGCCAGGCTTGCTGTTCGTACGTCACGGCCGGTATCACCCAGACGCAGTAGGTTCCGGTCGTGTTGTCCCGCTCCGCCAATTGGTATGTGCCGCCGACGGTAAGCGTGTAGAGCGTCTCCCACAGCTCGTTGTTGTTGCGCCAGCTACAGACGTAGAAGATGTCGACGTTGGCGCAGCGATGTTGGACCGTGAAGCCAACTTCGTTGTGCAGGCGAAGCCGGCCCGATTTGATCTCGGCGAGCAGAAACGACTGCGCCGCCTGCACCTCGCTCTCGGTGAAGGGCCTGTCGGGCGGGTTGATGAGGTACCATTTCAAGAAGATGCCAGGCGCCGTCAGCGGCGGCGTCGCCCGCATTTCCTTCCGGACATGGACGTAGTCGACGGCGACTGCATCGAAGAGGGCGGCAGCGGGCTCACTTCGGTAGACGTTCATTCGGCCTTCCTCCTGCGATCGCTTTGCGGCGTGCCGCCAGTGGCGTGGAACGGTGCACGGCCATGCAAGTCCGCCGCCGCGAGAGTTGCAGCATAGCGCCCGCAGATGCATAGTTTGGTCAGCAGCGACCGACTGGCAATGGAGATGCGGAAGATGGTCGGCGCAGGAACTTCTCGATTTGTCGGTCGGTCGATGCAGCGGCGGGAGGACCTCCGCCTTCTGACCGGACAAGGGCAGTTCGTCGCCGACCTGTCACTTCCGGGCACGCTCCATGCCGTCTTTGTCAGGAGCCAGGTTGCGCACGGCCGCATTCGCTCGGTCGACGGTGCGGCTGTGGCGGCGATGCCGGGTGTCGTGCGGGTGATCACCGGCGCCGATCTGCATCGCCTTGCGCCGCCTGTTGCCGGCGCGCAGTTGTCCCTCCCGAGCAAGTGGCGGACCCAGGTGCAGTACAGCTTCCATGTGCCGCAGCAGCCCATGCTGGCCGTGGACAAGGTTCGGCACGTGGGCGAGGCGGTCGCCGTGGTGCTGGCCAAGACTCGCTACCAGGCCCAGGACGCCGCCGAACTGGTTGCCGTCGACATCGAACCGCTCGCGGCAATCGTCGATCCGGCGGCGGCATTGGCGGCGGAAGCAGCGATCATCCACGAGGCGTATGCGACCAACCTGATCGGGGAGTTCGCCATCGAGAAGGGCCAGGTCGCGGCGGCCCTCGCGGCGGCGCCCCTGACGCTTCGCCGTCGCTTCTACACCCATCGTTACGCCGGAATCCCGATCGAATGCCGCGGCGTGATTGCCGCTTGCGATCAAAGAACCGGCGCCGTCACGATCTGGTCATCGACACAGGTCGTGCACTCCGTGCGACGCGAGGCTGCAGCCTTCCTGCGATTGCCCGAAGCGCGCGTGCGCTGCGTGGCGCTCGATGTCGGCGGCGGCTTCGGGACCAAGGGCCACGTCTACCCCGAGGACCTGCTGATCCCCTTCCTGGCGCGGCTGGCCGGGCGCCCGGTGCGCTGGATCGAGGAGAGGCAGGAGCATCTGCTTTGCTCGTGCCATTCACGCGACCAGGTTCACGAGGTCGAGGCCGGCTTCGATCGGGACGGCCGCGTCGTCGCGTTTCGCGACGATTTCATGGTCGATTGCGGCGCCTGGAATCCCATCGGATCGGCGATCGCCTACAACACCGCCGTCCATCTGCTCGGTCCATACAAGATCGCGAACTTCGCGGCGGCAGCCCGGATCGTGGCGACCAACAAGGTGCCGAATGCGCCCTACCGGGGCGCCGGCCGGCCGGAAGCGGCGTTCGCCATGGAGCGGACCATGGACCTGATCGCCCGAACGCTCGACCTCGAACCCGCGGAGGTCAGACGTCGCAACATGATCCGGCCGGAAGAGATGCCCTATGCCATGGGCCTGCCGTATCGCGACGGCGAGCCGATCGTGTACGACAGCGGTGACTTCCCGGGCGGATTGGACAAGGCGCTGCAGGCGGTCGGGGGCCTCAGTGGCTTTCGCGATCGTCAGCGCCAAGCGCGCGCGGCGGGGCGCCATCTCGGCCTGGGCGTCGCAAGCTACGTCGAGGGCACCGGCGTCGGTCCGTTCGAGAGTGCGATGGTGCGGATCGAGCCGACGGGGGCGATCTTCGTCACCTCGGGCGCCTGCGCCCAGGGTCAGGGCATGGAGACGATCTTCGCCCAGGTCGTGGCGGATGCGTGGTCGGTCGATCCGCAGGACGTCGTGATCGCGTTGGGCGATACGTCCCTGATTGCCATCGGGTTCGGCACGATCGCGAGCCGCAGCACCGTGAACCTGTCCGCGGCCATCCACCACGCCAGCGAACGGCTGCGCGCAAAGGTGTTCGCGATCGCGGCCAACCTGATGGAGTGCGCACCGGTCGACCTCGAGCTGCGCAACGGCAAGGTCGGCGTCGTCGGCGCCCCGGGCCTGGAGGTGACGCTCGCCAGCGTCGCCAAGGCAGCCGCGCCGGGTTGGGATCATCGTCGTCCGGAGGGTGTCGATGCCGGCCTCGAGGAGACCTACTACTGGCAGCCGCCGACGGTCACCTGGGCGAACGCCACGCATCTCGCCCTGGTCGAGGTGGACATCGCGTCAGGCCAGATCGACCTGAAGCAATACGTCGTGGCGCACGACTGTGGCGTCGTCATCAATCCGATGCTGGTTGACGGCCAGGTCGTCGGCGGGACGATCCAGGGCGTCGGTGGAACCCTGTTCGAGGAGTTCGTGTACGACCGCGAGGGCCAGCTGCTGACCGGCTCGCTGATGGACTATGCCTTGCCGCGGGCGAGCGACAGCCCGGCGATCCAGCTGGTGCATCAGACCTCGCCATCGCCTCTCAATCCCCTGGGCGTGAAGGGAGTCGGCGAGGGCGGTGCCATCGCCCCGCCGGCCGCGATCGCCAACGCGGTGTGCGACGCCCTTTCGATGTATCAGGTTGAATTCAATGCGACACCCATAAAGACGGAGCAGGTCGTAAGGGCGATCGTTCTCTCTGCTGACGGTCCTGCGCAGCCTGAGGAACAGCCCGGCGGGAATACCTTTCAGTCGTCCTGAGCGCAGCGAAGGACATCATCGCCGTCTGCCGCGGGCGCGCTTTGGTACTTCCGGCGATGAGATCCTTCGCTGCGCTCAGGATGACAAGCCATGTGCGCGGCCGCGCAGCTTGGATGGTGCCCGGCAAGCGTGCATCATGGGATGTCATTTTGACCCGGCGGCTGGGGGAGGGACTCCGATGAATGGATATTCGGTGAAGCCGGGAGTTGGCACGGCCAGCCGCCGCACCTTTCTGGCCGGCGTCGCTGCGGCGTGCACGGTCACGGCGACGCGCGGCTTCGCCCAGACGGCCACGCCTGTGCCGCCGCCGCCTGAGGGTGGCAAGTGGTACCGCAGCGCCAGCGAGCAGGTAGCCGACCTCGCCGCACGTCGCGTGTCGGCGGTCGAGTTGCTCGACCAGTCGATCGCCCGCATCGACGGGCTCGACAGGCACATCAACGCCGTGGTGGTGCGCGATTTCGACCGGGCCCGCCGGGCGGCGATCGCCGCCGACCAGGCGCTGGCGCGCGGCGAGCGCCGGCCGCTGCTCGGCCTGCCGATGACCGTGAAAGAGTCGTACAACATCGCCGGCCTGCCGACGACCTGGGGCATCCCCGTCTTCAAGGATTGGCAGCCGGCCGAGGATGCCGTCGTGGTCGAACGGCTGAAGGCGGCCGGCGCGGTGATCATCGGCAAGACCAACGTGCCGGTGGCGCTCGCCGACTGGCAGACCACCAATCCGATCTACGGCACCACCAACAACCCCTACGACATCGAGCGGACGCCCGGCGGTTCGTCGGGTGGCTCGGCCGCTGCGCTGGCAGCGGGCTACGTGGCCCTCGAGGCGGGCTCGGACATCGGCGGCTCGCTGCGCACGCCGGCGCACTATTGCGGCGTGTTCGCCCACAAGCCGACCTACGGTGTCGCGCCTCGGCGCGGTCAAAGCTTTCCGGGACGACCGTCATTGCCGTCGGAGGGCGACGGCCTCGCCGTGGTCGGGCCAATGGCGCGCAGCGCGCAGGATATCGCGCTCGCGTTCGACGTGATCGCCGGACCGGACGACCAGCGCGAGGGAGTCGCCTGGCGGCTGGTGCTGCCGCGGCCGCGCCATCGCACGCTGCGCGACTTCCGCGTGCTGCTCATCGACTCGCATCCGCTTTGCCCTACGGCGGAGGTGATCCGCAACGCGCTGGCGCTACTGGCCGATCGCCTCGGCAAGGACGGTGCCACCGTGGCGCGGCAAAGCCCGCTGCTGCCCGATCTCGCCGAGGCAACCCGCAATTACATGCGTCTGCTCGGCCCGATCATGAACCTGGGCCGTCCGCCCGAGTACTACGAGCGGATGCGCTCGCTCGCGGCGACGCTGGGCGCTGACAACCAGAGCCTCGATGCCATCTACGTCCGCAGCGCCAATCTCGGCTGGCGCGACTGGGAGGCGGCGTCCAACGTCCGCAGCAGGCTGCAACGCCAGTGGGCGACGCTGTTCAGGCAATGGGACGTCGTGCTCTGCCCGGTGATGCCGACCGTCGCGTTCAAGCACGACCATACCGAGTCGAGCACCCGCCGCCTCGACGTCGACGGCCAGAGCCAGCCATACGTCAACAACATCGTCTGGGCAGGTCTCGCCACCGCCGCCCAGCTGCCGGCCACCGTGGCGCCGATCGGGCGTACCGACACCGGGCTGCCGATCGGCGTGCAGATCATCGGGCCGTATCTCGAGGACCTGACGCCGATCCAGTTCGCCCAGCTGCTGGAGCGGGCATACGGCGGCTTCGTGCCGCCGGTGCTTTAAGCGCTCATGCTCTTCTGGACTGCGGGCGTCTCGCCCGCTCATGGTCCCTTGGCTAGGAAGCCGAAACGGCGACCCAAGGCCAGCCCAAGAGCCAAAGAAAGACGTTGAGGGGGCGACGCGGCTGGCGAACGGGAAGAATGCGTCGTGAAGCCCGCCACCTGCTAACGGCGCGTGTACGTAGCGGAGTGTGAGTAGCCAGGGCCGGTACGCGTTGCGGAAAGTTGGGTGGGGCTTTGGAGCACGAATTCCCAGGTAAGCGTGCGCCCCTTGGACGTAAGCTTGTTGCCAACGATAGTGGCAGAAAAGCGTGCGTTTCCAGCCTTGACCGCGTACTGGCCGCCAACCGACCCATTGATGTAGAGGAGCGCTGCCGTGCCGTCGCTCTTAACGGATTCCACGACAAGTACCGAGCATAGGTGACCTTCCCATTTGCCGGACCAGATGCCTGAGAACGCTCTCACATTTGGGGGAACGTCCGACGCGGGAGGCGTTAAGGTGTAGTTGACCGTCTGCTCGCAATCGGTGAGCGTGCCGCCGTTCTGCGCCGTAGCAGCATCTGTGGTTAGCGTGACGGCAAATGATGCAGAAGCGACGATTGCCAAAGTCCCTGACAATGTCAGTCGCATGGTATCCTCCATTTGAAAGTCGAAGACGAGACGCCCGCATTGTCTCAGAAGCGCGTTCACTGGCGTGCTCCGGGGAACGAGGCGTCATGCTCAGTCATGAGCAGCGGCGAGGACTTCAGCGCTGCGAACACCGATGAGAAGCGTCTGAGGGTCTGCCGTGATGGCGTGAACCAAGTTGGTTGCGGCAGTGATGTCGCTCGCTCCACTCCAGACCATGTGGTGATCCTGTTGCTCGTGCACGAAGGACAAGCTCACGGCGACCTTGGCCATCAGTGTGGTGATGTCCTTGCCATCCACCGTGTTCTGAGCGCCGCTCATGATGTTGACCAGCACGGAACCCACGAACTGTCCGGCGGCGAGAGTCTGCTTGATCTGGCTGGTCCAGTAAGCCAATCCATCGGCGTCCGGCGAGCGGTTGAAGAGGTTGCGGTAAACGCCGTCGACAAAGGTGCCAATCTGGCCGTCGCTTGAGCCGAACGGGCTGACCAGAAACGGATAGAGCGCCTTCGCCTCGGCGCTGACGCCGAACGAACTGGCGATGTTGGCGAACAGTGCGCCCGGCCCCTGCACTGGCAGTTTGGAGATGAACTCACCAACCCAGAACTCGAGGCCTCCGGCATCGGCCGCTCGACCGAAGAAGGCGGCGTAGGTCGCCGCGATCTGCTCCTCGGCACTCAACGCCAAGAGGTTCAAGGTCGTCGATGTTCCCGATAGTATGGGCACGACATAGACCAAGGCTTGGCCGTCATCGGTTCCGCCGCTCGCCGTCGTTCGGTAGGTGAAGTTGTCGATGCCTGTGAACCCGGTTGCGGGGACATAGTCGAGACCCCCATTCGACGCCAGCGTCAGCGCGCCGTGGCTAGTGCCGGTCAGCAGGGTGGCGGTTTGCGGGCCGCTGCTCGTATCGTAGGCGAGCACGCCGGCATCAGCCGCAACGTGCAGGGCGTGGCCCTGTAGGACGACATAGGCATCGTTGTGCGCCACGGGCGGCGGGGTGTCGTCGTTCCGGATGGTTACCAACGCTGATGTCGTCCCCAGGAGAAGACCGGGCGAGGGGTTGGACAGGCTGATCGTGAAGGCTTCGTCCGACTCGACGGTAGAATCGCCCGCCACGTCGAGGGTGATCATCTTGGTGGCCTCGCCAGCTGCGAAGGTCACAGTCCCTGCGGGCAGGCCGCCGCCGGCAAAGTCGGCGGCGTCCGCTGGCGCCACGCCCGATCCAGCCACCGTGTAGGACACGATGCGCGACACCGAACTGTCACCGGTCAGGGTCAACATGAAGGTGAAAGCTGTTGAACCGGTCCGACCTTCGGCTTTGGTGCCCAAAAGGGCGGCGATTGAGACCGACGCCTCGTCGTTCTGGATAATGCCGATTGCGCTGGTGCTACCGATCGTCAGCCCGGCCGAAGCGTTCGACAGGGTGACGGCGAAATCCTCGTCGAATTCGACCGCGGTATCGGCGGATACGGCCACGGTGACCGTCTTATTGGTTTCCCCGGCCGCGAACGAAATGGTCCCGGACGGCAATGTGCCGGCGAAGTCGGCCGCGTCGGCCGGATGCGCGCCACTGCCCGACACCGACCAATCGACTGTCTGGCCGGTCACGACGGCCTGATCCAGGCTCACAGCGAAGGAGTAGACGGTCGTGCCGTTGTTGCCTTCCGGTGCCGTTGCGGCCAGCGGCGCGACAGAGACTGTGGATTGATCATTGTTCAGGATCGTCGATGTCGCTGCCGAGGTGCTCAGGGCGAGGCCCGACGTCGGGTTCGACAGCGTCACCACGAAGCCCTCGTCGAACTCCACCAAATGGTCGCCTGTGACATCCACGGTGATCGTCTTGCTCGTCTCACCGGGCAGGAACGTCAGTGTTCCAGACGGCAACGCCCCGCCGAAATCTGTCGGGTCAGCGGGGTTGGCGCCGGTCCCGGACGCTGACCAGACCAGCGTCTGGATCGATACCGGGGCGATGTCGAGGTACACCGTGAAGGTGTAGCCGACCTGGCCCGTGTCACCTTCGGGGAGGCCGGTGGCGCTGGCCTGGACGGACGCAGAGCTGCGCCGGAACTGCAGGGTGGTAGCGTCCTCGCCCTCAGTCGCGACGAACTGCAGGCCGCTGGCAAGCAGCGCATCGAGGTCGATGCTCAGGGTGAAGGCGCCATCGGATACGCCGTCTTGGTCGACGTCGACTGCGATAATCGTCGACCCTTTGCTCAGGGTGAACCGAGCCCCCGTAGCCTGACGCTGTAGGAGAATCCGGTCGCCCTCCTGGTAATCGAGGATCAGATCGCCATCGAGTTCTGCCAGAGTTCCCCTGAAGACGTCGTTGCCCGTGCCGCCAGTTAGGCGATCTGCCCCAAGGCCGCCCATCAGGATGTCGTCGCCAGTGCCGCCTTGGAGCTCGTTCGCTTCGGCGTTGCCGATCAAGGTGTCGGCGAAGCCGGAGCCGAACAGTCCCTCGATCGAGACGTAGGTATCGCCGGCGGCGTCGCCCGTATTGATGGCAGGGTTCGCCAGCGACGCCGTGACGCCGGCCGTCGCCGTGGTGTAGGACGCATAGTCGAAGCCGCCGCCGCCGTTCAGCGCATCGGCGCCGGCCAGCCCCGTCAATGTGTTGGCCGCTCCGTTGCCGATCAGCGCGTCATCGAAGCTCGAACCGATCAGGTTCTCGATCGAGGTGTAGATGTCGCCTTTCGCGTTGCCGGTGTTCGCGCTGGGGTCGGCGAGGGAGGCGGTGACGCCGACCGCCGAGTCGGCATACGAGGCACTGTCGGTACCGCTACCGCCGTCGAGATTATCGGCGCCGCTGCCTCCGATCAGGATATCGTTGCCGGCGTTGCCGCCGACGAAGTTTTCGACGGCGTTGCCGACCAGCGTGTCGTCGAAGTTTGAGCCGAAGAACGCTTCGATGGAGACGTAGACGTCTCCTTTCGCCTCGCCCGTGTTGACGGTGGGATTGTCGAGGGAGGCGATAACGCCGCTGGTGGCATTGCTGTAGGAGGCATAGTCGAACCCATTGCCGCCATCCAGGTAGTCGGCGCCACCTTGTCCCACCAGCGTGTTGGTGTTGGCGTCGCCAGTCAACACATCGTCGAAAGCCGAGCCGCTCAGTCCCTCGATCGCGACATAGGTATCGCCCGCCGCGTCGCCCGAGTTGACGGATGGATTGGCGAGCGAAGCGATGACCGCGGCAGACGAGTTGAAGTACGAAGCGAAATCGAACCCGATACCGCCGTCGAGGCGATCGGCGCCCTTGCCGCCCCCCAGCCAGTTGCCCTGGGAGTCGCCAGTCAGGGAATCGTCAAAAGTCGAACCCACCAGCCCCTCGATCGACACGTAAGTGTCGCCCTTGGCGTCGCCCGTGTTGAGCGCAGGGGAGGAAAGCGAGGCCGTGAGGCCGCCAGCTGAGAATTGATAGGACGCGTAGTCGAAGCCGAGGCCGCCGTCGTGGCGGTCGGCGCCCGCGCCGCCATCCAGCCAATTACCCTGGGAGTCGCCTGTCAGCGCATCGTCGAAGCTCGAGCCGAAAAGGGCTTCGATGGAGACATAGGTGTCGCCTGCCGCCTCGGCGGTATTGAGCGCAGGATTGGCGAGGGAGACGGTGAGGCCGCCAGGCGCGTTGCGATAGGAAGCGTAGTCGAACCCGGCGCCGCCATCCAAGCGATCGGCGCCTCCTCTCCCCATCAGCGTGTTGGTGCCGGCGTCGCCGGTCAACAGGTCGTCGAACGCCGACCCACCCAGACCTTCGATCGAGATGTATCTGTCGCCCGCCGCGTCGCCCGTATTGATGGCGGGATTGGCTAGGGAGGCGATCACTGCGCCTGGCGATTCGTAGTACGACGCGTAGTCGAACCCGGCGCCACCGTCGAGCCGGTCGGCGCCCGTGCCGCCGTCCAGCCAGTTATCCTGCGAGTCCCCGATCAGCACGTCGTCCAAGCTCGAGCCGAACAGCCCTTCGATCGACACGTAGGTGTCGCCTTTGGCCTCCCCGGTGTTGAGCGTCGGATCGCCCAAGGAAGCGGTGATGCCGCTCGTCGCGTTGCTGTAGCTCGCATAGTCGAAGCCACCGCCGCCATCCAGGCGGTCGGTACCGCCTTGACCCATCAGCGTGTTACCGCCGCCGTCGCCAATCAGCACGTCGTCAAACGCCGAACCGCTCAGGCCTTCGATCGAGATGTACTTGTCGCCCGCGGCCTCACCCGTATTGATGGACGGATCGGCGAGCGAAGCAGTCACGGCGGTGGGGGACGCAAAGTACGAAGCGAAGTCGAAGCCGGAGCCACCGTCTAAAAGGTCGCCCCCACCATTGCCGCGCAGCGTGTTGTCTCCGGCATTCCCGATGAGAACGTCGTCGAACTGCGACCCTGCCAAGCGCTCGATCGAGACGAAAGTATCTCCGGCAGCGTCGCCGGTGTTGAGGCCGGGGTCTGCCAACGAGATCGTGAGCCCGATGGGAGAGCTTTGGTACGAAGCGTAGTCGGCACCGGCACCGCCACCGAGGTGATCGCCTCCAGGTCCTCCGTTCAGCCAGTTGTCTGTGCTGTTGCCAATCAGGTCATCGGCGAACTTGGAGCCGATGAGCCCTTCGATAGAAACGAAGGTATCGCCGGCGGCTTCGCCGGTATTGAGCGCCGGATCTGCGAGGGAGACTATGACAACGCCTGCCGAAAACTGATACGACGCGTAGTCGAAGCCGTTGCCGCCGATAAGACGATCCGCGCCAGAGCCGCCGGCAAGGATGTTCGCATCTTTGTCGCCGATCAGGGTATCGTCGAACTTCGACCCAATCAGGTCATTGATGGAGTTGTACGTGTCGCCGGCCGCCGGGCCTGCATTGTCGGCTGGGTTCTCGAGGGAGGCCGTCACGCCCGCCGGGGCATCGACGTAGGAAGCAAAGTCACCGACATGACTGTATGGCATCTACCAAGTTCCTTCCTATGCCAAGGCAGAACTTCAGTGAGGAGGAGGCGTGCGGTCACTTACGCTATGGCCAAAGACGCTCTTTGGTTGTCATCTGATTGCATGACAACTCGCCAATACAACGACCGTGTCGGGTATCGAGTTCTCAGACCCTTGAACGAAGGGCCGCCTCGAATGGGGCCCCGCGAGGATGGCTGGTCGGGTCTGCAGTCCGCGCCGCGACGGCCCAGCCGATGCAATCGCCTATGACATGAACGAACAGCGGACACCGGTACCCCCGCGATGCTTTGGATCTGCGCGCAGATAAGCATTGCGACGAAGGCCGAGGAATGGTGCGTTTGTACTACGGCAAGCGCTGCCACCTTGAGGCGGCCTGCGGCTTCAGGGCGCTCTCAGCGAACTCAGCAAGGCAACGAGATCGCTTTGTCGATTGACATGCATTTTGGCAAAGATCGCCGCCAGCTGATTGCGGGCGGTATTGCGGGAAATCGATAGCAATTGAGCAGCCGCTTCAAGCCGAACGCCTTCGCCAAGAAGGAGCGCCAATCGGCTCTCAGCGGCGCTCAGGCCAAAAAATGTGCAGGTCTCCTCCGGCGTCGGTTGCATCCGCCGGCCCGGCTCGATCAGGACAACGAGCGCAGCCCTGTCGCCGGAGGGCCACTGGCTTGCCGCAGATCCGATCGGAAACACGGAAGCAAGAATGCCTCGAGGACTACGGCGCATCGGAATTCGCACCGACAGCTTGCCGGCCGCGCCGACCTTTCCTGACGAGGCCGCGGCCAAGGCTGCAGCCAACGCATCTGCCGCATCGGAATCTGCGACGACTAAGCGGTTGCTCCGCGCTGTCACGCCATCCCCGAAAGCGAGCAACTGTCTGGCGGCCAAATTCTCGAATGCAATATGCTGGTGAATGTCGACAATAACTATTGCGGTCTGGAGGCGGTCAAGCGCGAGAGCGACGTCCGAATTGGCGCACCATTCGGTAAATCGCCTATGAAGATGTAGTGCCCGCGCCAGATGTCGGGAGATCGCTTGAAGGTGATTCTGTTCCTCACCTCCGAACGGGACGTGAGTGGCAATTCTGTGGAAGCCCAGCATGACGGTTGCATCTCTGCCAACCGGCAAGACTATCGCCATGGCATGCAGAATGTTGAAGTGTGGCCTTAGAAAGTCACCAAAGAAGCTCGTCCGTTTGAGGCTGGCCGGCGACACGAGGTCTTGAAGGAGGTGTACTCGACCCTGCTTGCTAGACGCCAGCGCCTCAACCCAAACATCCTGAGAGGCGAAGGAACGCTCGTACAGGGCAATGACGTCGCTGCCGCCAACTTCCTTGTAGGCAAGCGTCGCAAGTGGGCGCTCGACAGTCTGGATCGAACTGTAGCTTGTGTCCGCACCGATCAAGTGCATGACGTTCTGTAGGGCGCTCGGAAAGAGGCGAGGCTCGGTTGCAGCGTCGTAGAATGCGCCGACAGCGTCCAGGAAAGGTTCAACCGCAGCCCGTGGCATTTATCACGCCGCGCAGATCAGGAGGGTGCGTCGCGCGATCACGTGGCTCCCCGCGGGCTCATGCCAAGGAGTACCAATACGACCTGTGACAAGGTCCGACGCAGTCGCGAGCAAGTCTCAGCGCAAATTCCCCAACTGTAAGAATAGCGTGCCCGCTACTGCGCGAGCCTGTCAAGCGAACAAGCGAGACACAGATTGCTTTTGCAATCGGCGACTGGAGCGAAAAGGGAAAACCTTGTCAGCTCCGCTTGTTTTGTAGATTAGTCGTTCCCAGCGCACTCATGACGAGGCGGACCAAGTCAACTTGTGAATGCGTGTCAGTACGAGCCATCGCTCGAGTTAAGAGAGTCCGAATGGTATTGTAGGACAGCTGCCGCTTGCGTGCGAATTCAGGTAGGGTAGTGCCTGCGAGCAATGCGGACACCAGCTGCGCCTCACTGGGTGTGAAACGGAACAGCTCGGTGAGTACAGCAGTGTCCAAGGGAGAGGTTTCGGGTTCAGCAATGAACACCAGGGCTGAGGGAGCGTTCGCACTACCGAACCCAAGAGTGGACGCGATCGGCGCAATCATGAGCGCATAGGCCTTGCGGCCGGAAGGACGCGAAATTCTCAAATGCCCGCCGGCCGATCGAGTCGGCTCGAGCGCCGCACTGCTCAACCGCGCCTCGTTGAGAAGCCTGTGGAGCCTTTTGTCTTCATCCCGATGTGCGGCCCGCAGGCCTTCAGGCGTGCGTGTGAGGCCATCGTTGGAGTCTAGGATTGCGTCCGCGGCTGAATTCAGGTGCACAATTCTTCCAGTTCGAGCGATAAGAATGACGCCTAGTGCCATATGATCGAGTGCGGCGAGTAGGGAATAGCGTCCGCTCTCTGACTGAGCCAGCCGTTGGCGGATCTCCATTGCGCGCTGAATGTGGGGGAGAAGACGAGCCAGGCGGTGCGACTCATGCTTGGTATAGGCTTTGGTAGTACGTGGACGTTGGAGTCCTACGACGGCGTGATTGCCGTCGACGGTTTTCAGCATCGCACCGGCGAGATGGAACATGTCGAGTGGACGAAGCCAGTCGTAATAGAACAGGCTCTGCTCCAATACGCGCTCTTCAACGACCTGAGTGCCGAGGAGTGCCTGGCCAAATCGCGCTTTCTGACGTGCCGCGAGAACCCAAAGGTCATGCTGCGCATAGTAGTCACCGTATTGCTGCAGCGCCTCGGAAGAGAGACCCAACGTGGTCACAACGTCGACTGATTGGCTATTCGGATCATGGACCAACAGCATCATCGTCAGTGCGTCCAGATGGCGGACCAACTGGTTTGCGATGTCATGCCATGGCATTAGCCCCAGAGCGGCATCATAAATGTCGCCCACTAGCTTATGGTCGTCCATGGTCGTCAGCGCCGCTTTCGCAATTGTAAAAGCAAGCTTGCCGACCACCCTGGGCCTGTCAATGAGGTAGTTGACTCTCCGGCGCAGAGCCAACCAAATCATCGAAGCGGCTGCCTGGCGATTGGCCGTGAGGACAGTCTAACCCGGCGGTCGCTGCGGAGAGGCCGTCTTGTTGAGGCCGCAGAGCGCCCGCAATTGGCCGTCGCTCTTGGCTGTCCTCAACTCGACTTGGATGAAGGCCTTCTTCCTTTGAGGGTTATCCCCGAACCCGCGGCATCATGATCAGATCCCACGGGCTCGGCACGTCGCCGTGCGGGACCCAGACGAGGGCAGGGGCGTCGAGGGCAAAGGCCTTGTGCAGGGCGTCCTCGAGCTGCTTGGCGTCATGCGCCTTGAAGCTCGCGACGCCGAAGCTGTCGACCAGCTTGACGAAGTCGGGGTTCTGCAGGTCCGAGGCGATCAGGCGGTTGCCGTAGCGCTCCTGCTGGATGCGCTTGACGTTGCCGAAGGCGCCGTTGTCGAACACCACGATGACGACGGCGAGGTTGTGGCGCGCGGCGGTCGCCAGCTCGCCCACCTGGTACATGAAGCCGCCATCGCCGGCGATCGCCAGCACCTTCTTGTGCGGCATCGCCGCCTTGGCGCCGAGCGCTGTGCCGAAGCCCCAGCCGAGATTGTCCTGGTAGCCCGGCGACAGGAAGGTGCGCGGATGCTCGATCGGCAGCGCCACGCGCGCGGCGAAGTCGATCTGCGAGACCTCGTCGACGAAGATGCCGTCCTCGGGCAGCGCCCGCCGGATCGCCTGCAGGAAGGAGAGCTGCGGCTCGAGCCGTGACAGCCGCTCGGCGAGCCAGGCGCGATGCCCCTCGATTTCCTGGGCGCGCGACGGGCGCCGCCGGTTGTGTTTCGGCAGGGCGTCAATCAGGGCGCGGAGCTGTGGCGCGGCATTGCCGACCAGCGCCACGTCAGGCTTGCGCATCCGGTCGTGCTCGTCGGGGTCGATGTCGAGTCGCACGACCTTGAGGTTGGCGTCGACGCCCCAGGTGCCGTTCTGGATCAGTAAGCGCGTGCCGATCGCCAGCACGGCGTCGGCGTCCTTCCACAGGCGATGGCCGACCGGCATGTCGACGGCCAGACGATGCGAGCTCGGCACGACTCCACGGCCGCGGCGATAGGAGCTGACCGGCGCCTCGAGCAGCTCGGCGAGGCGGATCACCTCGGCAGTGGCGTCGAGCGCGCCGCCACCGACCACGATGATCGGCCGCTCGGCGGTTCCCAGGAGCCTGGCGGCGGCGGCAATCGCCTCGTCGTCGATCGCTTCGGGAGGGAGCGGTAACGGTGCGTCGCTCAGGGCGACCTCGGCGCGCCTTGCCCAGGTGTCGAGCGCGCATTCCAGAGCCACGGGGCGCGGCCGTCCGGTCGTTGCCTGCCAGATTGCCTCGTCGACGAGGCCCGGCGCTTCCTGCGGGCTGCGGATGCGCTCGGCCCACTTGGTGATGTGGCGCATCAGGCCGAGCTGGTCGTGGATCTCGTGCAGGTGACCGTGGCCCTTGTCGATGTCGGTTTGCGGGATCTGGCCGACCAGCCCCACAACCGGCGCATTCATGCCGTATGCCGTCAGCAAGGCGGAACCGGCGTTGAGCAGTCCCGGTCCCGGCACCACGGCGAAGGCCTGCGGCTTGCCGGTGACGAGGGCCGCACCCAAGGCCATGTAGGCGGCCGTCTGCTCGTGGCGGGGATGAATCACCCGGAGGCGGTCGGCGGCATGGTAGAACGCATCGAACAGCGGATCGTTGTGCAGCCCGGGCAACGCGTAGACCGTGTCGAGGCCATGGCGCAGGAGGGAATGGACGGTGGCTTCGGCAGTGGACAGGCGCGGCATGGCGATGCCTTACCGACCCGCGCCGCGCGCAGCAAGGCAGGCCGCGTGCGGCTGATCCTCTACGCCCTGCTGTCCGGCGGCGCGTTGGCTCTCGCGGTCGTCTTGCTGGCCTGGGTCGCCGAACGACGCCTCGATCCGCTCGCGCAGGCTTACCTGTTCTCCGATGTCGCGAAGGCACCGGCGATCGAGACCGCGCTGGTCCTGGGGACGGCGGCGATCGGACCGGAGGGCGGGCCCAATCGCTACTTCGTCTACCGACTGGATGCCGCTGCGGCGCTGTGGAAGGCCGGCAAGGTGAAATACCTGATCGTGAGCGGCAGCCGCGACGCCATCAACGACGAGCCGAGCGCCATGCGCGCCGGCCTGGTCGAGCGCGGCGTCCCGACCGAGGTCATCCACAGTGATTTCGACGGTTGGCGCACCTGGGACTCCGTGATGCGCGCGCGTGACATCTACGGCCAGAAGCGCCTGATGATCGTCTCGCAGCGCTTCCACCTGGCGCGGGCGCTCTACATGGCGCGCAACGTCGGCATCGATGCCTCCGGCTTCGAAGCCCGCGACGTCGGTGCCGCCTACAGCATCCTGACCGAGCTGCGCCGCTACCCGTCGGCGCTGCGCGCCTACTACGATGTCTGGTTCGAGGCGCCGTTCCGCGACGCCGGGCCGAAGGTTGTCATTGGCAAGGACCCGGCGGGGTGATGACCGCAGGGTGGCGAAGGATCATTGCTGGGACCGCGCCACTCCAGTGGCGCTCTTCCTGCTGATCACACATCCCCATGAGCGCCACTGGAGTGGCGCGGTCCCAGCGCATGACGCGGTCCCAGCGCCTACCTCAACCGCCCCACCGTCATCTCCGCCATGTCGCGCAGCTCGGGCAGCGGCGAGACCACCGGCTTGCCGGAGAAGTGGGCGTCGAGGTTCTGGCGCACCAGGGAGGTCATGCGGCGCTGGGCATGCTCGGTGCCGCCGCCGAAATGCGGCGTCATCACCAGATTGTCGAGCGGCTGCAGCTCGGTGCCTTCGTACGGCTCCTCGTCGAACACGTCGAGGGCGGCGCCCTCGATCACGTTGTTGCGGAGCGCGTCGGCGAGCGCCGCCTCGTCGACCGCCCAGCCACGGCTGATGTTGACCAGATGGCCGCGCGGCCCGAGCGCCTTCAGCACCTCGGCGTTGATGATGTGGCGGTTGGAGGCGTCGGAGCGCAGGGCGACGATCAGGTAGTCGGCCCAGGTCGCCAGCGCCATCACGTTGGGGAAGTAGGGGAAGTCGACGTCGCTGCGCCTGGTGCGATTGCAGTAGCCGATCTGCACGTCGAAGCCCTTGATGCGCTTGATGAACTCCATGCCGATGGCGCCTAGGCCCAGGATGCCGACCTTGCCGCCTGTCAGGCCGGCGATCGGGCCGAAGCGATTGGGGATGCGCTTGGTCCAGTCGCCACGGCGGATCATCTTGTCGGCGCGCGCGATGCGGCGCGTCGAGGCGAGCAGGATGCCGACGGCCATCTCGGCCACATCGGGTGCGTTGGCGTCGGCGCCGTGTGTGACCATGATGTTGCGCCGGCGCGCCGCCTCGATGTCGATCCGTTCGTAGCCGGTGCCGTAGCAGCAGATCAGCGACAGGCGGGGGATCGCCGCCATCAGCCCATCCGAGACACCGACGCTGCCCGTGGTCACGAGCGCCTGGACGTGCGGCTGGGCGTTGGCCGGCACGAGCCTCGGCTCGGGCCGGTCCATGTGGCCGGCGATGTCATAGCGCTCGGACAAGGTCGCGAGGGCCAGTCTGGTGAAATGAAAGCCGGTCAGGATGGCGGGACGCTGGTGCATGGGCGCAGTATCACTGGTCGGTTGCAGGTGGTAAATGCCTGCACCGCGCGGCGAAAAACCGGCTTGGCAAAGAGAGGGGCGCTGTGCATGGTGCGCTGCACCCAGCCCCTCCGTCGGCCTCCAACAGATCCAAGCTCTCCATGAAAATCGCCATTCTCAAAGAACGCCGGCCGCACGAAACGCGCGTGGCGGCGACGCCCGAGACCGTGAAGAAGCTGAAAGGGCTGGGGGTGGCGGAGATCATGGTCGAAGCGGGCGCCGGCACGGTGGCCGCCTATACGGACGAGGCCTATGCGGAAGCCGGTGCAACGATCGTGCCGGACGCGGCCGCGGCGTCCTCGGCTGCGGACGTGATCTTCAAGATCCAGCGCCCGATGTCGGCTACCGAGGGCACCGACGAGATGGCGCTGCTGCGCAGCGGCCAGGTGCTGATGTCGCCCTTGTCGGCGCTCACCAATCGCGAGCTGGTGCAGGCCCTGGCGGCGGGTGGCGTCACCTCGTTCGCGCTCGAGCTGATCCCGCGCATCACCCGCGCCCAGTCGATGGATATCCTGAGCTCGCAGGCCAATCTCGCCGGCTACAAGTCGGTGCTGCTGGCGGCCAACCATTTCGGCCGCATCCTGCCGCAGATGATGACGCCCGGCGGCACGCTGGCGCCGTCGCGCTCCTTCATCATGGGCGTCGGCGTGGCCGGCCTGCAGGCCATCGCCACCGCCCGCCGCCTCGGCTCGATCGTGACCGCGACCGACGTGCGGCCGGCGACCAAGGAGCAGGTCCAGTCGCTGGGCGCCAAGTTCATCGCCGTCGAGGACGAGGAATTCAAGGCGGCCGAGACCGCGGGCGGCTACGCTAAGGAGATGAGTGCGGAGTACCGCGCCAAGCAGGCAGCACTGGTCGCCGAGCACATCAAGACCCAGGACATCGTCATCACCACCGCCCTGATCCCGGGGCGCAAGGCGCCTGTGCTGGTGAGCGAGGACATGGTGAAGACCATGAAGCCGGGCTCGGTGATCGTCGATATGGCGGTCGAGCAGGGCGGCAATTGCCCACTGTCGGAGTTCGGCAAGACGGTCGAAAAGTTCGGCGTCAAGATCGTGGGGCCGGCCAATCTGCCGGGCGAACTGCCGACCGATTCCTCGGCGTTGTTTGCCCGCAATCTCCTGAACTTCATCACGCCGATGATCGACAAGGAGACCAAGGGGCTCAAGATCGACACGGCCGACGAGGTCGTGAAAGGCACCTTGGTGACCCGCGATGGCCAGGTCGTGCATCCGTCGCTGGCCCAGGCGTGAGCATGGTTTGTGAGGTCGCGGTTCATGTTCTTCCCGACCGCGGGCGTCCTGCCCACTCGAGATCATGAGCGGACGGGACACCCGGAGTTGGGAAGAATATGACAATTCACACGGGGCGACTTTCGGTTTTGGGAGCTGACCATGGACGATAAAGTAGCGGGCGAGGCGTCCAAGCTCGCCAGCCAGGCACAGGATCTCGCGACCAGCCTCAAGAGCATGGCGCAGCAGATCACAGATCTGGCGGCCCAGGGGGCGGCATCGATCCCGGATGGCCACATGCCGTTCGTCTCGCTGCTCACCATCTTCGCCCTGGCCTGCTTCGTCGGCTACTACGTGGTGTGGCGGGTGACACCGGCGCTGCATTCGCCGTTGATGGCGGTCACCAATGCGGTGTCGTCGGTGATCATCGTCGGCGCACTGCTGGCAGCCGGCCTCAAGGGGCTGGGCACCGCACAGTTCTTCGGAGCGATCGCCGTGGTCCTGGCGGCGATCAACATCTTCGGCGGCTTCATCGTCACGCATCGGATGCTGGCGATGTTCAAGAAGAAGCCGGGCCGGAAATAGGCGCGGGCAGAGGGAAGAGACGGGATGACCCAGGAACTCGCGGCCTACGGCTATCTGATCGCGGCCATCTGCTTCATCATGGCCCTGCGCGGGCTGTCCTCGCCGGAGACGTCGCGCGGCGGCAACCTCTACGGTATCGTCGGCATGGCGGTGGCGATCGGCGTCACCGTGGCGACGCCCGGCGTGGTCTCGCCTTGGCTGATCATCGTCGGCCTGATCGTCGGCGGGGCGATCGGCGCGGTTGTCGCCATGCGCATCCAGATGACGGCACTGCCGCAGCTCGTCGCCGCATTCCATTCGCTGGTTGGCCTCGCGGCGGTGTTCGTCGCCGCTGCCGCCTTCGTGTCGCCCGACGCGTTCGGCATCGGCTCGCCGGGCAAGATCAAGATGCACAGCCTGATCGAGATGGGGCTAGGCACGGTCATCGGCGCCATCACCTTCACCGGCTCTGTGGTCGCCTTCGCCAAGCTGCAGGGGCTGGTCTCCGGCGCGCCGCTGGTGTTTCGCGGCCAGCATCCGCTCAACGCCCTGATCGGCATCGTCCTGGTGCTGCTGCTGGTATGGTTCGCCCTGCGCGGCGAGCCTGTCACTTTCGTCCTGCTGATCGCGCTCTCGTTGGCTTTGGGCTTCCTGCTGATTCTGCCGATCGGCGGTGCCGACATGCCGGTGGTCGTGTCGATGCTCAATTCCTACTCGGGATGGGCGGCGGCCGGCATCGGCTTCACGCTCGGCAACACCGCGCTGATCGTCACCGGCGCGCTGGTCGGCTCGTCGGGCGCGATCCTGAGCTACATCATGTGCAAGGGCATGAACCGCTCGATCTTCAATGTGATCTTGGGCGGCTTCGGCACGGACTCCTCGGTGGCGGGCGCGCCTCATGCCAAGTCCGACAAGCCAGTCAAGGCGGGCTCGGCCGAGGATGCGGCCTTCCTGATGAAGAACGCGCAGTCGGTGATCATCGTGCCGGGATACGGCATGGCGGTGGCGCAGGCCCAGCACGCCTTGCGCGAGATGGCGGACCTTCTGAAGAAAGACGGCGTGCAGGTGCGCTACGCCATCCATCCGGTTGCTGGCCGCATGCCCGGCCACATGAACGTGCTGCTCGCCGAGGCCAACGTGCCCTACGACGAGGTTTTCGAGCTCGACGACATCAACCGCGACTTCGCCTCGACCGACGTGGCCTTCGTGATCGGCGCCAACGACGTCACCAATCCGGCCGCCAAGACCGACCCGGCGAGCCCGATTTACGGCATGCCGATTCTCGACGTCGAGCGGGCGCAGACGGTGCTGTTCGTCAAGCGCGGCATGGCCTCGGGCTATGCCGGCGTCGACAACGAACTGTTCTTCCGCGACAACACGATGATGCTGTTCGCCGACGCCAAGGTGATGTGCGAGAGCATCGTCAAGGCGCTCGAGGGTTCATCGCACTAAGCTGGGCAGGGGATGGCGCTCGAGGTTGCTCGGGAGACCGACCCGAATCTGAAGCGCCGACGGATCGAGGCCCTGACGGCGCGCCTGCCGCAATGGTTCGGCCGGCCGGAGTCCAATCGTCACTACGCCGAGCAGGCGGAAATCCTCGAGGGCTGGGTGGCTCGCCGCGACGGCCATGACGTCGGGCTGCTGCTGGTCAGGCGGCACGCCGCCGTCAGCGCGGAGATCTACTGGCTGGGCGTCGAGCCCGACCATCATCGCGCCGGTGTCGGGCGGGCGCTGGTAGAGCAGGTCGAAGGTCAACTCGGGAAAGAGGGTGTCCGGTACCTGTTCGTCATGACTCTTCATCCTGACGATCCCTACGAACCGTACCAGCGGACCAGGCGCTTCTACGAGTCGATGGGGTTCACGGTCGTCCTGTCTATGGATCACGGGGCTGACCGCCCGCCGGACGATCGCCTAGCCTACTATCTGAAGCTCCTGTAGCCGAGTGGCGCCTCGATCGGCGATCATCCAGCATGCCCTATCGCGCCGTTCTGTTCGATGTCGGCGGGCCGCTCGATCTCGAGTTCGCCTGGGAGAGCGCCGTCGATGGCGCGATTGCCATGGCCTGCGGATTGGAGGGAATCCGCGTCGACGAGACGGCGATCGAGGAGGCCTCCGAGGCCGCGGTTGCCGCCTTCGCGGCCGATGCCTATGCCCACATGGTCGAGACGCTGTGCGGGGGCGATCCGCGCACTATCGAGCGGGTCCGCCAGCGCGTCCGCGCGATGGTGAGCAATCTCGAAGTGTTCCAGCTACGCCCCGAGATCGACGGCCTGCTGCGCCGCGTGCGCGAGCGTGGCCTGGCGCTTGGCATCGTCGCCAACCAGCCCGAGGCCGCACGTGCCCGACTAGACCGGGCGGGGATCGGAGGCCTGTTCGACCATCATGGGCTGAGCGGAGTCACCGGCTTGCGCAAGCCCGATCCGCGCGCTTTTCTACTGGCGGCGCAAGCGCTCGGTGTCGCGCCCGCCGACTGCATCATGGTCGGCGATCGCATCGACAATGATGTCGTGCCAGCCAAGGGGCTCGGCATGGCCGCAATCCAGTTGCGCAGCGGCCGGCACCGCCGCCAGCGTCCGCGCACCCCGGCCGAAGAGCCCGATGCCGTCGTGACCGATGTGCCCGAGCTCGAAGCGGCGATCCTCGACCTGCTCGACCGACGGCAGGCCGGATGACTTCCTTGCACTTCACCGGTGATCGGCGCCTCCTGCTCGAGGCCGCCATCACGCGTGGTGGTGATGGCTGGCGCCGTAGCGGTGGATGTGCAGCGGGGTCTTGGCGAGGCCGGGGCAGAAGGTGCCGACGACCTTTTCCAGGCGCTGATAGAGCTTCTTCGCCGGCGCCGTGATCTTCTCGCGGCGGACACGCGATTCCTCCGCCTTGGCAGCGAGCTTGGCGAGGTCGACGGTGAGCAGCTTGTGGTTCTCGACGATCATGCGGCCGCCGATCATCACGGAATGGACGGCGCAGCCGTCCTCGGTGTGCACAAGGGCATTGACCGGATCGTTCGTCGGGATCCAGTTGATGTGGTGGAGGTCGAGGAAGACGATGTCGGCCTTGTAGCCCGGCGCGATCCGGCCGATCGCTTTGTCGAGGCCGAGCGCCCGGGCACCGCCGACGGTGGCGGCATGCAAGGTCTCGGCCGTGGTGATCCAGCGTGGCCAGTCGGGGCCTTGCACCTTGGAAGCGAAAGAGGCCAGCCGCATCGCCTCGTACATGTTCTGATTGTCGGCGCAGTTGGCGCCGTCGGTGCCGATGCCGACATTGACCTTGGCGTTCAGCATGCCGCGCATGTCGGCCAGCCCGTTGCCCAGCCGCATGTTGGAGCCGGGATTGTGCGCCACCGAGGAACCGCGATCGCCGAGCCGCTTCATGTCGTCGGCGTCGAGCCAGACGCCGTGCGCCACGGTGAAGCGCTCGTTGACCAGGCCGAGCGCATCCATGTGCGCGGCGAGCGTGCTGCCGTAGCGCTTGTAGCCTGCCACGACCTGGACCTTGGATTCGGCGACGTGGCTGTGGATGCCGACGTCGAACTCGCGCGCGAGGTCGCGGCAGGCGAACAGGAAATCGTCGGTGCAGTGGTGCGGGATCGTCGGGGCTACCGCGAGCGTCACCTTCTCGAACGGCCACTTCTGGAAGGCCTTGCGCATCTGCCGGGTGGTGGCTTTCCACGGCGCCAGGCGATAGGCCTCGACCTCCTTCTGCAGAGCCGGCGAAAGGCGCTCCATCAGGCCCGGGATGGCCTCGAAGAACGTCAGGTCGGCGACCATCGGCGCCAAGACGGCGCGCATGCCGACCTCCTCGTAGGCCTTGGCCATTGCCGACAGGCCATCGACCGAGGGCAGCGGGAACTCGGCGGCGAGATCGTAGGCGGCGGTGCAGCCCTTCATCACCATCTCGCAGGCCCCGATCAGGCTCGACAGGTACTTGTCCTCCAGCGTGCGGCCGCCATTGATCCACGGGCTCGCCGTCAGCAGGAGTTCCAGCGACCACAAATCGCCCATGCCCTTGCCGAGGTTGCCCGGCCCGTGCGTGTGGGCGTTGACGAGACCGGGATGCAGCAGGCGGTTCGCGGCATCGACCGTCACGGCGCCGGCCGGCGCGGCGAGGCCGGGACGGCCGATCTCGGCGATGGTGTCGCCTTTGATCAGGATGTCGGCGGGAGCGGCGCTGCGCTTGGCGATGTCTAAGAGCTTGCCGCCGCGGACGATGGTGTAGGGATGCTTGGCCATGCCCTTACTTTGCAAGGAAGGTGCCGAGACAGCCATGGCCAATTTACCTCGGAAGGGCCTTCGGGCTTTCGGCCGGGCAGGGAGCCATCTCGGCTGGGCCGGGCGGCCTCCCAGTCGACGGAATAGGCGTTGGGCCGCCGGGCGCCCGTTCGTCGTCGACAGCCAGGCGTTGCATATCCGGTTGGCAGGCAAGCGCGCATACGATCGGTAGGTCGTCCGAGCATCGGCTCTTGGGGTGGCGGGCGAATGAATGTCGTCGGCCCGGTTGGAAAGGTCGTCTCGTTCGTCGAAGATCGACCCGCGCCACCGTCCGCCTCGCGGACTGGCCCCCAACTAGTGCTTGGCTTCCCTGAGGAGCGCCGTAGCATGTCGGGGTTCGGGCCACGCCCTGGCAATCCGCTGACGACCGAGGGAACGCGCCATGGATCACAAGCTCATCTCCGGTGACAATCACATCGACCTGACCTATTGCCCAGCCGATCTCTGGTCGGCACAGGCGCCGGCCAAGTGGAAGAAGCTGGTGCCGCGCGTCGAGGAGCGCAACGACGGCCAGCACTGGTTCGTCGACGACAAGGACCGCGGCATGTGGAACGGCGTCGGGCCGGGGTTCCTGCCCTACACCAAGGGCTCGTTCCACCATGTCGACGAGATGAAGGATGCCGGCTTCGAATGGGACAGCTTCCCCGGCGCGCAACCGCGTCCGACCACGCCCGAGCTGCGCATCGCCGATCTCGACCGCGATGGTCTCGACAAGGAGATCATCTACGGCTGCCTGATGGTCAACGACCTGATCGATGCCGCCGACATCCGCGAATGGGTCAATGCCCGCTACAACGACTGGGCGGCCGACTTCGCCAAGCGCTCCGATCCCAATCGTGTCTTTCCGCTGGCCATCATCCCCAACACCGATCCGATGGCAGCGGCAGCCGAGGTGCGGCGCTGCGCCAAGATGGGCCTGAAGGGCGGCGATCTCGCCTTCAAGCGCATGTCCATCCCGATGTACCAGCACGAATGGTATCCGCTGTGGGAGGCTTCGGCCGAGTGCAAATTCCCGATCTCATTCCATTCGACGGGTTTCAAGGCGGTGCGTGCGCCCGATACGCCGGAGATGGAGAAGAAGTACTTCACCCAGTGGCGGCTGGTCCGTTCGGCGCTGTTCCAGCTCGACACGATGGAAGTGCTGGTCTCGCTGCTCGCCTCGGGCGCATGCCACAAATATCCCGACTTCAACTTCGTGCTGGGCGAGTCCGGGGTGACGTGGCTGCCTTACGTGTTCGATCGTCTCGATACCGAATATCACGACCGCGCGCGCGATCTCGGCTTCACAATGAAGCCCAGCGACTATTTCCGCCGCCAGGGCTACGTCACCTATCAGCAGGATAAGTACCTCGAGCCGATCGTTCCGCTGATCGGCGAGGACAACATCATCTGGGGCGCCGACTACCCGCACCCTGATTGCATCTGGCCGAAGTCGCGCGAGACCTTGAAGGAGAACCTCGCCGGCTTCTCCCCGAGCGTGCAGAAGAAGATCGTGCACGACAACGTCGCCCGCCTGTACGGGCTGAACTGACTGAGCTGAATCGAGTCAAAAGCCCCCGGTTGTTGCCGGGGGCTGGCATTCGCGGGATTGGCGTCGAGGGCTAGTAGCCCTCGCGCTCCATGCGCTTTCGCATCAGCTTGCGGGTCCGGCGGATCGCCTCGGCCCTTTCGCGCGCGCGGCGCTCGGACGGCTTTTCGTAGTTGCGGCGGAGCTTCATCTCGCGGAAGATCCCCTCGCGCTGCATCTTCTTCTTGAGGACGCGCAGCGCCTGATCGACGTTGTTCTCACGAACGAGTACTTGCACTTCGGTCGCTTCCTTCCATGCACAGTCGGGCGCCCCGGAAACGGCTCCGGGGGCAATTCAGAGGCGGCGTAGGTATCACAGGGTAGAACCCTTGGGAAGCCCCGGGGCCGTGCCTATATTTCGCCTCATGAGCTTGGAAATCAGCCCGAATTCCGCATCCGTCCCGGACCCCGATGCGGCTCTGCGCGACCGGCTGGTCGATGCCGTCGCTGCAGAAGCAGCCTTCGAAGGATGGACGCGGACGGCCATCGCCGCGGCAGCGCGCCAGCTCGAATTGCCCGTCGGCGAGGCCGACCGGCTGTTTCCTGGCGGCGCCATGCAAATTCTGAGCTTTGCCAGCGAGCGTGCCGACCTGCGCACGGTCGAGGATATGGAGAAGGAGGGCATTGCCAACCTCAAGATCCGCGACCGCATCAAGTCCGCTGTGCGTATCCGGCTGGAGCGGCATTCCGGCGAACGCGAGGCGGCTCGTCGGGCTCTCGCGACTCTCTCCTTGCCGTTCAATGGCGGGTTGGCGCTCAAGCTGCTTTACCGCACGGTCGATGCAATGTGGTACGCCGCCGGCGACACCAGCACCGATTTCAATTTTTACACCAAGCGCGCGACCTTGGCCGGTGTCTATTCGGCAACGCTGCTCTATTGGCTGAGCGATCGCTCGCCTGGCAGCGAGGCAAGCTGGGCCTTCCTCGACCGGCGCATCGACGACGTCATGAGGATCGAAAAGTTGAAATCGCGGGTCAGGTCGTGGACCGGCGGGACGACGCTGCGGGCTGCACGAAGGTGACGTGACCCATCTTGCGGCCGGGGCGTGCTGATGCCTTGCCGTAGAGATGCAGCCTGGCCGACGGATCGGCGAGATAGCGCAGCCAGTCGGTCGCCTCCTCGCCGATCAGGTTTTCCATGCGCGACGGCGCGGTGACATCGACTGGCCCCAAGGGTAGGCCGCAGATGGCGCGCACGAGCTGCTCGAACTGGCTGGTCGCGCACGCGTCGATCGTCCAGTGACCTGAATTGTGGGGGCGCGGCGCCATTTCGTTGGCGAGCACCGTGCCGTCTTGGGTCACGAACATCTCGAGCGCCACCAGCCCCACGAGATCGAGCCCCTGTGCCAGCGCGAGGCCGAATCGCTCGGCCGTAGCGAGTGTCTCGGCCGCCAGGTCGGCTGGCACTGTGGTGGTGTGCAGAATGCCGTCGCGATGATCGTTGAGCCCAATCGGAAAGCAGCGCATCGCCCCATCGAGGCCGCGCGCCACGATGGCGGAAACCTCGCAGCGGAAATCGACCAGCGCTTCGAGGATGCACTCGCGGCGGCCCAGCCTCTCCCAGGCCGCCTCGAGCGACGCCCGATCGTGAACCCGCGCCTGGCCCTTGCCGTCGTAACCCTCGCGGCAGGTCTTGAGGATACCGGGCAGCGCAGTGGCTGCCGCCAATTCGGCTTCGTTGCGCACGGGCTGGTAGTCGGCGGTGCCGATGCCGAGCGTGGCGAAGAATTGCTTTTCGCGCAGCCGGTGCTGGGCGACGTGGATCGGCGTGACGCCGGGCCGCACCGGCTTGTGTTCGAGGCAGGCGACGACCGCGGCTTCCGGGACGTTCTCGAATTCGTAGGTTATGACGTCGACCCGGCGGGCGAACCGGGCGAGTGCGTCGGTGTCGTCATAGTCGCCCCGCACGTATCCAGCCGCCACGTCGCCGGCAATCGAATGCTCGTCGGGCGCGTAGACCAGACAGCGGTAGCCCAGGCGGGCGGCCGCCAAGGCGGTCATACGGCCTAGCTGGCCCCCGCCCAAGATGCCGATGGTCGATCCCGGTGGAATGATCTGCGGCGTGCTCATCGCTAGCGGTACGGAGCCGGCGGATCATCGGTCGGCACGCGGGCGACCGCGGCCGTCTGGCGGACGCGCTGTCGCTCGACTGCCGCCATGATCTTGTTGTCGGAAAGACCGACAATGCTGGCGGCCAAGATGGCACTGTTGACGGCCCCGGCGCGGCCGATGGCGAGCGTGCCGACGGGGATGCCAGCCGGCATCTGGACGATGGAAAGGAGGCTGTCTTGGCCCTTGAGGGCGGCGCTTTCGATCGGCACGCCGAGCACCGGCAGGGGCGTCATCGAGGCCGTCATACCGGGCAGGTGCGCCGCCCCGCCGGCGGCGGCAATGATCACCTTGAGGCCGCGCCCCTTGGCGGCGGCGGCATAGGCCATCATGCGACGCGGCGTACGATGGGCCGACACGATTCGCGCCTCGAACGGCACGCCGAGGGCTTCCAAGGTCTCCGCGGCATGGCGCATGGTCGCCCAGTCCGACTGGCTGCCCATGATCAGGCCGACGAGCGGACGCGACATGGGCGGCTTGGCTTTCGCAGTTTTCTTGGCCATCGAAGCTTCGCGTGTCCTTCAGGCGATGATGTCGGGGATGAGCTGGCTTTCCAGCCGCAGAATCTGGTCCTTGAGGCCAAGCTTGCGCTTCTTCAGGCGTTGGAGCTGGAGCTGGTCGAACGGCGGCTTCTCGACCAGGCGATCGATCACCTCGTCGAGGTCGCGATGCTCGCTCTTCAGCGCTTCCAGCTTGGCCCTGATGGCCTCGGTGTCCAACGGATCCGATGGCGGATTGTTCATGCTCGGCGTACTCGTCCCGGCGGACTAGCCACGCCGCCTTGCGCCGTGTACCCCTTCGCCCCGCACTTGGGAAGCGTCCAGGGACCGAGCTGGTGTCCGATTTTCTCCCCCATCCGTTTTGGAATTTCTCGCTCGAGCTCTACGCCGGCGAGGGCGTGGCCGAGGCCTGCCTCGACCTGCAGGAGCGCCGCGGCTGCGACGTCAACGTGCTTCTGTTCTGCTGCTGGCTGGGAGCGTCTGGGCGTCCGACCCTGACTGCCGACCGGCTTCGGGTCATCCTCAAGGCGAGCGATGCCTGGCAGGCCGACGTGGTGCGGCCGCTGCGCCAGATGCGCCGCCTGCTCAAGGATCGGCCGTGGCCGCAGGCTTTGCCTGAGACGGTCGACGCGGTTCGTCGCCGCGTCGCCGACGCCGAGCTCGCCGCCGAACATGCCGAGCAACTCCAGCTCGCCAGCCTGCACACCCCGCCGGCCGACCGCGACCGTCCTGTGGAAAAGCGGATGCGGGCGGCGGTCGGCAATCTCGGGGTCTACGCGGTCTGCCTCGGCGTCGTTCCCGACACCAAGGATCGGGCTGCAGTGGTGGCCCTGATGAAGGCGACGTTCCCATCGCTCCTGGGTGAGGAAATCGGGCGTGTCGTCGGTCTCGAGGCGGTGCCGGCCTGATTCTTCGACGACAGGAGTTTCGCCCGTCCGAGCGCATGAGCGGGCGAGACGCCCGAGCTCCAGGGGAAGTCAGCTCCAGCGCTTGACCCGACCGGTGTCGAGGTCGAACAGGTCGAGCACGCGGCCGATCGTATGGTCGATGATGTCATCGAGGGATTGCGGCCGATTGTAGAAGGCCGGTACCGGTGGCGCGATGATCGCGCCTGCTTCGGCCAGCCTCGTCATGTTGCGCAGGTGGATGGCGTGCAACGGCGTCTCGCGGACCAGCAGCACCAGACGCCGCCGCTCTTTCAGCGCCACGTCGGCGGCGCGGGTCAGCAGGGTGGAGCTGATGCCGTTGGCGATCTCCCCCAGGCTGCGCATCGAGCAGGGCGCCACGATCATGCCCAGGGTCCGGAACGAGCCGCTGGAGATCGCGGCGGCGAGGTCGTCGACTGCGTACGCGCGCCCGGCCAGCGCGTGGACCTCGGCCACCTTCAGCGACGTCTCGTGCGCCAGCGTGACTTCCGCGGTGCGTGTCATGACCAGGTGGGTTTCCACCGGGAATTCTTGCAGTGCCTGCAGTAGGCGGACGCCATAGATGACGCCGGATGCTCCGGAAATACCGATCACCAGCCGATTGGGGTCTGTCATGCGAGTTACTGTACCGGGTTATGCACAGCGGCGGGAGGGCACTTGATTTGACGTGACAGGTACCAATGTCGGAGTCAGAGTTTGTCGTCCGCAACCAGCTCGGAGGTCGCCCGTGAGCACCGTGGACCACATCGAAGCGCTCAAGGCTAGGCATGCTTCCCTTGAGCAAGCGATAAGCGAAGAGAACCATCGGCCGCATCCCGACGACGATGCGATCTGCAGCCTCAAGAAGCAGAAGCTCCTCATCAAGGACGAGATCGTCCGACTTACGTCGCCAGCGACTCGACACTGACGTATCGGCCTTGGCGATAGGCTGGCCGCCTATGGCGGGGGCAACCGCTCAGCGTGTGCGCCCTCGTCGGGCATCGAATTCGCTTGGACCGCGGAGGTCTGGCGCGCCCTTGCTCATGATCGGGCGAGGCCCTCGCTGCCCAAGGGCCGGGCGTAAGAATTCGAGCCTTCAATTCAGCTTGTGCAAATTGACCGTCCAGGATACCGGGCCGGATGCACCGCGTGACGTGCCGCTGCAATGGGCGACGTCGCCTGCACCGCGCCGGCAGACGAGCTGGTCCGCATACCATCGCGAGCCGTCGTTGCAGCTCGAATCGCTGTCGCGCAGCGTTAGCGAGGGCCCGTCGAAGCGCGACTGCGCGCGCGTGCGGCAACTCGTGCGACCGCGTCGCCATTCGAGTTGCCCGTTGCCGTTGGCATCGAAGCAGTAGGTCGAGACGCCGGGCTGCTGTTGCATGGCTTCGTGGCGGAACGGATCGGTCCGCCAGCATCCTTCCATGAAGGCGTAGTTGTTGGTCGGAGCCGGCGGCAGGCGCAGCCGATCGTCGTTCGGCCGACTCTGGATCGGGGGCGGCGGCGGAACAGGAGCCGCCTTGGGCTGCTGCGGCTGGGGCGGAGGAACAGGTGGCGGCGGTGGCGCGACCGCGACCTGCGGTGGTGGCTTCGGCGGTTCGGGCGGCTTGCATTCGGCGATGCGCTTGCGCAGCTCGGCCTCGATCAGAGAGAGCTCGACCTTGAGCACGCGACTGCGCGATTCCTCGGCCGAGAATGCGGCCTTCAGCGCGGGCAGGGGGTCAGCCGGCGGTTCCGGTGGTGGCGGGGCTGGCGGACCTTCCCGCGTTGCCAGGTTCTGTTCGGGATCGCTGGGCAGCAGGCCGCGCAACAGCCATGCCCCGCCGAGCAGCAACAGCAGCAACGGCAACGCGACCAGCAGCGCGCGACCCCACGGGATGACCGCGCCTGCCGGCCGCGCCGTGCTCACCATCGGCCGGTCGGTCGGCGCATCGAGGACACGACGACGAACCGATGGGCTCGGCGATGCCAATGGCCCCGGCGGCGCCGGCAAGCTCGCCGGCAGCAAGCCCGCTGCGGCCTCCTTCTCGTAACCCCAGCAGACGATCGCCGGTCGTTCCCCGACCATGAAGACGCACGACTCGGATGGGGCACGGGCGGCGAGCTGGAGCGACAGGCCGACGACGCCGCTCTCCTCACGCGGGCCGGACCCGGCGAGCGTGTCGCCGAGGCGGCGCATGTCGGCCAGCCTCTCGCCGATGCCGGACATCACTTCGGCCCGGCGCTCGGGGGGCAACGCCGACAAGGGCTGCACGGCGCCCGCCCAGGCCGCGTACCAGTCGATCGCCTTGCCGTCCTCATGGAGCTGCGGCTCGGCCAGCAGGTCGGCGGCCGCGTCGCCGAGGCGCCGGCGCACCACCCGGCGCAATTGTGGCGCGGCGTTGTGCAACGGCTCGCCGCGCACGCCCAAAGGGCGCACGCCGCTGCGCGTCGATACGATCAACGTTGCTTGGCCGGCCATGTCGCGACCCAGGATAACCGGTCGATTATGGCGCGGCGATGGTGTCGCGGAGCGCCCCGTGCGGCGTCGTCTAGGCCGCCGCCTTCGCCCAGTCGCGCAGGACGAACTTTTGCACCTTGCCGGTCGAGGTCATCGGCAAGTCTCGGAACACGACGTAGCGCGGGCACTTGTAGGAGGCGAGGTTGGCCCGGCAGTGGGCGATGATCTCCTCGGCTGTTGCCACCGCGCCGGGCTTCAGCACCACGAAGGCGCACGGCGTCTCGCCCCACTTCTCGTCGGGCTTGGCGACCACCGCGACGTTGGCCACCGCCGGATGCTCGATGATCACGCCCTCGACCTCGATGGTCGAGATGTTCTCGCCGCCCGAGATGATGATGTCCTTCGACCGATCGCGCAGCTCGATATAGCCGTCTTCGTGCAGGACACCCAGATCGCCCGAGTGGAACCAGCCGTCCGCAAACGCCTCCCGGGTTGCCGTTGGATTCTTGAGATAGCCCTTCATGGTGAGGTTGCCGCGGAACATCACCTCGCCCATCGTGCTGCCGTCGCGCGGCACCTCCTGCATGGTGGTTGGGTCCATCACCGTGACGCCGTCCTCGGCGGCGTAGCGCACGCCCTGACGCGCTTTGCGCTGGGCCCGCTCGTGCGAGGGCAGGCTGTCCCATTCCTCGTGCCAAGAACAGATCGTCGCCGGCCCATAAACCTCGGTCAGCCCGTAGACGTGGGTGACGTGGAAATTCTCCTTCTCCAAGGCTTCCAGGACCGCCGCTGGCGGCGGCGCCGCGGCGGTCATGAACTCGACGCGGCGCGGCAGCGGCCGGCGCTCGGCGGGCGAGGCAGCGATGATGAACTGCATGATGATCGGCGCGCCGCACATGTGCGTCACGCCGTGCTCGGCGAGGGCCGAGTAGATCGTCGCGGCATTGGCGCGGCGCAGGCAGATGCTGGTACCGGCGACCAGCGCCAGGGTCCATGGGAAGCACCAGCCGTTGCAATGGAACATCGGCAGCGTCCACAGGTAAACCGGATGCAGGCCGATCGGCCATTGCGTGGCGTTGCCGTAGGCCGAGAGCGTCGCGCCGCGATGATGGAAGACGACGCCCTTGGGGTTGCCGGTCGTGCCCGAGGTGTAATTGAGCGACACGGCGTTCCATTCGTCGCTCGGGTAGTCCCAGGCATAGTCGGGGTCGCCGGTGGCGATGAACTCCTCGTAGGTCGTGTCGCCGATCTGGGCACGGTCGTCGCAGGCCGGGTCGTCGATGTCGACGACCAGCGGCTGGACCTTGGCGATCGCCAGCGCCTCGGTGGCGACGCGATGATATTCGCGGTCGACCAGCAGCACCTTGGTCTCGCTGTGGTCGAGGATGAAGGCGATCATCGCCGCATCGAGGCGCGTGTTGAGCGAGTTCAGGACTCCGCCCGACATCGGCACGCCGAAATGCGCCTCGTACATCTCGGGAATGTTGGGTGCCATGATCGCCACCGTGTCGCCCACCCCGATGCCGACTTTCTCGAGGGCCGAGGCGAGCTGCCGGCAGCGCCGATAGGTCTCGGACCAGGTCTGCCGGCGCTCGCCGTGGACCACGGCGATGCGGTCGGGGTACACGCTGGCGCTGCGTTCGATGAACTGCAGCGGCGTCAGCGGCGCGTAGTTGGCAGCCGTCTTGTCGAGGTCGCGCTCGTAGATGTTGCTCGAAAGCGCCGGCGCCTTGTGCAAGGCCGGCCGCGGCGCGGCAATGCGGCCCACCGAGGAGCGTCCCTTCACGGCGCGGCGCAGCGCCGGGCGAGCGACCGGCTTGCCGAGAACGCTCTTCTTCTTCGCGGCGACCTTCCGCTTGGCCGCCTTGCGCACCGGCTTCTTCGCCTTGGCGGCCTTGCGCGCGACCGGGCGCTTGGTCCCGGTGCCCTTGTTGCTCTTGCCCGATTTTCCCTTGGCCATGCCCTGATTCCCGCTGCCACCGAAGCAGGGCATTGTCCCACGAAGGGCGGGGTCTACTCCAGTTTGATATCGAGCTCCTTGATCAGGTTGGCGAAGAAGGCTTTGTCGTCGGCGACCTGCCGGGCGAACTGGTCGGTCGATTGGTGATGGGCGTACTGCGCCACCAGCAGGAGCTTCTCCTTCATCGACGGCTCTGCGGCAATGCGCGCGACCTCGTCCGAGATTCGCTTGGCGATGTCGGGCGACAGGCCCTTGGGCGCGAACAGGCCGAACCAGCTACGGTCGCGGAAGCCCTTGAGGTCGAGGCCGACTTCCCGCGCTGTTGGCACGTCGGGGAATTCGGCGAGCCTGGCCGGGCCGTCGGTCAGCACCATGCGCACCTTGCCGGACTTGGCGTAGGGCACGAACGAGGGATCGAACACCATCTGGATGCGGCCGTCGAAGATGTCGCCGGTGGCATCGACGATGGTCTTGTAGGGGGTGTGCTGCATCTCGATGCCGGCGGCGCGCGTCAGCACCTCTCCCGTGAGGTGGGTGATGGTGCCGAGGCCCGACGAGCCGAACCAGTACTTGCCCGGATTCTGCTTGGCCAGGGCGACGAATTCCTGCCAAGTCTTAGCCCCCAGCGCATTGGTGATGGTCACGGTGAGAATCGGCGTCGACAGTCGGCACACCGCGACCAGGTCGTCGGGATTGTACGGTGTTTTTCGAACGCCTGGCGTGATCGCCATGATGGCGGTCGGCGAGAGCAGGAATGTGTAGCCGTCGGGCGGGCTGGTCGCGACCATCTGAGTACCGACGCCGCCCGACGCGCCGGGCTTGTTCTCGACGATGATCTGCTGGCCGAGTACGGAACTCAGGCGCTCGGCGTAGAGGCGCGCCACCTGCTCGGCCGAGCCGCCCGGTCCGTAGGGGACGATCAGGCGAATTGGCTTTGTCGGCCAGGCAGCCTGCGCGCGGGCGGCGGCAGGCACCATGGCCGCCAGCGCGGCCAACGTCGCGTGACGACGACGGATCATGATTTCCTCCGAGTGTTCTTCGTGTCGGGAACGTGATTGAGCCGAAGCAATGAATGCGCGGCCTGCCGGAGCATACCGGGCGGCTGGATTTCGGTGCCGGCGATCAGTGCGGCCTGCACGCTGCCGGCACGGTGCGGCACGGTCGTCATCCTGGGATTATCCTGCATGTCGTCCCGAATGTACCTGCTGTCCCAATCGTAGATCGCCCTGCCTTGCGCCGCAGCCGAGCCCGAGCACAGTCGGAACCGCGATCCACGCGACGAGGCGCCGATACATTCAACGCTCCTTCTACGATCGGAAATAGTCGCACAGCCTGCTCTGCAGGGTCTACGAGGAGGCACGATGGCCTTTCGACTTGCGGCTTCGATTGTGTAGACGCGTTCTCCGTTCAATCGATTGGATAAGCCCAGTTCGGCGAGGAATACGCGGTGTGCGTGACCAATCGCGCCGCATTGCGGGCTTGCGCGCGCGAGGTTAAGCCTATGCTGGAGAAAGGACGGGGGAGACGCCGCCATGGCCGTGGGTGACACCTACCGCGCGCTGCATACGCGCTCGTTGAACGATCCTGCCGGATTCTGGACCGAGCAGGCTGCCGCGATCGACTGGGCCCGGCCGTGGGACAAGCTGCTGGATGCGACCAACCCACCCTTCTATCGCTGGTTCGCCGGCGCCGAGCTCAATACCTGCCACAATGCGCTCGACCGCCATGTGCAGCGTGGCCGCGGCGAGCAGGTCGCGTTGATCTACGATTCGCCGATCACCTCGCGCAAGAAGAAGTTCACCTATCGTGACTTGCGGGACCGGGTGGCGAAGCTCGCCGGTGCGATCTCCGCGCAGGGCGTGCGCAAGGGCGACCGGGTGATCATCTACATGCCGATGATCCCCGAAGCGGTGATGGCCATGCTGGCCTGCGCCCGGCTGGGGGCGGTGCATTCGGTGGTGTTCGGCGGCTTTGCCGCCAACGAGCTGGCGACCCGCATCGACGATTGCACGCCCAAGCTGGTGCTGACGGCATCGTGCGGCATCGAGCCGGGCAGGGTGGTGAAGTACAAGCCGCTGCTCGACCAGGCGATCGAGCTCGCTCAGCACAAGGTGCCGCGTTGCCTCGTCTATCAGCGCTGGCAGGCGCCGGCGACCATGGTCGCCGGCCGCGATCTCGACTGGTCCGAGACGGTGGAGGCGGCATCGCCGCACGGCTGTGTCCCGGTCAAGGCGACCGATCCTCTCTACATCCTCTATACGTCGGGCACGACCGGCCAGCCCAAGGGCGTGGTGCGCGACAACGGCGGCTACTGCGTCGCCCTGGCCTGGAGCATGCGCTACCTCTACGGCGTGCAGCCCGGAGAGGTTTGGTGGTGCGCTTCGGATGTGGGCTGGGTTGTCGGCCACAGCTACATCGTCTACGGCCCGCTGATCCATGGCGCGACCACCATCCTGTACGAGGGCAAGCCTGTAGGCACACCCGACGCGGGCGCGTTCTGGCGGGTCATCTCCGAGCACAAGGCGGCGGCGCTGTTCACCGCGCCGACCGCTTTCCGCGCCATCAAGAAGGAGGACCCCGACGGCAAGCTGCTGAAGAGCTACGACCTCTCCAGCTTCCGCACCCTGTTCCTCGCCGGTGAGCGCGGCGACCCGCCGACCATTGCCTGGGCGCAGAAGCTGCTCGGCGTGCCGATCGTCGACCATTGGTGGCAGACCGAAACCGGCTGGGCGATCTGCGGCAATTTTGTCGGCCTCGATCCGATGCCGATCAAGCCCGGCTCGTGCTCGGTGCCCGCGCCGGGGTGGCAGCTCGACGTGCTCGACGAGAACGGCGCGCCGATGAAGCGCGGTGAGATCGGCGCCCTGGCGGCCAAGCTGCCCATGTCGCCCGGCACCCTGCCAACGCTCTGGAACGCCGACGAGCGCTTTCGCCAAGCCTACCTCGCGGAGTTTCCCGGCTACTACAAGACCGGCGACGCGGGCTTCATCGACGACGACGGCTATGTCTCGGTGATGACGCGGGTCGACGACGTGATCAACGTCGCCGGCCATCGCCTGTCGACCGGCCAGATCGAGGAGGTGCTGGGCTCGCATGACGACGTCGCGGAATGCGCCGTGATCGGCGTCGCCGACGAGCTGAAGGGCCAGGTGCCGTTCGGCTTGCTGGTGCTGAAGGCCGGCGTCGACCGGCCGCATCAGGACACGGTGCGCGAGGTCGTCCAGATGGTGCGCGACCGTATCGGCCCGGTCGCCTTCTTCAAGACCGCCATCGTCGTGCCGCGCCTGCCCAAGACCCGGTCGGGCAAGATCCTGCGCGGCACCATGCAGAAGATCGCCGACGGCGAGCCGTGGAAGATGCCGGCCACCATCGACGATCCCGCGGCAATCGACGAGATCACCGGCGGCCTGAAATCGGCGGGATATGCGGCGAAAAGCTGAGGCTGCTCATGTTCTTCCGGACCGCGGGCGCCCCGCCCGCCCGGCACATTCACATGCGCCGTTCATGAACGCGCGAAGCGCGAGATGGGCGGGCGAGATACCTGCGATCCAAGAGAGTACGAGGCCCTGTCTGAAGGAGCATCCATGTCCAACCTGACGATCCGAGTGCCTGACGCTACCCATGCGCGGCTGCGTGATCTCGCGCGGGTGCGGGGCGTGAGCATCAACAAGCTGAGCGAGGAGATTGCGACCGCGACACTGTCGGCCCATGAAGCCGAGGTTCGCTTTCGACTGATCGCGGCACGGGGCAATCGCGGGCGTGCGCTCACCCTGCTGGATCGCCCCGACTCCGAGGATCACTCCAAGGAGATGGTGGAGCCGGCCGGAGCCTATCGGCCGCGACGGCGCGGGACAGTGGGAAGCAGAAGCAAGAGGAACGCGAAATGACTTTCGACATCAGCCGTCCCGATCTCTGCGTCGGCATCGTCGGCACCGGCGCGATGGGGCGCGGCATTGCCCAGGTGACGGCGCAGGGCGGCATGAAGGCGATCATGTTCGACGCGGCACCCGGTGGCGCTGCCAAGGCACGGAACGCCATCCTCGAAACCTTGAAGGGGCTGGTGGCGCGCGGACGGTTGAGCGACGCCGATCTCGCCAAGACGGAGGCCAATCTCGCTGTGGCCGACAAGCTCTCCGACCTCGCGGCCTGCCACATCGTGGTGGAGGCGGTTTTCGAGAATCTCGAGGTCAAGCAGAAGCTGTTCGGCGAGCTCGAGGCCGTCGTGGCCCCTGAGGCGATTCTCGCCTCTAACACCTCGTCGATCCGCATCGCTTCGATCGCCCGCGCGCTCAAGCACCGTGACCGGGTGTGCGGTATGCACTACTTCAATCCAGTGCCGTTGATGAAGCTGGTCGAGGTGATCCGTGCGGCTGACACGGCGCAGTGGGTGGTCTCTGCGATGACCGAGCTCGGCAAGCGTCAGACGCGCGTGCCGGTGGTGGTCGGCGATACGCCGGGCTTCCTGGTCAATCTCGGCGGCACGGCGATCGGTACGGAGGGGCTGCGCATCGTGCAGGAAGGCAGGGCCACCCCCTCGCAGGTCGACGCGGTGAT
>NZ_JBGAKA010000096.1:0-8648 GCF_044224635.1 Reyranella sp. | reverse complement strand
TCCTCGTCGGCGAAGATAAAATCGTGATCCGCCACTCCATCCCTATCGCCGATGAGCCCGCTGGAGGCGGCGAAGCGCCGACAAATGGCCGCTCAACAGGCTCGCATCGCGGAAGTTACCTTTTGCGTTCGGGGCGTGGAGGCCCTGCCGCGCGTCGACATCGCCTATGCCTATGCGGGTTCCGACGGCAGCGCCATGCGCGCCTTCATCGCCGCCGGCGCCAAGGGGCTGGTGTCGGCCGGCTTCGCGCCCGGCATGGCGCCCGCCGCCGATCTGGCGGCCATGACCGAGGCGGTGCGCCAGGGCATCGTGGTCGTGCAGTCCTCGCGCGCCGGCTCTGGCCGCATCTACCGCGGCAAGAGGCTCGCCGACGCCGGCGTGCTCGCGGCCGACAACCTCAACCCGCAGAAGGCCCGCCTGCTGCTGGCGCTGGCGCTCACCCGGACCTCCGACCCGGTTGAGATCGCGCGCATCTTCGCCACCTATTGAGCAGCCGGGGACGTTGCCCGAGAAAGACGGGCTACAGCCCGGCGAGCGCCAGCGCGACCACCACCGCCATCAGGACCCAGCCGACGTGGCGACCGCGCGTCGCCATCGCATTGCCCGCGGCGGCGTAGCCGTAGATCACCACCGCCGCGCCGACGATCCATTGACGCGCCGTCGGCGAATCGAGGCCCGGGGCGGCGATCAGCAGGGCCCCCACGACCACCCAGTCCACCGTGCTCGCCTGCCACACCATGCGCAGCAAGCGGCGCGTCCAACCGGGCTCGATGCGCGCGCCAGGAAAGACGCGTCGCTCGGCAATCACGCCATGCATCAGCGCGACTGCAATGGCCAGCACGCCGGCCGCCTGAAGTGCCAGATCCCGCATGCATTCCTCCATACAGCTCTGTATGGAAAATAGCCGGCCGATTGCGGACGTCAATACAGCTCTGTATGGTGCGACCTCGTGACCGAGCGACTGACCGCCCAGGACTGGATCGACCTCGCCCTGACGACGCTGGCGCGCGAGGGCGCCGACGCGCTGAAGGCGGATGTCCTGGCGCGCAAGCTCGGCGTCTCGCGCGGCAGCTTCTACTGGCACTTCACCGATCTCGGCGAGTTCCATACGCGGGTGATCGAGCATTGGCGGCAGACCACGACCGAGGCGATCATCTCCGACATCGAGCGGCACGACTCGCGCGAACGGCGCCTCGATGCGCTGTTGCGCCGGGCTTTCGCGCACGGCGCCGCGCTCGAGATCCGCATGCGTGCCTGGGCCGATGCCAACCCGCTCGCCGCGCGCGCGGTGGCCGAGGTCGACCGCAGACGGCGGGATTACCTCGAGCAGCTGCTCGTCGAGGCGGGCGTCGCCCCGCCCGTGGCGGCCGCGCGGGCGCAGCTTCTCTACTGGACGTATCTCGGCGCCGCCGCGAGCCGGATCCGGGCTCCGGCCGAGCACCTCGAGCAGATCGTGGCCGAGCTCAAGCTGCTCGCCCTGGGCGGCGCGGCCAAGGTTCCTGCTAGGCCGTCGAAACGATCTCGAGCCCGCCGGGAGGCCAAGCTGCCATGACCTTCTTCAAATCCCTGCCGGACGATGCCGGTCCGGCAAACGTCTTCTCCAAATATCCGGAGATCTACGGCGCGTGGGCGAAGATGAGCCAGGCGCTGATGAACGGGCCGTCGCCGCTCAGCCAGGGCGAACGCGAGTTGATCCTGGCCTATGCTGCCGGCGTCTCCGGGTGCCGGTTCGTGTGCGTGGCACATTCGGCAGCCGCCTACGCCTGGGGCGTGGCGCCCGGCACGGTGGAGCGCCTGTTGGAGGATCCCGAGACGGTGCCAGTCGAGGCGCGCCTGAAGCCGCTGCTCGCCTACGTGCGCAAGCTGATGCTGACGCCAGGTGCGATGACGCAGGCCGATGCCGACGCGGTGCTCGCCGAGGGCTGGGAGGAGAAGGCCCTGCAGGACGCCATCGCCGTCACGGCGCGCGCCGCCTTCATGCAGCGGCTAGTCGAAGGTCATGGCTTCGTGCCGATGTCGCCCGAGAAAGCGGCCGAGCAGGCGGCGCGCCGCGTCAAGCTCGGCTACGTCAACCTCTACCCGGCCTTCCGGGAACCGCGGTAGGACGCACGTCGCCGCTCCAATCCTCATATGGGCGCTCTCTCATTTTCCTCCCCAACTCTGTTGGCGAGGTGTCGCCGTCTTCGGCGACGGAGGGGTCATGAGCCACGTGAGGCGGCCTATGACCCCTCCGCCCCGTATGACGGGGCACCTCCCCCGATTACGGGGGAGGGATTCGAAATATGCGCGTCCATCTCCGCCGGCTGCCGTCACTCAGAAGGCCGGGTACTGATCGTCGCCCACCTTGTCCAGCCAATCGACGTTCTTGCCGTTCAGCGCCTCGGTGACGGCGATGTGGGTCATCGCGGTCTTCGCCTTGGCGCCGTGCCAGTGCTTCTCGCCCGGCGCGGTCCAGATGACGTCGCCCGGGCGGATCTCCTCGGGCGGGCTGCCTTCGCACTGCACCCAGCCGCAGCCCGCGGTGACGATCAGCGTCTGGCCGAGCGGATGGGTATGCCAGGCCGTGCGCGCACCCGGCTCGAAGGTGACGTAGGCGGTGCTGACGCGCGCCGGATCGGTCGCCCGCATCAGCGGGTCGATGCGCACCGTGCCGGTGAACCAGTTCTCCGGTCCCTTGGTCGAGGGCTGCGAGCCGCTGCGTCGGATTTCCATCTCGATGAACCTTTCGTGTCACGCCGACGATCTGTTGCCGGCCACCGTAGGCCCGGGCCTGCTGCAACGCCAGCGCCTCGAACGGCCGGCCCACGAATTCCAGCTCCGGTCATCATTCATCGGGCCGTGGCAACCGGCCGACCGATCGGTATATTTCTGCAAATACGACGCTCCCGGCCCGTGAGCGAAGTCGAAGGAACGAGGAAGCACCATGAAGTTCGGCATCCACAATCCGTCATGGCTGTTCGGCGCCGAGCCGGCGGAGATCTTCGAAGCGGTCAAGGCCAAGGCCCAATGGGCGGAAGACCATGGCTTCACCTGGTTCTCGGTGATGGACCATCTCATCCAGATCGCCAATGTCGGCGCGCCGGACGAACCCTTCATGGAAGGATGGACGGTCCTGTCGGGGCTCGCCGCGGTGACGCGGCGCATCCGCCTGGCGACGCTGGTCTCCTCGGTCCATTATCGCAACCCGGCCCATCTCGCGAAGATCGCCGCCGGTGTCGACCTGATCAGCCGCGGCCGCCTCACCCTCGGCATCGGCGCCGGCTGGTTCGAGACCGAGTACCGCCAGTACGGCTGGGAGTTCCCGCCGCGGCCGGCGCTGCGCATCCGGCAGATGGAGGAAGCCGTGCGGCTGATCCTCGCGATGTGGGCCGAGAAGCGCACCACCTTCCACGGCAAGTACTTCCAGGCGCAGGACGCGATCCTCGAGCCCAAGCCGATCCAGAAGCCGCATCCGCCGGTGATGATCGGCGGCGGCGGCGAGCAGCTCACCTTGCGGGCCGTCGCGCGACTGGCCGATGCCTGCAATGTCGGCGGCACGCCCGACATGGTCCGGCACAAGCTCGACGTCCTGCGCCGCCATTGCGACGCGGCACAGCGGAGCTATGCCGACATCGAGCGCACCAACATCATCAGCTTCCTCATTGCCCGCGACGAGGCCTCGCTGGCGGCCAAGCGCAAGAGGCTGGCGGTGCCGGAGAACTATTATGGCGTAGCCGGCACCGTGGCGCAGATCACCGACCTTGTCGGGAAATACCAGGACGCCGGCGTCCAGCTCCTGATCAGCAGCGCCTACAAGAACGACAGCGAGACGCTCGAGCTGCTCGCCGCCGACGTGATGCCGCGCTTCGTAAAATAGAGCACAGGACATGATCAATCCTGAGGCCGACCGCGTCCTGATCACCGGTGCCGCGGGCGCCATCGGCACGGCGCTGCGCGTCGGCCTGCGCAGCCATTGGCGTCACCTCCGCCTGACCGATGTCCGACCGCTTCAGGATCTCGCCGGCAACGAGGAGATGGTCGTCGCCGACATCGCCGACCGCGCCGCCGTCGAGGGCATGATGCGCGATGTGCGGGCAGTCGTTCACCTCGCAGGCGTGGTCGGCACCTACACGCTGGAGGATCTGTTTCGCGTCAACGCGCGCGGCCTGTTCGACGTGCTCGAAGCCGCCCGGCTGGCGGCCGTCGAGCGCATCGTCTTCGCCAGCAGCAACCACGCCTTCGGCTGCTATCCGATCACCGAGAAGGTTTCGCCCGATCTGCCGCCGCGGCCGGACAGCCTGTACGGCGTCTTCAAGGCGTGGGGCGAGACGATGCTGCGCCACTACTATGATCGCTACGCCATCCGCTCGGTCTCGCTGCGCATCGGCACCTTCCGCCCGCAGCCGATCGACCAGCGCTCGCTCGCGACCTGGATCAGCCCGGCCGATATCGCCCACCTGGTCGACGTCTCGCTGCGTCATCCCGATCCCGGATGCCTGGTGGTCAACGGCTATTCGCGCAACACGCGCCTGAAGACGATCGATCCCAACTGGAGCACGCTGGGCTACCGGCCGAACGACGATGCCGAGGACTTTCGCGACATGCTGCGGGCGAAGGGCATCGACGTCGACGCGCCGGACCGCGACGAATGGGAATGGCCGGAGCACGGCGGCGCCTTCCCGCGCACGCCGGAGCGGCCGGTTCGTTAAGGCGTGATCGTCATTGGTTGAAGCACCAAAGAATGACCTCACCCTGAGGAGCGGCCGCAGGCCGCGTCTCGAAGGGTCGGACAAGTCACGTCGGTTGCCCACCCTTCGAGACGCCACGCTCCACGTGGCTCCTCAGGGTGAGGTTTCCACTTGAACCAATCACGCTCTAGGCCGACGGCCGTTCGTTGCGCAGGTCGTAGCGCAGCCAGACGGCGCCGCCGTCGAGCACCTCGCAACTCTTCAAGGTCATCGCCGTGAGCGGCGCCGACGGCCCCGTCTTCTCGTCGGCGGAATCGAAGACATACGGCCCTCCCCGGGCGCCATCGACGGCGGGATTGATCGCCACGCTGATCTCGTCGACGAGCCCGGCGCGCAGGAAGGCGCCGTTGGCGCGCCCGCCGCCCTCGAGCAGCAGGCGTTCGATGCCCAGCTCGCGGTTCAGGACCTCGAGCAGCAGCCGCAGATCAAGTGCCTGCTTGCCGGCGAAGACGTAGGACACGCCCTCTGCCCGCAGCGCCTCGAGGTGGGCGTCGGGAACCTGTTCGGTCAGCGCGACGACGATCGGATCGCCGCCGATGTCGGAGCGGCCCCAGATGATCTTGCCCTCGGCATCGAGCACGACGCCGTATGCCGCGGCATCGCGCCGGGCGATCCACACCGTGCGCGGAAAGGTCTGGCCGGTCGGCGCCGGGCGCTCCTTGCCCTTGGCGAATTCCTGGCCGGTGACGCGGCCGACCAGCCACGTGCCGCCGCCCAGCTGGTCGTGCAGGCGCTCGAACAGGCCCGCCGAATGCGCCCCCTGCGGCCGCCAGCGGCTCGACCAGGTGCGGCCGTCCAGGCTGCAGACCATGTGGCAGATCACGTGCGGCTTCATCGGGTTGCTCCGTCGAAAGGGGTCACGCTGGCGGTCGAGACTGGATGGCACTCTAGTTCATCGCGCCCACCGACCGCGATCCTCATGCTCTTCCGCGCCGCGAGCGAAGACCCTTCGACAAGCTCAGGGCGGGCGCTCGCGGTCCGGAAGAGGATGACTCGTGTCGCTTTCGAGGCGGTACTTCGTCGTGTAGCCTCGCCTCGGTCGAAGGATGGAGGCAAGGGCCATGCGGAACACGCGCCTCGACATACGGCTGCTTTCGGGTGCCGGCGGCGCCGAGATCTCCGGCGTCGACGTAGCGCAGGATCTCGACGACGGCACGATCGGCGAGATCCGCGACGCGCTGAACGAGCATTGCGTCGTCTTCTTCCGCGACCAGGAGCTCGATTCCGAGCGCCAGAAAGCCTTCGCGCGCCGCTTCGGCGAAATCTTCATCCATCCCAACTACCGGGGCACCGGCGACGATCCGGAGATCGTCATGGTGCGGCGCGAACCGGGCGACACTTCCTATGTCGGCGAGGATTGGCATGCCGACACGACCATGGTGGCCGAGCCGCCGATGGGCGCCATCCTCTACGGCATCGACGTGCCGCCCTACGGCGGCGACACGATGTTCGCCAACCAGTACCTCGCGTACGACGTGCTGTCGGACGGCATGAAGAGGATGCTCGACGGCGTGCGCGCCGTGCACAGCGACATCATGGTGGCGGGACCGCAGGCCGGGAAGAACAAGGGCCGCTCGACCAAGCATCGCGACGGGCCGGACTGGCGCGAGACGCGCAACAGCCATCCCGTGGTGCGCACCCATCCCGAGACCGGCCGCAAGATGCTGTTCGTCAACGCCTCCTACACGGTAGGCTTCGAGGGCATGACCGAGAAGGAGAGCCGGCCGCTGCTCGACTTCCTGCTGGAGCACGGCAACCGGCCGGAATTCACCTTCCGCTTCCGCTGGGAGAAGGGCTCGATCGCCTTCTGGGACAATCGCAGCGCCAAGCACATCGCGCTGGGCGACACCGGCCCGTTCCGCCGCCTGATGCGGCGCGTCCAGATCTGCGGCGACAGGCCGGTGTGACGATCCGGTCGCGACGGCCCGCAATCCGAGCATGGGACTGATCTTCAAGGACGACCTGCACGATCCGATCGCCGAAACCGCCGAGACGCTGTTCGAGCTCGCTTGTCCGAAGAGCTCATTCGCTTCACCGCTGCCGACGGTGCGGACGATCACTGCGAGATGAGCAACCGCTCGCTGCTCAATCGCCGCGCGCTCGACTGGCTCGACGACGCTCTCGGGACGACGAGTCGGTAATCCGAGACTTCGTCAGCTCTGCTCCGATTGCTCGAGCCTGGTCTACGAACAGTTGCGCGACGGGGCTGATGGTCCGGCCCTTGAGCCTCACGACCACGATATCGAAGGACGGGCTATTGAGCGCGACGGGCAATCGTCTGATGGCCAGCCGGCGGGCGTAGAAGTAGTTCAGCAGGGAATCGGCGATCACCGCCACAAAGCGATCGTTCTCGAGCAGGCGCGCGACGACGGGCGGTGACATCACGCTCGACACGGCGAGGCGTGGCGGTTCGAGCCCTTCGGCCTGAAAGGCGTCGATCAGCAGCGAGCCGATCGCGCTCTCAAGGGGCGTCGCGCACCAGAAGGCACCGGCAAGCTCGGCAAGATCGAGCGTGCGGCGACGTACCCAAGGGCTACCCACACCCGCCACGACATGCCAGAAGTCGCGATAGAGCGGAGTCGCGTCGAGATCGTCGCGCAACGGCAGCGCCCTGACCGGGACGACAGCCAGCTCGATCCGGCGCTCAGGCAGGTCGCGATCGAGCAGCGTCGCGCTGTCTGCCTGTAGTGCGCGCAGCGCTACGTACGGATTCTTGCGCCACAGTCGTTCCACCGCTGCCGTCACGACGCCCGCCAGGAGCGGTTCGGTGCTGCCGATGCGAAGGTCGCCTATCGCGGCTCGGCGCCTGCGTTGCAAGACTTGCTGAGCGGCCAGATCGATCTGTACCTGGGGCTTCCCGCCGACCTCGTGCCGCACGCCCGCACGGGTGCCATCCGCATCCACGCGATTGCCTCACCGGAGCGTAGCGCCGCCGCTCGGGATATTCCCACGACGGACGAAGCTGGCCTGCCTGGCTTCCACGTCTCCGCCTAGTTCGGTTTCTGGGCACCGAAGGGAACCAATACTCCAACCATTGCTCGTCTCAACGCGGCGACGCGCGCGGCGCTCGACGACCCCGGCCTACGCCGTCGGCTGCAGCAGGAGATGCTCCTGGAGATCCCGGAATCCGGCCGGCAGACGCCAATGGCATTGCGCGACCTGCAAGCTGCCGAGATAGTGCGAAGCCGTGCTGCCCTAGCCTTGGACTTAGGCTACTGGACCAATCAGCCATTGCCCGATGGTGCCGCGCACCGCCGCCAAGGGCTGCCCCGACCAAACTGTGACATCGATGTCGCGGCGGATCTCGCCGTTGGCGATTCCGGCGGGCAGCGCCCGATGCGCTGCCCAATCCCAGAGGTCATGCAGATCGCGGTGGGACGTCTCGCGGTTCCAGCAATTGCGGCGGCGCTGCTATCATCGTGCAAACGCGCAACCAGCGGGAGGGCAAGTGGCCACACTCCATTTCATCTGCGGCAAGGCAGGCGCCGGCAAGACGACGCTCGCGCGCGCGCTCGGGCAATCACTGCCGGCGGCAGTGTTCTGCGAGGATGAATGGATCTCGACCCTGGGTTTCGAGATCCGCTCACTGGACGATTTCCTGCAGGCCTCGACCAAATGCCGTGCCCTGATCGGCCCGCTTGCCGTGCAGTTGTTGCAACTCGGCGTCTCGGTCGTGTTCGACTTCGCCGGCAACACCCCGAAGGCCCGCCAGTGGGTGCGCAGCCTGCTCGACGCGGCCGGCGCCGATCACGTGCTGCACGTCATCGAGGCGAGTGACGCCGATTGCCTCGCCAACATCCATCGCCGCAACGACGAGAAACCGGCGGGCGTCTACTGGGGCCATGTCACCGACGAGCTCTTCCACGCCGTGACTCCCTACTTCACCCTGCCGCAGCCGGAAGAAGGGTTTCGCGTCGAGAT